>CAVSIX010000021.1:0-106946 GCA_963728195.1 Ilumatobacteraceae bacterium | reverse complement strand
GCGAGCCTCCAGTTCGTTCGCTGGATTGTCGGACCGCCCGTTAGCGAGGGGCTTGGTCGAGCTCGCTCGACCTCAGCGTAGTCAGGGGCTGTCACAGGGTTCCGAGTGTCGCTTCCGCTCCGTAGCCACGCGTCCGCGGACGCGTGGCGCGGCACCCGGGCGACGTCGCTCGGCTCGTCAGCAGCCGGTGGCGGCCTGGAGGGTTCGGCAGGCTTGGGCCATCCGGTTCGGTGGGAGGGTGGTCACCCGGCGCCGGAAGGTGGTGCGGGGGATGGTGTGGATGTTGTCGAAGTTGACGACGCAGTCCGTCGGCACGCCGTCGGCCGGCGTGAGCACCAGCTCCGACACCACGCCTCGCACGGTGCGGGTCAGGGCGGCGACGACGACGGAACCGATCCGGTCGGCCACCGGGTCGCGGGTGAGGACCAGGACGGGGCGGTCGCCGCCGGGGGTGGCCGCAAACCAGATCTCACCCCGTTGCATCGGCCCAGTCCTGCCAGTCTTCGGCCGGACCCCAGTCGGCGATCGTCGCCAGGGCCGACTCGCCGTCGGTGAGCGGCAGGTCCTCCCATCGGTCGACGTCGTTCTCTGCGGCCAGCCGGTTCAGGTGCTGGCGCACCGCGTCGCGCAGGAGCACCGATCGGTCGATGCCGAGCTCGTCCGCCCACCGCTGGATCGCTGCTGCGTCCTCCTCGTCGACGCGAAAGCTGAGCATCGTCATACAGATATCGTAGCTCGTCATACGTTGCGCTGGCACGCCGCGACCTCCCGTTCATTGCTGGATCGTCGGACCGCCCGCTTGGCGAGGGGCTTGGTCGAGCTCGCTCGACCTCAGCGTAGTGAGGGGCTGTCGCAGAGTTCCGTGGGTCGCTCCGGCCACGCGTCCGCGGGCGTGTCCGGTCGTCGGTTCGGTGTGGGCGATTAGGGTCGGCTCGATGGCGGGACCTTCCGAGCGGGCGTTCGAGACGGCGATCTGCGAGTCGCTCGTGTCGTCGGGTGGCTACTCGGCGGTCAAGGTGGGCAACGCCGCTGATCGGGACGACGACTTCTCGGCCGACCTGGCGCTCGACACGGCGGAGCTGTTCTCGTTCATCGGGGCGACGCAGCCGGAGGAGTGGGAGAAGGTGCGCCGGTCGCACTCGTCGCCCGACGAGGCGCAGCGGGCGTTCGCTACTCGTCTCTCGAAGGAGCTGGACAGCCGGGGGACGGTCGACGTGCTGCGGCACGGGATCGTGTACGCCGGCCACGAGAAGGCCGAGATCCGCCTCGCCTACTTCCGCCCGGCGTCCGGGCTCAACGCCGACCACCAGGCCAAGTACTCGGCCAACCGGCTGACGGTCACCCGCCAGCTGCCGTACGAGCCGTCGTCGTCGAAGACGGTCGACGTCGGGCTGTTCCTCAACGGCATCCCGGTCGCCACCGCCGAGATCAAGAACCACCTCACCGGCCAGACCGCCGAGGACGCCAAGCGGCAGTACCGCCGCGACCGCGACCCTCGCAACGCGCTGCTGCGCCGGGCGATCGTGCACTTCGCGGTCGACACCGAGCAGGTGTTCATGACCACCCGCCTGTCGGGCGACAGCACCCGGTTCCTGCCGTTCAACCGGGGCAACGGCGACCGGGCCGGGAACCCCGCTCGATCCGGGTACCGCACCGGCTACCTGTGGGAGGAGGTGTGGTCACGCGACGCCTGGCTCGACCTGCTCGCCCGGTTCGTGCTCACCACCACCGACGACGCGGGCAAGAAGGTCACGCTCTTCCCCCGCTACCACCAGTGGAGCGCCGTGCTGTCGCTCGTCGCCGACGCCCGCTCGCAGGGCGCCGGGCAGTCGTACCTCGTGCAGCACTCGGCGGGGTCGGGCAAGTCGAACACGATCGCCTGGCTCGCCCACCGGCTCTCGTCGCTGCACTCCGTCGGACGACCGGCCGGTGTTCGACAAGGTCGTCGTGATCACCGACCGGCTCGTGCTCGACCGGCAGCTCCAGGAGACGATCTACCAGTTCGAGCGCACCCACGGCGTCGTCGCCAAGATCGACCAGGACTCCAAGCAACTCGCCGAGGCGCTCGCGGGGGAGCGGGCGCGCATCGTCATCACCACCATCCAGAAGTTCCCGCACGTGATGAAGCACGTCGAGGAGCTGGCGTCGCGCCGCTACGCGGTGATCATCGACGAGGCCCACTCGTCGCAGACCGGCGACTCCGCCAAGGAGATGAAGAAGGTGCTCGGCGGCGGCCCGTCGTCGTCCTCCGCCTCCGAGGCGTCGCTGCTCGCTGCGGCCGAAGCGGCGGAGGTGTCGCTGGTCGACGAGGTGCCCGATCCGGTGCAGGACCTCCTCGCCAAGGAGGTCGACGCCCGCGGGCGCCAGGCGAACATGTCGTTCTTCGCCTTCACCGCCACCCCGAAGGGCCGCACCCTCGAGCTGTTCGGGCAGCGGGGCGAGTCGGGCAAGTACGAGCCGTTCCACCTGTACTCGATGCGCCAGGCGATCGAGGAGGGCTTCATCCACGACGTGCTCGCCAACTACGTCACCTACGACACCTACTTCAAGATCGACAAGGCGATCACCGACGACCCCGAGCTCGACAAGTCCCGCGCCAGCGCGGCGATCGCCCGGTTCGTCTCGCTGCACGAGCACAACCTCGCCCAGCGCGCCGACGTGATCGTCAACCACTTCCGCTCCCACGTCGCCCGCCAGGTCGGCGGCAAGGCGAAGGCGATGGTGGTCACCGCCTCCCGGCTCCACGCCCTGCGGTACAAGCGGGCGCTCGACAAGTACTGCGCCGAGCACGGCATCGGCGACGTCGGCGTGCTGTGCGCGTTCTCCGGCACGCTCGACGACGACGGTGAGGAGTGGACCGAGTCACGGGTCAACGGGTTCCCCGAGTCGGAGACGCCCGCCCGGTTCGACACCGACGACTGGCAGATCCTCGTCGTCGCCGAGAAGTACCAGACCGGCTTCGACCAGCCGAAGCTCTACGCGATGTACGTCGACAAGACCCTCACCGGCCTCGCCGCCGTGCAGACGCTGTCGCGCCTGAACCGCACGCACCCCGACAAGACCGGCACGTTCGTGCTCGACTTCCGCAACTCGGCCGAGTCGATCCAGGAGTCGTTCGCCCCCTGGTACGTGCGCACCGTCGCCCCGCCGACCGACCCGCACCTGCTGTACGACACCCACGCCGAGCTCGGCCCGTTCGACGTGCTGCGCGGCGAGGAGATCGAGACGATGGTCGGGCTCCTGCTCACCGACCCCGAGAAGAACCACCAGCGGATCCACACCGTGATGCAGCCGGCGGTCGACCGGTTCAACGCGCTCGACGAGGCCCGCCAGGACGAGTTCCGCGACGTGCTCACCCGGTTCACCCGGATCTACTCGTTCCTCTCGCAGGTCGTGTCGTTCACCGACGTCAAGCTCGAACGCGACTACCTGTTCTGCCGCCGCCTCTCGCAGCTCCTCAAGCGTGACTCGATCGTCGGCGTCGACCTCGGCGACTCGGTGGAGCTCACCCACCTCCGGATGGAGCAGTCGTCGAGCGGGAGCGCCTCACTCGACCCCGAATCGACCGAGGGCGAGGTCATCACGATCTACGGCGGTGGGGGCCGCACGGTGCTGCCCGAGGAGGTGCCGCTGTCGGAGGTGATCAAGCGGATCAACGAGCGGTTCGCGATGGGCATCACCGAGAACGACGCCCTCTTCTTCGGGCAGGTCGACGGTGCCGTCGTCGCCGACGAGAACGTGCAGATCCAGGCCGGCGCCAACGACTTCGAGCGGTTCAAGGTCGGCCTCGACGGCGTCTGGCAGTCGAAGCTGCTGGAGCGCCAGAAGACCAACGACGAGCTGGTCTACGCCGTGCTGGACAACCCCGACCTCAAGGCGGCGTGGCTCGAGCGCAGCGCGCCGAGCATCTACGCGCAGGCCCGGGTCGCGCGTCAGCGGACGTGTCCGATCTCCGACCTGATCCGCCCCGACGGCGAGACCCGCTTCCTCGAGTACAAGTCGACGATGCGCTGGGACGTCAACCAGGGCGAGAAGGCCGGCTACATCGAGGACTCGATCGTGAAGACGATCGCCGGGTTCGCCAACAGCCTGTACGGCGGCACGCTGCTCGTCGGCGTCACCGACGACGGCGGCATCTACGGCCTGGAGGCCGACTACGCCACCTTCTCCAAGCGCGGCGAGCGAGGCGACCACGACCTGTGGGGCCAACACCTCAAGAACCTCCTCGACCGCCTCGGCAAGTCAGCCGCGACGCTCGTCGACTGGGAGTTCTTCACCATCGACGGCAAGGACATCTGCCGCATCAGCATCGAACCCAGCGACCACCCGGTCTACGAGACCAAGGGCGACGAGCGCCGGTTCTGGTGGCGCACCCCCGTGAGCACCGAACGCATCGACAACGACGACGAGCGCGACCGCATCATCGCCCGCCGCTGGGCCGGCTGAGTCCTACACGCCGGCCTTCTTGGCTTTCGCCTTGTTTGGCGATGTGCTCGAGGCGAAGTCCGAGGTACCGGTTGAGTGCTTCGGATGGCGGCATCGATCTCAGCGTTCGACATCACCTGGATCGAGACCGGACAGAGAAGAGTTCCCAGCTGATCTCCGTCGATCACCGTGACGCCGTTCGGTGAAGTGAGCGGCGTCGCCGTGCGAACGGGTTCCCCACGACACGACGCATGCGTGGACAACCGTCGCATGCGACCCATTGTTCTGCTGCAGCAGCGCATTGATTCTGGGGACATTGTCGGCGACCTGGCGAGCTGCCTTCTCGCCCGTACTGGTTCAGTCGTCCGTTCGCGTTGGTGAGCCCGTCTGACGTCCACTTGGTCTCGAGCACCACGACGCCTCCCGGACCGATCGCGATGTGATCGACGTCGAAACCGTGAAACGGCAGATTGTCGATGATCCGCCACCCTCTGCGATGCAGCTTGCGGACTTCACTCGAGGTGTTGCTCTCGGCGATCGCCGCGCTCTCCAGTCTGTTGGCTGACACCGTGTCGGTGGCGATGTAGAGCAGAAGCAGTGAGGCGCCACCGGCGAACCCGGCGAACATCCAGGCAGGCTCTGGCGCCGGACGCCCAGGCCAGGTACACGATGATGAGGCTGCAGAAGGCGCAGTAGATCGCGACGACCCGGGATGTATCTCCACCCGATGAGGTCACGGCGCTCGGCCCGGAGCGCTCGGGCCTGCTTGTCCAGGCGTTCTCCGGCCCTCCGACGCATGAGCGTTCATCGGCAGCGGGGCCGGGTAACTGGAGCCACGGCCCGCATCGAGAGCGAGCGACTCTCTCGCTGCAACACCTTCTCTGGACCGTCCCTGCAGCGAGGGGCTCGGTCGCGCTCGCTGCGACTCAGCGTACTCAGGGGCTGTCACAGTGTTCCGGGGCCTCCACCCGACGCGTCCGCGGAAGCGTGGCGGCACATCACGAACCGGCTGCTCGCAGTGAACGGTCCTCTCTGCTGGGCGACAGGACGTCTGTCAGCCGCCACCGGCGAGCGCAGCGTCCGGCCATGGCTCGATCGTCAGGCGCGGGCAGCGATCGTCGATGAGATTGCCGAGCCGACCGTGTTCGCTCTGGTCCATGGTCATCGACCATCTGGCCTTGACGGCGATCCAGTCTGCGATGAATGGGCACACTGCTCCGGCACTCTCCGGGATCCAGTTGGATGGGTCTCGGTCTCCCTTCGATCGGTTCGAAGCCGCCGACACGGCGACCAAGGTGCGTCCATCGGTCAGGTCGTTCGCGTAGGCGATGCGACGGTCGGGCGTCCACGCCCAGGCACCTGAGTCCCACGCCTCCTTGAGCGAGACGAGGTGGTCCACGTCGAGCTCTGACGGGTCCGTGACGTCAACTACCGTCATACGTGCTCCGCCAGAGGCCGGGGATCGGGATGCATTCCGGTGGGGTCGACTCCGCGGGTGCAAGGTTCTCCGCGAGAAGTACCTCGTCACGAGTGTCACATCCATCGTCGTCGGCGTCGATCCAGACGGCGAACAGGTCGCGGTTGTAGCCGCCCGTTCGGTTCTCGAGTTCGATGGGGATGCCGGCAAGAACGTCCCTGGCATCGAGCTGACCGTTTGCTTCGGCCACCTCCCCGACAGCGGTGGCAGGTGGTGGCGGGACGGACGCGGTGTTCACCGGACTCTCGACTTCGGTGCTCGCGGTGGCAGGCCTAAGCGAGGTCGATGATCCGACAGCCACCGGCTCAGCTGGTGTGGTCGTCCCCGTCGTCTCGTCCGTGGAAGCTACGTCCCCCGCGGGCACCGCATCAGCGTCCCGTCCGCCGAAGAGCAGAGAGGACACGGTTGCCGCGGCGACGATGAGGGCGGCGCCGGCAACGACGTGTTGCCACGTGGCCCAACTCCGAGTGCCCTCAAACCAGTGTCGAAGTCGGAGTCTCAATGGTCATTCACAGACGATGCCGTCGCTGTCGGCATCTCGGTACCAGCCGTACTCTGGATCCTGGCCCTGGTAGTACGGTCCGGCGCCATTGGCCTTGGCTTCCTTGCACGTCCCGTAGTTGGGGTCGGTCGCCTGGACGGGAGCGGGTGGTGGAGGTGGCGGCGGTGGTGGCGGTGCCGTCGTGGGTGGCAGCGTCGGAGCCGCGGTCGTCGGAACCGCGGTTGTCGGAGCCGCAGTCGTCGGAGCTGCAGTTGTCGGAGGCAACGTCGCAGGAGCGGTCGTCGGAGGTGTGGTGGGCACAGCAGTCGTAGGTGCAGCCGTGGTCGGAGGAACGGTGGTCGGCTCGGCAGTGGGCGACGGCGTCGATTCGGTCAGCTCGGCAGGCTCGACCGTGACGGACGCGGCAACCTCCGCGTCCGCGGACTCGGCCGGTTCTGTGGCTGCGCCGATGGCGCCAAGACCAACGAACATCGCCGCACCTGGGGCGGCAATCTTCGCCCAGAGCGGCCATGACCGATACCGGCTTCCCGCGCGCTTGAGGGCTGATCCCGACTTGGGTTCCGGCGCTGCTGATCGGTACTCGGATCCAGCCGGGGGGCCCGATGGTGGCGGCAAGTTCATGTTGCTCCTTCGATGTAGGGGCGGCCGAAGCCTGCTCCTTCATCGGCAGCAATGGCAGTCTGCTCAAGTTCGACGGGGTGACTACCTCAGCCACAGGTTGTCGAGGTCAACAGCGACGTCCCTTCGGGAACTACGTCGAGCCGTCCGAACTGCGCCGCTGAGACGGACCGGGTCTGACGCTGTCGGGTTGGGTGGGCGCCGACGGCACGATGTCAGGGGGCGAGCGCGCCGTCGAACGTGCGGCACTGCTCGGGATCGCCGGTGTTGAGGCCGGTCTCGAACCACTGACGGCGCTGTTCGGCGCTGCCGTGCGTGAAGCTCTCGGGGTCGACCTCCTGGCCGGCCGACTCCAGGATGCGGTCGTCGCCGACGGCCTCGGCGGCGCGCAGCGCCTCCTCGATCTCGCCGGGGCGGTCGAACAGCTCGCGCTCGGCGACCGACGATGCCCAGGCTCCGGCGAAGCAGTCCGCCTGCAGTTCGAGGGCGACGCTGAACGCGTTGGCCGACTCGGACGCCTGGTCCTGGAACTGGCGGACCCGGTCGCTGATGCCGGTCACATTCTGGACGTGGTGCCCATACTCGTGGGCCACGATGTACTGCGCGGCCAGATCACCGGTGGCGCCGAATTCGTCCTGGAGCTGCTGGAGGAAGTCGAGGTCGAAGTACACGAGCTGGTCCACCGGGCAGTAGAACGGCCCGATCTGTGCCGACGCCCGACCGCAGCCGGTCTGGGTCGCTCCGGCGAAGAGGACGGTGTCGGTGCCGGAGAACGTGCCCTGGAACGACTCCGGATACTGGCGCTCCCAGTACAGCGAGACGTCGTCGACCGCCCCGCACACGACCTGTTCGATCTCGGTGACGCACGCGGTCGGCCCGGCCGATTCACCCACCGCTGGATCGACGTCACCATCACCGCTCGACCCGAGGAGCCGCGGCAGGATCACGATCGCAGCGAGGACGATCAACCCGATGACGCCGCCCCCGGCGCCGATCGGCACGCCGCGCCCGCCGCCGCCCCGCCCGAATCCGCCCGTCGAGAACCCTGTGCTGCTGCCGCCTCCGGCCCCGCGTCGGTCGCGGACTCGGCTGGATCGGGTGGATCGGATCTTGGTCACGCCGTCTACGGTGCCCACCGCGCCACGTGATGAACCGACGGATGCACGCTCGCGCAACCGGCCGTCGCCCGCGACGAGGCGACCCCGCTGCGGCGGTCAGCGCCGGGTCTGGTCGTCGATCCAGGCGAGGTAGTCGTGGGAACCGTCGAGTGCGACTGCGGTGACCGCCGGCAGTTCGTAGGAGTGCAGCGAGCGCACCGTCTCGACGATCGAGTCGAAGCAATCCACGCGGGTCGCCGCGGTGATCAGCACCTCGTCGTCGTGTTCGATCACCTGCTTCCACTCGTAGACGCTCGAGATCGGCACGAGGTGGGCGCACGCCACCAGGTGCGCCTCGACCAGCGCGTCAGCGATGATCGCGGCCTCCTCCCGCGAGCCGCACGTGATGCGCACCTCGCAGTGTCCGAGCGTCGTCACGCCACCATCTTCGCAGGAGTCGACCTGATCCGACAGGCCCGCTCGCTCGGCCCCGGGCCCGGCCGATGTTCGCCGGCGGTGCCGTCAGGCGGCGTCGTTGATGCGTGCGACGAGCCGGCCCTTCACCAGGCCGCGGGCGAGGCGATCCAGGCCGTCGGGGATGTCGTCGAAGCCGATCTCGGTGTAGTGCGGCGCGAGCTGTCCGCTGGGCGAAGAGCTCGTATACGCCGGTCACGCCGGTACTCCGACCTGCGGGTCCGCACCATGCGTGCTGCTGACCTCCGCACCCGCAGCGTCCTCAGTCGGCGACGCCGAACGCAGCGGTGACCTTCGTCGGGTGGAGGCGGACGAGCAGCTCCCCCGGCACACCATTGCGTCGACCGAACTCCTCGGCGCGGTCGGCGCCCATGTAGCGGCCGCCGATCGTCGTGGCGAACCGACGCACCTCGTCGAGGTCGTCGTGCAGCGTGACCGTGCCGTCGACCTTCACGAACGAGAACGGCGGCGCGTCGTCGTCGACCACGAGCGACGCCCGGCCTTCGCGGGCGAGCGCCCGACCCTTGCCCGTGTCGGCGCCGGTGTTGAACACGACGTCGTCGCCGTCGAGCACGAACCAGATCGGCGCGACGTGAGGAGCCCCGTCGGAGGCGACCCACGCGATCTTGCCGGTGCGGGTGCCCTGCAGGAGAAAGCTGCGGACTCGGTCGTCGGAGAGTGAGGCCATGGTCCAGTCTGCCCACCAACCGAGCCCGGGCCGCACCCTCACCTCGAGCCGGCCTCACCCTGCGATCGCATGCCGTCGGCCGGCCGGCGTGCCGTGGGCATCGGACGCTGGCGCGCCGGCCGCCACGGCCCTACCCTGGTGCAGCGTGCACTGCTCCCTGTGGACGTACCGCGGTGACCCGGACGACCTGGCGGCTCGGTACGAGGCGATGATCGCCGAGATCCCGCCCGACGCGATGCAGTTCGCCGCATGCATTCGGACGCCCGACGGCATCGTCATCATCGACACCTGCCCGTCGAAGGAGGTCTTCGACGAGTTCACCGCCTCCGAGGGCTTCCAGGCGCTGATGGCCCGCCACGGCCTCGACGCCCCCGCAGTCACTCACCGACCATCCCGTCGTCGCCGCGTTCGCCGACGGTCGGCGCATCGAGAGTTGAACGTCGACATGGACACGATCGACGTCGACGGTGCAACCATCGCCGTGGAGATCGTCGGCGAGGGGCCCGTCGCACTGGTGCTCCACGGCGGCCTCGGCGTCGACCACCAGATGTTGCGCACGCTCGACCCGCTCGCCGAGCACCTGCGCCTCGTCTACCTCGACCACCGCGGCAACGGCCGCTCGACCGGCGACGTCGGCACGGCGACCATGCAGCAGTGGGCAGCCGACGCAGCGGCGGTCGCCCGACACGTCTCCGACGAACCGGTCATCGTCATCGGCCACTCCTACGGCGGATTCATCGCCCAGGAGATGCTGATCACCCAGCCCGACGCCGTCCGGGCGGCGATCCTCGTCACGACCACACCGGGCCAACCCGGCACCGACGAACCGCCCGTTCCCGACGGGCCACCGATGCCCGACGAGTTCGCCCAGATGCTCGCGACCATGCCGCAGACCGACGACGAGTACGCAGCGTTCATGGACCGGCTCGCTCCTGCCTACGTCCACCGGATCGGCGGCGACGCGATGCGCGCCGCCATGAGCGGCACCCTCTTCCGGGCGGACGCGATGCGTCGGGGATTCGAGGTGCTGGGAGGCTGGAGCGCGGTCGACCGACTCGACCGGGTCGACGTCCCGGTGCTGCTGCTCGCAGGACGCCACGACGCGTTCTGCGCCTGGCCGCAGTCCGAGCGCATCGCCCGCCGCCTGCCCGACGCCGAGACGGTGATCTTCGAGCACAGCGGTCACGTGCCGTGGCTCGACGAACCCGACGCGTTCTTCGATGCGGTCGTCGACTGGCTGCACCGCCGATCGCTCGCGTGACGATTGCCGCGGAAGGAGTCGCTGCCGAGAAGAACACCTCGTCGGCCGACTCGAGCAGGCGTCGCGTCTCCGGGCCGAGCTTGTCGGAATGATGTTCGCCACGGGATGGCCGCTGCGCGCAACGATTACGTCGTGGCCCTGTTCGGCCTCACGGATCAACTCCGACAGGCGCGACTTCCCTCGCTTGTGCTGACGACCCGTGACCCCATGGTCTTGGTGCGGCCAAGCTGTGCGCCAGCCCCGGCACTCGAAACGAACGTGCGAGACTCGGCGACGTGAGCGATCAGGTGGCCGTCGAACCCGACGACCTCGACGACGTGCAACCAGCCGAGCAGCCGGGTCGCCGTCCCCGGTGGTGGCCGATCGGGGTGGCAGCCGCCATCGCGCTGGTGGTCGTGTGGGCGTTCGCGACCGCGTGGGTCGGCATCTGGGGGTCGAGCCCGGCGTACCTGATCACGCTGCTGCTGTCGCTGGCGGTCGCCGTCGGACTCGTCACGTGGGCGCTGCTCGTCGGCCCGCCTCCGCAACGATCGACGTGGAAGGTCTGGTCGGCGCGCGCCGGGCTGCTGCTCGCTGGAGCGGTGCTGCTCGGACTGCTCGTCTACCTCAAGCCGGCGTCGGCGCAACAGATCGCCATCGACGCGCTCGACGACGGCGACGGGGTGACCGTCGACGTCTCGAGGTCGTCGATCCGGCTCACCCCGACCGACGACCCACGGTCCGCCGGGCTCGCCTTCTATCCCGGAGCGCTGGTCGACCCGCAGGCCTACGCCCACGTGCTGCGCCCGATCGCGGAAGCGGGTTTCCCGGTCGTCATCTTCAAGCAGCCCTACAACCTGGCGGTCCTCGACTCGAACGCCGCCAACGCCGTGATCGGCGACCCCGACGACACCGTCGAGCGGTGGGCCGTCGGCGGCCACTCGCTCGGCGGTGCGATGGCCTCCAGCTACGCCGAGACCGACCGCGACGAACTGGTCGGCCTGCTGCTCTGGGCCGCCTACCCGGTCAACGACATGTCCGAACGCGCCGGCCTCGCCGTGATGTCGGTGTCGGGCACCAACGACGGTCTCGCCACCCCCGCCGACATCGACGAGAGCAAGCCCGACCTGCCGGCGTCGACCGAGTACGTCCCGATCGACGGCGCCATCCACTCCTTCTTCGGCGACTACGGCCTGCAGAACGGCGACGGAACGCCCGGCACCACCCGAGCCGACGCCCAACGCCAGATCGCCGACGCATCGATCAGCTTCCTCGAAGCACTCGATGCTTCCGACGCCGGGTAGCCCGCCGGAGCGATCAGGTCGACTTGTCGTCAAGGTCGGTGCCTCACGTGCCGATGAGACCGCATGGTGCGCCGCCCGTTGACCACGCTCGACGCGGCGCGGCTCGGTGATCGTGGCGCTCTGGCGGAGCTGTGGCGGACGCATCAGGCTCCGTTGCTGCGGTACCTCCGCGCCCGCAGGACACCGTCGGCCGACGACGTGGCGTCGCAGGTGTGGATCGACGTCGCGACATCACTCCACCGCCTCGAGGGCGGCGACGACGACTTCCGGCGTTGGCTCTTCACGATCGCCCACCGTCGCAGCGTCGACGAGATTCGTCGAACGGTCCGTCGGACCGGCCTCGCGGTGCGGGCGGCCGATCATGCCGCTGCCGCCGACGTCGAGCTCGACCGGGACGGCGCGCTGGATCGTGCGGTTGCGCTCGTCGGCACACTGCCCGACAACCTCGCCGACGCCGTGATGCTGCGGGTGGTCAACGACCTCCCGATCGCCGATGTCGCGTCGGTGCTGGGCACGACGGAAGGCAACGTGCGGGTTCTGGTCCACCGCGGTCTGACGCGTCTGCGCCGGAAGATGTCTGTAACGAACGATGTCCCCCAGACGATGAAGAGGGTGCCATGAGCGATTTCGACGATCTCGATGACCTGTTCGGCCCGTTGCGCAGCCCCGCGACACCGGCCGAGCTCACCGCTGAACACGACGTCGTCGATCTCATGGTTGCCGCCCATCACACATCGAAGGGAACCACCATGTTCACATCTCGTCGCGCCCGCGTCGCCACACTGATCGCTGCCGGCATTCTCGGATTCGGAGGCGCTGCCGCCGCAGCGAGTTCTGACGGAGTCGACCTGTTCGACAGCGATGCTCCCATGAAGATCGAGGTGGACGAGCCGAGCGAGCCGCCCGCCGAGGAGCCGCCTGCCGAGGAGCCGCCTGCCGAGGAGCCGCCCGCCGAAGGCGGCACTCCCGTCGACGAGCCCGCGACGGTGGTGGAGCCCGAGCCGGAGGACGGTCCCGAGGATCCCGCAGTCCGAGGTCGCGGTCGTGGCCGACGTCGAACCGGCCCCCGTCGATCCGCAGGAACCCGAACCCTTCTGCATCCCCGACGCGAACCACGGCAAGACCGTCAGCGCTGCCGCCCGAGGCTTGGCGCCGTTCGACGAGGATTCGGAGTTCGACGCGGAGTCGGAATTCGCCGACATGGAGGTGCGAGACGTCGCCCGCTCCTCGTGCGGTAAGACCGATTCGGACTCCGATGGAGAGACCGGCGAGGTCGAGGAGACCGACATCGACGATGCCAACGACGACGAGATCGAGAAGGTCGAGGAGGTCGAGGAGGTCGAGGAGGTCGAGAAGGCCGAGAAGGCCGAGAAGGCCGAGCAGCGCACGTCGCCGGGCAAGCCCGACCACTCCGGCACCAAGAGCAACAACGGCAACGGCAAGAACGGCAACGGCAACGGCAAGAAGGGCGGCTGAGCGGTCGCGTCGCTCTCCCGGATGCGAGACTTCGCGGATGGGTGACGCACCGGACTGGGTCGAGATCACGCGCCGCAACGCTCGTTCGGTGCAGACGACGATCGGCTGGATCTTCTGGGATCCGGGGGCAGTGGCTCGCTACGCCGAGCTCGGCATCCCGAAGGACTTCGCCGGACCGCTCGGCTACATGGCTGCCCGCTGTGCGCCGATCGCCGCCGCCGGACCCGATGCGGTGATCGCCGCGTTCGGGTCGATCAGCCCCACCGGCATCCGGGCAGCGTTCGACGTGCTCGGCCACGACCCCGCCCGGTTCGAAGCGTGCCGGCTCGCCCGCGACGAGGCCGTCGTCGAGGGGCTCCGCGAGTTCGCACCGGCGATCGTCGATCCGCTGATCGAACTCGGCCCCGAACTCTGGCCCGTCGTCGAGCAACTGCCCGTCATGGGCCGGGTCTTCATGGCCGCACACCTCGCGTTGCCGCGACCCGACGATCCCCTCCTGTCCGGCTGGCACGCGGTCAACTGCATCCGCGAGTGGCGCGGTGACACTCACTGGGCGATCGTCGTCGCGGCCGGGCTCACCCATCCCGAAGCGTCGATCCTGCACAACGCACACGTGCACTACGAGACCGACTGGATGCCGAAGTCGCGAGGCGCCACCCCGGAGGACATCGACGCCGGCTGGAACGCGCTCGCCGGCAAGGGCCTCGCCGAGATCGACGCCGACGGCGGTCGACGCGTGACGCCCGACGGACTGGCGTTGCGTGCACGGATCGAGGACGACACCGACCGCCTCACCACCCTGCCGTGGGAACTGCTCGGTGAGGAGCGATCGAACCGGTTCGCCGAACAGTTCGAGCCCCCGTGCGAGGCCCTGCTGGCACGGGTCGACACGACGGCCGGCCCGAACTACCAACCGGCCTCCCGCCTCCACGACTGAGGCGACTCGACCGCCGGGTGTGGCGCGAGGGCAACTCTGTGACACCGGTTCCGTACGGTGGTCTCTGCCGACTCCCCCATGAGCGTTGTCGAAAGGACGCATCATGGACATCCCCGAAGGTTTCGTCTCGATCCAGATCCACATGCCGCCGGAGGTGCTCGATGACCTGGTCTCCGCAGCCCGTCGATCCGGCTTGTCGATCGAGGACTGGCTGACCCGGCTCCTCGCCCGAGGTGCTGCGCCGGAGCTCAGGCGGGGGCAGGTATGACCGAGTTATACTCATCCAGCATGAAGACCGCTGTGTCGATTCCGGATCCGATCTTCGAGGCGGCTGATCGGCTCGCCCGACGGCGGCGGATCTCGCGGTCGGAGCTGTATGCCGAGGCGCTGGCGCAACTGCTCGACGCCGACGAATCCGCCCGGGTCACCGAACGGCTCGACGACCTGTACGGCGAGCGGCCGTCCGCGCTCAGCGCCGGCCTCGCGGCGGCACAGTCCGTCGCGATCGACGAGGACTGGTGATCTCGCGCGGCGAGATCTGGTGGGCCGAGTTGCCCGCACCCACCGGATCGGGACCTGGCAAGCGTCGGCCGGTGATCGTCGTCTCGGCCGACTCGTTCAACCTCAGCCGGATCGGCACGATCGTCGCGGTGGCGATCAGCAGCAACGTCGACCTCGCTGCTGCGCCGGGCAACGTCGCCCTCCCGGAGAGCCGGTCGGGGCTGGCGAAGGACTCGGTCGTCAACGTCTCCCAGATCATCACGCTCGACAAGCGGCAGCTCTCCGAACGCGTCGGAGCAGCCGACCACGACACACTCGGTCAGATCGACGCCGGACTTCGCCTGGCGCTCGACCTCATCGCCTGACGGTACTCGACTGGTATCCATTCGGATACCAGTCGAGTACCATGTGCGAGATGGACGCAGCGCGGTTGATCCGAGTGGCGCGGCGGAGGGCAGGCCTCTCGCTGCGCGACCTCGCTCGACGCGCTCACACCTCCCACTCGACCCTCGCTGCGTACGAGCAGGGTCGCAAGACACCCAACGTCGACACGCTCGACCGAATCCTCACCGCATGCGGCTTCCGCGTCGGCGTCACGCTGGAGGTGCGACCGGCCGACGTCGCCGTCGACCCCGTCGCTCGCGGGCGGGAACTCGTCGAGGTGCTCGAGCTGGCCGAGATGTTCCCGGCGAGCCACAGCCCCACGCTCACCGCCCCCAAGTTCGGTGCGGTCGCATGAGCGCCGCACTCTCGCTGGCCGACAAGATCGTCGCGATTCACCTGGCGCTCGACGATGCGCACCTGTCGCATGCCTTCGGCGGCGCGCTCGCGCTTGCCTGGTGCACGCAACGCGCCCGCGGCACCATCGACATCGACGTCAACGTGTTCGTCCCGGCCGAGCGCACCGGCGATCTCCTCGCGGCCCTGCCAACCGAGATCTCGACCACCGACGCGGAGGTCGCACAACTCGAAGCCGACGGTCAGGCCCGCCTCTGGTGGGACAACACACCGGTCGACGTGTTCCTCGACACCACGCCGTTCCACGCCGACGCCGGTGGGCGCATCCGAACCGAACCCTTCGCGGGACACGACGTCCCGTTCCTCGCCTGCCGGGACCTGGCGGTGTTCAAGGCGTTCTTCGACCGGACGAAGGACTGGGCCGACCTCGAAGAGATGCAGTTGGCCGGCACCCTCGACGTCGAGGCCGTCGCCGGCGTGCTCGTGCACTACCTCGGCCCCGACGACCACCGCATCGCTCGCCTCCTCACGCTGGGGTGACCGCCAGGGTGATGTCCCTCACCCGCACCCGAGATCTCCCCCTGCTCAGTTCCCGAGACCGGAACTCGTGGCGTTCAGATCCCAGTCGGGGCATCGTGGCCGGGTTGTGGGACGGCCGGGGGTAGGGACAACCCCACCACCGATTCGCCAGCGTGCTCCATGTCGTCGTGGGCACGGGGAGGCGCACGATGACGTCATGAGCACAACGTCAGTCCTCCTTGCCGAACCGCTGCCCGAACCGTCGCCCGTCCCCACTCCGGCGAGCCCGTCGGCCCTCGTCGAGGCACGCGACCTGACCCGGATCTGGGGCCGCGGCAACGCAGCTCAGATCGGCATCTCGGGCGTCGACCTCGACCTTCGCCGCGGCGAGCTGGTTGCGCTGATCGGTCCGTCCGGATCCGGCAAGAGCACCCTCGGATCGTTGCTCGCCGGAATCGATCAGCCGACCTCGGGTTCGCTGGTCGTCGGAGGTGACCGGATCGACCAGATGCGTCCCGACCGCCTCGCCACGTGGCGTGGTCAACACGTCGGGATCGTCTTCCAGGACTTCCACCTGTTGCCGACGCTCACCGCGCTCGAGAACGTCGAACTCGCGATCGAGCTCGGCGCCGGCCGGGTCGGACGTCGTGAACGCCGCGCACGGGCCCGCACCTCGCTCGAGCGGGTCGGGCTCGACGGGCTGACACGCAAGCTGCCCGCCCAGATGAGCGGCGGCGAACAGCAGCGCGTCGGAATCGCCCGAGCGATGGTCCGCGAGCCGGCGTTGCTCGTCGCGGACGAGCCGACCGGCAGCCTCGATCAGGCCAACGGACACGCGGTGTTCGAGCTGCTCACCGGGCTCGCCCACCACGGCACGACGATCGTCTTCATCACCCACGACCTGGCGCTCGCAAACAACGCCGACCGTGTCGTGGCGATGATCGACGGTCGCATCGAATCGATCACCGAGCGGGGGGAGCACTGAGATGTCCGGAATCCTGCACCAGTTCAGCCGGGCCCCGGGCCGCATCCTCGCCAGCATCTTCGCGTTGGCGCTGGCGGTCGGGGCGATCGGCGTACTCGCGGTCCCCACCGTCGCCGGGGGGACACTCCACTCCGCCGCCGAGAGCAGCGGACTCGCCGACATCGTGGTGGCGACGACCCCGCTCGACGCCGACCAGATCGCACGAGTGGCCGCACTCGACGGAGTCGCTGCCGCCGAAGGCGAGGCCGTCCTCGCGGTGACCACAGCGGCGGGCACCGAGACCGATCTGATCGGTCTCGACTTCGACCAGCAGACGATGGACGTCATCGAGTTGACGGCAGGCCGGATGCCGGCCGACGTGCACGAGATCGTCACCAGCCCTGGCTTCGGCGAGATCGGCGACCGGGTTGTCGTCGACGACACCTCGTTCGAGATCGTCGGGAACGGCGGCACCCTGTGGTGGTCGGATTCAGCCGTCGCCTACGCCGATCTCGACTCGGTGGTCGCTCGCACCGGCGGGACCACTCGACTCGTGATCACCGCCGTCGACGACGGGGCCGACGAACTCCGGGCGATCGCGGATGCCACGCGTGACGTGCTCGCAGAGCGAGGGGACTCGTTCACCGAATTCCCCGTCTACCTGCCCGACGGTTCGACACCGATCGATGCCGACATCGAGCAGGTGAGCACGCTCATCGGCCTGCTGGGCGTCGTGGCCGGGCTGGTCGCGTTGGTCCTGCTCGCGTCGACCACGAACACGCTGATCACCGAGCGCACCCGCGAGGTCGCGGTGATGCGGGCGCTCGGCGGCCGCGCTCGACCCTTGCGCCGTCGCTTGCGGAGGATCGCGCTTGCGATCACCGCAGTGGCGCTGGCTGTCGGCCTTCCGCTGGGCGTGCTCATCAGCAACCTCATCGCCCGGATGGTGCTCCAGGAGTTCGTCGGCGTCACGCCCGACTTCGCGATCGACTGGTGGGTCGTCGCAGCGAGCGCGATCGGTGCGCTCGTCGGTGCCCGGCTGGTTGCGGCACGAGCTGCCGCTCGGGTCACTCGGCGTCCGCTCGCCGAGGCGTTGCGCGATCGCGACGGGTCACCGTACGGCCACAGCGTGACGCAGCGCTTCGCCGCCCGCGTCCCGACCGGTGGTCTGTTCGGTCGGCTCGCAGCTCGCGCCTCGATCCGCCGCCCGGCACGGACCGTCGCGATCGTCGTCCAGATCGCCGCTGCGGTCGCCGCAGCGTTTCTCGTGCCGAGCCTCGTCACGTCGGTCAACGGATTCAACGACGCCACGACGGCGCCGTGGACGTGGGAGTCGCTCACCGAGGCCCGCGACCCGGGCCTGCCGTTCGAGGCCGCTTCCCTCGCAAACCGTGACGACGTCGAGGCCGGCGTGTACTCGTTCGGCGAGATCGACGACTGGGAGGTCGACGTGTTCGGCTTGGGACCGGACGCGGAGTACTTCCAGAGCGAGCTCGCAAGCGGGAGGTGGCCGTCGGCCGGTTCCCGCGAGGCGATGCTCAGCGCCGGCTTCGCCGATCGTCGCGGACACGACGTCGGCGACTCGATCACGATCGACCTGGCGTCGGGCCCGGTCGAGTACCTGATCGTCGGCACGGCGCAGGACGCGGGTCGGGCGCTGTACGTCGACCGGGACGTTCTCGCCATCGATCTCGGAACTCCCGGAGGCGCCAACGTGATCTGGTCGTCGGATCCGGCGCCGTCGCTCGAGCTCCCGGTTGCCACCACGGTGACGACCGCCGACGAGATGGCCGCCGAGAGCCGCGCCGGTCGCGATGCGATCGTGATGGTGTTCGGCGCCATCGGCGTCATCGTCGCCGGCGTGGCGGCGCTGGCGGTCATCTCGTCGATGACGGTGAGCCTCTACGAGCGTCGTCACGAACTCGCCGCGCTCCAGGCGATCGGGGCCCGCCGCCGACGCCTGCGGGGCCTGCTCGTGCGCGAGCTCGTGCCCATCGGTCTGCTCGGCGTGGCCGGCGGTCTGGCACTCGGCGCCCTCGGCACACGCGGCATCATCGGTTCGTTCGAGACCAGCAATGCCGTCGACATCGGCGTCGTCGACGCCACGGCGGCGATCCCGTTCATCATCGTCGGCACCGTCGCCGTGCTCGTGCTGCTCGCCACCGTGGTCGCCCGCAGCGTCGGGCGCCGGCCGCTCGCGGTCACCCTGCGGGGTGCGGCATGACCGCCTCGACCGACTCGGCGATGTCGTCGTCGGGTGGCTCATCGCCGGCAGCCGGCGTCGGGCGCGAGACTGGCGCCGTGAACCAGCTCCCGCCGCCGACCCGGCCCGGTGTCCCGACGCCGCCCCCGGCGGGCGCATCCGAGGACGGTTGGGACTGGGACCGGGCTCGCGAGCTCGCTGAGACCTGGTTTCGCCCCCTCACCGCGGCGGAGGGATGGAAGGCACTGCTGTTCCTGTTCGCGAGCGCCGTCGCGGCGCCGTTCCTCTTCGCCGCGATGGTGGCACTCGGCGCGATCACCTTCGGGCTGCTGTTCGTCGTCGTCGGTTTCCTGTTGATCGTGCCGTTCTTCCGCCTGGTCGAGGTGCTCGCCGGAGTCGAGCTCCGCCTCGCCGCATCCGCCGGCCACGAGATCGAACCGCGTGCCGTTGTGCCACTCGAGGGAATCGGACCGCGAGCGATCTCACGGGCGCTCAGCGATCCCGTCCGGTGGCGACAGGTCGGCTTCGTCGCCGTCAACGTCGTGCTCGCGTTCCTCCTGTTCGGATTCGGGAGCTTCCCGCTGTCGCTCGTCGTGCAGGTGGTGTTCGGTGACGGCATCTTCGGCGGGGCAGGGTTCGGGGCGTTCAACCTGTTTGCGCTCCCGCTGGTGGTCGTCGCTGCCGGAGCGATCCCGCGGATCGCGATCTGGACCGCTGGCCTGAAGGCCCAGATCGACACCTGGTTCCTCGGCGTCGATCGGCTCGCAGCCGCCGAACGGCGGGTCTCCGACCTCTCGATCCAACGCCAGGACATCCTCGACGCGGTGGCGAGCGAGCGACGCCGAATCGAGCGCAATCTCCACGACGGTGTCCAGCAGCAGCTCGTCGCGATCGGCCTCGACCTCGGGATGGCGGCCAACCACGTCGACACCGACCCCGAGACCGCCAAGGAGCTGATCGTCAGCGCTCGCCAGAAGGTCCAGGGCTCGATCGGCGAGCTGCGCCAACTCGGGCGCGGGCTGCATCCAGCGATCCTCGAGGACCGTGGTATCGACGCGGCACTGTCGGCCATCGTCGGTGGGGCACCGATCCCGATCTCGGTCCACGTCGACGCCGACCTGGATCTCTCGACCGACGTCGCCGAGACGGTCTACTTCATCGCCAACGAGGCGATCGCCAACGTCCTGAAGCACGCAGGCGCCCGGGTGGCGTCGATCCACGTCGCCAGAGTCGCGGCGAACGTGCGGGTGACCGTCCACGACGACGGTGCCGGCGGCGCCGACCCGGCACGGGGCACCGGCATCCTGGGGATCCGCGCCAGGGTCCACGCTGTCGACGGCACCTTCTCGATCACGTCGCCGGTCGGCGGGCCGACGACGCTCGTTGCCGAGATCCCTCGTCAGACGGAGGTCGATCGTGGCTGAGGTGGCTGACGCATCTGCCGGTGCGCTGCGAACCGTCATTGCCGACGATTCGGTGCTGCTCCGCGACGGGCTGGTGCGGCTGCTCACCGACTCGGGATTCGACGTGGTGGCCGCCGTCGGCGACGCGGACGCCCTGCTCGACGCGGTGACCGAGCACTCGCCCGACCTGTGCCTCGTCGACGTCAGGATGCCGCCGACCCACACCGACGAGGGCCTGCGGGCTGCGATCGAGATCCGCCGGCGCCATCCGGACATCGCGGTGCTCGTCCTCTCGCAGTACGTCGAGGAGCGGTATGCAGGCGAGCTGTTGACCGGTGACGTCGCCGGCGTCGGTTACCTGTTGAAGGACCGGGTGATCGACGTCGACGATTTCCTCGTCTCGGTTCGGCGCGTCGCCAACGGCGGGAGCGCGATCGATGCCGAGGTCGTCAGCCAGATCCTCGGCCGGTCGCAGCGATCGAGCGACCTCGATCGCCTCACGCCCAGAGAACGTGAGGTCCTGACCCTGATGGCGGAGGGGCTCTCGAACGGTGGGATCGCCGACCGGCTGGTCGTCTCGCACGGCGCGGTCGAGAAGCACATCTCCAACGTGTTCATGAAGCTCGGACTCGACGTCGAGGAGAGCAGCCATCGCCGGGTGCTCGCCGTGTTGACCTACCTCCGCGGCAGCTGAGGCATCAGCCCGGCGCCCACCCCACGGGATCTCGGTGACCTCGGTCCCGGAATCCGGGACTCACGCCACCGAGATCGCGTAGCCCACCGGTGCCTGAGTCTGCGCAGCGCCAACGTTCGGTCAGCCGATGATCTCGAACGTGGCGGCGAGCGGTGTGCCCATCCGTTCGCCGGCGGAGGTGGCGGCGCCGCGCAGGAACTCGTCCGGCGAGGCCATGTCGCCGCCGAGATTGTCGAGGTACAGGTGGTGGGCGGCGAGCGAGGCGACGCCGGCGTCGAAGGTGTCGGTCGTGTCGACGCCGTGGGTGGGTTGCGGGCTGCCGCCGAAGGCCACGAACCGCACGCCGTCCCACGCGTCGCCCCGATCGCCGAACATCCAGGGGTTCGCCGCGTCACGGACGGCGTCGAGCAGCGACCGGCCGACCGCCCGATGGTCGGGATGGTTCCAGCTCGGTCCGCCCCAGCTGTCGCGGAAGTTGATCGACAGCACCACGTCGGGACGGTGGCGTCGGATCGCCTCGGCGAGATCGGCGCGCAACTCCAGCCCCTCGACGATCGAGCCGTCGGGCCATCCGAGGAACTCGACGTCGTCGACACCGACGACGCGACAGCTGGCGAGCTGCTCCTCGCGGCGCAGCGGGCCGACCTCGTCGGGCGGCATCGTCGAGATCCCCGCCTCGCCGTCGGACACCAGCACATAGGCGATGTGCTTGCCCTGTTGCGTCCAACGAGCGACCGCCGCAGCGGCGCCGTACTCCATGTCGTCGGGGTGGGCGACGACGGCGAGCGCCCGCTCCCAGTCCTCGGGGAAGGTCTCCAGATCGGCCATGGCGCGAGTGTGCCATGGCCCAGCAGCCAGTGCATTTCTCGGCGGAATGGGTCCCGGATTCCGGGACGTATCCCGCCGAGATGTGTCAGGCCGTCGGGGGAGCGGGAGCCTCCAGCGGTTCGAAGACGACGACCGGCGTGTCGGCTTCGCGGGAGGCGGCGTAGGCATCGAGGCCCTCGTCGATCTCGGCCCACCGCCGCCACAGGCGATCACGCTCGTCGCCCTCGACCCTGCGGGCGCGAACCGGGCGCTCCGGCTCACCCTTCAGCCGGATGACGACGTCGGGGTGTGCCTCGACGTTCAGCCACCATGCTGGCAGGCCTTCGTCCCAACCGTTCATCGCCAGCACGACGGGTGACCCGTCGTCGTCGATGTACCCGACGATCACCTCGCGTCGCTCGCCCGACTTCCGGCCGATCGGTCGCCAGGTGCATGGCGCCCCACCCGCGCTTGCTCTGCGCGGTCCACAACACGCGTGCGCCGAGCAGGCGGTACGCGAACCGGTGGACCCGCCAGAAGAGATGCTTGAACCACACCGGCGGCAACTTCGGCGGCTCCTTCGTCTGAACGTCCATCTCGTCCTCCCTTCACCCATCAGTCTTCGCCTGCTTGGCGGGGAGTGGCAGGGGCCGAGGTCCACGCCTCGTCGGGTGCCTCGAGATCGCCGTGACCGATTGGACGCAACAATCGCGCCGGACTTGGTCGCTCGGACTCGCCGGCTGCGCAGCGCTACCTTGCCGAGGGTGTGGCGCCCTGTCCTGACCTTGTTGGCTGTGGGCGCGATGGCCGCATGTGGGAGCGACGCCGTGACGTCGAGTGACCCGAGCGCCGTGCCCACGGAACCGCCGACAACCGAGGCAGCGACGACCCAGCCGCCGACGAGCGAGGCCGCGACCACACAGCCGCCGGTCACCGAGCCGGAGCCCGTGCTCGGTCAGGAACTGGTCGGCCGGTGGGCGCACTACGACGTCGTTGCCTACGAAGACGACGTGCTCAAGACGCTGATCATCAGCTTCGGGTTCAACGACTTCACCGAGGTCGACGGGCAGATCGTCGACCAGTCGTCGTTCTGCTTCTCCGAGCAGCGCACCGACCAGCCGATCACGACCTCACTGTCCGACGCCGCCACCCAGGCGATTCAACCACCGCCTGCCGTGCTCGAGATCGACACCGTCGACGGGGTGCTGCGGGTCCGGCGTCCGCCGACGCCCACGCCGGTGGGCATCCGGCTCGAGGATCCGTTCAACGAACCGCTGCCCACCGATCCGAACGATCCGCGGATCGTCGACGACGACGGCGACGGCAAGCCGGGCCTCACCGTCACGATCGAGGTCACGCCGGAGTTCATCGGCGAGCTCTACATCGCCCGCCGCGAGATCTTCGCCTTCGAGGCGTTCCTCACCGAGCCCGATCTGCTGACCGGACAGGTCACCGACGACTCCGAACAACTGGTCATCGGTGCGAGCGACCCGGTCTTCGAGATGTCGCCCGCCAACTGGGGGCAGTACCCCGACCTCTCGAAGAGCCCGATCATCCTGCGGCGCGTCGACGACACCTGGGACTGCGAACGCCTCGCCGCCGAGCGCGACACCCTGTTCCCGCCGACCCCCGACGTCGACTGGTGAACGCCTCCCTGCACTGAGGATCAGCCGTTCCAGTCCACCAGTCGGTCGAGCAGCCAGTTCGGCCCGACGACCGTGCCGCCGGCCGCTCGCACACGTTCGGCCAATCCGCGGTCGGCGGTGACAACGTCCGCTTCGTCGTGAGCGGCGGCAACGGCGGCGATGGTGTCGTCGCCCTCGCCGGGAGCGTGCACAACCACGACACCGTCGATGTCAGCCTCGGCGGCTCCACGTCGGAACTGACCTTCGAGCACGACGGACACCGGAGGTTCCAGCGCGCCGACGGTCACCGTCGCTCGCACCTGCTCGGTGAAGCGCAGCGCCGCCCCGGGCCGATCACGCCACCACCCCGTCGGCCGCGACCCGATCACATTGGCGGCATCGATCACCAGCATCCCCGCACAGCCTCGCATTGCTCACCCACCCCGTCGGTTCCAGCGCGATGGTCGTAGCACCATCGTCCACTGGTGACGTGCCTGCGGGAACTGGCTTGATGGTGACGTCCCCCACAACGAGGAGTTCACCATGAAACGACATCTGATCTGGATCATCGCCGGTTGCGCAACGCTGACACTGGCCGTGCCCGCTCTTGCAGCCTCCCGCGACGCCGGCACCCCCGACGACAACGGCGTGCCCGGCGAGGTGCGCGGCAACTGCGACGAGCTCGAGCATGCCGGCGACCCTGCCTGCATCTCGGTGGTGACGCCGTCGCCGACACCTACGGTGACGACGCCGACCAGCACGACGCCGACCAGCATCCCGTCATCGAGCGTTCCGTCGTCGAGCATCCCGTCGAGCGTTGCGCCATCGTCGAGCAGCCCATCGACCGGTGACCCGTCGAGCAGTAGGCCCTCGTCGAGCGCCCCATCGGTGAGTGTCCCGTCGTCGAGCACACCGTCGACGAGCGTGCCCGGCGACATCAGCGGGCCGTGTGACGAGGCCGAACACGCTGCCGACCCGAGGTGCACCGGCGCTACCGGTACCTCTGACGACGGCGATCACGACGACCGATCCGGCCGGAGCAGCGACGACGACCACAGCGACGACGGCGATCACGACGACGATGATGACGACAGGTCCGGCCCCGGCGGCGGCCACGACGACGACGATCGGTCCGGTCGCAGCGGTGGCGACGACGACTGAATCCGCAGCGTGACTGCAACGACGCTGCCCCCTGGTGCACCCGGTCCATCACCGGGTGCACCGTCGCGTCGGCGCGAGGCTGTGTCGGTGCAGGACGACCGACCCTTGGTGGAGCCGATCTCGGTGGGCAAGGTCGTCGCCAGGTTCGCGGCGGCCGGCTTCGTCGCGCTGGTCTTCGTCATCGCCTTCACCGCCATCGCCAGCCGCCGAGTCGGCACCGAGCAGGCAATCGAGGAGGCCCGCAGGGTCGCCAACATCAGCAGCGTCGGGCTCATCGCTCCCGTGATCGACGACGATCTCGTCGCCATGGACCGCGACGCACTCGACCGGGTCGACGCCGTGGTCCGCGACAAGGTGCTGCGCGGTTCGCTCGTCCGGGTCAAGATCTGGCGGGAGGACGGCACCATCGTCTACGCCGACGAACCGCGCCTGATCGGCGAGCAGTTCCCCCTCGGCGACGATGCGTTGGAGGTGCTCGCCGTGGGAGGGCAGGTCGCCGAGGTCAGTGACCTGTCCGGTCCCGAGAACCGGTACGAGACCGAAGCCAAGCTGCTCGAGGTGTACTCCCGGACCGAGACACCGTCGGGCACGCCGCTGCTCTTCGAGGCCTATTTCGACTACGGCGGTGTCACCGAGGTCGGCCGAAGCCTCTGGCTGCAGTTCGCCCCGATCACGATCGGCGCGCTGATCCTGCTCGAACTGGTCCAGATCCCCATTGCCTGGTCGATGGCCCGGCGCCTCCAGGCCAGCCAACAAGAACGCGAGCGCCTGCTGCGCCACGCCCTCGAAGCGTCGGAGGCCGAACGGCGCCGGATCGCCAGCGATCTCCACGACGGTGTCGTGCAGGAACTCACCGGTGTGTCGCTCACGCTCGCTGCTCAAGGCCGCACCGGTATCGAACCGCAACAGGCGCTCGATGCATCGGAGGCCATCCGCGGCAGCATCAAGTCGCTGCGTTCGCTCCTGGTCGAGATCTACCCGCCGAACCTCGCCGAGGAGGGCCTCGAATCGGCGATCGGTGACCTGCTCAGCGGGCTTCGAGTCCGCGGGATCGAGACCCACCTCGACGCGCCGACCGGCGACGCGGGCATCCCCACCGAGACCGCCACACTCGTCTATCGGGTTGCGCAGGAGGCGCTGCGCAACGTGGTCTCCCACGCCGCTGCGCAGCACGTCCGAGTCGTGCTCGCCACGACCGACAGTGCCGTCCGACTCGTCGTCGACGACGATGGCCGAGGGTTCAGCACCGACACCCTCGACGACCGATTCACCGAGGGCCACGTCGGCCTGCGTTCGCTCGCCGGGCTCGTCGCCCAACTCGACGGCACCCTCACGGTCTCCTCCCGGCCCGGCACCGGCACCCGCGTCGAGACGACGATCCCACTCGGTGGAAGGATGCCCCGGTGAGCGAGAGCGACGGCACCGAACCGATCAGGGTGGTGATCGTCGACGATCATGCCGTCGTCCGGTCCGGCCTCGAGCAGTTCTTGGCGACAGCCGGCGACATCGACGTCGTGGCGACCGCTGCCAACGGCAACGAGGCGATGACGTGCGTCGCCGAGCACCGGCCCGACGTCGTCCTGATGGACCTGTCGATGCCCGAACTCGACGGCATCGAGGCGACGCGACGCTCGCCGAGACGCATCCAGCCAGTCGCGTCCTGGTCCTGACCTCGTTCTCCGACCAGACGCGGATCATGGACGCGCTCGGCGCCGGAGCCGACGGCTACCTGCTCAAGCACAGCGACCCCGACGACATCGCCAAGGCGATCCGGGCCGTTCATGACGGAGGGTCTCCACTCGACCCGAAGGCTGCACGTGCGCTGCTCGAGTCGCGACGAACGCGGACCGCCGGCCCTCAGCTCACCGACCGTGAACGTGAGGTGCTGCTGTTGGTGCGCGACGGTCTCGCCAACAAGCAGATCGCCCGCCGGCTGGGGATCGCCGAGCGGACCGTGAAGGCGCACCTGACGAGCGTGTTCCAGCGGCTTGGTGTGACCGACCGGACTCAGGCGGCGCTGTGGGCGCAGGAGCACCTCGACTCCGACGATGACTGAGGGTCAGTCGTCGTCGCTGTCTCGGCTGTCGTCGGACCCGCTCTTGCCGGAACCGGACGATCCCGACGTGTCCGAGTCGTCCGAGTCGTCACGTCCTGAGCCTGACCCGCTCGAACTCCCCGAGCTGTCGTCGATGCGGTCGTCCGGAACGTCGTCGCCGGGGTTGGTGGTGGTGGCGGCAACCTCGCGATCATCGCGATCGACACCACCCGTTCGGCGCTGATGTGGTGGGCGAAGCGCCAGCCGGTGCGATCGTGCTCGCCGGCGCAGGCGCCGTCGTCGGGGGAACCGTCGTCGAGGGAACCGTCGTCACGCTCGTCGTCGCCGGCTCCTGGGCGGGGACGGGGTTCTGCCAGACCGATGCGGGGCTCGTCGGCCCCATGCTCGGGAAGAGGTTGTCGCTGATCGCGTTCGCCACTCCCACGACGCCGAGCGTTGCGAACAGGGCGATCGTGCCGCCCGCGATCACCCCACGCCAGCCGGACGTCCACCTCGGTCGCGAGGGGACGCCCGCTCGGTCGTCGAGCACGCTCGACGTGGAGAGCACGGGAACCAGCTCGACTCCCTCGGTCTCGTGGCCGTGCTGCAGCCAGTCGTTACTCACGGGTCCAGTCTCGCAAACCCGGCCCTCGTCGACATCGGACAATGGTCGTAGTACCCGTCGTTGGGGGCCGACGTACGCTCATGCGCCAGCGGTCTGCTCCTCGCGTCGGCCGACGGGACAAGGAGAACAGTTGAACCTCGACGGTGGCATCCACGAGATCCCGCTGCCGGCGCCGGCCAAGGGTCGGCTGTGGCTGTGTGGCAAGCACGCGATCGGACCTGATCCCGAGGGCTTGATGGCGCGGGTCGGCGCCGACGGCGTGGTGTGTCTGACCGAGGAGCACGAACTCGCCGAGCGTTATCCCACCTATCTCGCGTGGCTGCGTGCCCAGCCGCCGACCCGGGTGGTGTGGCATCCGATTCCCGACATGCACGCGCCGACACTCGAGGAGTTCGCACCCGTGTTGACCGGGCTCGTCGATCGGGTCGCGGCAGGGGAGCGGCTCATCGTGCACTGTGCTGGCGGGGTCGGCCGGGCGGGCACCGTGGCCGTGGCGATGTTGGTGTCGTTGGCGGTTCCGCTCGACGAGGCGCTCGTCCACGTGCGCCGCCACCGTCCCGCTGCGGGCCCTGAGGTCGGCACGCAACTCGACCTGGTGCGCCGACTCCACGAACACCTCGCGGGTCCCGACGCCGACGACGATCCACCCATCACGAGGGTCTGAGCATCTGCGCGGCGATACTCGGATGCACGATGGGTGAACATCCGGTTCCGAAAGCACCACGAAGCAACACGGCCGACGCGCCCGCTCCGACGCCGAAGCAGCTGCAGGCGACTGCCCACTCGCGTGGCCGGATCTGCAAGGTGCGCACTTGCAAGGTCTGCGCGCCGCTGCGCGAGAAGCGTCGTCTGAGCAAGGCCCAACGCAAAGCCGACGCCCAGACTCAGGCGCATGCGAAGGGTGAGCCCTGCGGACGGAACAACTGCCCGGTCCCGGTGTGCGTGCAAGCGAAGCACGCCGATCCGTCGACCGCTGCTCCGGACGTGCAGGGCACCGACGAGTCGACCGATGACGCTGCCACAGCGCTTCGTCGACAGACCGAGAAGCACCGGGCCGGCCTGTCGTGTGGGCTCGAGACCTGCGGCAACCACATGTGCGTCGAAGGCTTCGCGCAAGAGCGCGCTCGACGCCACCGGGCGCGGCGGCCGTGCAAGTCGGCCGACTGCGACATCCCGATCTGCGTAGCGAGCCGCTCGGGCTCCTGAGTCCGCCCTGTCGATTCGTGTTCACGACTGCCTCGGATGTTCCCGGCGCAGTGCGCGCACTGCTGGTCGATTCCGGCCGGTCCGAGGCATCCGGCGGTCGGGTGATCGTTTTCTTCCCCGGGTTCATGGTGTCGCCGTGGAGCTACCGGTCGTTGTTCGCCTCGATCGTCTCCGACCAGACGTCGATCGTGGCGCCGCAGATGTATCGCCGGGGTCCCGGCCCACTCATCGGGCGTCCGTCCGCGATCCAGGAGGCCGAGCACGGGGTCGAGGTCGTCGACCACGTCATCGCCACCCGCCATCCCGACGAGTTGTGGCTCGCCGGCCACTCCCGCGGCGGCCAGGTCGCCTGGCGAGTCGCCGAAGAGGTTGTTCCCGTCGGCGTCATCGCGATCGACCCGGTCGATGGCGCCGGACGACGACCCACCGCGTTGGCCGCGGCCGCCGAGCCAGCGACGTTCGGCTCCAGGACGCTCGTGATCGGCGCCGGCGTCGGCGGGAAGTGCGCACCCGACGTGGTCAACCATCGACACTTCGCAGCTGCGGCGCCACCCGGGTCGACGCACACCGTGATCGCCTCGATGGGCCACGGCGACATGCTCGACGACCGGCCGGCGAAGGCATCGCGGCGCATGTGCGGCGGCAGCACCGACGCCGCCCACGAGCGGAGCACGGTCGCCAACCTGGTGCGAACGTTCATCGAGCCGGGCTGATCGACCGCTCCTGCCGTACCATCACACCGTGTCCGAGACCTCACGACGATTCGGCGGGGTCGACCTTCGTTCCGTCCTTCGCTGGCTCCTCGGTGCCGCACTGATCGGCGCCGGCATCGGCCACCTCACCACCCAGCGCACCGAGTTCCAGGCACAGGTGCCGAGCTGGTTCCCGATCGACGAGGACGTGGTGGTGCTCGCATCCGGCGTCGTCGAGATCGCACTGGGCCTCGCGCTGATCGCGTTGCCCCGGCACCGTGTGATCGTCGGCACGATCGTGGCAGCGTTCTTCGTCGTCGTCTTCCCCGGCAACATCGCCCAGTGGGTCGAGGGCGTCGATGCGTTCGGGCTCGACACCGACGCGAAGCGATTCGTCCGGCTGTTCTTCCAGCCCGTCTTGGTGGTGTGGGCGTTGGGCTCGACCGGTGCGTGGCATGCGCTCCGTAATGGCACCTGGCCATCCACGCCAGCACGCGCCGACGGCTGAGGCTCGCGACGGGCCCGGGCGATGCAGCGTTCACTCGGCGCTGCGGAGATCTCGCCACAGCCACGCAGCGCCGTCGACGAGCAACTCTGGGTCGCCGGTCCACAGGATCGCCCGCTCGGCAACCGTGAGCGCCGCGCCGAACGCGTCGGCGAAGGCCATCGGATTGTCGGCCTTGATCCGAGCTGCGTCGAGCACCAGTCGTTCATCGGGCAGGCGGACATCGATGACCTCCCGAAGATCGCGGACCGTTTCCGTCGCTGCGTCCTCGCCGTGTGCGCGACGGAGCACGTAGTGCACCTCGCCGAGGTTGATCCACGACATCAACGGTTCTTGCTCGTCGAGCAAAGCAGCCACGAGATCGGCGGCCGGTTGAGCGTCCTCGAGGTATCTCAGCACCGCCCAGGAGTCGAGGACGATGGTCACCGGCGTGCTTCGCGTTCGCGGTCGGCGCGCCGCTGAACGACGAGGTCGTCGGTGAGGCCGGACCCCTCGAAGCGACCTCGGAGCGGAGGCCGATGCCGTGCCGACCGAATCGCCACGTGGTCGCCGTCACGCCAGAAACTGACTTCGTCGCCAGGCTCGATGCCGAGCTCGTCGCGCAGTTCTTTGGGGATGACGACCTGGCCCTTCGTGCCCACTCGATGAGTCATACGGGGAAGTATAACTCCGTGAGATCAGGCGGCGACGGGCACCTTTCGGCCGGTGAACGCGGCGAGCTGCTCGATCGCGCCGACCCCGGCATCGACGTTGGTCGGTTGCTTGAACGTGTCGCCGTCACGCATCTCGTCGGTGAGAGCGCTACGAGCGAAGCTCGACACGTCGTCGACCACTGCGGGCGGCAAGCGCCAGCTGCTGCCCGGTCGCCGTCGCCAGGTCCCAGCTGTGAACGAGCCCGTCGAACGCAACCAGTCGAGCGAACGTGTCGCCGTCCATCGTGCCGAACGGCGAGTCGATCGTTCGCTCGAGTGCCCCCGGCGACGTGATGGCGTCGAGCAGGTCGTCCATCACCTCGCGGAACTCCGGCGCTGGGACCCGACCGGCGAAGTCGGGCAGTGTGAGCTCGGGTGCCTCCAGCCCCCGGAACATGTACGTGAAGGTGGCCGCAGGCACCATCATGTGTTCGAGGATCTGGCGCACGGTGAACTTCTCGCACGGTGTCGGGTCGTTCATCTGCATCACCTGGATGCGGTCGACCACCGAGCTGCAGGTGGGAAGGATGTAGGAGAGCTGTTCGATCGGCCCCATTGGTGTTGCCCCGTTTCTTGATCTGATGGTTCGGCGCCGGAGGTCGGCGCTACCCATGAGGCGTGACAACGGGTGTCACATTGAAACAGCCCACCGAAACGTGGTCGGAACCCAGTCAAGCCGGCTGATCTTCTCGCCGATACAAGGGTGTGCTCGCAACGACCGACAGCTCGATGATGGCCACCACCGAACGATCGGCCGGCGTGTCGTGGTTGCGCAGCATCGAAGCCGATGTGCTTCTCAGTGCGGTGAGCGCCCTGTGGGTCGCCGGATTCCTGACCGACGCCGAGTACGAGGCCAAGCGCCAACGACTCACCGCCCAGCTCTGACCAACTCCACGACACCCCTCCGCCATGATGGAGTGCATGGCGGAACCCGACCCACTGCTCGAAGCGCTCCGCACGTTGACCGGGCGGCCCGACGCCGACTTCCGTGACGGACAGCGCGAAGCGATCTCGGCGCTCGTCGACGACCGCGGGCGGGTGCTCGTGGTGCAGCGCACCGGCTGGGGCAAGAGCGCCGTCTACTTCCTGACGACCCATCTCCTGCGTGCGCAGGGCGCCGGCCCGACGCTGCTGATCTCGCCGCTGCTGGCGTTGATGCGCAACCAGATCGACGCGGCCCGCCGCCTCGGGTTGCGCTGCGAGACGATCAACAGCGCATCGGCCACCACCGTGACCGAACTCGAACGACAGCTGCGCGCCGACGAGGTCGACCTGCTGCTGATCTCACCCGAGCGGCTCGCAAACCCCGAGTTCGGCAACAAGATCATGCCGATCGTCGGTGCCCGGCCGGGGCTGATCGTGATCGACGAGGTGCACTGCATCTCCGACTGGGGCCACGACTTCCGGCCCGACTACCGCCGCATCGGGCGCATCGTCGACCGCCTGGCCGGGTCGTCGGTGCCGATCCTCGGCTGCACCGCCACGGCCAACGATCGCGTCGTCAACGACGTCGCCGACCAGCTCGGCGCCGAGCTCACCACGTTCCGTGGGCCGCTGCGCCGTGAGGGTCTCGCGCTCAGCACGATCCGCCTCGACCGCCAGGCCGAACGCCTCGCCTGGCTCGCCGACACGCTCCCCGAGCTCGAGGGCTCGGGCATCGTCTACTGCCTCACGGTCCGCGACGTCGAGAACGTGGCCGCCTGGCTCACGTCGCAGGGCATCGAGGTCGAGGCCTACTTCGGCTCGCTCGACAACGAATCCCGAATCGAAGCCGAACGCAAGCTGCAGACCAACGAGATCAAAGCGCTCGTCGCCACCACCGCGCTCGGCATGGGCTACGACAAACCCGACCTCAGCTTCGTCGTCCACTTCCAGTCGCCCGGCTCGCCCGTCGCCTACTACCAGCAGGTCGGACGTGCCGGCCGAGCACTCGAGACCAGCCGCGGCATCCTGCTGCGCGGCCAGGAGGACGAACAGATCCAAGACTGGTTCATCGAGCAGGCGTTCGCCGAGGAACACCTCGTCAACGACATCGTCAACGCGTTCGACTCGTTCGACGGGCCGGTGCCGCTGATGGCGATCCAGGTGAAGCTCAACGTGAAGATCGGCACGCTCGAACTCGTGGTCAAGCAACTCGACGTCGACGGCGTGCTCGAACGGGTCGCCGGCACCAGCTACCAGCGCACCCTCGCGCCGTGGACCTATCCGGCCAGCCGCGTCGAAGCGGTCACGATGGAGCGGCGGCTCGAACAGCAGGCGATGGTCGACTACTTCCACACCACTGGCTGCCGGATGCGCTTCATCGCCAACCTGCTCGACGACCCGGCCGCTGACGACTGCGGGATCTGCGACAACTGCACCGGCGACACCGCGGTCCGTCAGCCGTCGGTCGAGCTCGCCGCCGCGGCCGAGCGGTTCCTGCTCACCCGCCCGATCGAGATCAACCCGAAGAAGATGTACCTCGACATCGACACGGGCGGCCGCAAGAAGATCCCCGTCGAGCAACAGCTCGCCGACGGCCGGGCGCTCGCGATGTGGGGCGACGCGGGCTGGGGTCAACTCGTCCGCGACGGCAAGCTCACTGCCGGTCGATTCGACGACCGCCTCGTCGAGGCCCTCGCCGAACTGATTGCCGACTGGGCACCGACGCCCGCACCCGAGTGGGTCACCGCGGTGCCGTCGACCCGCTACCCCACACTGGTTCCCGACGTTGCCGAACGTCTCGCTGTCCGGCTCGGCCTGCCGTTCTACCCGGTGCTCGAACGTATCGCCGAGCGTCCCACCCAGAAGGAGCAGCGCAACTCGGCGCACCAGCAGGCCAACGTCGACGGTGCGTTCGCCGTCACCGGCGCGGTCGTCGACGCGCCGGTGCTCCTGGTCGACGATCTCGTCGACTCCGGCTGGACCATGACCGAAGCCGGGCGACTCCTGCGTCGCGCCGGCGTGCCACTCGTCCACCCGGTCGCCCTGTCGTCGACGTTCTGATGTCGTGATGTCACCGTCACCCGACCGCTCCCGAGCCGCGTTGTTGCTCACCAACCGGCTCGTGCCGCTCGGCGCGAAGCCGCTGGCGGCCCGCGAGTTCTGGCAACTCGTCGAACGCGTCGATCCGGCCGACCTGCTCCACGCCGACGCCGCAACGATCGCCGAACTCGCGGGAGTCGACACCGACGAGGCCGCCCGCTACCGCACGCTCCTCGACGCCGCCACGGCGATGAGCTTCGAGCAGGAACGCCTCGCCGACGGCGGCGTCTCGCTCGTGTCCGCCCTCGACGAGTCGTTCCCGGCCCGCCTGCGCGAGCGGCTCGGCGATGGGTGCCCGCCGTTCCTGCTGACGGCGGGGCCGGTCGACTGGCTCGAGGGTCCGAGCCTCGGCGTGGTCGGCTCGCGCGAGGCCGACGAGCCTGCGCTCGACCTTGCCCGCCGCGCCGGCGAAGTCGCAGTGCGGCACGGGTGGTCCGTCGTGAGTGGGCTCGCCCGCGGCGCCGACCAGGCGGCGATGGGCGGCGCGCACGACGAGGGTGGCGCCGTGGTGGGCGTACCGGCGGAAGGGATCTCGCTGGCATCCCGCAGCGCCTCGGTCCGCCGACGGGTGCACGCCGGCGAGCTGTGCCTCGCCAGCCCGTACGCCCCCGACGCCCGATTCAGCGCGGCGAGTGCGCTCGGTCGCAACAAGATCATCTACGCCCTGTCGCAGGTGACGTTCGTCGTCGCCGCGGTCGACGGATCAGGCGGCACGTGGTCCGGCGCGAGCGAAGCGATCGACCGGCGCTACGCCCCGGTCGCGTCGTGGGTCGGCAGCGGCGCGCCGGCCGGCAACCACACGCTCGTACGCCGCGGCGCCACGCCGATCACCGACCTCGTTCAACTGTTCGACGTCGGCCCGCTGCCGCCCGAGCCCAGCCAGGATGCGCTCTTCTGACCCCGCCGTGCGACCGCTGCGCCAGCGCTCAGGCCGACGACGCGACGAGATCGGCGACGGTGCGTTGAATCGAGGTGTGCAGGGCGAGTTGGGTCTCGGTCCGAGTGATACCCGGCAGCTCGAGAATCCGCTGCAGGACGTCGTGCAGATGCTCGTTCGAGCGCGCGATGACGCGCAGGTGCAAGTCGCCCGGGCCGGTCACGGCATGCACCTCCAACACCTCGGAGATCGCGTCGAGACCGGCGATGATCTGGGTGTCGCTTCCCTGAGCGATCTCGAGCGTCGTGAATGCGAGGACTGCGAATCCGGCCGCGCCCGCGTCGAGGTCCGGCCCGTAGCCGACGATCAGCCCGTTGCGCTCCAGACGGTCGACGCGCGCTTGCACGGTGCCCCGCGCCACATCGAGCCGACGAGCCATCTCGACGACCGGGAGGTTCGGCGTCGAACGAAGCAGACCGATCAGGCGTGCGTCGAGATCGTCCCAGGCGTCAGCGATGGTCATCCTGCACACTCCAACTCGTCGACCATCCGTAGAGGTTAGACAATCTGTCCAGCCGATCGAAGATCCATTGATCGGACTGCTCGACCGCGAGACCATCGGCGGATGACCATGCTCGACGTGACCGCACCGGCATCTCGACTGAAGGGGTGGGACTCACTCGAGTTCTACGTCGGTAACGCCCGCGCGATGGCCGGGTTCCTCACCGCCGCGTTCGGGTTCGAGGTCACCGCCTACGCGGGCCCCGAAACGGGCCGCGACGACATCGCCTCGTACCTGCTCGAGCAGGGCGACATCCGGCTGGTCGTCACCGCCGGGCTCACCCCCGATTCGCCCATCTGGACCCATGTTCGCGAGCACGGAGATGGCGCCCAGGACCTCGCCTTCGTCGTCGACGATGCCACCGCCACGTACGAGGCAGCGATCGCCCGAGGTGCCACGTCGGTGAGCGAACCGTACGAACTCACCGACGAGCACGGCACCCTCCGCCTCGCTGCGATCGGCACCTACGGCGAGACCAAGCACACCTTCGTCGACCGCAGCGACTACTCGGGTCACTACTGCCCGGGCTACGTCACCGTCGGCCTGCCGCCGGCACCCGCCGGTGCCCCCGTCGGGCTCGGGCGGATCGACCACGTCGTCGGCAACGTCGAGGTCGGCAAGCTCGACGAGTGGGTCGCCTTCTACGAAGACGTGATGGGATTCCGCCAGCTCCGCCACTTCGACGAGCACCAGATCGCCACCGAGTACAGCGCACTGCGCTCGACCGTGATGACCAACGACGCCGGCGTCACGATGCCCCTCAACGAACCGGCCGAGGGACTCAAGCGCAGCCAGATCCAGGAGTACCTCGACACGTATCGCGGGCCGGGCGTGCAGCACATCGCACTCGCCACCGACGACATCGTGCAGGCGATCACGTCGCTGCGTTCACGCGGTGTTCGCTTCCTCGAGGCCAACGACGAGTACTTCCACGACGTGCGCGACCGGCTCGGCTTCCTCGACGTGCCGTGGGACGCCGTCGAGCAGCTCGGAATTCTCGTCGACAACGAGAGCGACGGCCATCTCCTGCAGCTGTTCACCGAACCGATCACCGACCGACCGACGGTGTTCATCGAGATCATCCAACGCGGTGGAGCCACCGGCTTCGGCGAGGGCAACTTCAAGGCATTGTTCGAGTCGATCGAGCACGAGCAGGAGCGGCGGGGAAACCTGTGAGCCAACGTCGTGGCTGAGACCTGGGTCGACATTCCCGACGGCTCACCGTTCCCGCTGCACAACCTGCCGTTCGGGATCGGTCGGCGCAGCGACGGATCGGTCGGCGCGTTCACCGCTGTCGGCGACCACGCCCTCGACCTTGCCGAGGCGGCCGGTGCGGGCCTGCTCGGCGGCTCAGCTACCGGAATGCTCGACACCGACGGCACCCTCAACGGCTTCGCCGCCGCCGGTCGCGGCGCCCACGGCGCGATGCGCGAGCGGCTCACCGAGCTGTTCACCGACCGTCGCCACCAGGCGCAACTCGCGCCATGGCTGGTGCCGCTCGACGAGCTGACGATGCAGCTGCCCGTCGCGGTCGGCGACTACGTCGACTTCTATTCCTCGATCCATCACGCCACGAACCTCGGGCGGATGTTCCGCCCCGACGGGGAGGCACTGCTGCCGAACTGGCGCCACCTGCCGATCGGCTACCACGGCCGGTCGGGCACGATCGTCGCCGACGGTGTCGAGATCGGGCGGCCGAACGGCGTGCGGCTCGTCGGCGACGCACCGTGCTTCGGGCCGTCGGAGGCGCTCGACATCGAACTCGAAGTCGGCGCCGTCATCGGCGCACCGTCCCGGCACGGCGAGCAGGTCTCCACCGCCGATGCTGAACAGCACCTCTTCGGGCTCTGTCTCGTCAACGACTGGTCGGCGCGCGACATACAGGCCTTCGAGTATCAACCGCTCGGGCCGTTCCTCGGCAAGAGCTTCGCCACGTCGATGTCGCCATGGATCGTCACGCTCGACGCGCTCGAACCGTTCCGGCTGGACCCACCGGCGCAGCATCCTCAGGTTGCCGACCACCTCCGCACCACCGGCGCGACCGCCTTCGACCTGTACCTCGAGATCGAACTCCAGGGCGAGGTGATCAGCCGCACACGATTCGCCGACATGTACTGGACACCGGCCCAGCAGATCGCTCACATGACGTCGAACGGTGCGAACCTTCGCGCCGGTGATCTGTTCGCGTCGGGCACGGTGTCCGGGCCGACGCCCGGCAGCGAGGGCAGCCTGATCGAGCTCACCTCGCGGGGCGAACGACCGCTCGACCTCGCCGACGGCACGAGTCGGGCGTTTCTGCTCGACGGCGACACGGTCACGCTGCGGGGCTGGGCCGGCGATGATCCGGCGACACGAATCGGTCTCGGCAGTGTCACCGGCACGATCGTTCCCGACCTCCCCGCCGCTGGCAACGAAGGAGACTGACATGGCCCACTACCGTTCGCTCGGCAACGTGCCGTCGAAGCGTCACACCCACCACCACGACGATGCAGGTCATCGATTCGCGGAGGAACTGATGGGCCAGGAAGGGTTCTCGTCGAACTCGTCGCTGCTCTACCACCGCCACTCGCCGTCCGCCCTCACCGCCATCGAAGTGCACCAGGGGCCTGACCCCTCGTGCGATGCGGCGGCCGACGTACCGTTGACGCCCCGGCACATCCGCACGTCGGCGCTGGAGTTCGACGCGGCGGCGGACGCCGTCACCGGACGGACCCTGCTGCTTGCCAACGACGACGTCGAGGTCGCCTGGGTCGAGGCGCGTCACGACAGCGGCCTGTACCGCAACGCGGTCGGCGACGAACTCGTCTACGTCCAGCACGGCACCGGCCGCCTCGACTCGGTGTTCGGCCGCCTCGATGTCGGACCCGGCGACTACGTCGTCGTTCCGGCGTCCACCACCCACCGCTGGATCGTCGGCGGTGACGGGCCATTCGCCGCCCTCGTCATCGCGAGTCGTGGTCATGTGGCGCCGCCGGCGAAGTACCTCTCGCGCTACGGCCAGTTCCTCGAACACGCCCCCTACTGCGAGCGTGATCTGCGCGCTCCGAACGAGCTGATGATCGTCGACGACGACAACGCGGACGATCGCCACGGCGACAGCGACGAGGGCGTGAGAGTCCTCGTGCGCAACCGGGCGGGGTGGTCGTGCCACACGCATCGCCACCACCCCTTCGACGTCGTCGGCTGGGACGGATGCGTCTATCCGTACGCGTTCAACATCGCCGACTTCGAGCCGATCGTCGGACGCCTGCACCAGCCACCACCCGTCCACCAGACCTTCGAGCTGCCGGGCGCCGTGGTGTGCTCGTTCGTGCCACGCCTGTTCGACTTCCACCCCGATGCCGTCAAGGTGCCGTACCACCACGCCAACACCGACTCCGACGAGGTGCTGTTCTATTCGGCGGGCAACTTCATGAGCCGCGCCGGTTCGGGCATCGACGTCGGGTCGATCTCGTACCACCCGGCCGGATTCGTGCACGGCCCGCAACCGGGCAGTGTCGAGGCGAGCCTCGACCAGGACGCGACCGAGGAGGTCGCGGTGATGCTCGACACGTTCGCTCCGCTTCGCGTCACCGACGCCGCCCGAGCAGCATCCGACGAGCGCTACCCGTTCACGTGGTCGCGCTGAGAAGCCGGGCAATCGAGTCGTCGGTGGCCGACTCGTAGAAGCCGCCGACGACGTCGACGACGTGCTGGAGCGACTCTCCCTCGAAGAGCACCGGCTGGTACTCGTGAATGTCGTAGGCAACGGTGCCCATCTCGACGATGTCGAGCGGACGGATGTCGGCATGCTCACCGAACCACTCGAGTTCGCCGGGCGAGCTGAGCAGTCCGGCTCCGTAGGCTCTGCTCGTTCCCTGCTCGCGGACGACGCCGAACTCCACGGTGAACCAGAACACCGCAGCGACGAACTGGAGCGCCCGCTCGTCGTCGAGTCGTTCGATGACGGTGCCGGCGAGACGGTGGAGCTCGGCAATCTCGGGACAGGCGAGGCAGTTGCCGTGGCCCATCACCTCGTGGATCACGTCGGGCTCGGGCGTGTACACCGGTGACCCCTCCCAGCGCAGATACTGCGTCGAAGGGAACACGCGCCGGGCCAATGCACCGAAGAACTCCTTGGTGGGCAGGATGCCGTCGACGGCGCGGTACCCGAATCCCGTCAGCGGCCGGAGCCAGGCGTCCACGTCGGCCAGCTGAGGAACCCGATCGGTCGGAAGGTCGAGGCGCTCACGGGCACGCAGGACGCCTGCCGATGCGTGACGCTCCCACACCGGGCCGAGCGTCGCTGCGACGGTCGACCAGACCGCGTGTTCGGCCTCGGTGTAGTCGATGGTCGCTGCGGGCGCATCGGTCCCGGCGGCGAGCGCTGCAATCTCGTCGCGGCGGGTCCAATAGGCGGCGGGTGGGGCGTCGACATCGGTGGTCGTGCGCATCTCTCGATGGTGCCACGGTGGCACCGTTCAGTGGGGAAATCCCATGAACACCGGACGATCATCCGTCTCAGGCGGGTCATGGGATACGTTCGGATGGATGACCGATCTCGACGACATCGACCGCCAGATGATCGACCTGCTACGTCGTGACGGTCGCATGAGCGCTCCGGCGATCGCCGAGGAGGTGGGAATTGGCCGGGCAACGGCCTACTCGCGGTTCGATCGGCTCGTCGACAGCGGGGTCATCTCCGGCTTCTCGGCCCGCGTCGACCCCGCACGCATCGGGTTGACGGTGGCGGCGCTCGTGCTCGTCAATGTTCGACAGGGGCTGTGGCGGCACCTGCGGGCGGAGTTGAGTTCACTTCCGGGCGTCGAGTGGCTCGGCGTGGCCACGGGTCGATTCGACTTCGTCGTCCTCGTGCGAGCCGACTCGCTCGCCCATCTCCGCGACGTCGCCCTGCACGAACTCCAGCAGATCGAAGGTGTGCGGTCGGCGGAGACGATCGTGCTCCTCGACGAACTCGACGGACGCGATCGGCCGATCTGGCCACCGGCACCGACCGGGTGAGCGTGTGATCGAACTGCTCGACCGGCGTCAGGTGGTTCCGACCAGCATCGCGGTCAGGTCTGCCGTGCTCGGCACGCGGCCCGCGGCGACGACACGATCGTCGACCACCAGCGCCGGCGTGGCCATCACTCCCCATGCAGCGATCTCGCCGGGATCGGTGACCTTGTCGATGGTGGCATCGAGGCCGAGCGAGACGACGGCGTCGCGTGTGAGCTGTTCGAGCTTCTGGCACTTGGCGCATCCGGTGCCGAGGATCTTGATGTCCATGGTTCGTCCTTTCAGAGAACGAGGTTGAAGAGGTAGCCGATGGCGAGAATGCCGGTGGCGACGACGGCGACGTAGGTGACGATGAGCGGCTTCTTGAGGACCCGTCGCAGCAGCACCATCTCGGGCATCGACAGCGCAACGACGCTCATCATGAACGCCAGCACGGTGCCCATCGGGAGGCCCTTGTCGTGCAGCGTCTCGACGAGCGGGAGGATGCCGGCGGCGTTCGAGTAGAGCGGCACGCCGAGGCCGACGGCCACGAGCACGCCCCAGAGGCCGGACGTCGCATGGTCGGCGATCCATTGTTCGGGGACCCACCCGTGGATCGCAGCGCCGAGCCCGATGCCGACGAGCAGGTACGGCCAGATCTTGAGCAGGATCGTGCGCACTTCCTCGATCCCCATGTCGATGCGGTCGTCCCAGGTGAGCTGCGCCGACGAATCGATCGGTACGCCGTGGAGGCGTGTCTCGAACACGAACGGCTCGACCCACTTCTCGAGGCGGAGCCGGCCGAGCACGTACCCGGCGACGACCGCGATGGTCGTGCCACCCACGATGTAGAGCACGGTGATCTTCCACCCGAACAACCCGAGCAGCATGACGATGGCGATCTCGTTGACGAGTGGGCTGGCGATCAGGAAGCTCATCGTCACGCCGAGTGGGACGCCGGCGGCGACGAATCCGATGAACGCGGGCACGGCCGAGCACGAGCAGAACGGGGTGACGACGCCCAGGCCGGCTGCCACGACGTTGCCGACGCCCTCGCGGCGTCCGCCCAGCAGAGCCCGTGTGCGTTCGACCGACATGAAGCTCCGCGCGATGGTGACGACGAAGATCACGCCGGTGAGCAGCAGCGCGATCTTGGTGGTGTCGTAGAGAAAGAAGTGGACGGCGCTACCCAGGCGGGTGTCGGGGTCGAGCCCGGCGACGTCGTAGACGACCCAGTCCCACCACCGCAGGTTGACCCGGTAGGCGACGATCCAGAGCACGGCCGCGCCGGCGAGCAGCAGCGGTCGGCGGGCGGAGGACCGCACCGGATGCTCGACGAGTGCCGACGTGTTCATCACATCACCGTCTCCCGGTCGAATCCGGCGAGCAGTGCGTCGACGGCGTCGTGGTCGAGGTCGTAGTCGATCCACCGGCCGCGCTTGGTGCCGGTGATCAGGCCGGCTTCGCGCAGCACCTTGAGGTGGTGGGAGAGCAGCGGTGGGGTCACGTTCGCGTGCTCGGCGAGTTCACATGCGCACCGTCGGCCGTGGCGAAGTTCCCGGACGATCGTCAAGCGGACTGGATCGCCCAGCGCCTTGAACTGTTCAACAACCATTGAATCGTCCATACCCGCATCGTGCGCCGATGCACCGCCGCTCACCAGGGACCAACGGCTCAACCGTCCCGCCCACCCCCCGACCCCCACACCCCCCGACCCCCACACCACCACCACGTTTGCGTACAAATTCGGATGGGACGGGTCATCCGAATCTGTGCGCAAACGGTGGTGTGGCCGGCGATCGGTAGGTTCTGGGGGTGGCTGACGACCAGACCTTTCACGACGACATCGAGGGGTACGCGGGTCGGCTCAGCTATCGCCCCGGCGACACGGTGACGCTCCACGTGTCCACTCGCGCCGCCCGCTTCGACGTCGCCATCGACCGATGGGGAGCAACACGCGAGACGCGCTGGCACGCCTCCGACGTCGAGGGCACCTTCGTCGAGCCGCCGGCCGACGCCGACTCCGCCGGTTGTCGCTGGCCGGCGACGATCGAGTTCACCATCGGCGACGACTGGCAGTCGGGGTTCCACCTGGTCACGCTCACCGCGCACGGGGCGCCGGCAGGACGCGACGTCGCCCACGCCTGCTTCGTCGTGCGCGGTCGACCGGACGATCCCGCTCGACCGAACGCGCTGTACGTCCTCGACACCAACACGTGGCACGCCTACAACACGTGGGGTGGACGCAGCCTCTACACCGGCGGTCACACGGTCTCGCACGCGCGTCCGTTCGGTCGGGGAATCCTGTCGCGCCCCGAGGTGGAGCGTGACGACCGCAAGGCCCGCCCGGTTCGCTGGGGCGAGGAACCCGACGTCGACGGCACGATCTTCCAGCGCTATCGAACCGAGCACGATTATCCCGCAGCCATCGGTTCGGCCGGCTGGTTCACGCATGCCCGGCGCTTCGTCGAATGGGCCGAACGTGCCGGCTACCGGTTCGACTACGCCGTGTCGTCCGACCTCGAACTCGACCCCGATGCACTCGCCGGCTACGACACCGTCATCAGCGTCGGCCACGACGAGTACTGGTCGGCCGGGCAACGCCGAGCGGTCGAAGACCATGTGCGCGGCGGTGGGAGCTTCGTCAGCCTCTCGGGGAACACGATGTTCTGGCAGGTTCGCCTCGAGCAGACACCTGGCGGCATCAGCATGGTCTGTCACAAGTACGGCGCTCACCTCGTCGACCCGGTCGTCGCCGATGGTCGAGGCGGTGAGATGTCGGGCATGTGGGCAGATCCGCTCGTGGGTCGGCCCGAGTGGGAGCTGCTCGGCGCCGGCTCGGCGTTCGGTCTGTACCACCGCTTCGGCCGGGCGACCCCTCGCGGTGTCGGTGGCTTCGTCGTGTACCGCAACGACCACTGGATGCTCGACGGCACCGGTCTCGGGTACGGCGACGTGCTCGGCGCCGACGACGGCGTGGTCGGCTACGAGACGCTGGGATGCCCGCTCACGTTCGACGAGTTCCAGCTCCCCGTTTCGCGACCGCATCCGGGGCTGCCCGCCGAGGTCGAGATCGTGGCGTTCACGCCGTCGAGCAACCTCGTGGTCGGTGAGTATCCGACCTCGATCTCGGCGCTCAGCGACCAGGGCGACGCCGAGTTCATCGCCACCCGCCTCTACGGCGATGCCGGCGACACCAACCTCGCGCGCGTCCGCCACGGCAACGCGGTGATGCTCACCTGTCGCCCGTTCGGGCCCGGCGGTGGCGAGGTCATCACCGTCGGCACGACCGACTGGGTGTTCGGACTCGCCTCGGACTTCGCCGTCGCCCGAGTGACCGCCAACATCCTCGACCACACCGGCGTCTGACCCGCCCCCGCCCTCACCCACCCACCCGCCACCGGAACCCACCACGTTTGCGTGCGATTTCGGATGACCCGTCCCATCCGAAGTTGCACGCAAACGTGGGTTTTCAGGGGGTGATGACGATCTTGGCGCGGGCGTGGCCGGAGCCGATCTCGGCGAGTGCGTCGGCGACGCCGTCGAGGCCGATCACGCGGTCGATCTGCGGAACGAGGCGACCCGACGCGAGCAGCTCGCCGAGGAACGTGAGGTCGTCGTGGTTCGCCTCGGCGGTGAACTGGTGGAACGACGCGTCGGACCGCACGAATGCCAGCTTCGCCCGAGCGAGGTACGGGAGCGGATCGACCCACTTGTTGGCCTTCGGACCACTGACCGCGACGTAGCGCCCGCCGGCGAGCATCACGCTGCGAACCTCCCTGGGATGGCGGTTGCCGACGTTGTCGAGCATCACGTCGAAGCAGCGCCCCGCCGGCGACGAAGTCGTCACAGGTGTAGTCGAGCACCTCGTCGGCGCCGAGTGAGCGGACCATCTCGACATTGCGGGTGCTGCACACCGCCGTCACGTGCGCACCGAGCGCTGCCGCGACCTGCACCGCCATCGTGCCGACACCACCGGCCGCACCGTTGATCAGCACCCGCTCACCCGGCTGCACGTCGCCGTGCGTCCGCAGACCCTGGAGCGCAGTCAACCCGGCGACGGGTGTGGCGCCGGCGTTCTCGAACGACACGCCGTCGGGGATCGCGACGACGCTCGTTGCGTTCACCGTGAGGTACTGCCCGCACCCACCGCCCGGGCCTTCGCCGAACACCGAGTCGCCGACTGCGAACCGGGTCACGCCCTCGCCGACGGCGACCACCACGCCGGCGACATCGGCGCCACGCACGAACCGCTTCGGGCGCCGCAGCCCGAACATCAGCCGCATCAGGTACGGCGTGCCCGTGAGGAAGTGCCAGTCGAGCGCGTTGAGCGACGATGCCCGCACCTCGACCAGCAACTCCCCGGCCTGTGGTGTCGGCACCGGGAGTTCCTCGGTGGCCAGCACCTCCGGTCCGCCGTAGCTCCGTGCGGTGACGGCGGTCATCGTGGCCGGCAGATGAGGGACGGTGGACTCGGGGGCGGTGACGGGGGACGACATGGTGATCTCCGATTCGGTGGCGTACGTACACTGTACGTTGTACTGCGTACAGTGTACGTTGTCAAGCGTGAGTGCGGCCCCGACTGAGCGCGATGCTCTCGATCGCGACGCGATCGTCGCCCGAGCGGTCGCCTTTGCCGATGAGCACGGCACCGATGCACTCTCGATGCGCAAGCTCGCCGCCGAACTCGGCTACGAGGTCATGTCGCTCTACAACCACGTCGCCAACAAGGCCGAGGTGCTCTCGCTGATGGTCGACGCCGTCGCCGCCGAGATCCCACCGCCCGACCCCGCCGTCGACCCGATCGTCGCCGTTCGCACCCTCGCGGTCGACACCCGGGCGGCCCTCGTGCGCCACCCGTGGGCCGCCGGGCTGTGGCTGCGCCAGATGCCCGGCCCCGCCCGTGTCGCCCACATGGAGCAGCACCTCGCCGCGCTCGCCGCCACCGACATGACCCCGCCCGTCGCCCACCTCGCCTTCCACGCCGTCAACAACCACGTCATCGGCTACACGCTCCAAGAGCAAGCGATGGCCTACGTCGTGCCGCCCGACGGCGACGCCGACGCCCTGGCCCGATCGTTCATCGACGGCATCTCCGCCGACGAGAACCCGCACACGATCACCCACGTCCAACAGCACCTCGACGGCGACACCGCCAGCAGCTTCGAACTCGTGCTCGACCTGATCCTCGACGGACTCACCCGGCTCGACTGAGCATCCGCCGCCTCAGACGGTGGCGATACGCGGTGTGACCGCCGTCGACAGCGGGCGCACGGTGACACCCTGCGAGATGGCCAACCGGTGCGGCCCGCCGACGACTGCCAGGTTCGTGTCATGAAGCAGGCGCACTCTGCGGCGCAGCTTCCACGGAGGCATGTCGTGCACGATGTGGGCTGCCACGATCACCAGATCGGTGGGTTCGACCCGGTTGAACAGGTCCTCCTGGTCCGCCCGATCGGTGATGACGGTCACCCGCTCGCGGTCGCGGTCACGGTCGCCCTGATGCTCGAGCAGTGCGCGCATGGACTCGTCGTCGCACAACACGATGAGCTCGATGTCGGTTCCCGCGCGGAGGTGGCGAACCACGTCGGCCGTCAGCTCCACGTCCTCGCGCTGCCAAGCCGTACGCGGTTGGCCGAGTTGGACGATGATGCGATTCCACGGGCGAATGAGGTGAGCGGCGATTGTCGGTACCGGTGAGGCCTGGCCGACGCCGTCGATGTCGTTGCCGAACAGGTAGTCCGCAGCCCACTTGGGGCCATCCCACGCGAGCAGCACCAACGATGCGTCGAGTTCGGTGACGAGGTTGATCGTTGCGCTCGTGAACGAATCACCGACTCGCAACATGCCGTCACCGTCGAGCCCATCGGCGGCCGCCTCGGCTGCAGCTCGGTCGACGGCTGCACGAACGTCTGACCGCGGCGTATCACCGGTGACGCCGAACGGGATCACCAGGCCGCCGTCCGGACGCGCGAGTCCGCCGGCGAACGCAACGAGGGAGGAGATCTCCGACGAGCTCCCTCGGGCGTCGAGCAGCACCTGTTGGCCGATCGGCGGGCGATCGACGACCACAGGGGGAACGCGCGATGCGAAGAACCGCGTGGCATACGAGGTGATGAAGGCGGTGATGACGATCGCCAGCACGGCGGAGTTGACCACGTTCTGTTCGAACATCCCGAGAGTGAGGCCGACCTGGGCGATCGCCAGCGTCGACGCGGCCTGGCCGAACGACAGCGACGACATCAACCCCACCTCGTTGCGAGACAAACCGAAGACCAGTCCGGCGATCGCGGCCGCAGTGGTCTTGCCGACGAGCACGAAGCCGGTGAACAGCAGGCCCAGTGCGATCGTCGGGGGATCGATGAGCACCGCCGGGTCGATGTTGAGCCCGATCGAGATCAGGAACACCGGGATGAAGAGCGAGGTGCCGACGAACTCCAGGCGTTCCATCAACGGCCCGCGCGCCGGGATCATCCGGTTGAGCCCCAGCCCAGCCAGGAACGCGCCGATCAGTCCCTCCATCCCGCCGAGCAGGGCGACGGTGGCACCGACGGCCATCAGCGCCAACGTGAACACGAAACGCTGAGGACGGGTCCGGCCCACCCGGACGAAGAACCAGTTCGCCACGCGGGGCAGAACCCACAGGCACACGAACACGAGCAGCGGGAGGCCGATCCACAGCGGCAGCGCCGGATCCGCGGTGGATGCCTCGACCCCTTCGGGAGCGAGCCGCTCGGCGATGTCGGCACCGAACGGGATGTCGAGGGGGTCGATCTCGATGACCGCGGTCGCCGTGGCGAACGCCAGGACCGTCAGCGACATCAGGTCGGCGACGACACCGGCCGACACGGCGGCCCCGACCGACCGGGTGTTCTGCAGGCCGGCCGATTGGACTTCGGAGTAGGCGACCAGCGTGTTCGACGCCCACATCGCGCCGATCAGCAACGCCCCGAGTGTCTCGATGTCGTCGGACTGGTCGACGACGACCACGCTGAGGACGAATGGGATGAAGAATCCGAGTAGGCCGAACGTGATCGCCATCCGGCGGTTGTCCTTGAACGCCTTGATGTCGAACGACAGCCCGGCGAGGAACATCAGGTACAGGATCCCGATCGCTCCCAGGTCGTCGACGAGTCCGCTGGAGCCGAGCCAACCGATCACGAACGGGCCGAAGATCATCCCGCCGGCGATCAACCCGACGATGCCGGGGATCCGGAAGCGCTCGGCCAGGGTCGGCCCGAGCACGACGATGGCGAAGAGCACGGCGATGGTCGCCTCGACGCTCCCGATCAGCACGCCCGTCCCCCTGTGATCACTGGCGGACATTCTCATATGCCGGTGCCATCGAGCAAGCACCCGGCGGGCGGCTGAGCCGCGTTGGCGTGGTCAGCCCACGAAGGGGCAGTGGCGACAGCCGCTCTCGCAGCAGTAGCCGCGCCGGGCGAGGTACTCCGCGGTGAACACGCTGAGCCCGCTCACCGGATCGCTGTAGACCGGGAGTCCGCTCGCCAGTGCGTCGTCGTGGCGAGCCAGGATCGCCGCACGATGCGGATGCTGTTCGGACAACCGGCGCGGGTGCGGCAGGTGGCGCCACTCATCACGCAACGTCGGGGAGTCGTCCGCCATCGTGCTCATCATGGCGTGAGCACCCGACGGTCACACGTCGAGGTGCAGGTGGATCGTGACCTGGTCGCCCAGCGACAGGTGCTCGGCGGTTCGTACCGCCTGCTTGATCGGCACCAGGTACCCGCCGTCCTTCGGGAACAGCGACGTCGTGAAGTCGGTGGTCCCGATGCGCACCTCGACGGGGATGACGCCCCACCCGTAGGTGACCATCGACGCCACGGCCTCGATCGCGGCACTCGGATCGTCGGGCACGGCGACGAAGTGAAACGGCGACGGGCCCCTCCAGTGGAAGATCTCACCGCGGAACTCGAGGTCCATCGCCCCGAGCGTAGATCCGCGGCCGCGACGTCAGGCTCGATCAGCGACCGCTGTGGCCTCGCCGCTAGCGTCACGTGCACAACTGAATACCTGCGGGGTTGGGTGAAAGTCCCGACCGGCGGTGAAAGCCCGCGAACCCATCGTCGTTTCGGCGGTGGGCCGATCCGGTGGAACTCCGGGGCCGACGGTCACAGTCCGGATGGGAGCAGGTGCGCGTCGACATCGGCTCGCGTCCGTCACCGGGCGCGGGCGATCGTCGTGCTGCTCCCGTTGCCCGCGCCTCCCCCCACGAATCAGCGGAACGGCACCGAGATGGACGACACGACAGCGATGAGCACGGCGATCACGGCAGCGGCCGCTGTCCGTGCGCGCACGTCACCGAACCCGTGGGTGGGCGCCGCGTTGCTGTCGTCCGACGGCGCGCTGATCGCCACCGGCGCAACCGAACCACCGGGTGGTCGCCACGCGGAGATCGTCGCCCTCGACCACGCCGGCGCTGCGGCGCGGGGCGCAACGCTCGTGTGCACGCTCGAGCCGTGCTCGCACCATGGCCGTACGCCGCCGTGCACCGAAGCGATCATCGCCGCCGGTGTCGCTCGCGTGGTGGTGAGCATCGCCGACCCCGACGAACGCGTCGCCGGCTCTGGCATCGACCTCCTCCGCCAGGCAGGAATCAGCGTCGACGTCGGCGTGTCGGCCGCCGAGGTGGAAGCGCAGCTCGCCCCGTATCTGCACCATCGCCGCACGGGTCGGCCGTACGTGATGTGCAAGCTCGCGACCTCCGCGGATGGTGGCACTGCCGCCCCGGACGGCACGTCGCAGTGGATCACCGGCGAGGCCGCCCGGCGCGACGCCCATCGCCTGCGCGCCGAAAGCGACGCGATCCTGGTCGGCGCCGGCACGGTACGCGCCGACGACCCGTCGCTCACCGTTCGCCACGTCGACGGCGCCGACCCGCTACGCGTCGTGCTCGGCGCGGCGCCGACCGACGCCAAGGTGCATCCGTGCCTCGAATGGAGCGGGACGCTCGACGATCTGCTCGACGAACTCGGACGGCGCGGCATCGTGCAGCTGATGGTGGAGGGCGGCGCCCGGGTGATCGGATCGTTCCACGCCGCTGGCCTCGTCGACCGCTACGTCCTCTACGTCGCGCCCGCGTTGTTCGCCGGATCCGACGCCACCCCCGCCATCGCGGGCGCCACCTCACCCACGATCGGCGATCTCTGGCGAGGACGGTTCGACCGCGTCGAACGCGTCGGCGACGACGTACGCCTCGAGATCGTCCCCCTGCACCAGACCCAACGGGAAGGAACCTGATGTTCACCGGAATCGTCGAAGAACTCGGCCGACTGCAATCACTGCGCGACGGGCGCCTCCGCATCGCCGCCACGCGCGTCATCGATGGCGTCGAGATCGGCGAGTCGATCGCCGTCAACGGCTGCTGCCTGACCGTCGTCGCGTTCGGCGACGGATGGTGGGAGGCCGACGTCTCCGACGAGACGATCTCACGCACCAGCCTTGCCAGGCTGAACGACGGCGACGGCGTCAACCTCGAACGGGCGGTGCGGGCGAACGATCGCCTCGGCGGCCACGTCGTGCAAGGCCACGTCGACGCGGTCGGCGAGGTCGTCCACCCCGTTCCCGACCTCAGGGTGCGCGTCCCCGACGGGCTGCTGCGCTACCTGGTCGAGAAGGGCTCGGTCACCGTCGACGGCGTCAGCCTCACCGTGGTGCAGCCGCTCGACGACGGCTTCACCGTGGCGATCATCCCGCACACCGCCGATGTCACCACCCTCGGCGCCAAACAGCCTGGCGACCTCGTCAACATCGAGGTCGACGTGATGGCCAAGTACGTCGAACGACTCGTCACGGCCTACCTCCCACCGGCAAACGGAGCACCAACATGACCACCACCATCTTCGACCCGATCGAGGACGCGATCGCTGCGATCGCCCGTGGCGAGATCGTCGTCGTTGCCGACGACGAGGACCGCGAGAACGAAGGCGACCTGATCATGGCCGCCGACGCCGCCACCCCTGAGGCGATCGCCTTCTTCGTCCGTCACACCTCGGGCGTGATCTGCGTCGGCCTGACCGGTGAACGCTGCGACGACCTCGACCTCACCCCGATGGTGCTGGCCAACCAGAACACCGAGTCGCACGGCACGGCGTTCACCGTCACCGTCGACCTCGCCGAGGGCACCACGACCGGCATCTCCGCCGCCGATCGAGCCGCCACCCTCCGGGCCCTCGCCGACCCGTCGGTCGGGTCGCATTCGTTCAACCGGCCCGGCCACATCTTCCCGCTGCGCGCCCGGCCCGGTGGCGTGCTGAAGCGAGTCGGCCACACCGAGGCATCCGTCGACCTCGCCCGGCTCGCCGGTCGCGCCCCCGCGGGCGTGCTCTGTGAACTCGTCCTCGACGGCGGCGAGATGGCCCGCGGCGCAGACCTGCGCCGGTTCGCGGACGAGCACGGGCTCGCCTTCGTCTCGATCGCCGACCTGGTGCGATACCGGCACCGCCACGAGAAGCTGATCGAGCAGACCGCCGACGCTCGCCTGCCGACCCAGTGGGGCGAGTTCCGGTGTCACGCCTACGAGAGCGTCCTCGACGGTGAAACCCATCTCGCCTTCGTCGCCGGTGACGTGTCGGGCGACGAACCCGTGCTCGTGCGTGTGCACAGCGAATGCCTGACCGGCGACGTGTTCGGCAGCGTCAAGTGCGACTGCGGGCCGCAGCTCCACGAGTCGATGCGGCTGGTGGCAGAGGCGGGACGCGGGGTGGTGGTGTACCTGCGCGGACACGAGGGTCGCGGCATCGGACTGAGCCACAAGTTGCGCGCCTACGAACTCCAAGACGCCGGGCTCGACACCGTCGACGCCAACCTCGAACTCGGCCTGCCGGTCGACACCCGCGAGTACGGCATCGGCGCCCAGATCCTCGCCGACCTCGGCGTGCGCAACCTGCGGCTGCTCACCAACAACCCGGCGAAGTACCGGGGCCTCGAAGGGTTCGGCCTCACGATCACCGAACGCGTCGGCCTCCACCTCCCGGTCCACCCCGAGTCTGCGCACTACCTCCGCACGAAGCGCGACCGGATGGGACACCTGCTGCCCGACGACCTCGGCGCCGTCGTGGTGGGGGAGGCGTCATGAGCACCAACCTGCGCGCCGCCGACGCATCAGCCCCCACCATCGATGGCACCGGCCGTTCGGTGGCGCTCGTGTGCGGCCGGTTCAACGACCGCATCGTCGAACAGTTGGAACTGGGCGCACGACGCGCGCTCACCGCCCACGGCGTCGCCGCCGATGCCATCGCCACCTGGTGGGTGCCCGGAGCGCTCGAGGTTCCGCAGGTGGCCAAGGCTGTCGCCGCGTCGGGCCGCTTCGACGCCGTCGTGGCGCTCGGTGCCGTGGTGCGCGGCGACACCTACCACTTCGAGGTGGTGTCCGACGCGAGCGCTGCCGGCCTGATGCGATTGTCGCTCGACTCCGACGTCGTGATCACCAACGGCATCCTCACCGTCGACGACGAGGCCCAGGCCCTCGTTCGGTCGGGCGATGACGACGGCAACAAGGGCGCCCAGGCCGCGCTGGCCGCGCTCGAGACGCTCGCCGTGATCGACTCGATCGGCTGACCCGCACGGCCGTGATCAGCGCACCCTCGGCACGCAGTAGCGTGCGGCCGTGGCCCGCTCGGGTCACCAGATGAAGTGGGGGCACGATGACGGACACTGTTGACATCGAGGACTGGACCGCGCCGGGACCCGGACCGTGGAAGCAGGATCGGGCACACCTTCCGGCCGCGGTCACGCCGCTCCTGCAGGAGATCTACCCGGCCGGGTTCTCGCAAGGCTTCACCGACGCGCTCGCGCCGTTCGGCGTGCTCCTCGACACGATGCGGCTGGAGTACGTCAACGGGTTCCCGTACATGCAGCCGGTCCCGTTCGATGCGCCCGGGCCCGACGGGCCCAAGACGCCCGAACAGCTCGGTGCGGAGATCGGGCGACGGACCGAGCTGGCGGCGCGTGCGTTCGACGAGCGCATCTGGCGAGAGGCACTGCGGGGCTGGGACGAGGAGCGCAAGCCCGCCTCGATCGCCCGCCATCAGCAACTCGCAGCAGTCGACCTCCGCGCGCTCGACACCGAGGGCCTGCGCACCCACCTGCACGAGTGCATCGCGCATCTCGGGGCGATGTGGCAGCAGCACCACACCTTCAATGCGATGGCGATGCTGCCCGTCGGTGACTTCATCCTCCATGCCCTGCGCTGGACGGGCAAGGACCCCGTGCCCATGTTCGCCGTCTTCGACGGCTGGTCACCGGTGTCGGGCATCGTGCCCCCCGAACTCCAGCCCGCCATCGAGGTGCTCGCCTCGGATGCAGAGGCCCGGGCTCTCCTCACCGGCGAAGGATCACCCGAGGATCGTCTTGCCGAACTCAGCGCCCGGATCCCAGCGGTCGACGACTACATGCAGGCGGCCGGATACCGGCTCGCTGCGGGGTTCGACCTCACCAATCCGACGATCGGGGAACGACCGGACGTCGTTCTCGACCGGATCCGAGCCGGCCTCGATCACGACCGCGACGCCGCGGGCATCCGGGCCGACCGGGTTGCCGCAGAGTTGCGGGCGGCAGTCCCTGCCGACGAACAGGCAGTGTTCGACGATCTGCTCGCGGAGGCGCGCCTCGTCTACCGGCTGCGCGACGAGCGCGGCCTGTACAGCGACAGTGCGGCTGTCGGCCTGCTGCGGCTCGCGCTGATCGAACTCGGTCGCCGATTGTTCGAGGTGGGTCGGATCAACTTCATGTACGACACCCTCGATCTGACATCGAGCGAGATCGACACCGTGCTCGACGGAGCCTCGACGCCGACGGCGGATGAACTCTCGGCGCGAGTGGCCACGCGCAAACGGCGCAGCGCAGAAGGCGCCCCCGGGCTGCTCGGGCCGCCCCCGCCCCCGCCGCCGCCCGTCGATCAGCTCCCGCCGCCTTTGGCGCGTGTGATGTCGGCGCTCGGGTTCTACATCGAAGGCGTCTTGGGCGACATCGAGACGCCGATGGGTGACGCCGACATGATCGTCGGGGTCGGCGGCAGCGGCGGAACGTACGAAGGTCCGGTGTGTGTCGTGCGCAACTTCGACGACCTGCTCACACTCGTGGAGGGCGACGTGCTGGTGACCTCGGCGACCGGCGAGTCGTTCAACGCGTTCCTGGCGATGGTCGGCGCCATCGTCACCGACCATGGCAGCTTCGCCTCGCACGCGGCGATCATGGGTCGCGAGATGGGCGTCCCGGCGGTTGTCGGGACCGTCGATGCGACGTCGCGTATCAGCGCAGGCATGCGCGTGCGTGTCGACGGTGATGCCGGAACGGTGACGATTCTCGGCGCTGAGTGAACGTCAGGCGGTCACTCGGCCGTAGCTCGTGGTGCGCTGTTCGAGGGGACGTCCGATCGAGGCGGCGAACTCGGCGAAACGGTCGCCGGTCATCTCCTGACCGTGGCTCGCCCCGGCGGCCCGCGAGATGTTCTCGTTGATCAGCGTGCCGCCGAGGTCGTTGCAGCCTGCTCGCATCATCTGCGCCACACCGGCGAGGCCGACCTTCACCCAGCTGGCCTGGATGTTGGGGATCAGCTCGCCGTAGGCGAGGCGCGCGACGGCGTGCATCAGCAGGTTCTCGCGGAACGTCGGCCCGCGCCGCGCCTTGCGCTGCAGGTAGATCGGTGACGCCATGTGCACGAACGGCAGCCCGACGAACTCGGTGAACCCGCCGGTCTCCTTCTGCAGGTCGCGGGTGCGCACGATGTGACGCGCCCAGTGCACGGGCTGCTCGACGGCGCCGAACATGATCGTGACGTTCGAGTGCAACCCCACCGTGTGCGCGGCGCGGTGCGCGTCCAGCCACTCGTCGGTGTCGATCTTGTCCGGGCACAACACCGCACGGATCTCGTCGTCGAGGATCTCTGCCGCGGTGCCGGGAAGTGACGCGAGGCCGACCTCCTTCAGGCGCCGGAGATAGGTGGTGAGGTCTTCGCCGAGCCGCTTCGCTCCCTCGGTCACCTCGAGTGCGGTGAAACCGTGGACGTGCATGTCGGGCACGGCGTCTTTCACCGCGCGGGTGACGTCGATGTAGTAGTCGCCGTCGAAGTCCGGGTGGATGCCGCCCTGCAGCGTGACCTCGGTGGCGCCGAGTTCCCATCCCTCGCGGGCGCGCTCGGCGATGTCGTCGAGCGTCAACAGGTACGGCGTGCCGCGCAGGTTCAGCGACAGCGGACCCTTGGAGAAACCACAGAACTTGCACTTGAACGTGCACACGTTCGTGTAGTTGATGTTGCGGTTCGCCACCCACGTGAGGGTGTCGCCGACGAGCGCCTGGCGCATCCGGTCGGCGGCATCAGCGACAGCGACCACCTCGGCACCGCGGGCGCCGAACAGGGTGACGATCTCGTCGATCCCCGGTTCCTCGCCGGCGTCGATGCCGGCGAGCACCTCGGCCACCGCACCGCGGATCGGGGCAACAACACCGGGGACGAGCGTCGGCGGCTGCTGGTCGGAACCCGAATACCATGCGGTCGAGCGGTGGCCGACGAGCACGAACTCGGCGCCATCGGCGACCGTGTCGGCGGCGGTCGTCTTCTCCGGCCACACTTGGCCGGGATCGTCGCGGCCGAGCCACTCGGCGTCGGCGCGATCCATCACCCGGAAGTGCAGTGCGGGGTCGAGCCAGCGGTCGCGGTCGGCGGCGAACTCGGGGTAGATGGTCAGTCGCGGTGCGATCGTGAACCCGCGCGCAGCGGTCACGTCGCGCAGCACGTCGAGATCCGGCCACGGGCGCTCGGGGTTCACGTGGTCGGCGGTCACCGGCGAGACGCCACCCCAGTCGTCGATGCCGGCGTCCAGCAGCACGCCGAAGTCGTCCGACAGGTTGGGCGGTGCCTGCAGATGGATGTCGGCCGGCAGGATCAACCGGGCGGCGGCGATCGCCCACAGGTAGTCGTCGCTCGGGCACGGCTTCGTGCCGCGCATCGCCGTGCGCTCCTTGGGCAGGAAGTTCTGGACGATCACCTCTTGTACATGGCCGTGACGGCGGTGGCTGTCGGCGATGGCTTCGAGCGCCACGAGTTGATCGCTGCGGCTCTCACCGATGCCGACGAGGATTCCGGTGGTGAACGGGATCGAGAGTTCGCCGGCGGCCTCGAGTGTCTCGAGCCGCCGTGCCGGAGTCTTGTCGGGAGCGTTGCGGTGGGCGTCGAGGTCGGGGTTCAGCGACTCGATCATCATGCCCTGGCTGGGGCTGACGGGTCGGAGCTGGGCCAACTCATCAGCGTGGAGGGCCCCGGCGTTGGCATGGGGGAGCAGGCCGGTCTCGGCGAGCACGAGCTGGGCCATCTCGGCGACGTAGTGCACCGTCGAGTCGTAGCCCCGTTCACGCAGCCAGTCGCGGGCGACCTCGTACCGGTCCTCCGGCCGCTCGCCGAGCGTGAACAACGCCTCGTGACAGCCGTTGCGCGCTCCCTGCCGAGCGATGCGCAACACGTCGTCGGGGTCGAGGTAGGCCTTGTCGACTCGAGCCGGCGGTTGGGCGAACGTGCAGTAGCCGCACGTGTCGTTGCACAGGAACGTGAGTGGAATGAACACCTTCGGACTGAACGTGATCCGCGTGCCGTGCGCGCGGTCGCGGATCGCCGCCGCCTCGGCCATCAGCGTCGTCGGTCGACGAGTGCAACAGGCGGTGGTCGGTGACCGCGGGAGCGGGCTCGGTGGTGGTCATGCGGATCCTCGGGTCGTGGTGGTGAGATGGCCGGGGCGGCTGGCGATGGCGCCGCTGCCGAAGGTTTCGTTGCAGTGCCAGCAGACGAATGCCTGGTCGAGCGGCTCGCCGCAGGCCTCGTGGATCAGCGTCGTCGGCGGCCCGTCGTCGGACAGCCAGTCGTCACCCCAGCGCATGAGCGCCACGAGTGTCGGCGACAGCGCCGAACCCATCGGCGTGAGGCGGTACTCGTCGCGCGGCGGGTGCTCGCAGTAGCGGCGCCGCTCGAGCACGCCCGCATCGACGAGGTGCTTCAACCGGTCGGCGAGCACCGGCCGCGCGATGCCGAGGTCGCGACGCAGATCGTCGAACCGGCGGATGCCCCGGAAGGCGTCGCGCATGATGAGGATCGTCCAGCGGTCACCGAGGATCTCGAGGCTGCGCTGGATCGAGCAGGGTGTGGGATCGGGGTCGACCATCGCTCGACCCTAGAGTGAGTTCGTCTGACGAACCAAGTCGGTTCGACATCCGAACTCACCGGAGGCGAACGGTGGCCGGACCGGGTGCGTAGCGGAGCTCATCGAGCACGCTCATCGTGTCCCTCCTTCATGCGCCCAACGGGCGAGGCCGGGGGACACCAGTTCGGCGACCCGTGCTTCGTAGCGATCCCGGTCGTCGGTCGTCGTGCGTTCGATCCATTCGCCCGCCCCACCGGACCGGAAGAAGCCCGACGGGTCGTTCCAGTGCTCGGACTTGTCGAGGCCCGGCACGATCTCGTGGGCGCGGTCGCGCATCCGATCGATGCCGGCCTCGGGGGCGAGCGCAGCGAGGCGGTCACGATCGATGTCGATCGCGCAGAGCTCGGCGAGCCGAACCATCTCGCCGACGAGATCGCGTCGATAGTCGATGAAGTGGAACAGGCCGACATTGGCGTCGTTGCGGTGCTCCCACCCCGTGTCGAGGTGATGGAGCACGGTGGCCAGCGACACCAGATCTGCCGGCGACCACTCGGCCTCGACGAACACCCGGAATCGCACGCCCGGGTCAGGGTCGGGTGGTGGCGGGGGCTGATAACCGACGAGATCGTCGAGGCCGATTGCGTCGGAACGGTCCTGGATCAGCACCCCGAGGTCCATGTTGGCCATGTGGTGCTCCCACGACACCATCACATCGCGAGGGTCGCGACCGACGACGACGTAGTGCACGTCGTCGCGCAGCGGGAGGCCATCCAGTGGGGTGTGCGTCTTGATGAACCGTCGGTGCGTCTGGCGGTCGTACATGGCGAAGACCTCGTCCTCGGAGCGGATCCGCATGTCGAGCCACGGCGAGATCGCGTCGAGCTTCGCCGGGAACACCGGGCCGTCGAAGAGCATCAGCGCACACAGCATCTGCGTCCACGTCGTGCCCGACTTCGGGGGCGTCGAGATCACGATGTCGCCGGGTCGGTGCTCGAAACGCTCCCACCGTTCGCTGTCGACCATCACCCCCCGGTACAACACGAGTTCCGCCATGGTGGTCATCCTTGCAAGCTGCGCCCGCCGGTCGTATTCGGCGATCAGCTCACCAGTAGCCATGTCGACCAGCTTGCGCCCGAGCTGCGAACCGGCGCGGCTGAGTCGCAGCGTCGTCATCCCACGACGGGACAGCCCGAGCCACCGCGCGGCCCAGGAAGTCCTGCTCGGTCCACGCGACGAGTTGTCTGCCGGACGGTTCCCTGCGGTCACGCGAGTTCAGCGAGCGCGGCCGCTCGACGGGTCACGTTGCCCAGCCCGATGCGCTCGGCGGTCGCCTCGGCGGCAGCGATCAGTTCGCTGGCCCGGGAGCGATCGGGAGTGGGTCGCCGGACGAGGCTGGTGGCCCAGTCGATCCGGATGCGAGCGAGCATCGCCGGTGCCGGCATCCGCTCGTGCCACCGGACTGCGGCATCGAACGATGCGTCAGCGTCGTCGTAGCGGCCCATCGTGTGTTCGAGCAACGCGAGATGATGGCCGACGCCGCCGAACCAGTTGGTGGCGTTGTCGGCACACTGTTGCCGGAACGGCTCCAGTGCCGCATGCAACTTCGGTGCCCGGTCGGTGTCGCCGAGTTGGAAGCACGCGTCGGCCAGCAACACCGTCAGGACGAGCCAACTGAGGTCGCGGTGCAGGTCGTCGAGGCGGTCGGTCAGCTCGGTGAACGGCGCCCGGGCGTCGTCGAGGTGATCGGTTTCGCAGTACAGGATCGCAAGCGCCGCCTGCAGCGACGGGATCCCCGGGTTGTTCTCGACTTCCTGGGCCACGATGGCGCTCAGCTCGTCCATCCGTCCCTGGTGGAATCGCAGGTTGATGAGTTGGCCGAAGTAGAACGTCAGAGCGTCGGGCTGGCCGGCGGCCTGACCGAGTTCGAAGCATTCGGTGGCCAGGCGCTCGCCGACGTCGAGCTCGCCACCGACGATCGCCCGCACCGACTCGCGCATGCGCAGATACGACAGCACCACGGGCTGTCGCAGCTCGTCGGCCGCCGTTCGCATCTGCTCGATGCACCGGTCGGCGAGGTCGAGGTCGCCACATTCCATCGCCGATTGGAACCTGCTGGATGCCGACGTGTACTGCCACTGCGGCGACCCGAGCTGATCGGCGATGCGCTGGAGGCGTTCGCCGAGCGCGACGCGTTCGTGCAACCCGTTCGCCGTCCAGAAGAAGCCGATGCGCTGGTTGATCACATGGGCGAGACAGGTGGGGTCGTCGAGCTGCTCGGCCATCGCGAGTGACGCGTCCGACAGCGCGCGGCGACGGTCGTCCTGCTCGTCGAAGGTCAACTCGACGCTGAGGTTGGCGAGCAGCTTGGCCGTGTGCGCAGTGTTGCCGGGCTCGACGTGCTCGAGTGCGAGTTCGAGCAGGCGAACCCGGTCCTGGTCGGTGCGGCCCGCGGAGCTGAAGAACCCGCGGGTGTTCGCCAGCGCCGCCTGCACCACGGTCGGCGAGTCGCCGCACGCGGCGGCGATCTCAGCCGCTTCGAACAGCAAGGTGCGCGAACCGCGCTGGCCCGCCCGCTTCATCGCCACTCCCAGGCTCAGCTTCAGTCGCCCGCGAACCTGCTCGGTCAATCTGCAGCCGTAGCGATCCATCAGTTCGAGCGCCTGCTCGTAGTTCGCCACGCCGGTCGAGAAACTCAGCCGAGCGGTCGCCTGGTCGCCCGCCATCTGGCTCGTCACCACCGCTCGGTCGATGCTGGCCGGATCGGCCGAGCGGGCGTAGTGGTAGGCGAGGTCCTGGACATGCTCGGCGAGGTCGCGAGCGTGCACCTCGTCGATCGCGAGGGCGATCTCGTGATGCCGTTGGCTGCGGCGCCCGCTCGACAGTTGGTCGTAGAGCGATGTGCGCACCAGGTCGTGCTGGAACCGGAAGCGGATCGGTGCATCCGACACCTCGATCAGCAGCCCGGCACGGAGTGCCTCGTCGGTGGCGTCGATGACCTCGGCGCGCGGCCGGCCGGAGGCCACGGCGAGCACGTCGATGCCGACCCCGCCGCCGCCGGCGACCGCAGCGAAGCCGAGCAGTTCGACCGCCGACGGCGACAGGCGCGCCACGCGGTCGAGCACGAAATCGCCGAGGGCGGCGGGGATGACACGATCGAGCACGGTCAGCGGTGCGTCGAGGCCCTGCTCTCGCATCTGGGCCAGGATCTCGCTGAGGAAGAACGGGTTGCCGGCGGTGACCTGCGCCAGTCGTCGTGTCAACGCCGCCGCCGACGCATCATCGAGCGACGCGGCGATTCCCGACGTCTCCAGCAGCGCACCGATCGAGGCTTCGTCGAGTCCCTCCAACTGGATCGTGGTGCTTCGTCCGTGACGGTTGAGGTCGGCGAGGAACTGTCCGAGCGCCTGCTCTGCGTCGGCTTCGGTGCTGCGGTAGGTGCACAGCACGCACAGCGCCACGTCCGAGGGGCGCCGCACGAGGTGGCGCAGCATCTGCAGCGTCGCCGGTGCCGCCCACTGGATGTCGTCGACCACGAGCAGCACAGGAGCGTTGGTCGACATGGTCTCGAGCCAGCTGAGCACTGCGTCGAACAAGCGATACTGCTCGGTGTCGGGGTCGGCGTCCACCGCAGGCGGTAGTCCGGGTACTGCGGCGGTGAGTTCGGGCAGGAGGCGGGCGAGTTCGCCGGGGAAGCGACCGAGATCGGCGAGCCCGGGTGACGACTGTTCGACGACGTAGGCGAGCGCCTGGGCGATCGGCTGGAACGACGCGCCGACGCCTTCGTCGCAACGCCCGTAGACGATCGTGGCACCGTCGGCCATTGCCGTGAGCCCGAGTTCGCGAGCGAGACGCGACTTGCCGACACCCGGCTCGCCGGAGATCAGCACACCGGTGAGCACGCCGTCGATCACCGACTTCCAGGCGGTCCGCGCGGCGTCGAGTTCGTCCGAGCGCCCGACGAACTCGAAACGGGCGCCCGCTCCCAGTTCCTTCGGCAGCTCGCCGATCGGAGTGAACGTCTCGTCGGGCCACGTGACCACCCACGACACGATCGGCTCGGGGAATCCCTTCGCCTCGACCTCGACACGTTCGGTGAACTCGGCGATGCTGCGGTTGCCCGCGAGTGCGCGGGCGAGGTCGGTGCAGAGCATCCCCGAACGGCTCGCGGCACTCTCGAGTCGGGCCGCCTCGACGACGGCGCTGCCGTGGTAGTCGCCGGCCTCCTCGGTGACGTCGCCGACGCTCACCCCCACCCGCAGGCGGATTTCGGCAGGCGCACGGCCGGCCCGGTTGATCCGCGCCGCCTGGCGGTGCATGGCCACGCCGGCGTCGATCGCCTGCGACGCGCTCTCGAACACCGCCATGCGGCCGTCGCCGGTGGTCTTGACGATCTCGCCCTCGTGGGCGCGGATCGCATCGTCGAGGATCGGCTCGAGCGTGCGGCGCAGGGCGTCGGCCTCGATGTCGCCGAGCCTCGTCAGCAGCTCCGTCGAGCCGACCTGATCGACGAACAGAACGACGCGAAGCCGTGTCCGGGATCCTGCTGTCACGAGGACAAGGTAGCTGACCCTGCTGGGCCGTCAGCTCGGACTCAGCCGAGCGCGTCGGCGGCGATGTCGGGATAGACGGCCTGGCAGGCATGGAGGAGCGGTTCGAGCCCCATCGCCTTCGACTTCGAGCCGGACACCTTCAGCTTGCGGAACAGCAGCGCCTTGCCGAGCGGAAGCGAGCCGAGCAGCAGTTCGTGCATCGAGTCGGCGCTGAGCTTGGCGGTGAGCGTCGCCTCGACACCATCGATCGGCGCGAACGTGGTCACCACCGGCCGCGAACGACCGTCGACCCAGATGTCGGCGTCAGGATCGTTGAGCCGGAAGTTGATCACCATCTGGGCGTCGACCATCGAATCCATCGAGTCGTCATCGGCGACCGCGTCGAACATCGTGGTGTAGACGCCCTCGAGTTGGTCGGCGTCTGCGTAGTGACGTCCCATGGTGCGCAACCGTATGTCGGGAGCGCATCGCGCGGCGGGACGGTGACGATCGGCCCTTGAGGTGACGCGCCGGGTCACGTACGGTCGATGGCGAGGCCCACGCAGAGGAGATGGTGATGCCGGACCGGATGTCGAAGGACGAGGTGCTCGAGTCGATCAAGGGGACGCACGACTCGCTGTCGGTGCGGCGGTGTTACGGCGACCCGGTCGAACTCGACGGCGTGACGGTGATCCCGGTCGCCCGCGTCTCCGGCGGGGCCGGCGGCGGTGGAGGCGAGGGAACGGACGAGAACGAGGCGGGCGGCGGTGGGTTCGGCACCGGGTTCGGGCTGAGGGTGAACCCGATCGGTGTCTACGAGGTGAGCGATGGCTCGGTCGTGTGGAAGCCCACCGTCGACGTCAATCGGCTGCTCAAGGGTGGCCAGGTCCTCGCCGGCATCCTCGCGGTGTGCACCACGCTCGTGTTGCTCGTGCGTCGTCGCTGACAGGGACGTCCGGCCCTGGTGATGCCGAACCGCACGGCCGACGATCGAAGGGTGTTTGACGCCGTCCGACAGTGGGCCTCCCGGGCCGAGGGGGACTGGAGGGCGCACGGGACGGCGTACGAACTCGTCCGCGTGTTGACCGCTCCGGCGCGACGCGGTCTCGTGAGGTTGCGCGTCGACGGCACCGAGTACCTCCCCGCTGATGGTCCGGTGATCCTGGTTGCCAACCATGTGTCGTTCTTCGACTCGATCCTGCTGATGTTCTCGCTGCCGCGTCCGGTGGCGTTCATCGGCAAGGCCGAGTACACCGACAACCCGATCACCAACTGGCTCTTCTGCGGCGCGGGGATGATCCCGGTGCGCCGTGAGAATCCGGGCGATCTGCCGCACGTGTTCGACGAGGTCGCCGAGGTGCTGGAACGCGGTGAGGTGATCGGTGTGTTCCCGGAAGGCACACGTTCGCGCGACGGCCTCCTGCACCGCGGGCACGTCGGTGCCGCGCACCTGGCGCTGACCACCGGTGCACCACTCGTGCCGGTCGGCATCGTCGGCACCGATCGGGTGTTGCCCACCGGCGCCCGGATCGTGCGGCCGTTCCAGCAAGCCACGATCACACTGGGCGAACCGATCCACGTGGATGAACTCGGCTACACGAGGAGTACCAACCGGGCTCGACGCGAGGTCACCGACCGGTTCATGGCCGACATCGCCCGGCTCTGCGACGAGCGCTACGTCGACGAATACGCACCGCTGCCCTCGATCGCCAAGGCTGCCGACGTCGCCGAGGAGTAGCTTCGTGTGCGCCGCGTGTTGCGGATGCACACTCACAGCACTGGATGACGCATGGCCCGACCCATCATTCTGACCGTCGACGACGACATCACGGTGTCGCAGGCGATCACACGCGATCTCCGGTCGCGGTATGGGGATCGTTACCGAATCGTTCGCGCCACGTCGGGAGCCGAGGCGCTCGCCGCGCTCGACGAACTCGCGCAACGCGACCTTCCCGTGGCGTTGATCGTGTCGGACCACCGGATGCCGGAGATGACCGGCATCGAGCTGCTCGAACGGTCGAGGCCGGTGACGCCCGGTGCCAAGCGCGTGCTGCTCACCGCGTACGCCGACACCGATGTGGCAATCAAGGCGATCAACGACATCGGGCTCGACCACTACCTCATGAAGCCGTGGGCGCCCCCCGAGGAGCGCTTGTTCCCGGTGATCGACGACCTGCTCGAAGAATGGGACCGAACCAACAGCCGTTTCGACGGGGTACGGATCGTCGGCAACAAGTGGTCGGAGCGCAGCTACGACACCCGAATGTTCCTTGCCCGCAACCATGTTGCCTACCAGTGGCTGGAACTCGAACGCGACGCAGAAGCCCAACGGTTGTACGACCTGTTCGAAGGCGCCGGCTCGGAGCTTCCGCTGGTGCTGATGACCGACGGCACCGTGCTGCGCGGGGCGAGCATGCCGGAGCTTGCCGGCGCGCTCGGGCTCAGCACCAAGGCCGGGTCGGCCCTGTACGACGTGGTGGTGGTCGGTGCGGGTCCGGCGGGGCTCGCCGCAGCGGTGTACGCGTCGTCGGAGGGGCTGCGGGTGGCGGTGATCGAGCGCGACGCGCCCGGCGGGCAGGCCGGGCAGAGCGCCCGGATCGAGAACTACCTGGGCTTCCCCAACGGGCTGAGCGGCTCCGACCTGTCGCACCGGGCGACCACACAGGCGAAGCGGCTCGGGGCCGAGATGGTGCTCGCCCGGTCGGTCGAGGCGCTGGAACGCCGCGGCTGCATCCATGCGATCCGCTTCGACGACGGTTCCGAGATCGAGGCCCGAGCGGTGATCGTCGCCACCGGCGTCTCCTACCGTCTTCTCGCCGCCGACGGCGTCGCCGATCTCACGGGCAAGGGTGTCTTCTACGGCGCTTCGTCCAACGATGCCCGTGCGACCGAGGGCGATGACGTGTACATCGTCGGAGCCGCCAATTCGGCCGGCCAGGCCGCACTCCATCTCGCCCAGTTCGCCAAGCGGGTCGTGCTGCTGGTGCGGGGCAATTCGCTGGCCGCGGGTATGTCGCAGTACCTGGTCGAGCGGATCGAGGCGGCCGAGAACATCGAGGTGCGACTCGGGACCGAGGTCGCCCGCGGTACCGGCACCGATCACCTCGAGACGCTGACGATCGTCGACCGCACCACCGGCGAGGAGGAGGAGGTCACCGCCAACTGGCTGTTCGTGTTCATCGGTGCGCTGCCGCGCACCGACTGGCTCGGCGACGAGGTCGCCCGCGACAACCACGGCTTCGTCCTCACCGGGCCCGACGTGACCGCGCTCGAGGGCGACGCTGCGCGCTGGACCCTCGAACGTCAGCCGTTCCTGCTGGAGACGAGTGTGCCCGGCGTCTTCGCAGCCGGCGACGTCCGTCGATCGTCGATGAAGCGTGTCGCCTCGGCCGTGGGCGAGGGGTCGAGCTCGGTGAGCAATGTGCATCTGTACCTGGAGACGGTGTGAGCGTTGCCGACGATCTCCGAGCCGCCTTTCTCACCAGTTCGCTGACCGATGAACAGCTCGCCGAACTGATCGCTGCGGGGGAGGAACGAATCTTCGCGTCGGGCGACGAGATCTTCCACGAGGGTCGGCCCGCGTCGATCCTGTGGATCCTGCTCGACGGTCGAATCGAGTTGAGTCGCCGCATCGGTGACCGGACGATTCCGATGGCGACGATGGACGAGCCGGGCCGGTGGGCCGGTGGGCTGTCGGCGTGGGGCGCTGCCGACGAACACGCCGTCACACGGGCGACAGGGGTGGCGGCCACCGACTGCCGGCTGTTCGCGGTGCCATCGAGCGAACTCGGTCGGCTCGTCGGCGAATGGTCGCCGTTCGCGAAGCACATGATCTCCGGCGTCTACCAGACGATTCGCAGTATCGATGCCACCGCCCGTCAGCGCGAGTCGCTGGTGGCGCTCGGCACGCTCGCTGCCGGGCTCGCCCACGAGATCAACAATCCGGCATCGGCCTCGATGCGTGCGGTCGAAGCGCTGCAGAACACCAGCGGCTACATGATCTCCGGGCTCATCGGGCTGGCAGAACGACACATCGAGCCGGGCCAGTTCCTCGAGGTCGAACGGTTGCGGTCGGCGCTGAAGGACCGTGTCGTCGCCGACGACGGTGCGATGGCCCGGGCGGATCGGGAGGAGGACGTCGGCGAGTGGATGGACAGCCACGGAGTCGAACTCGCCTGGCAGATGGCCCCGGTGTTCGCTGCGGCCGGCGCCGACCGGGCATGGTTCGAAGAGCTCGCCGGCGCCGTCGGTCCTGATGCGCTGGAACCTGCGCTGCAGTGGATCTCGGCGGCCACAGGCTGCACGGCGCTGTTGACGGAGCTGGGAGAGGCCACCTCACGGATCTCGCACCTCGTCGAGGACGTGAAGAACTACTCGCAGCTCGATCGTGCTGCGCTGCAGTCCGTCGACGTCGTCGACGGCATCGAGAGCACGCTTGCGATGCTGGCGCCGAAGCTCGTCGACGTCGAGGTGGTGCGGGCGTTCGGCGCCGACGTCCCGAACGTCGAGGTGTACGCGTCCGAGCTCAACCAGGTCTGGACCAATCTGATCGACAACGCCATCGACGCCATGGACGGCACGGGCACGCTGCGGCTGGCGACGTCGGTCGACGGCGATGACGTGGTGATCGAGGTCGGCGACACCGGCCCCGGCATCGACCCCGACGTGCTGCAGCGGGTGTTCGAACCGTTCTTCACCACCAAGGACGTCGGCAGGGGCACCGGCCTGGGCCTCGACATCACTCGGCGCATCGTGGTCGATCGCCACGCCGGCGACATCGCCTTCGTCTCACGGCCCGGCGCCACGACCGCAATGGTCCGGATCCCGATCCATCGCTGAACTGTCAGCGGCGCAGGCCGAGACTCAGCTGCCGCCGAAGACCGGGCGGCGCTTCTCGACGAACGCAGCCGCGGCCTCGCGATGGTCGGCAGTCGACATCGATTCGATCATGTTCGGCGCCTCGCCGTCGAGTGCGGTTGCGAGGTCGGTCGTGAGCGCCCGATTGAGGTTCTGCTTCATGAGCCGCAGTGCGATCGGCGCGCCCTCGGCGAGCGTGCGGCACCAGTCGAGCGCGGCCTCGTCGAACCCCTCGTCGTCGAGCACTCGGTTGACGATGCCGAGATCCAACGCCTCGCGAGCAGTGAGCCGCGGCGACGTGAAGTAGAGCTCCTTCGCCTTGGCGCTGCCGACGAGGTGGGTGAGGAACCAGGATCCGCCGAAGTCACCGGAGGCACCGACGTTCGCGAATGCGGTGACCAGCACGGCGCGTTCGGCAGCGATCCGGAGGTCAGCCGCGAGTGCGATCGAAAGCCCGGCGCCCGCGGCGGCGCCCGGCAGGACTGCGACGACCGGGGCCGGGAACTGGTGGATCGCCAACGACACTTGGCGTTGGAGTCGCTGCAGGTTGGCGACCTGCTCGTCTCGGCCGTCTCCCCGACCGGGGCGCGGTGTCCCGCTGCGATGCGATTCGTTCATCCCTTTGACGTCGCCGCCGGCGCAGAACGCCCCGCCGGCGCCCGTCACCACGAGCACCCGGACGTCCGGGTCGGCGGCCATGATCGGAAGCACCTGGTCGAACCCGGCGTACATCGGGTCGGACAGGGCGTTGCGACGCTCCGGTCGGTTGAACGTGATCACGCCGAGGTGTCCGTCGACGTGGGCGAGCAGGTCATTGGTACCGGTGTCGATCGATCGTGCCATCACGTCAGCATGACACGGCACGGCTCGTCGGCTGCCCACGAGGGATCCGGTCGATGCCGTGGGGCGTCAGCCCAGATCCACCACCGGCAACTCTGTCGGCTCGTCCTCGTCGTTGTCGCCATCGGGGACGTGATCGAGGGCGAAGTAGCGCCCGACCGCAGGCACCTTGCGGGGGAGCACGCGGATCACGGGCAGCGCGAAGAACACCGTCGACACGCTGCCCACCTGCTCGAAGATCACGGCGTTGAGCGCACAGGCGAACGCGATCGATCGTCCGAGGAAGAAGAACCAGCCGAGGAATGCCACCAGTACCCCGAGTTGCCCGTACAGCTGCGTGGAGTTGCTGACCTGTTGGGGCAGGTAGAACTGCGTGATCGTCTGGAGGATCGCGAGGACGGCGCCGACGACCGCAGCGCCGGGCAGCGATGCGCCCGGGTCGGTGGTCGTTCGTGGCAGTGCCTGGAACAGCAGCAGCCAGAACACGGCGTAGACGGCGGCCATCCCGAACAGCGACACCGAGGCGACCGCGGCGCCGGTCGCCTGGTTGATCCGATTGACGATCGCCGCCGACAGCGACACGCTGACGACCAATCCCACCACCATGCCGAGGGCGCGGATCGGCATCTTCTGTCTGCCGCCCATGCGCCACGACAGCGCACTCGACAGCACCATCGCCTTCGTCAGCGACCACCCGGTGGTGACCACACCAGAGAGTCCGACGGCGAGCGCGATCCACGGGGTCCGGCCACTCTGGGCGAACGCGTCGTCGATGTAGTTCCTCAGCGTGCCGCCGAGCCCGACGCTCTCCGCCGTTGCCGAACCATCGGTCGGTCCGCCCAGCACGCCGGCGAGTCCGACGATCAGCAGCACGAACGGCACGAAGAACAAGAAGAGACGCAACGCCAACGCGCTGCCCAGCAGCGTGCCGCCCGCCTCCTTGTCGCGTTCGTACACGCGGGCGCCGACGTCGACGATCTCGACGTTCTCGCGCAGCTTCTCGAACCGGTCCTTCGCATGGTCGGCCTGCGCTCGACCCCATGCGTTCGCCCGCTGCCACGCCTTCGGCGCATGCTCCTCAGCGGGCGAGTCGTCCATACGTCCTCATCATGCACCCGACCGTGCGTCGTGCCCCAGCCAGGTTCAGCGGACGAACACGGCGACGATGCCACCGACCACCAGGCCGGTGCCGAGGCCGGCGGTGACGTCGAGGGGGTTGTGCGCGCCGACGAAGACCCGCCCGAACATGACGAGCAACGTCAACAGCAGCGGTACCCACCACCAGCCGGGCGGCATCGCAGGTGCCACCACCGTGGCGATCGCCGCGACGAGGATCACGTGGCCCGACGGGAAGCTGGCGCCCGACGTCGGCACATCGGCACCGCGAACGATCGCGTCGACCTGGCTCGTGCCCGGACGCTGGCGGATCACGAGGTAGTCGGCCATCTCGCGTCGCACCAGCTTCTCCGTGCCGAGCTTGCTGATCGTGGCGACCACGACGCCGGCGGCCACCCACCAGTCGCCGTACGCCCAGGCAATGGCGAGGCCGACGAGTGTTCCGACCACCAGGTTGCCGAGTTGCATCGGCAGCCACAGCGGCCAGTACAGGCCATTCGGCAAGCCGTTGACGGCGTGGAACACGCGGGCCTCGGTCGGGCTGATCGCCGGCCGTCGTGCTTCGTTCGCCGACGCGGCGAGCATCGCGAACCCGACGCCGGACACGACGAGCCACCACGGATTCATGGCGTGAGCCGCCGACGGAGCTCGTCGATCAGACCTGGCTGTTGCTTCATGGCGGTGCGCGTGGCCCCGCTCAGCGCCCACGGCTGCATCCGGTCGGCGGCGCGAGCGAGGGTGTCGTCGTCGACGGTGGCGAGTGCGGGCGCGACCGCCCGATCGGCACCGACATAGGCGCTCGAGGAGGCGGCGAGTTCGACCACGTCGTTCGCGAGCAACAGGTCGGACGCGGCCATCTCGCTGAAACCGAAGTCGATGATCCACACCGCCCCGTCGGCGCCGAGGAACACGTTCGCGAGGCGCAGGTCGCGGTGCGCGATGCCGTGGTCGCGCAGGTCGGCGATCGCCTGCCAGATCGCCAGCAGGATCTCGTCGGTCACCTGCTCGGGATCGAGCTGATCGAGCGACTTGCCGTCGACCGCGTCGTAGGCGAGGACGAACGAGTTCGGCTCCGCGGACGCCACCGTGCGGAGGCGAGGCGTGCGGATCCCCAGGTCTCGCGCCGCCAACGCGAGGAGCGCCTCGTGTTCGATCGCACGCCGCAGCGACGAGAAGGAGCGTTCGTCGCCGAGGTCGCGCGGTTGCAGGCGGCGGTAGACGCGGAACATGAGGTCGGCGCTGCGCTCGTCACGCCCGAGGACCTTCACGAAGAGTCGGCTGCCGTCGGAAGTGGTCGCGAAGTAGGGCGTCGACCCTCGGGCGTCGACGCTCGCGGGCTTGATCGTCGCGACGGGGAGCCCGACGCGGGCGAGACCTGCAGCGATCGATGCTGCGTCGGCGCGACGAGCGGGTGCGCCGAGCGCGACGAGCGCAACGGCACCGGCGAACCAGCCGATCGCGAGGGCGAGAATCGAACCGAACGACATGTCCGACGTGAGCGTCCGCGTGACGTCGAGCCCGATCACCGCGACCCAGCCGGCCTGCCGCCATCGACGGCCGAGCCATGGGGCGCCGGCGGTCAGCGCTGCGGCGAGCACGCCGATCCCGATGGCGGTGGGGAACCACCCGGAGGTCAGCGCCCCGAGGTCGCTGTTGGGAGCGGCGACGGCAGCGCCGGTGCTGTCGTCGACGAGCTGGGAGAGGACCGCAATGAGTACGGCAGCGATCGCTCCACCCAGCGCCATCGTGAGGATCGATGCCGGCTGCCGGATGGCCGTCCATGCGAGCCCGCCGACCAGCACCACGACGGTGAGGACGCGGGTTCCGACCACGATCACCGTCAGCATCCAGCTCGGGAGTGCGTCGAGTCCTCGCAGCAGGTCGGAGGCGAAGGCGACGAGCGTGTCGCCGAACAGCCACTCGAGCAGCAGGATGACGACGAGTGCGACGGCGGCGACCGCCAGGCGGAGGAAGTCGGCCGGCGACCGGACCCGCTGCGCGTGGGTGGTCATCGCTGCTCGCCCAGGATCGCAAACGTCCCGGCCGCCGTTGCGATCAGCCGGTCGTCGGCGTCGACGACTCGGCCGTCGAGATGGACGATGTTCCGCCCACGTTTCACCACCGTTGCCTCGGCGGTCAGCCGACCGGCGACTGCGGGGCGGATGAACCGCAGCGACACCTCGATGCTGGCGCAGTACCGGTCGGGTTCGTCGATCACGCTCATCGTCGACTTGCCCATCGCGGTGTCGACGAGTGCGAACAGCACGGCGCCGTGGACGACGCCGTTCGGGTTGAGGTGAACCGGGCCGACATCGACGTGAGCGTGGCCGACCCCGGGCTCGTCGCCCGTGAGTTCCATGCCGAGAAACCGCTGCAATGGGAACCCGCCGAATGCTCCGTCACCGTCCGTCATGGGAGCGCAGGCTACGCATCTCCTTCACCCGTCTCAGGTGTCGACGGAGGTCCAGGAGCCGTTGTCGGTGCTCGAGCGGATGGCAGCGTCGACGAACGCGACGCCCATCAGCCCGTCGAGCGCGTTCGGGAAGTGCATCGCCAACGGGTCGGGGGTGCGGCCCGCGCGACGTGCGGCGATCGCCTCGGCGGCGTCGGAATACACGTTGGCGAACCCCTCGTGGAACCCTTCGGGGTGTCCGGCGACGATCCGACTCGCCCGGGCGGCCAGTGGCAGCGTGCCAGGGCCGTTGGGGGTCCGGATCTCGACGGGCGCTCCGGCGGGTCGGAACACCAGCTGCGTGGGCAGCTCCTGCATCCACTCGACGGTGCCGCGAGTGCCCGACGCTCGCAGGCGCAGGCAGTTCTCGACACCGGTGGCGGCCTGGGTGGCCCAGAACGAACCACGGGCACCGTTGTCGAAGCGCAGCATCGCGCCGGCGTAGTCGTCGACGAGGCGGTTGGCGACGATGTGGCCGACGTCGGCGGCGACCTCGGTGACCTCACGGCCGGTCACGAACCGCACGAGGTTGTGCGCATGGGTGCCGATGTCGCCGAGCACGAGCGACGGTCCGCCACGAACCGGGTCGTATCGCCACGGGAGCTCGCCGACGGGGTCGGGGTCACGTTCGGCCGCCTTGCCGCCCTGCACGTACTCGACCTGCACCAACTGGATGTCGCCGAGCTGGCCGGCGGCGACCATCGCGCGGGCCTGGCGGACCATCGGATAGCCGGTGTAGTTGTGGGTGAGACAGAAGACGAGGCCGGTGTCCTCGACGGCGGCGAGCACCTCTCGAGCCTCGGCGAGCGTGTTGGTGATCGGCTTGTCGCAGATCACGTCGAAGCCGTGCCTCAACGCCGACAGCGCGTAGGCATGGTGGCTGTCGTTCGGGGTCATGATCGCGACGACGTCGGCCCCGTCGGCCCGGGCAGCCTCCGTCGTGAACAGCTCGTCGGCGTCGGCGTAGGCGCGGTCGGCGGCGATGCCGATCCCTGCCGCCGCGGTGCGCGACCGCTCGGCATCCGACGAGAGCACGCCGGCAACGAGTTCGTAGCGGTCGTCGAGGCGGGCGGCGGTCCGGTGCATCGCGCCGATGAAGCTTCCCGGGCCGCCGCCGACGACGGCCAACCGCAGCCTCCGTCCGAGCATGTCGATGACCGGGTTGGAATCCACTGTCGCCTCCTCGCTCGCGATTACATCAGGGGTCAGACCCGCGATGTAATCGATGGTCACACGCCGAGAGTAGTGCTGGGCTCCGGCGCCGCACGGCGCTGCCATGTGGCGATCGTGCCCTCGCCGACGATCCAGCGGACCCGCGTGATCGTCCCGGCACGAGCGAACACCTCCCGTGAACGCCCGGCGTCGAGTTCCAGCCCGTCGATCGTCTCGCGGGTGCCGTCGGCCCGTTCCACGACCACGGCGTCGTCGGTGCCGGTCTCGATGCGCATCGGGACGGCACAGACCGTGAGGTCGGCGCCGACCGGCCGGCTGTCGGTGCCGGGCGGCAGCACCTCGTCGGTGGCGATCAGTCCCGGGGCCAGCACGAGGCGGCCGTCGGCGACGTGGAAGCCCAGTTCGCCGAAGCGTGCGAGTACCTCCTCCTTCACCTGGCCGGTCATGCCGGGCTGCTGCGCACCGGCGTGCGCCGGGGTGTGGGAGTAGCAGTCCGTCGGGATCGCCCCGAACTCCACCGGTGTCTTGCGGTAGCCGAGCCCCGCGGGATCCTCCGATAGGCAGCGGCGATCCGGGCGATCGTGGACTCGTCATCGCCGCGTTCGATGGCAACCCAGTAGGCCTCCTGGACGGCGAGCAGCAGCTTGGCCACCATGTGCCAGTACACCGAGCCGATCCCCTCGTAGCCGTACATGCTGCCCGAGCGCCCGGTGAACGACCGGTGGTCGAAGACGTCCTCGTAGGTGTCGATCCATGTGGCCCGTGCGTCGCCGTGGACTCCGGCGTGTTCGAGCACGCGTTCGAGCGCCTGCGCGTTGACGATCTCCGGTCGGAAGTGCAACTGCCCGTCGGCGTCGGTGGCCACGATGTCGTTGGTGCCGCTGGTCTCCGTCGGCGAGCCGGCGGAGGCGGTCTGCCGCCTCGGGCGCGATGACGTTGCGTTCGAGGAAGGGGCGCAACTCGGCCGGCGGGTAGAGCAGAAACGTGTCGAGATCGGGGCGATGCATCCCCGACGCGAAGAGCGCGTCGACGATCCCGAGGGTCTCCTCGGCATCGAGCACCCCCGACGACAGCACGGCGACCTGACCTTCGAGCATCGGGCCGAGGTGGTCGACGCACGCGGTGTCGTCGGTGGGGAACGACACCCGGTTGTACGAGTGGTAGAGGCCGTCGGGACGTCGCCCTGCGGTGATCGACGCGTCGAGGTGATCGAGCGACGTCGTACACAGGTCACGGACGACGGCGAGCGCGAGTTCGACCTTGTCCGACGATGTACCCGAACGAACCCGTTCGCGATGGGCCTCGCCGCTGCGGCCGAGCAGATCGACGATCGTGCGACGCTCGACATCGTCGACCGGGCCGGCCGGACGGGCGCCGAGGATCCGGCCGATGTCGGAGAGCCACTCGGCGACCGATCGTGTCAGCTCGACCGATTCACCAGGGATCGTCTCGACGGTCGATCCGAGCAACGCCAGGTACCGACGGAGGTGGTACAGCGTCACCATCGACAGGCCCGGCCCAGCCAGTGCGTTGTTCGCGTCGTTCCACTCCGGACGCTGGGTGTTGAGCCAGATCCCACCGTCGGGCACGAAGTTGGTGAGCTTCGCCAACGCCGGCACCAGGAGCTTCTCGAGCAGTCCGACGTGGAGGAGGGAGCCATCGCTGTCGACGAGGAGTCGGCCGTCGGCGCCGATGCGGTCCTCACGGGCCGCGATCTCGGCCGCGTGGTCGAGGTCGAAAGTGATCGTGTTGCGGGGATCGCGCACGATCGTGTCGTGGTCGGCGAGCAGGTACGGAACGTCGGCGTGGACGAACACGTCGCGGTCGAGCCAGCCATCGCGGGCACCGGGTTCGTAGCGGTCCCACATCTCGAGCAGCCGCATCAGGTAGACGATCTGGTGGTCGCCCCAATAGCCGATGTGGCTCCACGGGTCGTCGGGGTTCGGCACCTCCCAGTCGATGCCGTCACGGGAGATCCGGTACGGGTTGTACCCCTCGATGGTCGTTGCATTCACGAACTTCGCCACGACGTTGACGAAGTACGAGGGAAACGACTGGAGGAGCGCCTCCCAGTTCTGGAAGATGTCGCGCCAGTTCCCCTCGTACGCCAGCACGGGGTCACCGTGGTCGTCGCGCACGTTGATCGAGAACCGGTTCCACGGGCGGCTCGGATCACCGTGGCGACGGGAGAAGGTGAGCGGCAGGTACTCGAGCACGAGACGGATGAGGTCGGGGTCGCCGGTCGCCAGCGCGTCCGTGCGCAGGTCGAGTTCGTCGACCGATGGGTCGAGCCGTCGGATCCAGTCGTCGTTCCGTGCCCACACGTCTCGGTTGCGGTCGGCGACGAAGGCGACGAAATCGTCGACGGGAATCGCCGTCCCGAACGGGAAGATGCCACCACGCATGCAGTTGAACAGCACGTTCGACAGGTGGTGGGCGTCGGCGATCCCGTCGCCGGTGTGCTGGAACGCGTCGGCATCACCGAGCAGTCGCCGGAGACGTTCGGAACCGAGTGCGACGCTCTCGGCGACACGGTCGAGGGCATCGTTCGAGCGGGCTGCTTCCACCGCAGCGGTCACGCCCGCGTGGTCGAGCCCGGTGTCGGCGACGATCGTCCACGACGCGGGCTCCGACGGCGATACCGACACGGTGCCGCGCAGCAGGTAGGCGCCCGGACGGCCCGTCACGAGGCCGACCGGTTTGGCTGGGCGCCCGGCGATCATGTCGTCGACCGCGCCGGCATCGAGCAGGAGTTCGGCCTCGCCGAGGCCGGTCGACCACACGACGGTTGCGGTGAGCGCCTCGACGGGCTCGGCCCGGTCGGAGATCAGCGATTCGAGCGAGTACACCGCCAGCGATCCCCACGGCCCGGTCTCGGATCGTTTGTAGGCGTTGACGAGGTTCGATCGGATCTGCTCGGTCAACGCGTCGACGCCGGCGGGCACCACGTCGAGCAACCCGTCGAGCACCTCGTAGTCGGTGCGTCTGCCGACAGCCGGTCCGTCGGGCGCCGCGTCGTCGTGACGCAACTCGACGGTGCGTACCCAGCCGTAGGTGTCCGACGGAGCCCAGGTGGCGCGGAATGTCGAGCCCCACGAGGGGTGGCGTTCCTCGAACACGAGCCGATCGCCGAGCAGACTCTTGGCGATCGATCGGCGGCATCCGGCGGTCGGCACGCGGGCGAACGGCTGCCACAGCTCGCGCACACCATCGACGGTACGGCCGACCAAGGTGATCGGACCGGTGATGCCGGCGGCGCGATGGATCCGGTCGTCGGTCTCGTACGGGAACAGCGCATGGTCGGCGTCGACCCGACCGGCCGTCAACGCGCCGGTGCTCGACACGAACATCCAGAGGTCGGCGTCGGACACGACCGTCATCAGGAACGGTGCCATCTCCTCGATCCCGTCGATCCGGTAGTACTCGCCGCCGTCGAGGGTCACGAGCTCACCGGTGACGTCATCGGTCGCGCCCGTTGGCGGTGGTCCGTCGTTGAATTCTCGTGGCGCCGTCACCTGCCTGCCCTCCTGTGCCGTGAGAATCAGTCGTCGAAGAGTTCGGGCGGAAAGCCGCCGGTGCTCACGGGACTCCAGCGGGTCGGCTCGATCAGGATCATACATTTGCCCTGGTCGACCATCGCCTGGCGGTACTCGTCCCAATCGGGGTGCTCGCCGGAAATGCAGCGGTAGTACGCCACGAAGGCGTCGGCCGCCTCGGGCAGGTCGAGGACGCGCGCCGAGCCGTCGATCTGCACCCAGGCATCGTTGAACTCCTCGCCCATCACCGCGACCGACACGAGCGGGTTGCGGCGGATGTTCTTGGCCTTCACCCGCGACGGGTAGGTGGAGATCGCGAGGTGACCGTCGGCGGTCATGGCCCCGGTGACCATGCTCAGCTGTGGGCGTCCGTCGGCGCGGGTGGTTGCAAGCATCCACTTGTGCCGGCCCGCCACGAACTCTGCGAGGCCGGCCCGATCGACGGTGACATTGCTCGAGCGGTAGGCGGCTCGTCGGTCATCGCTCGGGATCTTCTTCATGTCGTCTCCTCCTCGGTTCCCTGCGACCCGCCGTCCGTCCGGGCATGTCGATGACCGGATTCGAATCCACTGGGGCCGACGGTAGTGGTCGCATACGCTTGCGCCCATGGGAACGCGATCGGGTGATCGGTACATCGTCACCGATGACGAACGGGAACGATTCGAGGCCGACGGGTTCGTGCATCTCCCGGGGGTGCTGAGCGACGTCGAACTCGTCGAGCTCGACCCGGTGTACGACGCGTTCATGCGCGGGGAGATCAGCGTCGAGGGGCGTGACCTCTACGACATGGTCACGGGCGAGTTCGGCACCGATCCGACGACGTACGCGATCTTCAATGTGATGCTGCCGCGCGTGTACTTCCCCGAGTGGCAGGGCAACACATTCGAGCGGGTCGGGCACTCGATCGCCGAGCAGCTCTGCGGCGAGGGGATGACCCTCGACTTCGACCAGTTGCTCGCCAAGCAGCCCGGACGTACTGACGCCGTGTTCGCGTGGCACCAGGACCAGGCGTACTGGATCAACACCGACGATCGCCGCACCGCGACGTGCTGGCTCGCAATGGACGACTCGACGATCGAGAACGGGTGCATGCAGTTCCTTGCGGGCAGCCACCGCGAACCCGTCCGACCTCACCGGCCCGCCGGCGCGAGCCGCGAGGAACAGCACACGCTGGTCACCGACCTGCGCCCCGACGATCACCCCGTGCCGGTCCCGATCCGCCGCGGCGACATCACCGTCCACAACGAGGGCGTGTTGCACGGCTCGGGCGGCAACACCACAGCATCGAGCTGGCGGCGCGCCGTACATCAACGGCGTTCCGCTCGGCCGACACCGTGCGCCGCGAGCGCGAACTCGGATTCACCCACTCGCACAACGACTCGCAGGAAGTGCTCGCGAGCGTCGACGGGCTGCTTCGAGAAGCCGACGCCTCCACTGCCACGACAGAGACCGTCACGCCGTCGACCTGACACCGGATCGTCGCTCGCGACGGTGCCGTGGGCGTTTGTCGGTCGCCGAACGCGGGTATCGAACGGGAATGTTGTCCCGTCGATCGCCGCAGGTCACCGCCTCGCCGGCAGGAGGTTGACGGGGCGTGTCGTCAATGTTCGAGACCCGTTCGACCGGTGACGACGACGACACGACTCTGCCGGTCGCGGGACTGTCGATCGAGGTGTCATCCGAGCACGGCGAACGAGTGATCTCCGTGGGTGGCGAACTCGATCGCTCGACGATGCTCGAGCTGATCGACGCCTGCACCAGCCGCCTCGACGAATCGATCGTCATCGACCTCGGCGAACTGACGTTCATGGACGGCGGTGGGTACTCGAGCCTGGTCGTGGTGCGCGAGACCGCCATCGCCCGCGAGCGAACCGTGACCGTGCGCAATGCGTGCGGCCAACCGGCTCGGCTGATCGAGATGTTCGCCGAACTCGAGGGGATGCACGCCATGGCCGAACGAACCGAGCGGCAACCCGGGAGCGCAGCGTTCGACGCGTCGGTCGACGAGGAACTCGAGCGTCGATACTCCGATCTGCTCGCGGAGTTCGCACAGACGATGACCGACTTCCCGATTCCGGCGATCCTCGATCATCTGGTCGAGCGCATCATCGAGGTCCTGCCGATCGACGCGGCAGGGGTCACGCTGACGACCTCCGACGGCGATCGGCCCTACGTCACCGCCTCCGACGGGTCGGCATTCAACTGCGAACGGCTCCAGGACGAGCTCGGCGACGGACCGCGCACAGCCACTGACGCCTCCTCGGTCTCGGTGCCCGACCTCCGTGCCGACGATCGGTTCCCCGGGTTCGCACGCCGGGCGATCGCCGAAGGAATCGGTGCCATCTTCTCGTTCCCGCTGCGCCACGCGGATCGCCGCCTCGGCACCCTGGATCTCTACCGCGAGCGCCCCGGCGCCCTCGGTGCTCGTCAGCTCACGGTCGCTCAGACGTTCGCGAACGTCGCTGCCGCGTACATCGTCAACGCCGAGTCACGAGCCGATCTCCTGGCCAGCACCCAGCACGCGAACCACTTGGCGCTGCACGATCCGCTGACCGGACTGCCGAACCGAGCACTGCTGTTCGAGCGGCTCGTCAGCGCGATGGACCGGTGCCGCAGATCCGGGGCGCACGTCGGCGTCATGTACGTCGACCTCGACGACTTCAAGGCGGTCAACGACACGTTCGGCCACCGCATCGGCGACGAGGTGCTCACGATCGTGGCGCACCGACTGATGGCGTTCCTGCGTCCTGGCGACACGGTCGCTCGGCTCGGCGGCGACGAGTTCGCCGTGCTGTGTGACGACATCGCCGACGTATCGGATCTCGAGCCCATCGCCGATCGCGTGATCGACTCGTTCTACGAGCCGTTCGACGTCTCGACCGGTCCGGTCCAGGTGCGAGCGAGCGTCGGCGTCGCCATCGGGAACTGGACGTCGACGTCGCCGGATCGGATCCTCGAACGTGCGGACACCGCCATGTACGAGGCAAAGCGGCGCGGTGGCGGCGATGCCGTGTTCGATCGCACGCCGGCGCCGGCGTCCGACCATCACCGGGGCTGATGCTCGCGGGTTGCAGGAGCGTTGGGCGCCGTGAGGTCCGTGGTGGATCGGGTAGCTCGTGATCATGGGCGGGGCAGCGGTTGCACGAAATCGCTGGCTCCGCACGGTCTGACCATCGATTGACGCCGATCCGGGCCGGAGCGCCTTAACCTCACGCGTATTCGCGCGAGATTTCACGCGCGCCCCGCCTCTCTGGGGGCGGTTGAAAACCGCTCTTGACCTGTTCACCGCGGTGGCCGTCAGCGGAGCGGGAACGGAATCGGCTCATTCGGGAACGTCCTGTCGACCGCTGTCGCCCTTCTCTTCGCCTCTCGGCTGTCCGCGAGGCTCGGTCACCATCAGGTGCAGACACTCACCTGGGGCTCGCTGTCGGAGACGTACGTTCGCCATTCCTCTGCGGTGAGTTCGCGTCCGGCGATGTCGCATGCGATGTCGCGCCAGCTGTCGGGATCCGCTGCGTAGCGCACCGGGCCCTCGAGCGACACCGCCCAGACACCTCGTCCGTCAGCGGACCAGGCCATCCCGTAACCCCCGAGTGTGGGGTCAGCCCCGACGCCGGGACCATCGGACCGCATCGGGGCGCCGATCTGTTGACCGGTGGCGACGTCGTAGAGTTGTACCCCACCGGCGACCGACGTGATCGCGATCCTGTCACCCGATGGCGAGAACGCTCCGCCTTGAGCGGTGCCGGGGACGGGTGCGAGATGCTCGATCTCACCGGAGTCCGGATCGAACAGTGCGACTTCACCGAGCTGACCCATGAGGAGCACGAGCCCCGAGGTCGGATCCTGGTGGAACGGTTGGAGCCCGTCCGAGTCCGCGACGATGGTCGGCGCTCCGTCGAGTCCGGGTGCAAGCGCTCTCAGCGGTCCGCCTGAGCCGACCACGACGCTGTTGTCGCGCAGTACGAGGGTTCCCCCGACGTCCTCGAGGTCGAGCGGTCCGGCTACCACCTGTTCGCTCGCGACGTCGATCCAGACGGCGACATCTGAGTCATTTCGGCGGTCGATCATGAAGAGTTGCTCGCCTCCGTCGGCGAGCAACATCCGTGGGTTCGGAGACTCGATCCCGAGTTCGTCCCAGAGTGGCGCCAGGTGCACGACTGCACGCCGGTCTCCGGAGATCTCCCAGATGCCGACGAGCCCGCTGGTCCTGTCGGCATCGGAGGTGCGCAACCACTGGCCGTCGGACGAGAATTGCAGGCCGTGCCAGCCTGTCGGGTGGACCGAGCGCACATCGATGTCGCGTTGCTCGTCGCTGTCGAGTCGTGTCAATCGGAGGATGGTCTGGTCACCGACCGGATTCGAATTCCACCACGGTGAGCCGGCCGTGTAGGCAAATCTACCTCCCTCTCGAATCTGCGCTTCGACGATCGGGAGAGCGGCCCGCGAGAACGGATCGAGTCGGACCATCGGGCCGCTCGACTGCGTCAGGGTGACGCCGGTGGCATCGACGCCCATCGCGGTGACGCCCGGCTGGTTCAGCAATGGCGGGACTCTCTGCCTCGCGCCGTTGTCCGACCAGAAGCGAACGCTGCGATCGCGCCCGTACGTCACGATCATCTCGTTCAGAATGTTCTCAGAGGACGGCAGGATCTGGATCAGATCGATCGCTCCGACGTGGGCGGGGAATCGCTGCTCGACGGCCGGTCCGAGCGGTGTCGGGGGGTGGTCACCGACAACGATCCGTCGAAGAACCCCGTGACGATGCGATCGTCCGCCGCAACCGCACCGCCGGTCATGAACCCGGCGAGTGGGAATCGCTCTCGGAGCTCTCCGGTCTCGGCGTCGATGACATCGAATCCTGCGGTTCGCGAATCGGTTTGCCACCAGACGACCGCGTACTGACCCTCGTCGTCGAGAAGGATCCGGGTCGCTCCTTCGGGCATTGGGAACTCCGAGATCACGCGGCCTGACCCGACGTCGAGGAGCTGCGTGTTCCCCGATGAACCGGCCGGGACGAACGCGAGGGTCTCACCCGAATGGTCGAGAGCCCACAGTTCCCCGTCGACCGCGAGGACCGTGCTCATCTCGTCGCCGTTGCGGCGGGCAACGGTGATGCGATCGCGATCATCCGCCAGGACGTACGCGATCACCGATCCGTCGCCGGAAGCAAGCGCCGCCAACATCTCTCCGACGGTGTACGGCTGACCGAGAGGCTCGCCGCTCGTCGGATCGAACCACACGAAGGTGCCGGAGTCGAACGACCACGTGATCCCGACGGTTCCGTCGTCGGAGAAGTGAGCTTGCGTGATCCCCTCGAGCGGGTTCGGGAAGACGTTCGAGACTCCTCGGAGGTTGGTGAGAACGGTATGTATCGCACCCTGGGTCCCGAGGTCGTCGCGGCGTCGGTTCGCCTCGAGCGCGAGCAGGGCCGCCACGTCCGGCCGAGTCTCGATCTGTTTCGATGACAGCCCGATCAGGCGGTCGACTCGGGCACTGGCTTCGGCCGTGGCTTCTGCGGTTGCTGCAGCGCTGGCCACCTCGTCCGCTGCGAGCGCCTCGGCCTGTGCGGACAACGCCGCCCCCTGGGATGCGGCCGCAGCTTGCTCGCTGTCGGCTGCTCGATTGCGCTGGACGACCGCAACTCCAGCCGCGATCAGCGCGATCACCACGAACACGGCTGCCGCGACGAGCATCGCGCGCAGTCTCCGATTCTGGCGCCGGTCGCGCTTCGCTGCGTCGGTTCGTGCCTGTTCCGCGGCTACTGCGGCAGCTTGCGAGGCCCGGACCCATTCGGATTCGGTGTCGTTCAGTACGTTTCCGCCCGACGCTCGGCAAGGTCACCGATGATCTCGAGGCGGCCACCGCGTGCCAGTTCACCCTCGTCGCGATCTGACGCGAGCCAGGACTCGGTGGCGGCCCCGACGCCGTTCAGCGTGCGCAGGTCCTCCCGGTCGTCGTCGAGCCAGTTGCGCAGGCGAGGCCATCCCGCAAGAGCGTTTCGTGGGCGACCTCGACCGTGGGCTCACGCGTCGCCGGGTCGTGGTCGAACACGAGCAGGCGAGCGGCGCCGAAGACGTCGATCACCGTGAGCATGTCGGGGTGCTCGCCGAGTTCGCGACGCTTGACCCGGCGGCGGGTGTCCTCGGTCCCATCGCCGAGCGTGACGAGACGCCCGAACAGCCGGCGGGCGACGGCCTGTTGATCGATGGTCATCGCGGTCAGGATGTCGTCAGCACGAGTGGCGAGTGCTCCTGCGAGTCCGCCGATCGCGTCGTACGACTCGGCCTTCAGAATCCCGGAGTCGTTGGCATCGAACAGCTCCGTGAGTGCGTATTGCAGCAACGGGAGAGCGCCTGGCTGATCACCGACGTCGGCCATGATTCGCGCCACCAACCGGCTCGTAGCCAGCGCCCTGTCGACGAACGGGTTCGATGATCGCGGCTTCGAGTTCATCGGCGGCGAGCGGCGACACGGTCACCGTCGCGGTCTCCAATCGGGCGGCCAGTTGAGCGTGACGAAGCGGGCCACCCAAGAAGTCCGCTCGGATCGTCAGCACGACGCGAAGCCGAGTCCGAGGGTCGTGCACCGCGGCGAGCAACCCGTCGAGGAACTGGGTGCGCTCCGCCTGGGACACATGGGTGAACACCTCCTCGAACTGGTCGATCACGAGCAACAGCTCGGAGTCCGCTTCGGGAAGTGTCTGGCCGATCGCTCGGGCGATTCCACGGTCGTCGCCACGCATGATCTCCACGAGAGGTCCGGGCTGGCGAACGGCCACTCGACTGAGTGCCGATTCGAGCTCGTCGAACGGGTGGTGGCCCGGCATCATCGTCGTGATGAACCAGTCGTCGGACCCGGAGACGCCACCGGCTCTGAGGAGCGGGAGCAGCCCGGACCGAACCGCCGATGACTTGCCCGACCCCGACGGGCCGACAACGGCCAGCAAACGCCCCGCCGACCCCGGACGCTCGAGCACGTCGACGAAACGGGTGATGAGCCGGTCGCGCCCGTAGAAGTCGGCGGCATCGGACTCGCGAAACGCGCTCAGTGCCTTGAACGGGTTGACCAGATCACCGATCGGCAGCGCGTCCTCGACACGATGACCATGGTCATCGAGGCGTGCACCCGACTCGGGCATCGCCGCCACCAGCTCCGCCATCGACGCGAAGCGATCGGCCGGATTCTTCGCGGTCGCCCGAGCGACGATCCGGTCGACCCAGTCGGGCACGCCCGTCCCCACCGACGACGGTGCCGGTACCGGGTCGTTCAGTTGGCGCTCGATCAGTGCGGCTTGGGTCGGCGCGTCGACGAACGGCAGACGGCCGGTCGCCGCCTCGAAGAGGGTGATGCCGAACCCGTACACGTCGGTTCGGTTGTCGAGCGGCTCGCGCAGGAGCTGCTCGGGCGACGCGTAGGCGGGCGACCCGGTCGAGAGTGCGGTCGCCAGCTCGTCGGACGCCGCTGATCCGGTGAATGCAATGCCGAAGTCGGTCAGGTAGTAGTTGCCATCACCGTCGACCAGCACGTTGGCAGACTTGACGTCACGGTGGATCACCCCGGCCCGGTGCGCGGTGTGCAACGCCGAACCGACCTGTTCGACGAGTCGCCGCAACGAGGACTCATCGAGCCCTCCGGCGAGGACTTCGGACTCCAACGAACCGCCGGCGACGTAGCGCATCACCAGGAAGGCGCTGTCGGGCTCACGCCAGTAGTCGTAGAGGGGAACGATGTGCGGGTGCTCGAGCGCCGCCACGGTCTGGGCCTCGGTTTCGAAGCGACGCACGAAGTCGGGCTGGTTGGCCAGTTCGGCCCGGATCTGCTTGATCGCGACCTTGCGATCCAGCGAGGGCTGTACACCGCGCCACACCAGCGAGAACGCTCCCTCGCCGATCACCTCGTCGAGCTGGTAGTCGCGGACGACGTGCTGGCGGTGCGACGGGGCCAACAGGACCGGGTCGTGCTCGAGAATCCTGTGCTCGAGCTGGTCGAGATCCTCCGACGGGACCAGTCCGATCTCGTCCGCGAGTTCGGACTTGTAGTGCTGGATCGCCCTCAAGGCTTCGGCTTGGCGACCCGATCGGTACAGCGCCAGCGCCAGCTGGATCTGGCGTGCCTCGCGCCACGGCTCCTCGGTGACCGCCTCGCGGAGCGCGCCGACAACCTCGGTGTGACGGCCCGCATCGAGCATCGCGGCGAACCGGTGCTCGACCGCTGACGCTCGAATCTCGCCCAGCCGCGTCACCTCTGCTCGCGCCCACTCCTCGTCGGCGAACTCGTCGAAGGGCCGACCGCGCCATAGGGCGAGCGCCTCGTCGAGCAAACTCCTCGCGGATTCGGTATCGCCCTCACCGGCGCGCTCGCGGGCGTGGCCGACCAGGTCCTCGAACGTTCTCGCATCGAGCTCGTCCGGCTCGACGCGGAGCCGATAGCCCGTTCCCACCGTTTCGATCCGGTCACCTGCGTCGCCCAGCGCGGTCCGCAGACGGTGTACGTAGGTACGCACGTTGTGCTCGGCGCGATCGGGCGCCCCGTCGTGGGGCCACACGGAGTCCACGAGTTGGTCGACCGACACGACCTGATTGGGCTGCAGCAACAAGGCCGAGAGCACGCGACGTTGGGTCGGGCCCCCGACGTTCACCCCTACAGGCTCGAGCACGTCAACCGTGCCCAGCACCTGTATTTGCATGGTTCGCTCCCGTTGGATCGTCATGCGGAGAGTAGACCAGCGCCCGTTCGCAGCTCGTTCGCAGTCATGAAACCCCAGGTTGAGAGCCGAAATTCGCTCAGTCGGATCGGTGCCGACGGCGCGCCGCCAGGTGCTGCGATCGAGTGACGAATGCGTCACGAGCGGGCTGCGATGGGGTTCGCGGAATGTCGCCGCATGACGAAATTCCCGGCAGCCATCACCGCCCTCGCCCCACTCGGTCCGCTCGTGGCGACCGTCCTCATGGTGGGCCCGGGCCCGTCCGGAAACGACTCAACCCGGGCCGACCTGGAGCCGACGACCGCGATGGTCGTCGCGGGCGTTCCCGATGGTCAGGCGGTGGGCATCACACCGATCCCGGATGCGCCCGCGATTGCTCAGGGTGTGTCGGCGCCCGATCGTCGGGTCGACATGCCCGAGCTGCCGACTTCCGATCCGTTCGCCGCGGTCACGTCGCCCGATGAGGGTGATCACTGCGCCGCCAACCTCGACGCCGACGGGCTCGGCGACTTCTTCGGCGGCACGATCGGAACGTTCCAAGGCGCCGACTACCAGCGTTCGTTCAAGCTTCCCGATGGGCGGGTGCTGTGGACGTTCCAAGACGCGTTCGTCTCCGGCACCCTCGTTCACAACGTCGGCATGATCCAATCCGGGCGCTGCTTCACCGCCCTCAACAACGGTGCCCGCTCATGGCTGCTCGGCGACGAGACCAGCCACATGCGCCAATGGCACTGGATCTTCGACGGGGCCGCGAGCACCGACGGCACCGAGTTCCATCTGTACGTCGCGCAGATGACGGCTCGCACCGACGACTACATCGACGGCAAGGTCGATGTCACCGGCCTCGACCGCGTTGTTCTCGACGCCACCACCCTCGACGTGAAGACGGTCATCTCGGAAACCATCGAAGGTCGTGACCTGTACGGATGGTCGGTCACCAACGACACCGAGTGGACGTACCTGTACTCGCACTGCTACCTCCAGTTCGGGCACTCCGAATTCGGCGCCCACGAGTGTGCCGAAGACACCAAGCTGGCTCGTGTCCCGCTCGGCCGGCTCGGCGTCGACCGCGAATACTGGGACGGGCAGGCGTGGAACCCGGACCCCGCGTCAGCGATCAACATCGTCGATGGGCTGTTCATCGTCCCGACGGGCTTCGGGCCGCTGCCGTCGCAGAACAATCCGGTCAACGTCCGCTTCGACGGTGAGCAGTTCATCATGATCTCGAACCCCGGCGACTGGTGGGGTGACCGAGTGTTCATCGCAACCGCTGATCAGCCGCACGGGCCGTGGACGGTGACGTCGGAGGAAGAACTCGTCGTTGGCAAGTGCGATGGTCGCAGCACTGACTGTTCGACGTACTACGCCTCCTGGGTGCCGTGGCTCGACTCGAGCGGCGACCACCTCTGGGCGATCGGTCATAACACATGGGATGTTCCGACGACCGAAGCCCTGTGGGTGTACCGGCCAACGTTCCACGGCCTCACCCCATCGCAAGCCGCGTGAGCGTCCTGATCTCGGTGAAGTCAGACGGGCTGAGAACGTGCGTCAGATCCCGCCGGGCGATCCGGACTTCGAGGTGCTGTACCAGCGACGCAACGACGCGGAGAGCATCAACCGGCATCTCGACGACACGTTGTGGTTGCGGCGTGCGCACAGTGTGGGGAACCGTCGGCAGCTGTTGAACATGATCACGTACGCGCTCGGCGTCAACGCCTTGAGCATGCACGTGCGTCGTCAGGGTCTCGCCCCACCAGAGGCGGCCTGAGCCCTCGAATCACCGGCATCACGGCGCCGAAGCTCGCTCCGAAATCGGAGAATCGTCCTGAGCGGCCCTGGGCACCTCGATTCGAGGTCGGCGCGCCCGCCTGCGGGCCCTACGATGGCGAACCGCAATCCGGCGCGGAAGATTCAACGGGGTTTTCTCCCGCGAATCGCGCCGGTCCCGCCTCTCTAGCTCAATGGTAGAGCAGTGGACTTTTAATCCATTGGTTCAGGGTTCGAGCCCCTGGGGAGGCACTGACCCTCGACGTCTGGTGGCAGCGACGAGCCCGATTCCCAGCGCCAGTATCCCGAGTGCACTGATCGTGAGCCTCACTGCGTCGCCGCCGGTCTCGGGTAGCTGAGTGCCGAGCGGGTCGACAGGAGTCGGAGCGGGTGGGGTAGCAGGCGCCGTCGCGGGTGGCACGTTCGGCATCGTCGGCGCCGCCGTGGTGGGGGCGGCCGTGGTGGGACCGGCCGTAGTTGGAGCGGCCGTGGTTGGCGCGGCGGTTGTCGACGTCGGTGCCGCCACGAGGAACGAACCGGTCAGCGTGGTGGCACCGCCGTCCTTGTCGAGGACCCGTGCCGCAATCGGATATGTGCCGTCAGCGAATGCGCTCGCGTTGATGGTGGCGGACGCAGCAGCAGTCTCGAACGTCGCATCGTCGTCGAGATCGATCTCGACGGTCAGCGTGGCGACGTCGGCTGTCGCCGCATCATCGAGATCGGTGACCCTCACGGTCACGAGGCCGCTCGGATCCGGTCCGGTCACCCTCAGCATGCCGGTTGGTGCCACGTTGACGCTCTCCACCTCGACGTTGCCGCGTGTCGAGCGGCCGGCGGAGTCGGTGACGATCGTTGCGAACGAGGTGAACGACGGTCCGTCGGGCACGTCGACCCACACCGAGTCGCCCTCGGCGTCGCCGACACCGTCGCCGTCGAGGTCCCACGCCACGACGACCGGTCCCTCGGCGTCGGTTGCGGTCGCCGACAGCAACGTCAACGATCCTTCGGGCGCCGGTGTCACCGCAGCGGTGGCGGTCAACATGGGTGGCTCGTCGATCGGCGGGGCGAGCACGAGCGTCGATCGGCGGAACCCCTCCTGGATGAACGGCGGGCCGGACACGAAGCTGCGCGCAGCGATGGGATAGGTGCCAAATTTGAGCGCGGCGGGGATGCCGTTCTCGATCAGCTCGATGTCCCTCACCGGCTCCGCACAGGCGGCGGGGTCGGTGACGATCATCGTGTTCGAATCGCCGCAGAACCATCGGTTGGTGAGGATCACCTGTGTGGTCGGGGAACCGAGCATCGGTTCGGTCAGCTGGACGAGCGGGGTGAGGAGGGCATCCGGCAACTGCAGCGTCAGCGTCGTCGACGTCGACGACACGAGCGGGGATCCGGTCAGGCTTGTCACCGGCGTGCCGTACCGTCGGGTCAGCACCAGCAGGAGCGTGTCGTCGCCACTCGTCAGCGAGGCGGATTCGGTGACCGGGAGGTCGATGTCGCCGAAGTTGGTCAGGCTCTCTTCGCCGACGGTCACCTGGTGGGTTCCGCCGAACAGGAACATCGTCCCTTCGCCGAACCGGTCGAGCCGCAGACCGTCGTCGACGTACCCCGACGACGCCGACACCGTCACCGGCGCACCGTTGACCCGCGCGGTGGAACGTCCGCCGCTCAGTGGTGTTCTGGCAACGAGGGAGAACAGACCGCCACCGGTTTCGTCGGTCACCCGCACGTCGAGCCGATCGATGGGCAGCACGACGCTGCCGACATCGACTGCGACGCCCGTGGGCGTACCGGTGATCGTTGCGACGTTCGGAACGCGGACTTCCAGGCGGTCGGGAACCTCGGCATCGAATCCGTTGGCGCGCAACAGTCGGGTGCCGCTGATCGTCAAGCTGTGCGTTGCGACGGCCGAGACGCGCACCGCGAAGTCGCCGTTGGCGTTCGTCGTGCTCGCCGAGCCGCCGAGCGTCGAGCGAACCACGAGACCGGCGATGCCGTCGAGAGCGGGTGTGACGACGCGACCGGAAATGGTGACGAACCCGGTGCCGGAGGTCGGTGGGGCCGCAGGCAGCCGTACGACGCTGGTCGACCCGCCTGCATCCAACGCGATCGACTCGGACGCGATCCGCGTCGACCCGACCGTGACGGTGATGTCGTAGCTCGCGCCCGGAACCAGTCGGAACACGACTCGGCCCGATCCATCGGTCGTTCGGGCATTCTCGATCGAGCGGACCGCCCATGCCCCTGCAGCAACCGATGGGCTGCTCACGCTGACCAGAGCGCCGGTGACCGGCGCGCTCGTCACGTCATCGATCACGTCGACCGTCAGGTCGGCGAGTATCGGTTGCAGTGTGTCGGTGGCGCCTGCGTTCGTGGCCCGAGTGAACGTCAGGCGATCGGGAAGGTCCAACAGACCGTCGCCGAGCGCCGTCACAGTGACACCGGTTGGCTGATCCGTGCGGACGACGACCGATGCCGCGCCGTCATCATCGGTGATGGCCGACGTCGTCGCCTTCACCGAAGCGCCGGGGACCACGATGCCGACGCCGTCGCGCAGCGTGATCGACACGGTCTCAGTCAGGGCGATGCCCAACTCCAGCGACACCGACGTCGACGAGGCTGCCACGGTCAGGTTCGTCGACGTCCCGAGGAGCAACCGGTCCCTCGGGAACGCCTCGACCGTCACGGGGCCCTTCACGACCGGCAGCGACACGAGTCCGCCGGTTGACGTCGTGCCGACCGATTCGAATGAACCGTTCCCGGTGAAACCGCCGCCCAGGACCAGACCCGTCGGCGACCCGCTCGCCGCGACCACCACGTTGCCGACAACTCCAGACCCGGTGCGATTGGTCGTCACGTCGAGGGTGGCTGTCGGAAGCGTCAACAGCACGTCGGTGCCGGCAGCCGTCGACTGCACCGTCTCGACCACGCGCAGCGTGAAATCCGCCGGCACCGCCACCGCAGACCCCGTGATCGCGTCGACACGAAGTTGGTAGTCGACGCCGACTGGCGCCCGCAGCTCGACATTGCCGGCTGCATCCGTGACGGCGAGATCGACGACCGACAACGGCGCAGGCGCTGTGCCGACGAGTCGCACCCGCAGACCGGCCAGCGCGGCGCCCGTGCCGTCGACGGTCTGCACACGGACCGAGCCGAGCGGACGCCGAAGTGCCACGTCGACGACGGCGATCGACGATGCATCGGCAACCGCCACGCCGCGCACCGTCTGGGCCATCACGCCGAGTGCGGCAGGCGGCGTCACTCGCACATCGAACGATCCCGGCGCTGCCAACGCCACCTCGTAGGCGCCGGTCGGGGTGGTCGTCGCCGTACCGACCACCACCCCTGATGACAGCACCTGTATGTCGGCACCGACCACCGGGCCGCCGTCGAAAGTGACCTCTCCGGTCACTCCGGGCGCATCGATCGCAGCGATCGCCGGGATGGCGACACCGGCCAGGAACATTGCCAGCAGAGTTGCCAGGAGGACGCGTGAGGTCACCGATCGCATCGGGCCAGCCTCGACCACCGACCTGTAAGAATCCTGAAAGTCCTGGTCCTCGTTCTGGTTGCAGGCCCATCGTCGTTGTACGGTCGCTCCCGTAATGCAGGACTTCGTGGGGCGGGCCCGAGAACTGAGTGAGCTGGTGGAGCTCATCCCCACGAGTACCGCCGACACCGGGGCCATCCGGATGATCGTGGGTCCGACTGGGATCGGCAAGACGCGCCTCGCTCAGGAGGTTGCGCGACGGGCGGCCGACTCGGGCGCCGTCGTGGTCTGGGGTCGGTGCTGGGACGAAGGTACGAGCCGGCCGTACTGGCCGTGGGTGCAGGTCGTCCGGGCGCTCCGCCGAGGCGAGCGCGGTACTGATCTCGCGGACCTGGTACTCGGTACCTCCGACACGGCCGATCGTATGGAGCTGTTCGATGCCACCAGCCATGTGATCGAACAAGCGGCCGCCGATACGCCCCTCGTGATCGTGTTCGACGACCTGCATCACGCCGACGCTGCCTCGGCGGGCCTGCTCCGATACATCGACGATCGAATCGCATCGCTGCCGGTGTTGATCATCGGCACGCATCGCTCGCCGGCGATCGAGCGTCACGACATCGCGACGCAACTCGACGCGCTCGGCCAACGAGTCGGAACCCTGGAGCTCCAGGGCTTGGGTGTCGGCGAGGTCACCGATCTCATCTCGAACGAACTGTCGGCTCGTCGGGTCCACGCGGCCACGGGTGGCAACCCGCTGTTCGTCAACGAAGTTGCCCGCCTGTCACCGGATGACGAAGCGTTCGACGGCTCGCTGCGCGACGTGGTGCGCCGCCGGCTCGACGCCGTCGATCCAGCCATCGCCGACCTGCTCGCGATCATGGCAGTGCTGGGCCCAGAGGTGACACCTGACGCGGTGGCCGCAGTTGCGGAGATCGAACGCGCCGCGGTCGGTGCGCTGCTCGCCGACGCCGCCGCGGCCGACCTCGTCGTCGACGACGGTGACGGGCCGCTGATCGCCCACACGCTCATCGCCGAGGCAGCACTCGAACGACTCGACGAGCCACGGCGCGAGGAACTCCACGCCGCAGCGGCCGAGTTCGTCAGCGGCATCGCCGGAAGTGAGACCGAGTTGGCCGTTCATCTCCTGGCAGCCGGCCCCGCACACCGAGCCGTCGGGATCGAGGCGGCCCGAGCGGCGGCCGTCTCCGCATCCGGCACGATGGCCTACGAGGACGCCGCCGACATGCTCGGACGCGCAATCGCCGCGCTCCTCCTCGACGACGATCACGACGAGCGAGCCCACCTCACACTCCTGCTCGAGCTCGGCGACACCGCCCGACGCGCCAACCGGCTGGCCGACTCCGACCGGGCGTTCGACGAAGCATGGGAACTGGCGACCGCGCTCGGCGATCACGAGGCCTTGGGGCGTGCAGCGCTGCGCAGTGGCATTCGGTACTACTTCACCAGTGACATCTCCGATGTCGAGGCGCAGCGCACTCAGATCGCGCTCGACGCCCAGCCGTCGTGGCCGTCGATGCTGCGAGCCCGCTTGCTCGCCAACCTGTCCCTGAAACTGGTCGTCACCGATCCCGTCGAGTCGCGGAGTGCGTACGTCGAGGCCAAGGAGATTGCGGACAGGCTCGACGACCACGCAACGCTCGGGTTCGTCCTGCTCGCCGGCCAGATCTCGGCGCTCGGGCCATCGACGCTGGCGAGTCGCATCGACACGGCGCGCCAGATGATCGCCATCGCCCACGACACCGGTGAACCCGGGCTGTTGGTGCAGGGACGGTTCCTCCTGATGGGGGCGCTGCTCGAGCGCGGCGACCTGCGCGGCCTCGACCACGAACTGGCCGTTCAGCTCAAAGTGCTGGACACGCTCGGCGACGTTCGAGCCATGCGTCATTCGCTCTGGTTCCGCTGTATGCGCGCATTGCTCGACGGGCGCGTCACCGAGGGCGAAGAGTTGGCGCATGCCTGCTTCGATCTGTCGCTCCAGCTGGAAGATCCCGACGGCATCGGGGTGTTCGGCGGGCAGCTGGGCATCGTCCGCTGGATCGAGGGCCGCCTCATCGAGATGGAACCGCTCTACCTCGAACGGCGTGCCGCCGAGCCGAACGAGCCGCTGTGGTCAGCGGTGATGGCATACGTGTGGGCCCGTCACGGCCGCCTCGATGCCGCCCGCGGCGCCCTCGCGGCGCTGCCACCGCTCGACGAGGTGGTGGAGGGCCAGTACTGGCTGCTCACGATGGTGTCGCACGGCGAGGCAGCGGTCATCGTCGGCGACGTCGCCCGGATGGTGGCGGTTCGCGAGATGCTGCTGCCCTACCCCGATCGGATCGTCCCGATCGGCATGGGTGCGGCGCTGTGGGGTTCGGTCGCCCGACTCCTCGGTCTGATCGCCCGGGCGCTCGGACGACACGACGAAGGGGTGCACTTCCTGCGACGTGGGGTCGACGTCACCAGTCGGGTCGGCGCTCGTCCCTGGCTCGTGGAAGCACAGCTCGACCTCGTCGAAGCGCTCGGCGATGCACCGAACCCTGATCATGACGAGATCGCCTTGGTCTTGCACGAAGCGCTGACGACTGCGCAAGATCTCGGTCTGACGGCCTTCGTGTCACGGGCGCACGAGCTCCGTGAACGGTTCGAGCTCGAGCTGGCGCCACGTGAACACCACGCACCGACCGAGCGTCGCGCTCCGTCGATCGCCGTGCTCGGTGGCCTCGAGGTACGCAGCGCCGACGGCGAACTGGCTGGCTGGTCGTCGCGAAAGGCGAGGCAGTTGCTGATGATTCTCGTTGCTCGTCGAGGTCAGTCGATCCACCGCGAGCAACTCGTCGAACTGCTGTGGCCCGACGACGATCCGGATCGCACGCGCAACCGACTCGACGTCGCCGTGTCGACCGTTCGACGTGCGCTCGACCCCGCCCGCGAGTTCAACGTCGACGAGCTGATCGAGTCGCGCGCGGGTCGTGTGCGTCTGCGAGACGATGTCGTCCGCATCGACGTCGAGGAGTTCATGGCCGCGGCGCGCCAGGCGCTCGATTCGATCGGTGAGATGTCGACCCGGGACCTCCTTGCGCTGGCGAACAGCTATCGAGGTGAGGCATTCGCCGAGGAGCCCTACGCCGACTGGGCCGAGCCCACACGTGTCGCTGTCGGCGACGTCGCTGCCAGGCTGTATCGAGTCGTCGCCGACCGGGCGGTCCGCGATCTCGACGACTTGACCGCCGTCGAGGCGTATCGCCGTCTGATCGAGCTCGATCGTTACGACGATGACGCTCACCTGGGGCTTCTCGAGGTCTTGGAACGTTCCGGGAGTGGCCGCGTCCTCGAGCGGGCGCGCCGTTCGTACCAGGATTCAGTGGAGGCTCTCGGGGTGCGACCGCGCACCGCGTCCTGAAGTTGTACGATTTGTCAATGCCGACTGTGGACGCAGTCGATGGGCGCACCGCCCGTCGCAACCGCAACAAGGATGCCGTGCTCGACGCCCTGATCGAGATGGCCGGCGAAGGCCGCGCCGAGCCGCCGATCGAGGACATCGCCGAGCGAGCCGGCGTGTCGTACCGGTCGGTGTACCGCTACTTCGACGACCGAACCGATCTGATGTTGTCGGCGATTGCCCGCGTGATGGGCGACATGTGGCCCATCTTCGACATCGAACAGCTCGGCGAGGGTCCGCTCGACGACCGCATCGATCGCCTGATCTCGGTTCGGCTCACTGCGTACCGCCAGCTCGCTCCGTTGACGCGTGCCGCGGTCCACCTCCGTGCGAACGAGCCCGCGGTTGCCGAGGGCTACGACCGGGTCCGCGACTATCTGCGTGAGCAGTTGGCACAGCAGCTCGACCCCGAACTGTCGGTGTTGTCCGAGAGCGATCGCACGCTGGTCCTGGCGGTGCTCGACGTGGTGTTCCAGTTCGAGGCGCTCGACTACTTGGCCAACCACGACGCGATGGACGATGCGGCAATCACGCGAGTGCTCGCACGCCACATCCGTGCGCACCTCGCCGCCGACTGACAGCGCAGTCTCAGGTCAGAAGTCCGTCGACGCGACGGCGGTGTCGCCATGCTCGATGGCGGTGATCACGCGTCGGGCGACGGCAGCCGGCTCGAGCCCTGCGGGCATCGTTGGTGCCGCGCCGGCCAGTGGACGCGTCGCCAGACCGGTCTCGGTGTGCGGCGGGCGGACGTCGATCACCGTCACCTTCATCCGGCGAAACTCGCGTCGGATCGCCTCGGTCGCTGACGCGGCGGCGGCCTTCGACGCCGAGTAGGCGGCCATGCCCGGCATCGGTGTCTCGGCGACGACCCCGGACAGGTTGACGAAGAATCCCTGCGACGACGCGAGTGCTGGAGCGACACGTTTGGCCAACCACATCGGGCCCATCGCGTTCGTGAGGAACAGTTCCTCGATCACGACGTCGTCGGTGTCGACCAGGTCGCCGAACGCCACGATGCCCGCCGCTACGACGACGCCATCGAGATGTCCGGATGTCGCATTGACGTGGTCGACGAGCGCGTCGCCGGCCCGGGCATCGCGTAGATCGATGGTGACGTCGCTGTCGGCGCCGCCCGAGCGGGTGCAGCGCACGACGGTGGCGCCCCGGCTGACCAACGCGGTGGCGATCTCGCGACCGAGCCCGCCGTTGGAGCCGACGACCGCGACGACCGCTCCGTTCAGATCACGTGAGGGCACGATCGAACGCTCAGATTCCGAACGACGCCGTGTTCACGACGGTCACCGAGTCGTCATCGCCGAACAGCTCGACTCGGCTGTGGGACTGGCGTCCGTAGACGAACATCACGAGCTCGCCGACCGGTCCGCGCACGGTGACCGATGGTTCTGCCAATTTCGCGACGATCGGTTGGTGGTCGTCGTCGGGTTCGAGGACGATGCCGACGGGCGAGTTCTTCACCAGTCGCTTGGCCATCTTCGCGAGGACCCCGTACAGGGCGTCGACGAGGTCGGCGTCGAGTTCACGCGGCTCCCAGGTCGGCTGGGCGCGACGGACGTCTTCGAGGTGCACGAAGAATTCGACGGTGTTGGCGAGCGCGTCGATCTTCTCGATCTTCGTGGGCGACCAGATCGGCGGGCCGGAGCGGACCGTGTCGACGAGTTCGCTCCACTCGTTTGTGGCGACGCCCGACTGGACCCTGTCGGTGTAGCCAGCGGCCTTCGAGATCACGATCCCGATCGCCGCGTCGGGCCGCCGCTCGCGCACCACGAGATGGGCGGCGAGATCGCGAGTCGTCCAGTCGCCGCACAACGTCGGCTGATCGGGACCGAGCTCGACGAACAGGTCGCAGAGTGCATCGCGTTCGCGGCGGGCAGGAATCGTGTCACTGGCCATCCCCGCACCGTACCGGCGCAAGCGCCGGCGATGCTCAGGCCTGCGCGTAGGTCGCGTTGAGCGATTGACCGATCTCGGCGAGCGCATCGGGCCGGAACGTCGGCACGATCGCCTGGTTCACGCCGATCGCTGCGAGTTCTTCGATCCGGGCGTCGAGCTTCGGGCCCGGAGGCGCACCGGCGCCGGCGATCATCTCGATCGAGTCGGGATCACGGCCATGGTCCTCGGCGGTCTGGCGAACCAGGGTGATCAACTCGCCGATCTCGGTCGCCGACGCGCTGCCGGGGAAGAAGCCGTCGCCGATTCGACCAGCTCGCTTGGCCGCCGCGGTGCTGTGGCCGCCGACGATCACCGGGATCGTGCCGTTGGCCGGTCGCGGCAGCGAGATGCAGTTCTCGAAGTCGAAGTAGTCGCCCGAGAACGTCGTCTTCTCGCCGGACCACAGCGCTCGCATCACGGCGATGTACTCGTCGAGGCGCTTGCCGCGATCGTGGAATGGCACGGAGAGCGCGGCGAACTCCTCGGCCAACCAACCGGCGCCGACGCCGAGCACCATGCGCCCGCCCGAGAGGTGGTCGAGCGTCGCCAACTCCTTGGCGGTGATCACGGGGTTGCGTTGCGGCACGATCAAGATGCCGGTGGCGAGCTTGATGCGCGTGGTGTGCGCGGCCACCCATGTGAGCCAGATCAAGGGGTCGGGCAGGTCGAACTCCTCGGCGCCGCCGGCCATCTTCCCGCTCGGGTCGTACGGGTACTTCGACTCGTAGCCCGACGGCACGACGACGTGCTCGACGGTCCAGATCGCTTCGAATCCTCCGGCTTCGGCGGCGGTGGCCACAGCGGTCGCTCCCTCGGGTGACGAGCCGTGGCCGGTGTTGGCGAACATGATTCCGAACTTCATGGGGCGACCATACGGTTCGCCGGGCGCGAGACTCGACCCATGACGTACTCGCATTTGTTGGTCGACCGCGTCGGCGACATCACCACCATCACGCTGAACCGGCCCGAGAAGCGCAACGCGCTCGCGCTCGACGTGATGATCGAACTGACCGAGACGCTGCAGGAGGTCGGCGCCACCGACACTCTCGGCGTGGTGCTCGCTGCGAACGGTCCGGTGTTCTCCGCTGGCCACAACTTCGGCGACATGGTCGACGCGAGCCTCGACGACGCCCGCCGCCTGTTCGAGGTGTGCACCGACATGATGGACACCGTGCAGGGGATCCCCCAGCCGGTGATCGCTCGTGTGCATGCGCTCGCCACCGCGGCTGGCTGTCAGCTCGTGGCGACCTGCGATCTGGCGATCGCCGCAGAGTCCGCTGCGTTCGCGATCCCCGGCGGCAGGGGCGGGCTGTTCTGCCACACGCCGTTGGTCGCCGTCTCGCGCAACATCGGGCGCAAGCGAGCGCTCGAGATGGCCCTGACCGGCGACCCGATCGACGCGGCGACAGCGGCCGACTGGGGACTGATCAACCGCGCGGTGCCCGACGATCAACTCGACGCAGCTGTCGCCGACCTGATCGGACGTGCCACCCGCGGCAGCGCGCTGTCGAAGTCGCTCGGCAAACGCAGCTTCTACGCGCAGGTCGGCCTCGACCAGCCCGATGCCTACGAGGTGGCGATCGACGCGATGGCGAGCGCTGCGATGCTCGACGACGCCCAGGAGGGCTTCCGGGCGTTCCTCGACAAGCGGCATCCGAACTTCACCCAGCGCGCCTGACCGCTCGTTCGGCTCTCACGCAGCGACCGCGAGTGCGGTGCGGACGTGGTCGACGGCGCGATCGCGATGATTGCGGATCGTCCGCGGCGTCACGCTGCGCTCCCGCGCGACGATGCTCGGTGAGCCCACACGCACGAGCTGTCGCAAGAGGTCGAGGTCGGTGGTCGAGACGCCGGCGCGTCCGGCATCGCGCAGCATCGTGACGAACTCGTCGAGCGCAGTGGCCGGACCATCCTCACACGGGGTCGCGGCGAATGCCGTCGGTGAGGTCACCTGTTCAGTTGCCGAACGGACCCGCAATGGTCGACGAAACGCTTGGAACACGGCGTCGGAGATCAGCGACGACGCGACATGGTGGCGTCGCCGTTCGACGTCGTAGCTGCGGATCGCCAGCCATGCGGCCGGAATCACCTGTGCGACCGGGTCGGTTCGATTCTTGAACGAACGGTAGCGGCGTGCGTTGGACAGCAAGGCCGGCAACAGGTGCTGGAGGACGATCCGGCCGGCGAGTTCGTCGTCGCGTGACAGTTCGACGAGGGCGAGCAGGACCGCATCATCGGCGCGCTCGGCGTCGTCGCGTCGCTGCGCGGCCCGTCGGATCTCCTCGAGGTCGGTGACATCGGCGACGACGGTGCCCAGCGGATGGTCCGGGTAGCGCGATGCCCAGGATCGGGCGGCGCGCAACGCTCGGCGGGAGGTGCGCAGGTGGGCCCATTCGACGTCGAGGCGTTCGGGCAGGTTCGAGCGTTCGGGGCTGCCGAAGGCGGCCGGTCGGTGGGATGGAATCCAAGATGTCATGGTCATGGCCGCCACCGTGAACGCACACCCTCACCGCAGGCCTCACCGCTCGCCTCCCTGCCGCGAAGTTTCCCGGAACTGCGCCCTCACAGCCCGCCGATCGGCATCCCGTTCCGACTCACAGCCCCAGCTCAACGTCCATTTTCTCCTCGCGCGTTCCCGTGATGAGTGAAACCGCCGTATGCGGTTGGTTGGCTCATCGGTGGGGCGGGAAAACTGGTTGTGATGAGTGAAACCGCCGTATGCGGTTGGTTGGCTCATCGGTGAGGCGGGAAGCCCGGTTGTGATGAGTGAAACCGCCGTATGCGGTTGGTTGGCTCATCGGTGAGGCGGGGAAACGGAGGTTCCGGAAGTGGGGTCTGGGCGCCCACTGGGTGGGCATGGAGCAACTCCCGACCTGCGAGGCGACCGGTCCCGACGGCGCGCGCCTCGTCGTCCACCCCCACGCTGCGAGCGATTCGGTCGCCGACCTGGCCCGGGCGCTCGACCTTCCACCGACCACGACGTTGGCGATCGACGGACGCCCGGTCGATGCGCACGAACGTCTCGTCAGCACGGGATTGCGGGTCGGATCGAGCGTGACCGTCGCACGGTCGGACGCACCGGTCGTCGGTCCGCAACCGTCACGCGACGGCGTTCGGATCGCCGTCTCGGTCGGCCCGGCATGTACGCCGTCGATCACGCTGCCTCCCGGCCGGCACACCCTCGGGCGGGCGGCAACCGCCGCGATCCGCGTCGACGACCCGGCGGTCGAGTTGCACCACGGCGTCGTCGACGTTGCCGCGGACGGGGCGGTCACCTTCACGCAGCTGACCGGCACCTTCCCTGCCACGATCGATGGCGACCCGTGTCGCCCCGCCCACCCGATCGCCGGCAGCCTCACGATCGGCAACAGCCGGCTCGTGCTCCGTCCGAGCGTTGATGCAGATCTCGCCCCGACCGGCAGCATCGTGCCCGCGGAACGCGACCCGTGGCGAAGCACGGTGCGGCGCGGACCGGTCGCTCCGGGCGATCAGTCGGCCGACCTGCTCGAGGTGCCCGAGCCGCCGACCGAGCATCGTGCTCCGCCGCTCACCACGCTGGTCGGCGCGGGCATCGCAGCGCTCGGCGCCGGCGTGCTCGCTGCGGTGCTCGGGCAACTGCTCTTCGCCATGTTCGCCGCCGTCGGTGCCGTCGCATCGTTGGCGACCTGGGCCGTCGGCGCACTCGTCGCCCGCCGCGATCGCCGTCGTGCCGACACCGCCCATCGCCGGGCCGTCGCCGACTTCGAACAGACCCTCCGGGCAGCGCACGTCGCTACCGATCGTGACCATCGTGGCCGTCATCGCGGCATCGTCGACGCACTCGACCAGATCCACGGCGACGGCAGCAGCGTGTGGTCGCGTCGGTGCGGGCGCGACGACGCATTGTCGGTCACCGTTGGTCGCGGCACGTGTCGGTGGTCGCCGCCGATCGCAACCGACGACCGTCCGCGGCTGAGCGCAGAACTGCTGGTCGCGCTCGATCGCTGCGAACGTCTCGTCGACGTTGCCGTGCCGTTGGCGCTCGAGCCATCGTCGATCGTGGCCATGCACGGCGCGCCCACGGTCGTGGCGGACCTCTGTCGCTCGATCATCGTCCAACTGGCGGCCCACTACGGCCCGGCCGACTGGGAGCTGCAAGTGGTGACGAGTGACCCCGACGAGTGGAGCTGGGTCAGCTGGCTGCCTCAGACGAACCACCGTCCGTGCCTCGTCGACGCCGCCGACGGGGTTGCGCTCGCTGAGGCGATGGAGAACGTCGACGACGACGACGGCCACCGGCGCCGAACCGTGATCGTGGTCGATGCGCCGGCGTTGCTGAGTGCTCGCACCGGTCCGTTGCGTCGGCGGCTCGACCGTGGAGATGTCTGCTGCATTGCGCTCGTCGCGCCAGAAGTGTCGGTGCCCGCCGTCGTCGATCGGATCCTCGAAGTCGGCGACACCGGCGCGGCGCGATGGATCGAGACGACGGGAGCCCCGTGGACCGCACTCGACCGCGACATCGTGGTCGCCGGCATCTCGCGTTCGACGGCGGAGGCCGCCGCACGACGTTTGGCGCCGCTGCTCGATCCCGAGGACGACGACGGAACCGGTGGGGTCCCGGCGCGCGTCTCGCTCGCCGAGCTCGAATCGACCGGCGCCGACTCCGCGACAGCGATCGCGCGTCGCTGGAAGCGTGCCGGACCCGATCCGGCGCCGATCGCGCTGCTCGGCGCGTCCGCCGACGGCATCGTCGACATCGACCTCGTGCGCGATGGACCGCACGGACTCGTCGCCGGCACGACCGGTTCAGGCAAGAGCGAACTCCTGCGAACGCTCGTCGTGTCGTGGGCGGCGCAGTCGAGCCCGGACCACATCACCATGATCCTCGTCGACTACAAGGGCGGCTCGACGTTCGACGCCTGTGCCCGGCTTCCGCACACCGTCGGCGTGGTGACCGATCTCGACGACGGACTCGCCGAGCGCGTGCTGGCCAGCCTCGATGCCGAGGTGCGCCGCCGCGAACGCCTCTTGCGAGCTGCCCACGTCGACGATCTGACCGCGTATCGACGCACGGTCGAGTCGCCGTTGCCGCGCCTCGTGGTGGTGATCGACGAGTTCGCCTCGCTCGCCAAGGAGCTTCCCGATTTCCTCGGCTCGCTGGTGTCGATCGCGCAGCGCGGTCGCAGTCTCGGCGTTCACCTGTTGCTGGCGACGCAACGTCCGGCGGGCGTGGTCACCGACGACATTCGCGCCAACACGAACCTGCGGATCGCGTTGCGGCTGCAGGACCGTTCCGATGCCGACGATGTCGTCGGCGCCGCCACGCCGTCGCGGTTTCCGGTCGGTGTCCCTGGTCGGGCGGCACTACGACTCGGCTCCGAAGAACTCGTGCTGTTCCAGACGGCCGAGTCGTCCAGCCCCCCGCCGAAGCGCCGACCCCGACTGTGGATCGAACCCGTCGAACGCAGTGACCCGGCCGGTGTGCGCCCTGAGCCGTCGACGGTCGACGAACCGAGTGTGCTCGAACAACTGGTCGACTCGATCAACCAGGCCGCAGCGATGGTCGCTGTGGCGACCCCGCATCGCCCGTGGATCGATGCGCTGCCCTGCGTGGTTCGACAGCGGGATCTCGCCGAGGTCGGCGATGGAGTTGGTCTGCTCGATGATCCAGCGGAGCAGTGCCGACGACCACTGTCGTGGGAACCGACCGAGGGCACGCTGCTGCTCGTCGGCGCACTCGGATCGGGCACGACAACAGCGGCGAGCGCTGTCGCCGCCTCGTGTTTGCGACGCCGCACGCCGGAGGCGCTGCACCTGTATGTCATCGACGCCCGCGGCGATGCGGCGTGGACGGCATTCGAGGCGAGCAAACACTGCGGTGCGGTGGTGCGCGTGCCCGAGACCGAGCGGATCATCCGCTTGCTCGCCCGCCTCGCCGCGACCATCGATCGGCGATCGACCGACGGCACGAATGAACCGGTGATCGTCGTCGTGATCGACGGCTTCGCCGCCGTGCGCGACGCCCTGGGCGACGTTGCCCACGGTGAGACGGCGCGACGCCTCGATCGACTGCTTCGCGACGGTCCGGCGGTGGGAATCGTCGCCGTCGTCACCACCGATGGTTCATCGTCGGCGGGGCTTGCGGTGCCGCGCGCTGCGACGTGGGTGTTCCACGTGGGCGATGCGGGAGTTGCCCGTACGGCAGGGTTGCGAGCGCCGCCCGTGGGTGCCGGTGTGCCTGGCCGGCTGCGAATCGTCGAGTCCGGATTGGAGGGCCAGGTCGTGTTCGACCTCCAACCGCTGGGCAGTGGTGAACACGACGACGTCGTCGATGTCGACGGCCGCGCCGAGCCGGTCGACGTGCTTCCCGACGTCGTCGATGCCGACGCGCTCGATGCTCGATTCCCACCGTTGTGCCCGTCGACCCAAGGTGACGGCCGACCGGTCGAACTCCTGATCGGGCTCGGCGCCGACGACCTCGAACCTGCGGTCGTACGCGTCCCTGTCGGCGACCACATCTTCGTCGGTGGCGCGGCGCGCACCGGCCGCTCGACGGCGTTGCGTCAGGTCGAAGCGGCGTGGCGTCGAGCGCATCCACGTGGCTCGGTGATCCACATCGATCGTGGTCGGCCGATCGGCGAGGCGGACCTCGCCGCGATTGCTGACCAGTCGGCGGTACTCGTCGTCGTCGACGATGCCGAACGCGTGGACGATCCGGACGGCGTGCTTGCCCGGCTGCTCACTCGGCCCGGCGTGACGTTCGCCGTCGCGGCGCGCCTCGAAGCGGTGCGTGTCGCTTACGGGCACTGGACCCGCGACGTCGCCCGAAGTCGGTGCGGGTTGATCATGACGTCGATGGGCGACGTCGACGGCGAACTGTTGGGCGCGACGCTGCCGCGGCGGTCGATGATCCCGCCCCGCCCGGGTCTCGCGTGGATCATCGACCAGGACGGCCACCGCCTGGTGCAGGTCGCTGCCAGAATGCCTCCATGACCCGCATCGTCACCGTCGCCGGCGCCCAACTCGGCCCGGTCCAACTCGCCGACGACCGCGCCGACGTGGTCGAGCGGATGATCGTGCTGCTGCAGGAGGCCGCCAGCCAGGGCAGCGATCTGGTGGTGTTCCCCGAACTCGCGCTCACGACGTTCTTTCCTCGCTGGTTCGCCGACGACATCAGCACCACCGACCACTTCTACGAACGATCGATGCCGAACGATGCGACCCAGCCGCTGTTCGACGAGGCGAAGCATCTGCAGATCGGCTTCTCGCTCGGCTACGCGCTCTTGGAGGACGACGCCGACGGAGTGCAACACCGCTGGAACGTGCAGACCCTGGTCGAACGTGACGGTCGGATCGTGGCGACCTTCAAGAAGGTCCACATCCCCGGGCATGCCGGCAACGAACCCGACCGGGCGTTCCAGCACGCCGAGCGGTACTACTTCGAGCCGTCGCCCGAGGGCTTCGGTGTGTGGGATGCGTTCGGTGGTCGAGTCGGAATGATGATCTGCAACGACCGCCGTTGGCCCGAGAGCTATCGGCTGATGGGGCTCCAGGGCGTCGAGCTGATCCTGTGCGGCTACAACACCCCGCTGCACTACGCCCCCGATCCGAGTCAGGACCCGTTGCAGGGGTTCCACAACCAGCTCGTGATGTCGTCGGGCGCCTATCAGAACGGCACGTTCGTCGTCGGTGTTGCGAAGGGCGGGTTGGAGGAGGGCGTCGATTCGCTCGCCGACTCGTCGATCTTCGCGCCGTCGGGTGAGCTGCTCGCGAAGGCCACGACGAATGGCGACGAAGTGATCGTCGCCGAGTGCGACCTCGACTGGTGCAAGCAGTACACCGAGACGTTGTTCGACTTCGAGAAGTATCGCCGCCCCGAGCTGTACGGCCCGATCGCCCTACGGTGAGCGTCGTGAACAGCCCGGCCTTCGACGACGCCCTCGATCGGGTGCGCGGCGGTGGCGCACGGCTCACCCGCGCACGCCGCACGTTGCTCGAGGACCTCTTCACCACCAGCGGACGGGTGACGGCCGAGGAGTTGGCCGAGCGCCACGACGACATCGACCTCGCCACCGTGTACCGGTCGCTCTCGCACTTCGAGGAAGTCGGCGTGATCGAACACGTCCATCTCGGCCACGGCCCCGCCGCCTATCGATGGGTCGGCGCTCGCACGGTCGCTGCAGTCTGCGACGGCTGCGGTGTCGTCGCCGACATCCCGACCGACGAACTCGCGGCGCTCGCAGAGCGCCTCGAGCATCGGTACGGCCTTCACCTCGAACTCGGCCATTTCGCGCTGTCGGTCCGCTGCCCCGCCTGCCGCTGACGATTACATCAGGGGTCAGACCCGCGATGTAATCGAGGTCCGATACACAGCGTTCACTTCGGTGGCTTTCACTCTCGGCGGAGCTTTGACAAACTGTAAAGCGTGACCGAACTCACCGACACTGCCGCCGCCACCGCTGGAGGCGACGACGATCGCGTCGCGTTCGTGGTGAACGGCACGCCGGTCACGGTTCGGCGTTCGCATCCGCACCTGCTGGCCGCGCTGCGCGAGGAACTCGACATCACCTCACCGAAGGACGGCTGCTCGCCGTCGGGGCAGTGCGGGTGCTGCACCGTGTTCGTCGACGGCAAGGCGATCGTGGCCTGCCAATGCGACATGGACAAGGTCGAGGGGTCGTCGGTCGTCACGCTCGAAGGCGTCGATGAGGCCGAGCGGCAGACGTTCGCCGATGCGTTCGCCGCGTGCGGCGGCCTGCAGTGCGGGTTCTGCATCCCCGGCATCGTGATGCGGGCGAAGTCGCAGATCGACAAGAAGGGCGCCGCCCTCACCCGCGAGAAGATGGCGCCACACCTCGGCGCCCACCTCTGCCGCTGCACCGGTTATGTGAAGGTGCTCGACGCCATCGAAGCGGTCGCTCAGGGTGCCGTGTGCACGCCGATGCTCTCGGCCACCGTGGGCGGCGGGGGAGCGAAGTACGAAGCGGCGCCACTCACGCTTGGCGATCGCGGGTACGTCGACGACATCCGGGTGCCCGGGATGCTCCACGCCGCGCTCCATCTGACCGATCATGCCCGTGCCGACATCGTGGCGATCGATGCGTCGGCCGCGCTCGCAGCACCCGGCGTCGAGGCGGTGTTCACCGCTGATGACCTGCCGGGCGAGTTGCGCGTCGGGATCATCTACAAGGACTGGCCGGTGATGATCCCCATCGGCGGCCGCACTTCGTATGCGGGCGATGTGCTCGCCGTCGTCGTCGCAGACACCCGTGACCACGCCCGCGCCGCAGCCGAGCTGGTCGAGGTCACCTACGACGTCCACACCCCCAACACCGACGCCCGCGCCGCGCTCGACGACCACGCACCACTGTCGGTGTGGGGCACCAACTCGAACGTGCTGTCGACGAGCGCCTACACCCGGGGTGCGGACTTCGAGGCGGCCTTCGCCGCGAGCGCATTCACCGTGCACGAGACGTTCAGGACCCAACGGGTCGAGCACGCCTTCCTCGAACCCGAGTCGACCGTCGCCGTCCCGACCGGCAACGGCGGCGGCCGAACGCTGCACGTCTACTCCGGTGGCCAGGGTGTGTGGGACGACCGCAACGACATCGCGTCGGTGCTCGATGTGGATCCGTCGCGGGTCACGGTCGAGCTGGTCTCCAACGGAGGCGCGTTCGGTGGCAAGGAGGACATGAGCAACCAAGCGCAGACAGCACTCGCTGCCTGGAAGCTGGGGCGTCCCGTCAAGTGCACGCTGTCGCGCGAGGAGAGCTTCCGGATGCACGCCAAGCGGCACCCGATCGAACTCGAGTACTGGGCCGGCTGCGACGTCGACGGCAAGGTGACCGCCCTCAAGGTGCGCGGCATCGGCGACTCGGGCGCGTATGCGAGCGTCGGGATGAAGGTGTTGGAGCGGGCGGCCGGACATGCGTGCGGGCCGTACCGGTGGCCGTCGATCGACATCGAGACGATCGCCGTCCGCACCAACAACCTCGTCTGCGGCGCCTTCCGCGGGTTCGGTGCCAACCAGGCGCAGTTCGCGATGGAGGGTGTGCTCGACCGGCTCGCCGAGCAGGTCGGCATCTCGGGCTGGGAGATCCGCAAGCGCAATGTGATCAAGCCGGGCGACGAGTGGGGTCCGGGCCAGATCATGGACGACGGCGCCGGCGGTGCCGAGGCATGTCTCGACCAGATCAAGGTGTCGTACGACGAGGCGATCGCCTCGGGCAAGGCGGTCGGGCTCGGGCTCGGGCTGAAGAACTCGGGGCTCGGCAACGGATTCCGCGAAGTGTCGAAGGCGGTCATCCGGTTCCTGCCGCCCGTTGGTGACGACGATGGCCGCATCGAGGTGCGCCACGGTTGGACCGAGATGGGCCAGGGCGTACACACCGTCGCGTTGCAGGTCGCTGCGCAGGAGTTGGCGGCCGATCCTGACCGCATCGACGTGATCGTCGACACGACCCGGGAACTGGGCTTCGGCCAGACGACCGGGTCACGCGGCACGTTGATGGTCGCCGGCTCGGTCAGCGACGCCGCGTCCGCCGCGCTGGCGGGCGGCTGCGAGATCGATGTCGACTACGAGGGCGAGTACGTGGTCGACTGGACCCAGAAGCTGGGCGATCCGTCGGTGACGAACCCGACGATCCATGCGGTGTTCAGCTTCGCCGCCCAGATGGTGATCGCTGACCCCGAGACCGGTCACATCGAGAAGGTTGTTGCCGTCCATGACGTTGGCAAGGCGGTCAACCCCACGTTGGTCGAGGGACAGGTGGAAGGTTCGGTGCACATGGGCCTCGGGTATGCGCTCACCGAGGACTTCCCGACCGATCCCGAGACCGGCTTCCCGACCAACATGACGTTGCGCTCGCTCGGCATCCTCCGAGCCAAGGACGTGCCCGAGATCGAGGTGCAGTTGGTCGAGGTGCCCCAGCCGCGATCGCCGTACGGCATCAAGGGCGTCGGCGAGATTGGTCTGGTGCCCACCGCTCCGGCGGTCGCTGCCGCACTGCACGCCGTCGACGGCCAGTGGCGCACGGCGCTCCCCATGCGCCGAACCTGACCCCGGCTTCCAGTTCGCCCGCCCCGCCCACCTCGTTTGCGCACAGATTTGGCTGGGACGGGTCATCCGGAATTGCGCGGAACGTGGGGCCGGGTTGGGCAAGGTGTTTGCGGACAGATTTGGCTGGGACGGGTCATCCGGAATTGCGCGCAAACGTGGGTGCTGGGTTGGGAGCCCGCGGTGTGAGGGCGTTCGGTGCGGATCACGGCTCGCGCATCGGCGATGCTGTGGGGATGACGGACACCACCGAACGCCCCGCCTCGACCAGCAACGACGTCGTCGACGAAGTGCGCGCCTGGCTCGAGGAGAACTGGGACCCCGAGCTCACCGTTGCCGAGTGGTGGGAGCGCTTGGGTCTCGCGGGCTGGTCGGCTCCGACATTGCCCGAGAACGCGTACGGACGCGGGCTGTCGCGCGGCGATTCGGTGCTCGTCTCGAACGCCATCGCCGAGTTCGGCGCCCTCGGTGCACCGGGCGGGCTCGGTCTGCTGCTCGCCGCCCCGACGATCGCCACGCACGGCACGCCCGAACAGGTCGAGCAGTACGTGCGCCCCATCGTCACCGGCCAACAGGCGTGGTGCCAGCTCTTCAGCGAGCCGGGCGCCGGCTCCGACCTCGCCGGGTTGCAGGCGAAGGCGATGCTCGACGGCGAGGAGTACATCGTCAACGGCCAGAAGGTGTGGACGTCCGGCGGGCACTACGCCGACATGGGCATGCTGATCGCCCGCACGAACTCCGACGTTCCCAAGCACCAGGGCATCACGTACTTCGCGATGGACATGCACCAGGACGGTGTCGACGTCCGTCCGCTGCGCGAGCTGACCGGCCGGGCGCTGTTCAACGAGGTGTTCATGTCCGACGCCCGCGTACCGGCCGATGCCGTCATCGGTGGGATCAACAACGGCTGGGCGGTGGCCAACACCACCCTCGCTCACGAGCGTGCCGGGCTCGGTTCGGGCGGCGGCAGCAGCTCGGCGAGCGCGGCGATCCCCGGCACCGTCGGCGGACAGCTCGACACTCGTGCGGGCGACTACGTCCGTGACCCGAAGAAGCCGTCCACCGCCGGCGGTGGAGCGGCGTTCCGTGACACGTCGAAGATGATGATCAACCTCGCGCAGGGCGCGGGCGTTGCGAGCGATCCGACGATCCGCCAGGACCTCGTTCGGCTCTACACGATGAGCCAGCTCGGCCGCATCAACAACCTCCGGGTCAAGGCAGCGAAGGCCAAGGGCGAGGAGATCGCGGGGATGGGCAACATCGCGAAGCTCTCGATGAGCGACATGGTGCGCCTGCAGCGTGACCTCGGTCTGCGCATCTCCGGGCCGCAGGGCATGTTGCACGCCTACAACACCGATGACCGCAAGGCACTCGACGCGGCGACCGGCAATCCATTCCTCGGTTTCGTCACCGAGATGGCGCTGTTCGCGCAAGCCCCGCCGATCTACGGCGGCACGGATCAGGTGCAGAAGAACATCATCGGCGAACGCGTGCTCGGCCTGCCGAAGGAGCCGAACCAGGACAAGGTGGTCCCGTTCTCCGAACTCCCGAAGAACGCATGACGATTACATCGCGGGTCTGACCCCTGATGTAATCGCATTACAACACGGGTCAGACCCGCGATGTAATCAGCGGTTGAGCATGCCGTACGCGTGGGTGGGGTGGAGTTCGAGCAGCAGGCGGCCGTCGTCGACCATCGCCTGGCGGTACGCGTCCCAGTCGTCGTGCTCGCCGACCACGGTGCGGTAGTACTCGACGAGCGCGTCGACGGTGGCGTCGTCGGGTGACTGTGCCACCGGCAGCATCGTCACGTCGGCCTCGATCACGGCATAGGCCCAGAAGTCGTCGCG
>CAVSIX010000020.1:0-40791 GCA_963728195.1 Ilumatobacteraceae bacterium | reverse complement strand
GCGGGGGCAGGATTTGAACCTGCGACCTTCGGGTTATGAGCCCGACGAGCTACCGAACTGCTCCACCCCGCGGCGTGGATGAACAAGTATGCCGAACCGAACGACCGATGGCAACACCATCGGTGCGATCTGGCGCCGACGCATCACAGGTGCTTCGATGCCTCTCGTATCGTCAGGGGCGACAACGCATCGGAGTGCTCCGCCAGGAATGCTCGGACAGTGTCTGCGTCCGTGTAGGCGTACTGGCGCAACGCCCAACCGATCGCCTTGCGAGCGAAGAAGTCCGAGCTCGGCGCCCACGCCAGTGAGTATCGGAAGAGGCGATCGACGTCGGTGTCCGCCTTGTAGCCGAGCTGGTGCAGGATCGCCGTGCGAGCGAGCCACAGGTCGGCGCCGTCGATCCACTCGTCCAACGTGGCGACCAGTGGCGGATGTCGACGCACCAGTGGTCCGATCACCTTCGCGGCCAGCGGATCAACCGTGTCCCACCAACTCTTCGTGGTGACGAGTCCTCCCACGACAGCCAGGAGCTCGGGGCGTGCTGACCTCGCGTAGCGGGCGAGCACGTCGACGGCGGCGTACTGCACCTCGCGTCCGTCGACCGCCCAGGCATGCGGCCCGATCGTCTCGAGATCGACCGGGGCGGGCGGCCCCAGCGGGTCGAGCACCTGCTTCGCAATCGCCCGCCGCTGTGGCGTCGGCACGCCGAAGAACCCGAACTGGTCGCGCATGTACTTCCGCATGCCGACAGCTCGCTCGGCATCGCCGACGGACCGCAATGCACTCTCCAGCTCGGCCACGGCGATGTCCGACCAACTCGACGGCGCGCTCATCGCGCTCGAGCGCCGGTCGATCGGCTGGGGCGTTGGGCCCTGGCGAGGCTCGCACCGCATACGGATGATGGACCCATGGAGGGAACGTCTGCGCCGGCATGGGTGATGACTCCGTCGGGCTTCCTCGCGATGGTCGATTCGCTGGGCAACCAGTTCGACGAGATCATCGCCCCCATACTCGTCGACGGCGTCGTGCGGATGCGACCGATCGACAACGCCGACGAACTCACGACCGGGGTCACCGACGATCAGGGCCCCAGCTCGTACCGAGCGACGCTCACCGGCGGGGAGCACCGGTTCTCCTACGCAGTCGGACCTGACTCGCTGAAGGCCATCGTGCATCCGCCTCGCGTCCCGGTCTGGACGATGACTCGCGACGACGCCGGCGCCATCGCGGTGAGCGTCGCGCCGACCCAACCGGTGCGCCGGGCAGTGCTCGGCGCTCGCGCCTGTGACCTCGCCGCCCTCGATCGGCTCGGGCGCACCCAGCTCGACGGACCCCACCCGGATCCCCACCACGCCGCCGCCCGCAGCGAGCTGTTCGTGATCGGCGTCGACTGCACCCGGCCAGCGCCGACGTGCTTCTGCGAGTCCACCGATACGGGACCGTTCGTCGACGGTGGCGCCGACCTGTCGATGACCGAGCTCGGCAACGGCGACGCCCTCCGCTACGTCGTTCGTGCGGGATCGGACCGAGGGCAAGCGTTCGCCGAATCGCTCGGTCTTCACCGAGCGGCGCCCGACGAGGTGGCCGACGCCGAACGAATCCGCCGCAGCGTGCACACCACCACGCGCTCCATGCCCGCCGACGCAGCAGCGATCGTGCTCGCCGATCTGGAGCATCCGCAGTGGGACGACGTCGCCGAGCGCTGCCTCGCATGCGGCAACTGCACCGCCGTGTGCCCGACCTGCTTCTGCACCGACACCGACGATCGAGTGGAACTCGACGGAACGACCGCACACCGAGACCGCGTGTGGGACACGTGCTTCAGCCTCGAGTACTCGCACCTGGGCCATGCACCGGCGCGCTCGTCGCCACGCTCGCGCTACCGGCAGTGGCTCACCCACAAGCTCGGCACATGGCACGACCAGTTCGGCGAGTCCGGATGCGTCGGTTGCGGTCGGTGCATCACGTGGTGTCCGGTCGGCATCGACCTGACCGCCGAAGTCGACGCACTCACGACCGAGGTGACGTCGTGACCCCCGCCGACGTCCCGGCCACCGGTTCTCGTGAACTCGTTGCGGAACTATTCCGCAACGAGTTCACGAGAAGCGCCCGAGCCGCCGCCGATGACCCGATGGTCGAGCCGCGCGTGCACGTCGTCCGCTCGACCATCCCCGAGATCCGGGACGTCATCACGCTCGATGTCGTACCGGTCGACGGCGAGCCGACACCGTTCCTCCCGGCGCAGGTCGGCATGCTGGGCGCATTCGGTGTCGGAGAAGCGGCGATCTCGATCAGCTCGTCGGCAGCCACGCGAGATCACCACGAGTACACGATCCGCCGTGCCGGTGCGATCACCACGGCACTGTGTGCGCTGGAACCAGGCGATCAGTTCACCGTGCGCGGCCCGTTCGGGCGGCCGTGGAACCTCGACGCCATCTGCGGCGACGTCGTCATCGCAGCGGGCGGCATCGGGCTCGCTCCCCTGCGCTCGGCCGTATACGCCCTGCTCGACGCGGCGGCACACCAGCCCGACCGTCGCATCGTGCTCGTCACCGGCGCCCGCCGCAGCGCCGATCTGCTCTACGCCGGTCTGTACGACGAGTGGCGCGTCCGCGGGCTCGAGGTGGTGACCACCGTCGACGGCGCTGAACCCGGCTGGTCCGGGCGGGTCGGGCTGGTACCCGACGTCATCGCCGACCTCGACGTCGACTGGGCCAACGCTGCCGCGCTGTTGTGTGGTCCCGACATCATGATGCAGCTCGCGGCCGACCAGCTGATTGAGCTCGGCGTCACGCCGGATGCGATCCAGCTGACGCTGGAGCGGAACATGCAGTGCGCCACCGGGCGCTGCGGTCACTGCCAACTCGGCCCGGTGCTCGTGTGCCGTGACGGCCCCGCCCTGACGTATCCCGAGATCGCCGACGCCATGCGCGTGCGGGAACGCTGAGGAGGCCACGATGGACGAACGACGACCGACCCTGGCGGTGTGGAAGTTCGCGTCGTGCGACGGTTGCCAGCTCAGCCTGCTCGACTGCGAGGACGAGCTGCTCGCCGTGGCCGACCGGGTCGCCATCTCCTACTTCCCCGAGGCGACGTCGACGATGGTCGACGGACCGTACGACGTGTCGCTCGTCGAGGGCTCGATCACGACCACCCACGACGCGGAACGCATCGTCGACATCCGGCGCCAGTCGGCGCTGCTCGTGACGATCGGCGCGTGCGCCACTGCGGGCGGGATCCAGGCGCTGCGCAACGGTGCCGACATCGCCGAGTTCACCTCGATCGTCTACGCCCATCCCGAGTACATCTCCACGCTGGCGACGTCGACCCCCATCGACGATCACGTCCACGTCGACCTCGAACTGCGCGGCTGTCCGATCGACCGCCGGCAACTGCTCGCCACGATCGCCGCCCTGCTCAACGGCCATGTCAGGCGGCTGCCGACCACGAGCGTGTGCACGGAGTGCAAGGCCACGTCGACCAGCTGCGTGATGGTTGCACACGGCACCGCATGTCTCGGCCCGATCACGCAGGCGGGGTGCGGGGCGCTGTGCCCGTCGTTCCATCGGGGCTGCTACGGCTGCTTCGGACACATGGAGCAACCCAACATCGGCGCTCTGCGCACCCAGCTCCGGCGGCTCGGCGTCGAGCCGGACGCGATCGATCGCCTGATGCGCACGTTCGACGTCGAGGCGTTCGCCCGTGTCACGCCCGGACGAGCAGCGCAGGGAGCCCGACCGTGACGCACAAGTCCCTCGATCTCCACGTGCCGACGCTGACACGGGTCGAGGGGGAAGGCGCGATGCACGTCGTCGTGCGCGACGGTGTCGTCGAGAACGTCCAGCTCGAGATCTACGAGCCGCCGCGGATGTTCGAGGCGTTCCTGCGGGGCCGGGCGCACCACGAGCCCGTCGACATCACCGCCCGCATCTGCGGGATCTGCCCCGTCGCCTACCAGATGAGTGCCACCCACGCGATCGAACACCTCGCGGGCATCACCGTCGACGGGCCGATCCGCGACCTGCGACGCCTGCTCTACTGCGGCGAGTGGATCGAGAGCCACGTCCTGCACATGGCGTTCCTCCACGCACCCGACTTCCTCGGCGTCGACTCCGGGATCACGATCGCGCGGCAGGAACCCGAGCTGATGACCGAGGTGCTGCACCTCAAGAAGACCGGCAACCGGATCATGGAGGTGGTCGGTGGACGGCCGATCCACCCGGTCAACGTGCGCCTCGGCGGGTTCTATCGGGCCCCGAGCCGGAGGGAACTCGGTGACCTCGTCGCCGACCTCGAACGGGCCCACGCCGCGGCAGTCGCACTGGTGCGGTGGGTCGCCGGCTTCGAGTTCCCCTCGATTCCCGACCGCCTCGCCGAGAGCACCGAGTTCGTCTCGCTGCACCACCCGAACGAGTACCCGTTCAACGAGGGCCGGATCGTGTCGAACCACGGTCTCGACCTCGACGTCGCCGAGTACGGCGAGCGGCTGCGCGAGGTCCACGTCGAGCATTCGACCGCACTGCACGCCACCCTCGAAGGCGACCGCCGCTACCAGGTCGGACCGCTCGCCCGCTGGATGAACAGCCATGACCTGCTCACCGACACGGTCCGCCACCTCGCCGGTGAGGTCGGGATCGGCGAGGTGGAGACGAACCCGTTCCGCAGCATCGTCGTGCGCGGACTGGAGACGGTCTGGGCGGTCGACGAGGCGCTGCGCATCATCGACGCGTACCGCCCGCCGCCCGAACCGGCCGTCGCTGTGCCCGCAGTCGCCGGCGTCGGCGCAGCCGCTACCGAAGCCCCACGGGGCCTGCTGTACCACCGCTACGAACTCGACGCCGCCGGCATCATCACCGACGCCGTGATCGTTCCACCGACCTCGCAGAACCAGATCGCCATCGAAGCCGACCTGCGCGACTTCGTGCAGTCGCATCTCGACCTCGACGACCACACGCTCGGCCACCGGTGCGAACAGGTCATCCGCAACTACGACCCGTGCATCTCCTGCGCGACCCACTTCCTGCGGTTCAGCAGCGACCGCTCCGGCGAGGCACGATGACGTCGATCGTCATCGGTGTCGGCAATCGTGACCGCGGCGACGATGCCGCCGGACCGCTGGTGTGCGACCGGCTGCGGCCACAGCTGGAAGGCACGCCGGGACGGAACTTCGAGTGCCGGACCTTCGTGTGCGAGGGCTCGATCCTCGACCTGGCCCTTCACTGGGACCACGACGACCACGTGATCATCGTCGACGCCATGCAGCCCGGTACGCAGCCTGGACGCGTCGTCACGTGGGACGCCACGACGACGCCCCTGCCGACACCCGGCGCGGTGTCGACCCACGAGATCGACGCGTCGGTCGCCGTCGAATTGGCCCGGGCGATCGGACGGATGCCGGCCCGACTGATCGTCATCGGCATCGAGGCGGCGCAGACCGAGTGGGGATCACCACCGAGCCCGCCGGTCGACGCCGCGATCGACGGCGTCGTCGACCAGGTCGTCGAGCGACTCGCCGCACTGACCCGTCGGGGTCAGCAGGCGGCGAACGTCGCCAACTGATCGAGTGTCGTACGCCGCAGCCAGGCGAGCTGGTGTGGCTGCAGCCGCTCGCACACCGTGCCCCAGTGGAGGGCCACCCAGTCGCCGGCGTCGACGCCGATCGGACTGGTCACCTGCTCGACGACCGGGTCGCCGAACCGCAGCCGGCTCCCGGCCCACACGAGCGGACGCCGGCGCACGAGTGGTCCGCCGGCACCGATGTCGACCACCTGAGCCCAGCTGACACAGCACTGGTCGACGATCCGCAACGGTTCGTCGACGATGCCGCGCCGCATCAGTCCGGTCCAGGGGGTCACGTGGAGCACGTGATAGCTGTGGTGGGCGACGCCGAGCGTGATCGACTCGTCGACGCGCGACCACGCCGAGCCGGCCCGGCGCCGGAAGCGGGCATCGATCGAGTTGCCGAAGTCGAGCGTGCTCACCCGGTCGAGGAGGCCGTTGCCGATCCAGTAGGCCTCGACCACGTCGGCGTCGAGGGGGTCGACACGGTGGGCAGCACCGGCGAGCAGCTGGAGGTACGGGTAGGCGCCCTCGAACTGCGCGGCCAACTCGGCGAACCCGCCGTCGATCGGGGCGTGCAGATACTGGCCGACACCCTCCGATGCGAGCGGGCCGCAGTGGCCGAGCCGGTTGGGCGGTGACGCGAAGCGGACGAATCTCAGCGCTCCCGACGGAGCGTCGGCAGCCACCGCGATCACGACACCAACCCGTGCGATGTCCGCGCCGACTCGCTGCGAACGGAGGACACGGCAACCAGCACGACGCCCGCGAGCACCGCGAGGTAGCCGACTGCGTCGACGGTGACCGGCACGCCGCGGAAGCCCGTGTTCAGGATCGCCGTCACCACCGCACCCGCCACGAGCACGGCCGTCACGTCGGTCGCCGGCGCCGCCGCGAGTGCCCGATACCAGAGCGACACGAATCCGGCGAGCGTCGTCCCGGTCACGGCGATCCACCACCACTGGCCGGTCGTGAACCAGGCCAGCTCGCCGAGGTCGCCGCGCACGGCCAGCCAGCCGAGCAGCACGATGCTGCCGCCGAGCATTCGCACCGTCGCCAGGTGGGGCGCCGGCACCTTCACGAGCAGGCGCTTCACCACCAGCACCTCGAGCGTCCACAGCAGCGTCGCTGCGAGGATCAGCGCCTCGCCCCGGCCGACTCCCGACAGGTTGACGCCTCCGCTGACGACGACGTGGCCGACCACCAGCAGAGCTATGGCGATCAGGTGCGCCGGCCGCAGGCGCTCGCGCAGGACGACCGTGGCGCCGACAGCGACCCATACGACGAGCGTCTTGTGGATGAACGCGGCGTCGGTCGACGTCGCGAGCGCCAGACCCTCGAAGAACAACACGAACGGCACGGCGCCTCCGATGACCGCCACCACGACCAGCCACGGCCACGCTGGACGACCGTCGGGAGCGTCGACAGCTCGTCGCTCTGCGCGGACCGGCACCGCCAGCAGCACGGCTGCCAGCAGAACGCCGGCCCACAGATTCTTGGCGGTCGTGTACACCGTGGCGTCGTCGAAGTGGCGCACGGCGATGCCATTGACGAAGACAGCCACACCGCTGACGACCGCGGCGATCGCCGCTGGCCACAGCGCCCGACGTCCCTCGGCGCTCGAGCCGGTCACACCCCTGCTTCGGGGCGTCTCCACCGATGAACTCATCTCCCTGCCTCCTCACGATCGATCAGCGCATCCCCGGCGACCAACTCGGACTCGTCGACGATCGCCAGGACCAGCCCCATCGAGACCGTCACCACGTCACCGGGCATGACCACACTGCGCTCGGCGATCACCACGTCGAGCAACGCCGTGACCTTGCGACCGCCACACTCGACGATGGCCGTGCGTTCGTCGAGCAGCGCAACGACGCGCCCGACCTCACCCAGGCACATGCCGACCCTTCGAATCGGCCGTCCATGTCGACGGTCCCATGGGCCCACCCAACCGCACCCTGACGGTTGCTGCCAGTGCCGAACGGCCCTCTCGCCGATGATGCAGTCAGACGATGAGCCAGTTCTGCGGGCAGACGGCGTAATGTGCGCCGGTGGGCGGCGACAGTTCCGACATTGCAGTGTTCCTGGTCGTGTTGACGCTGCGGTTCGTCGTCCCGCTGTTCATCCCCCGGTTCCCGCTGCCGGCGATCCTGGCGGCACTCGTCCTCGACGCCGCCGACCAGACCATCTTCCAGCAGTTCACCAACCTGAACCTCGACGGGTACCAGAACTACGACAAGGCCCTCGACATCTTCTACCTGACGATCGCGTTCCTGGCCGTCTACCGGAACTGGACCAACACGACGGCGATCAACGTCGCCCGCTTTCTCTGGTACTACCGCCTCGTCGGGGTCTGGCTGTTCGAGGTGTTCCAGCAGCGGTGGTTGCTGTTCGTGTTCCCGAACACGTTCGAGTACTTCTTCATCGCCTACGCCGCCATCCGCACCCAGTGGGACCCCCGGCGCCTGACCAACCGGGCGGTCATCGGGCTGGCGGCGTTCATCTGGATCTTCATCAAGCTGCCGCAGGAATGGTGGATCCACATCGCCCAGAACGACTTCACCGACTTCATGAAGGTCGACATCTTCGGCACGACCCCCACCACGTCGTGGGCGGACGCCATCACGAACCGACCGCTCGTGACCCTCGCCCTGATCGTTGCCATCGCCGTCCTGGTTGGTCTCGCGGTGTGGCTCTACCGCAAGGCGCCGCAGCCGGACTGGACGTTCCGGGTCGATGTCGACAAGCCGATTCCCTACGACGACATCGCCGACCGTCCTCAGGCACCGCTGTGGATCGCGCCGCCGTTCGCCGAGAAACTGGTGCTCGTCGGCCTGATCGCTGCGATCTACGCCAGCGTGCTCGACCTCGACGCCTCGGTCCTGGCGATCGTTGCCGGCACGGCACTGATCATCGCGGCCAGCGTGGGCGTGAGCGAATGGCTCTCCCGTCGCGGCATCGAGTGGTCGTCGATCGCGCTGCAGTGGCTGATCTTGGCCGTGGTCAACACCGTGCTGATCGGCGCCTACGCAGCGCTCCTCGGCAGTGACCTCAACCGCTCGCTCGCGGCCTTCTTCGGGTTGCTCCTCACGATGGTGATCGTGCTCTACGACCGCTTCATCGGCACCCGCACCGAGACCCAGGCAGTTCCCGTGAACTCGTTGCGTACATAGTCCGACACGAGTTCACGAGAACAGCGCGGGCGCGTGACGGCCAGACCGATTTCGTCGACACGGCGCGCACGCGGGCCACACCTCGTTCACGGGATGCGGGTGAGGAGCGGGGTCACTCGACGGGTTGCTTCCAGCGATTGAGGTACGTCACCTCGCGCGCCGGGCGGCGCGGGGCCGGGGTGAACGTGTCGCCGGTGTAGTAGCCGACGGCGAGCAGACACACCTGCGTCACGGAGTCGGGGATACCGAGCAGCTCGGCGACCGCAGCTTCGTGCTCGAGGTGGAACGTCGTCCATGCCGAGCCGATGCCACGCGACCGTGCCGCCATCTGGAAGCTCCACACACCCGGCAACACCGAGCCGTAGTAGCCCGCGTACGCGCCGGTCGACGCGCCCGCGGGCACCCGGTCGAGTCGCATCGCCAGCACGAGCGCCGGCACCTCGTGGAGGTGGTCGACGAGGAACGTCGCCGAGTCGATCACCTTCGCACTGCGATCGTCCGCACGCACCTCGGCGTTGGCGGCGAGATAGGGCCGGCCGACGGATGCGAAGTACTCGGCGATTCTCGCCTTGGTGTCGGCGTCGTCGATGATCATCCACCGGTTGCGTTCGAGGTTGCCGCCCATCGGTGCGTGGTTGGCGAGGTCGATGCACTCGAGCAGTTCGTCGTACGGCACGGGCCGGGTGAGATCGAGCCGCTTGCGCACCTGCTTGGTGGTGGTGAGCAGACGGTCGGTCTGGTCGAGGTCGAAACCGGTGACGGGATGCTGTGCCATCGACCCAGAATGGCATCACGGCGTCGTTGCGACGCTACGTTGCGCGCGTGACCACGACGTCGACCGGTACCGCGGACGCCTCGAGCGATGCAGCGGCGCGCGATCTCTCGCGGGGACTGATCGGCGCCGCCATTGCGGTGTGCGCCTGGTCGACCGGCACGATTCTGGCCAAGTACATCGACATGGGCAGCCTGGCGATCGGCTTCTACCGGTTCGCCTTCTTCGGGCTGATGCTCGTGCTCTGGATGCGAGTGCGCGGCACGCCGTTCCGACTGCGGGTCATCCGCGACTCGATGTGGGGCGGCATCGCGCTCGGCGCCGACATCGCCCTGTTCTTCTCCGCAGTGAAGCTCACCAGCGTGGTCAACGCCACGATCATCGGCTCGATGCAACCGATCGTCGTCGGCGTGATCGCCGCGCGGTTCTTCGGTGAGCAGATCCGTACTCGTGACGCGCTGTGGTCGATCGTGGCCATCGGTGGTGCCGTGCTCGTCGTCGCCGCCTCCGCCGGTGACGCAGCGACGGACATCCGCGGCGACCTCCTCGCGGCCGCCGCAATGCTGTCGTGGAGCGCGTACTTCATCACGTCGAAGAACTCGAAGAAGACGATGACACCGACCGAATTCACCGCCGGCACGTCGCTGTGGACGATGGCGATCTGCGCACCGCTGGGCTTCGCGTTCGGCCAGGACATGTCGTGGCCGTCGGCGACGAACTGGGGTTGGCTGATCCTGATGGCGATCGCCTCGGGCCTCATCGGTCACGCCATGATGAACTGGTCGCTGGTGCGGATCCCTCTGTGGGTCGGATCGACGTTCACGCTGCTGATCCCCGTGTTCTCGGCGTTGCTCGCCTGGCTGGTGCTCGACGAGGCGGTCAGCGCGCTGCAAGCCGTCGGGATGGTGATCGTGATCGGCGCGCTCGCAGTGGTCGTGCGGAGCCAGTCCGCCCCACCCCCCGCCGACGCCACCGTGCCCACCACCGTCTGACCACCCCCGCCTTGCGCATTCACGTTTGCGTGCGGATTCGGGTGGGGCGCCTCACCGGAATCCGCACGCGAACGCACTCGGGGGCTACGGTGCCGGCGTGTTCGAACTCAGCGGCGTCGAACTGGTCGGGTATCTGGCATCGGCGCTGGTGGTCCTGTCGCTGACGATGACGTCGGTAGTGCGCCTGCGGATCGTCTCGCTGTGCGGCTCGCTCACGTTCTTCGTGTACGGCGCATTGATCGAGTCGGCGCCGATCATGATCACCAACGGCTCGATCGCCGTGATCAACGTGTGGTTCCTGCGTCGCGAGTTCGCATCGGGCGGACCGCACGGACCCGACCTCGGCGTGTCACGCATCCGACCGGACTCGCCCTTCCTCGCCGACTTCGTCGCATTCCACCTGGTCGACATCCACCGGTTCCAGCCCGACTTCCACCTGCCGACCGGCGACGACGTCGTCACCCTGCTGCTCAATCGTGACGGCCTCCCCGCCGGGTTGCTGATCGGGCGCCGACGAGGGTCGACGCTCACGGTCGACCTCGACTACGTGCTCGGGCCCTACCGCGACTCGCGCATCGGGCGCTGGCTGTACGGGCCGGGCGCCGACGTGTTCCGCTCCGACGGGATCGACCAGCTGCGCAGCGCCGGCACGACCGACACGCACCGCAAGTACCTCGAGCGCGTCGGCTTCCGCGAATCGCCCACCGACCCCGATCTCTACGAACTCACCCTCTGAGCGCCACCCACCAAACCCCTCACCCACCACCAACCACCAACCACGTTTGCGTGAGATTTCCGGTGAACCGCCCCACTCGGAACGCAACACAAACGGGGTGGCCCACGCCCGCCGCGCCCACCAACCACGTTTGCGTGAGATTTCCGGTGGCCCGCCCCACTCGGAATGCAACACGAACGGGGTGGGGGGTGGACGGGCGATGTGGGCCGGCGGCGCGACGGGGGGCTGGACCGGGTCAGGCGATGACGGGGACCGACTCCATGGCCTCGGCGATGGCGGAGTCGGGCAGGTCGTAGTCGACCATCTCGCCGGAGAGGTACTTCTCGTAGCTCGCCAGGTCGAGGTGCCCGTGGCCGCAGAGTGCGGTGAGGATCACCTTCTCCTCACCCGACTCCTTGCAGGCAAGCGCCTCGCGGATCGCCGCAGCGATCGCATGGGTCGGCTCCGGTGCGGGGATGATGCCCTCGGTGCGGGCGAACTGCAACGCACCGGCGAAGCACTCGCGCTGCGGGATGGCGATCGCCTCGACGAGACCCTCGTTGTAGACGTGGGACACGAGGGGGCTCATGCCGTGATAGCGCAGGCCACCGGCGTGGATCGGCTCGGGGATGAACGTGTGCCCGAGCGTGTGCATCTTCATCAGGGGCGTCATGCCCGCGGTGTCGCCGAAGTCGTAGCGGTACTCGCCCTTGGTGAGCGTCGGGCACGCCGCCGGCTCGACGCAACGGATCGTCGGGTTGATCCTGCCGGCGAGCTTCTCGCGCAGGAACGGGAACGCGAGGCCGCCGAAGTTCGAGCCGCCCCCCGTGCAGCCGACGAGCACGTCGGGCACCTCGTCGACCTTCGCCAGTTGCAGCAGCGCTTCCTCACCGATGATCGTCTGGTGCAGCAACACGTGGTTGAGCACCGAGCCGAGCGCATAGCGGGCGTTCGGGTCGGCGACGCACATGGCCACCGCCTCGGAGATCGCGATGCCGAGCGAGCCGGGATGGTCGGGGTTCTCGGCGAGCAGCGAGCGCCCGAACTCGGTCAGCTCCGACGGGCTCGAGTGCAGCGTGGCGCCCCACACCTCCATCATCGTCTTGCGGTACGGCTTCTGGCGGTACGACGCGGCGACCTGCCAGATCTCGCACTCCATCCCGTACTGCGACGTGGCGAACGCCAACGCCGATCCCCACTGTCCGGCGCCGGTCTCGGTCGTCAGCTTCCTGATGCCCTCCTGATGGTTGTAGTACGCCTGGGGCACCGCAGTGTTCGGCTTGTGGGAACCGGCCGGGCTCACGCCTTCGTACTTGTAGTAGATGCGTGCCGGTGTGTCGAGCAGCTCTTCGAGGCGGCGAGCGCGGAACAGCGGGCTCGGGCGCCACAGCCGGTACACGTCGAGTACGCCGCCGGGGATGTCGACGTAGCGTTCGGTGGTCACCTCCTGCTCGATCAGCGCCATCGGGAACAGCGGAGCGAAATCGTCGGGGCCGGCGGGCTGGTGCGTTCCGGGATGCAGCGCCGGTGGCGGCGGGGTCGGGAGATCGGCGACCAGGTTGTACCACTGGGTCGGCATCTCGGACTCGGAGAGATGGATCTGGTGCGGGACGTGAGGAGCCATGATCGGCTCACCGTAGTCAGGTACCGTTCGGTCACTCCCACACGAACGAGGTCGATCGGTTGTTCAACAGCAAGAAGAAGAAGGCAGCCGCCGAGGCGGAGGAGGCGCAGCGGGCACAGATCGCCGCCCTCCAGGCGCAACTCGACGCGGTGACCAACGAACGTGTAGTGCTCGAGGAGCGCCTCGCCGCACTGGGCAGCACCAACGACGACCTCGATCAGCGGCTGTCCGCACTCGACCGGGGGGTGCAGTCGATGGGTGAGCAGCTGGTGACGCTGTCGTCGTCGAGCGCCGACACCCATCGGCGCGTGCTGTCGATCGACCAGCGGATCGGTGAGGCGGATGCTCGTGTCGACGGGATCGACCACCGCCTCGGCCAGATGGACGCGATCAGGTCGGAGCTCGACGCGATCAATGCGCGGTTGACGTCGTTCGACTCCCCGCCCACCTCGGCACCGACCGACGCTCCCCCGCCGCTGCCGGGCGCGACCGAGCCGATTCCCGTTCCACCTCCACCGTTGACGCCGGCGTCGACGTCCGACGATCTCGACGAGCGCATCAGCGAACTGCGCGACCAACTCGACGCACTCCTCGCGCAGACCTCGTCGGTCGACGCCCGTGTCACCAGCGTCTCGTTGGAACTCGCGAACCAGCTCAGCGAACTGGCGGGCGACATCGACGAGCTCGATCGTCGCACGACCGACGCGGCGAGCGGCCCAGGCGTCGTCGACGTCGACACCGCTGCGCTCGAGGCCAGGATCGCCGAACGTCTCGATGCGGCGATCGACGACGTGCTCGACTCGACCGAACGCCTCGCCGCCGAGCAGGCCCGATACGAGATCCAGTTCCGCGCCGACCTCGCCGAACTCGCCGAACGCCTCCGCCGGCCCCGCCCCTGAACCGGGCGCACCGGCTTGTAGGAGCCGCCCGCTCCCGGCGCTCCGATGAGCGAACCGACCACATACCGGCGCTTCGCTCATCGCACGCACCACCCGACATCCACCGATGAGCGAACCGACCACATACCGGCGCTTCGCTCATCGCACGCAGGGGTGCGGCGGGTCGGTCGGTCAGGGCTGTTCGAGGAGGGCGAACGCGTCGTCGATCAACTGGCGGGCTTCGTCGATCTTCTCCTGGTACAGCCCCAGGTCGCCGTCCGCGAGCGCACCGTCGGCCTCGAGGAACACTGCGTCGGCCTGCTCGAGCAGGGCCACCGGATCGTCGCTCGTCGTACCGCTGCCGGACCCCGGCGTCGTGTCTTCTGAGCCGCTGGAACTTCCGCTGTCGCCGCCACCGACCGGTTCGGTCGGCTCGTCGATGGCGTCACCGACGTCGCTCTCGAATCCGGGGAACAGTTCGGCGAGCCCCTCGCTCACCGTGCCCGCGAGCACCGCCTGATCGTTGTACGAGACGATGACTGCGCGGTACTCGGTCACCGAGGAGACGTCGGCGGAGTTCTGCGGCACCGACACGTAGTAGGGACGCACGTAGATCAGACCGTCGGCGACCGGGATCAGCTGGAGGTCGCCGAAACGCACTTCGGTGCCACCGTCGCCGACGTTGTCGAGCGAGATGCGCCGCGAGATCTCCTCGGTCGACTCGGCGTTGCCGGCGACGCGCAGCGGCCCGTCGGGCAGACGTCCACCGACCTCCTCGACGATGTAGGTGGTCAGCTTGCCGTAGGAATCCGGTGCGCTCGACGCCGTCATGTACGCCTGCAACTCGGTGCGCTGGTCGTTGGTCGAGAACGGCACGAACGGCCGCAGGATCACGAAGTTCTCGTCGGGTGGATCGCCGGGAGTCGACGTGTTGAACATCGTGTAGTACGGGATGAACCGGTTCGAGTTCGACTCGTCCGCGAACGTGCTCTGCGCGGCGCTCTGAGTGGCGTCACCGGTGCCCGCCGGGGCGGAAGCGTTGGTCTGCGACGGCTCGGTTCCGGGTGCCTGCGCCACCGACCATGCGCCCACGCGCTGGAAGAACAGCTCCGGAGCGATGCGGTACTTCGAGTACACGTCGGTCTGGATCCGGAACAGATCCTCGGGGTAGCGCAGGTTGTCGACGAGCTCGTCGGGCATCTCGCTCAACGGTGTGAACAGGTCGGGGAACGCTCCACGCCAGGCCCGCAGGATCGGGTCTTGTTCGTCGACGACGTAGAACGTGACATCGCCGGTGTACGCGTCGACGACGGCCTTGACGCTGTTGCGCACGTAGTTGTCGTTGTCGGAGAGGCCCGACTCGGGAGCGCGCTGCACGTCGCCGATGCGCTGGCCGTACGGATAGCGCGACGTCGTGGTGTAGGCATCGGTCACCCAGACGACCCGACCGTCGACCGCCACCGGGTAGGGGTCGGCGTCGTAGGAGAGGAATGGCGCCAGCTTCTGCAGCCGGTCGTTGACCCCTCGCACCCACAGCATCTGTGAGTCGTCCTGGATGCCGCCGAAGCCGAGCACGTTGTAGTCGAGGAACGCCAGCGCGAAGGCGGCCCGCCTCGTGAACGAACTCATCTCGACGCCCTGGGTGCCCTCGTACTGGTGCGCTTCGGAGCACTCGCGCTCGGTCGAACTCGTGTCGGCGATCGCGTAGCTGGTGAGCGTGGGGCTGAAGTACAGCTCGGGTCGTTCCAGCTCGACGGTGCGGTAGTCGGGACGCTGACTCTCGAGCACCCGTCCGCTCGGTGCCAGCACCAGTCCGCAGCCGCGGGTGTTGATCAGGTGCAGGCCCTGCCAACTCTTGTTGGTGACGCCGCCGAGGTCGAGTTCACGTGCGGCGATCAGCACCTCTTCGGGTTTGCCGTCGCGGGAATCCTCGAGTACGTAGCGATCGACGTCGAGATCGTCGATCGTCAGGCCGGCGACCTCGCCACGGTCGACGAGGAAGCGGGACCGCATCGCGTTCGGATTCAACAACCGGACGTTCTCCAACGGGGCCAAGTCGTCCTCGATCTCGGTCGCATTGAGCGAGCCGAAGCTGACCGTGCGGACATCGACGTCGGTGAGACTCAGCGCCTCGCGGGTGGCATCGACGTTGCGTTCGATGTAGGGCTGCTCTCGCTCCTGCTGGTTCGGGTTGACGACCAGGGCCTGCACGACGGCCGGATAGATCACGCCGCCGACCAGGGCCACGACGAGCCACAGCGCCGACGCGATGAACGGCAGCCGGAACGATCCCGTGCGGACCACCGACAAGTAGAGCCCCGCCGTGAGCAGCGCGATCAGGATCAGCAACATGATCGCCGGCAGCTGCGCACGTACGACGGAGTACGTGGCGCCCTGCACGATGCCGGTCTGGTTGTTGGTGACGTCGTAGCGGTCGAGCCAGTAGTCGCCCGCCTTGACGACCGCGAGCACCGCCAGCAACACCGCGAGGTGCGCCTTGGTGGCCGGGCGCACCACGGGCACCGGTGACACGAACACGACTCCGCCGTTGAGGACGTGCGCTGCCGCCGTCAACAGCAACACCACGATCAGCGCGGCGAACAGCCAGTTGAGCATGAACGACAGGAACGGCAACTGGAAGACGTAGAAGCCGATGTCGGCGTTGAACTGGGCGTCGGCGACGCCGAACTCACGGGCGTTGCGGAACAGCAGCCAGTCCTGCCACAGCGCGACCGCCGGCAGCGCGAGGAGCAGTGCGAACAGCACGGCGATCGCATACCGCACGATGCGCAAGCGTTGGCCGAACAGCTCGTGGAAACGTTCGACGTACGGATGCACGTTGGCCGGGAAGTGAGTCGGAGCGGCCCGGTCGGCGATGAACAGGTTGAGCCCGGCGATCAGCGCGAACGCCAGGAAGAACGCGAAGAAGAGGGTCGCCTTGGCCTGCAGCACGCCCCAGAAGACGTCGTTGCGACCGAGAGCGTCGTACCACAGGTAGTCGACGTAGAACCGAGCGATCGCACGGCCGAAGATCAGCACGAACAGGAACAGCGCACCGATCCCGATCAGGATCCCGCGCCCGCTGATTCGGCGACGTGGACGGTCGACCGTCAGGTCAGAGGAGCGCCGCATGGGCGCCGAGACTAACGCTCAGCAGGCAGCAACAGGCATCGGCACCCGAGGTGTGCCGGCGGGGCGACATGTCCGGTCGGAAACGCCGTGCCTGCCGCCACCGATCCACCCAGTGTGTTGTCGTCGCAGTCGGCACACACGTCGTGAGACGGGTCCGCGACCCAGCGGACCACCACGCCGGTCTCGAGTGCGGCGAAGGCACCGCTTCCGTGCGCGGCGCGGATCACGTCGTCGAGCTGCTCGTCGATGTGCTGGGTCTTCCACTCGCGGTAGACCGCCCGCACCCGCTGGGTGATGCCGGCGTTGTCGCCATCACCGTCGACCACGCAGCGCTCGAGACGCTCGCGCAGCGGCACGATCAGCCATTCGTCGAGCACCGCTTCGCCGGCGGCCGCCGCCGTGTTGGCATCGGCCTTCTTCAGCTTCGCCATGCGTCCAGGAGTGACCAGCGACGCTCCGGCTTTCGCGGCGGCGAGGAGATCATCGACGATCGCGACCCGGTACCGGCCGAGGTGCTCGGCCGGCGGCGGCAGCAGGTCGGCCAGCGTGCGCACGGGCTCGCGGCGACGCAGGGCGTCGAGCACCTCGTTCTGCTCGTCGGCGAGGACGCGCTTCAGTTTCTTGGCGCTCGCCACGATCAGTGGGGTCAGTTCGGCGTCGCGCTCCTCGAACGGGCTGGCTTCGGTCGCCTCGTCGCCCGCAGCGACCGATTCGTCGTCGACATCGACCGCGTCGCCGGCATCGTCGGCGACGGATTCGTCTGTCGCCGCGTCGGCATCGTCGTCGACGGCTGCCAGCGACGCATCGGCGCGCAACCGAGCGAAGAGATCGACGACGACGTCGTCGCGTGCGTCGACCTCCGTGTCCGTCTCGTCGGCCGGCATCTCGTCGCCGGTTCCCCCAGTGGCGTCGGCATCGGCATCGGCGTCGACCGCGACCGGCTCGGTTCCTTCGTCGTCGGTCTCGGCCATCTCGGTTTCGTCGTCGGCGGTTCCGCCGGCGGCCGTGTCGATCTCTGCGTCGGCGGGCCCTGCATCGTCGGTCTCGGCCCCGACCGAATCGGTGGCGTCGTCCGAATCGGTGGCGTCGTCCGAATCGGTGGCGTCGTCGGTGTCGGTGGCGTCGTCGGTGGCGGTGGCGTCGTCGTCCGATTGTTCCACGACATCCTCGACGACGTCCCCCTCGGACTCCTCGTCGACGGTGGCCTCGGTCGAACCGATGTCCAACGTTGCGTCGATCTCGACGGTGGCATCGGTGGCGACCGACTCGGCGTCGGCGACCGCGTCGGGTTGTTCGTCGAACGGTGCCGGACGTGCCGGGTTGTCGGCGGGGCGCGGGGTGTTCGGCAACATCACCGGCACGGGTCCGGTGGTCGGCGACAGGTTGACGTACTCGTCGGGCTCGCCCAACGGCTGCAGCTCGGCAACGACGTCGACCGCAACCACCCGGGCCCGTTCGAAGGACTGCATCAGACGATCACGTCCGTGCAGCAGCTGTTCGATCTGCTCGCGCGCCAGTTCACGTCGGCGGGCGAGTTCGCTCAGCACGCGCTCTCGGTACGCCCGCGCTTCGTTGACCATCTCGCGGCCCTGCTGCTTGGCCATCGCCAACTCGGCCTCGGCATCGGCCGCAGCGTCGGAGCGACGTCGTGACGCCTCGATCTCGGCCTCCTCGCGCAGACGCGCCGCCTCGTCGCTGGCCTCGCTCAGCATCTGTGCCGCACTCTGTTCGGCCTTCTGACGGATCTCCGCTGCACTCTCGCGAGCAGTCGTGAGCACTCGTGCGGTCTCTTCACCGAGCAATCGCGTGAGGGACTGTTCGTCCAACTGCACCGACGTCAGATCGGGATTCGCCTGCGCAGTCCGGAGTTCACGTTCGAGGAAGCGTTCGCGCTCCTGCAGTCGCCCGAGTTCGGCGGCGACCATGCGGAGGAATTCCCGGACTTCTCCCTGGTCGAAGCCGCGACGGCCGGTTCCGAATGCGGCGTCGGCGACCGACGCCGGTGACGACGGATCGGGGCGGGCGAAGGACATGGCCATGGCGCAACGCTACGCACCCAGCGCGCGCAGATGGTGGCAATCCGCGCGATCGCTCAGGCGACCGTCACGAGGGGGTCCCCACCCAGGCTCTCGAGCGCTGCGAGCGCCTCGTCGAGTGTGGCGACCGGGATGATGCGCACCTCGCCTCTGCCCGCATCGGACAGCCGCTGCATCGCATCGGGATCGTCGAGTTCGGCCTGCGATGCCGGCACGAGGAAGACCCTGATCCCGTTCTGGTGGACCGCCGACACCTTCTGCGTGAGGCCGCCGATCGGGCCGACGCTTCCGTCGAGGGCGATCGTGCCGGTCACCGCCACGTCCTGCGGGCCGGTGAGATCTCCCGGCGAGAGCTCGTCGATCATCGCCAGCGTGAAGGCGAGGCCGGCCGACGGCCCGCCGATGTCGTCGGTGCGGATGTCGACCTCGAACGGCAGGGTGATCGCACGGGTGTCGAACGGGATGAAGCCGATGATCGTTCGGCCGCTGTCGTCGGGCGACGCCGACAGCACGACGGTGACCTCGCGTTCGCCCTCGCCGGGACGGTTGATGCGCAGGTCGACCGTGTCGCCCGGTTGCTTGTCCGCCAGGATGGCGCTGAGGTCCTCGACCGAGTCCAGCGTGACGCCGTCGGCCTCCAGAATGCGGTCGGCAGGATCGATCTGCTCGTCGGACGGGAACCACTCGGCGCACTCGCCGACGTCGCCGGGCGTCTTGCACAACACGTCTTGGACGATGACCTCACCGGGTGTGATCTCGACGTCGTAGCCGAGGGTGGTGAGCGCGACGTACTGCGCCTCCTGCTCGGCGGTTCGCATCATCTGCAGGTTGAACTCGCGGCGCTGGCTCGGCGTGCGCACACCGAACTTGTCCTCCTCGGTCATGAACTGGACGGCTGGCTCGTTGCGACCGGCCACCCACGACAGCACCGACTGGCTCGGCGAGGTCACGGTGACGAAGTGGAAGTCGTTGGAGGTCTCGAACCGCTCGACGCCGACGGGCAGCTCACCGAACTCGATGCGCGTGTTGACCGGATCAGCGGACGCAGGCGTCAGCGCATACGGCGTGGGCTCCATCTCGCCGGTCCGCTGGTTCTCCTTCTCCGACACCAGACTGGAGGGCAGGAGTGACGCCAAACCGATCGCCACGAGCACGGCCAGACCGAGCCCGGCCAGCGTCCATGCCCACCACCGCTGGCGCGGAGCGATGGGGCCCTCGACGCTCGGTACGATGTCGCTTGTCGTGTCGGTCACGGATCTCACCACTCAGGCCGCCTGGATGGCCGGACTCGCGCTCGTTGCGCTCGTCCTCGCAGGCTGGCGCAAGACTGCCAGACCCACGGCACGAACACCACGCGGCGAGCCGATTCTCCGCCGCCGGTGGGACCCGATCCCGATCGCCGAGACGACCACGTCGCTGTACAAGCGACCGGGCCTGCTCCGCCGGCTGTGGGCGGTGGCGGCGGGTTCGGCGCTCGCCGTCGTCATCGGTGCCGTCCTGGCGATCGTCATCGCCTTCGGCACCAGCTGGCTCGTCATCACCCTCACCGACTTGTTGAAACAGTGACCCATCCCGACCTGCGCGGCGTCGCCGTCGCCGGACACACCGGCGACGTCGCGACAGCCCGAGCCGGTCTCGCCTCACTCGAACCCACGGTGCGCGCCGCCGCCCTCGGCGCCCTCGAACGCCTCGGCGAACTCGACGACGACATGATCGACGGGGCACTCATGGACGCCGACGTCGTGGTGCGACGGCGTGCCGTCGAGATCGCCGCCACCCATCCCTCGGTCGATCTGCTCGGCGCCCTCGGTGATCCCGACGATCGGGTGGTCGAAGTGGCGGCGTGGGCCTGCGGCGAGCACGAGTCGCGGCGCGATGCGATCGTCGAGCGCCTCGTCGATCTCGCCGGCAGCGCGGACGATCCGCTGGTGCGCGAGTCGGCGGTCGCCGCGCTCGGAGCGATCGGTGACGACCGCGGGCTCGACGCGATCGTCGCGGCATGTTCCGACAAGCCTGCCGTACGGCGGCGAGCGGTGCTCGCGCTCGCCCCCTTCGACGGGCCTGAGGTCGACGCCGCCATCGAGCGCGCGCTGGTCGACCGCGACTGGCAGGTCCGCCAGGCCGCCGAAGACCTCCGACGCGCCCAGTCCTGAACCCGCCACCCAATCCGTTCGTGTTGCATTCCGGGTGACCCGCCCCACTGAAATCCGTACACAAACGATTGCGCAATCCGTTCGTGTTGCATTCCGGGTGACACACCCCACCGGAACCGTCACGCGAACGTGAATCAGAGCGTGTAGCGGTAGACGTTGGTGTCGTACGGCTCGAACCCGATGCGGCGATAGAGGGCGTTGGCCGCCTCACGGGACGGTCGGCTGGTCAGGCTGACGTTCTTCGCGCCGCGGGCGCGTGCCTCCTCGAGGGCGACACGGTTGAGCAGTTCGCCGACGCCACGACCACGCGCCTCGGCATCGACGACGACGTCCTCGATCCACGCCTTGGTACCCGTCGGTATCCGGTACAGGGCCAGCGTGAGGCTGCCGAGGATGCGCCCGTCGACGCGCGCCACCAACAACACGGTGTCCTCGCTGTCGACCAGGGCGGTCAAGTGATCGTGCGTCGGAGGGGGCGACGACGACGAGAGCTGGGGAATCAGGCGGTTGAACGCCTCGACGAGTTCGTCGTCGACGGTGTGGACCGCGACGATCACCGCGGCATCGTCCGGATCGCCGGAGTCCCCTGAGGTCGTGTGCGCACTCACCCCCGCTGACGCTACTGCGTAGCGCCGGTAGCGTGGGATCCGTGGGAACCGAGCACGTCCGCTGGCTGGCGGAACCGAACCTCAACCGTCCGGTACTCGTCGCTGCGTTCACCGGGTGGAACGACGCCGGCGACTCGGCGTCGATGGCGCTTCGCACGATGATCGAGTCGTGGGGCGCCGAGGCGCTCGCCGAGATCGACCCCGAGGTGTTCACCGACTTCGCCACCGTGCGACCCCACGTGCGCCTCGACGAACAGCAGCACCGCTCGATCGTGTGGCCGACGGTCGGCGTCTGGTCGGTGTCGCTCCCGGGGACCGACGTGATCCTGGTCCTCGGCCCGGAACCCGCCCTGCGTTGGCGGTTGTTCTGCGAGCAGATCGAGGGCATCGCCGAGACGTTCGGCGTGACGATGGCGATCTCGCTCGGAGCGCTGCTCGCCGACGTGCCGCACTCGCGGCCCGTCCCGCTGATCGGCACGGCGACCGACGACGCACTGATCGAACGGTTCGAGCTGCGGCGCTCGCAGTACGAAGGACCCACCGGCATCGTCGGGGTACTCCACGATGCGCTCAACCACACGGGGATGGCGACCGCATCGCTGTGGGCGGCGGTGCCCGGCTACGCCTCGCAGATCGCATCACCGAAAGCGGCGATGGCACTCGTCGAACGGGCCTGTTCGATGATCGGGACACCCGCACCGTTGTCCGCGCTGGCCGGCGATGCCGCGGCCTACGACGCGCAGGTCGCCGCATTGATCGGCGACGACGACGACATGATCGAGTACCTGTCGCGCCTGGAGCAGATCACCGACGAGGAAGCCGGTACACGCGACGACGACCTGTCGTCGCACAACCCGCTCGATCCCGACGCACTGGTCGAAGAGGTCGAACAGTTCCTGCGCGACCGCGACTCCGACTGATCAAGCGCGGCCGATCGCCGTCAGTCGGTGCGCCAGACGGGCGAACGCACCGAGTCGAACGTGGCCGGGGCCTCCACGCCGTCGATCGCCTCGAACGCCATCGGACCCCACCACTGCGCGCCGGCGGTCGCTTCGGGCAACGCATCCTTCGCGAACCAACCGACGTCGGCGGTCTCGAGCGGGTGCGGCGCCAGTTCGCCGCCGGTCGCCCGGCAGTGGAACAGCAACATGTACATCCCGAAGCGGCTGAAGCCCATCCGCTGACCGTCGACCACCCCGAGCAGCCGCAGCGGCTCACAGTCGATCCCGGTCTCCTCGCTCACTTCCTTGACCGCCACTTCGGCGGGCGAGTAGCCGACGTCGGCCCATCCGGTCGGATACAGCCAGATACCCGAATCCTTGCGCTGCACGAGCAGGATCTCGCCGGCCTCGTTGCCGACGATCGCGCCGACAGCGACCTTCGGCGTGACGTATCCGGGCACACCTTCGCCGATCGACTCCATCCACTCCTGCACGAAGTGGTCGGTCTCACGCTGCACCGCGATCGCCTCGTCCTCGAGTTCGCTCGCCAGGTCGATCTCGATCGCTGCCGCCTTGATGTCTGCGGCGATGTGCAGGACCTCTTCGTAGCGTTCGCGCTCGTACAGGTTCTCGGTGAAGCCCATGCCCGTGCGGGCGATCGCCGCCAACGATTCGCTCCACCTGGCCAGATCCCGGGCACTCGCCGTCACGGCGACCACGTTACGGCATCGCCGTTCAGCTCACAGCGTGGAGCAGGGCGCGGTGGATCTCCTTGCGGTAGGCCGCATCGGTGACGAGCTGGCCGCCGGAGCGAACGTAGAACGTGTCGACGACCTCCATGCCGAGCGTCTGCACCGTCGCATGACGGATGTCGAGTCCGAGCTCGCCGAGCGCCTTGGAGATGCGGTGCAGGATCCCGATCTTGGTGACCGCCCGCACGACGATCACCGTCGCATTGCTCGACGCGTCGTCGTCGAACACGACCGACGGCGGCCCGGGTGCGGCCGCCTGCGTGCGGCGGCGACGTCGATACGTCGCCGCCCGTTCGGCCAACCGCGCCTCGATCGCGAGGCGGTGTTCGAGGGCGCGCGCCAGGTCGGATTTCACCGCCGCCCATTTGAGGCCGCCGTCGGGCACGACGATGCGGAACTGCGACGCCGCCATGCCGCCCTCGTCGGAGTGCGCCTGGGCGCTGACGACGTCGAGCCCGTGCAGCGACAACACCCCGGCGATCCGGCTGAACGTGCCGGCGGCATCGGGGTTCACGACGGTGATCACGTCGTCGACGCGCGAGAGGTGGACGGTGCCGGCGGCCATGACCGCGAGAGTCTCGGCATCGGGGAACAGTCGCCAGGTCACCTCGGAGACGTCGCCGCCACCGAGCACGTGGCGGACCCGGGCGACGAGTTCGGTGACCAGGCCCTCCTTCCAGTCGCCCCACGCCGACGGCCCGGTTGCGAGGGAGTCGGCCTCGGTGAGCGCGTGGAGCAGGTCGAGTACCTCCACGGTCCCGACGGCGGTCGCGACCTGCTCGATCGTCGCCGCGTCGGTCAGGTCTCGCCGCATGGCGACATCGGGCAGCAACAGGTGCTGCTCGACCATCGTCACCAGCACCCGGACATCGGCGGGCGCCAAGCCGAGCTTCGGGCCGACCCGGTGGACGAGTTCCATGCCGACTTCGGTGTGATCACCCGGGTAGCCCTTGCCGAGGTCGTGGAACAGCGCACCGAGCACCAGCAGGTCGGGGCGGGCGACACGGTGAGCGAGCGTCGCTGCATTCGCCGCCGCCTCCCACAGGTGTCGATCGACGGTGAAGCGGTGGTAGGCGTTGCGTTGCGGACGCGATCGCACGGGCGCCCACTCGGGCAAGAGGCGCGCCACCAGGTCGCGTTGATCGAGCGACTCGAGCACCGGGATCGCCCGATGTCCCTCGAGCAACAGGGCGATCAGGTCGTCGGTCGCACCGACGGGCCACGTGCCCGGCCAGCCGGCGACGTCGTCGTGCAGGCGATCGAGCGTGGCACGCCCGATCCGGCACTGTTGACGCGCGGCGGCCACCGCCGTCTGCAGCACCAGCGTTGCGTCGGTCGCCGGATCGGCATCGGCCGCGAGTTCGATCTCGCCGTTGCGCAGGACGACACCGGGGGCGACCGCACGATCCGGGGCGGTCACGGGGTTCTCGACGGCGCGGCCCCAGTTCTCGTCGCACAGCCAGGCGATCGTGCGACCGGCCGCCGCGACGTCGGCCATCATGTCGTCCGCATCGCGCCAATCGCCGCACGTGGCAGCGGCGTCCTGGTCCTCCAACCGCAGCACGTCGCCGGGGCGATCGGTTGCGAGATGCAGCGACACCCGGGCGCGCATCAGCACGTCGTACGAGCGGTCGAGTTCGATGATGTCCTCGGCGATCAGGTGAAGGCCGGCCGCCTCGGCCCACCACAGCGACTGGACGTCGCGGAGACCCCCGTGGCCGTCCTTCAGATCGGGCTCGAGCCGGTAGGCCACGTCGCCGGCCGACTCCTGGCGCACGCGCACCCGGTCGCGCAGCTCGGCGAGATGTCGCATCCGGTGGTTGCGCCACAGGGCGAGGCCTTCGGCGATCACCTCGGCGGCCAGTTCGTCGTCGCCGGCGAGTGGCCGTGCCGACACGAGTGCGGTGGCCGAATCGAGGTCGGTGCGGGCGAGGTCGAGCTGCTCGTCGATCCGTCGAACGGCGTGGCCGAGCTTCACTCCGGCATCCCACAGCGGGTACCAGATCGCGCTGGCGACCGGCTCGATCTCCTTCGCGACCTTCTTCGCCTTGACGTCGTGCACCAGCAGCAGGTCGAGGTCGCTCTGCGGTGCCAGTTCGCCGCGTCCGTAGCCGCCGATCGCCAGCAACGCCACCCGGCCCGCCCGGCGGTCGGTCGTTGCCATCGCCTCGTCGAAGATCGTGATCACCCAGTCGTCGGTCACATCGGCCAACGCGCGGCAGTAGGCGCGGCCGGGGCGATCGACGGCTGCTCCCGCCTCGTTCAGGTGGCCGGCTCGAACGGGAGAGGTCATGCAACGGTGTCGGCGTGGACTGCGAGGGGGAGGGCGTCCTCGGTGGAGATGATCGGCAGATCATAGGTGGCCGTCAGCGACTGGCGGCCACCACGTCGGCACGGCGGTCCGTCCGGACCCGACCCCGAGGGACCGAGGCGCCACCTTCCCCGCCCGGCTCCGTCGGCCGTTCGGTGCGATGGTGGCCTCCGGGCGGGCGGCGGCTCTCGTACGCTGGCGGCCGTGACCAGCTCGCGCCGCAACCGCCTGACCGCCGTGCTCGCGGCCACGGCGCTCGCGACGGTGGCGGCTGCGTGCACGAGCGACGCCGACAGCACCGTCGACGAGACGGTCGCCGACACGACCACCACGACCGTGCGGGCGCAGGTCGCCGGTGACGGCCGCCTCGTGATCGGTGCGCTCCTGCCGCTCAGCGACACGCTGCTCGGCGAGCCGATGGCGGCGGCGGTCGAGACTGCGGTCGATCGAATCAATGCGGCCGGTGGTGTGCTCGACGAGCGCGTCAGCCTGGTGGTCGCCGACGAGGGCAGCAGCACCGCCACGGCCACGGCGTCGATCCAGACGCTGCTCGACCGGAACGTCGATGCGATCATCGGGCCGGCGTCGTCGTTGGTTGCACTCAGCACGGTCGACGACATCGTGTCGGCGGGCAAGGTCTCGTGTTCGCCGACCGCCAGCGCACTGGCGCTCGACGACTTCCCCGACGAGGATCTCTTCTTCCGCACCGTGCCGAGCGACTCGCTGCAGGCACGAGCGATCGCGACGACCGCCGACCAGACCGGGGCACAGCGCGTGACGATCATCCACGTCGACGACGCATACGGACGACCGTTCGCCGACGCCGTCGAGGCTTCGTTGGCGAACGAGGCGATCGTGGTGGTCGAACGGGTTCCCTTCGCGTCCGACGACGACGACCTGTCCGACGAGGCCGCCGACGTGGCCGACTCCGACTCCCAGGTGCTCGTGGTGCTCGCCGACGGCGAGGACGGCACCAGGTTCCTCGAGGCACTCGACGACACCGACACCAGCGGCGTCACGATGATCGTCGTCAACGATGCACTGCGCAATCCGACGGCTCCCCAGCGCATCCAGGGCCTCGATGCCGAGCTGCGCGAGAAGATCGTCGGGCTGGCCCCGCAGGCGGAGTCAGCCGACCCCGCCGCCCCGTTCGACCCACCGGGGCTGTTCGCAGCCAACGCATACGACTGCGCGAACCTGATCGCGCTCGCTGCCGTGCGCGCCGGCTCGGATGCGCCACGAGAGATCGCCCGCCAGATCGCTCAGGTGACCGTGAGCGGCTCGGCCTGCGAGTCGTTCGAGGAATGCGTCGACGAGATCGGTTCGGGGCTGCAGATCGACTACAACGGACCGACCGGCGTCACCGAGCTCCTCGCCCGTACCGGCGACCCGTCACGGGCGGTGTTCGACCAGTTCACGTTCGACGAGACGGGTCGTGACGTGCTGCAGCGCACGGTGATCGTGGGTCTGTGACCGCACGCGTCTCCGGACAGGGGACCCCCGCAACGATCGACCGCGACCGGTCGGCTGACGGTCGACGTCAGAGAATGTTCTCGATGAAGTCGAGGTAGCCGACGTAGAACGCGCCGAATTCGCCGTAGAGAGCCGAGCCCTTGTCGAATCGCATCGTGTAGACGACGTCCTTGAGGACGTCGGGGCTGACGGCGAACAGCGTGACGCCCCATTCGAAGTCGTCGAGACCGGTCGAACCGGTGACGAGCTGGGCGACCCGGCCGGCGAACGTGCGCCCGCTCTTGCCGTGTTCCATCATCATGTCGTTGCGCTCGTCGTAGGGCGTGGCGAACCAGTTGGCATGGCCTTCACGCTTCTTGCTCATGGGGTAGAAGCAGAATGCATTCATCCCCTCGGGCGGGATCTGCGGATGCAACCGCGCCTGCAGCATGTGCTCGGGCATGCCCTTCGCGTACTCGCTCACCTCGGTGATCGAGACGTAGCTGTCGACGATGTCGACGCCGGCGCGCTGCAGTGCCGACTGCAAGGTGCGCAGGGTGCGCCAGTCGGCGGCGAGCGCCATGAACGAGATGTCGGCCTTGTGGCCGAGCATCGCTGCGGTGATCACCTGGCAGTCGTCGGCCTCTGCCGCCTTCACCGCCGCGACGACCGCTTCACGATCGAGCGCCGGGGTCGGCTTGCCGAACAGGTGGACGACGGTCAGACCAGCTTCCATACGCATCTCAGCAAGGCTATGCGCAGAGGGGTCAGAACCCAGCTGTGACGGCGAAGCCGTTACAGCTGGGGTCTGACCCCTGGCGCGCACCGATCGCGTCGGAACGAGGAGCTGTCCACATTCCGGCACGCGAGCGTCCCCCCGAAAAGCACGAACGTGGTTCCCCGAGCCCAGGGCTCCGGGAACCACGTTCGGTTCAGGACAGATGGTGCTGGATCAGAAGTCCATGTCGCCGCCGCCCATGGGCATGGCGGGGGACTTCTCGGGCTTGTCGACGATGACGACTTCGGTGGTGAGGAACAGTGCGGCGATCGAGCCGGCGTTCTGCAGCGCCGAACGAGTCACCTTCGCAGCGTCGATCACACCGATCTTCACCAGGTCCTCGTAGGTGTCGGTTGCTGCGTTGTAGCCCTCGTTGCCCGACATCTCGAGCACCTTGGCGATGACCACGCCGCCGTTGACACCGGCGTTCTCGGCGATCTGCTTGATCGGGCCGACCAGCGAGGTGGCCACGAGACGGGCACCGGTCGCCTCGTCGCCTTCGAGGCTGTCGGCGACCTTGGTGACCGCCTCGACGGCACGCAGCAGCGTGACGCCACCGCCGGCGACGACGCCCTCTTCGATCGCGGCCTTGGTGGTCGACACGGCGTCTTCGATGCGGTGCTTCTTCTCCTTGAGCTCGACCTCGGTGGCGGCGCCGACCTTCAGCACGGCGACTCCGCCGGTGAGCTTGGCGAGGCGCTCCTGGAGCTTCTCACGGTCGTAGTCGGAGTCGGTGTTCTCGATCTCGGCCTTGATCTGGTTGATGCGACCCTTGATGTCGTCCTCGACACCGGCGCCGTCGACGATCGTGGTCTCGTCCTTGGTGATCACGACGCGCTTGGCCTCGCCGAGCAGGTCGAGGGTGACGTTCTCGAGCTTGAGGCCGACGTCCTCGCTGATGACCTGGGCACCGGTGAGGGTGGCCATGTCCTGCAGCATCGCCTTGCGGCGCTCGCCGAAGCCCGGGGCCTTGACGGCCGCCGACTTGAACGTGCCACGGATCTTGTTGACGACGAGCGTGGCGAGGGCCTCGCCGTCGACGTCCTCGGCGACGATCACCAGCGGGCGACCGGTCTGCATGATCTTCTCGAGCACCGGGACGAGGTCGCGGATCGTGGAGATCTTCGACGACACGAACAGCAGGTACGGGTCGTCGAATGACGCCTCCATGCGCTCGGTGTCGGTGACCATGTACGGCGACAGATAGCCCTTGTCGAAGCGCATGCCCTCGACGAGGTCCATCTCCATGCCGAAGGTCTGGCCCTCCTCGACGGTGATGACGCCGTCCTTGCCGACCTTGTCGATCGCCTGGGCGATCATGTCGCCGATCTCCTGATCGGCCGACGAGATCGCAGCGACCTGGGAGATCTGCTGGGTGGAATCGATCTCGATCGAGCTGTTCTTGATCGACTCGACCGCGGCGGCGACGCCCTGCTCGATGCCGCGCTTCAGGCCCATCGGGTTGGCGCCGGCTGCCAGATTGCGCAGGCCTTCGCGAACCATCGTCCAGGCGAGGACCGTGGCGGTCGTGGTGCCGTCACCGGCGACGTCGTCGGTCTTCTTCGCGACTTCCTTGACGAGCTCGGCACCGATCTTCTCGTAGGGGTCCTTGAGTTCGATGTCCTTGGCGATCGACACGCCGTCGTTGGTGATCGTGGGAGCGCCCCACTTCTTGTCCAACACGACGTTGCGGCCCTTCGGGCCGAGCGTGACGCGCACGGCGTCGGCCAACTGGTTCATCCCGGCTTCGAGGGCTCGGCGAGCCTCGGAGTCGAATGCGATCATCTTCGCCATCTTGTGTGTCCTCCGTTGGACGTGTTTCGAAGCTGTGACTGTGTGTCGTTGCGGTGAGTGTCGTTGCGTCCACCGGAGACTCGGTGGACGCCGGTTAGCACTCTACGGCGCCGACTGCTAACCATGCAACCGATCCGACCACCCCCGACCGTTTGTGTGCGGATCTCGGTGGGGCGGGTCACCGGAAATGCAACACAAAGGTGGTGACGGGCGTGGTGACGGGCGCCGTCGCCGGGCAGTGGGGCCTCAGGCCGGTTGACCGTGGCGACCCTCGCCGCGCGCGAAGCGGGCAGCGCCATCGCGCGTCTCGCCGGAGGCGATCGTCGCGCGGCCCAGGCGGGTCTCGTTGGAGAGTGCGGCGCCGACGTCGAGCGACCACTGGTCGTAGCTCGACGTGCGGTCGGATCGCAGACAGATCTGTGGGAGTGCGGCGAGCTCGTCGGCGAGTGCGACAGCTGCATCGAGCGCTCGGCCGGGAGCGACGACACGGTTGGCCAGGCCGATGCGCTCCGCCTCGACACCGTCGACGCCGCGGCCGGTCAGGATCAGATCGAGGGCCCGGCTGTGTCCGACGAGGCGCGGCAGTCGCACGGTGCCACCGTCGACCAGGGGGACGCCCCACCGCCGGCAGTACACGCCGAAGGTCGCATCACTGGCGGCGACACGGAGGTCGGCCCAGCACGCGAGCTCCAGTCCGCCGGCGACTGCGTGCCCCTCGACGGCCGCGATCACCGGCTTGGACAGCTGCAGGCGGGTGGGCCCCATCGGCCCCAGCGAGCCGACGATCTCGTCGGGAGCGACGTCGAGCACCGAGTTGCCTCTGCCATCGGAGATCGCAGTGAGGTCCGCGCCAGAACAGAAGGTGCCGCCGGCGCCGGTCAGCACGGCCACGGACGCTGTGTCATCCCCGTCCAGGTCGACGAAGATGTCGTAGAGCTGCTGCGCCGTGGGACCGTCGACTGCATTGCGCACGTGCGGCCGGTCGATGGTGACCACCCGGACCGCTCCCCGATCCTCCACTCGAACCGTCATCCCGCCAGCCTCGCGCAGCCACGCCCCATCGTTTGCGTTGCATTTCCGGTGGGGCGGCTCACCGGAATCCGCACACAAACGTGGAACGGCGAAGGGCCGGACGGAGGCGGCGCAGAGACGGGGCGTCGGCGTCAGCCGCCGGCGACGGCGGGGATGATCGAGACGGTGAGGCCGTCGTCGACCTTGGTGTCGAGCCCGTCGAGGTACCGCACGTCGTCGTCGTCGACGAACACGTTGACGAACTTGCGCAGGGCGCCGTCCTCGTCGACCAGCCGCTCACCGAGGCCCGGGTGCGCCGATTCGAGTGCGCCGACGATGTCGGCCAGGGTGCCCGGCTCGACCGAGACCTGCTTGTCGCCGCCCGTCAGCGGACGCATGGTGGTGGGAATGCGAACGGTCACTGCCATGTCGTCAGATGCTACCGGTGCCATTCCCGACTCAAACGGTCGACAATCCGACCGGACGCGCCGACAGCGCGATGACCGCTCGACGAGGTTCGTTCGATTCGCAGCCGAAGGCATGCGGGTATGGTCGCCGTCGTGCCCATCCGCCGCGTGGTCGCCGCTCCCGACAAGTTCAAGGGCACGCTCGACGCGGCCGAGGTCGCCGCTGCGATCGGACATGCGTGCTGGGAGTTGGGCATCGACTGCACCGAGGTGCCGATGGCCGATGGCGGCGACGGGCTGCTCGAGACGCTCGGTGGCGCAAACCGGAAGTCGACCGTCACCGGCCCGCTCGGCGACACGGTCACCGCCCCATGGCGGCTGTCGAAGGGCACCGCCGTCATCGAGATGGCGAGGGCGAGCGGGTTGACGCTGGTCGGCGGCGCATCGGGCAACGACGCGTTGAATGCGACGACGACCGGCACCGGCGAGTTGATCGACCATGCCCTCGACGCCGGTGCCCGCCGCATCATCGTGGGCCTCGGCGGATCGGCGACCACCGACGGCGGATTCGGGGCGATCCGGGCGATCACGGCGATCGCCCGGCTGAAGCAGGTCGAGTTGCTCGTCGCGTGCGACGTCACCACTACCTTCACCGACGCAGCTGCCCTGTTCGGCCCTCAGAAGGGTGCATCGCCGGCACAGGTGGCGATGCTCACGCGCCGTCTCGAGCGGTTGACGCAGATGTTCATCGAGGATTTCGGCGTCGATGTCACGTCGATCCCCGGCGGTGGTGCTGCCGGTGGGCTCGGCGGGGCGCTCGCTGCGCTCGGCGGCACGCTGCTGCCCGGTTTCGAGTTGGTAGCCGACGAGCTGGACCTCTACGACCATCTCGAGGGCGCCGATCTCGTGATCACCGGCGAGGGGTGTCTCGACGACAGCAGCTCGGCGGGCAAGGTGGTCGGCGGCGTCGCCTCGATCGCGTCCGATCTCGGGGTGCCGGTTCTCGCGATCGTCGGCTCCGACGACCGCTCCGATCGATCGGTGCCCGCAGGCATCGAGGTGGTGTCACTCGTCGACGACTACGGCGAGGAGGAAGCCTTCGCCGAACCGAAACGTCTCGTCGAGCACGCCGCCGCCACGTGGCTGGCGGCCGCCGGCTGACCGACTGCCCATGCGCGTGCCGATTCCGGTGGTCCATGCCCCCGGGAATGTCACGCAAACGGGGTGGGCTGGTGTCAGCCGGTCGTGTCGCCGGTCGTGTCGCCGGTCGTGTCGCCAGTGGTGTCGCCGGAGACATCCGGCGCCGGCGTCACAGCGGCGCCGGGCGCCGAGAGCTGGGCGATCGTCTTGTCGGCTTCGTCGGTCCCGAGCAGGACGAGCACACCGGCGCCGTCGAGCGTCTCGCCCTCGACCGGCGGCGGTGTCGGCAGCGGTTCGACGGTCAGGCCACCCATGCTGCGCGCGACCGAATCGGCAACGTCCTGCGCCGCTGCGATCGTCGGGTCGTACTGGACCACCGATGCGGTGAGCCCCGACTGCGTCGAGTTCGTGGCGGTACCCATCGTGAAGCCGAGCGTCGCGAGCTCGGTCGTCATCCGACCGGCCGAGCCCGGGACGCCGCTGGCGTTGGCGACGACGACGGTCGCCCCCTCGGTGACGAAGGGCGGCTCGGTCGTGGTCGTCGTGGTGTTCTCGACGACCGAGCTGTTGGTGGTGTCGCCGGGCGTCGAATCGGTGGGGACACCCGCGTTGTCGCTCCCGGACGGACCGTCGTCGGTGATGTTGTTGAGGATCAGGAAACCGACGATCACGGCCACGACGGCGAGGACGATGCTGATCGTCGAGCCCATCGGTGAACCGCCGACACCCTGGCGGGGTGATCGGCGAGACGGCGTCGGTGTCACCGGTGCGTCGGGGTCTTCGTAGCTCATGCGTGCGCTCCCTCTCCTGCCGCCGACGACGCAACTCCGTCGAGGCGGGCCTTGCGGGCCCGCAGACGCAGCCGCTTGAGTCGACGCACCACGAGCGGGTCATGGTCCATCGCAGCCGGATCGTCGAGCACCTTGGTCAGTTCCGCATGGTATTCCTCCGGCGAACACTGAAAGCGCGCGCGAATGACCTGGTCACGCGGTTCGTCGTTGTTCCACCACGCACGTTCGAAGTCGAGCATGGCGGCAGAGCGTTCGTCGAGCATCCCGCACAGGTTGGCCGCAAACGGTGCCGGAATACAAGCACCCTCGCTCCACGCCTCATCCGGCCGACGATTCCCCTATCGTGCGGGGCGTGTCGAGGCGTCCCTTCATCATCGGCATCGCGGGCGGCAGCAGCTCGGGCAAGACGACCGTCACCGAGCGTCTGGCGTCGATGACGGGCGCCGACCACCTGTCGCTGATCGAGCTCGACTCGTACTACCTCGACCTGGGCGACACGCCGATCGAGGAACGTCGAGCGGTCAACTACGACCATCCCGACGCATTCGACTGGGCGCTGCTGAACGATCATCTGGCGGCGCTCGCCAACGGTGCATCGGTGCCGGTTCCCGTCTACGACTACACCCAGCACAACCGCAGCGACCGCGTCCGCATGGTGGAACCGGCTCGGATCGTGGTCGTCGACGGAATCCTCGTGCTGTGGGATCGAGCGTTGCGCCAGCGCTTCGACCTCAAGATCTTCGTCGACACCGCCGCGGACATCCGCCTCATCCGGCGCCTGCGTCGCGACGTCGCCGAGCGAGGACGCACACCCGAGTTCGTGATCGAGCAGTACCTCGAGACCGTGCGTCCCGCCCATGAGCGCTTCATCGAGCCGAGCAAGCGCTACGCCGACGTGATCATCCCCGAGGGCGGGCTCAACCGTCCAGCGCTCGAGGTGCTGCTGGCCCGCGTCCGCGAGATCGCCGTCGCCGGCGATGTGACCGGCTGACCGCGCACACACCGAGTTGCCCTCCCGGCACCGGGTTCGGGTGAGTGCACATCGCTGCGGGGGATCGTCGCTCACACACATCCCGTCGAGGGGTCAGACGGTGTCGGCAGGTGCGTCGAGTCGTTCCACGAGCCGATGCAGCGACGGCAGGGCGCGCGCAATCCTGACCCGGTCGTCGGCGCTCACCGCCGAGAGCGCCACGGAGATCAGTTCCTCGTTCGTCGCCTGCCACTGGGCGAGCGACTTGACGCCTGCAGCAGTGAGTGTGAGCTCGACGGTGCGTCGGTCCGCGGTGCCGCGGCAGCGTTCGATCATCCCGAGCTTCACGAGGTCGTTCGTCAGCGTGCTCACCGAATTGGGTGCGATGTGCAGCGAATCGGCCAGTTCGCCGGAGCGGGCCGAGGGCATCGAGGCCACGGCGGTCATGAGTTCGAGCTGGGCGACGCTCAGTTCGAGGTCGGGCGCCGACCGCCGGGCCGCACGCCGCATCGCACGCCGGAGCCGGGCGACGAGTTCCGCCAGGTCGGCCGGATCGATGCCAGCGCCGACAGGGCCTGGTCCGGGCGGCGCATCCATGCCGTCTTGTGTATCAGAGCTCGAGGGCCTCGTCGTGGGTGACTGGACCGACGGGTCCGGCACGGAGCGTCGTGACAGCGATCAGCGCCGCAACCGCAGCGAGAGCAAGGAGCACGACCGGCGGCGACGGCACCTCGAGGCGCGCGGCGACGTGGATGCCGAACGTGGCGAGCGCGACACCGACCGACGTCCCGAGGGCCCGCGACACGTTGACCTGACCGCCGGTCACCGCAGCGAACGTCCTCGGCACCGACGACATCACCGCAGCGTTGTTCGCCGGGAGTGCGAGCCCGAGCCCCGCACCGATGAACGCCAACAACACCGCCGTGTCGGCCGTCGACCGCCAGGCGAACGCCAGGAGGACATAGGCGACCGTCGCGACGACCGCTCCCCCGGTGAGCCGGTGTTCGTTGCTGAGGTGTCCGGGAAGCAGGTTCCCGAGCAGTGCTGCACCGGCGAAGCCTGCCGGCAGCGCAGTCAGGACGAGCCCACCTCGAGCGACGTCGAGCCCCCACTCGTCGAACACGGTCGGGAACAGCACGAGCGGTGCGAACAGCACCAGGTAGCCGGCGAAGGCGCGTCCGAGGCCGATCACCACACCCGGCAGCACGAGCACACGCGGGTCGAGCAGCGGGTTCGCCGACCGGCGCTCGACGAATGCGAGCGCCACGCCCGACACCGCTGCGACGACGGCGAGGGCGATCGTGACCGCGACACCGATGTCGGCGCCCGACACGCCGCTGAGTGCGAGCAACGCTCCGCACGCAGTCGTGGCCAGCAGGACGAAGCCGAGGCGGTCGGGACGGCCGATCGGTTGGAGGTCGCGGCTGCGAGGCAGCATCGTGCGACCGGCGACGATGGCGATCAGCCCGACGGGGATGTTGACCCAGAACACGGATCGCCAGCCGACATTCTCGACCATGACACCGCCGATCGTGGGGCCGAGGGCGAGTCCCAGCGCCTGAGCGGCTGCTTGTACGCCCAAGGCGGCGCGCCGGCTGCTCGGCGCCACGCTCAGGGTGACGAGAGCGATGCTGTTGGCCTGCAGCAGTGCGGCGCCGATGGCTTGCACGGCGCGAAACGCGATCAGTACCTCGAGCGACGGCGCTGCGGCACACGCCGCCGATGCCGCCGTGAAGATCGCGAATCCCCGGAGGTACATCAGCTTGCGACCGCGGGCGTCCGACGATCGGCCGGCCGGCACCAGGAGGACGGCCAGTACGAGGAGATAGGAGAGCGAGACCCACTGGATCGTGCCGAGCGATGCACCGAACTCGGCCTCGAGCGCCGGGTAGGCCAACGTCACGATGCTCGCATCGAGCTGGCCCATGAAGGCCCCGAAGCACACCGCAGCGACGGCCGCCCACGGCGCCCACGACCGCTGCCTCAGCCAGTCGGGACGTGCGGCTTCCTTGGTCGGCAGCTCGACGTCGGTGGCCAGGTGATTCATTCTGTTACAGAACTATAACCATCGATCGCCCGAGCCTTCGACGGACTCGCAATGCGCGGCACGCCGCGATCTGGTCGGACGACTCATCGAGCGCGGCGTTGGCGACCACGGCGACGATCACCTGGCAGCCGACGCCGTCCGTTTCGGCTCCCACCGCTCGGGGTATCGGCGCGCGGTGAATGCACCATCGCCAATCGGACGCGACACCGCCGGTCGCCTGCGCCCCTCGGGTCGGCGGCGGTGATCGACGAGAAACTCACCGACGTCTTCGACGAGGTGGTCCGCCGGAACCCCGGCGAAACCGAGTTCCACCAGGCGGTGCGCGAGGTGCTCGAGTCGCTCGGCTCGGTCATCGCCAAGCATCCGGAATTTGCCGACCAGAAGATCATCCAGCGCATCTGTGAGCCCGAACGTCAGATCATCTTCCGCGTCCCGTGGCAGGACGACTCGGGCGAGGTGCACATCAACCGCGGCATGCGTGTCCAGTTCAACAGCGCCTTGGGCCCCTACAAGGGGGGACTTCGGTTCCACCGCTCGGTCAACCTCGGGATCATCAAGTTCCTCGGCTTCGAGCAGATCTTCAAGAACGCGCTGACCGGCATGCCGATCGGCGGGGGCAAGGGCGGCAGCGACTTCGACCCGAAGGGCCGCAGCGACGCCGAGATCATGCGCTTCTGCCAGAGCTTCATGACCGAGCTCGCTCGCAACATCGGCGAGTACACCGACGTCCCGGCCGGCGACATCGGCGTGGGAGTCCGCGAGGTCGGCTACCTCTTCGGCCAGTACAAACGGATGACCAACCGCTACGAGAGCGGCGTCATCACCGGCAAGGGCACCGACTGGGGAGGTGCGCTCGTTCGCACGGAAGCCACCGGATACGGCGCGGCATTCTTCGTTCGCGAGATGCTTGCAGCACGCAACACGTCCCTCGACGGCCGCACAGCGGTCGTGTCCGGTGCCGGCAACGTGGCGATCTACGCCGTCGAGAAACTGCAGCAACTCGGTGCCACCGTCGTGGCCTGCTCCGATTCGTCCGGCTACGTCCACGATCCCGACGGGCTGGACCTCGAACTGCTCAAGCAGGTGAAGGAGGTGGAACGCGGGCGGATCGAGACGTATGCGACACGTCGGCCGTCGGCGAGGTTCGTGCCGGTGGGCAGCGTCTGGGAGGTGCCGTGCCATGTCGCCGTACCGTCGGCCACCCAGAACGAGCTGTCGGGCAAGGACGCTGCCACGCTGCTCGACAACGGCTGCATCGCCGTCGCCGAGGGTGCCAACATGCCGTGCACACCCGACGCGGTCAGGGCGTTCATGGACGCGAAGATCGCCTTCGGGCCGGGCAAGGCAGCGAACGCCGGAGGGGTTGCGACCTCGGCGCTCGAGATGCAACAGAACGCCTCGCGAGATTCGTGGAGCTTCGAGCACACCGAGGCCCGCCTCGCCGAGATCATGCACAACATCCACCAGCTGTGCCATGACACCGCCGAGGAGTACGGTGCGCCGACCGATCTGGTGAAGGGGGCCAACATCGCCGGCTTCCACCGTGTCGCGAATGCGATGGTCGCCCTCGGACTGGTCTGACGCCCTGGCCCCTCGACTCAGCGTGCGTGTTGGACGCCGATTCGCTGCAGACCTCGCCGGGCCAGATCGTTCGTCGCGTACATCCTGTCGGCGCACAGGAGTTCGCGTTGCTCACTGGAGCCGGGTGCGGGGTCACTCGAGGCTGCTCTGTGATCGGACTGCCTCAGGACGCCGGGTCAGGGCGAATGGCCCTTCCTTGTCGCCGAGTCAGGGATCGACAATGGTGTGAGTCGACAGTGGAGGCAAGCGGATGGGTGCTCGATCCGACTCCGAGGTGTTGGCACTGCTGGATGCGATGCTCAACATGACGGCGTTCCATCGTGAACACGAGAAGTTCTACTCGTCGTCGCCGCGGGAGCAAGCCGTGGTCCTGCAGCGTCACTCGCGTTCGTTGCACGCTCTCGCTGACCGCTGGTTGGTGACAGATCCGTCGATGCGCTCTGTGCTCAGCCCGTACGAGGGAGCCGACGACCTCAACGCCGACGCCGCGCTCCAACTCGACGGGATCTTGTTCATGGAGGGCGAAGGCGAACCGAGCGAGATCACGCGGCTCGAGCGTGAGCTGCGGACCTTGGCCACCGACTCGACCGCGGCCGGCGAGTGGCTCGCTACGGCGATGCAGTCGTCGTGGTCGGTGGTCCCTGCGTTGTTCGACATCGCAGAACTCGCCGACCTGCTCGGCGAACGGCATCGCATCATTGCGAACAACTGGCAGGGCGCATCGACAGTCACCCTCGTCGGGCGGATCCTCAGCCGCGCTGCCGATCTGCTCGACCAGGTCGACTTCGCACCGGCGGCCCTTCGCGCCGACCTTGCCGATCATCACGTCGCAGCCGGCCACGTTCACTCTGCTGCCGAGATGATCGACCACGCCGCCGATCTGCTGAGCGACTTCGCCAGCCTGGTCCACGACAACGAACGACGCTGGCGAGTGTTCCGAGCGCGAGTCGAACACGCCGCAAACCTCCGACGAGCGACCTGAACCAACCAGCAGACGAAGCAACGACTGCCGCCTCGTTCATCGCGGTGACGCGACGCGAGAGGCGCGCCGCCGGTGGCCGGTTGGGGCTGAGTCGGCAAATCCGCGAACTCCGGGAAGCACCGTTGGGTCAGCAGTCGTTCTGCTCGTAGCTCATCGCAACGACCCGGGCAGCGTCGCCGAGCTGGAAGCCGACCGGTCCCGTTCCGGCAAGACCCAAGAATTGGTCGTCCTGCCCCAAGAACTGGGCCCACCCGACGTCTTCGAGCCGATCGGCCGAGGGACGGAGCCCGATCCCGTCGGCGGTGGTGATCCCGCTCGGTTCAGTGATCTCGACGGCGAGCGCAGGCGAGTAGGCGAGCTCCGTGTCACCGATGCTCCAGGCCGCGACGTACGAGGTTCCGGGGCCGGCAGCGCGTGCCAGGACGAACCGAATGTCGGCCCAGAGCAGCGAGCGGTACTCGGTGGCGCCGGTGCAGGCGTACGCGTTGGGCATCGGGATCCACCCAGTGTCGTCATCGGCGCCGCCGAGCGCCTCGCTGACATCGTCAACCACAGGCCGAACGCGCCGGCGACCACGACCGCAAGGAAGAGCAGGTGCCCGGGAAGGGCCGCAGTGCTGCGCACGTTGCGATGAGTCTCGGCGCAATTTGTCCGGGCTGAACTCATCGCAGTCCCAGGGCACTGGCGTACCGGCGACGGGTGTGCGCTGAGGACTCGGAATCGCTCAGTTCGAGGATCGGGATATCACGCGAGGGTGGCTGGAGCGACAGCGAGGCCGACCGCAGCGGCGCCGGCGTGAAGGCGCTTGTCCCACACCACGACGGTGAGATCGGTCGCGCCGAGTGCAAGCGCGCTGGCGAGATGCACGGCGTCAGCCCCGCGGAGGTGGTGAGTTGCTGCGAGCGAACCGGCAACTCGCTCGACGTCGGCGGACAACTCGACCGGGCGCATCGATCCCCAGAACAGCTCCCAGTCAGACGCAGCCGCCGCAGTGTCCGACGCGGTGAGGTCGTGGTTGCGCTCGGCCGCTGCAAGTGCTGCGCAGACCTCGGGATACGCCAGTCGACTCGACAGCGCGACATCGCATGCGTTCCACAAGGCCGCGGCGATGTCTGACCCGACTTCGTCGAGCACGAGCTTGACGAGCGCGCTCGAATCGAAATAGACGAGGGCCACGTTCAGCGACGCTGCTCGCTGACGATGTCCGCAACCGGTCGTTTCGGCGTCGGGCGTTGCCGGTCACCGGCGACCGGCCGGGTCGGGTGCGTTGGGCGGCTGATGACGCCCTGGGCGGTGAAGCGGTCGATGACCGGCGTCGAGTCGAGGGCGACGATTCGGGCAACCGGGGTTCCGCGATCGGTGATCACGATGTCGTTGCCTTCACGTGCTGCGTCGATCCACCGGCCGAGGTGAGCTCTGAGTTCGGTGACTGCGACGTCCATACCGTAAGTGTACATACGGGCCAGAAGCGATCTGTACAGACAACCACCGCACTTTCCCGTCTCGGTCCGAGCAACCGGCCACTCGGCACCAGCGAAGTCGGTCGCCTCTTCGGCTCGATGGGCCGCCGCACAATCACTGATTCGCGTACGCGAGCTGGCGTGCTCTCAGTCTGCGAGTTCGTTCAGTGCCCATCGCAGTACGCGCAGGTTCTCTCGTCCGAATCGAACCATGGAACGTCCGCTGGTCCCGCCGGAGGCGAGGTACTCGCGAGCGACGTGGTAGCCGAGCTGGCGCCCGATGCGGAGCACCCGACACGCTCCAGGCTCGGTCAGGAGCGGAGACTCCGACGACTCACTGAACGCATCAGGTGAGGCCACGGACCGACCTGCTCACAGAGATGCAACTCTCGATGCAAGCGACCCAATTGCGTTGAACACTGCAGGTCGACGTACCAGCGGACGCCACGGTCACCAACGGACAACAGCGGTCACCCACACGCGGCGGCCGCTTCCAATCCGACGAGCCACATCGTCGGGTCGAGCCACAGTTCGAGGAAGTCGCGCACCGTCGTGCGAGACGGAGCGACGAACGTTCAGCGCTGCACCCCGACAGCGCATCGGCTTCGAACGCTCCCTGCATGCGCCGATCGCAGACGATTCTCTGGGCACATGTCGGCAATCGTGGGCACGGAGCCGATTCGGTCGATCCAGCTCAGAGGCAAAATGGCCTCTGAGCCGGCCTTTTTCACT
>CAVSIX010000019.1:0-48776 GCA_963728195.1 Ilumatobacteraceae bacterium | reverse complement strand
CGGCTGATCACGGCCAGCGCATCGCGAGGACGAACCGGGCCGTGACGACCCGAACTGATGCTGCCAAGGTGTGCTCCTGCTCTCGGGTGCGGTGGGAGCCGCAATGTCCCGACGGATCGCTCCGTCACCCACGCGGATCCAGCCCCGCTTCGTGCGCACGACGAACGCTATCCCGCGTCCGCCGGAACACTCATCGGCCGTCGGACACGTCGTCGATCACCAGTGGCCGGTGCCGGGGGCGCCCTTGAACGGACCGGTGACGTTGGCGGTGACCCATCCACCGTAGAAACTGCCCTCGTTGCTGGTGACCCGCTCGTCGTCGATCCAACACTCGTCGACCTTCTGGGCGTAGAAGGCCCAATGGTCTCGGATCGCGTCGAAGGCGGGGGTCGGCTCGGGATACGTCCATCCGGCATCGGCGATCCGTCGCTCACCGACGACGACGTCGGCGTACCCGGCGACGCCCTTCCACTCACAGAACGTCGTTCGCTGCGATCGCTCCAACCGTGCGAGGTCGACGAACTCGGCCGACACGTAATACGCCGGTGGTTGGCTGGTTTCGAGGACCCGGACCGCCGTGGGAGCGTCGACGATCGTGACGCCGGCGTGTGCGACGCGAATCCGCCACTCGACGCGCTCGAGGCGCGGCGGGCGTGGAAAGTCCCACACCGATTCGACCGGCTTGCCGTTCGCTGCGATCTCCACGTCGTCCACCTTGTGCTGCATGCGGCGAGGACGTCGAGTCGTGCTCAGTCGAATTCCGATTCCTCCGGCGGCCGACTGCGGCCGCCCGCACGCTTGTCGGACGCCTTGTCGTGCGCTCGCTGCTCTTCCTCGAGCGCCGCCTCCTCCTCGATCAGCCGTTCGAGGCTGTGCAACCTGACCGCATCCAGCTCGCCGGCAGCGATCGCTGCCTGCACTGCGCAGCCCGGCTCCTGGTCGTGCTTGCAGTCGCGGAACCGGCAGTGGTCCATCAGGTCGAAGACGTCGGCGAAGGCCCGCTCGATGCCGTGGCCCGACAGCCACAGACTCAGCGCCCTGACCCCCGGCGTGTCGATCAGCCATCCCTCGCCGGGCAGCGGCACCAGCTCGGCCGCGACCGTGGTGTGGCGGCCGCGCTGGTCGCCCTCGCGCACCTCGAACGTCGCCTGGCGCTGCGTTCCGATCAACGCGTTGACGAGCGTCGACTTGCCGACACCGCTCGCACCCAGGAACGTCAGTGTCCGGTTGCCGGCAGCCAGGTCGCGGATCGCCTCGACGCCGTCGGCGGTCCTGCCACTGGCGAGCAGGACGGGGACACCCAGTGCGACATCGCGCAAGGCCTGGCGGCCGGGCTCGGGATCGTCGACGAGATCGGTCTTGGTGAGCAGCACGACCGGCTCGGCACCGGAGTCGAACGCCAGCACGAGTTCTCGCTCGAGGCGACGTGGGCTCGGCGGCGAGCCCAACGCATGCACGAGGAACACGACGTCGATGTTGGCGGCCAGCGTGTGCGACACCGCCCGCATCCCGTCGAACGACGCCCGGCGCGTGAATGCGGAGCGTCGCTCGAGCACGTGCTCGATGCGCTCGCCGTCGTCGGATGCGATCACCCAGTCGCCGACGGCCACGTCGGCGCCGATGTTGCGCACCCGCATCGGCTCGGCCATGGCGCGAGCCTCCTCGATCGAGCGCACGACGGTGCTCCATCCGCGGTCCAGTCGCGAAACCCGCCCGGGCGTTCCGGGACGGCCGAGAAGGTCCCAGGCGTCGGCGAAGTCGGGCGCCCACCCCAGCGCCGGATCGGGCTCGTGGATTGCGCGCGACATCGTGGTGGAACCGTACCGCGATGGGGAATCCGCCGTTCCCTTGGCACACTCACCCGTGTCGAGCGATCACGACAGCTCGAGAAGCGACCTTGTCACGTTGTCGAGAATCGACGTCACCTCGTCGAGAATCGAACCGGTCACCTTGACAACGTGGTCTCCGATCACCTAGCGAACACACCAGCACGATCTCGCGAAAGGCACTGATGTCCAAACCCCTCGTCGTCGTCGAATCGCCGGCCAAGGCGAAGACGCTGTCGAAGTTCCTCGGCAGCGACTACGACGTGCGCGCGTCGGTCGGCCACGTGTCCGACCTGCCGAGCAAGGGGTTGAACATCGACGTGGACAACGGCTTCAAGCCCACCTACGAGCTGACCGAACGCGGCAAGACCGTGGTCAAGGATCTCAAGGCGGCGCTGAAGGACGCCTCGGAGCTCTATCTCGCGACCGACGAAGACCGCGAGGGCGAAGCGATCTCGTGGCACCTGCTCGAATATCTCAAGCCGAAGGTGCCGGTGAAGCGCATGGTGTTCCACGAGATCACCAAGGCCGCCATCGATCACGCCGTCAACAATCCGCGCGACCTCGACTACGGACTCGTCGACGCCGCCGAGACACGTCGCATCCTCGACCGGCTCTACGGCTACGAGGTGTCGCCGGTGCTGTGGCGCCGGGTGAACCGTGGCTTGTCCGCGGGACGCGTGCAGAGCCCGTCGGTCCGTCTGATCGTCGAGCGCGAGCGCGAGCGGATCGCGTACGTGACCGCCGACTACTGGGACATCGACCTCGGCACGGCCACCCAGCCGGTCTTCGACGCCAAGTTGGTCGCCGTCGGCGGCGCCGCGCGTGGCCACCGGCAAGGACTTCGACGCCAAGGGCCAGGTGTCGGCCAAGGCCGTCGCACTGGACGAATCCCGCGCCCGGTCGCTGGCCGACGGCCTCGACAGTGCGACGTTCACCGTGCGTTCCGTCGAGGAGAAGCCCTACCGGTCGTCACCGAAGGCGCCGTTCATGACCTCCACGCTGCAACAGGAGGGTGGCCGCAAGCTGCGGCTGTCGTCGTCGCAGGTGATGCGCGTCGCACAGGGTCTGTACGAGCGCGGCTTCATCACCTACATGCGTACCGACAACGTCGTGTTGTCCGACGAGGCGATGCAGGCGACCCGGGCGGCGGTCACGAGTGAATACGGCGCCACCTATCTCAACGGCGCACCGAAGCAGTACTCGTCGAAGGTCAAGAACGCTCAGGAAGCCCACGAGGCGATTCGACCGACCACGCCGTACCGCTCGCCCCAGAACCTCGGCTCGGAACTGAACAGCCAGGAACTCGCCCTGTATCGGCTGATCTGGCAGCGCACCTTGGCCTCCCAGATGGCCGATGCGACCGGCGTGACCGTCAGCGTGCGGTTGGCGGCCAACGCCACCGACCGCACCACCGGCGAACTCACCGATTGCGAGTTCGCGGCCTCCGGCACCACGATCACGTTTCCCGGCTACCGGGCGGTCTACGTGGCGTCGAAGGAGGAGACCGGCGACGACGACGCCGAGAACGAGGCGCTGCTGCCGCCACTGGTCCAGGGCGACGAAGTGCCGATCGCCTCGATCGAACCCCATGGGCACGCCACGTCACCGCCGGCGCGTTACACCGAGGCGTCCTTGGTCAAGCGACTCGAAGAACTCGGCATCGGCCGGCCGTCGACGTGGGCGTCGATCATCCAGACGATCCAGGACCGCGGCTACGTGTGGAAGAAGGGTCAGGCACTCGTGCCGACCTGGACGGCATTCGCCGTCATCCGACTGCTCGAAGAACACTTCGACGCACTGGTCGACTACGACTTCACGGCCTCGATCGACGCCGACCTCGACGAGATCGCGAGCGGACGGCGCGCCAAGGAGAAGTGGCTCAAGCGCTTCTACTTCGGCGACACCGGCGACGGCGACACCGAACCGATCTCCGCTGAGGCGGGGTTCGGAGACGATGCCCTGCGGGGGCTGAAGCGGCTCGTCGAGGAGAACCTCGACGAGATCGACGCCGCCGAGATCAACACGTTCCCGCTCGGACTCGACGCGAACGACGAACTGATCGTGGTGAAGCCCGGCAAGTACGGTCCCTACGTCAAGCGTGGCGAGGACACCGCCAGCGTGCCCGACGATCTCGCGCCCGACGAGCTGACCGTCGACAAGGCGATCGAACTGCTGGCGGCGCCGAAGTCCGACGAACCGATCGGCGAACTCGACGGCTACCCGGTGTACGCCAAGAACGGTCGCTACGGCCCCTACGTGCAGTGGGGCGACCACGACGATCCGCCGCCCGGGCTCGAGAAGCCGAAGATGTCGAGCCTGTTCAAGACGATGGTGCTCGAGCGCATCACGATGGACGAGGCCGAGGCACTGCTGCAGTTGCCCCGCCACCTCGGCGACGATCCGGCCGACGGCGTCCCCATCTACGCGAACAACGGTCGGTACGGCCCGTACGTGCAGAAGGAGAAGGACTACCGCAACATCGACTCCGAGGACCAGCTGCTGCAGATCACCCTCGACGAAGCACTGCGGATCTTCAGCGAGCCGAAGGTCTACAAGCGCGGCGGCGGCAACATGGCCGCGAAGGGCCCGCTGCGCGAGTTCGGCACCGATCCCGTCAGCGAACGCCCCGTCGTCGCCAAGGACGGCAAGTTCGGGGTGTACGTCACCGACGGCGAGACCAATGCCTCCCTCGGCAAGGGCGACCGGCTCGAGGTGATGGTCCCCGAGCGCGCGTACGAGTTGCTGGCGATCCGCCGCGAGGCGATCATCGCGAAGGGCGGCCCGACGAAGAAGCGCCCCGCCAAGAAGTCGGGAGCGAAGAAGAAGTCGCCGGCGACGAAGGCCGCTTCCAAGAAGGCCGCTTCCAAGAAGAGCGCGGCGAAGAAGGCGTCGGCCGGGAAGGCTGCGCCGGTCATCACGGACCTCAACGAGGGCTGACACAGCTTCTCGTGAACAAGTTCACCTCTGAGAGGTGAAGTTGTGCACGAGAACCGGTTGGCGATGTTGATCTCTGCAATGTCTGGTGTTAGGTTGCCCTAACCACGATCCCTCACCACGATGTCGTCGTGGTGAGGGCACGACCCCCGCCAGCATTCCGAACGCCCGGAGAACACCGTGTTGCAGACATTCCTCACCGGATTGCGCGAGGGGCTCGAGGCGGCACTGGTGGTCAGCATCCTGATGTCGTTCATGGTGCGAAGCGGCCACCGCGATCGGATCCCGGTGCTGTGGGCGGGCGTCGCCGTCGCCGTGGCGCTGTCGTTCGGATTCGGCGCACTGCTGCACTACACGTCGGCGAGCATGAGCTTCGAGGCCCAGGAGGCCTTCGGTGGTGCGCTGTCGATCGTCGCCGTCGGCTTCGTCACCTGGATGGTGTTCTGGATGAAACGAGCGTCGCGCACGATCAAGGGGGATCTGCACGACAAGATGTCGGCCGCCATCGAGATCGGCACGCTCGGGGTCTTCACTGCGGCGCTGCTGGCGGTCGGTCGCGAGGGCCTCGAGACCGCACTGTTCCTCTACCCGACGTTCCAGGCCCAGGGAGCCGGCGCCGGCCCGGCGATCGGTGCCGTGCTCGGCATCGTCACCGCCGTCGTGATCGGCGTGCTGCTGTACCGCGGTGTCGTGTCGATGAATCTCGCCACGTTCTTCAAGCTCACCGGCGCTGCATTGATCGTGATCGCTGCAGGTGTGTTGGCCTACGGCATCCACGATCTCCAGGAGGCCGGCATCCTGCCCGGCATCGACAACCTCGCGTGGGATGTCGAGGGCTGGGAGATCACGAGCTGGTACGGCGCACTGCTCAAGGGCATCTTCAACCTCGGCCCACAGATGACCGTGTTCGAAGTCGTCGTGTACCTCGGCTACCTGATCCCGACGATGTACTTCTTCCTCCGTCCGGCGACCCGTCGCCACACGCCAGCTCGCGCAAAGGCCGACGCTGCAGCCGCCGTCGGCGAACCCGTCCGCTGAGCCACGACACCGAGGATCCGCTATGAATGCCCCCACAGCTTCCAGGAGCGCCACCATGTCCCCACGGCGATCGATCGTCGTCGTTGCCGCTGCACTGTCGATGCTCGCGGCGTGCTCGACCGAGGCGGCCGACTCGACCGTCGGCGTCACCGGCACCGACGACGCCTGCAGCATCGAGAACGACGTCGTCGACGCCGGCCGGGTCGGCTTCGAGTTCACCAACGAGGCCAGCAAGGTCAACGAGCTGTACGTGCTGAAGGCGAACGGTGACACGCTCGGCGAGGTCGAGAACGTCACCACCGGCACCTCGCGCACGCTCACGGTCGACCTGGTCGCCGGCGACTACGTCGTGCGCTGCAAGCCGGGGCAGACCGGCGACGGGTTCGAGTCGCCGTTCACCGTCACCGGCGAGGGCGGCACGGCCCAGGCGGAAGCGGACCGCGAAATCGGCTTCGATGCGGTCGACTTCGAGTACGAGAATCTGGAACTCACCGCGGTCGCCGACGGTGACACCATCCGCTTCGTGATGGAGAACGCCGGCGACCAGCCGCACGAGTTCGAGGTCCTCGACCCCGACGGCGAGCCGATCGGCGAGGTGGCCGCGACGAATCCCGGGGACTCCGGTGGCGCCACGATGACGTTCACGTCACCCGGCGTGTACACCTACCAGTGCATCCTCGTCGACCCCGACACCGGCAAACCGCACACCGAACTCGGCATGCTCGGCACGTTCGAGGTCGCCGACGCCTGAAACCCTGATCTCGCCGACGACTGACGTCAGGTGAAGATGATCTGGCCGCCGGCGGACATGTCGAAGAACTCGCCGACGGTGATGATGTCGTCGAGTTCGTCGATCAGGTCGTCGCGTTCCATGCCGAACAGCTCCACCGAGGCGAGACAGGCGTAGAGCCCGGCGCCGGTGTCGTGGATCATCTCGACGAACTCGGCGATGCCCGGGAAGTCGAGCTTCTCGATCTGCTTCTCCATGTACTTGGTCATCAACGCTGACGCGCCGGGGATGGCGCCGGCGAGCGTCGGCAGGTGCAGCCCGGGGTTGCCGACCGTGGCCACCTTGATGTGGTCGTGGCGCTGCTTGTGGATGGCGTCCATGCCGAAGAACGTGAAGAACAAGTTGGCCTCGATGCCCTCGTTGCGCGCACCGTTGGCCATGATCAAGGCCGGGTAGATGCCCTCGAGCGAGCCCTTCGACACGATGATCGAGACCTTCTCGATCGGCGCCGCGATCGGCGCCGGCGGGACAGGATGGGTTTCGGTGTCGGTCATGTCAGATGCAACCCTTCGGCTTCGGGATGCCCGCCACCATCGCGGCGAGCTTGGCTGGGCCCTTCGGAAACAGCACGAAGAGCTCCTTGGTGGTCACGTCGGAGAGCTTGCTGATCTTGCGGACGGTCGGTCCCGTGCCCTTGTCGAAGTACTCCTTGCGCATCAGGTCGATCACCGTCCAGTGGCGGTCGGTCAGCGGCGTCGGCACGCCGACCTCGGCGGCGATCTCGGGGGCCATCTCCTCGGTCCACTGGTCGGCGTCGACGAAGAACCCTTCGTCGTTCACCTCCACGGACGTCCCGGCGAGTGTCTTGGTGGGCATGGGTGTGTGATCCTTTCGTGTCAGCCCGCGACGGGCCGCTTCTTGCCGAACGAGGGCATGTCGGGGCCGATGCCGGGAATGTCGCGCCCCGGCAACAGGCCGTGCCAATAGAACGACTGGAACATCAACTTGCCGAGGTGGTTGGCCCGCGACTCCTTGAGCAGCGGGAGCCCGACCGGGCCGGGATAGTGACCGCCGACCGGTTCGCTCTCGTAGTTGAAGTCGATCAGCAGGGCCTTCGAGAACCCCGTCTCGATGAAGCAGTTGGCATGGCCGTCGTAGGCGTGCTCGATCGACCGCCCCTCGATGAACGCCTCGATGTTCTCGACGAGCACCTCGCCCTCGAAGTGGGTCACCGATCCCGCCTTGGAGGCGGGCAGATCTGCGGCGTCGCCGACGACGAAGATGTTCGGCTTCACCTTCGACTGCAACGTGGCGTTGTCCGTCGGGATGAAGCCGAGTTCATCGCCGAGCCCGGGCGAGTTCTCCACGTACGCGGCGCCGCCGTGCAGGGGGATGATCACGGCGAGGTCGAACTCGACCTCGCGCCCGTCGTAGCTGATCAAGGTCCCGGCCTCACCGTCGACCTCGCCGGTGTTGAACTCGGTGACGAGGTCGACGTGCTTGTCGCCGAGCAGCGATCCGAGTGTCGCCGACGCCGTCGGCTTGGTGAACGCGCCGTCGAGCGGGGTCACGTACGTGATGCGGACGTCGTCGCGCACACCCTTGTCGGTGAAGTACCAGTCGGCGAGGAACGCGAACTCGAGCGGTGCGACCGGGCACTTGATCGGCATGTCGATCACGTTGATCACCAGGTGGCCGGCGTCGAAGTCCGCCAGGGCGTCGGCCAGCGCCGTTGCACCCTCCATGTCGTAGAAGGTGTGGACGTTCTCCCGCCAGCCGGGTCCCGTCAGGCCCTCGGTCTCCTCCGGGAGCAGTACCGCACCGGTGGCGACGAGGAGCACGTCGTAGGCGAGCACGGTGCCGTTGTGCAGCGCGACCGTGTTCGCCTCGATGTCGACCGAGTCGATCGGACACTGGTGGTAGTGGATGCCCTTCTTGAGTTGGCGGTCGCGCTTGCGCACGATCTCGTCGGGTTCGGCGAGACCGAAGGGCACGAACAGCAGCCCCGGTTGATAGACGTGGCGGTTGTCCTGGTCGACGATGTCGATGCGGAGACGATCCTCCTTGAACTTCCTGCGCAACCGGTTGGCGGCGAGCGTGCCGCCGGTCCCGGCGCCGAGAATGACGAGTCGCTGTTGTTCCGGCGCCATCGCTGCGAGCTCCAATCCTGCGGCCGCCACCCATGTGGCAGCTCCGATGTCGACGGTACGCAAGGAGGGCGCCGGCGACCACGGCCTTTCGTCCCATTCCCCTTGGGGTATGCGCTGGCGGCTGCACGGCACCGACTGGGTACCATCGCCGACCGTGACCGAGCGCCCGCCCTACATCGCCTTCGAAGGCGCCGAAGGATGCGGGAAGTCCACGCAGGCAGCGCGTCTCGCGGCCTCGATCGGCGCAGTGCTCACACGCGAGACCGGCGGCACGGACATCGGTGCCCGGCTACGCGAGCTGCTGCACGACACCAGCGTCCACAACCTGGACCCCCGCGCCGAGGCGTTGATCGCCGCCGCCGACCGGGCACAGCACATCGCCGAGGTGGTCCGGCCGGCGCTCGACGCCGGGCGTCGCGTGGTCAGCGATCGCTCGGTGTACTCGTCGCTCGCCTACCAGGGCTACGGACGCGAACTCGACGTCGACGAGATCCGCCAACTCAACGAGTGGGGCACGCGCGGCGTGTGGCCGACCACCGTGGTGTTCCTCGACACGCCCGACGACGTGATCGCCGAGCGGATGAGCCGACGCGACCTCGACCGGTTCGAGGCCGCCGGGCCCGAGTTCCACGCGAGGGTCCTCGCCGGCTTCCGGGCGATGGCCGCAGCCGAAGCCGACCGCTGGATCACGGTGCAGGCCGTCGGTTCGGTCGAGCGGGTGGCCGACGAGATCCGCCGGGCGCTCGACGACCGAGGTGTGACGTGAGCGACACGGTGCTTCCCGAGGGAACGGCCGGTGCGGGGTCTGCGATCGACACTCGTCCGGGTGCGATCTGGGACGACGTGATCGGGCAGCCCGACGCCGTGCGCCGTCTGCGCACCGCGGCGGAACGTGGACCCGTCCACGCGTATCTGTTCGTCGGTCCCGCCGGCTCGACGAAGCTGCAGGCCGCCCGCGCGTTCGCAGCACGGCTGATGACCGGCGCCGAGGATCCCGGGCAGCGCGATGCGTCGCTGATCCTGCGCGGCGAGCATCCCGACGTCCGCGAGGTCCGTCGATCGGGGGCGCGTATCGACGCCGACCAGGCGCGGGCGATCCTGCACGAGGCGTCGCTCACCCCGTCGGAAGGCACCTCCAAGGTGATGATCCTCGACGAATTCCACCTGCTCGCACCCGAAGGCGCCGGTCGGCTCCTGAAGGTGATCGAGGAGCCGCCGGAATCGGTGACCTTCCTGATCCTCGCCGACTTCGTGCCGCATGACCTGATCACGATCTCGTCGCGCTGCGCTCTCGTCGAGTTCCGCGCGATCGGAGCCGACGTCATCGCTGCTCGGCTGGTCTCCGAAGGTGTGGCCCCCGCCGCAGCGATGGGTGCGGCCAAGGCCGCGCACGGTGACCTGGAGCGCGCACGCGTGCTCGCCACCGACCCCGCCCTCGCCGAGCGCCGGACTGCGTTCGCCGAGGCCCCCCACGAGCTCGACGGCACGGGTGCCGTCGCCATGCGTACCGCCGCTCACCTGCTCGGGCTGATCGACGCAGCATCCGAGCCGTTGACGGCTCGCCATGGCGCCGAGGTGGCGGCACTCGACGAACGGATCAAGGCCCACGGCGAGCGCGGCAGCGGCAAGAAGCAGCTCGACGAACGCCACCGGCGCGAGCTACGTCGCTATCGCACCGACGAGCTGCGCAGCGGGCTCGCGGCGATGGCCTCGACCTACCGCGACACGGCGGTCAACGACGCGACGACCGACGTCGACGAGTGCGCCGAAGCGGTGCGCCGCATCCATCGCACGATGGAGATGCTCGACCGCAACCCCAACGAGAAGTTGCTCCTCGAAGCGCTGCTCTGGTCGCTCCCCGACGCCCAAGGAGTCCGACCAGCACACTGACCGGTTACGCGGAACCAGGCACCTCGCCACCTGCGTGCCGAGTCGGAGGTGGTGCCATATTCCCGGGTGGGCTGATCTTTTTGTCACGCACCCCCAACCCGTGGTAACGGACGGGCGCCGGTAGGGTTGCTACACGGAATCCCACTTCGTGGAAAGGGCACTCCATGTTCGAACGTTTCACAGACCGGGCTCGTCGAGTCGTCGTCCTCGCGCAGGAGGAGGCTCGCCTCCTCAACCACAGTTACATCGGCACCGAGCACATCCTGCTCGGGCTGATCCACGAGGGCGAAGGCGTCGCTGCCAAGGCCCTCGAGAGCCTCGGCATCTCGCTCGAGGCGGTGCGCAGCCAGGTCGAGGAGATCATCGGCCAGGGCGGCTCGTCGCCGTCGGGCCACATCCCCTTCACGCCGCGTGCGAAGAAGGTGCTCGAGCTCTCACTGCGTGAAGCGCTCCAGCTCGGTCACAACTACATCGGCACCGAGCACATCCTGTTGGGCCTCATCCGCGAGGGTGAAGGCGTCGCGGCGCAGGTGCTCGTCAAGCTCGGCGCCGACCTGTCGCGCGTGCGCCAGCAGGTCATCCAGCTGCTGTCGGGCTACCAGGGTCCCTCGGGGTCCACCGGTGGCGGCCGCAGCGAGCAGACGCCGGCGGGTGCCGGCGTCGGCGCCAGCAAGGGTGGCGACGACGAGAAGGGCGGCAACAGCCAGATCCTCGACCAGTTCGGCCGCAACCTCACACAGGCCGCGCGCGAAGGCCAGCTCGACCCCGTCATCGGTCGCACCAGCGAACTCGAACGGGTGATGCAGATCCTCTCGCGGCGCACCAAGAACAACCCGGTACTCATCGGCGAGCCGGGCGTCGGCAAGACCGCGATCGTCGAGGGCCTCGCCCAGAAGATCGTCAACAACGACGTGCCCGACACGCTCACCGACAAGCAGCTGTACACGCTCGATCTCGGTGCACTCGTCGCCGGGTCGCGCTACCGCGGTGACTTCGAGGAGCGCCTGAAGAAGGTCCTCAAGGAGATCAAGAGCCGCGGCGACATCCTGCTGTTCATCGACGAGATCCACACGCTCGTCGGCGCCGGTGCCGCCGAAGGCGCGATCGACGCCGCGTCGATCCTCAAGCCGATGCTCGCCCGCGGTGAGCTGCAGACGATCGGTGCCACGACGATCGACGAGTACCGCAAGCACGTCGAGAAGGACGCTGCGCTCGAGCGGCGTTTCCAGCCGGTCAAGGTCGACGAGCCGACGCTCGCCCACACGATCGAGATCCTGAAGGGCATCCGCGACCAGTACGAGGCCCACCACCGGGTCACGATCACCGACCAGGCGCTCGTCGCCGCGGCGAACCTCGCCGACCGGTACATCTCGGACCGTCACCTCCCCGACAAGGCGATCGACCTGATCGACGAAGCGGGCTCACGCTTGCGCATCAAGCGCATGGCGACCCCGCCCGACCTGCGTGAGATCGAGCAGAAGCTCACCGAGGTGCAAGATGCCAAGAAGCGCGCCGTCGAGGACCAGCAGTTCGAGGAAGCCGGCCGCCTGCGCGACCAGGAGAAGTCGCTGTTGGAGGAGAAGGCCCAGAAGGAGACCGAGGTCAAGGCCGAAGGCGTCGACCTCTTCGACGAGGTCGACGAGGAAGCCGTCGCCGAGGTCCTCTCGCTGTGGACCGGTATCCCGGTGTACAAGCTCACCGAAGAAGAGACCGAGCGTCTCCTCAAGATGGAGGAGAACATCCACAAGCGCATCATCGGCCAGGAGCAAGCCGTCGCCGCGGTGTCGCAGTCGATCCGCCGCACCCGCGCAGGTCTGAAGGACCCCAAGCGTCCATCGGGTTCGTTCATCTTCCTCGGCCCCACCGGCGTCGGCAAGACCGAACTCGCCAAGACGCTCACCGAGTTCCTGTTCGGGGACGACTCGGCGCTGATCACGCTGGACATGTCGGAGTACATGGAGAAGCACACGGTGAGCCGCCTCGTCGGTTCGCCTCCCGGCTACGTCGGCTACGAAGAGGGCGGCCAGCTCACCGAGGCCGTGCGGCGCAAGCCGTTCTCGGTCGTGTTGTTCGACGAAATCGAAAAGGCGCACCCCGACGTGTTCAACACGCTGCTCCAGATCCTGGAGGAGGGCCGTCTCACCGACAGCCAGGGCCGCTCGGTCGACTTCCGCAACACGGTGTTGATCATGACGTCGAACCTCGGCACGCAGGATCTCCGCAAGGCCAACGTCGGCTTCACCAGCGACGACACCGCCATGAGCTACGAGCGCATGAAGGAAAAGGTCAACGAGTCGCTGAAGAACCACTTCCGACCGGAGTTCCTCAACCGCATCGACGAGACGATCGTGTTCCACGAGCTGTCCCGCGACGAGGTGCTGCAGACGGTCGATCTGTTGACCCAGCGGCTGGTCGGCCAGCTCGAGGGTCAGGGTCTCGGCATCGAGATCAAGCAGTCCGCCAAGGAACTGCTCGCCGATCTCGGCTACGACCCGCAGCTCGGTGCCCGTCCGATGCGTCGGGCGATCCAGCGCCACATCGAAGATGCGCTGTCGGAGAAGATCCTGTACAAGGAGTTCTCCGCCGGCGAGATCATCGTGGTCGACACCGAGGACGACCCGGAGAACGAGGGCCGCAAGCGGTTCGTGTTCACTGCGGTCGAGGGTTTCGTACCGCCGTCGTCGGTCGAACTGGCGACGACCGCAACGGAGAAGCCGGCCCCGCCGGCCGGCGGCGAAGGCGAACTGCCTCCTCCCGAACTGAGCTGAACCGGGCCGAGGGCGAGCGCACAGCGCTCGCCCTCCGGCCGGCCGGAGCGCCCCGTGGGGGAGACCCCGTTCCGGCGAGGTCGGCTGGGCCATACTCGTCACCGTGATCCGTCGTGTCGTGGCTCTGTGCGTGTGCATCGTTGCGCTCGCGGGCTGCCGGGTCGACCTCAGCGTCGACCTGGTCGTCGAGCCCGACGGCACCGGCACGATCTCGCTGGTCGCCACCGCGGATGCCGATGTGGTCGCCGCCGTGCCGACACTGGCCGACGAGCTGGCCACCGACGACATCATCGCCGCCGGCTGGGAGATCGACGGGCCGACCGCCCTTCCCGACGGAGGCCTCACGATCACGCTCACCCACGGCTTCGCCTCCGATGCCGAGGCGACCAATCTGCTGAACAGCCTGGGGCCCCCGTTCAACCAGATGGCGATGACCCGCAACACGAGCGGCGAGGACACCACCACCCGGCTGACCGGCCTGCTCGGGCTGCCGGACGGATTCGAGAGCTTCGCCGACGAGGACCTGATCGCTGCCGTCGGCTCCGTGCCGTTCGCCGAGCAGATCGCCGTCAGCGGCGCCACGCCGGAATCGTCGATCAACGCCGTGATCCGAGCGGAACTGCCCGGCCGGATCGACAGCGCCGAAACCAACGGCAGCCAACTCGGCGACAACCAGCTCGAATGGCGAGTGCCGACCGACGGCACGATCCTCGACTGGCGCGCCGTGTCGGTGCAGTCGCCGGGTGACGACCGCTGGTGGGCTCGCCCCCTGTCGATCATCGCATTGGTCGCACTGGTCGCGTGGGTGGCGTTCATGACGTTGTTCGTCGGCTACGTCGTGTGGGCACGCTGGCAGCGCACCCGTCGCCGATCACGCCGCCGCACATCCGGGCATCGCGCCGGGCCGACGAACTGACCGCCGCATATGGCAGCCTTGGACATGCCCGATGCGCCCTCCCGAGTCGATTTCCACTTCGACGTCATGTGCCCGTTCGCCTATCAGACGTCGAAATGGATCCGCGAGGTGCGGAGCCGGAACGGCATCGACATCGACTGGAAGTTCTTCAGCCTCGAGGAGATCAACCGCGTCGACGGCAAGAAGCACCCGTGGGAGCGCGAGTGGTCCTACGGCTGGTCGATGATGCGCATCGGTGCACTGTTGCGCCGCTCCAGCATGGACGACCTCGATCGGTGGTACGAGCGCGCCGGGCGCGCACTGCACGAGGAGGGTCATCGGCCCCACGATCCCGACGTCGCCCGTCACCTGCTCGAGGAGATCGGTCTGGATCCGGCGGTCGTCGACGAGGCGATCGGCGATCCCAGTACCCACGACGAGGTCCGTGCCGAACACGATCGGGTGGTGGCCGCCGGAGGCTACGGGGTCCCGACGCTCTTCTTCCCCGAGTTCACGGCGCCCGATGGTGAACCCGAGTGCCTGTTCGGCCCCGTCGTGCTCGACCCGCCCACCGGTGCAGCGGCGCTGCGGTTGTGGGACGCGACCACCGCCTGGCTCGAGTTCCCGTACCTGTACGAGCTGCAGCGTCCCAAGAACCGTCACGACGCCGAGGTGATCGCCGACCGCCTGCGCCCCTACCTCGACGCCCGCGACTGGGTCAGCATCAACCGCGGCAAGGTCATCTCCTTCGATTGACCGTTACGCCAGGGGTCAGACCCAGGATGTAACGGACCTCCGGCTCGTGGCCGTCGCACTCGACTGCTCGCAGTTACATCCTGGGTCTGACCCCGGGCGTAACGCAACTCTGTGACAGCCCTGCGTCATGCTGCACGCATGGCATCGAGTCGAGCGAAATTGGTCCACGTGTGCAGCGAGTGCGGCACCTCGCATCCGAAATGGGCCGGACGGTGTGCCGGATGCGGTGACTGGAACACGCTGGTCGAGGACGTGGAGGTGTCGGGCGCCGGCGAGCCACCGGTTCCCGCATCGTCGAGGCCCGGGCCGACGCGCATCGGCGATGTGGGCACCGAGCACGGTGAGCCGGTGTCGACCGGCATCACGGAACTCGACCGCGTCCTCGGCGGTGGCCTCGTCGCCGGCTCGGTCACGCTGCTCGGCGGCGAGCCCGGCATCGGCAAGAGCACGCTGCTGCTGCAACTGCTCGGCGGATGGGGCGGACCCACCTTGTACGTCACCGCCGAGGAGAGCGCCCAGCAGGTGAAGCGACGCGCCGAGCGGTTGGGTGCGAACCGAGACGACCTGTGGCTCCACGCCGAGACCTCGTTGCCGCATGTGCTCGACGCAGTCGAACGCATCCGCCCGGAACTGGTCGTGATCGACTCGATCCAGACGGTGTCCGACCCGGGTCTCGGGTCGCTGCCGGGCAGCGTCGGTCAGGTGCGCGGCTGCGCCCAGCGCCTCGTCAACGAAGCGAAGGAGCGCGACGTGTCGATCGTGCTCGTCGGTCACGTCACCAAGGAGGGCGGCCTCGCAGGACCACGCGTGCTCGAACATGTCGTCGACACGGTGCTGCAGTTCGAGGGCGACCGCCATCATGCGCTGCGATTGCTACGCGCCTCGAAGCATCGTTTCGGACCGACCAACGAACTCGGGCTGTTCGAGATGGCGACCACCGGGCTCCTTGCCGTGCCCGATGCCTCGTCGTTGTTCCTCGCCGACCGCCGTACGGGCGTGCCCGGCTCGGCGGTCGTCCCGACGATGGAGGGCCAGCGCCCGATCGTGGTCGAGGTGCAGGCCCTCGCCAGCCCGGGCGTGCCCGGCGTCCCGCCGCGCCGCAGCGCGCTCGGTCTCGACGGCGCACGGTTGTCGATGCTGATGGCCGTGCTGGGTCGCAGATCGCGTGTCCACGTCGGCGATCACGACGTCTACGCGTCGACGGCGGGTGGCGTCAAGCTCAGCGAGCCGGGCCTCGACCTCGGCGTGTGCCTCGCCGTCGTCAGCGCCATCCGCGACCAACCGCTCCCCGCAGATCTCGCAGTGTTCGGCGAAGTCGGCCTCGGTGGCGAACTCCGCCAGGTCGGCCAGGCACAACGTCGCTTCACCGAGGCCGCCCGGCTCGGCTTCCGCCGCGTCGTGGCACCGTCCAACTCTCCCGACTCCGACGCCGACATCCGCGTGATCCGCGCCGCCACACTCTCCGAGGCGATCGTGGCGTCGGGGCTCGGCGCCCACACCGCACCCAGCGGGCTGCGCTCTGCGGTCTGACACCCTCGACCGATTCGGGTGCCGCTCATCTAGGATCTGGACATGAACTCCCGGTACGGCGGCGTCAACGAGGCAATGCGCGAGGCGCTCGCCCGCGTCTCGCCCGGCACGCCGCTGCGCGACGGCATCGATCGCGTCGTGCGTTCGAAGGCGGGCGCACTCCTCGTGCTCAGCGACGATGCCGACGTGCTGTCGATCTGTTCCGGCGGGTTCCTCGTCGATGCGCCGTACAGCCCGCAGCGCCTGTCCGAGCTCGCCAAGATGGACGGTGCGATCATCTTGTCGTCGGACGGCGGTCGCATCGCCCGGGCGAACGTGCACCTGGTTCCCGATCCGTCGGTGCCGACCAGCGAGACCGGCACCCGCCACCGCACCGCCGAGCGCGTCGCACGATCGCTCGACGTGCCGGTCGTGTCGGCGAGCGAGGAGATGGGCGTCATCAACGTCTACGCCGGCGGCAGCAAACGTCAGCTCCAAGAGGTCGGGCACCTGCTCGATCGGGCGAACCAGGCCCTCCAGACGCTCGAGCGCTACAAGGTGCGCCTCGACGATGCGATCACGAATCTCACCGCGGTCGAGGTGGAGGACGTCGTCACACTGCGCGATGTCGTCGCCGTGATCCAGCGTGGCGAGATGGTCCATCGCATCGCCGAGGAGATCGAGACGATGATCATCGAACTCGGTGTCGACGCTCGCCTGTTGCGCTTGCAGCTCGACGAGTTGTACGGCGAGATCGACGACGAACTCGACCTGGTCGTCGCCGACTACCTGCCAGCCGGTCGCACCGTCGGCGACACGCTCGGTGGCATGTCGCAGCTCTCCGACGACGAGGTGTCGAACCTTCGTCTGACCGCCGATGCCCTGTCGCCGGGCCGCGATACGACCGACCTCACCCAGGAGGTGGCGCCGAAGGGCATGCGGCTGCTGCACCGGGTCAGCCGTCTTCCGTCGGCGACCGCGATCGCCGTGGCCGACCACTTCGGCGGGCTCGCCAAGCTGCAGCGGGCGACGGTCGACGACCTGATGACCGTCGACGGCGTCGACGAGCCCACCGCCCGCGCCATCCGCGACACGCTCAGCCGAGTCACCGAGTCGACCATCCTCGACCAGTACAGCTGACCGGAAGATCTCGTCGCCTACATCCGCTCGATGATCGTGGCGGTGCCCATGCCGCCGCCGGTGCACATGGCGACGAGGCCCGTCTGGAGATCACGACGTTCGAGTTCGTCGAGCAGCGTGCCGATCAGCATCGTGCCGGTGGCGCCGATCGGGTGGCCGAGTGCGATCGCCCCACCATTGACGTTCACCTTCAACGGATCGGCGCCCGTGTCACGGAAGAAGCGGAGCACCACCGAGGCGAAGGCCTCGTTCACCTCGAACAGGTCGATGTCACCCACGGTCATACCGGCGCGTTCCAGGCACTTGTTGGCTGCGGGACCCGGTGCGGTGAGCATGATCAGCGGCTCGTCGGCGGCGACCGCGGACATCACGATTCGCGCCCGCGGGGTCAACCCGTGTGCCTTCGCGTAGTCGGGTGAGGAGACGAGCACGGCACCGGCGCCGTCGACCACGCCGGAACTGTTGCCGGCGTGGTGGACGTTGTGGAGCTGCACGCCGGGGTACTTCTGGGCCATCAGCTCGGCCATCGTCAGATCGCTCTGCTCGAACTTGAAGTCGACGAACTTGGTGAAGCTGGGATGCAGTGCGGCGAGACCTTCTGCGGTGGTGTCCGGGCGGGGGTATTCGTCGTGGTCGAGCGCCACGCTGCCGTCGTCGTTGCGGATCGCGACCAGGCTGCGGTCGAATCGTCCCTCGGCGATCGCCGCGGCCGCCCGATGCTGGCTCTCGAGGCCGAGCGCATCGACGTCGACACGTGTGTATCCGTCGAGCGTGGCGATCAGGTCGGCCGACAGACCTTGCGGGATCTGAGGATGGGTCGCCAGCAGGTGCTCGTTGTTGGCGTGGAACCCGTCGGTGCCGTTGCGGGCAGGACGGCTCATCGACTCGACGCCGGCGCCGATCACCAGGTCCTGGTGGCCGGCCCCGACACCCATCGCGGCGAACGTGACCGCCTGCTGGCCCGAGCCGCAGAAGCGGTTCAACGTGACGCCGGGGACCGAGACGGGCCATCCCGCATCGAGCACCGCCATCCGGCCGATGTCGTGCGCGTGGTCGCCAGCGTGTGCCCCATTGCCGCAGACGACGTCGTCGACGTCGGCGGCGTCGAAGCCGACGCGGTCGCGCAAGCCGTTGAGTACCTGCCCCAGGATGTTCTGCGGGTGCAGGTGGGCGAGGCTGCCCTTGCCCTGTTTGCCGATGCCGCGCGGCGACCGCACCGCATCGATGATCCATGCTTCGCCGACTGTCATGGGATCGTTCTACTCGGTGGTCGTCGTCATGCTGGGATCGGCGCTGGGATCGGCGACCGTCGGCAGGATGGCATCCCACACCGCTGCATCGTCGAATCCGAACGCCCACAGCGCCACACCGTCGAGTCGGTACTTCCTCGCGAGGTCCATCCGCAGCGCGATGCCGTCGCCGTCGACGTAGTGCACCTGGCGGGTCTGCACGCAGGTCGCGGTGTCGTCGCTGACCTCGAGGTCGTACTCGAACGCCCACTCGCCGGTCTCGGCAACGGGGAGCGGCGTGACCTGGCGCCGCGAGATCAGGTCGTCGACCGTTCGGGCCGACACGCTGGTGCGACCGGGGACGTCGGCGGCCGGACAGACGCCGGCGGTGCGCACCGGCCAGTTGCGCCCGTAGGCCGGGAGTCCGAGAACGAGCTTGTCGGGAGAACCGGTGGCCTCGATCGCACCCGTGATCGTCGACTCGACCCATGCGATCGGCGCGATCGGGCCGGGCTCGGCGACGGAGTAGTCATAGGCCATGATGCGAATGCGGTCGACGTGGTGGACGATTGCGCCGTAGTCGTACACCCAGTAGCCACTCTGCGACGTCTGTCCGGCGTCGTACACCGGCGGGATGCTCACCGTCAGCGACCGGCCGTCGGCGTGGAGGGCGGCGGCAAGCTCCTCGATGAACGCAACCCAGTTCGGTCTCGTCGCCGCCCACGTGTCGCGGCCGTCGGCGAACGCGAACTGTTCGTAGTCGATGTCGATACCGTCGTAGCCGCCGTCGGCGGCGAACTCCCGGATGGTGCCGACGTGCGCGGCGCGTGACGCCGGGTCGGCGAGGATCGCCGCCATCTCGCCAGCGGGCAGTGCGTCGATGATCGACGGTACGACGTCGACGTCGAGCCCGCCGACGGTGTCCAGGAACTCGGCCGCGAGCTCCTCGGAGGCACTCGGGTCGACGATGATCCGGTCGACCCCGACGGCGTTGAACCAGAACGGCGACACCTCACGCATCGACGGCACCCGTTCGCGAGCGTCGGGCAATGCCGTATCGAGCGCCCAGTACGGAACCCAGGCATCGAGCGGGATGTCGGGCTTCGGCGGCGGTGACTCTTCGTTGGTCGCCACGTATACGGCTGCTCCGGCGACTCCGACCAGCAGCGTCACCAGCGCGACGAGGACGAACAGCCGACGACGCCCACCAGCGGGCACGTCGCCGTCGGTCGGCGTGCGGTGATCGTCGTCGTCATCCAGCACGGAGGCGACGGAGATCGGCGACTCCGATGCCGACAAGCGAGTCGACGAGGGTGAGCCCAGGGGCGGCAGCGATGGGGACGACATGGGGAACGCCCAGCGTCGCACACCCTGCGGCCAGGGCGGAGGCAACCCCCGTGGGCGAATCCTCGATCGCCACGCAGTCGGCCGGGTCGACGCCCAATGCGCCAGCAGCGGCCTCGTACGGCTCGGGATCGGGTTTACCGTGGTGCACCTCGTCACCGGTGATCGAGGCGACGAAGGATCCGGGTGGCGCCGAGGTGATCACGGCGTCGGCGAGGCGACGCCACGACATCGTGACCATCACGCACGGGATCCCCGCAGCGACGCATTCACCCAACAACTCCCGCGCACCGGGACGCCACGGAAGCTGCTCGGCGATGCGCTGGATCACCCCATCGAGCATGCGTTCCACGACGTCGACCGGTTCGAGGTCGACGCTGCCGCGGGCGCGCAGCTCGTGTGCCGAGTCGAGCAGATCGAATCCGACCAGCGATCGGGCGTCGGCGTCGGTCCACGTGCCGCCGAACTCGGCGACCAGCTCGAACTCGACGTCGAACCAGTAGGGCTCGGTGTCGACGAGTGTGCCGTCCATGTCCCACAGCACTGCGGCCGGATTCTTCACGCAGCCAGTCTGGCCTTCGGGTCGCTCGATCCGACGCGGTGGCTGCACGCCAGGGGTCGGACCGAGGTCCGACCCCGATGCTGCACGATCGATCCTCCGGTTGGTCAGGCCGAGCGGAAGACGGTGATCTTGTCCTCGCCGATGCGCTCGCGCTTGTCGGGGTCGTCGATGCCCTGACCCTCGGCGGGGGCGAGGCACAGCACGCCGAGCTTGCCCTCGGCTTCGTTGTGGTGCACCGTGAGGGCCGCTTCACCGACGTGGGCGAGGTCGTAGGTCCTGGTCAAGAGCGGCTGGATGCGACCCTGGTCGAGCAGCTTGTTGGCCGCATACGACTCGGCGTAGTTGGCGAAGTGCGAACCGATCAGGTTCTTCAGCTTCATCCAGAAGTGCCGATTGTCGAACTCGACCATGTAGCCCGAGGTGGCGGCGCAGGTCACCACCGTGCCACCGCGCTTCACGGCGAACACCGATGCACCCATCGTCGAACGACCCGGGTGCTCGAACACGATGTCGACGTCCTCGCCGTCGTTGAGTTCGCGGATCTTCTTGCCGAAACGCCGCCACTCGGACTCGTCCTGGGTGTTGGCGTCGGACCAGAACTGGTAGTTCTCGGCGCGGCGGTCGATGACTGCTTCGCATCCCATCCGGTGCAACATCTCGGCTCGCTCGGGTGACGAGACGACGCCGATCGGCCGGCCACCGCCGTTGAGCACGTACTGCACGGCGTAGCCGCCGATGCCGCCGGTCGCACCCCAGATCAGCACGCTGTCGCCCTGCTTCATCTGTGCGCCGTTCTCGCTGACGAGCATGCGGTACGACGTCGAACTGCACAGGGCGTTGACGGCCGCCTCCTCCCACGACAGGTGGCTCGGCTTGGGCATCAGCTGGTTCGCCTTGACCACGGCGAGATCGGCGAGACCGCCGAAGTTCGTCTCGAATCCCCAGATCAGCTGGTTGGCGGCGAGCATCGAGTCGTTGTGGGCGCTCGGGTCCTGGTCGTCGACGTAGTTGCAGTGCACCGTCACGCGGTCCCCGGGCTTCCAGTTGCGCACCGCCGATCCGGTCCGCAGGACGACGGCAGCTGCGTCGGATCCGACGACGTGGTACGGAAGCGAGTGGCGCTTGCCCCACTCGTTCTGGCGGCCCATCTTGTCGAGGAACCCGAACGTCGGCAAGGGCTCGAAGATCGACGTCCACACCGTGTTGAAGTTGATGCTCGACGCCATCACGGCGAGATACACCTCGTCGGGGGCCAGCTCCGGAGTCGCCACCTCGTCGACGTGCAGCGACTTGCGGGGGTCCTTGTCCCACGAATCGACCCCTTCGAACATCGTGGCATCCTCGCGGCGCACGAACGCCGCCCGATAGCTCTCGGGAATGGACAGGTTGGCGATGTCATCGCTGCTTGCACCTGACTGGATGGCCTCGAGGATCTCCTGCATGCGCCGCGACGTTACTGATCGGTAACCATGACGGACAAAGCGAGCACACCGGCCCACCGACCCCCGGATCCGCCCGAAATCTGCCTCGTTCGTCGCGCTGAGCGCGACAGATGAGGCATTTTTCGGGCGTTGTCCATTGGGGGTAGCGTTTGTACATGGCTACAACTGGTTCGTACATCGTCGCCGGCGCCCGCACCCCGATCGGCAAGATGAGTGGTGCGCTCTCGTCGTTCTCCGCAGCCGACCTCGGAGGTTTCGCGATCGCGGCCGCGCTCGAACGCGCCGGCGTGGCCCCCGACGAGGTCGAGCACGTCATCATGGGCCAGGTCCTGATGGCCGGTCAGGGCCAGGTGCCCAGCCGCCAGGCCGCGGTCAAGGCCGGTATCCCGATGAGCGTTCCGTCGGTGAACGTGAACAAGGTTTGCCTGTCGGGGCTCAACTCGATCTACCTCGCGAACCAGATGATCGCCGCAGGTGAGGCCGACATCGTGGTCGCCGGCGGCATGGAGTCGATGACCAATGCGCCGTACATCGCCGACGGCGCCCGCGGCGGGTTCAAGTACGGCAACACCGAGCTGCGAGACGCGATCATCGCCGACGGGCTCTGGTGCTCGTTCGATGCCTGTCTGATGGGGCTGGGCACCGACCGCTATGCGTCGGGCGAGAGCCTCACGCGCGACCAGCAGGACGACATGGCCGTCAAGTCGAACGAACGGGCCGCCAACGCGATCAAGGACGGACGCCTCGCCGACGAGATCGTGCCGGTGGCCGTGCCGCAGCGCAAGGGCGACCCGGTGCTCGTCGAGACCGACGAGGGCGTTCGCCCCGGCACCACGATGGAGAGCCTCGGCTCGCTTCGCCCGGCGTTCGACAAGGACGGCACCGTCACAGCCGGCAATGCGTCACAGCTGTCCGACGGTGCGAGCGCCGTCGTGATGATGTCGCGAGCCGAAGCCGAACGACGCGGCGTCGCCCCGCTGGGCGAGTTCGTGTCGTACGGCATGGTCGCGGGCCCCGACAGCGCCTCGCTGTTGCACCAGCCGAGCCGGGCCATCATGAAGGCCGCCGAACGCGCCGGCATCGCCGTCGCCGACCTCGATCTGTTCGAGATCAACGAAGCGTTCGCCGCCGTCGGCATCGCATCGATCGCCGAACTCGGCATCACCGACGAGATCGTCAACGTCAACGGTGGCGCCATCGCCCTCGGGCATCCGATCGGCATGAGCGGCAACCGGCTCGCGCTCACCCTGCTGCACGAGTTGAAGCGCCGCGGTGGCGGCACCGGTGCCGTGGCGCTGTGCGGCGGCGGCGGCCAGGGCGACGCCGCCATCTTGCGCACGGTCTGATCGACCACCTCGCGCCGTCGTCGGGGCTCCGGTGTCGCCGCGTGATTCCGCGCGCCGCCGTGGGCCGGCCCGCACAGCTCGGCGCGCGTCGCGGGTGGGTCGGTAATCACGTTGGGTGATTGACACGCCACTCCACGTCGATATACTGACAGATCGAGCGACTTGTGTTACGAACACTTGACGTGAATGGTGAGTTTCCGTAATCTGTCCGTAACAACTGATCGAGCGAGTCACTTCCGACTCGCTTCCCCATCTGGGGCATCATCGACACGAATCGGCCCGTCCGCCCGCTACCGATTCGTGGAGGTGGTGCCCCAGTTCAGTTTTCGAGACACGCTGTGACCGGGTCGGTCGGTCGTCTCGGGCCACTTCGCAGCGTCTCGCCGATTCCTTCCGCTCGGCGACCGGCGGTTCAGTCGACGCTGCGGCGGCCTTCGAGCGCGCGTCCGAGCGTGAGTTCGTCGGCGTACTCGAGATCGCCACCGACGGGCAGTCCACTCGCGATCCGAGTGACGGTCAGGCCGATCGGCTTCAGGAGCCGGGCCAGGTACATCGCGGTGACCTCGCCTTCGGTGTTCGGATTGGTGCACAGGATGATCTCCTGCACACCCTCGGGATCGATGCGAGCGACGAGTTCGCGGATCTTCAGTTGCTCCGGGCCGATGCCTTCGAGCGGACTCATCGCCCCGAGCAGGACGTGGTAGCGCCCACGGAACTCGCCGGTGCGCTCGATCGCCACGATGTCGCGCGACTCCTCCACCACGCACAGCACCGTCGAATCGCGCGTGTCGTCGTTGCAGATCGGACACAGCACGTCGTCGGCGACGTTGAAGCACCGCTCACAGAACCGGACGCGCGCCTTGGCGTCGGTGATCGCATGGGCGAGGCGGGCAACATCGTCAGCTGGCACCTTGAGCAGGTGGAAGGCGATGCGTTGCGCCGACTTCGGACCGATACCCGGAAGGCGGCCGAGTTCGTCGATCAGCGACTGGACGGGGGCGGTGTAGTTGCCGGCCATGCGAGGATCGTCAGCCCGCTTCGTCGATCAGCTCGGATCCCGGAAAGGCCTCGGCCAAACGGTCGATCGGTGACTTGACCGACTCGGGCGGTGCGTCGACCAGATCCTCGAGGTCGACCTCGTCGTCGTCGGGCAGGCCGACCAACGACACCGCAGGCTGCTCCGACTCGACGGAGTCGCCGAGCGCTGCCGCCGCAGCGAGACCTCGTGCTCTCGGAGACGACGCCCTGGCACGGTCGGCGCCGGCATCGACTGCCGCATCGAGGCCAGGATCCGTCGCCGTCGGCGTGGCGGATTCGGCCGGTGGGCGATCTGCGGTCCGTGCACCGCCATCGCCGCTGCGACCATCGCTCCCGCCGCCATCGCCATCACCTCCACCGTCGAGCAGCTCGACGTTCACGGGACCACCGACGAACTCGGCGAGTGCCGCTTCGACCACCTGACGTTGCTCCTCGCACTTGGCTCGGTGAACGGCGTTCGGTACCGACAGCGTCAGCGTCGACGACGTGCTGCGCACGAAGCCGGCAGGCGCATACACCGCTCGTGCCATGCCCCTCAGGGCCGGTCGGATCGTGTTCTCCCACACGTCCGCAGAGATCGTCGCCGAGGAGGCATCGGCCGCGGGGGGCGGCGTCGGTGCGGCGTCGGACAGGGCCGGCTCGCTGCGCATCGGCGCAGGTTCGGCGGGTGCAGGTGCAGGCGTGGCAGCCGGGGCGGGTGGTGTCGCTGCGCGCGCCCGGCCTCCGAGCGCGGCTCGACCGGTGGCGGGATCGATCGGTGCAGGAGCCGTGGGCTCTTGGGGCGTGGCGACGGCTCCGGCGGCGACCTGACGCTCGAGACGCTCGATGCGTTGCAGCAGCGCGGCCGTGTCGCCGCCCACGCTGTCGGCGGTCAGTTGCACCGTGGCGACGTCGAGCAGCACCCGGGGGTCAGGTGCCTGACGCATCTCGGTGAGTGCGCTGCCCAGCAGCTCGATGCCGCGCACCAGGCCGGCGGCACCCAGCCGCTGGGCCTGGGCGGCGAGTGCGTCGAGCCGATTCGACGGCACCTGCACGAGTTCGGGTGCCATCAGCGCGAGGAAGCCGTTGCGGAGGAACGCGATCAGCTCCTCGGTCAACGTCCGTGGGTCCGTCCCCCCGGCGATCGCATGGGCGACGACGGTGAGTGCCCGGCCAGGATCGCGATCGCTCATCGCCTCGACGAACTCGTCGAGCTGGACGACGTCCATCCCCTCGTCGCCGGTGCTGGCGACGAGCTCGAGCGCCGACAGCGTGTCGCGAGCCGATCCGCCACCTCGGCTGAGCGCCTGCTCCAGGGCGGCCTCGCTGACGTCGAGGCCGGCATCAGCCGCAACCCAGCGGACGTGTTCGGCCAGCGTGTCGGCCGGCAGGAGGTGGAACTGCAGGTGCTGGGTCCGGCTGCGGATCGTGTCGGACATCTTCTGCGGGTCGGTCGTGGCGAGCACGAACACGACGTGCGGCGGGGGCTCCTCGAGCGTCTTGAGGAGCGCCGCCTCGGCCGCCCGCGAGAGCATGTGGACCTCGTCGAGGATGTACACCTTGTGACGTCCGGGGGTTCCCAGCGACGCCTTCTCGATCAGGTCGCGCATCGCATCGACACCGTTGTTGCTCGCCGCATCGAGTTCGTGGACGTCGTAGCTCACGCCCCGTTCGACAGCGAGACACGAGTCGCACTCGCAGCACGGCTCACCGTCGTGCGGGTTCTCGCAGTTGAGCACCTTCGCGAGAATCCGTGCCGACGTGGTCTTGCCGGTGCCGCGGGGGCCCGAGAACAGGTACGCCTGCCCCTCGCGGCCCTCGGCGACCGCCGTGCGCAGTGCGCGCACCACGTGATCCTGCCCCTTCACCTCGCTGAAGCGGCGGGGCCGGTAGCGACGGTAGAGCGACTGGGTGGCCATCGCCGCCACGATAGCGAGAGGGGTCCGAACCCCGCTGTGACGGCGCAGCTGTTACAGCCGGGGTCTGACCCCTGGCGTGCAGTGATCGCGTCAGAAACGAGGAGCACTCGGATCCGGCAAGCACCAACCGCCGCATACGATCAGCCGATGCTCGCCCGCTTGGTCGCCATCTGTCTGATCACGCTGGCCGCGTGCGCCAGCGAGCCCGTCGAAGTGACCGACGCCGAGTACTTGGCTGAACTCGAAGCGATCTGCGCCGACACGTCCGCCACGTTCGAAGCGCTGCCGAGCCCTCCCGAACAGGTCTCCGTCGCGGATTTCGCCACCAGCGCCGCCAATGCGCTCGACAACGAAGCCGAGCGGGCGCGGGCGCTCGACGTCGCCGACGGGCTCGCTGCCGATCATCGTGCGTTCGTGCGAAACACCGATGAGCAGGCGGCCGCCTGGAGAGCGATCGCATCGACCACCCAGGACGATGCCCGACTCGGCGAGCTGACCGTTCAGCTCGGCGAGTTGATCCGCGGTCGCAACGACCTGGTCGTGGAGATGGGCGCCCCTGGATGCCGGCGCGGCGAGGTCTGAGGTGCCGGCGGGCGCAGGACGCGAACGGGCTCGGGCGGGCGCCCGCGCACGGGGTGCCCGGGCCGATGGGCTGCGTGGCAACTAGCCTCGGACGATCGTGAGCGAGCGAACACCACAACGAGGCGTCGGCCGGCTCCGCCGCGTCGTCGCAGGGGCCGCGTTGACAGCCGCGGCGTTCGCCGGCCTGATGCCGGGTACTGCGCTTGCCGACAACTCCGTGGTCAGCTCCGACCCCGCCGACGGATCGACACTCGCCACGTCGCCCGAAGCGATCTCGATCACGTTCACCGAACCGCTCGGCGACGTCAACACGATCACCCTGACGTGCACCGACCTGTACACCGTCGGCCCGCGTGAGGTCAGCGACGACCGCCTCACGATGACGGCCGAGGTGATCGATCCACTCCCGAAGGGAGCCTGCGTCGCTTCCTACGTGGTCAGCGACGCCGAGGGGTCGCCGAACGGCCAGGGCAACATCACCTTCACCGTCGAGAACGATCCCGTCGCAGTCGCGACGACGCCGACGTCCGAGCCGGCGACCGGCGACTCGGTCCCGGCCGACGATGCCGCGACGACGACCACGGCGAGCGCCGCGTCGGACGACGTGGCGAACCTGTCCGACGTCGACTCGGGCCAGGGCCCGCTGTGGCTGGGACGCCTGATCTCGGTGTTCGGCCTCGCCATACTGCTGGGGTCGCTCGTCGTGATCGCGGCTGCGTGGCCCGAGGGCGTCGAGTACCTGGTGACCATCCGGTTCCTCCGCGCGGTCTGGATCGTCGCATTCCTCGGCACGCTGCTGTACGTCGCCGCGGCGACCGCAGCGGTCACCGGCACGGGACTGGGCAGCGGCTTCAACCCGGCCAACTGGGTCGACCTGGCCGATGCCGGCATCCCGGGGATCGCCGCACTCGTCAGATTGGTGCTCACGATCGCCTGCGCCTGGGTGGCGTTCCGCCCTGACCGTGTGATCGATCCGGTCACGCAGATGGCTGCGCTCGGAATTCCCGCTCTCGCGGTCGCGACGATCGGCTTCAGCCGCACGAACATGGACCTTGCGGTCATCGGCGTGCCGTTGTCGATTCTCCATGTCCTTGCGATGTCGGTCTGGTTCGGCGGCGTCGTGCTGCTGGCCCGGGTCGTGCTGGCCGGGCCCGGTGAAGAGGACCTGGTCCATGCGGTGCGTGGCTTCGGTCGGATCTCGAACGTCGCCATCGGTGTCACGATCGCCACCGGCATCGTCCAGATGATCCTGCTCGACGGTGGCGATCTGTTCGGCACCCCGCACGGCCGGGTCATCCTGTTGAAGACGGTGGCAGTCGCCGTGATGATCTTCGTGGCCGTGTCGGCGCGCCAGTTCGTCAACCAGCGGCTGGCACGTGCCAACGAGATGACCGTGCCGATGGCCGACCGCCTCCGCCGCGCATTTGGGTTCGAAGCGGCGGTCGGAGTGGTCGTGCTGGCACTGAGCGCCTGGTTGCTCTCGCTGTCGCCGGCGAACGTGGCGGCAGGCGACGGCATCGACTATGCGATCGCACTGACGGTCGAGGCCCCGGAAGCCGACCTCGACGTCACCGTGCGCCTCACCAGTGATCGCGTGGGGCTCGCTGGGATGGAGGTCGACGTCGAGGCGCCCGAGGAGGGGCTCTCGGGGCTCGAGGTCGTCCTGACCGCCCCGGCGAACGACACGATCGGCACGATCACCCAGCCGGTACCACTGACGGGTGCCGGAGTGGCGGTGCTCCTGGAGGGCGAACAGGGCCTCCCGCTGGTCGTGCCGGGCGACTGGACCATGGTGGTCAACGCAGTGACGCCGACCGGTGTGTTCACGAGCTCACCACAGGGCTTCACGATCCTGCAGGCCGACGGCACCGAGGCCGTCGCCGCGTTGACCGTGCCGCCGGTCGTCACCGTGACGATCCCTTCGGTCAGTCAACCCTGACCGGTTCGGGCACTGTCAATTGCCCCTGACGAACTCGTCGAACGACACGGGATCGGCGACGTCGAGTTGTTCGTAGGTGCACGACTCGGGCGTGCGGTCGGGGCGCCAGCGCAGGAAGCCCACGCCGTGACGGAACCGGTGACCCTCGAGTTGGCCGAACGAGACCTCTGCGACCAGCCCCATTCGGATCGGTACGAACGACAGGTCCTTGCCGGCGTTCCATCGGCTGCCACCGCTCGTGGCCGAACCAGAGGCGTCGCCGTCCCACTCGGCCCACTGCCGCCACGGGTGGCCGTCGAGTGCATCGTGCGTGCGCGGTTCGAGTTCGGCGAGGAGTTCGCCACGCCGCTTCGCCGAGAACGACGACGCGACGCCGACCGAGTGCATCTCGCCGTCGGCGTCGAACAGGCCGAGTAGCAGCGAGCCCACGCCTTGGCCGTCCTTGTGGATCCGGTAGCCGGCGACGGCACAGTCGGCCGTGCGCTGGTGCTTCACCTTGATCAGCGCCCGCTTGCCGGGCTGATACGTCCCGGTCAGCGACTTGGCCACGATGCCGTCGAGACCCGCCCCTTCGAACCGATGGAACCAGTCGTCGGCCTCCACCCGGTCGGTTGTCGCCGGCGTGACGTGCACGACCTCGTTCTCCGTGACCGCTTCGACGAGGGCGGTGCGGCGCTCGGCCATCGCCTCGGCCAGGAGCGAGGTGTCGTCGACGGCCAACAGATCGAACGCCACGAAGGCCGCCGGCGTCTCGGCGGCGAGCCGGTTGATCCGCGACTCGGCGGGATGGATCCGCTGGAGCAGGGCGTCGAAGTCGAGTCCTCCGTGCTCAGGGTCGGCGACGACGATCTCACCGTCGACGACGCACCGCTGCGGCAGCGCCTCGCGCAGCGGTGCGAGCAGCTCGGGGAAGTACCGGCCGAGCGGTCGGAGCTTGCGCGACACCAGTTCCAGGTGGTCTCCGTCTCGGAACACGAGGCAGCGGAAGCCGTCCCATTTCGGTTCGAACAGCCAGCCGTCACCGTCGGGAATCGCCCGGGCGAGCTTGGCCAGCATGGGTTCGAGTGGCGGCTGGATCGGCAGACGCATCGCTGCGAACGGCGGGGTCGGCGATGCGTTGGCCATGCCAGCATTCTGGTCGATCTTCCGGGAGCGTTCGACAGCCAGTAACTTGCGGGACGTGACGAACCCCATGCAGGAGAAGCTCGCCGACCTCGCCGACCGGCGCGAGCAGGCCATTCACGCCGGTTCGCAACGCTCGGTCGACCGCCAGCACGAGAAGGGCAAGATGCTCGCTCGTGAGCGGCTCGAGTACTTCCTCGACGAGGGCTCGTTCCACGAGCTCGACATGCTCGCCCGCCATCGGGCCCTGGCGTCGGGCCTCGAGGATCGTCCCTACACCGACGGCGTGATCACCGGATGGGGCACCGTCGACGGACGCAAGGTCTTCGTGTTCTCGCAGGACTTCACCGTGTTCGGTGGCGCCCTCGGCGAGGTGTTCGCCGAGAAGATCCACAAGTTGATGGATCTCGCCCTGAAGGTCGGCGCGCCGGTCATCGGCCTGAACGACGGCGCCGGCGCTCGCATCCAGGAGGGCGTGGTCAGCCTTGCGAGCTACGGCGGCATCTTCCACCGCAACGTGTTGTCGTCGGGCGTCGTCCCGCAGATCTCGGTGATCCTCGGCCCGTGCGCAGGCGGCGCCGTCTACAGCCCGGCGATGACCGACTTCATCTTCATGGTGCGCGAATCGAGCCACATGTTCATCACCGGCCCGGACGTGGTGAAGACGGTCACCGGCGAGGACGTCACACTCGAGGAGCTCGGTGGTGCGATGAGCCATGCGACCAAGTCGGGCGTCGCCACGTTCGTGTCGGCCGACGAGAAGTCGTGTCTCGACGACGTGCGATTCCTGCTGTCGTTCCTGCCGGCGAACAACCTCGAGGAACCACCGATCGAGGACCTCGGCGACGATCCCGAGCGGCTCTGCCCGGAGCTGCGCGACATCCTTCCCGACAGCCCGAACCTGCCGTACGACATGACCGAGGTGATCCGCCACGTCGTCGACGGTGGTGAGTTCTTCGAGTACTTCCCGCACTGGGCGAAGTCGATCGTGTGCGGGTTCTCGCGCATCGACGGCATGCCCGTCGGCATCGTCGGCAACCAGCCCAAGGTGCTCGCCGGCGTGCTCGACATCGAGTCGTCGGAGAAGGCGGCCCGCTTCGTTCGCACCTGCGACTCGTTCAACATCCCGCTGATCACGTTCGTCGACGTGCCCGGATTCCTCCCGGGTGTCGACCAGGAGTACGGCGGCATCATCCGCCACGGCGCCAAACTGCTGTACGCGTACTGCGAGTCGACGGTGCCGCGGATCCAGGTGATCACCCGCAAGGCGTACGGCGGCGCGTACGTCGTCATGAACTCGAAGTCGATCGGCGCCGATCTCGCCTTCGCATGGCCGACTGCGGAACTTGCCGTGATGGGCCCCCAGGGCGCCGTCGAGATCGTCTACCGCCGCGAGCTCCAGCAAGCAGCCGATCCGGTCGCCCGGCGCGCCGAACTGGTGCAGGAGTACACCGACAAGTACGCGTCGCCGTACGCCGCTGCCGAGCGCGGCTACATCGACGACGTGATCGATCCGGCCGAGACCCGCCAGAAGCTGGTCGCAGGGCTACGGATGTTGGCCACCAAACGTGAGGAACTGCCGCGCCGCAAGCACGGCAACGTCCCGCTGTGACCCCGCCGGACTCGCGATGACCGACGGCGCATCGATTCCCGGACAGCCACCGCTGGGCGGTTCACCGCCCCCGCCACCTCCCCCGGCCGCGCCACCGCCTCCGCGGGCCACGCCGCCTCCGCCACCGCCGCCCGCGTCCACACCGGTCCCGGCCACGCCGCCACCGCCGCCGCCCGCATCCGCACCGGTCCCTGCCACGCCGCATCCCCCGGCGCCGGCTGCGTCCACCCCGGCACCGGCCGCACCCACTCCGGCTCCGCCGAGCGGACCTTCGTCGGCGGCGACCGACCAGGATCTCGCGGCGCTGCTCTCGCAGATCACCGACGACGACGTGCCCGACGTACCCGTGATCGGCTCCGCACTCACCAAGCCCACCGACGTCGAGCGTCCGGAGAAGGCGCAAGTGGCAAAGATCGAGTCCGAGGGCGGCATCGACTTCGATCCGGAACTCGCATCGTTCGGCGCCCGCACGAAGGGCCTGCTGATCGACACCGTGGTCTTGGTGCTGTTCCTGCTGCCAGGTTCGGCACTCCTGACGGGCGGATCGACGACACTCGGCGTCGTCGGCATCGTGGCGATGGTCGTCGGTTTCGGTGCGGCGACCGTGCTGTACGCCAGAGCGGTGTCGTCGAGCGGACAATGGATCGGCAATCGCATCGCCGGCACGAAGGTCGTCGATGTGCGCAACGGCCGGATGGTGAGCGGCGGCGAGGCCGGCCTGCGTTTCGTCGTCCGTTACCTCGTGTCGACGATCTTCCTCATCGGATTCCTGATGGCGTTCACCAACTCGCAGCGGCGCACCTTCCAGGACAACGTCGCCGGCACGGTCGTCACCCGGCCACCACGCGCCACCTGGTCGATCGACGACGATGCGACCGACGCCTGAGGCGCCTATCGTGACGTCCATGTCCGACTCGACCGCAACAAGTTCGGTGATGGTGGACGCGGTGTCGCCGATGCCCTCCGACGACGAGGTCGTCGCGATCATGGCCGGCACCGAGGCGCTCTGGCCGCGGCCGGTGACCGTGGTCGAGTCAACGCCACCTCGGCGCACCACCTGGCGTTTCAGCGGCCGCTGGTGGTCGCGTCCCGTACCGGCGCGCCGCGACCGTCCGTTCCGCTGACACTTCGGCCGGGTCATCGGCCAGGCGCAGGGCGACGTGGCACACTCTCGGCATGGGTATGCCACCGCCTCCGCCGCCGCCGGGACATGGCTCGACGCCCCCGCCACCTCCGCCGCCGGGTTCCGTCGGCCCACCACCGCCTCCGGGCGCCGGGGCTCCACCCCCGCCCCCGGGAGCCGTCGCCACCACGCCGGGGTATCCCCCGTACGGGTACGCCGCTCCACCGGTCGGCGGCGAACGCGCCGGGTTCGGCATCCGCCTCGGCGGCTATCTGCTCGACGGACTGCTGTACGGCCTGCTGATGGCGGCCTTCATGATCCCCGGGACCGTGCTGATGATCGCCGCGTTCGGCGATTGCACCACCGTGGACCGTCTCGATGGAACCACCTCACTGGAGTGCGGCGACGGCGACATCAACTGGGGTCTCTTCTCCGGCGGCATCGCGCTGATCGTGCTCGGTTTCCTGATCGTCGCCTTCATCTACCTGCGTGCGCTCGGCCGGACCGGCCAGACCTGGGGTCGCAAGATCGTGGGCATCAAGGTGATCGGCGAACGGGACGGCGAACCGATCGGTTTCGGTCGAGCCCTCGGACGTCAGCTCTTCGCCAGCTTCATCTCGGCACAGATCTTCTATCTCGGCTACCTGTGGATGCTCTGGGACGACAAGAAGCAGACGTGGCACGACAAGGTGGTCAACTCGATCGTGGTCAAGCTCTGAGCGCCACGTTCGCCGGCTGAACGGAGGACCGACGCACATGGACATCACCACCGTCGCCGACGACCTCGTCGTGATCCACGACGGCCTCGACACACGACGTCACGAGGGCCTGGCTCCCGACACCGACCACGACCTCGACGGCGTCTCGGTCCGCACGCTCCCACGTCCCGACGGCGCACTGCTCTGCCATTTCGCCACGGTCAACGACGTCCACTTCGGTGAGGTCGAAGCCGGGCGGATCGACGACCACACCGAGGGCCCGATCCGTCGGTCCGAGCCGGGAGCACCGCCCTATCCCGAGGTGATGAACCACGCAGCCGCCGACGAGATCGCGGCGATCGATCCGGCGGCGGTGATCGTGAAGGGCGACCTGTCCCAGGACGGTCGCCCCGAGGAATGGGAGGCGTTCGAATCCTGCTACCGGGTTCCGTTCGGCGAGCGCCTGCACGTCGTGCGCGGCAACCACGATGCGTACCGCCACCAGGCGGGATACGCAGGCGACCAGTGGATCGAGCTGCCGGGCGTGGCCGTCGCACTGCTCGACACGGCGATTCCCGGTGCGACGATCGGATCGATCTCGGCCGAGCAGTTCGACTGGTTGGACGACCACTGCGCCGGCGCCGATCGGCCGGTGTTCGTGATGGGACACCACCAGCAGTGGATCGGAGGCGGTCCTGACGCCAAGCGCAGCGACGACTACTTCGGACTACACCCCGACGCCAGCGACGCACTCGACGCACTCGCCGCTCGTCGGACCGGCGTCGTCGCCTACGCCGCCGGGCACACGCATCGGCATCGTGTGCGTTCCATGGCCCAGTCGGGAGTGCCGTCGATCGAGATCGGCTGCACGAAGGACTTCCCGGGCACGTGGGCGGAGTACCGGGTCTACGAGGGAGGGATCATGCAGGTCGTGCACCGGATGTCGAGCCCCGATGCGCTCGCTTGGAGCGAGTCGTGCCGGAACCTCTACAGCGACTTCGGCGTCGACTACGAGACGTACGCACTCGGGACGCTCACCGATCGTTGCTTCAACATCGCGCTGCGCTGACTCCGATTCGCACTCGCCGCGATGAGCCAAGCGCCGCCATCAGGTCCGTTCGCTCATCGCACGAGCCCAACGCGCGACCACCGATGAGCCAAGCGCCGCCATCGGGTCCGTTCGCTCATCGCAGGGGAATGGCTGCGGGTGCCGGTCGGGCGGGGTCAGCTCGTGTCGAGCACTACGGCGACCCGATCGCTCGCCGTGCGTCGGGTGACGAGGTTGCGCAGCTTGTAACCGGCGTCGATCAGCGGCACCATCATCCCGTACTTCGCCCGCAGCGCCTGGCCGAACGGCTCGACGTCGACGCCGCGGACGACCGAGGCCGTCGCCGAGACCGGTTCGGTGCCGGCCCTCACACGGCCGCGGGAATCGCACGGCTGGACGGTCACCTCGGGGAAGTTCCCGATGCGCTTGACCTTGCCGCTGTCGGCATCGGTGACGAACCCGATCGTGCCGTCGGGCAGCTCCACGACCCACACGGGCGTCGACACGGTTTCACCGCTGCGCTTCGTCGTACCGACCGACACGTACTTCTCGTCGCCCAAGCTCATCGGCCGAGTGTAGGACCGCCCGACGAGGCCATCTGACGGCCATCCGCGAACTCTGTGACAGCCCCACGTCATCATGGGGTGCATGGACATCGTCGTGTTGCTGATCGCCGTACTGCTGGCCGCCGGGGCCGCCATCGGCGGCTATCTGTTCGCCGTCCGGCGCACCGCGGCCGACCGGGCGCAGCGCGCCGCCGAGCACGAGGCGAGCAACCAATCACTGCAACTGGCGATCGATGCAGCGGTGCGCGGCGCCGTCACCGAGGCTCGCTTGCAGGCAACCGCCGAGCGCGACGCCGCCGTGCAGGCCGCCCTCGAACAGTCCGCAGTACTTCAGCGAGAACAGTTCGGAGCGTTGGCGCTCGCCGCCCGCGACCAGACCACGTCGGAACTGGCGTCGAAGAAGGACGTCATCGATGCCCGCCTCGACCAGGTACACGCCGAGATGCGGGCGGAACTCACCAAGCTCAGCGAGATGGTCACCACGCTCGGACGCTCCAGCGCCGAGAACTTCGGGCAGGTAACGTCGTCGCTGCAGGCCCACGCCGAGATCGCCAACACGCTCGCCGATTCCACACGCGCACTGCGCGAGGCACTCGCCAATCCGCAGGCCCGCGGCCAGTGGGGCGAACGGATGGCCGAGGACGTGCTGCGTCTCGCCGGCTTCGTCGAGAATGTCAACTACGTCAAGCAGACCCAGATCGAAGGCGGCACGGGGCGACCCGACTACACGTTCCCGATGCCGAAGGGCCATGCGCTGTACATGGACGTCAAGTTCCCGATGGCGTCATACCTGCGATATCTCGAAGTGGGCACCAACGCCGAGCGCGACGTCCATCTCAAGCGGTTCCTGTCCGACGTGCGGATGCGGGTGAAGGAACTGTCCAAGCGTGACTACGCCGGCGAGAGCGACACCCCGTCGGTCGACTACGTGCTGTTGTTCATCCCGAACGAACAGCTCACCGGGTTCATCCACGAACACGACGCGGGCCTGATCGACGAAGCGATGGGCCAGAAGGTCGTGCTGTGCTCGCCGCTCACCTTGTTCGCCTTCCTCGGCGTGATCCGCCAGGCGTTCGACAACTTCATGATCGAGCAGACCAGCGATGAAATCCTGCAGCTGCTCGGCACGTTCAGCGCCCAGTGGCGCAAGTACAACGACCAGGTCGACTCGGTGAAGAAGAAGTTCGACCAGGTCGACCGAGCCTTCGAGCAGCTCACCGGGCCGCGGCGTCGCCAGCTCGAGAAGCCACTGCGCCAGCTCGACGAGTTGCGCCTGGCGCGCAACCTCCCCGTCGACGGGGAACTCTTCGCGACACCCATCGCCTCCGATGAGGCCGCCGACGACGACACTGACACGCCACCCGGCGGCACGATCCGCATGCTCGGCGCATGAGTCACACCAGGGTTCGAACCCCAGGCGTGATCGCCGAACGTGATGGTCACCGCCGCACCGGCTGATTGAATCGGGCTCGTGAGCCAGCCCGCGTTCGACTTCGGCGACGACGAACTCGACGACGCTGCGAACCCGACGTATTCCGTCGGCGAGCTCGCAGACGCGATCAACGATGCACTCCGCCGGGGCTTCTCCGACGGCGTCTGGGTGCGCGGCGAGATCACGGGGTGGAGCGACCGGGGGCAGCACGCGTATTTCACGCTCGTCGACGAGGCCGACGTATCCGACCGTGGCGGCAACGGTCGCGGCAGGGCGGTCGTCAACGTCCAGTTCTTCGCAAATGCACGAATGCGCCTGCGACCGATGCTGCAGAAGAACCGATTGCGTCTCGGTGACGGCATGAAGGTCCGCGTGTTCGGCTATCTCGACTACTACGCACCCAACGGCCGCATCGGCCTGAAGATGACCGGCATCGATCCCAAGTACACGCTGGGCGACATCGCCCAGTCTCGCGACGAGGTCATCCGACGCCTGGTCGCCGACGGCCTGCTCGATGCGAACAAGCGATGCCCGCTCTCGCCGATCCCCTTGCGTGTGGGCGTGGTCACAAGCGTCGGCACGGCGGCCTGGCACGACTTCCACGACGAACTGCGACGCAGCGCACTCGGCTTCGCCCTCACCGTCATCGACACCCGCGTGCAGGGCGAGTTCGCCGAAGCGTCGGTCGCCGCTGCCGTGGTCACGCTGTCTCGTCGCAACGATCTCGATGCCGTCGTCGTGATCCGCGGTGGCGGTGCCCGCAACGAGCTCGCGGTGTTCGACGCCGAACGCATCGCGAGGGCGATCGCATCGTCGCCCATCCCCGTGCTGACCGGGCTCGGCCACGAGGTCGACCGCAGCGTCGCCGACGAGGTCGCCCACACCACGCTGAAGACGCCCACCGCATGCGCCGGCGAACTGATCGCCCGCGCCGCGCGGTACTGCTCCGACACCGAAGCGGCGTTCGCCTCGATCGTGCGCGAGAGCCGCCACGCCCTCACCACTGCGACCACCGACCTGTCGGAGACCGCCCACCGCATCGCCCGGCGCACCCACGCCGCGGTCGAACGGGCCGACGAACGACTCGGCATGCGCGTCGACGTGCTCTCCCGCACCGCTCCGGCCTGTCTCGCCAGAGCCGACCAACGTCTGCTCGACATCCAACGCCGACTTCCCGCTCGCTCCAGAGCGATCATCGAGCGTGCCAGCGGCCGTCTCGACGTGTCCGAAGCACGTGTCGGCGCACTCGATCCGGCCGTGCAACTCGCACGCGGCTGGTCGATCACCCGGCGCGCCGACGGCACGATCGTGCGCTCCGTCGACGATCTCGCCGTCGACGACACGATCACCACCGCACTGGCCGACGGCAGTGTCACCAGCGCGGTGACCAGCACCGTCATCAACCGAGAGGCTGACCGATGACCGACCACCCGACGCCCGGCTACGCCGATGCACTCGCCGAACTCGACTCGATCCTGCGCGAACTGGAGGGTTCCGACGTCGACGTCGACCACCTCGCCGACCGCGTGGCACGCGCGTCGGAGCTGATCACACTGTGCCGCTCGAAGATCTCGGCCGCACAGCTGCGCATCGAGCAGGTGACCGCCGACCTCGACGCCGTCACCGATTCCGACGACTGAGCGGACGCCGTCAGCCCGCTCGGGGCTGCCAGATGGCGGTGTGGCGGGCGCTCCACGCCGCAGCGCCGTTCGCTGCGACCTCCACGTCGAGGTCGACGAACCGATGCCCCTTGCGTTCGTACTCGGCAGCCACACGGCCACGCACCTCGACCAGGTCACCGTCACGCACCAGGCCACGATGGTGGGCGTTCGTACCGACGTGGATCCACGGTCCGAGCTGCACATTGAGGTGCAGCACTGCGTTGGCCTGCCGGGCGAGGAATCCGGGATGACACACCGCTCCACGTTCGTAGATGCCGTGATGGTCGCGGACCTCGTCGAGGTACACCGCTGCCGGACCCTGTCGGTAGGTGAACTCCAGGGTCCCCAGCACCGTCCCCGGCGCGAGCAGCCGCGCCTCCACCGGGGGCACCGGATCCGGCCGCGGCGCACGCTCGACGCCGACGATCGGCGACGACGACTCGTCGAGGGCTGCACTGCCGGTGGCGCGCACGGTGCCGTCGGGTCCGCTGACGGTGAGCGAGCCGTCGTCGTCGAGGCGCACCTCCACCACCTCGCCGTCATACACGGGCGACACGAACCGCGCCTCCATCGTCGATCCGGCGAGGAACCGCTCGCCCCAGCGATCGACGCAGGGCTGGGTCATGTACGCCCACACGTCGACGCCGGGGACCAACCCGCCACGGAACCCGTACGTCTGCGCAACGGTGTCGTCGTGCATGCGGTTCGTCGAGTCGGTCGCCGTGTTGTACGCCTCGATCGATGTCGTGACTGCAGCCATCGGACCACCCTGGCACGAAACGGCAGGTGCCCACGGGCCGAACCGATCGCAGGGAGCCGTGCACGTCGGGGCACAGGGCCTGACACAGCAGTAACCTGCGCCGAGATGCATGGAACCGCTCCGACCAGCCTGCGCTCGATCGCCGATCGGGTCGAGGCTCGCCTCGACGAACTGTTGAGCGCGGAGCGCGAGCGCTGGGCCACCTTCGACGCCGACCTCGCCCAGCCGATCGACGAGATCCGCCGGCTGGTGCTGTCGGGCGGCAAGCGCCTCCGGCCCGCGTTCACCCACTGGGGTTACGTCGGCGCCGGTGGCGGCACCGACGACCAGATCGACGTCGACGCCGGCGCCGCGTTCGAGCTGATGCACGCGTTCGCTCTGTTCCACGACGACGTGATGGACGACGCAGTCACCCGGCGAGGGCAGGCCACCACCCACACCCTGGCCGCCGAGCAGCACGCGGCTGCGGGCTGGGTCGGCGAATCGCGCCGCTTCGGCGAGGGCGTGGCGATCCTCGTCGGCGACCTGGCTTTCGTGTACGCCGACCGCCTGATGGAGGGTGCGCCACCCGAGGCGATGCGGATCTGGAACGAGCTGCGCGTCGAGCTGAACATCGGTCAGTACCTCGACATCCTCGGCTCGGTACAGAGCGTCCGCGACGTCGACAAGGCCGAGCGGATCTGTCGGTACAAGTCCGGCAAGTACACGATCGAGCGTCCACTGCACCTCGGGGCGGTGCTCGCAGCTCCCGAACGCGAACTCGAGCTGCTCGCACCGCTCAGCGCGTACGGCCTCCCGCTGGGTGATGCATTCCAGATGCGCGACGACGTGATGGGCGCATTCGGCGAGGAGAGCCTCACCGGCAAGTCGGTCGGCGGCGACCTGCGCGAGGGCAAGCCCACACCACTGCTCGCGCGTGCGGTCCGGCGGGCCAACGCCGAACAGCTCGGCGTCCTCGCCGAGGTCGGCGCGCCCGGCCTCGACGGCCACGGCGTGGCTCGGATCCAGCAGGCGATCGTCGACACGGGAGCGCTGGACGAGATGGAGGACCACATCACTGCGCTCACCGAGGAGGCCGTCGCAGCGATCGAAAAGGCACCGATCGTCGACACCGCGAAGACCGAGCTCGTCGCGCTCGCTGAGTACGTCAGCTGGAGAAACGTCTGATGAAGGTCATCGTCGTCGGCGCCGGCCTCGGCGGCCTGTCGGCAGCCGCGCACCTCGTCGGGGCGGGCCACGACGTGACGATCGTCGAGCGCGACGCGATCCCGGGCGGCCGCGCCGGGATGATCACCGAGCAGGGCTTCCGCCTCGACAACGGCCCCACCGTGCTCACGATGCCGAACCTGCTCGAGGAAGCGTTCACCGCTGCCGGTGCGGAGATGAAGGACTTCATCACGATCAACCCGGTCGACCCGATGTACCGGGCGGTCTACGCCGACGGCTCCACGCTGTTCGTGCGCCACGGACGAGAGGCGATGACCCAGGAGATCCGCCAGTTCTCCGGGGCACGCGACGCCGACGCGTTCGGGCGGTTCTGCGAGTGGCTGGAGCAGCTGTACCGAGCCGAGATGGATTCGTTCATCGACGCCAATTTCGACACGCCGCTCGACCTGATCAAACCGTGGCGGTCAGGCCTCGAGCTGGCCAAGCTCGGTGGCTTCGGGAAGCTGGGCAAGAAGGTCGCGTCGTTCTTCGACGACGAACGCCTGCAGCGCATCTTCAGCTTCCAGTCGATGTACGCCGGGCTGGCCCCCTACGAGGCGCTCGCCCTGTACGCCGTGATCACCTACATGGACTCCGTCGAGGGTGTGTTCGTTCCCGAGGGCGGCATGCACATGATGGCCGCCGGTCTGGCAGACGCCGTCACCGCCGCCGGTGTGGAAATCCGCTTCTCGTCGCCGGTCACCCGCATTCTGCGCAAGCCGGGTGGCGCAGTCACCGGCGTCGAGATCGACGCCTCTGAACGCCTCGATGCCGACGCCGTCGTGTGCAACGTCGATCTCCCGGTCGCCTATCGAGAGTTGCTGCCGGGCATCGACGCCCCTCGTGCCGCCCGGAAGGGGAAGTACTCGCCGTCGTGCCTGCTCTGGGTCGCCGGCGTGAAGGGACTACCTCCTGCCGACGCCAGCCACCACAACATCCACTTCGGTGAGGACTGGGACGGCTCGTTCAAGGCGCTGATCGACGACGGCGTCCGTATGCCCGACCCTTCGATCCTCGTCACGCTCCACAGCCTCGACGACCGTTCGCTCGCTCCGGAGGGCCACTCGAGCATCTATGTCCTCGAACCGACGCCGAACCTGAGCGGCACGATCGACTGGAGCCGCGAGCGCGACCGCATCGTCGACGACCTGCGGCGGCGCACTGCATCGCTCGGCTACCCGACCGACGTCGTCGTCGAGCGGATCTACGACCCCCAGGACTGGGAGCGGATGGGCATGGAACAGGGCACGCCGTTCGCACTGGCCCACACCTTCTTCCAGACCGGGCCGTTCCGGCCGAACAACGTGAACAAGAAGGTGCCGGGCCTCGTGTTCACCGGTTCGTCGACGCTTCCCGGCGTCGGCGTGCCGATGGTGCTCGTGTCGGGCAAGCTGGCCGCCCAACGCGTCGGCCAGTACGCGGAGCAGCGTCGCTGATGGCCGGCGCCACCACCCGCTTCAAGCGTCGTCCCAAGCCGCCGACGCCGACGACACAGCTGCTGCCCAACGGACCGGTGACACTCGACGAGAGCTACGAACTGTGCCGCGAGTTCAACAAGCGACACGGCACCACGTACTACTGGTCGACCAAGGTCCTGCCCAGGATCAAGCAGCACCACGTCCACGCCCTGTATGCATTCGCCCGGTACGCCGACGACATCGTCGACGAGATCCCGTCGCAGGGCGGGCGCGACGTACCGACCGAGGTGCGAGCCGAGGCCCTCGCCGACTTCGGCGACCGGTTCTTCGCCGACCTCGGCGCCGGAAAGTCCGACGACCCGGTGCTGAAGGCGGTCGTGCACACCGTGCGAGCGTTCGACATCGACCCCGACGCCTTCCGACGGTTTCTGCGCTCGATGACGATGGATCTCACCGTCGAGTCCTACGCCACGTGGGACGACCTGCTGGTCTACATGGACGGTTCGGCCGCCGTGATCGGCGAGATGATGCTGCCGATCCTCGAACCGGTCGACTACGACGCCGCGCTGCCCCACGCTCGCGACCTCGGCAATGCGTTCCAGCTGACGAACTTCCTGCGCGACATCGACGAAGACCTCGACCGTGGCCGCCAGTACCTCCCGATCGAGGACACCGCTCGGTTCGGCGTCGACCTCTCGCAGCGGCGCGTCAGTCCAGAGTTCGTCGAGCTCATTCGCTTCGAGATCAACCGGTGCCGCGACCTGTACCGCTCGGCGCAGGTCGGCATCGACATGCTGCCCGACCGCTCGGCCAAGTGCGTCGGCGCGGCCCACGCCCTCTACGGGCGGATCCTCGACAAGATCGAGGAACAGGACTACGACGTCTTCACGTCACGGGCCAGCGTGTCGACCACCGAGAAGGCGACCATGGTCGCCAAGCTCCTCCTCCCGTGACCGCCACTGCGCCGACCGCCCCGGTTCCCGTGAACTCGTGTCGGAACTATTCCGACACGAGTTCACGAGTTGCGGGGTGGGTGGGGACGGCGGCCGGCGTCGTGACCGTCGCGGGAATGATCGCGACGCCGTTGCTGCCGCAGGGCGGGCGGACCCGGCGGGTGTTGTCGAGCCTGGTCGTCGTCGGATCGTTCACCACCACGACGGCGAATGCGGTACGGCGCTGGGGTGGACCGCGTACCGCCACGGCGGCAGCGGCCACGGCGGTGGCCACCACGCTGGTCGAGCGGGTGGGCACCTCGACCGGCATCCCGTTCGGCCGCTACCGCTACACCCGGGCACTGCGCCCGCAGGTCGCCCACGTCCCGGCGATCGTGCCGCTCGCCTGGTTCGCGCTCGGCCTGCCGGCTCGTGAGACGGCGCACGCCGCACTCGGCGAGCGGTCCACCCCTACGGCCCGGATCGTGCTCGGTTCGGCTGCCTTGACGGCGTGGGACCTGTTCCTCGATCCGCAGATGGTCGGTGAGGGGTACTGGGCGTGGACCAAACGGGGTGCGTACCGGGGCATCCCGCTGACGAACTATCTCGGGTGGTTCGTCACCGGCCTCGGGGTCATGGCACTGCTCGAGACCGTCCTGGCGCCCGCCGACGAAGCGGCCGACGCCGACGGCGCACTGGTCGGTGAGTACACCTTCATGGGCGTGATGGAGACGATCGGCTTCGCGCGATACTTCCGGGACCCCGTCGTCGCGATCGTCGGCGGCCTCGGCATGCTCCCGGTCGCCACCGCAGCCGTCGCGAGGAAGCTCCGTGGCTGAGCCGTTACACCAGGGGTCAGACCCCAGGCGTAACGGACGGCGCATCGTCGTCGTCGGCGCCGGTGTCGGCGGGTTGGCGGCGGCGATCCGGCTCCGGGCGCTCGGACACGACGTCACCGTGTTCGAGCGCAGTGACGTGGTCGGCGGCAAGCTCGCCGTGCACGTCCGCGAAGGGTTCACCTTCGACATCGGACCGTCGCTGGTGACGTTGCCTCACGTGTTCGACGACGTGTTCCGGGCGGCGGGCACCAGCCTCGACGAGCAGGTCGATCTCGTTCGGCTCGACCCGCAGTTCGTCTACCACTGGCCCGACGGTTCGTCGTTGATCGTGCCCGACGGGGACGCAGACACCGCTCGCGCATTCGACGACTTCGCACCGGGATCCGGCGAGCAGTGGCGCGCGTTCGACGCCCGCGGCCGTCGCATCTGGGACGTCGCCGAGCGGACGTTCTTCGCCGGGCCCATGTCGAATCCGTGGTCGCTGGCCAAGCGCATGCGTTCGCCGCTCGACCTCGCCGCGATCGATCCGTTGCGCACGCTGCACCGATCGGCGGAGTCGTTCTTCGACGATCCACGACTCGCGCAATGGGCCGGCCGCTACGCCACCTACTCGGGATCGTCGCCGTTCGCCGCACCGGCGACCCTCGCATGCATCCCGCACATCGAGGCTCGCTTCGGCTGCTGGTACCCGATGGGCGGGCTCGATACGCTCCGTCAGGCCTTCGAACGCGTCGCTCGCGACATCGGCGTCGAAATCCGGACCGGTGCGGACGTGTCACGTATCGACGCCGCTCCGGACGGGGCGGTCTCCGGGGTGGAACTCGCCGACGGTTCGTCCGAACCCGCCGACATCGTCGTGGCGAACACCGACGCCGAGCACCTGTACGCCGACCTGCTGCCCGACGAAGGTGCGCTGAAGCTCGTGCGGCGCGCCAAGCGGTCGACGAGCGGGTTCGTGCTGTGCGCCGGCGTACGCGGGCTCACCCCGCGCCTCCAGCACCACAACGTCTGGTTCTCCGACAGCTACCGCGCCGAGTACGACCAGCTCGACGCCGGCGAACCGGCCGACGACCCGACGATCTACGCCTGCGTGTCGTCGGTGACCGACCCGAGCCAGGCACCGGATTGCTGCGAGAACTGGTTCCTGCTCGTCAACACGCCTCCGGACGTCGAGATCGACGCCGGTGAGTACGGCGAACTCGTGCTCGACCGCTTGGCCGAACGCGGGCCGGACCTCCGGCCGCGGATCGAGTTCGTCCACACGATGACGCCGTCCGACATCGAGCGCAGTTACCGCTCGCCGGGTGGGGCCATCTACGGCACGTCGTCGAACGGCAGGCGCGCCGCCTTCGTCCGTCCCGCCAACCGTGGCGCCCGGCCGGGGTTGTACCTCGTCGGCGGTTCGAGCCATCCGGGCGGCGGGCTGCCGCTGGTCACGACGAGTGCGAAGATCGTGACCGACATGATCGTGCAGGACCTGGCATGAGGCGCATGCTCGAGATCCCATGACCGTCCGGCCGATGCGGCTGGCGTCGATGGCGTTGCGCGCGACCGGCGGCGCCGTCGCGATCAGCAGGATCGCCCGTGCGGCAACGGTCGATGCGCCGGTTCGTCCGACCCTCACGCCCCTGCAGACGATCAGCATCGTGGTCCCCGCCCGCGACGAAGCCGCGCGCATTGCGCCGCTGCTCGCTGCGGTGGTCGACGCACCGGGAGTCGCCGAAGTGATCGTCGTCGACGACCAGTCGAGCGACGGCACCGCCGATGTCGCGCGGCGCTCCGGCGCCACCGTATTCGCCGGAGCACCGCTGCCCGAGGGCTGGGCAGGAAAGGCGTGGGCGTTGCATCAGGGCATCGCCGCAGCGACCACCGACTGGGTGGTCACGCTCGACGCCGACGCCCGGCCCGACCCGCTCCTTCCCACGGCGCTCGTGGCGAGAGCAGTCGCCGAGCGACTCGTGCTGCTGACCGTCGGGGGGCGCTTCGAGTGCCCGACACCCGGTAGCCGCTGGCTGCACCCGGCGATGTTGACGACGCTGGTGTACCGATTCGGACCGCCGGGCAACGCTCCAGGGCGGCCCGGCCGCACGATGGCGAACGGTCAGTGCATGGCGCTCGCCCGAAGGCCGTTCGTCGCGTCGGGTGCACTCGAAGCCGTGCGCAGCGAGGTCGTCGAAGATCTCGCCGTGGCGAGAAGGCTGGCTGTCGCCGGCCACCGCGTGCGGTTCCTCGATGCGAGTGAGCTGCTCAGCGTGCGGATGTTCGAGTCGCTGAGCGACGTCTGGACGGGCTGGGGACGGTCGATCGCCCTGCCGGGAATCGAGTCCCCGCGGCGCCAGCTGCTCGACCTCGTCGTCGTCGTACTGGCCCAAGTGCTCCCCATCCCGCGGCTGCTGCTGCGTCGCGGTGACGTGATCGACGTCGTGCTCGCCGCCACCCGCCTGGGCACGTTGGTCGGCACCCGGCGGGCGTACGAACGCATCGACGCCGCCTACTGGCTGAGCCCGCTCGCCGACTCCGTCGCCGCCTTCGCAATCGCCCGCGGCATCGCGAGACGCCGTCGCCAGACCTGGCGTGGTCGCACTTACGCCTGACGACTCGCGCGCCCACGGTCGGCCACCGCCGCCATGGCGAAGCGCAGACCGACGAACGTCATGAGCACGCCCGTTGCAGCCGTTCCGTAGGGGCCCTCGACGACCAGCTGCACGACCGGGAACGCGAAGAATCCCACCCGTGCCGCCACGGCGAACGATCGACGGACCGCAAAGGTCGCGATGATCAGTGCGACAGAGATCAGGAACGGGATCGTCGCAAAGACCGCCGCCCCGCCGGCGAAGGTGAGGATGCTGCGCCCTCCGCGGAAGTGCGAGAAGACGGGAAAGGCGTGACCGACCATCGCCGCTGCGCAGCCGACGTAGGCAAGGCCCCACACGCCCGGATCGGCCAGCACCGTGCCGACCAGTGCGGCAATCACGCCCTTCGCACTGTCGCCGATGAACACGGGCGTCGCGGCCCGTCGGCCGAGGGCCTCACGAGCGTTCCAGAATCCGGGATTGCGGTCACCGATGTCGCGCAGGTCCACGTTCGCCTGCCGGGCGGCGACCAGATTAGCGATCGGGATCGACCCGATCAGGTAGCCGACCACGATCGTGACTGCCACTTCGGGGCCCATCGGTGACAGCATGGCCGATACATGGGTCGCATCGCATCGTTCCACCTGATCGACGAGCCGGCGTGGAAGATCCCGATCGTGCTCGGCCGGCTCGGCGCCGACCGCCTCCGACTGGCGCGGGTGCCCGGGCTGGCGTTCTGGCGGCTGCTCGGGACGGGCAGCGGCAACGACACCGGGCGGGGTGCCGACCTCTCACGCAGCGCACTGTTCGCCGTGTGGGATGACGAACAGCACCTCGACGAGTTCTTCGCCGCCGACCACATCGCGGGTCGTTGGCGCAAGGCCGAAGAGAGCTGGCACGTCCGGCTCCGTTCGATCGGTGGCCACGGGACCTGGAAGGGCTTCGATCCCCTGGCGGGACTCGAGGTCGGCACCGCCGACGGACCCGTGGCGATCGTCACTAGGGCGAACGTCCGTCGAGGATCGTGGCGCCCCTTCGGGGTGGCGAGCGAGGTCGTCGACCGCGAACTCCACCAGGCGCCGGGCCTGATCGACGTCGTCGGGATCGGCGAAACCCCGGTGGGCTCGCTCGCGACCTTCAGCTTGTGGCAGTCGCTTGCTGCAGCTCGGAGTTTCGCGTACTCGATGCCCGACCACGTCGAGGTGATTCGCCGCACCCGTGCCGAAGGTTGGTATGCCGAAGAGATGTTTGCCAGGTTCGAGCCGTACTCGTCGAGCGGCACCTGGAACGGCCGCGACCCGCTCCCGGCGGGAGGGAAGGATTCTCCGTCGTGAGCGATCGAGCCCACCGATAACATCACGCCCTGCGCTCCGAGCGCGCCCAGATAGCTCAGTCGGTAGAGCAACGCATTCGTAATGCGTAGGTCGCGAGTTCGATTCTCGCTCTGGGCTCCACGAAACACCAGGTAGATCGGCATGAGGACCCGAGAGGTCCGGCCGGTTTCCGGGTTTGTCCCATATCTGTCCCATATTTCACTACAGTGACTTCATGGCACGAGGGAGCCTGCGCCTCAAGCGGCAGCCCGATTACTGGGAGCTCCGCGCCTACGCAGGGCCGGATCCGATCACTGCTCGACCCCGATACGTGAGCCGAACGTTCCGCGGCGGCAAGCGCGAGGCCAACAAGGCACTCGCCCAACTCGTGGCCGAGGTCGACTCCATCGGGACCCACGCCGACCAGTCCGTCGCAGGGCTCCTGCTCGCCCACATCGACCATCTCGAGCAGCGAGGGCGCGAGGCCCGCACGATCGAGAGCTACCGCGGGATCGCACGCAAGGTCGCTGCCGACCGCCTCGGCGGCAAGATGATCCAGGATCTCGGACCGAAGGACTTCGACGACTTCTACGTCCGGCTCCGATCGAACGGCCTGTCAGCCCGGGTCCATCAAGCGCTACCACTCAGTCCTCGGCGGGGCATTCCAACAAGCGATGAAGTGGGGGTGGACGAACCGGAACGTCGTGCGACTCGCCACACCACCCGCGGTCCCCCGACAGTCTCGGACCACCCCAACTCCGACCGTCGTGACTGCGCTCCTCCGCGAGGCGGCCGAGAGCCGCAACCCCGAGAACCACGTTGCGTTCCGACTCCTCGCCGCCACCGGCGCCCGACGGGGCGAGATCTGCGGACTGCGATGGTCGTCGGTCGACCTCGACCGCCGCGTGCTGTGGATCCGCCACTCCGTCGCACGCCTCAAGACCGGCAAGCTCATCGAGAAGGACCCCAAGAGTCACCAGACCCGCGAGGTCGCGATCGACAAGGGCACCGCCCAGATCCTCCGCGACCACCGTGAACGACAGGAAGGGCTCGCCGCCATGATCCGGACGAAGCTCGACCCCGACGGGTACGTGATCGCCGATCTTGCGACCGACCCGACCGGACTCACACCGATCTCACCAGACCGGCTCACTCAAGCCTTCAAGCGCCTGACCGCGCGAGTGCCCGGCGCGGGCGACGTCCGACTCCATGACCTACGCCACTGGTACGCCAGCACCCAGCTCGACGCCGGCGAATCACTCCCCGCTGTCGCAGCACGCATCGGCGACCACGTGGAAACCCTCGCTCGGGTCTACGCCCACCGCGGGCACCGCGGTGACCACGACGCCGCCGACAGCCTCGGCGCCCTCATCGACGATCCAGACTGACGGACACGGGTTCTCCGGCAGTGATTATGCGGTGGCCCGATCATGCCAAGAGGTCAAACAGTACGC
>CAVSIX010000018.1:0-86819 GCA_963728195.1 Ilumatobacteraceae bacterium | reverse complement strand
GTCGACCGAATCATCGATGCCACGCGACGCCAACCCGGCCGTGACCGGCAATGACTGCCCGATGGTCGTCGACGCATCGTCGGCCGACTTCTACCCGATCCAGCCGAGCTTCTCCGCGGGCTACACGGCGGCCGGGCAGAAGCTGAACAGCGACACCGCTGACTGGGCCTACGTCGTCGAGGGCGACTTCCCGTACTCGAACTGGATGGCCTGGTACCTGTACACCACCGCCGGCGTTCCGGTGTACAAGCTGTCCGACCAGGACATCATCCCGGACGAGGGCTCGACCAACCCGTTCGTGGACGGCAATCCGGTTCTCGCTCCCGAGCGCTCGTTCACGCTCTACTTCATGCCGAGCACAACACCGTCCAGCGTGGTGTCGGACATGCAGGCAGACGGCAAGAACGTCGCGCTGCTCCCGGCGCAAGGCGACAGCCCCGGCGTCTCGTTCGTGTCGCGCAGTTACTGGTCGTTCGGAAACGACGGCATCGGCAACTACGACCGTTTCGGGTTTGCCGGCGACGACGAATACGCCGTATCCCACGATGACGGCGTTCCTGACCGATTCGTCGACCGGCGAACTCAGCTCCACACCGGTGGACGACTGCGGCTCCCAGAGCCAGCTGCCCGAGGAGTCCTGGTACGACGCCGCGACGAACAGCCCGGTCATCACCTTCGCCGACGCCAACCCGCCGTCGAAGGAAGACCTCGACGACCTGCCGAAGTTCCTCGTCCAGACCGGGTCGTTCTCCGGAGCGATGGGGGAGGAGTTCCCGCCGTCGCCGGTGCCGAACGAGGTCCAGTTCTATCGCAACGTCGCGACCAACGCGCCCTATGCCGACGTGAGTTCGGCGCCGCCGAAGGGGAGCCCGCCCGACGCCTGTGGTGGGTACGTCATGGCGAACCTCCCGAACGACGTGGTGTCGCTGGTTCACATCCCCCAGGTTCCGAGCTTCCCGGACTACACGGGTGCGACCCAGTCGACCCTGAACACCGGCGACGATTACGACGTCAGCTTCTACAGCATCGTCATCTACGGCGCGGAGAAGCAGCTCGACGCATTCGGCACGCTGCAGAACTCGCAGCTCGGCAACAGCCAGATCGCCCAGAACCCCGACGGCAGCGCCACCGTGGTGCTCTACCCGGACACGGCCACGCAGGACCAGATCGATCAGATCGCCGCAGTCGTCGAGGCCAATGGCTGGAACCTGCTCAAGAGCGGCAAGCAGACCGACCTCGCACCCAACCTGCTCGTCATCCGCGAGAAGGGTCAGAACCAGAACTGGGAGAACGCACTCAGCGCCAACGAGGTGACCCAGGGAGCGCCGTGCCCGCAGTCGACGGATCCGTCGCTGCCGCTGCCACAGAACCCGCCCGACGCTCAGGTCACCCAGACCAACGGCATGGGCCTCACCGCCCCGGCCGGCGAGAACTGCTCGATCGATGCATTCTTGTCGGGCAAGTGCCTCGCAGACTTCCAGAGCCGCCAGCAGTCGACGGGCCAGCAATGGTCCGCCTCCGGAGAATGGCCGAACCAGCTGGTGCCGTAGGTTCGAGCAGCGGCGACAGAGGGAATCGGACGGCAACTCCACCTGCCGCGCCGATGGGTACGGCTGCCAGCTTGCAGGAATTTCGGGTCGAACGCCATGGCATGGAAGGCAGCCGGTCAACCCACCGCCTGCAAGCAGCGAGACAAGCGGCTCGTGCGAGTCGAGGGCGTCGACACGGTGACGGGTCAGCACCGTCCGGGACAGCTCGGCACGGTCACGTCGCTGCGCTCGCTGCGGGCAGACCCGCCAACCGATCGGGCGTGGAGCCCGATCTCCCACGGCGTCATCACCCTTTCGGGCGGAAGCGTCCGGTTGGGACCGGCAGGTGAGAAGGCTTCGACACTGCCACCAAACGCCGCATGCCGGTCAGCCGGTGGGGCACGGATCGATCGGTGTCAACACATAGCTCGTGGCGCTGGATCCCGCTTCGCTCCCCACGTCTGCGAGGTCGAAATCACCCTGTGCTGCGACCGACATCGTCCCCGGTCGATCTGCACCGTCGGGGAACTCGATGGTGTATGTGGCGGATCCCTCGGCGGTGATCATGCCGCTCCCGGTGAACGTCGCGGTGCCGGACAGACCCCCGCTGAACGTGAAGTCGAATCGGGCCACGCCGTAGTCCACGACGACGTCGAACGGCTGGCTGATATCGCAGGCGACGGCGTCGACGGGGGGATCGCCGCCGGTGATGGCGTATGACTTCGGGCGGTTGGTGTCGAAGTTGATGTCGACTCGCCCGATGCCCCGCTTGGATCTGGCCTCGAGCGACACCGTGCCGGTCTTGTCCGCCTCGGCCGGCGCCCGGTAGTCGAACTGTGCGTCGACCGCAACCGGAGTGCTCGACGGATCGACCGCCTTCTCACCCGCGGACAGCAGGGCCTGCACGGTGCCGCCGGTCGGCACACCGTCTTGCTTGCCCCGCGGTCGGGCCGTGATCGTGGCCGAACTGCCCGGCTCGAGCCCGGTCGTGCCCGGAGAGACGCCGTAGCCGATCTCGACACACCGCCCCGACAGGTAACCCGCTGCGGCCGCCTCCAGCAGATACTGCTTCACCATCATGCCGAAGAGCGCCGCCAGCTGCGCATTGCTGGAGAAATCCTCGGGCTTCGTCGTGAACCAGTTGAAGTCATTGATCTTGGTGGTGGCACTCCCGTTGGTCGCATACGAAATCGACGAGTCGACGAATGCGCCCATACCGAGACCGTCACGCCTGAGCCGGACCTCCGAGCTCGAACTCGCCAGTTCGGCGTTGTCGTCCAGTTGGCCCGTCACCGTCACATCGAGTTTCGCCGTCTGTTCCTTGCCTCCCGCGGAGGCCGAGACGTCGACGGTGGCCTCGACGGTGAAGTCTCCGTTCACGTCGGGACAGGGCAGGATCTTCACGGAGGTCTTGAGCTTGGTCGTCAAGCCGTTCGATTCATGGGAAAGGTCGGCCGCCAGCTCGGCCGCCTCCGCCGTCAAGGTGATGGTGATTCCTTCGGCCAGCGTCGCCGTGCCGGTCCTCCCGTCGTTTCCGGCTTGAACGACCCCCTTCGAGCCCAGACCCACCAACATGAACCCGCCGAAGAGACCCATTCCGATGTTCGGGCCGTCGGCTTGACTGCGGCGGATCCCGAGCTGTGGCGGCGCAGACACCTTGTCCGTGAGTGCCGCATAGAACTGGTCCTGTGACGCGAACGCTGCGCTCGCCGCTTCGGGTCCACCAAGCGCCTCTGCGAGTCCTGACCATTCGGCCATGTCGAGCTCGACCGTCCGGTCGAGCACAGCTGCCTCGGCCACGAATGCGTCGACATCGTCCGGATCGAATGAGGCAACGGTCTCGCTGATCAACGCCTCAGCGTCCACCGCCGCTCGATCAGCCGGATGGTCGGGATCTGCGTCCGCAACTGCCGGAGGCGACGAGTTCACACTCGAGTTCGGTGAGCTGCCACCGCAACTCGTAACGGCGAGTGCGACGACGACGGCCGTCCCTGCAGCGGAACGGCGGAATTGTCTCATCACTGCCAGTATGCGCCCCCAGAGAGATTGCGCAAGGGGGAGTGAGAGTGCCCCTCGAACGCCGGGTCGATGAAGCCTGGCCTCCGAGTCGACTTGCGACCGGCCCCAGCTCCTGCGTGACGAGCAGCCGGAACTTCGTGGGGTCGCGCCTTTCTGGCCCAGCGCCGTTGCGTTCGAGGGTGCCGCGGACGGCTGCCGGCAAGATGCGATGTCCGGTCGTGGGGACGGGCTACTGTCGGCGGTTCCTCCGAGTGGTCCTTGGGTTTTCGTCGACGTGGCCGACGCCAGTCGGGACGTGGACGACCATCGATGACGATTCGAGGAGCGAGCCGGCGTGACGTGCGTGTGACGACAACCGACGATGATCGCGCTGGGTCGACGGGCGACGCGTCCGAGAGCTCCTCCGCAGGCGGGGCGCGCCGCCACGGGATTCAGGTGTTCTCCGCACCCTCGGACGCTCCTCGGGTGCGGTGGAAGACGGATCTGATCGCGGCTGCGTTCGTTGCCGTTCTGGGGTTGTTGTTGATCGCGGTCGCGGGGAACGGCTCGACGTTCGACGACCTGACGCTCGAGTTCGCCAGTGGGCTGCCGGGTTGGCTGCTGTGGCTGAGCCAGGCGGCCTATGGGGTGGGTGTGCTGTATGGCATCGGTCTGTTGATCGGTGTGGGGCTCTTCGCCAAGGGGCGGTTCGAGGTGTTCCGTGACATGGTTTTCGCGGCGCTCTTGGCGATCGTGATCGTTGTCGGGCTGACGCAGCTGATCGACGGACGTTGGCCGGAGTTGGCGTTCTTCGATCTGAACCAGACCCGCGACACGTTTCCTGCGTTCTTTGTCACGACGGCGACCGCTGTTCAGGCTGCGGCTTCGCCCTGGCTGACGGCCCCGATGCGCAAGACGGGTTGGGGCTTCGTCCTCGCTGCGGTTGTGGCGTCTGTCGTGGGGACGGTGACGACGGTCAGCGATGCATGCGGCGGGCTGCTCGTGGGAGTGTTCGCTGCGGCGATCATCCGGTATGTCTTCGGCACGTCAGCGGGGTTGCCGTCGACCGCCCGTGTCCGTGATGGTCTGGCCGACCTCGGTGTCGAGATGGACACCTTGGCCTATTTCGACAAGCAACCCGAGGGCTCGAACGTGCTCTGCGGAGAGTCGACCGATGGTCGATCCCTGTTCGTCAACCTGCTCGGTCGCGATTCGTGGAGCAGCCGTCGTTGGACGCGGTGGTGGAAGAAGGCCTGGTACCAGGACCAGGGGGCGCAGTACGGGTCGGATCGTCGTCAACAGGTCGAGCACGAATCGCTGGCACTCCTCCTTGCGCAGCGCGGCGGCGTGTCGGTGCCTGCGTTCGTTGCGGTCGGGATGACGTCGTTCGGCGACGCGGTGATGGTCACCGAGGCGTTCGATCACACCTTGGCCGATGTGTCGGTCGACGACATCGACGACGCCCTCGTCGACGCCGGCTGGGAGCAACTCGACAAGCTCCACCGGGCCGACATCAGTCACGGGTCCATCGACGCCATCCACTTCTGGTTCGACGCTGCAGGCGAGCCCGAGCTGATGGGCTTCGCCAACGCGGTGATCCACCCGACCGGCGCACAGAAGCAGCAGGACGTCGCAGCGATGCTCGTCATGACGACATTGGGTGTCGGTGCGGATCGTGCGATCGCCGCTGCCCGCCGGGCAAAGGGTGACGACGCCGTCGAGGCGATGCTGCCGGTGCTGCAGACCGCTGCGCTGAACGGGCGGCTGCGTCGTCGCGTCCTGACTCAGCGATTGAAGATCAAGGACCTGCGCAAGCGGACAGCGGCAGCCCTTGGCGTCGAGGTGCCCGAGGCGACGCAGCTGACCCGAGTCACGTGGAAGAGCGTCGTGATGCTCGGCTTCGTCCTGTTCGCGGTGTACACGATCATCGGCGGGCTCGCCGACGTCGGATTCGACACCGTGTGGCAGGCCCTGCTCGACGCCCGCTGGGGTCTGGTCGTGTTGGGTCTTGTCCTCGCCGCCGCGACCAACTTGACCGATGCGACGGCGCTCGCGGCGGTCACGCCGAAACCTGTGCCGATCGGGGTGACGACCGTCGAGCAGTTCGCCATTGGTTTCGTCAATGTCGCCGTTCCGTCGGCGGCCGGTCGAATCGCGGTCAATATCCGGTACTTCGAAAAGCTCGGTATCAGTGCCGTCACGTCGAGCACCACCGGGGCGATCACGGGATTCCTCGGGTTCATCGCCCAAGCGGTGCTCGTCGTGTTGACGATCGTCATCGGCGCCGGGAGCATCGACTTCTCCCAGATGCAGGGCGGAGGCGGCGTGATGCGATTGCTCGCGATGGCGGTCGCCATCTTCGTCGTGGTGGCCGTCGTCGTTGCACTCGTACCGAAATGGCGGCACTGGGTCAACGTGAAGCTGCGTACGCCGGTGGCGCAGATCGGCGACGCGATCAAGACGCTGAAGAACCCGAAGTCGGCAGCGTTGGCGCTCGGTGGCTCTCTCGCAACGGAGGTCCTCTATGCCGCTGGTTTCGCGATGTGTGTCCTTGCCGTCGGCGGGTCGATCAACCTCGGTCAGGCCATCTTCATCAACGTCACGGTTTCACTGTTCGCGGGGTTGATGCCGATCCCGGGCGGGGTCGGCGTCGCCGAGGCCGGCATGACTGCCGGTCTCACCTCGATCGGTGTCGACCCCGGCGTTGCGGTGTCGGCCGTGTTGATCTATCGGCTCGTCAGCTACTACCTCCCGCCGCTGTGGGGGTACGTGAGCCTGCGCTGGCTCACCGCTCACGACTACCTGTGAACCCGAGATCGCAGGCCCGTCGTTGGGGCTGAGCGCTCAGGGCATCGCGTCGTGGCCCAGCCAGCACATGGCTGCGACGAGCATGGCTTCGATGCCGGTGGTGATGGTGGGGTCCTGGATCGGGGCGTAACGGGGCGAGTGGTTGAACGGGATGTCTTCGTTGATGCGGTTCGCGGCGAATGCCTCCTGCCAGGCGACCGGGTCGGCGCCGCCGACGAACCAGAACATCGACGGGAAACCGCCGCGCGAACCGAACAGACCGAAGTCCTCACTCGCGGTCGCAACCGGCCCTTGCATTGCGCGGTCCGCACCGAAGTGTTCGACGAAGGCGTCGCCGACGGTCGCTGTCGTCGCGGCGTCGTTGGTGACCGCCGGGAAGCTGTAGAGCGTGGTGATGTCGGGGGGCTGCTCGGCTCCGCACGAATGGGCTTCGCCATGAGCGATCCGGCTGATCGCGTCGAGCACCTTGGTGCGCACCGACGGCTCGAAGGTCCGAACGCTCAACGTCAACTCGGCGCGGTCGGAGATGATGTTCTCCTTCGTGCCGGCCCGCACGGTTCCGACGGTGACCACTGCGGCGTCGGTCGCGGCGATGTTGCGTGACACGACGGTCTGGAGCTTCATGATCGTCGACGCGGCCATGACGACCGGGTCGACGGACTGCTCAGGCGCTGAGCCGTGAGCGCCACGACCGTGCATCACAATCTTCAACGCATCGCTCGCGGTCATCACCGCCCCGGGCCTGAACAGCACCCAACCAGCGGGGGCAGGGGTGACGTGTTGTCCCAACGCGACGTCAGGCGTGCCGAAGCGTTCGAACAGCCCGTCATCGATCATCGCCGTCGCGCCGCCGCCGATCTCCTCGGCCGGCTGCACGGCCAAGATCACCCTGCCTCGCCACAGATCACGGTGCGTCGCGAGCTGCGTGGCGACCCCGATCATCCAGGTGGCATGCATGTCGTGACCGCAGGCGTGCGCCACCGGGACTTCGGCGCCGTCAGCGTCGACACCGGTTGCGGTGCTCGCATATGCAAGACCGGTGTCTTCCTTCACCGGCAGTGCGTCGATGTCCGCGCGCAGCAACACGGTGTGTCCCTCACCGTTGTCGAGCGTGGCGACCACACCCGTGCGCCCCACCCCCGTCGTGACGTCGTAGCCGAGATCGCTCAGCCGTTGCGCCATGATCCCCGACGTGCGCACCTCAGCGAACGACAACTCCGGGTGCCGGTGCAGATCTTCGTACAATTCGCGCAACTCAGGCAGCAGCGCTGCAATGTCTTCGAACATGTCGTGATCCTTCGAGTCGGCTTCCGGTTTGGTCCACTGATGATTCAGACGACCGTCGACGGTCTCCGATCAGATCCACAGCACACCGAGCCCGCCACCGATGACCGACGCGGAGACGCTCGCCGAAAACAGTGGGCGGCTGCGACTCTACGTGGTCGAACCCACAAGCACCTTCCAGAACGACCGACCGTCACGAACAAGCGATTCCATCGTTGCGGTCAGTCACCTGCGAGCCGGAACGTACAGTGCGCGGCTTGGGCCTGATCATCGAGGAACTCGGGGCAAGACGAACTCGGGGCGATGGAGAGTGTCGGTCAGGTGCGCGATGTACCGGCGGCCGTGGTTGCGTTGTCGGATCGACTGATCGAGTTGGGCTGGTCGAAAGGACCGCGTCGGGAGTCACCCGCGTCGAGTTGGTCCGCTACGGGTTCGCGATGTTCGGGCGGCCTCCATCTCAGTTGTTCGCACCGGCTACCGACGACGACGTACGTCGCGCCGCGCGCGACGAAATCCGCGGCTACTGGGCGTTGGCGTCGCGGCGGCCGTGGTGGTGGCTCAGTTCATCCATGCCCGACCTCGGTCTCACGTCGATGGCTCGGGGCCGCCATGCGCTTCGTACCGGCCAGCTGCTGAAGAAGATCGGTGCGATCGAGCATGTCCGGGTACCGGACTGGCTCATCGACGACCTATGCGCTCGTCGACGCGATGAGATGGTGACGTCCCCGCGCACATGTGGTGGCGTGACTGCTTGGCGTGACGCTCGACGCACGGTGCGAGCAGCATTCGCCCGTTGATCGAGCCTCCCGATCGGAGCTCATACCCGACCGTGATTGCCGAACGCACGGGTTGGGTCGGTCAACCGATGTCTGACCTCGCCGATGGCCGAGCGGGTACAGTTTGGGGTGGACGTCGATCGGATCTGGTCAGCCGCTGAGCTCGAAGCGCTGACCCCCGACGAACGCGATGCGACGATCCGAGCCGGATTCGTGTCTGACCCCGACGACGTCTCGTCGACGCTCGTCGACCGAGCCCGACAGAAGGTTGATGCTCGCGTCGCCGCCACCGAGCGTCGCCACACCCGCCAGTGACCCGGCGCACGTGTCGCGTCGACCCACAGTTCTTCACCGAAGTTGACGCTCAGCTCGGCGAGGCACGTGGCCCCAACGGAGAGCCGTCGGCGAGCGACTGCTTGTGGCTCGAATCCGTCTCGGGTCGCTCTACGATGCTGCGATGGAGAGCGACGGCTCCTCTGCAGGATCGAGCGCAACGCCTCAACGGCCGGAGGCGGCCGAGATGGTGGACCCGTTGCGAAGGATGCCGCCGGACCGCAGCGCATCAGTGGAGCAGCCGGAGTACGGACCCGAGGATGTCCACAGTGTCCTCACCCCGGCTGGACAGATTGACAGTGTCGGTCAGTTCTCTCGCGGTCTCGGTCCCCGACGGACCAAGATCCTGCTCCTCGGCACGCTCGGCCTGATCCTCGCGATCGGGATCCTCGCCGAACTTCGCTGATCCACCGAAGTGCCAACGGTGCTCCAAGTCGTTCTGGCTCGCAAGATCTTCCATCGTTGGGACCGCTTGCCTGAGGGCAGCCAGCAGGACGCTGCTCACGACAACATCCGAAGCGGTCTGTAGCTGCGGGCGGCGGACGAGTTGGCGGAGTCGTTGCGCGCCCGCGGACGCGCGCGCGATCGAGTTTCGACGTCGGCAAGCCAACGTTCGGCCTCGTCGTGGCTCCGAAGCCGGATGAAGTCGATGTGGCCGAGCGATGGCGATGCCATTGCCGAGCCGAAGCGTTCTCGGTACTTCGCGTGCTGAGTCCAGGCCCAGCGGATGATCGATTCGTTCGGGTCCCACGCGTACAGGTTTCGCAGTGGCTCACGGTTGCCGTTCCACAGCACTTCTCGACGGATGATCCGCCGCAATGTCCGACGAGTGACCTGGGCCATGACCGTTCGACGCGGCAGATCCAGCCACACGACCGTGTCCGCTCGTTGCCAGACCGGGCCATCGACGACCACCGCTCGGTAGTTCCCGTCGACCACCCAGCTGTCCGCGGCCGTGACCTCTGCGACGCGAGCGAGGAACTCGTCGGGATCGATCGGATCCCAGTCGGCGAGGTGGTGGATCGCATCGAGCTCGACGTGAGGTGCGCCGAGGAGCACCGCGATCCGTCCAGCGATGCAGGACTTGCCCGAGCCTGAGTTCCCGACGACCGACACCCGCTTCACGCCACCATCATCGCCGACGATGCACGACCACCGACACCGGGACCGGCGTGCGGGTGCGCCCGCCCGACAGCCCTACTGTGGGGTGATGCGACCGCTTCGGTACTCGATCAACCTCACGTTGGACGGGTGTTGCGATCACCGAGCGTTCATTCCCGGCGAGGACGTGCATCGGCACGCTGAGGAGAATCTCGCGCGGGCCGACGCACTGCTCCTCGGTCGGGCGACGTACGAGCTGATGGAGTCTGGATGGCGGACACCCGCTACGCCGGGAACGACACCGGCATGGATGCAGTCGTTCGCTCAGACGATCACCGCAGCGAAGAAGTACGTCGTGTCGAGCACCCTGGAGGAGGTGGACTGGAACGCCGAGCTGGTGAGCGGGGATATCGGCGAGTCGGTGCGTCGGCTCAAGCAGGAGCCGGGCGCAGGACTGGCGGTGGGAGGCGTGCAGCTCCCACTGGCACTCGCCGAGCTGGGGCTGATCGATGAATACGAATTCGTGGTGCATCCCAGGATCGCCGGCCACGGTCCGACCCTGTTCGCCGGGTTGTCCGAGCATGTCCGACTGCAGCCGGTCGGTCGGCTGGAATTCGACGGCGGCGTCGTGGCGACCCGATACGAACCGACACGACTGGCTACGAGCCGATGATGCACATCTCCGAACGCCGACCAGCGAACGGGCCGCTGGCACCGTGACCGTCAGCCACGCGTCGTCCGCCCGCTCCGCCAGCAAGGTGCCCCACGATCGCCTGGACCTCGCCGCGGGGATTGGAAGGCCGATCTCGAGCGGAACATCGACGACGACATCGTCGTGCACACCGTCCACTACACCGTCGAGCACCTGACCGACGACAACTGGTCGGCAGCGCACGCCGGCGAGCCACCGGTGCGATGGTTCGTCGACGGTCAGCCGCGCAGTGCGTACGTCAACATCGCATTGCCTGCCGGCGTGATCTGGCTGTCGACGAGTCGGAGCCGGGTGAGCGGCACGCTGTCGTCGAACACGCGACGCCCCTCGCCGGTCACCGCCGGATGCATCGTGAGCGTCAGCGTGTCGACGACACCTCCGAGGAAGAGCGTGCGGACGGTCTCGATGCCGCCGGCCACGGTGATCTTGCCGCCGTCGGATGCGGCCAGCTCGCGGACGTAGTCGACCGGATCTCCCTCGATCACGACGCTGTTCCAGCCGAGGTCGCCGTCGAGTGTGGAGGAGGCGACGTGCTTGCGCACCGGATTGATGAAGTCGCCGAAGGGATCGCCCGGATTCTCCGGCCAGTAGGCCGACCACTCGGTCCACAGCGTGCGACCGATGATGACGTCGGTGACGCCGTCGAGGGCTGCTCCCATCGCAGCACCTTCGGCCTCACCGAATGCGTCGAACTGGAAGAGGTTCGGCGACTCGTTGACGCCGTTGACGGAGCTGAAGAGGTGGGCGGTCACGGATCGGGTCACGATGCGTCCTTTCGGGTCGGAGGTGCGGGATGCAAGCTCTCTGCAGGTATCGACGGGCCAACGTTCGCGAACTCATCGCGCAATCCGTCCCGGCTCGCGCACAGCGATCCCGATCGGCGAGGAGACCGGTGTGACTGCGCGGGTGCAATCGTCGCTGCGTCGGCGAGTGCCACGGTCCACAATCGAGAGATGACGAGACGCTTCCTCCAGGTCGACGTGTTCGGCGAGTCGCCGTATCTCGGCAATCCACTCGCCGTCGTGCTCGACGCCGACGGCATCGACGACGAGGCGATGGCCACGATCGCACGCTGGACCAACCTCTCCGAGACCACCTTCGTGCTGTCACCGACGACGGAGGCCGCCGACTACCGAGTCCGCATCTGGACGCCGTTCGGCGAGCTCCCGTTCGCCGGGCATCCCACACTCGGCACGTGTTGGGCGTGGCGCTCGAACGGCGGCGTGCCTCAGCGGTCCGACGTGACCGTCCAGGAATGCGGTGCCGGCCTCGTTCGCATACGGAGCGAAGACGATCGACTGGCCTTCGCGGCGCCGCCGCTGGTGCGCAGTGGTCCGGTCGATTCCGACGTTGTCGCCGACGTGATCGACGCGATGGGCATCGAGCCGTCCGACGTCGAGGACTCGCAGTGGGTCGACAACGGTCCGGGCTGGATGGCGCTGCTCCTGCGTTCCGCCGACGCAGTGCGAGCGGCGACTCCGCGCCGGCTGCCGATCGAGGTCGGCCTGGTCGGGCTCGTCGGTGTCGCCTCAGCGGAGGCCCCGGCCGACGTCGAGGTCCGTGCGTTCTTCCCCAAGGACGGAGTGCTCGCCGAGGACCCGGTCACCGGCAGCCTCAACGCATCCCTCGGTCAGTGGCTCATCGGCTCGGGTCGCGTCGACTCGCCGTACGTCGCCGGCCAGGGATCCGCGCTGCGTCGCGACGGCCGGGTGTACGTGAGCCGGGACGGCGACGGGCATGTCTGGGTCGGCGGAGCTGTGCGCACGGTGATCGACGGCACGATCGACGTGTAGCTCGAACGAGCGCGGCCCGCTGTCGGGGCCCCGGCCGCGCGCGTGGGCCTGGCCACGTGTATCGCAGGCGACATCGCATCGGTGGCCCGGGCCAGCGTGGAAGACGTCCCTGAATCGGAACAGGTTCTGCCTCTCGGGTACGGCGAAGTGGTGCGCTCGTCCTTCCCGGCGAAATGTGGTGGCACGCTCGACGCTCTGACCTTCGTGCCCGTCTGCGTGCTGCAGGTACTCCGCCGTCGCTGGGTCTGCGAGGATGGGCCGATGCGCTATCGACGACTGGGACGAACCGCCCTCCAGGTCAGCGAGCTCTGTCTCGGCACCATGAACTTCGGGCCGCAGACCCCCGAGGACGAGTCGTTCGCGATCATGGATCGCGCCGTCGAGCTCGGGATCAACTTCTTCGACACAGCGAACCGGTACGGCGGTGACAAGGGCGCCGGCGCCACCGAGTCGATCATCGGACGCTGGTTCGCCCAGGGCGGCGGCAGGCGGGACAAGATCGTGTTGGCAACGAAGCTCTTCGGAGCGATGTCCGAGTGGCCGAACGACGGTCGGCTCTCGGCGCGTCACATACGGATGGCGTGTGAGGACAGCCTTCGGCGGATGCAGACCGACCACATCGACCTCTACCAGATGCACCACATCGACCGAACCGCGCCGTGGGAGGAGGTGTGGCAGGCAATGGACATGCTGATCCAGCAGGGCAAGATCACCTATGTCGGCAGCAGCAACTTCGCCGGGTGGCACATCGCTCGAGCGAACGAAGCCGCCGCGCGCCGCAACACCTTCGGCCTCGTCAGCGAGCAGAGCCACTACAACCTCCTGGTGCGGACCGTCGAACTCGAAGTGCTCCCGGCATGTCGCGAGTACGGCGTCGGGGTGATCCCGTGGAGCCCTCTGTCGGGCGGTCTGCTCGGCGGCGTGCTCGGTGACTCCGACCGTGCTCGTCGCCAGTCCCCGCAATCGCTGAAGCGCATCGACAAGCTGCGCCCTCGGCTCGAGCAGTGGGAGCAGCTGTGTACCGATTTCGGTGAGGAACCTGCGGCGATGGCCTTGGCGTGGCTCCTCGCCCAAGACGGCGTCACCTGTCCGATCATCGGCCCGCGCACACTCGGCCAGCTCGACGGCGCCTCGCTGCGCTCCCTCGAGATCACCCTCGACCCGGACACGTTGACATCGATCGACGCCATCTTCCCGGGCCCCGGCGGCACGGCTCCCGAAGCGTACGCCTGGTAGGGGTCGCCATCGCCTGGGAGTATCGGGCGCACGTCCGCGGTGAGCCCGAGGCGGTCCAGGACCGACTGGACCTCTATCCCGACCGCACCGACGTGAGTGTCCGCTTCGCCGATTCGCTCCAACGGTGACCTGAACCGCTGAGTGCATCGAAGGTGGCAGCCGTCGCCCAGCCGTAGCCGAGGTGCGGGATGATGTCAGCCGCCCAGCTCTTGGCCGGCCACGTGCGCGGGTCGGACACGCCGAGTGCGCTGTAGGGCGCGACGGTGGCCGTTGTTGCCGCAGCGGCAATTCCGACGCCGGCCAGCCAGCGCGGCACCCCGGCGAGTGCTCGCCGTCGCAGGAAGCCGTAGGCGATGCCGACGCCGAAGCCGGTGGCGTAGCCCATCAGTGCGCCGACGCCCTGCTTGCGGTTCTGGCCCCGGGGTCCGCCGTCGCCGCCGTCGCCGTCCCCGCCGCTCGCGAGTTCGAGGCCGACGAGGTCGGTGGCTCGTTCGGCGGTCTGTGCAGGCACGTTGCTCGACGGCCGGTCGCGCACCACCATGTCGAGATAGGTCAGTGTGTTGAGCACAGCCGTGCCCACCGCCCCTGCGGCGAGCCCATGGATCAGCGGTCGAGATGTCATGAGTTGCTCCTTTGGTGCGACTTCGGTGCGACGATGCGCGATGGCCCCGCGCATGGGCGGGTACCCGCCGGGCGTCAGGCTGAATCGGGCGCTCCTCGCCGACCTCCAGCAAGCCGGAACTGGTTGCGGGGCTGATCGATGCCCACCTGCAGGGCCTGCCCCTCGCAGCTCCGGCCGGGTCGACCGCCAGAGTGACGCCCCTCGTGGTGCCGTCGCTGCCCACCGGACTCGACTGAGCGGTGCGTGGTCCGATCGATTCCTCGAACGTCGTCGGCTGATCGAGGGCTCGATCAGGGCAGCGCGATGCGCTGGACTGCCATGATCCGGTCGGCTGACGGGAGCGTGCCGATGCTGACCGTGCGGCCGAACCCGATCGCCTGAACCCACCGGCGCGAATCGAGGGCGATCCCGACGTGCGTGATCAGTTCCGGGTCGCCCACTGCCGACGTGAACACGAGATCACCGGGTGCGATGGTCTCGTTGCGCCAATCGACGGCGGTGCCGAGCCGCGCGAGCGCCCGGCTCTGGTGAGGCACGTTCATCCCGACTTGGCGGAAGGCTGCCACGACGAGCCCCGAGCAGTCGAACGTCTCCGGACCGGCGCTGTAGAACTTGTACGGCATGCCGACCTGGGCGGTGGCGTAGGACAACATTCTCTGGAGCGAGCTGCTGCCCTGGTCGGTGGCGGCAGGCCTCGGTGGTGCAGCGACGCCGGTGGGAGGGGCGGCCGCAGGAGCGGCGGCTCGCGGGGCGGCGCTGGTCGGGACAGGCCGGGTGGCCGGCGGAACCCGCAGCGTCTGGCCGGGCAGGATCAGACTGGTCATTTCGATGCCGTTCGCCCTGACCAGCGCACCGAGGGTGACGCCGTTGCGCCACGCGATGCCGGCCAGTGCGTCACCCGCTCGGACGACGTAGTCGGTGGAGGCGCCGGTGACGGGTGTCGGCGTCGATGCGGAGCTGCCGGACGGGGCCGGGGACGATCCGGTGCCGGCGGGCATCGTTGCGCCGGCGGGGATCACCAGCGTGTCGCCCGGGTGGATGACGCTGGTCAGTTGCAGCGAGTTCGCACGCAGGAGCGCAGACAGCTTCACGCCGTATCGCCAGGCGATGCCTGCGAGGCTGTCGCCGTCGCGGACCGTCATCGTCGTTTCGGCGGACGTGGTCGCCGCCGACCCCGCGCCGCCCGACGGCGCCGCCGAGGCGACCCCGGCGAATCCGGGCAGGACCACGGTGAGGGCCACGCCGGTGGCCACGATGATGCGTGCGGTGCGATTCATGACAGGTCCATCGGCGCGTGCAACGAGGACCTTTACGGGTTCTTGACGATCACCCGACGAAATCCAGACGAAGACTCGACCCCAACCGCAATGGTGCCCGAGCGAGCTACCGCTTCTTGGCGGCCTTCTCGAGCCGTTTGGCCGCCTTGCCGATCGGCTCGATCTGCCGGTTGTCGAGATCGCCGATCTCTGCACCGTTGTCGAACAGCACACGGTAGCGCTGCCAGTTGAAGCCGTTCGCCAAGATCACCTTGCCCTCGGTGCCGGCCGGCACGCCGTGCAGCTCGACGATCGTGCGGACCTTGTCGTTCATCCGCAGGTCGATCTGATTCGGGTGCGGCGTGGCGAGCGCATGCGGCTTCCAGTACTCCATCGGCGACATTCTGCCCGGTCGAGGTCCCAACGCGCGACTCCGTGGCCGCAGGCCCCTGCTCTCGTTCAGAATCCGAGGCCCACCGATACACTCGCCCATCTGTGAAGAGTTCCGTGGAGACCCTCGAGGGCAACAAAGTCAAGCTGTACGTCGAAGTCGAAGAGGCGGAGTTCGATCACGACATCGACCGGGCCTTCAAGCTGATCGCCAAAGAGGTGAACCTGCCCGGATTCCGCGCCGGCAAGGCACCCCGCAAGGTCCTCGAGGCCCGCATCGGCGTGGGTGCCGCTCGCGAGCAGGCGTTGCGCGATGCGGTCCCGCAGTACCTGGCCAAGGCGGTCCGCGAGCACCAGGTCGACCTGATCGCCACGCCCGAGGTCGAGATCACCGACGGCGCCGAGTCGGGGCCCGTCGAGTTCGACGCCACCTGCGAGGTGCGCCCCACGATCACCGTCGAGGGTTACGGCGAGCTGCGAGTCGAGCTCCCAGCACTCGAGGTGACCGACGATGACCTCGACGCCATCCACCAGAGCGAACTGAAGCGCACGGCCACGCTGGCCGACGCCGACCGCCCGGCCGAGGTCGGCGACTACCTCACGATGGACATCGCGGCAACCCGTGACGGTGAGGAGCTCTCGGGTCTCAACACCGACGACTGGGGATACGAGCTCGGCCAGGGCTGGGTGACCGACGATTTCGACGAGCATTTGACGGGCGTCTCCGCCGGCGAGGAGGTCACGTTCACCTCGACACCGAAGGGGCTCGAGGAGCCAGCGGAGTTCGTCGTCAAGGTCACCGCCGTCCAGGTGTCGGTCGTTCCCGAACTCACCGACGACTGGGTGTCGGACAACATCGGCGAGTTCGACACCGTCGAGGAGTGGAACGCCAGCCTGCGCGAGTCACAGTCGGACCAGAAACTCAACGAGGCCCGCCAGAGTGTGGTCCAGGCGATGAACGCCGCCCTCGCCGAACTCGTCGTCGACGACGTGCCCGAGGCGATGGTCGACGCCGACCTCAACCAGCGCGTGCAGGGCGTCGTGCAGCAGTTCCAGTCCCAGGGCATCGACCTCGGGCAGTGGCTGGCCGCCACCGGTCAGGGCCCCGACGACTTCATCGAGTCCATGCGCGGATCCTCGGTCGAGGCCGTCAAGGTCGACCTGGCATTGCGTGCGGTCGCCGAGGCCGAGTCGATCGACGTGGAGCCACACGACTTCGACGCCGAGTACGCGCGCATGGCGATGCAGTACGGACAGAAGGCCAAGGACATCCGCCGGGCGTACGAGCAGAACGACGCCGTGCCCGAACTGGCCGCGCAGATCCGCAAGTCCAAGGCGTTCGACTGGCTGCTGCACCACATCGACTTCGTCGACCCTGACGGCAACCCGATCGATCGCGACACACTCCTCGGCCACAGCCACGACGACGACGATCAGGACCACGATCACACCGACGTCGACGTGCAGTCCGCAGCTGCAGCGGTGATCGCAGCGACCGATGCGGCGGCCAGCGACGCCGCCGCAGACACGGACGGTGGCGAGCAGCCCGACACCCAGCCGGAAAACGACGACCACGAAGACGACAGCGAAGAGGAGACGTCATGAATCTCGAAGCGGTGAACTACCTCGTTCCGAACGTCGTCGAACAGACGAGTCGCGGCGAGCGCGCCTACGACCTCTACAGCCGGATGTTGAAGGACAACATCATCTTCCTGCAGACCCCGGTCGACGACCAGATCGCCAGCCTGCTGTGTGCGCAGCTAATCCACCTCGAGTCGGAGAACCCCGACAAGGACATCAACATCTACATCAACAGCCCCGGCGGCGACATCACGGCGCTGTTCGCGATCTACGACACGATGCAGTTCATCAAGAACGACATCGCCACGATCTGCCTGGGCCAGGCCGCATCGGCGGCCGCGGTCCTGCTCGCTGCCGGCACGAAGGGCAAGCGGCTCGCGTTGCCGCACAGCCGGGTGCTGTTGCACCAGCCGAGCGGCCAGGTCGGCTACGGCCAGGTGACCGATCTCGAACTCGCCGCCAAGGAGATCATGCGGATGCGTGAACTGCTCGACGGCATCCTCTCGTTCCACACCGGTCAGCCGATCGAGCGGATTCACGCCGACACCGACCGCGACTTCGTCATGGAAGCGGACGAGGCGCTGGAATATGGCATCATCGACAGGGTGATCTCCTCTCGCGAGGCGGTGGACCGCACCGGTCCGATCCGCTGATCGGGTGGGGGTCTGCCCGATTCGTCGGGCGGGTCCACTGTTCGTGCACGTGGATGCGCCAGACTGTCGGGCTCCGATGGGCTGACTCAGCGAGGGCGGTCCGGGGAACACAGGGCGCAGGAACGACTCGAAGGGGTACCGACAAGTGGCGAAATTCGGCGACACCGGCGAACTGCTGAAGTGCTCGTTCTGCGGCAAGTCGCAGAAGCAGGTCAAGAAGCTCATCGCAGGACCGGGGGTGTACATCTGCGACGAGTGCATCGACCTGTGCAACGAGATCATCGAAGAAGAGCTCACCGAGACCGCCGAGCTCAGCTTCGACAACCTGCCGAACCCACGCGAGGTGCGCGCGTTCCTCGACGATTACGTCGTCGGGCAGGACTCGGCGAAGAAGATCCTCTCGGTCGCCGTCTACAACCACTACCGGCGCATCCAGCACCAGAACCAGGCCACCACGGTCGGGCGCCGTGACGAGATCGAGCTCGCCAAGTCGAACATCCTGCTGCTGGGTCCGACCGGCTGCGGCAAGACCCACCTCGCCCAGACGCTGGCCCGCCAGCTCAACGTGCCCTTCGCCGTCGCCGACGCCACGGCGCTCACGGAGGCCGGCTACGTCGGCGAGGACGTCGAGAACATCCTGCTCAAGCTCATCCAGGCGGCCGACTTCGACGTCAAGCGCGCCGAGACGGGCATCGTCTACATCGACGAGATCGACAAGGTCGCCCGCAAGAGCGAGAACCCCTCGATCACGCGCGACGTGTCGGGCGAGGGTGTCCAGCAGGCACTCTTGAAGATCCTCGAGGGCACGCAGGCCTCGGTGCCGCCGCAGGGTGGCCGAAAGCATCCCCACCAGGAGTTCATCCAGATCGACACGACCAATGTGTTGTTCATCCTCGGTGGGGCCTTCGCCGGGCTCGAGCAGATCATCGAGTCCCGTATCGGTCACAAGGGTGTCGGCTTCCACGGCACGGTGCGTTCCGCAGTCGACCGTGACCCGGGCGAGCTGTTCGCCCAGGTGCTGCCCGAGGACCTGGTCAAGTTCGGCATGATCCCCGAGTTCATCGGTCGTCTGCCGATGATCGGTGCGGTGGGCAGCCTCGACCGCGACGCACTGGTGCAGATCCTCGTCGAGCCGAAGAACAGCCTGGTCAAGCAGTACGAGAAGGTGTTCAGCTTCGAAGACGTCGAGCTCGAGTTCACGCCCGACGGTCTGCAGGCCATCGCCGATCAGGCGATCCTGCGCGGCACCGGCGCCCGCGGCCTGCGGGCGATCCTCGAAGAGGTGCTGCTCAACACGATGTACGACCTGCCCGGTCGCACCGACATCGGCAAGGTCGTGATCGACGAGAAGACCGTGATCGACAAGGTCAACCCCACGCTCGTGCCGCGGTCGACCGGCCGCCAGCGCAAAGCGGCGTCCTGAGCGTCGCGGTCCTCCGGCCGTAACCTGAGCGACCGATGACCTACGACGAGGCGCTTGCCTATCTCGACGAGCACGCGACCTACGAGAAGACCGGCCGCATCACCTCGCCGTCCACCGACACGATCGCCGCACTCTGTGCGGCGATGGGTGATCCGCAGCACGCCGCCCCGGTGATCCACCTGACCGGCACGAATGGCAAGGGCTCGACGGCGCAGATGATCTCCCGCCTGCTCGTTGCGAGCGGCCTCACGGTCGGCACGTACACCAGCCCACACCTCGAACGCGTCAACGAGCGGATCAGCCGCAACCTGGAACCGATCAGCGACGAGGACCTGGCCGAGCAGATCGCCGCGATCGCCGATCTGGAAGGCATCGTCGGTCGCCGGCCGGGCTACTTCGAGATCGTCACCGCTGCCGCCTTCCGCTGGTTCGCCGACGTCGCCGTCGACGTGATGGTGATCGAGGTCGGCCTGCTCGGCCGATGGGACGCCACCAACGTCGTCGATGCGACGGTCGCCGTGGTGACCAACATCGGGATGGACCACACCGAGTTCGCCGGGCCCACGCTCGAACACATCGCGCGCGAGAAGGCGGGCATCATCAAGCCGCACTCGGCGACCGTGGTCGGCGAGCCGACGCCCGAGCTGGTCTCGATCTTCCGCGATGCCGGAGGCGCCACCTTGCTCGTGGTCGATGACGACTTCGAGATCGTCGGCAACCGCCTCGCCGTCGGTGGGCGGCTCGTCGACATCCGCACGCCGACCACGATCTACACCGACGTGTACGTACCGCTCCACGGCGCCCACCAGGGCGCGAATGCGGCCCTGGCGCTCGTGGCGGTCGAGACGTTCTTCGCTGCACCGCTGGCCGAGGAGGTCGTGCTCGAGGGCTTTGCGGAGACCGTGATGCCCGGGCGCTTCGAAGTGCTCGGCCGTCAGCCCTTGACGATCGTCGACGGTGCACACAACCCGCCGGGAGCAGACACCTGCGCACAGGTGTTCTTCGACGACTTCGACCCCGAAGGTCGCCGGATCCTCGTCGTCGGCACGTTGCGCGATCCCGAAGAGATGCTCGCCGCACTGCGAGCCGACGAGTTCGACATCGTGTTCGCGTGCACGGCGCCGTCGCTCCGAGGGATCCCGGCGACCGCCGTCGCCGACGCCGCGCGCCGGCTCGGCTGCGACGATGTGTACGTCTTCGACTCCGTCGAGGCAGCGTGCCAGCGCGCGATGGAGTTCGCCGACGGCGACGACGCCGTCCTGGTCACCGGGAGCCTCTACACCGTCGGCGCCGCCCGCCCGGTCCTCCAGCGCTACGCAAACTGAATCTCTTTGTCGGGCCTCACCGCAGGGTCGGTGGTCGGCCACGCTGGGTCGGCCCGACTCCGGCTCGTCGCTGGCGCTTCCCTCGCCGGCGCCCCCGCCCCACCCCATCCCGAAATTTGCCGGGATTGTCCCGCTGAGCGCAACAATTCCGGCAAGTTTGCGGTGTTGATCGATAGCGTGCGCGCTCATGTCTGATCGCACGCTCGTCCTGTTGAAGCCCGATGCCGTCGAGCGCAAGCTCGTCGGCGAGATCGTGTCGCGGTTCGAGGCCAAGAACCTCGACATCGTCGCCATGGACATCCGCACGCTCGATGCCGACACGCTCGCGCGCCACTACGAAGAGCACGTCGGCAAGGGCTTCTACGGCGAACTCGTCGAGTTCATGAGCCGTGGCCCGGTCGTCGCCATGGTGGTCGAGGGGCCCGAAGACACCTGGGAGGTCGTTCGCGCGATGATGGGTGCCACCAACCCGCGCACGGCCGCACCGGGCACCATCCGTGGTGATCTCGGCATCCTCTTCACCGAGAACCTGGTTCACGGCAGCGATTCGCTGGCGTCGGCCGAGCGCGAGATCGGGATTTTCTTCCCCAATCTGTAACATTGCGAGATTCTGGTTCCTGGCACGGTTGGAGTGCCGGTCCTGGCATTTCGACAGCTCGCGAAAGGTGGCCATCCAATGGCCCGCAACAACCCGCTCAGCCTGGGGCGTGATCTCGCCATCGACCTCGGCACGGCGAACACACTGATCTACGTTCGCGGCCACGGCGTGGTGCTCGACGAGCCGTCGGTGGTGGCGATCAACGTCACCGACGGCCGCCCGGTCGCCGTCGGCATGGAAGCCAAGCGGATGATGGGTCGCACACCCAATCACATCAAGGCGATCCGGCCGCTCAAGGACGGCGTGATCGCCGACTTCGAGGTGTGCGAGAAGATGCTGCGCTACTTCATCCAGAAGGTCGCCGGCTCCAAGTGGAGCAAGCCGCGCATGGTCATCTGCGTCCCGTCGGGCATCACCGGCGTCGAACAACGCGCCGTGCAGGACGCCGCCGAGTACGCCGGCGCCCGCAAACCCGTGCACATCATCGAAGAGCCGATGGCTGCGGCGATCGGCGCCGACATGCCCGTGCACGAACCGAGCGGCAACATGATCGTCGACATCGGCGGCGGCACGACCGAGGTCGCGGTGATCTCCCTCGGCGGCATCGTCACGGCCCAGTCGATCCGCGTTGCGGGCGACGAACTCGACGAAGCGGTGCTGCAGTACGTGAAGAAGGAGTTCTCGCTCGCGATCGGCGACCGCACGGCCGAGGAGATCAAGATCCAGATGGGTTCCGCGTGGCCGCTCGAAGAGGAGCTCACCGCCGACATCCGTGGGCGTGACCTGATCTCGGGGCTGCCCCGCACCATCCAGATCACGACCGAGCAGGTGCGCGAAGCCGTTGCCGAGCCGATCTCTGCCATCGTGGACGCCGTGAAGACCACGCTCGACAAGACGCCGCCCGAGTTGGCCGCGGACATCATGGAAGACGGCATCACGATCACCGGCGGCGGCGCCCTGCTCGGCGGTCTCGACCAACGCCTCGCCCACGAGACCGGCATGCCGATCCGCATCGCCGACGAGCCGCTCTACAGCGTGGTGATCGGCTCGGGCCGCGCGCTCGAGAACATCGACGCGATGCGCGGCCTGATGTCGCTGGGCGGCGAGGACTGACGCTTCGGCGTCGACGACGTTCGTCACCACCATGGCCATCTACTCCGTCGGGCGCAAACGAGTCATTCTCGCGCTGCTGCTGACCACCGTGCTGCTGCTCACGCTCGATCTGCGCGGCAACCCGGTGATCGACGCAGCACGCGAAGGCTTCACCCAGGTGATGCGCCCGGTGGAGTCGGCGACCGGCGTGGTGACCAACCCGATCGAGCAGATCTGGCACGGCATCACGAACTACGACGACCTCGAACGCGAGAACGTCGCCTTGCAGGAGCAGGTCGATCGACTGATCGGCACGCAAGCGGCCGCCGAGGCAGCGGTGATCGAGGGCAAGGAACTGCAGGCGCTGTACAGCCTTCCGTCGCTGTCGGGGATCGACACCGAGGTCGCTCGCGTCGTCGGCTACGCCGCCAACAACCTCGATCAGGTGATCGAGATCGACAAGGGCAGCGCCAGCGGCATCGAGGTCGGCATGGCCGTGGTGAACCAGGCGGGCCTCGTCGGCAAGGTCACGCAGGTGACACGCACCTCCGCCCGAGTGATGCTGGTCACCGACAGCCGCTACACCGTCGCCGTCAAGGTGACCTCCGCCGCTGCCGCCGACGACACGGTGCCGACCAACACGTCGCCGTCGGGCCTCAGCCCGTCGGAGATCGCCGCGGCGGGCACGACGACGACCACGTCGACGACGGTGCCGCCGCCGCCGGGTGCGATCGTGCCCGGCCTCACGCTGCCCGACGGGTCGCCGGTGCCCGACACGACGCTGCCGGGCGCAGCCGTCGGCCCCGATGGCCAGCCGGTGATCGACCCGTTGACGGGGCGCCCGCTGACGGCTGAACAGATCGCCGCGCTGCTCGACGCACTCGGCGAGACGGCGACGTCGAGCCCGACCGACACGACGCTCGACCCGTCGTCCGAGACGCTGTCGGCAGCGGCCGACTCGACCACGTCGACCACGACGACGACCATCGCCGAGATCATCGAGAAGGAGTACGGCGCCCTCGAGGGACGCGGACGGCGCCGGCTGCCGCAGATCAAGTTCCTCCAGGATTCGCCGTCGCTGTCCGAGTTGGTCGCCGGCGACCTGGTGGAGACGGCCGGTGGATCCGAGAGCCTCGCACCGACGGGCATCCCCGTCGGGCGCGTCGTCAACCGGGCGGACCGTCCCGGATCGGGTGGACCGCTGCTCGACGTCGAGCTCTACGCCGACCTGGCCCGGTTGAACTTCGTGCGAGTGGTGCTCTACAAGCCGCTCTCCGAAGTCGACCAGTGACCGTCGATGTTCGCGTCGTTCGTCCAGGGCCCGCTCGTGCGGGTGATTCCGCTCGGCCTGATCCTGCTGGCGCTGCAGCGCACGATCTTCGTCGAGATCCAAGTCGGCGGCGTGATCGTGCCCATCATGATGGCGATGGCGGCCGCTGCGGGTGTCGCCGGCGGTAGCGAGCGCGGGGCGGTCGTCGGGTTCACGCTCGGCGTCATGTTCGATCTCGCCGAGGGGACGCCGCTCGGATCGACGGCCACGGCGATGACCGTCGCCGGTGCGGTCGGCGGACTGCTCGCGTTGATCGCCGCCGACCCGCACTGGTGGCTGGAGGCGATCTTCACCGCACTGGGGGCGGTCGCCGGCGTGGCGACGGTGCCACTGCTGCGGGCGTTCATCGGCGAATCCGAACCGTTCCAACGCCAGCTCGGTGTCGTGTTGGCCGTGGTGGCCGCCTCCGCTGCGGTGCTCAGCCCGCTGCTCGTACCGCTCGGACGATGGTGTCTGCGAATGCGCCGCCCGGAGTGGAAGCAACCCGTCGGCGAGCCGACCTCGTGACGTGGCTCTGCAGTCCGCCGATCGCCGTGAACACTGTCACGTCGTGGCACGCTGCCCTGAACGACTGCGCCTGCAACGCGTTTGTAACATGCGAGACGTCATGATGTTCTCGATGTCGACCGATCGGTGGGTGCCGCGTGGCCGCTGACAAGCGCGCCGCCCGCTTGGGCGTGCTCGCCCTCGTCGGCATGCTGCTCTTCGGCCTCGTCGGCGCGCGCCTGTGGTTCCTGCAGACCGTCGAGCAGGAGACGCTGCAGGCCAAGGTCGACACCACCAAGCTGCGTACGGTGCCGCTGCTGCCCGAACGTGGGCGGATCTTCGACGCCGAGGGCCGGATCCTGGCCGACAACGATCGCGTGCTCACCGTCGCGGTCGACTGGGAAGTGATCCGCAACAGCGACAACCGAGCCGAGATCTTCCGGCGGCTGTCGGGCTGGATCGACGTGCCCGTCGAGGAGATGGAGGACCGGTTCGACAGCCAGGTGTACAGCCCGTTCCTGCCGATGCCGGTCGCCGAGGACATCGACGAACGCACAGCGATCGCGATCCAGGAACGCGTCGAGGACCTCCCCGGTGTCGAGATCCTCGAGGAGTCGCGCCGCGTCTATCCGTACGCGCCGATCGCCAGTCACGTGATCGGGTACCTGGGCCGAATCACCGCGGAGACCAAGGACTTCTACGAGGGCCGCGGGTACTACCTCAACGAGCGCGTCGGCCAGTTCGGCATCGAGCTCAGCATGGAAGACGACCTCCACGGCAAGTGGGGCTACGTCACCTACGAGGTCGACAACGCCAGCCGGATCGTGCGCGAGGTTCGCCGCGTGCCACCGATCAACGGCAACGACGTGCAACTGACGATCGACCTCGACCAGCAGCAGTTCGCCGAGCAGGCGCTCGAGACGCAGCTCCAGCTGCGCCGGCAGCAGGTCGCCGTCAACCCGCGCGATCCGGAGAAGAACTTCGAGCAGCTCGTGTTCCCCGAGTACCCCCGTGAGGTTCCCTACAAGGCCCCGGCCGGTTCGGTCGTCGTGCAGAACTACCAGAACGGCCAGATCATCGCCTTGGCGAGCTATCCGACGTTCGACAACCGGTGGTTCGAGGCCGACCTCGGCGGCGGCAAGTTCGACGAGCTCTTCCCATCGGTCGACGAGAACGGCGATCCGATCGATCCCGACGAGTCGATTCTCGTCAACCGGGCGATCCAGGGCCGCTACAACCTCGGGTCGACGTTCAAGCCGTTCGTTGCGTTCGCCGCCCTCGACACCGGCCTGATGGGAGTCGGCGACTACTACCGCGACGAGGGCAGCTATCGCATGGAGTCGGTCGAAGAGGACAAGTGCAACGACGGGCTGGTGCGCTGTGTGTACCGCAACGCCACGTGCAGCGGCACCGGCCGCCCCTGTGTCTACGGCGCCGTCGACGTCGAGACCGCGCTCGCCGTGTCGTCCGATGCGTTCTTCTACCGCATCGGCGAGTTGATCATGACGCAGAACGATCTGCAGCCCGTGCTCCAGGAGGAGGTCCGAAAATTCGGATTCGGTTCCGACCCGGGTATCGACCTGCCGTACGCGTTCGACGGCACGGTGCCCGACGCGGAGCTGAAGGCCCGATACGGCGAGCTCGGCGTGATCAGCGAATCCGAGGCGTCGAGCTACTACACCGGCGACAACGTGCAGCTGGCGATCGGCCAGGGCCTGCTGTCGGCTTCACCGCTGCAGCTGGCCATGGGCTACTCGACGATCGCCAACAAGGGCTATCTGATGAAGCCCGAGATCATCAAGGCGGTGTACCAGCCAGGTGTTCCCGACTCGGCGGTCCAGGGCTTCGTCGATCTGTCCCAGGCGGTTCTCGCCCGCGAGCCCAACGTCGCCGGTGAGGTCATCCGCCAGCTGCCGTTGGCGCAGGAGTCGTGGGAGGAGATCGACCGGGGCCTGACACGGGTCATCTACGGCAAGGGCACGACGAGCGACTTCTACCACCACACCACGGGCGAGAACCTGTTCTACTACTACCCCGACGGAGCGATCCCGCTCGCCGGCAAGACCGGCACGGCCCAGGGCGCCGGCAACTACCCGTGGAACGACTCCTCGGCGTTCGCCGCCTACAGCCGCGACCCCTCACGGCCGTACACGGTCAGCGCCTACCTCGAGAAGGCCGGATACGGCTCGCAGGCCGCCGGTCCGGTCGTCAAGTGCATGTTCATGCAGATGTCGGGCATCACACCGGCCGATCCGGTCCGCCTGTCCGACGCACTCGACACGACGGCGACGGTGGCGGCCCAGCCCCGCCAGCTCGCCGACACCAGCTGTTACGACGGCCGGTTCTCGAGCGTGCGCACGATCGAGTAGGCGTTCGTGGCCGCCTCGTTCCTGTCCCGTAAGCCCGACTCGGGCCTCGGCAACATCGGTGCCAGCCCCGCCGATCCCAGCCGCAACGTCGACTGGGTGCTCCTGGCGGTGCAGTTCGCGTTGACGGTCATCGGATGCTTCGTCGTGTTCTCGGCGTCGCGCACGCGCATCTCCGGCGATCCGTATGCGTTCGTCACCCGCCAGGTCGTGTTCGCGATCGCCGCCACGGTCGTCATGTTCGTGGTCATGTCGGTCGACTACGAATGGTGGAAGGACCGCGCACGCTTCCTCTACGGCCTCACGTTGGTCATCCTGGCGTTGTTGTTCCTGATCGGCGTCGCCTCCGGCGAGGACCGGATCTCGTTCGACCTCGGACCGCTCAACTTCCAGCCGGCCGAGATGGCGAAGTTCACGACGCTGCTGATGCTCGCTGCCTACCTGGCCGAGGAACGCAGCGAGGAGGTCTCCTACGCCCGGTTCCTCGGCGGACTGATGATCGTCGGCGCGCCGGCGGTGCTCGTGATCATCCAGCCCGACCTCGGGTCGGCGTCGGTCCTGGTCTCGATGGCGATGGGCGTGTTGCTGGTCGCCGGAGCCAAGGCCCGCTACATCGCCCTGATCACGTTGCTGTCGGTGGCGACGGTGCTCGCGGCATTCGTCGGCCGGCTGGTCAACAGCTATCAGGCCGCCCGGATCCGGGCCCTGGTCAATCCCGCCGCCGCCGACGCCGACGACCTCTACCAGGCCGAGAACGCGATGCGCGCGATCGGGACCGGTGGCGTGTGGGGCAAGGGCTGGCTGCAGGGTCCGCTCACGAACGGACGCGACATCCCCGTCATGTGGGCCGACTTCCCGTTCGCGGCGATCGGCGAACAGTTCGGCTTCGTCGGGTCCTCCGTGGTCCTCGGTCTGATCATCATCGCGCTCGTGCGGATCTGGCGCATCGCCCACCTCTCACGGGATCTGCTCGGCACGTACTTCTGTGCCGGGGTCTTCTCCATGCTGTTGTGGCAGGCGTTCCAGAACGTGGCGATGACCGTGCAGATCATGCCGGTCACCGGGCTGCCGCTGCCGTTCATCTCCTACGGCGGATCAGGCCTGATCGTCTACTTCGCACTGTTCGGACTGGTCCAGTCGGTGCACATGCGCCGGATGCGCTGAGTCGGCGCCGCCGGCCAAATCGCGGGCCCATCCCGCCGACAGCGCTGCGAGCGCATAGAATCTGTCTCCCAGTGGCCTTCGACATCGCACGAACCCCCAGCGCGACCGGAACGTACGATTCCGGCGACGCAGCGCTCGCGGCGAACGTGCATGTCGAGGCCTGGTCACCGGCGGCCGTGCTGGCCGTCGTGTTCCTCGTAGCGCTGGTCTCCGGCGCATGCAACGGTTCCGTCAACCGGCGGCACCGACGTTCACGATCGGCTCGTCCCCACTGCAGCGTGCGGACGGTTCGAGCCACTTCGAGCGCCTTCGCGGCTGCTCGACCCAGAAGGGACCGTTTCTCCCATGGATCACGCCGACTCCGAGCGTTCGACCGACACCACCGACGACACGACCGACGACACGACCGACGACACCTCGAGCGACACCACGTCTGACTCACCGGCCGGCACGTCTGCGGGCTTAGGTCCCAAGCGGCGCCGCGGCTCACGTGGCGGGCAGCGTCGACGCGGCGGTGCTGCGGGGGCCAGCGCGTCCGCCGACGGCTCATCCGACGACAACGACGACGGCCTTTCGACGGACGACGCACCGCAACGACATCGAGCTTCCCGAGCCGATGCGCGAAGGGCGGGCGTCGCCCGAAGCGGCCGAGCGGGCGCTGGTGCGCAAACCTCGAATCGGTGACACGATGCCGATCCCGACCGCCCCACCTCCGGGGCCTGCATCGAGCCGCACGGCCGGCGACGAAGACGGACGCAGCGAGGGCGAGCCGAAGCGGCGGCGCCGTGGAGGCAGCTCGAGAGGGGGCTCCGGCCGCGACTCGACCAGAGGTGCCGGCGACCGGTCACGCCAGCGATCCGAGGAGGGCGCGTCCGGCGATGGTGGCAAGAAGAGCCGCCGTGGTCGCGGTCGCGGTAGATCGCAGGCCGACGCCGGCGAGCTCGACGCAGCCACACTCGAACAGCGCCGCGGTCGAGAGCGCAACGGCAAGCCGATCGGTCGGTACTTCATGGCGGTCCAGGTTCGCTCCGGCATGACCCAGGTGGCCGTGCTCGAGGGACGCAGCCTGATCGAGCACTACGTCAGCCGCCCGGCCGACGACGTCAGCCAGATCCACGGCAACATCTACGTGGGGCGCATCCAGAACGTCCTGCCCGGCATGGAGGCGGCTTTCGTCGACATCGCCACCCCCAAGAACGCCGTGCTGTACCGCGGCGACGTCCAGTACGACCCCGAGGACATCGACGAGGGCGGTAAGGACCCGCGCATCGAGGACATCCTCAAGAACAAACAGCTGATCACGTGCCAGGTGACCAAGAACCCGATCGCCCACAAGGGTGCCCGGCTCACTCAGGAGGTCTCGCTGCCGGGCCGGTTCGTCGTGCTGATCCCGAACTCGAAGACCTACGGCATCTCCAAGCGGCTACCCGACGACGTGCGCAAGCGCCTGCGTGGCATCCTCGACCGGGTCAAGCCCGACGAACACGGCCTGATCGTACGCACGGCGGCCGAAACGGCGACCGAGCAGGAGCTGGTCGCCGACATGACGATCCTGCTGCGCCAGTGGGAGGACATCGCCGCCAAGGCTGCCAAGACCCAGCGCCCGGCGCTGCTGTACCGCGAGCCCGAGCTCGCGGTGCGGGTGATCCGCGAGGAGTTCAACGCCGACTACCGCGGCGTGGTCATCGACGACGAACGGCTCTACCACGAGATCCACGACTACGTGGCTGCGTTCAATCCCGAACTGGCCGATCGCATCGAGTACTACGACGGCGGCACCGGCGGGGGTCTGTCGCTCTTCGAGAAGTTCCACATCCACGAGCAGGTGCACAAGGCGCTCGACCGCAAGGTGTGGCTGCCGTCGGGCGGTTCGCTGATCATCGAGCACACCGAGGCGCTGACGGTGATCGACGTCAACACCGGCAAGAACGTCGGCAAGTCGAACCTCGAAGAGACCGTCTTCCACAACAACATGGAAGCCGCCGAGGAGATCGCCAAGCAGCTGCGACTTCGCGACATCGGCGGCATCATCGTCATCGACTTCATCGACATGGAGGTCAAGGGCAACCGGGCCAAGGTGATCGAGAAGTTCCGTGACGCCCTCGCTCGCGACAAGACGCGCTCGCAGGTGTTCGACATCACCGAACTCGGCCTGGTGGAGATGACCCGCAAACGCATCGGCGAGGGATTGCTCACCGAATACTCCGAGACCTGCCCCGACTGCGAAGGGCGCGGCGTCGTCGTCGACTACAGCCTCTTGGAGTGATGATGAACATCGAGATCACCGACGAGGCCCGCCAGTTGCTCGAACGCAAGGGCGGCACGATGTCGATCGACTTCATCCGCCCGACCGGTTGAGGCAAGGTCGCCGAGGTGTCGGTCGACACCAACGTCAAGGGCAAGAACACCGCGGCGTATCGCAAGCTGCGTCACGAACGCTTCCAGATCCTGATCACGCCCACGTTGATCGGCATGGCGGAGTCGATGCGGGTGGTGACCAAGGGCCGCCTCTCGAAATCCCTGGCCGTCGAGTTCCGCGCCAGCGGCCCCTGCGCCGACGCCTGCGAGATCTAGCAGGCTGCGGAAATTCGATCGAGGTGCTCGCGTTCGGCGCGCGGATCGAAGACAATGGGCGCACCGGTTGGTCGATGCGACTAGTTGATCACGACCGATCGCTGGAACAGGAGCGGGCCGCCACCGGGTGGCACGTGCTTGTTGCGGGTGGCGGTCGTGCCGTCGCTGCCCTTGTACTTCTCGCCTTTCTTGGTGAACGTGATCGCCTCGACACAGGCCTTCACCGTGCCGACCGGCCCGGTGATGCCGAGCGTCGGGTCGTACTCCTTGTTGCCGACCTGGAGCCACTCGTGTCCGTCGCCGAAGAAGATCCGGTTGATGTTCGCGTGGCCCTTGACGTCGCCGTACTGCTCCACGTTCCCGCTGAACGACGTCTCCTGCGTCAAGATGCCGTTTCCCGTGCCGATGGTGTGAAGCGGTTTGGTGAGCATCGGCACCATGTCCTGACGCTGCATCACCTGGCTGGCTGGGTTGCCGTTCGGCAGGACGGCCCGGAAGACCTCGGTGAGCATGTTGCTCAATGTCATGCACGGAGCCCGCTTTGCTGTCGTCGACGATCCGAGCAGGAATTCACCGGTGCTGAAGTTGGCGGAGTTCGTGGCATAACCGAGGCCACTGACCGGCTGATCTCCGAGAAAGGCGGCGAAAACGCTGTCGGCCATCTCCTCGACGCTGGGTGCGCCGCCGTTCTTGGTGGCTGCGTCACTCTCCGCCGCGACGGTCATGCGCACGAGCGGCATTTCGAGGAGGCATCGGGTCGCTGCGGGCGATGCCCTGGTCAACAGGCCGTTTCGGAACGGCGGGTACTGCAACATCTGGACGAGGGCATTCTTGTTGGACTCGATCCCAGGCAGGATGTAGTCGTTGACCATGATGTCGGCGTGCTCGCGACGTAGCCAGCTGAAGTCGGCAAACCTCTTGAGTGACATCACGGTGAACGGGTTGATGCCGAACTCGTCGAACGGGGCACTGAAGAAGGCCGTCGCCCACTCCTGCGGGTCCTTCGTCTTGAGCGCATCGGCGGCCGTCTGGGAGAAGAACTCGTGATGTGCGCTGCTGAGCTCGGCGCCCACACGCCGGGTTGCGGCCATGTCGCGGTTCGCTACGGCCTGGTGATAGTCGGCGGCCACGGGGTCGAGTTCGCTGGCGTGCGCCGCGAGGTTCTCCTGGACCTTGGTCTCGAACACCTGCTTCAGGTCCATGATCGACGCAGCGCGATCGCTCTTTGCGACGCCCGCCGGCGTCTTGATCTTCTCCCACTGCCGGATGTGGTCGAGTACGAGGATCATGTGCGAGCGCTTCAGCGCCAACTCGTCGCCGTCTTTCACCTTGTCGTACTCCGCGACGGCCTCGTCGATGGCCTTGAGCTCCTTCGAGCGCCGCGTACGGGCGATGTTGGAGTCCTGCTTCCAGGTGGCGTGATCGGGGATGTCGGCGTATCGGCGGATCACTGGATCCAGCTTGCGCGAGACCGTCGTGGACTGCTGAACCGTGTGGGCCAGCTCGTGTGCGAGCAGGGTCTGGCCCGACCGCGTGTCGGGTTCGTACTCCCTGCTGGGAATGAAGATGTCGTTGCCGGCCGTGAACGCACGGGCCTGGATGCGTTGGCTCAGTTCATCGGCGGGCCCTCCGATGTGCATTCTCACGGCACTCAGATCGGTGCCGAACGCCGACTCCATGCGACGCTGAATGCGCGGTTCGAGGCGCTGGCCACCAGTGCGAGCGTCACCAATGTCGCGCTCGGTGGCCGGGTCGAGTTGGCCGCCTTCGGCGCCGACGATCGGCGCGATCTCTGACGTTGGCTCGGTGCGACGGTGAATGCGGGGTCCGATGTCCCCGCCGACGTCGCCGAGTTCGGCTTCCCGGACGGAGGCTCGTGCGACCGATGACCGCACAGCCCGACCACTCGAAGTGGTCGCGACCGCCGAGTTGCGGGCGTCGAGGTGCCGGTCCTGGAGCCGCTGGGTGACCCGTTCGGCGAGCCGGTCGGCTTCACGCTCGGCCGGATCGTCGTGTGCCCCGACCTCGAGATTGCGCCGCACGCTTCCGGCGTCGTGCGGCACCGCGGAAGAGGGACGAGACCGACCAGCGAAGAATTCAGTACCCATCTGCCAGTTCTAGCAGCGTGGTGACCGCCAGGCGTCGATCGCCGTCGCACCGATTCGCCTAGGGTCGAGGGAATGGGTGATCTGCTCGCACTGTCGTCACGGGTGATCGATTCGGGTGTGGCCGACGAACCGGTCAACCGCATCACCAACGAACTGTCGGAGCTGGCCGACGGTCTGGCGATCGTCGAGAGCTTCTCGCACTCGGTGGTGCTCGACGCCGGCGACGGCCTCGTTGCGTTCGATGCCTCGCACGCCCGCACGGGCGCCGACGTCGTCGCAGCGATCGGTGGGTGGACCTCGACGCCGGTCACCCACCTGGTGTACACCCACGGCCATGCCGACCACGTCGGCGGGAGCCCCGCATTCGCCGACGCCTTCGGCGAGATGACCGTGGTGGGCCACACCAACGTCGATCGGCGATTCGATCGCTACGAGTACACCAACGACTGGAACGTCCGCATCAACGCCCGTCAGTTCGGTGGCGTGCGCGGCGACTTCGGCATGGGTTCCACGGGGGAGTTCATCCCGGCCGCCACACTGCGCCCCGACCACGTCGTCGACGCCCACGACACGATCGTCGTCGGTGATCGCACGATCGAGTTCCACCATGCCAGAGGCGAGACCGACGACCACCTGTGGGGGTGGATGCCCGACGACAAGTGGCTCTTCACCGGCGACTTCGTCATCTGGAACTTCCCGAATGCCGGCAACCCTCAGAAGGTCCAGCGCTATCCGATCGAGTGGGCAGCGGCGCTGCGCGAGATGATCTCACGCCAGCCGGAACTGCTCCTGCCGGCGCACGGCCTGCCGATCGAAGGTCGCGACCGCATCGCCCGAGTGCTCGGCGACATCGCCGGTGCGCTCGAACAGCTGGTCGCCGAGGTGGTCGACATGATGAACGCGGGCGAGGTGCTCGACACGATCGTGCACAGCGTGCACGTACCCGACGACGTGCTCGCCAAGCCGTATCTCCGGCCGCTCTACGACGAGCCGGAATTCGTCGTCCGCAACATCTGGCGCCAGTTCGGTGGCTGGTGGGACGGCGCCCCGAGCCGCTTGAAGCCGTCGCCGGACGCCGTGCTGGCGACGGAGTTGGCCGACCTCGCGGGCGGAGCGTCGGTGCTGATCGAGCGGGCCACGACGCTGTCCGAAGCCGGCGACCACCGCCTCGCCTGCCATCTGGCCGACATCGCCGGATGGGCTGCGCCCGATGACGCCGGCATCCACGCCGCCCGAGCAGTGGTGTACCGGGCACGCCGCGCATCGGAGAGTTCCCTGATGGCCAAGGGCATCTTCGCTGGTGCCGCCCGTGAGTCCGAGGCCGTGACCACCGCAGAGTGATTCAGAGGAGGGGAGTGACTCAGAGGAGGGGAGTGACTCAGAGGAGTGACCGGCGCAATTGGACCCGCTGCGCGGGTTGAGGCGCCGGGATCCGCCGCTAGCATCGGACAACGCTATGTACGCAGTCATCGCCTCAGGCGGCAAGCAGGAAAAGGTGGCCCAGGGCCAGCAGGTACGAGTTGAACTGCTCGACGCCGACGAGGGCAGCGACGTGTCGCTGACCCCGGTCATGGTGGTCGATGGCAGCACCGTGCTCGCCACCCCCGACGAGCTCAAGAGCGCGTCGGTCACCGGCAGGATCGTCGGCCAGGTCAAGGGCCCGAAGATCAACGGCTACACCTACAAGCGCCGCACCAACCAACATCGTCGCTACGGCCATCGCCAGAAGTACCACCTGGTCGAGATCACCTCGATCACGGTCTGACCGGCACCGGCCCGATCCGAACGGAGAACACTCATGTCCAAGACCAAAGGTGGCGGTTCCACCCGCAACGGCCGCGATTCCAACGCTCAGCGCCTCGGTGTGAAGGCCTTCGGCGGCAGCGACATCACCGCCGGCACGATCCTGGTGCGCCAGCGCGGCACGAAGTTCCATCCCGGCAAGAACGTCGGCAAGGGCAAGGACGACACGCTGTTCAGCCTCGTCGACGGCCGCGTCGAGTTCGGGCAGAGCAAGGGCCGCAAGACGGTCAGCGTGCTCCCCGTCGACGCCTGATCACGACTCGCTGAGAATCGAACGGCCCGGTCCCCGCGAGGGGGCCGGGCCGTTTTGCGTCCTCAACTCGTTCTGGTGAACTCGTACGGGAACAATTCCCGCACGAGTTCACGAGAAGCGGTCAGGCGTCGGCGAGTTTGGATTCGAGTTCGTCGACCTCGACGTTGAGCCGGTCGGGGAGACGGTCACCGAACTGTGCGAAGTGCTCGCGGATCTGGGGGATCGCCGCCTTCCATCCGTCGACGTCGACCGACAGGATCGTGTCGAGGTCGGCCTCGTCGATCTCGAGTCCGTTGGTGTCGAGTGCGTCCTTCGTCGGGAGCTTGCCGATCGGCGTGTCGATCGCATCGGCGTTGCCGTTCACCCGCTCGAAGATCCACTTGAGCACGCGGCTGTTCTCGCCGAAGCCGGGCCACAGGAACCGACCGTCGTCGTCGCGGCGGAACCAGTTGACGAAGAAGATCTTCGGCAGCTTCGCCGGATCGGTCGCTTTCTCCATCGACAACCAGTGAGCGAAGTAGTCGGCGTAGTTGTAGCCGCAGAACGGCAGCATCGCCATCGGGTCGAAGCGCAGTTCGCCCTGGGTGCCCTCGGCGGCTGCGGTCTTCTCCGACGCCATGATCGAGCCGAGGAACACGCCGTGTTCCCAGTCGTTCGCCTCGGTCACCAGCGGCACGGTGGTACGGCGCCGACCGCCGAACAGGATCGCCGAGATCGGGACGCCCGCCGGATCCTCCCACTCGGGAGCGATCGACGGGCACTGCGATGCCGGCGCGGTGAAGCGGGCGTTGGGATGCGCAGCCGGGTTGTCCATCTCGGGATTCCAGGCGTTGCCCTTCCAATCGGTCGCTCGGGCGGGAGGTGTGTCGGTCATCCCCTCCCACCAGACATCGCCGTCGTCGGTGAGTGCGGTGTTCGTGTAGACGCAGTTGCCCCACAGCGTGTCCATCGCATTGGCGTTCGTCTCGTAGCTGGTGCCCGGCGCCACTCCGAAGAAGCCGGCCTCGGGATTGATCGCATACAGCCGGCCGTCGTCGCCGAACTTCATCCAGCAGATGTCGTCGCCGATCGTCTCGGCCTTCCATCCGGGGATCGTCGGCACGAGCATCGCGAGGTTCGTCTTGCCGCAGGCGGACGGGAAGGCGCCGGCGATGTACTTCGACTCGCCCTCGGGGTTGGTCAGCTTGAGGATCAGCATGTGCTCGGCGAGCCAGCCGTCGTCGCGCGCCATCACCGAAGCGATACGCAGCGCGAAGCACTTCTTGCCGAGCAGGGCGTTGCCGCCGTAGCCGGAGCCGTAGGACCAGATCTCGCGGGTCTCGGGGAAATGGACGATGTACTTGTTCTCGGCGTCGCACGGCCACGGCACGTCCTCGGCGCCGTTCTCGAGCGGTGCACCGACGCTGTGCAGGCACGGGACCCACTCGCCGTCACCGAGCACGTCGAGGGCGCCCTGGCCCATCCGGGTCATGATCCGCATGTTCGCCGCCACGTAGGCGGAATCGGTGAGCTGCACACCGATGTGAGCGATCGGCGAGCCGAGCGGCCCCATCGAGAACGGCACGACGTACATCGTGCGGCCCTTCATCGAACCGGTGTAGAGCCGCTTCATCTCCGCGCGCATCTCGGCGGGGTCGCGCCAGTTGTTGTTCGGTCCGGCTTCGTCCTCGGTCAGCGAACAGATGAAGGTGCGGTCCTCGACGCGGGCGACGTCACCGGGGTCGGAGTGGGCCCAGTAGCTGTTGGGCCGCTTCGCCTCGTCGAGCTTGGTGAACGTCCCCGAGTCGACGAGCTCCTGGCACAGGCGCTCGTACTCGTCGGCGGAGCCGTCACACCAGTAGATGTCGGCGGGCTGCATCACCGCTGCCCATTCCGAGACCCAGTCCTTGAGGCGCTGGTTGCTGGTCGTTCCGCTCATCTGGTGACTCCTCGTCGAGTTCCGGGGGTTGAGATCCGTGCAACCTGCCTGCGCGTCGGGTCGACGACGGCATCGATCGCTGAACTCCAGCGTAGGGCGCGCGGGTTCGAACGACGAAACAGAGCTCGGGGCACAAGGTCACGACTTCCCCGGACGGCGCCGGCGGAAACCGGTTCGGCAGCTCGGCGCCGGGCGCGCCGGCGTCAGGCGCCGGGCGTCGCCATGTCGACCTCGGAGCCGAGGCGCAGATGCGTGGCGAAGCCGGCGTCGTCGAGGTCGAACACCACACGCTGGCCCTGGCGCAGCATGCGAAACACCGAACCGGCCAGCGCATCGGCGGCCAGTTCGTAATCGTGGAGGTCGGTGTCGGACATGACGAGTCCGTCACCGCTGGCCGGATCGTAGGCCTTGATGACCCCCTGCATGACGAGGACTCAGCCCGCCTTGACGATCTTGCCGGACTTGATGCAGCCGGTGCACACGTTGACGCGCTTGGACGCGCCGTTCACGCTGGTGCGAACCCGCTGGATGTTCGGGTTCCAGCGTCGCTTGGTGCGGCGATGCGAGTGCGACACCGACATGCCCCACGAGGGGCCCTTGCCACACACTTCACACTTCGATGCCATTGGATTCTCCTGCAGAGCTGCCGGATTCCCGGCTCGATCACGTTGGTGGTGCCCGACCGACGACTCCGCCTGCCGGGACAGCCATGAAATGCTACCAACTCGATCGGCGCGCCCCACGCCGGTGTCCCGATCGGGTCGCGCGTGCGGATCGGTACGCCGGTCGTCCTCTGGCGCCAACGGTGGCACGTTCTCGTAAGCTCGTTGGCCGTGCCCACTCTGGAACGGTTGAACACCGCTGCGCTGCGCGAGACGGTCCGCACCTTTCGAGACACGGTACGTGATCACGCCCACGGGTTGAACCGGCTCAACGTGTACCCGGTACCCGACGGCGACACCGGCACCAACATGGCCCGGACGCTCGACGCAGTGGTCGCCGAGATGGAGAACGCACCCGACGACGATCACGACGCCACCTGCGACGCGATCAGCCACGGGTCGCTGATGGGCGCTCGCGGCAACAGCGGCGTCATCCTCAGCCAGATCATGCGCGGGTTCGCCGGCACGGTCAAGGAACACGCCGACGTGCGGGGCGCGAAGTTCGCCGAGGCGTTGCAGGCCGCCGCGACGGGCGCCTACGAGGCGGTCCTCAAGCCGATCGAGGGCACGATCCTGACCGTGTGCCGCGAGAGCGCCGAGGCCGCCAAGGAAGCCGCTGACGCCGGGGGATCGCTCGTCGAGGTCGCCCGGGCAGCCCGAGCGGCCGGCAAGTTGGCCCTCGACAACACCCCCGAGCAGCTCCAGGTGCTCAAGGACGCCGGCGTCGTCGACGCAGGTGGCGCAGGGTTCCTGTTGCTGCTCGATTCGGTGCTCTACGTCGTCGACGGCGAACCGCTGCCGGTGGCCGAGCCGGATGACGGCACGACCGGTGCGGTCGGTGCCGCCTTCGATGCGGTCGCACACCGCCATGCGGCGACCCCCGGGGAACTCGACGTGAGCGAGCAGCGCTACGAGGTGATGTACTTCCTCGACCTGCCCGACGAGCGGATTCGCGACTTCAAGGAACACTGGGGCGCGATCGGCGACTCGATCGTCGTGGTCGGCGGCGACGGCCTGTGGAACTGTCACGTGCACACCAACGAGATCGGCGCCGCCATCGAGGTGGCGCTCGACCTCGGCGGCCGCCCGAAGACGATCCGCGTGAGCGACCTGTTCGAGGAGGTCGACGAGGAGCACGCGAAGCGTGAGGCGGAGCTGGCCTCGACCGCACTCGCCGCACCGGTCGCCGACGAGCTGCCCGCCGTCGCCACCGCCGTCGTCGCCGTCTGCTCGGGCAACGGTCTGGTCGAGTTGTTCGCCCAGCTCGGCGTGCAAGGCGTGGTCACCGGTGGCCAGACGATGAATCCCTCGACGGCGGAGCTGCTCGAGACGGTGCAGCGCGTGAACGCCGATCAGGTGGTCGTGCTGCCGAACAACAAGAACATCATTCCGGTCGCCGAGCAGCTCGATGCGCTCACCGAGAAGCACGTCGTCGTCGTGCCGACCCGCTCGATGCCCGAGGCGCTCGCTGCGCTCGTCGCCTACGACGGTGACGCATCGGCGCTCGACAACGCCACCGAGATGGGCGAAGCGGCGGCGTCGGTGGTCACCGGCGAGATCACACGAGCAGTTCGTGACAGCACCAGCGGTGCCGGCGTGATCGTCGAAGGCGATTGGCTCGGCCTGGTCCGTGGTGACGGCATCATCGCCGTCGCACCGTCGGTCGAGGGTGCGGCGATGGCACTGCTCGACGCGATCGTCGGCGATGCGGCCGAGCTGGTCACCGTGATCACGGGCGCCGATGCCGACGCTGCGGTCACCGACCAGATCGTCGGATGGCTCGGCGACCACCGCGGCAACGTCCACGTCGACGTGCACCACGGTGGTCAGCCGCTGTACCCCTATCTCTTCGGAGTCGAGTGAACGCACTGGCGTTCCGCGACCTCGCCGCGATCGACGTCGACCGGCTGAAGGGTGTCGGCGACAAGAAGCGGGCGTCGCTCGCTGCGATCGGCGTCGACAGCCTGCTCGACCTGGTCACCTTCTATCCGCGCCGGTGGGTCGACCGGTCGAACGAGGCGCGGATCGCCGACCTCGTGGCGGGGGAGGAGGCGTTGGTGCTCGCCACGGTACGTTCGGTGACCAAGCGCGTCACGCGCAACCGCCGCACGATGGTCAACGTCAACGTCGGTGATGGTTCGGGCCGTATGGACGTGGTGTTCTTCAATCAGCCATGGCGCGAACGCCAGCTCCGCGACGGTCTGCAGATCGCGCTGTTCGGCAAGGCCGACGTCTACCGCGGTGGCCTGCAGATGGCGAACCCGGTCGTCGACCTGATCGGCGACCGCACCGGCCGGATCGTGCCGATCTACCCGCAGAGTGAGAAAGCGCAGCTCAACACGTGGGAGATCGCCGGCTGGGTCGAAGAGGCGCTGCGCCGATGTCGTGAGCGCGGCATCGCCGATCCGGTGCCGGCCGAGATCCTTGGGCGCCTCGGGATGTCGAACCGCTTCGATGCGCTGTCGAACATCCACCTGCCCGAGTCGATCCGCGACAAGGAGCAGGCGCGCCGTCGGCTCGCGTTCGACGAGCTGCTGCGCGTGCAGTTGGTCCTGGTGCTGCGCAAGCGGGCGATGGAACGCGACCAGCGTGGCATCGCCCACGACCTCGGCGGCGATCTCGTCCAGCGGTTCCACGATGCGCTGCCGTACCCCCTGACGGGCGCTCAACGGCGAGCGATCGCCGAGATCGAGCACGACCTTGCGGCGCCGCACCCGATGCACCGCCTGCTGCAGGGCGACGTCGGTTCCGGCAAGACGGTCGTGGCGGTCGACACGATGATGGTCGCGGTCCAAGGCGGCCATCAGGCCGCCCTGATGGCGCCGACCGAGGTGCTCGCCGAACAGCATGCCACCGGGGTGCGGGCGCTGTTGCAGGGCGTCAGCGTTCCCGATCCCGGCAACCTTTTCGGCGATCGACCACTGCGCGTCGAGCTGTTGACCAACCGGGTCACGGGATCGGATCGCAAGGACGTCCTGGCGGGGCTCGCCGACGGTTCGGTCGACATCGTGATCGGCACGCACGCCCTGATCCAGGACGCCGTCGACTTCGCCAGCCTCGGTGCGGTCGTCGTCGATGAGCAACACCGTTTCGGCGTCGAACAGCGTGCCGCGCTGCGGGCCAAGACCGTCGGCGGTGCGGTGCCCGACATGCTCGTGATGACCGCAACGCCGATCCCCCGCACGGCGGCGATGACCGTGTACGGCGACCTCGACGTCAGCGTGCTCGACGAGCTGCCCCCGGGACGGACGCCGATCGTCACCCGCTGGGCCGACGGGCCGCTGCTCGAGGCCGAGGTCTGGGCCGACGTGCGCCACCAGGTCGCCGACGGCCGACAGGCCTACGTGGTCTGCCCGTTGATCGGCGAGAGCGAGAAACTCGAGGTCGCTTCGGCCGAGGAGACGTTCCAGCGCCTGACCGCCGACGAGCTGGCGGGTTTGCGGCTCGGCCTGCTGCACGGTCGCCTCACGCCAGCGGAGAAGGAGGCGACGATGGACGCGTTCCGAGCCGGTGGCCTCGACGTGTTGGTGGCGACGACGGTGATCGAAGTGGGCGTCGACGTCCCGAACGCCACGGTGATGGTGATCCTCGACGCCGACCGCTTCGGCATCGCGCAGCTCCACCAGCTCCGCGGTCGCGTCGGGCGTGGCGCTCACGCATCGACCTGTTGGCTGGTCACCCAGCAGCGCGACGAAGCCCCGCCGCACGGACAGGGGGCGGGCGCTGGCCCGGTCGGCAACCCGAGGGTCGAGGCACTGGTGGCGACCACCGACGGGTTCGAACTGGCCGAGATCGACCTCGACCTTCGCGGCGAGGGCACGCTGATGTCGACGTCGCAGAAGGGTCGCAGTGACCTCAAGCTCGCATCGCTGCGACGCGATCGCAACCTCGTCGAGCTGGCCCGTGAGGCGGCCTTCGAGATCGTCGACGCCGATCCCGAACTCGTCGCACATCCGCAGCTCGCCGACGAACTGGCACTGGTGTTCAGCGAGAGCGACGAGGAGTTCCTCGCCAAGAGCTGAACCGGCGTTCTCGTGAACCCGTGCGCGAACAGTTCCCGCACGAGTTCACGAGAACGGCGGCCGCGATCGCAGGGTCAGTCGCCGCGGGCCAGCTCGGCGTCGTCCTCGTCGGACATCACGATGTCCCACCGGTCGAGGCAGTCCTCGCAGCGGTAGGCGACCACGTCGCCCGATTCCCAGATCCCGTCCTCCGGTGCCTGGGTCAGCAGGAAGCAGCGGCCGCCGCAGTCGATGCAGGTGATCTGTGGTGTCGGTGAGAGCACGGCCCCAGTCTTGCCGGTCCGGGCGGCGACTCGCGACCGCTCGTCGCGCGGCGACTCGCCACCGCTCGTCGCGCGGCCACTCACGACCGCTCCTATCCTCGACGTGATGCGAGTCGTTTCGGGAGAGCTGGGCGGTCGTCGGCTGGTCACGCCGGCGGGTACGTCCACGCGTCCCACCACCGATCGCGTCCGCGAGGCGATCTTCAACTCGCTGGGCAGCTCCGGGTTGCTCGACGGTGCGGTCGTCGCCGACCTCTTCGCGGGCAGTGGCGCAGTCGGCATCGAGGCGCTGTCACGCGGCGCCGCGCGTTGCGTCTTCGTCGAACGTGACCGAGCGGCGCTGCGGGCACTGAACGACAATCTCGACGCGCTCGACCTCGGCGACCGCGCCAAGGTGCTGACGTCGGACGCGATGTCGGTCGCCGGCACGCTCGACGCCGACATCGTGTTCGCCGATCCGCCGTACGACTTCGATGCGTGGCACGAGCTCCTCGGACGGGTCACCGCCGATCTGGTCGTCGCCGAATCGGGGGCGCCGGTGACGGCCCCGGCGGACTGGACCGTCACCCGTGAGAAGAAGTACGGCCGCACCCGTGTGACGTTCCTCGAACGCAGGCTCGACGCAGCGGTAGGGTCTGACACCCAATGACCAGGTCACTGCGGGTGCTGTATCCAGGGAGTTTCGATCCGATCCACCTCGGCCACATCGACATCATCGAACAGGCCGACGAGCTGTTCGGTTCGGTGGTCGTGGCGATCATGCACAATCACGCGAAGGAGTCGGGGCTGTTCGGCGTCGACGAACGCGTCGAGATGGCCACGGAGGCACTCGCCCATCTCGACGGCGTCAGTGTCGTCGCTCAGACCGGCCTCGCCGTCCAGGCGGCACAGCGAGCCGACGTCGACTTCATCGTCAAGGGCCTGCGCACATCGGGTGACTTCGAGATCGAGCAGCAGATGGCGCACAACAACCACGCCGTCACCGGCGTTCGCACGGTGTATCTTCCGTGCCGCCCCGAACTCGGGTACATCAGCAGCCGCTTCGTGCGCGAGATCGCGAAGTACGGTGGATCCATCGACCATCTCGTCCCGTCGCACGTCGCCGATGCACTGCGCCGTCGGCACGAGAGCGGACAGAACTGAGCCAACCATGAGTTACGACGACGGCGAGCACGAGGCGTACGACGACATCGACGACGAGTATCCCGACCCCGGTGTGCCGGGCGGTTTCGTCGGTGATGCCGAGACGTTGCTGCGCCGCGCCATCGACATCATCGCCACGGCGCCCACCATGCCGTTGTCGTCGTCGCCGCGGATCGACCGTGACGAGATGATCGAGCTGCTCGAGGAATCGCTGCACCGGTTGCCCGAAGAGCTGCGCCAGGCGCGCTGGATGCTCAAGGAGCGCCAGGAGTTCGTCGCGAAGACGCGTCGGGAGGCCGATGAGCTGCTCGAGGCCGCCCGCGTGCGCGCCGAGCGCATGGTGCAGCGCACCGAGGTCGTGCGTGCCGCCGAGCAGCGTGCCCGCCAGGTGATGGAGACCGCCGAGGCAGATTCGCGCCGGCTCAAGCACGAGACCGAGGACTTCCTCGACCAGCGGCTCGGCTCGTTCGAGATCCTGCTCGACAAACTGCAGAAGACCGTCGGCGCCGGGCGTCAACGGCTCTCGATCGGCGGCGCCGTCGACGAGACCAGCACGATCGAGGAAGACGACCCCACCAAGGGGTTCTTCGATCAGGACCACTGATCGACCCGGAGGTCCCGTGGCCGATTCCCTGCGCCCCCTGCGGATCAACGCCGTCGAACTGCTCCGTCAGCCCGGAGCGGTGCGCGACGTCACGCTCGACGTCGACGCCGCGTCGCTCGACGCCGAACACGAGCGCCTCGTCGGCGACGTCCACGTCGAGCTGCGACTCACCGCACTGAACGACGGCATCGACGTCGACGGCACGGTCAGCACCGGCTGGGCGACGGTGTGCCGCCGATGCCTGACCGACGTGTCGGGCACGGCAGTCGGAGTCGTCGACGAGCTCTACCAGATCGAGCCGCTCGACCCCGACGCCTACCTGATCGAGGACGGCCAGCTCGACCTCGCCCCGCTGATCCGCGAAACCGTGCTGTTGGAACTCGACAACGAACGGGTCTGTCGTGATGACTGCGCCGGGCTGTGTCCGGTCTGCGGGGTCGATCGCAACACCACCGAGTGTTCCTGCGACACCGCAGTGCGAGACGAACGCTGGGCCGCCCTCGAAGGCTTCGTCCCCGACGACGACTGACGAGCTCGCCCCGACGCCGGATGGCAACGGCCCTGGGCTCCGATAACGTGATCCGGCCGTTGCGGCACGGTGCGCCCGATTCGGGCCCCGATCCAGAGCCGGTCGCACGATGACCGTCCCCGAGAACCAGGAAGCGAACGATGGCCGTTCCCAAGAAGAAGACCTCGAAGTCGAAGACGCGCAGCCGTCGGGCGAGCGCCTGGCAGCTGAACGCGCCGGCTCGCAGCCTGTGCCCGCGCTGCGGCAACGCCAAGACGCCGCACGTCGTGTGCCCGTCGTGTGGCTGGTATCGCGACCGCGTCGTCGTCGACGTCGGCTGATCCGTCGGGCCACGCGATGCTCCCCGTCGCCGTCGATGTCATGGGCGGCGATGACGCCCCTGGGCCGATCCTCGCCGGCGCCCACCGCGCCGCAGCGTCGGGCATTCCGGTCGTGCTCGTCGGACCGGCCGACCTCGACGGTCGCGGCGCCCCGGACGGCTCGACGCTCGAGCTGATCGAGGCCACCGAGGTCATCGGGATGCACGACGACCCTGCCCAGGGTGTGCGTCGCAAGAAGGACTCCACGCTCGTGCGCGCCGCCGAGGCGGTGCGTGACGGTCGCGCCAGCGCGATGATCTCGGCCGGCAACACGGGCGCCACGATGGCGTCCGCCCTCTTGCGGATGGGCCGCATCTCGGGTGTCAAACGTCCGGCGATCGCCACGCCGATCCCCGTTCCCGGGTCCACACCGACGGTGCTGCTCGACGCCGGTGCGAACTCCGAGGTGCAGGCCGAATGGCTCGTGCAGTTCGCCCTGATGGGTTCGGTGTACGCCCGGCACCGCTTCGGCATCGAGGCGCCACGCGTCGGATTGCTGTCGATCGGCGAGGAACCGGGCAAGGGCGACACGCTGCGCAAGGAGGCCCACGAGCTGCTCGGCGCGGCGTCGCACCTGAACTTCATCGGCAACGTCGAAGGGCGCGATGTGATGAGCGCCGAACTCGACGTGTGCGTCACCGACGGGTTCACCGGCAACGTCGTGTTGAAGACGCTCGAGGGTGGCATGAGGATGGTGATCCGGGCGCTGCTCGATGCGTTCGCCGCAGAGGAGCACTACAAGCCGCACGCCGATGCGCTGATGCCGGCGCTGCTGCCGTTGTACGAGTCGCTCAGTCCCGACACCTACGGTGGTGCGGTCCTGCTCGGTGTCGACGGGGTCTGCATCATCGCCCACGGCTCCTCCGGCGAGACGGCGATCGCCAACGGGATCGGGGTGGCGCGCGACATGGTCGAGCACGACATGGTCGGCGAGATCCGTACGGCGATCGCCGGCAACGCCGCCTGAGCGGCCCGACAACTACACTCGTCGCCCGTGCCAGCAGATTCCGCCCCACTCGAACGCGACGAGATCTTCGAGATCGTCCGCGACCGCCTCGCCGACATCCTCGAGATCGAGCCCGCCACGATCACCGAGGGCCAGTCGTTCGTCGACGACCTCGACGCCGACTCGCTGGCGTTGATCGAACTGGTCGAAGCGCTCGAGGAGCAGCTCGGCGATCGGATCGCGGACTTCCGCATCGACGACGAGGATCTCGAGGACCTCAAGACCGTGCGAGACGCGATCGACTACGTCCAAGAACGGGCCGCAGCGAACCGATGATCCGGTGACCGAGCCCGGCAACGATCAGCCAGCGGCCGATCTGTCCGACCTGGCCGAACGCATCGGCCACAGCTTCGTCGACTGGACGCTGCTCGAACGGTCGCTCGCCCACCGGTCGTGGTGCGCCGAAACACCGGGCGCCGTCAGCAACGAACGCCTCGAGTTCCTCGGCGATGCGGTGCTCGGCTGGGCGATCGCCGACATCGTGTACCACCGCTACCCGGTGGCCGAGGGCCAACTCACCGATCTGCGCAAGAGCGTCGTCAACGCGATCGCTCTCGCCGAGGTCGCCCAGACCATCGGCCTCGGCCAGTACGTACTGCTCGGACGGGGCGAAGCTGCGGCCGGCGGTGCGGACAAGCCGTCGATTCTGTCCGATGCCTTCGAGGCCGTGCTCGGCGCCGTGTACCTCGACGGTGGTGCCGATGCCGCCTTTGCGATGGTTGAGCGCCTGGTCGTGCCCCGGATGCCCGACTCGGCCGACGCGATGGGCCAGTTCGACCAGAAGACGCAACTGCAGGAGCTGAGCGCCCGGCTCGGCAGGAGTGCGCCGGTGTACGAGGTGTCGTCGCAGGGGCCGGACCACGCCAAGATGTTCCACGCCCGGGTCCTCGTCGACGACGAAGTGCTCGGCGTCGGCACCGGCCGGTCGAAGAAGGCCGCCGAACAGCTCGCCGCCACCGAGGCCTGCCTCGTGCTCGGTGACGTCGGCTGACCTTGATCGACATTGATCGACATTGATCGACATTGATCGACATGGATTGACGATGGGCGTCGATGCCTGAGCTGCCCGAGGTCGAAACCGTCCGGCGAGGGCTGCAGCGACATCTCGTCGGGCGGCGGATCGAACGGGTGGACGTTGGTCGCGAGCGCTCGGTGCGCCGCACGTCGCGCGAGGCGGTGATCGCCGGGCTGACCGACACCGTGGTGCGCGCAGCCGATCGGCGGGGGAAATACCTGCTGCTGCCGCTCGACTCCGGTGACACGGCGATGATCCATCTCCGCATGAGCGGTCAGGTGCTGCTGGCGCCCGCAGGCGCACTCCGCCCGGCGCACACCCACGTCGTGCTGCACCTCGACGACGGCAACGAGGTCTGGTTCGTCGATCCCCGGACGTTCGGTGAGGTCGTCGTGTTCGATCCCGACCGTGTCGACGTGGAGGTTCCCGAGTTGGCCCGACTCGGCGTCGACCCGATCGCGGAGCCGTTCGACGCCGACACGCTGCGCCGCGCCTTCGGCGCGACGTCGAGGGCGCTCAAGCCGCTGCTGCTCGATCAGCACGTCGTGGCCGGCATCGGCAACATCTACGCCGACGAGATCCTCCACCGGGCACGCCTGCGTCCCGATCGGCCGGCGTCGAGCCTCGACCGGCGCCATCTGGCCACGCTGCAGGGCTCGATCGTCGAGGTGCTCACCGAGGCGATCGAGGCCGGAGGGTCGACGCTCGGCGACGCCCAGTACGTCGACCTGATGGGCGAGGGCGGCTCCTACCAGGACGATCATCGCGTCTACGGGCGCGGCGGTGAACGCTGTCTGACCTGCGGACGGGGATGGGTGCGCCGGTCGGTGACCGGCGGCCGTGGCACGCACTGGTGCCCGGTGTGCCAACACTGACCCGGCGGCCGGGCCGGTGCTCCGTCCCCGTGATCCGGCTCGACGGGCCCGCGAGCGGATAACTTCGCGGCTGCTGTGTTCCTGAAGAGTCTCAACCTCAAGGGGTTCAAGTCGTTCGCCGACAGCACCACGATGGTGCTCGAACCCGGTGTGACCGTCGTCGTCGGCCCCAACGGTTCCGGCAAGTCGAACGTCGTCGACGCCATCGCCTGGGTGCTCGGCGCCCAGGCGCCCAAGGCGGTGCGCAGCCAGAAGATGGACGACGTGATCTTCGCCGGCACGGCGTCGCGCCCGGCGCTCGGGCGCGCCGAGGTCAGCATCACGATCGACAACTCCGACGGCACGCTCGGCGTGGAGCTGAGCGAGGTCACCGTCACGCGTGTGCTGTTCCGCACCGGCGACTCCGAGTATGCGATCAACGGCGTGCCGTGCCGTCTACTCGACGTGCAGGAGCTGCTGTCCGACGCCGGCGTCGGCCGCCAGCAGCACGTGATCGTCAGCCAGGGCCAGATCGACGCCGTGCTCAACGCTCGGCCCGAGGAACGCCGGGCGATCATCGAAGAGGCCGCCGGCGTGCTGAAGTTCCGCAAGCGCAAGGAGAAGGCCGAGCGTCGCCTCGACGCCACCGAGGCCAACCTGTTGCGCGTCCAGGACCTGCTGCGCGAGGTGCGTCGCCAGTTGCGTCCGCTGGAGCGCCAGGCGCAGGCCGCCGAGCGTCACGGTTCGCTGATCGCCGAGCTCACCGAGGTCAAGACCTACGTGTCGGGCCGCGAGATCGCATCGTGGCGCGCCAAGCTCGAAGCGCTGGCGGTCACCCGTCTCGAGAGTGCCACGATCGAGTCGGAGCTGAAGTCGGCGCTCGCATCGCTCGACACGCAGGTGATGGCGATCGAGGCGCAGCTGTCCGCACGTGGAGCGAGCGACGTCAGCGACCGGCTCGTGCGCGTCGAGCAGCTCCGCGAGCGCGCCCGTGGACTGTCGGCGGTGCTCGTGGAGCGCCGCCGCTCGTTGGAGCGCGACAAGGGCCAACTGCTCGACGCCGGCGTCGTCGCCAACCTCGAAGCCGACGCTGCTCGCTTCCGCTCCGAACTCGACGACGTCACCGTGGCGCTCGCCGAGATCGAGCCCTCCTCCGAGGCGCTGATCGCCGACGAGGAGAGCTTCCGTATCGAGCGTTCGAGGATGATGGAGGCGGTCGGGTCCGACCAGAGCGGTTCCCAGGCTGCCAGCGCGGCCGCCGAGGTGCGCGGCGAGCTGCGCTCGGTGCGGTCGTCGCTCGAACGGTCCACCGGCGACCTGCGGCGATTCCGCGAACGGTTCGACTCGCTCGCCGCCAAGCGTGACGCCAGCGCCGAGCGTGCGGTCAGATTCCGTTCCGACTGCGACGAGGCCGGCACGGTCGAGGAGCCGCTGGTCGCCGAGGTCGAACTCGCCGAGGCGGCGCTCGCCGAGGCCGTGTCGATGCACGAAGCCCGCCAGTCGTTGCGCAACGACGCCGCCGAAGCGGCCTCGCGTTGGAGCGCCCGTGTCGAAGCGCTCGAACTGGCCCTCGACGCCGCCCGCGCCCGCGCCGGCGCCGAGCGGCTCGCCGGTGTCGACGGCGTGCTCGGCACCCTGCTGGATCTGATCGAGATCGATGCCGGATGGGAGCCAGCGGTCGAGGCGGCGCTCGGCGAGTCGCTGACCGCCGTCGTCGTCGACGATCCCACCGCCGGTCGCCGGGCGCTCGATGCGCTGCGCAGTTCCGACACGACCGGCGCCGTGATCGCGCTCGGTACCCGTCCCGCAGGCCAGACGCGACCCGATGTCGGCGATGCGGTCCGGCCACACGCCCGTTCGTCGCGCGCCGGCGTCGATGCCCTCCTCGATGGCCTGCTCGGGTCGGCGGTGCGCGTCGACGATCTGGGCGCCGCCGTCGACGCCGCACTGAGCCACCCCGACGCCGTCGTCGTCACCGCAGCCGGTGATCGGTTCGGGCTGAGCGGTTGGCGGGTGGGAGCTGCCGGCAGCGGTGCGACCGCTGCTGCGCTCGACGACGCACTCGAGCGCGCACGCTCCGCTGCCGACGAACTCGAACGCGCCACCGAGGCGGTCGCTTCCTCCGAGCGCGCGCTGCAGGCGGCCAGGGCCGCTGAAGCCGACCTGGTGCGCCGTCTCGATGCGAACGACGCCCGTTTCACCGCCGCATCCGAGGGATTGGCGCAGGCACAGCGCGAACACCGCGAAGCAGAGGCCGAGCTCGAGAACCTCGAACGTTCGATCGACGACGTCACCGCCAACATCGTGCGTGACGAGCAGCGCATCGGCGAACTCGAATCGCTGTTGCCGGCGCTCGAGTCCGACGAACAGGCCGAGGCGGACGCTGCACGTGCTCGCGGCGAGCTGCGGGCCGAACTCGAATCCAGGGCAGCCGTGCTGGCGTCTCGCCGCAAGGACCTCGAGGTACACAACGCCGGGCTGCACGAGCGCCATCAGCTCCTCGAGCGACGACTCGACGAGACCGAGCGCCGCCTGGCCGCCGACGCCGAGGCCCGCATCGCTGCCGAAGGGCGCCGCAAGACGATCGAGCGCGACATCGCGGCGATCGACCGCCTCGCCGAGCGGGTGACCGCCCATCGCGAGGTCGTCGAGGTGTTGCACACCGATCTCGTCGAGCAGCGCAGACGCCAGAGCGACGAGGTGCGTGGGCTGACCACCGAGCTCGACCAGCACCGTCGCGAACGCAGCGAGAAGGAGCATGCCCTCGACGCCTCGCGCGAGCGGGCGCGGCAGGCCGAGCTGGGCGAGGCCGAAGCCAAGCTCCGCCTCGAGACGGCGATCGAGACGCTGCGGCGAGACCTCGACATCGAACCGTCGGCGGCGGAGGCCGCTCCCATGCCGGTGTTGCCCGACGGTGCGACCCCCGCTGGTCGGGTGCGCGAGCTCGAGCGTGAGCTACGCCTGCTCGGTCCGATCAACCCGCTGGCGCTCGAGGAGTTCAACGAACTCCAGACGCGGCACACGTTCCTCGAGGAGCAACTCGAGGACGTCCGCTCCACCCGGCGGGAGCTGTCGCGCGTGATCGCCGCGGTCGACGCCGAGATCCAGAACGTGTTCGCCTCGGCGTTCGCCGACGTCAGCGAGAACTTCACCCAGCTGTTCGGGCTGCTGTTCCCCGGCGGCGTCGGCAAGCTCGAGCTGACTGCCCCCGACGACCTGCTCAACACCGGCATCGAGGTCGCGGCGAAGCCGAGCGGCAAGAACGTCAAGAAGCTGTCGCTGCTGTCGGGCGGCGAGCGCAGCCTCACCGCACTCGCGTACCTCTTCGCCGTGTTCCGCTCCCGGCCGTCGCCGTTCTACGTGATGGACGAGGTCGAGGCCGCCCTCGACGACGTCAACCTGCACCGGTTCCTCGGGCTGATCCAGGAGTTCCGCAAGGACGCGCAGCTCATCGTCGTGTCGCACCAGAAGCGCACGATGGAGGCCGGCGACTGCCTGCTCGGCGTCAGCATGCAGCCCGGCGGTTCCAGCAAGGTCGTCACCGAGCGCATCACCGCCGCCGCGACCTCCCCCAACTGACCGCCCTCCCCGCTCCCTGCGGCCTCTGCCCGTTCGTGTGAGCGACAACGTCGAAGCTGTGCGTCTGCGCTCACACAAATCCCGCCGCTCGCCTCGGTGCATCCTCGATTCATGTGAGCGACAACGTCGAAGCTGTGCGTCTGCGCTCACACAAATCCAGCCCTGCCCGTTCGTGTGAGCGACAACGTCGAAGCTGTGCGTCTGCGCTCACACAAACCTGCGACGGGTCGTCGGCGGTAGCGTCGAACGACGATGGACATCGAAGTCATATTTCTGATCCTCGCCGTCCTGGTGGTCGCCTTCGGGATCGGTGTGGTCGTCGTCAGTCGGCGCAACGCCGCTCGCAGTGCTGCACCACCGGCGCGCCCGACCCGGCCGGCGGCACCACCGCCCAGGCCCGACGGCGCTGCGACCGGCACGATCGTCGAGGAACGCCCCGACGAAGTCGTCGAGATCGAGATCGAGGTCGTCGAGGTCGAGCCGGTCAAGCCGGCGTCCCTGCGTGAACGCCTCGCCAAGGCGCGTCTCGCCTTCACCGGCGCCTTCGCCGGGGTGCTGGGCCGCAGCGGGATCACCGAGGAGAGCTTCGAGGACCTCGAGGAAGCACTGCTGCGCGCCGATGTGGGCGTGGGTGTCACCACCGAACTGATCGACGGGCTCCGTGCGAAGGTCGCGGCGAAGGAGATCACCGAGCCCCAGGCGTTGCTCGACGAACTCGAGGCCGAGATGGTGTCGCGCCTCGAGGGATCTGACCGTGCGTTGTCGTTCGAGCCCGGCGAGGCGGGCAGCCCGAACGTCTGGATGTTCGTCGGCGTCAACGGCGTCGGCAAGACCACCACGATCGGCAAGCTGTCGAATCAGCAGATCCGCGAAGGCCGCACCGTGCTGATGGCCGCCGGTGACACGTTCCGCGCCGCAGCCGCCGAGCAGCTGACGACGTGGGCGGAGCGGTCCGGCGCCGAGATCGTCCGCGGTGCGGAGGGTAGCGATCCGAGCGCGGTGATCTTCGACGGTGTCGAGCGTGCCTCGGCGCGCAACATCGAGCTGGTGATGGCCGACACCGCTGGCCGCCTGCACACCAAGTCGAACCTGATGGAAGAACTGAAGAAGGTCCGGCGCGTGGCGGAGAAGGGTGCGGGCCGCGTGACCGAAACACTGCTCGTCATCGATGCGACCACCGGCCAGAACGGGCTGACCCAGGCCCGCGAGTTCGGCGAGGCCACCGACGTCACCGGTGTCGTGCTGACCAAGCTCGACGGGTCCGCCAAGGGCGGGATCGTGTTCGCCATCGAGACCGAACTCGGCATTCCGGTGAAGCTGGTCGGCATCGGCGAGACGATCGAGGACCTGATCCCGTTCGACCCCGCCGAGTTCGTCGCCGCCCTCGTCGAGCCCTGACGGTCGATCGATCGACCGATCGCCCGCGCCCGCGGGCTTCGGGCGGACCGGGGTGGCCTGACAGACTGACGCGATGACGACCCTCGACTCGCGCCCGAATGCTGCCACCGATCCGGAGACCCGAACGGTCACCGAGGCGGTCGATGCGTTCCTCGCCGACAACGATCCGACGACGATGGACAACGTCGCCTTCCGTGGCGCCCGCTACGACGCCGGGCTCGCCTGGGTGCACTTCCCGAAGGGCTACGGCGGGCTCGGCGTGCGTCCCGAACTGAACAAACTCGTCGACACCCGCATGCGCGAGGCGGGCGCGGCGCCGACCGAACCGGTCAGCTTCTTCATGGCGCTCGCCGGCCCGACGATCGTCACCCACGGCAGCCACGAGGCCAAGGAGCGCTTCCTGCGCCCGATGTTCACCGGCGAGGAGATCTGGTGCCAGCTGTTCTCCGAGCCCGGCGCCGGTTCGGACTTCGCCGGCCTCGCCACCAGGGCCGAGCGTGACGGCGACGAATGGATCGTCAACGGCCAGAAGGTGTGGAACACGATGGCCCACCTCGCCGACTTCGGGATGCTCGTGACTCGGACCGATCCCGACGCTCCGAAGCACAAGGGCATGACGTACTTCGCCCTCGACATGCACGCCGACGGCGTCGAGGTGCGCCCGCTGCGCCAGATCACCGGCGAGGCCGAGTTCAACGAGGTCTACATGACCGACGCCCGGATCCCCGACGCGTACCGCATCGGCGATGTCGGCGAGGGCTGGCGGGCGAGTCTCACGACGCTGATGAACGAACGCAACGCGATCGGCACGGGCAGCGGCGCCGGGAGCGGGTCGGTCGGTCGCCGCGGTGCGGCGGCCAATGATGCCGTCGAGATCTGGAAGACGCTCGACCCGTCCGAGCAGGACGGTGCCCGCAAGGACCGCCTGATGCAGCTGTGGTGTCAGGCGGAGGTCAACCGCCTCACCAACCGCCGCGCCGGCGAGAACGCGAAGGCCGGCAACCCCGGTCCCGAGATGACGATCGCCAAGCTGGCGTTCTCCGAGCTGAACAAGCCGCTCTACGAGTTCTGCATCGACCTGATGGGCGCCGACGCACTGATCGGCTACGACTACACGTTCCGCCGCCCGGGCGACCTCGACATCAGCGGCGGCACCCACGGCACCCGGTACTCGTTCCTGCGGGTGCGGGCCAACTCGATCGAGGGCGGCACGTCGGAGATCCTGCGCAACATCATCGGCGAGCAGGTGCTCGGCCTGCCGGGTGAGCCCCGCGTCGACAAGTCGGTCCCGTGGAACCAGGTGCCCCGAAACTGAGTGTTCGATCCGGGGGTCCGAAGCGAGTTGCGACGCCGAAGGCGTTGAAACTGGGGTCTGACCCCTGACAAGTGGAGCAACGGCGCCATGACGAGCTGCCCACACTTGGGCGCGTGAAGGTGCCAGGTAACCTCGGTGGCCTGATGTTCGACAATCTCTCAACACGACTCGAAGGCATCGTCAAGAAGGTCCGCGGCAAGGGCCGGCTGACCGAGGCCGACGTCGACGAGGTGATGAAGGAGATCCGCACGGCGCTCCTCGAGGCCGACGTCAACGTCACCGTCGTCCGCTCGGTCTGCAATCGGATCCGCGAGGCGGCGATCGGTGCCACCCGCTCGTCCGCCCTCGATCCGGCTCAGCAGGTCGTCAAGGCCGTCAACGACGAGTTGACCCGCGCCCTCGGCGGCGAGACGCTCTCGATCACCTACGCCTCCAAGCCACCGACCGTCGTGTTGATGGCCGGTCTGCAGGGTTCCGGCAAGACCACCAACTCGGCCAAGTTGGCCACCTGGTTCAAGGGCCAGGGCCGCCAGCCGTTGCTCGTCGGTGCCGACCTCCAACGCCCCGCCGCCGTCGAGCAGTTGCGTACCCTCGGTCGCCAGATCGACGTGCCGGTGTTCTCGGACCCGTCCGACCCCGTGCGGGCGTCGGCCGCTGGCCTCGAGGAAGCCAAGCGCCTCGGTCGCGACGTCGTGATCGTCGACACCGCCGGCCGGCTGTCGATCGACGCCGAGATGATGGAGCAGGTCCGTCAGATCTCTGCTGCGGTCAAGCCCGACTACACGTTCCTGGTCGTCGACGCGATGACCGGCCAGGACGCCGTCCAGACCGCCGAGGCGTTCCACGAGACACTCCAGATCGACGGCGTGATCATGTCGAAGATGGACGGCGATGCCCGCGGCGGTGCGGCGCTGTCGGTCAAGGAGGTCATCGGCCGGCCGATCGCCTTCGCATCGACCGGAGAGAAACTCACCGAGTTCGAGCAGTTCCACCCCGACCGCATGGCCGGGCGCATCCTGGGCATGGGCGACATGCTCACCCTGATCGAGCAGGCCGAGCGTGCCTTCGAGGCCGACCAGGCGGAGCAGGCCGCAGCGAAGCTGATGGAGGGCCAGTTCACCCTCGACGACTTCCTCGAGCAGATGCAGCAGATCAAGAAGATGGGCTCGCTCGGCAACCTGCTCGGGATGATGCCGGGCATGCCGAAGGAACTCAAGGGCGCCAAGATCGACGACGACGACCTGAAGCCGATCGAAGCGATCATTCGCTCGATGACGCCCGAGGAACGTGCCCAACCCGTGATCATCAACGGGAGCCGCCGCCAGCGCATCGCCAACGGCTCGGGCACCGAGGTCGGCGACGTGAACCGCCTGGTGAAGCAGTTCAGTGAGATGCAGAAGATGATGAAGAAGATGGGCATGGGAGGCCCGGGAGGGGGCCGCCCGGGCAAGGGGAAGAAGGGAAAGAAGGGCCGCAAGGGCTCCGGTCCGAAGGGACGGGGCCTTCCGCCCGGACTGCTCGACCCGAATGCGCCCGCCGGGATGGACATCCCGGGGCTTCCCGGCATGCCGAACATGCCGGGTCTGCCCGGGGTTCCCAACCGCTGACGCCCACGCATCCTCACGCCAGGTCGGCGAGGGGATTCCGACGCCCGCCGCTAGCCTTGCCACGTTCTCATTTGCACCCAGGAGTATCGATTTCAGATGGCAGTCAAGTTGCGGCTCACCCGCATCGGCAAGAAGAAGCAGCCCCAGTACCGCATCGTCGCGGCCGACGCCCGCTCGCCGCGTGACGGTCGATTCATCGAGATCCTCGGTCATTACGACCCGCGTCAGGATCCGTCGGTGCTCACCGTCGACAACGACAAGGCCGTGAAGTGGCTCGCCGACGGTGCGCAGCCGACCGAGCGTGTCGCCAAGCTCCTCCAGATCTCCGGCGCCATCGAACAGTTCGAGGCAGCCAAGGCGAGCAAGTGAGCGACGTCGACACCGACACCGGTCACGAGTCGTCGGACGAGGTGGCACCCACCGCGGTCGCCGTGCTGACCCACATCGTGAAGTCGCTCGTCGACGATCCCGACTCGGTCACCGTCGAAGTCGACGACTCCGGTCGCCGCCCGACGCTGAACGTGCGCGTCGGCGAAGGCGAGCTCGGACGGGTCATCGGCCGTCGGGGACGCACCGCAGCGAGCATCCGCACCGTCGCTCGGGCCGCGGCGAGCAAGGACGATGTCGAGATCGACATCGAGTTCCTCGACGACTGAGCGACACCCTTGACCGACGACGGCTTGCTCGAAGTCGGCCACATCCGCCGTGCCCACGGCCTGCGCGGCGAGGTGTTCGTGCAGTTGCTGTCGGATTCCGACGCTCGCGTCGCTCCTGGTAGCGAACTCTTTGCCGGCGATGAGCGACTGGAGGTCGAGTCCTCCCGCACCGCCTCCAACGGCCGGCGCATCGTGAAGTTCGCCCAGATCGCCGACCGCACCGCTGCGGAGCGCTACGCCAACCGCGCGCTGCGCGGCCGGCCGATCGAGGACCCGGACGCACTGTGGGTGCACGAGATGATCGGGCGCCGGGTCGTCGAGGTCGACGGCACCGACCATGGCCGGTGCGTCTCTGTGCTCGCCAACCCGGCCGCCGACCTGCTCGAACTCGACAGCGGCGCACTCGTGCCGTCGAACTTCGTCGTGTCGATCGACGGGGAGACGATCACGGTCGACACGCCAGACGGCCTGTTCGATCTCGATTCGTGATGCCAAGTTCCCCCAGCCCGGGTCTCGGGGAACCACGCAACACGTTGCGCATCGACGTCTTCTCGCTGTTTCCTCGCCTCGTCGACGACTTCTGTTCCGAGAGCCTGCTCGGCAAGGCGCGTGGTCAAGGTCTGCTCGACCTGCGCTGTCACGACATCCGCGAGCAGACCACCGACGTCCACCGCACCGTGGACGACGCACCGTTCGGCGGGGGAGCGGGCATGGTGATGCGCGCCCAGCCGATCTTCGATGCGGTCGAAGCGGTCGACCCGCCGCGGCCTTTGCTCTTGCTCGGACCAGGGGGGCGCCGGTTCGACCAGGCGATGGCCTCAGAACTCGCTGACCTCGGGGGTTTCAGCCTGCTGTGCGGGCGCTACGAGGGCGTCGACCACCGGGTCCGCCAGCATCTCGTCGACGGTGAGGTCAGCGTGGGCGACGTCGTGCTCAGCGGGGGAGAAGTCGCTGCGTGCCTGGTCATCGAGGCCGTGACGCGCCTGCGCGAGGGGGCGATGGGCAACGCCGCGAGCCCTGTCACCGAGAGCTTCGGCGAGTCGGGACTGCTCGAGGAGCCGCAGTTCACCCGTCCCGCGGACTTCCGTGGATGGGAGGTCCCCGAGGTGCTGCGAAGCGGAGATCACGCGCGGATCGAACGGTGGCGACGTGCGCAGCGCCTGCACCGGACGCTCCGTGACCGACCCGACCTGATCGAGCAAACCGGTGGACTCTCGACAGATGACGCGCGACTGTTGGAAGAGTTCCCCGCCGTCCCGTATCATTGACGGGCCCTGTTCGGCGCGCGTGAGCGTCGGTGATCAGGCCACCGATCTCGCATCGGCCAACCGGCTCGCAGCCCATTCGCAGCCCCGACAACGCAGGTAGACGCCATGAAAGCCACTGACCTCATCGACAACGATTCGCTCCGCGACGACATCCCCGACTTCCAGGCGGGTGACGAACTGAAGGTGCACGTCCGTGTCGTCGAGGGCGGCAAGGAGCGCATCCAGATCTTCCAGGGCGACGTCATCGGCCGCCAGGGCGGTGGACTGCAGGAGACCTACACGGTCCGCAAGCTCAGCTACGGCGTCGGCGTCGAGCGCACGTTCCCGCTGCACACCCCGACCGTGCAGAAGATCGAGGTCGTCAAGCGCGGCGACGTGCGCCGGGCAAAGCTGTACTACCTCCGCGACCGCAAGGGCAAGGCCGCAAAGATCCGCGAGAAGCGCGACTTCTGAGCGCGCAAGGTCAGCCCGACTGCGGATCGTGACCACGACGGTCATGCTGCGCCGTTACGATCCTGGCTGAGTCGGACCGTCCGAGGCGCGTCCCATCCATCGGGCATCGGCCCCTCCCATCACCCAGACGGAGGCTGCCATGACCGTACGCAACTCGCCCACGCCCGATCGCTCCAATCAGGCCCGAGGCCGATGGGGCGAGGACCTCGCCGCACGCCACTACCGTCGACTCGGCTACGACGTGATCGACCGCAACTGGCGGTCGCCGACCGGTGAACTCGACCTGATCGCGTTCGACGGGTCGACGTTCGTGTTCAGCGAGGTCAAGGCCCGACGCACGGCCGACTTCGGTCCCGCATCCGCCGCGGTGACAGTCGCCAAACAGCGCCGGATACGTCAGCTCGCGGTCGAGTGGCTCCGTGCCCACGAGGTGCACGCATCCTCGGTCCGCTTCGACGTCGTCGCCATCACCGGGACCGAACTCGAGTTGATCACCGACGCGTTCTGAATGGCGAGGGTCGGACGATTCCCCGGCGTGTGACATCGACACGCGATTGCGCGCAGCTTTCTCTTGTCGCCGGCGAACCACAGGTCTACGGTTCGAGACGGGGAAGACATGAGGCGCGGCGCTTGCGCCGCGAAGGGGGCACATCATGGGAGCGGAGCGACTTCGTCGCAGCGTCTGCGCGACGTTGGCGATCGTGGTGATCGCCAGTTCGTGCGGGTCGGACTTCAACGACGCCAACGACGCCAACGACGCCAACGGCTCGAGCAGCGACACCGGCGGCACGGCGACCGACGCACCGAGCAACGACATCGGTGGCCACGTCAAGGAGTGGGAGGTGGAGGTCGATGCCGAGTCCGCCACGGCGGGAGAGATCACCTTCACGATCGACAACGACGGCACGATCGGACACGAGTTTCTCGTCGTCAAGACCGACATCGCCCCGGGCGAGATCCCGGTGGACGGCGACCACTTTCCCGAGGACGCCTCCGGCATCGAGGTGATCGACGAGATCGGGGAATTCGACAAGGAGACGACCGAGCAGCTCGTCGTCACGCTCGAACCGGGCAACTACCAACTGGTGTGCAATCTTCCCGATCACTACGCAAACGGCATGCACACCGGTTTCCAGGTCACCGCGTGAGCGATCGTTGCGCTGTCTCGTGATTCAGCCGACGACCGCCCACACCAGCAGGGCGAGCGAGACGAGAAGGGCGGACGCGACGAGCGCATAGTCGGCGGGCTTCGCTCTGAACTTCCGGTACGGGTTGAGTCCCACGAGGGTCAGTATCGTCGGCCGGCATGGCCTCTGACACCCGCGAACTCGAATCGATCACCGTCGAACGCGCCGACGGGGTGGTCACGATCACGCTGCGACGGCCCGAGAAGAAGAACGCCGCTGACGCTGCGATGTGGAACGAGCTGCTCGACGAGTTCCGTTCGATCGCAGCGAACCCGGACGATCGGGCGGTGGTGCTCACCGGCGCCGGCGGCAACTTCTGCTCGGGTGCCGACCTGTGGCAGGGAGGCTCAGGCGACGGCCCGCCTCCGCATCAGCTCTCGGCGATGCGGCACATCACCGACGTGTGCCTGGCACTGCACCGCATCCCCCAGCCGACCCTCGCCAAGGTGCGCGGCGTTGCCGTCGGCGCCGGGCTCAACATGGCGCTGTCGTGCGATCTCATCGTGGCGTCGGAGGACGCCCGGTTCTCGGAGATCTTCGCCAAGCGTGGCCTCAGCCTCGATTTCGGCGGCTCGTGGCTGTTGCCTCGCCTCGTCGGCATGCACCGCGCCAAGGAGCTCGCTCTGCTCGCCGAGATCATCGACGCGGGGCGCGCAGCGGAGATGGGACTCGTCAACCGGGTCCTGCCGGACGACGAACTCGACGCCTTCGTCGACGATTGGGCCGCCCGGCTCGCCGGCGGTCCGCCGATCGCGTTGGCGATGTCGAAGCGGCTGCTGAACAACTCGATGCACGTCACGCTCGAAGAAGCCCTCGACGACGAAGGCCTTTCCCAGACCGTCAACTTCGGCACGAAGGACACCGTCGAGGCGATCAAAGCCTTCATGGAGAAGCGAGATCCGGTCTTCGAGGGCCGCTGACCCTTCGCGATCGGGGACCCGGCCGAGAAGATGGCCTGCCCAATGCGGGTGGGCGTGGCTCGTTAGCCTGGCGACGATGACACGACGGCTGCGACACGTGGGGCTGCTGGGCCTGCTCTGCGCCACACCGTTCGTGGTCACACTCGGCCTGAGCGCTGGGGCCGCCGACGCTGCGCCGCCGCCGGACGATCCGCCGCCTGCGACGCTGCCGCCCGACATCGCGCCGCCGCAACCGGCCGTGCGCGCCGATTCGCTGATCCCCGTGCCGGCCGGGTGTCCCGTTCCCGAGCCGGCGGCGGTCGTCTTCACCGGCACGATGGTCGGCAAGGACGACGTCACCGAGGTGGTGCGGTACCGCATCGATCAGCTCCGCGCCGGTTCAGCCGAACCGTGGGCGGTGAACGGCCTGGTCGACGTCCGATACGGACCGGACTACCGGTTCTTGGCCGAGGGCGAGCAGTACCTGATCGGTGCGGGACTCGATCCGACCTTCGGCGTGCTGTCGTCGACGGTCAGGCCCCCGGAACCGACGTTCGGTGGCAACGACGTGGTCGGCGTCGACGATCTCGCCGTCGACTGCCCGGAACTCGACGATCCGATCCGGACGCTCGAGGTCGACGGCACCAGTGTCGACTCCGGCGTGTTGAGCCTGATGACCGAGGACCGGCGCCTCCTCTTGTCGACGCTGGCCGTGCCGACGATGATCGTGTTCGCCGTGCTGCTCGCCCTCGTGATGTTGAAGGTGTTCGGTGGCCTCGCGTTTCGCGGCATGTTCCAACTCGGTCGGGCCGCAGTGACCCCGGTGCCCGACCATCGCGCCGTCCGACAGCGAACCCATCGCCCCCGCGATGGTGATGCCGAGGTCGACGTGGACGTGGACGACGACGTCGAGGTGCTGGCCGCCTCGTCGGACGACTGAGTTCAGCGCACGGCGCGGCGAACCTCGTCGATCGCCGCGCTCCAGTCGTCGATCGCGATCTGGTCGGCATCACCCTTGGGAGAACACCGCACCAGGATGCCGCCGACGACCGGTTCGGCGAGCGCCGTCGCGAGTGCAGCGCCGTAGGCGGCCAACTGGAGCCGGTACCGGCCGACACGCTCGGACGACTGCACCGGGCCCGACCACTGATCGGTCTTGTAGTCGACGATCACGAGACCGTCGGGGGTGCGTACGAGCAGGTCGACGTACCCCTCGAGCACCCGGTCGCCGATCGGTGCCGCCACGAAGAGCTCGCGCCAGTGTTCGGCTCCGGCGACGACGCTTCGGACGATCGGAGCGGCGAGCGCAGAGCGGGCGAGCGCGGTCACCTGCGGCTCCAACCCGATCACGCCTTCGGCTGCGCACTGGGAGCGGGAGAGATTGTCGATGTCGGCACCGGTTGCGAGGTCGCAGAACTGCAGCACCCCGTGCACGGCTCGGCCGATGCTGGTGCCGTAGCGGCCCCGCTGCCACGGTGGCAGCTCGACGTTGACCGGCCGCTTGTCGAGCCCGGGGTCGTCGATCTCGTCTCGTTCGCTGCCGCCGGCGAGTTCCTCGGACAGCCGTGTGGCGGCGATGCCGGTGCGTCGCGACGCCGCGGCGAACACCCGCTCACGCTCGGCCTCCCAGAGCCCGCGATCGCTCCACTCGACAACACTGGACTCGGGCGCAGTGGTCGGCAGCGCGCGCAGGGACGCTTGCAGCCCGCGGGCGCCCGAGGTTGCGTCGGCGGCTCCAGCGGCCCAGAGCAGCTCGGCGGACGTCAACGGTCCCCAGTCGTCGTAGTCGGCGTTGCTCTTCGTCGGTGCTCCGCGGTGCAGCGACACGACGAGGTGGTCGACCGCACGGGTGCACGCCACGTACAGCAGGCGTCGTCGTTCGGCGTCGCCCATCTGCTCGTCGATCGGCTGGTGTGCGATGAACACGCCGTCGTCGCCTCGGCCGGCGAGCATCCAGGTGTCGTTGGCCCACACCACGCCGTTGGTGGTCGCCCGCCGCGGTTTGGTGGTGAGCCCGGCGACGATCGTGATCGGGAATTCGAGACCCTTGGCGGCGTGGATCGTCATCACCCGGACGGCGTCGTGGTCGTTCTCGGGCAGGATCGTGTCGGCGACGCGACTCTCCGAGGCCTGCAGGGTGGCCCACTGGAGATAGCGGCGCATGCCGTGGCCGCCGGCGTCGGCCCACGCTCGGGCCTGCTCGACGACGAACCGCAACCGCCGCCACACGTCTCGGGCGTCGGGACCCGCCAGCGCAAGGTCGAAGAGTCGCCGTTCGTCGGCGAGCGCAGCGAGCAGATCGGCGGCCGCCGTCGTGCCGACGCGCTCGGCGAGTGACCTGACATGGGCGATCGCCTCGGCGACCGGATGGTCGTGGAGTTCCGACGGCGGTGCCGACCAGAGGTTCCACGTGCCACCACCGGACTTCCACTGCCAGAGCTCGACGTCGCTGCAGCCGTACAGCGGGCTCCGCAGCGCCTCGACGAGTGCCAGCGTGTCGGTGGGGTCGTCTGCGGCGCGCAGCGCCAACAACAGTTGGCGGATCTCGGCGGTGGCGTAGACCACCGAGGAGTTCTCCGCCCGGTAGCTCAGCTCCGCCCGACGCAGCTCGGCCTCGAGCGACGGCAGCGAGATCCGCGTGGGGAGCAGGATGCAGATGTCACCGGGCCGGCACGGACGCAGCGCATCGATCGACTCGTCGTACACCGGCCAGCCGTCGGCCAGCGCCGTCGACACCGTGGCAGCCACGTCGGCGGCCTCGCGGAGGCGCAGCACGTCAGCGGACCCCATGTCGCCGTTGCGCTGATTCGGCGTGAGGTCGTCGTGGCGGTCGACCCCGATCGTCGACACCGTGCCGTGGCCGAGCCTCGGCGCCGCTCGGCAGGCATCGAGTGCCTGGAATGCCGGTTGCGCATCGGGTTCGTAACTGATCAGGCGGCTGAACACGTCGTTCGCGAAATCGATCACCGCCCGGGTGGACCGGAAGTTCGCGGAGAGCCGCACGTTGTCGGCGCCGACCTGGTCGGCCGCTCGCAGGTATTGCGAGATGTCGGCACGCCGGAACCTGTAGATCGACTGCTTGGGGTCCCCGACGATGAACAGACGTCCCGGCAACGGGCGCAGATCGCGCCACGATCGGTCGTCGGACGCCGTGCCCGCCTGCTGAGCCGTGTCGTCGGGATCGGCGGTGAGCCGCACGGCGATCTCGAGCTGGATCGGATCGGTGTCCTGGAACTCGTCGAGGAGCACGCGGACATAGCGTTCATGGAGGAGTCGGCGGACATGCGGACGTTCGGCGAGCAGGTGTCGGGCGAGCACCAGGAGGTCGTGGAACTCGAGCTGGCCTGACGTGGCGCGCTCGCTCGCCGAGTCGAGAACGAAGCGCCCCATGACTGCGCCGAGCAGCAGCCGTCGATGTCGCTTGACGCCTTCGAGGGCATCGTGTGCCAGACGACCGATCTCGACCTCGTCGGCGCGCAGGGATTCGAGAGCGTCGTTCCCGGCGGCGCCGAACGCAGCGGTCCACTTGCCCCTCGCTCCCGGCAACGTCTTCAGCTCCGCCCAGTGGCCGCACTTCGCGTCGAGTCCGGCGATCGCTTCGAGCCGCGTCCGCAGGCTTGCGCTGCGGAGCCCGCCGGCAAGTGCGGCGATGTCGGCGACGGTGCCGACCTGCTTGTCGTCGGCAGGGATCGCCGTGGACGTGATCCGTTCGACGAGCCGGTCGATCTCGGCGGTGTCCAGTTCGAGTGGACCGGGGTCGGACAGGTCGACCCGGTCGCGAACGAGGTCCCAGTTGGCCCGGAAATCGTCGGCCATCCGGCGAGCTCCCTTGTCGACGCCGAATCCGTCGAACTCGCACAGTTCGACGAACGCCCGCCCACCGGCGATCAGGCCTGCTGCGGGCTCGGCCTCGTCGAGCAGCCGGTCGAGCAGGTCGTTCCACTGCTCCTCGAACGCGAGACCGCTCTGGAGTTCGTCGAGCACCGTGAACCCGGGTGGGAGGCCGGCGTCGATCGGGAAGTCGAACAGCATCCGGCGCGCGAACGAATGCAGCGTGCCGATCGGCGCATGGTCGAGCCGTGCCAGTGCCGCATCGGTCTCGGGGCCCGGTTCGGCCTCGAGGCGCTGGCGCGTGCGACTTCGCAGCTCGGCGGCAGCCTTCTCCGTGAAGGTGATCGCGGCGATGCCGGTGATCGGCACACCGCTGCGAACGAGATTGACGATACGTGCCACCAGCGAGCTGGTCTTGCCCGCTCCGGCGCCTGCCTCGACGAAGAGCGTGGCGTCGAGGTCGCAGCGGATCCGTCGGCGCTCGGCCTCGTCGGGTGGTGCAGCCGTGGTGGTGCTGGCCGCACTGGCGGTGGCGTCTGCGGCGTCTGCGGCGGTCATGCGTCGGCTTCCTCGACGCCGAACCATGCCGCGAGCCGAGCGTCGTGTTGCTTTCGATCCCATTCCGACCAACGCTCGGCCGTGCCGAGTCCGTCGGGTTCGCAGTAGTGACAACCGACGAAGAACCGCCAGCCCGGCCGCTCGGGCCGATTGGGGAAGAACCCGGCTTCGATGCCGGCGACGACCCGCGCCAGCGACTCGCTGACGAGTGCGTCGACGGCGGGTGTCATCGAGTAGCCCGGTCGGGCGTAGTCGCCCTTGCGCAACAGCCCGTACTCGGCGTGGACCGGCGTGTCGGGCTCGCCGAAGCGCAGGCGAGCGGCGGCGGCATAACTCGGCAGTTGGAACAACGAGCCGCCGATCGTGGGGTCGTCGGCCGACAGGTCCTTGAACTTGTTCTTGCCGCCCGACTTGTGGTCGGTGACCACGAGCCGGCCGTCGCGCGTCCGGTCGACGCGGTCGATCGTGCCACGCAAGCGGATCCGGCGCCCGTCGGGGAGTTCGATCGTGACGTCGTCGTCGGCGCCGAACCGCATCTCGGACGCCAGCACCACCGAACCGCGCCGCACGACCAGGTCGCTGTCGTGTCGCAGCCAGGTGAGCAGATCGTCGAGCATGCGGGCACGCTCGTCGGCCCAGAACGCAGGCCGCCCGGTACGGCCCCGTCGTTCGGTGCGCTCGCACACCTGATCGAAGCAGGTCGCCAGCGCCCCGCGGTGTTCGCCGGTCCACCCGTCGGCACCCGGCTGGGGGAGCGCGCCGTCGACCACGGCCTGATGGAAGAGGTCGAGCGCACTGTGGTGCGCCGTGCCACGGTCGCGGGCGGTGATGCTGATCTCGTCGCCGGGTTCCTCGACCGGTTCGACGTCGAGCAGGTAGTGGTCGAAGTACGCGTGGGGGCAGGCCGTCCACGATTCGAGCCGGCTCGGCGACACGACGTGGTCGAGGCGGGGCAGCTCGATCGACGAGAGGTCGCCGTCGTACTCGGTGAGGAGATCGCTGCGTCGAGCTTCGAGCAGACGCAGGCCCCGCTGCAGGACGGTGTCGCTGGTACTCGCCGGATGGTCGTGGAGCCGCTGGCCGGAGCGCACGTGGTGCGATCGTTCACGCAGACGGTGCTCGAGGACGCTCGCCGGGAACGTGGCCGAGTCGATGCCGGCGTGGTGCGATGCGACGGTGCGCTGATCGCCGGCCCATGCGGTGATCCACCGGGACAGTTCGACCGACGACGTCGAGCGGAGGTCGCCACGCGGTGCGATGAGCGTGACTGCGCTGGTGGCCATGGTGGCGAGCAGCACGCGGTGGAGCCGCACGGCGCGAGCGTCGGCGGTGGGCAGGCCGGCCAGCGCCCGGTCGGACTCGGAGAGCAGTGGGTCACCGGTCGGGCGCGGAGGCAGCAGGCCCTCTGCTGCACCGACGATGATCGCGACGTCGACATCGAGTCCGACGGCTCCGGCCAACGGTGCGGCGGTGACGCCGTGGCCGACACGCCCTCGTCGTGGTGGCGTGGCGTCGAGTTCCGCCTCGAGCGTGGACCGGAAACGGTGCCTGGTGACCGGCGCACTGACCGGATCGAGGTGCCCCAGCCGATCGAGCGCACCGGTCAGCGCCTCGTAGGCGCGGTACTCGGGCTCGGCCAGCCGTTCGATCGTGTGCCGCCCGAGGCGCAGTTCGAGCTGTTCGGTGCACCACGTGGCCCACTCGGCCCACGTGCGGGTGGATGCGGGGTGGCCCAGCTGGCTGCGGAGATCGGCGATGAACGACTGCAGCGACGCAGCCGAGGTGCCCCAGCGCTCGCTGTGGGAGAGCGAGCCGAGTCGGCGATCCCAGTCGTCGTCGCGGGCGACGCCCGCTTCGCGACTGACGCGTTCCCAGCTGGCAGTCGGGAGGTGTTCGCCGTCGGGACCGCGCATCGGCACATCGGCGAGCATGTCGAACACGTTCCGCCGACGCAGGCCGCGCCGGTCGACGTCGAGCAGGTCGAGGACCAGCCGCGGCGCGAGATGCTCGGCGAGCGTGGTGCCCGGGCGTCCGTTCCAGGGGATGTCGGCGGCGGTCAGATGATGCTCGACGAGCCGGGCGTAGGGGCGTTGTGCCGGCCAGAGTACGGCGATGCGCTCGAACGGGGTGCCGGCGCGGGCTGCGTCGACGACGAGGCGCACGGCCTCGCGAACCTCTTCGTCGGCGTCGGTGGTCGACACGATCGCGACCGGGCGAGCCGGCGCCCCGCTCTCGGCCTGCCGGGCGAACCCCTCGCTTTCCACGTCGTGGATCGCCGTCGCCTGGACGGCTCCCAGTGCGTCGACCAGTCGCAGGCTGTCGGCATCGGCGCTCGTCTCGCCGACCAACTGCGAGACGATGCGCACGTCGAGCCGCCGGCCGAGCGCCCGGACGAAATCGATCGCCAGTCCGGACACTTCGACCGGCAGGTACAGCACGACGCTGCGCAGCCCCGCTGGCACGGCTCGTTCGACGGCGTGCGTGGCCTCGGCGAAGAGATCGGCTTCGTCGTACCAGTCCGAGCGAAGAGCGGCCGTGATCGCATCACTGATGCGCACCGCATGGCGGCCGCGCACGGACTCGTCACGCAGCCGGGCGACGTCGACGGGGTCGGCGAGGCGAAGTTCATCGTGCAGGTCGCGCAGGGCCACGACCGTGGACGGATGGGTGGCGACGGCGCCGAACGGGCCGGGGTCGTCGGCGAGCAGGGCTGAGATCGTGAGGTCGATCACCGGCGTCGACATCGGTGACCTGCCGTCGGCGGCCAGGAGCGGACCGGCGATCAGCTCGGCGAGGCGGTTCAACGTGACCATGTCGACGCCGACGATGCCACCGCGGTGTCCCAGTGCGCGCCGGGTCATCACGCCACAGGTGTTGGTGGGCACGGAGACGGTCACCGGTGCGAGTGGGTCGGCGCCCTTCGCGTCGGAGATTGCAGCGGCGAGCGCATCCAGCGCACCTCGGGGGGCGACGAGTGTCGCAGAGATCGGCACGTCAACGATCGTAGAGAAGGGGTGTCACAGTCGGCGGTCTACCATCGGCGCATGCGTGTCCGCCGGGCCCTCGACGACGACCGATCTGCGCTCTGCGTCACTGCGATGAGGGCGTTCGCCGACGATCCGGTGATGCGCTGGTTGTATCCCGAAGACGAGGTGTTCCTCGCTCCCGGTGGTGAGGTGCTGCGCCCGGCGATGAGCGGTTGGATCGGCCTGGGAGAAGTGTGGTGCACCGACGACGGCGTCGGCGCAGCCGTGTGGATCCCGCCGGGCCGTCCCGAGATCGACTTCACCGTCGACCCGCCCGCACCGGAGCCGCCGCCGGACCGCTTGGAGCGGTTCGCGATCCTCGGACCGCTGATGGAGCAGCACACGCCACCGGAGCCGCATTGGTACCTGCAGCTGTTGGCGACGCATCCCGACTGGCAGCGCCGTGGGATCGGCGCCGCCCTGATGGACGTCATGTTCGAACGAGCCGACGCCGATGGCCTGGCGTGCTATCTCGAGACGGAGACGGTCGAGAACGTGGCCTACTACCGCCACCACGGCTTCGACGTGCGGTCCGAGTGGGACGTCCCCACCGGTCCCCACATGTGGGCCATGTACCGCCCCGTGAACTGAGCCGGTCCTTCGGGGTCGGGTCCAGGTCGGAAGGGCTGAGCCGGTCCTTCGGGGGTCGGGTCCGGTCAGGCGGAGCGGGCCGACTCGGCTCGCGCTCGCAGGTCGGTGACGGCGTGCTCGAGGCCGTCGGGGTCCTTGTAGAGGGCGCTGCCGGCGATCAGCACGTTGGCGCCGGCGCCCGCTGCACCGGCGATCGTGGAGGGACCGATCCCGCCGTCGACCTCGAGATCGACGGTGTCGGACAGCCCGGCGTCGTCGATCATCGCGCAGATCTCGCGGATCTTCGGCTCCATCGTGGCGATGTAGGCCTGGCCACCGAACCCGGGATTCACGGTCATGACGAGCACGAGATCGACGAGATCGAGCACGTGAGCGACGGCGGAGGCGGGCGTGGCCGGGTTCAGCGCGACCGCGGCCTTGGCGCCGAGGTCGTTGATGTTGCCGAGCGTGCGGTGCAGGTGGGTGCACGCCTCGGCGTGCACGATCAACCGCGAGCATCCTGCATCGATGTACTGCTCGGCCATCACGTCGGGCGTGTACACCATCAGGTGCGCCTCGAACGGCACTGACGCATGCGACCGGGCAGCGGCGATCACGTCGGGCCCGAACGTGAGGTTCGGCACGAACTGGCCGTCCATCACGTCCCACTGGATCAGGTCGACGCCGGCGGCCTCGAGCGCGGCAACCTCGTCGCCGAGCTTGGAGAAATCGGCCGGCAGGACGGACGGGGCGATCTGGATGGGACGACTCATCGAAGCCGCAACCTAGTGCTCGTCGGACTCGCCGGCGTGTTCCCACGCCTCGTCGTCGCCTTCCCAGCCCTCGTTGCGCTCGTCGACCTTCGCCTTCCAGTTCTCCGCTTCGTGACGTGACGCGTACGGACCGAGGACGTGGTCGCCGGCGCCACGCTCCGACGCCGGAACCGCCATGTTGCGGTGCAGATCCCAGTACCACTCGGTGTCGGCGCTCATCCACCCAGTGTCGCGCAGCCACGAATCGATCAAACAGTCGCCCCCTACGCTGGCGGCATGCAACTGACACCTGATCGACTCGTCGCGGGCGGCGACGCGATGGCCCGCGACGACGACGGACGAGTGGTGTTCGTCGAAGGCGCATTGCCGGGCGAGTTGATCGAGGTCGAGATCGAGCAGGCGAAGAAGGACTTCGCACGGGGCCGTCTCGTCGAGGTGGTCGAACGGTCACCGTTGCGTGATTCACCGTCGTGCGCCCACCGCCGCAATGGCTGTGGCGGCTGCGACTGGATGCATCTGCGGCCCGAGGCGCAACTCGACGCCAAGGTCGAGATCGTGCGTGAGTCGCTGCGACGCACAGCGAGACTCGATGCGGCGGTCGTCGACGGCCTCGTCCGGAGCGGCGGCGCAGTGTCGCCGTTCGGTTATCGCACCACGATCCGCATCGTCGGCGGGCCCACCGGGGCGGTCGGGTACCGGGCTGCGGACTCGAACGACGTGGTGGAGGTGACCAGTTGCCCGATTGCCGAGTCGAAGCTGTCTCGACTCCTGCCCGCGATCGAGGCCGACGAGGGAGCCGAGCTGACGCTGCGCACGTCGGTGGCGACCGGTGCCGTGACGGCGATCTGGGACAAGAAGTACCGCAAGAGCATCCGCGGCGTGCCCTCGAGCGTCCACATCGGCGAGCGGGCGTGGCTCACCGAGCGGGTCGCCGGCCACGATCTGCGGGTGTCGGCGGGGTCGTTCTTCCAGTCGGGCGTGCAGGCCGCGGAGCTGCTCGTCGCTGCGGTGAAGACGGCGGCGCCCGAGTTGACCGACGCTCGCCACGCCGTCGACGCATACGGCGGTGTCGGTCTGTTCGCCGTCACCGCCATGGAGTCGGCCCAACAGGTCACGGTGATCGAGTCGTCGAGATCCGGCTGTCTCGACGCCGAGCACAACCTCGCAGGGCGTGCGGCCGTTGTCGTCCGTGCCGACGTGTCGGGGTGGACGCCGCCGAGCGGAGACGGCCCGACACCGCCGGTCGACGTCATCGTCGCCGACCCGGCCCGGCCCGGCCTCGCGAAGCCGGGTGTCGCCTCGCTCGCGGCCGCGCGTGCTGCGGTGCTGGTGCTGGTCAGCTGCGACCCGGTGTCGCTCGCCCGTGACGTGTCGTTGCTCGCGGACGCCGGCTACGTGCCCGAGCGGGTGGAGGTCTTCGACCTGTTCCCGAACACCCATCACGTCGAGGCCGTCACGAGGTTTGTTCGGGGCCGGTGAATTAATCTGTTCTCGACGTCATCCGGGAGGGCGCCGTGCAACGTACAGACGATGTGAGACGCGAGTACACCGATGCTTCCGACGCGGCGCTGGTCGTGTCGATCGGCCGGTATCAGCAGGCCGCGCTCGCCGAGGCGTACCGTCGCCACGCCGGCGCCACGTTCGGTTTGGCCAAGCGGCTCCTCAACGATCACTCCCGGGCCGAAGAAGTCGTGCAGGAGGTCTTCGTCCGGCTCTGGAACGAACCGAACCGGTACGACCCCGAGCGGGGCACGCTGCGCAGCTTCCTGCTCGCACACACCCACGGCCGTGCGGTCGACATGATCCGCTCCGACGTGTCCCGACGCGCTCGCGAGGAGAAAGAGGCGCGCGAGCAGGCCGTCGGGGGCTACGACGTCGCCCATGAGGTGTGGGATCTGGCGCTCGCCGGCCACGTCCGCGAGGCGATGGAAACGCTGCAGCAGGGCGAGCGTGAGGCGATCGAGCTCGCATATTTTGGAGGGCTGACGTACAAGGAAGTCGCTGACCGGTTGGGCGAACCCGAGGGCACGGTGAAGAGTCGGATCCGCTCCGGCCTCAAGCGCCTCCGGGGCGAACTGACGCAGGCCGGTGTGACCGTGGGTGGTGAATGAGATGGGTGGAGCGATGGACGACATGACCGGTCGCCCGGGAGACACGTACGAACTCGACGAGCTGCTCGGCGCGTATGCGCTCGATGCCGTCGACGACGACGAGCGTCGCCGGGTCGAGGACTACCTCGAGGTCAACCCGCGGGCGGCGGCCGAGGTGCAGGCCCATCGCGAGGTGGCCACCATGCTGGCGTTCACGGGGATGGATGCCCCCGATGGCCTGTGGGGGCGCATCGCCGGCGAGATCGGCGAGCAGGCACCGCCTCCGGGTCCCGAGCTGGCGAAGGTGCTGTCGCTCGACGAGCATCCTCGCCGGCGTCGCATCTCCACGGTCGCGCCGTGGTTGATGTCCGCAGCCGCAGCGGCGGTGATCGTCTTCGTGGCGATCGGGTTGTCCGACAACGCCAGCGCCCCCGACGAGCCGTTGGCCAACGCCGTCGAACTCGCCCGCTCCGACCGTGATTCGCTCACCACCACGCTGGTGGCCGACGGCTCCGACGCAGTCGCCGAGGCGGTCATCGATCAGGACGGCCATGGCTATGTCCTCGCCCGCGACCTGCCGACGCTGCCCGACGGCCAGACATATCAGCTGTGGGGCGTCGTCGAGGGTGGCGACGTGATCTCGCTGGGCATCTTCGGCCCGAACCCCGAGATCGAGACGTTCACCGTCGAAGGGTCGGTCGATGCGCTGGCGATCACGATCGAGCAGTACCCCGGCGTGATCAGCAACGGCAACCCCGAGGGCGCCTTCGTCGGCACGTTCTGAAACCGGCTGTCGTCCGCTCGCCCGCCTCAGCCTGCGATGAGCGAAGCGCCGGTATGTGGTCGGTTCGCTCATCGTCGGGGTCCCGGTCGGCCGTGTGATGAGCGAAGCGCCGGTATGTGGTCGGTTCGCTCATCGCTGGGGGGTGTGGCGACGTAGCCTGGCGTGGTGTTGACACCGGTCTGCTCCGACGACGTCCGAGCCGCCCTCGACGAGGGCCGGCCGATCGTGGCGCTCGAATCGACGATCTTCTCCCACCTCGGGCTTCCCTCGCCACACAACCGTGAGGCGCTGGAGCGTTGCACCGCGGCAGTGCGCACCGGGGGAGCGGTGCCGGCGGTCACGGCGGTGCTCGACGGTGTGGTCAGGATCGGATTGACCGACGCCGAGCACGAGCGCGTCCTCGGCCCCGCACGCAAGGCCGCCGAGCGGGATGTCGCGGTGGCGGTCGGCCAGCGCTGGGACGTCGGAGCCACCACGGTGTCGGCGTCGGTGGCGATCGCAGCAGCGGCCGGCGTGAGCGTGTTCGCCACCGGAGGGATCGGCGGTGTGCATCGCGGCGCCGAGCTGACCGGCGACATCTCGGCCGACCTCGATGCGATCGCCTCCCATCCGGTGATCACGGTGTCGGCGGGCGCCAAGGCGTTCCTCGACCTCCCACGGACGCTGGAGTTCCTCGAGACCGCCGGCGCCCCCGTGCTCGGGTGGCGCCACGACTGGTTCCCGGCCTTCTACACGCGATCGTCGGGATTGCCGGTGCCGCACCGCGTCGAATCGGCCGACGAGGTGGCACGCATCTTCGGCGCCCGCAGCCGGGCGGAGTCGGGGATCCTGCTGACGGTGCCGATCCCGGAGTCGGACGAACTCGACGCCGGCGAACTCGACGGTGTGCTGCGTGAGGCGCTGGCGGAATGCGAACGGGCGGGCATCACGGGCGCTGCGGTCACGCCGTTCGTCCTCGGCCGCATCGGGGCCGCCACCGAGGGCCGCAGCGTGCCGGCCAATCTCGCCCTCGCCGAGCACAACGCCGAGGTCGCCGCCGAGGTCGCCGTGGCGGTCGCCGGCCTGGCCGCGACCGGCTGAGTCGGATCGCGCGTGATCTCCCGGCGGCTCGTAGCGGACGCAGTCAGGTGAGTCGCGTGATGCGGCGCTCCACGCGATCGAGGAACGCGCGCCGGTCGGCGTCGGAGGCGTTGTCGACGCCGTACATCGCCAGCCACGTCGTCCGAGCCAGCGGATGGCACATCGAACGCAGACTCCGGGTCAGCGTTCGCTTGCCGCTCTCGCCCTCGATCATGTTGATCCACTTCGACGAGCCGTGGGTGGTGACCGCCACGAGACGTCGTACGTTTCGCAGCTCCGGCTTCAGGCGGTCGGCCCCGGTGGGCAACGTCCACGCGATGCCGTTCACCCAGACCCGGTCGATCCAGCCCTTGAGCATGGCGGGCTGCCCCGACCACCACGTCGGGTAGACCAGCACCAACGTGTCACACCACCGCAGGTCGTCGGCGTGCGAGGCGAGCGACGGGTCGGGTCCCGGCACGAGATGGTGCTCGCGTTCGGCGGCGCTGAACAACGGGTCGAAGCCGTCGGCGTAGAGATCGGTCAGCCGCACGTCGGCTCCGGCCGTCGTCATCGCAGCGGTGACCCGGTCGCGAACGGCAGCGACGAACGAGCCGTCGGAGGGATGGCAGTACACGACCAGTGCGCGGGTCATCGAAGGTCCGCCATCTGCTGCTCGACGCGGGCGAGGAACGCCTGGCGCTGCGCAGGTGTCGACGTGTCGATCGCGTACAAGCCCAGCCAGCTCGTGCGCACGCGGAGCCCGCAACTCATCCGCAGTGCCCGGGTGATGATGCGCCGCCCGTTGTCGTTGACCAGCCACACGTAGGGTCGCGGCGAACCGTAGGTCGAGATGCCCACCAGGCGCCGCATCTGGCCGAGGCCCGGACGCACCTTGTTGGTGCGTTCGTCGAGCACGAAGCCGACCCCCGGCACCATCACCCGCTCGAGCCAGCCCTTCAGGATCGCGGGGAGTCCGCTCCACCAGGTGGGATACACGAAGACCAGCGCCTCCGCGCGCTGCACGAGCGCTGCGTGCTCGGCGATCTGTGGATCGACGATCGGGGAGGCGCCGTGGTATGCCTCGCGCTCCTGCGCTGTCATCGCCGCCTGCACGCCCGAGGCGTAGAGGTCGAGCACGATGACCTCGTGGCCGGCGGCGAGCAGTCCCGTCTCGGCGCGCGCGGCGAGCGCATGGCAATAGCTGTCGGTCGAGGGATGGGCGACGACGACCAGTGCCAGCACGTCACTCGCTCGGCGGGACGGTGCGTTCCGGCTGCGTGGCAGCCGGCGAGGAACGCAACGACAGCAGTTGGGTGATCGCCACGAAGACGAGCAGGGCGGCGAACATGATGTTGGAGAAGTGATCGCTCATCCGGTCCGAGATCGTGCCGCCGACGACTGCGCTGGCGGCGCCGAACACGCCGACGACCGCGGCCACCCGGATGTCGGCGTTGGCCTTCTTCCGATTGCGGATCGTGCCCATGATCGACGTCGGCACGATCACGGCGACCGACGTGCCCTTCGCCACCACCGGCACCATGCCGAGCAGCACGACCATCGCCGGCACCATGATCACGCCGCCGCCGATGCCGAGCAGACCGGCGAGCGTGCCCGTCAAGAGCCCGACCACGAGCAGCAGGATCACCGTCGCGATGGTGAGATCGACACGGCCGGTCGACTCGGTGCTGACGACGAGGCGGGTCGCCGTGGCGAGCACGGTGATCACGAAGATGACGACCAGCACGTTCTTCGGGATGATGTGCAGCAGCGTGGTGCCGACGATCGCCCCGCCGATGGCGCCGATCGCCAGGAAGAACGCCACCGCCCAGTCGACGTTGCCGTGAGACACGTAGGTGATCAGGCTGGCGGCGGCGATCGGCAATGTCGCTGCGAGCGACGTGCCGTGTGCGAGGCGTCGGTCCATCCCGGCGAAACTGACGAGACCGGGAACGATGATCAGCCCGCCGCCCACGCCGAACAGCCCGCCGAGCAGCCCAGCGGCCAACCCGATGATCACGGCGTGACCGAATCGGACGGAACTGTGTGAGAGCGGCACCGGGGCCGAACCCTAGGGCCCGCCGGCCCGCCGTGTGTAGTTCCCGGCTCGGTCAGGCCGCGTCAGCCGTCGGCGCCGACGAGACCGGCGAGGGACGCCCGCACGTCCGGCCAGTCGTCGATCGTGATCGCATACGTCGCCGTGTCGCGCAGCCGGTCGCCGTCGCCGGCACGGGTGGATCGACGGTGCCGTCGCAGCACGCCTTCGAAGCGGGCGCCGATGCGTTCGATCGCGCGGCGACTCTGGTCGTTGCGGGCGTCGGTGCAGATCGCGACGCGCTGCACGTTCCAGACGTCGAACGCATGGGTGAACAGGAGCAGCTTGGCTTCGGTGTTGATGCCGGTGCGCTGTGCCGAGGCCGACAGCCACGTACCGCCGACCTCGACCTCGTCGGGCTCGTCGCGCCCGAGTGGCCACAGCGGGTTGAGGAATCGGGTGCAGCCGACCACTGCAGCGTCCGACGCGCGGCGCTGCACGAACGGTGCGGCGCGCCCGTTGGCGGCGTCGTCCAGCAACCAAGTCACGTAGTCGGCGGCATCGCCGCGACCGTCCGGCACCTGGGTGTACCCGAACGTCGTGCGATCGCCGGACCCGGCGGTGGCGATCTCGTCGACGTGGTCGGCTGTCAACGGCTCCAGCGACACGTGTCGACCGGTCAGCAGGGGGACGGTGAGGAGGTTCATCTGCACGCAGTCTGGCCGATCCGAGGTCGTCGATCGGGCTGGGTTACCTTGCACCGATGGCCGATTCGACCGTCACCGATGATCTGTTCGACACCTCATCGATCCTGCCGACGGCACCGGTCGGCGACGACGGCGAGCCGCTGGAGGTGCTCCACGACCGCGAGTACCGCGTTCGAGCGTTCCGCAAGCGTGACGACCTGCTGTTGATCCGAGGCGCGGTTCGCGACCAGAAACCGCCCGGGCTCTACATCGAGAGCGACCCGAACCCGATGACGATCCACCACATGCAGATCGATCTCGAGATCGCGTTCCCGTCGCTCGAGATCGTCGCCGCCGATGTCGGCATCGAGACCCATCCCAGCGAATCGTGCCCGAACATCGAGTCGCACTACGACAAGCTGGTCGGGCTGTCGATCGCCCGCGGCTTCACCCACAAGGTGCGAGAGCTGTTCGGTGGTCCTCGCGGGTGCACCCACACGACGGCGCTGCTCCAGGCGATGGCGCCCGTGGCGATCCAGTGCATGTGGTCGATGCGGGCGTCGCAGGCCAAGCGCAGCGGCGGGGCGATGGCGCAGGAGCCCTCACCCGAGCAGCGCGAGATGGCGTGGAGGTTCAATCTCAACACGTGTCACGTGTGGGCCGAGGACGGCGAACAGGTGCGTCAGCTTCAGGCGGGTGGCGAGTTCGAGCCGCCGATCTGGGCCCGCGAACGCATGGTGGAACTGGGGCTCAAGCCCGAGGCGTGGCGCGAACGGATGCGGGGCTGACGCGATGGTCACGGCGATCGAATGCGCGGCGTTCGGCCCGATCGAGGACCTGCGGGTCGTCGAACGGGACTCCGTCGCGTTGGGGCCCGGTCAGGTGCGCCTTGCGGTGTCGGCGTCCGGCGTCAACTTCGTCGACGGATTGTTCGTCGAGGGCCGGTACCAGATCAGGCCCCCGCTGCCGTTCGTACCGGGTGGTGAAGTCGTCGGTCGCGTCGTCGAGTTGGCCGACGACATCGCCGGCATCCAGCTCGCCGTCGGGGACCGGGTGTTCGCGAACCTCGGGCTGGGTGGGTTCGCCAGCGAGGTGGTCGTCTCGCCGAGGCAGCTGGTTGCGATCCCGGATTCGTTGAGCGACGGCCAGGCCGCCACGTTCATGCAGAGCTACCTCACCGGGTGGTACGCGCTGCGCGTCCGTGCCGGCGCCTCCGAGGGCGACACGATGCTGGTGCTCGGGGCGGGCAGTGGGGTGGGGCTCGCCGCCGTCGACATCGGCTCGGCGCTGGGGTTGCGGGTGATCGCCGCGGCATCGACGCCCGACAAGCGCGCACTCGCCGAATCCCGTGGGGCGATGGCCACGATCGACAACACGGAACTCGACGCCGCCGGGATCAAGGATGCCGCCAAGGCGTTCGCCGCATCGTTCGACGATCGTGCCGACCGCGGCGGTGTCGACCTGGTGTACGACCCGGTCGGCGGCGAGGTCGGCGAGGTGGCGCTGCGGGCACTGGGCGAGGACGGCCAGTACCTCGTGATCGGCTTCGTTGCCGGGATCCCGAAGCTGCCGGCCAATCAGGTGCTGTTGCGCAACCGTCGGATCACCGGCGTCGACTGGGGAGCGTGGGTCGGTCGCAATGGCGACGCCAATCGAACCCTGCTCGCCGAGGTCGTCGCGCGGATCGCCGCCGGTGACCTCGATCCGGTCGAGCCCGTCGGCTATCCGCTGCACGAGGCGGCTCGTGCGCTCCGCGACCTCGCCGACCGCAAGGTCGCCGGCAAGGTGGCCCTCGTTCCGCAGCCCTCCTGACGCCCGCGACGAGCTCGTCGACACCACGGGACCGATGGTGGGCAACCGTTGGTGGCGTTCGTGGTCCGACCTGGCAGACTGTTCGCCCACATGGTGGTCATAGCTCAACAGGTAGAGCACCAGGTTGTGATCCTGGCGGTTGGGGGTTCAAGTCCCCTTGGCCACCCCATACGCAGGTACTGAGAGGGTGTCGAGCGAGCGATCGCTCGGTACCCTCCAGGCCGCTTGCTTCTCTAGCTCAATGGCAGAGCAGTGGACTCTTAATCCATTGGTTCTGGGTTCGAATCCCAGGGGAAGCACCACGGTGAGGACACCAGCGTTACGCCAGGGGTCAGACCCCAGGTGTGACGTTCAGGACCGCAGCAGGTCCTTGGCGATCGCAGTGATCTGGATCTCGTCGGTGCCGGCGTAGATCTGCAGGACCTTGGCGTCGCGGGCGAGCTGCTCCACACGGAACTCGCTCATGTAGCCGTTGCCGCCGAACAGTTGCACCGCCTCGAGGGCGACCTCGGTGGCCGCACGCGCCGAGTAGAGCTTCATCGCCGACGCCTCGGCCAGGGTCATCGACACGCCCGCAGCACTCATCTCCATGGTGCGGAACACGAGGTTCTGCACGTTGAGACGTGCGACCTCCATCCGGGCGAGCTTGTCCTGGATCAGCTGGAACTCGCCGATCGGCTTGCCGAACTGCACCCGGTCCTTCGCGTACTGCACGCTGAGCTGGAGGCACTCCTCGATGATCCCGAGCGCCATTGCCGCCACGCCGGAGCGCTCCTGCTGGAACGTCGCCTTGGCGCCCTCGCGGCCGCCGGCCGGCAGGTCCTCGGTCTCGCCGATCAGCCGGTCGCGCCCGACGCGCACGTCGTCGAGGAACAGCTCGCCGGTGGGCGAGGAGTGCATGCCCATCTTGCGCAGCGGCTTCGACTGCTCGAAGCCGGGCATGCCGCGGTCGAGCACGAACGACAACACCTTGCGCTGCTCGGGCGGCGTCTCGCCGTCGTCGAGCTTGCAGATGAACACCGTCGTGTCCGCGTAGGGGCCGTTGGTGATGAACGTCTTCGACCCGTTGAGGACGTACTCGTCGCCGTCGCGCCGGGCGGTCGAACGCATCGAACCGAACGCATCGGATCCGCTGCCGGGCTCGGTGATCGCCCAGGCGCCGACCTTGTCCATCGTGAGCAGGTCGAGCGCCCACCGCTCCTTCTGGGCGATCGTGCCCTTCGACATGATCGCCGCCGAGGTCAAGCCCATCGAGACACCCATCGCGGTCACCATGCCCGGGCACACCCGGCACAGTTCGATGATCGGGATCAGCGACATCCCGCCGCCGTCGCCACCGGCCGCCTTGCTCTGCGCCACCGCATCGCCGGCTGCGACCGCCCGCTCTCGCTCCATGCGCTTCTTGAAGTTCTCTCGGGCCATGGCGTCCATGCCGAACGTGGCGAACAGCTTGCGGAGAATGTCGTAGGGCGCCAGGTCGCCGTGTTCGAGCTCGTCGACGTGGGGACGGATCTCCTCGTCGACGAACCGCTTGACCGCCTCGCGGATCATCTGGTGTTCGTCACTCCACTGGAACATCGCACGTCCTCTCCGTGTCGGCACCGTCATGATCGATCGTAGGGATGCGCACGACGGCCGCCAAACGATCCGGCGGTCGCGCAGTCACTACGCTCTCTCGCATGTCGCCGTCGGGGATCGTCACCGCCTTCATCGAAGCCATCGAGCGCAAGGACGTCGCCGCTGCAGCTGCGCTCGCGTCGCCGTCGATCTCCTACGAGAACGTGCCGATGCAGCCGATCGTCGGTCGAGACGCCATGGCGGCCACCTTGGAGGCGTTTCTCGGCGCCGCCAGCGAGGTCGACTGGGTGATCGTGCGTCAACACGGTGACGGCAACGTCGTGTTCAACGAGCGCATCGATCGGTTCCGCATCGGCGAGGGCTGGCTCGAGTTGCCGGTCGCCGGCGTGTTCGAGGTCGACGACGACGGGTTGATCACGCTGTGGCGGGACTACTTCGATCTCGCCGGCTACCAACGCCAACTCGCCGAACTCACCGCCTCCTGAGTTCGGTCGGCTCCCTGCGATGAGCGAAGCGCCGGTATCTGGTCGGTTCGCTCATCGGTGCGAGTCGGTTGTCGTGTGCGATGAGCGAAGCGCCGGTATCTGGTCGGTTCGCTCATCGGTGTGGGTCGCCGGTTCGGTCAGCGGCTCCAATTCCGCTCGTCGCGGTAGCGCCCGACGTTGAGCGGGGTCGAGTGCTGCCGGCGTTCGCGCCGGCTGCTCGTGCTGAACACGATCAGCGCCGCCACCACGAACGATGCAACGGCGAGCAGCAGCGTGAGGTTCCGATGGTGGTTGGCGAGCCGCGCGAACACGCCCATCCACGGGTCGTCGGCGAAGGCGGGGAGCAGCGCGAGCGGCACGAGGTAGCCCAAGACGAGCAGCGATGCAGCGGTCGCCGCGAAGAACACGCCGAGCGCATAGGTCCCCTCGCCTCGTTCGGGGCGCAGCACCACCCCGGCAATCGCGAAGAGCCCACCCGCCACGAGTGCGCCGAGGGTGACCCATGGGAGCCACTCGTCGAGGAACGCCATCGATCCGACTCGCTGTACCGGCAGGGTGATCGCCTCCGCTTCGCCGACCAGTTCGTTGCGCACGATGTTCACCTGCTGCTGGGCGGCGATGGTCACCCGTCCGTCGAACGATCCGATCAGTGCACCATGTGCGTCTCCGACGAAGTCGCTCATCAATGCGGCTCCTTCGGGGATGCGGGCGATCTCCTCGATGAACTCACGCAGCTCGGCGGGGGACTGGCTGAGCAGCGCTGCGTCGGCGCCCGCCACGATCGTGGCGACCTGCCCGCGGATCTCCTCGTCGCCCAGGATCGAATGGGCGACGCCGGAGTCGTTCGACGGCGAGAATGCCACGCGCTGCAGCCACCACATGCCCACCGAGAGTGCGACGAGGACGGCGGCCACGATCAACAACAGCCCCCCGAGCGATCTACGCATTTTGAGAGTCTGACAAATCCTGCGCATAACCTTGAATCGTGAAGCGACCCGGAGTTCCCCGCATGCTCGTTCGAGGGGCCTTCCGGCACTGCGCATGGTGCGGTGGCCGGGGAGCATTCTTCGTCGGATGGTTCAAGAAGGCCGAGCACTGCCAGTCGTGCGGGCTCAAGTGGCGACGTGACGACGTGGGTTACGAGCTCGGCGCCGCCGCCGTGACGGCGATCATCACGTTCGGCCCCCTGATGCTGATCCTCGGTGCGATGGTGGCGGTGACCTGGCCCGACGTCGAGGTCGTGCCGATGTTCATCGTGCTCGCCGTGCTGGCGATCGTCCTGCCGTTCTTCACGTATGGACCTGCGTACTGTCTGTGGCAGGCGATCGACATCTTGCTGCGTCCGCCGGAGCCGAGCGACTTCGAGATCGTCGGCGACACCACGCCGGACGCCGCACTCGACACCGAGTCCGCATCGGGCGATCCCTCGCCCGATCACAGCAGCTGACCGCACTTCGTTTGCGTCGAGTTCCTGGTGGGGCGCTCCACGGGAACCGTCGCGCAAAGGTGTCCTCGGGCGTTCGTCCGGGTGGTGCTTGACCGAACGACTGTTCGTTGCCTACACTGATGTCATTCGGTTGCCCCGAGCGACCCGAAACACCCGGTCACCCACGGGTCGACGACCCCTCGATCAACTCTGTGACACCCCCTCTCTACGGTGCACATCACCAACCGCACCGGGTTCGCCCGCCGCACGACGAAAGCGAGACACGACATGAGCAACGACCGCGACAAGGCACTCGAGATGGCGTTGGCCCAGATCGACAAGCAGTTCGGCAAGGGCGCCATCATGAAGATGGGCGAGCGCACCAATCTCGACATCGAGGTCGTGTCGACCGGGGCCCTGTCGCTCGATCTCGCGCTCGGTGTGGGCGGCCTGCCCCGCGGGCGCGTCGTCGAGATCTACGGGCCGGAGTCGTCGGGCAAGTCCACCCTCGCGATGCACGTGGTGGCCGAGGCCCAGCGCAACGGTGGCGTGTGTGCCTACATCGACGCCGAGCATGCGATGGATCCGATCTATGCCCGAGCGATCGGCGTCGACGTCGACCAGTTGCTGATCTCCCAGCCCGACACCGGTGAGCAGGCGCTCGAGATCGCCGACATGCTCACCCGTTCCGGTGCGATCGACGTGTTGGTGATCGACTCGGTTGCCGCTCTCACGCCACGCGCCGAGATCGAGGGAGAGATGGGTGACACCCACGTCGGCCTCCAGGCCCGGCTGATGAGCCAGGCGCTGCGCAAGCTCACGGGCAACCTGCACAAGACCGGAACGATCGCCATCTTCATCAACCAACTCCGCGAGAAGATCGGTGTGATGTTCGGTTCTCCCGAGACCACGCCGGGTGGGCGGGCCCTGAAGTTCTATTCGTCGGTCCGTCTCGACATCCGCCGCATCGAGTCGTTGAAGGACGGCGCCGAAGTGGTCGGCAACCGCACCAGGGTCAAGGTCGTGAAGAACAAGGTGTCGCCGCCGTTCCGCCAGGCCGAGTTCGACATCATGTACGGCCAGGGCATCAGCCGTGAGGGATCGCTGATCGACATGTCGGTCGACCTGGGCATCGTCAAGAAGTCCGGCGCCTGGTTCACCTACGAGGGCGAGCAGCTCGGCCAGGGTCGAGAGAAGGCCAAGGAGTACCTCAAGCAGAACCCCGAAGTGATGATGGAGATCAGCGACAAGGTGCTCACCGCTGCCGGGCTGAAGAAGTCCGACGACGACCCGGCGGTCGCCGACCTGGCCCAGGAGTTCACCGACGCCGACGACGCCCCGATCGACCTCGGCTGATCCGCAGCGCCCGGCTGACTCCACGACGGAGGGTTCGGTCATGATGGGTCTCGAGCCGAGGAGGCCAGCATGACCGTTCCCAACCGTATTTCGATCATCACGCTCGGCGTTGCCGACCTGGCCAGGTCGACGGCGTTCTACGAGTCGCTCGGCTGGACGAACACCTCCACGGCGCCGTCGATCTCGTTCTTCGAGATGCAGGGCTCGGTGTTGGGGCTGTACGAGTGGTCGGCCCTCGCCGACGACGCCAAGATTCCAGCCGAGGGTTCGGGATTTCGCGGTGTTGCGCTGGCGATGAACCTGGCCTCGCCGGCCGAGGTCGACGAGGTCTTCGCTGCCTGGCTCGAGGCCGGCGCCACGGCGAAGGTCGAGCCGCACACGGCGTTCTGGGGCGGCTACTCGTCCTACGTGGCCGACCCCGACGGCCACCTGTGGGAACTCGCCCACAATCCGTACGCCCGTATCGACGACGACGGCCGCCTCGTCATGGGTGCCGGCTGATCCGGTTCGCGATTTGTGTGAGCGCGAACGTCCAGTTCACCGATCTGCGCTCACACAGAAATCGAGTCGGCGACTTGTGTGAGCGCGAACGTTCAGTTCACCGATCTGCGCTCACGTGAACCGAGGGCTCAGTTGAATTCGTAGCCGCCCGGCTTGAAGATCATCAGGTAGAGCGACACGATCAGGATCAGGTGGGTGATCCCGATGCCAGCGGACATGATCTTGCGGGCGTCGTCGCCCGGGTCCGACAGTGCGGGGCGGATCATGAACCAGCTGACCGCCAGTGCGATGAGCCACAGCACGATGGTGGCGGTCACGAACGGCGTGCCGACGAGGCTGATCTTGCCCACGCCCGCCATGCCCATGCCGGCCACCCACAGCAGCACCAGGGCGGGGAACACGAGGCGCATGTGCAGCCGGGCGACCTCGGCGGTCGCGCCGGCGCGCTGCAGCCTCGGGTAGAGGAACAGCGGACCGAATGCGGCGATCGCGGACAAGAGGTGCACGAAATAGATGATGCGGTACAGGTCGTAGTTCTCGGGGACGAGGATGGCAAGCACGAGCGGCACGATAGCCACCCGAAACCGGCGAGCGTGCTCTCATGGTGCCAGTAGCCTCGGGACCCATGTCCCGCAGCTACGTCGTGCGCACCTACGGGTGCCAGATGAACGAGCACGACTCCGAGCGCATCTCCGGCTTGCTCGAAGCCGACGGGTTGGTGCGCGCCGAGAGCGAGGCCGACGCCGACGTCGTCGTGCTCAACACGTGCTGTATCCGCGAGAACGCGGACAACAAGCTCTACGGCAACCTCGGACACCTGAAGACCTGGAAGGGCGAACGAGAGGGCCGCCAGATCGTCGTGTCCGGCTGCCTCGCCCAGAAGGACCAGGAGCTCGTCGCGCAGCGTGCCGGTCACGTCGACGTGGTGATGGGCACCCACAACGTGCACCGCGCCGCAGAACTGCTGGCCGAGGCGCGCACGTCGGATCGCCCGATCACCGAGATCCTCACCGAAGCGGTGATCGAGGATCAGGCGCTGTTCCCCTCGGCGCTGCCGGCACGGCGCGAGACGTCCTACAACGCCTGGGTGACGATCCAGATCGGCTGCGACAACAATTGCGCGTTCTGCATCGTGCCCGCTGTCCGAGGCACCGAGATCAGTCGTCCGTACGACGCGATCCTCGCCGAGGTCGCGGAGCTGAGCGACGCCGGCGTCACCGAGGTGACGCTGCTCGGCCAGAACGTCAACAGCTACGGCCGCGACCTGCAGGTGGCTGCCCGGCACGCCGGTGACGACACTGCGCGGCTGCGCCCGCTGTTCGCCGACCTGCTGCGCGACGTGGGTGCGATCGACGGCATCCGCCGGGTCCGCTACACCAGCCCGCACCCCAAGGACATGCGCCCCGAGACCTTCGCCGCCATGGCGCAGACGCCGGCGGTCTGCGAGCACCTCCACTCTCCGCTGCAGTCGGGGAGCGACCGGGTGCTCGCCCTGATGCATCGCGGCTACACCGCCGAGCGTTACCTCGACCGTCTGGCCGAGGCCCGCCGCACGGTCGCCGACCTGGCGGTGTCGACCGACATCATCGTGGGATTCCCGGGCGAGACCGAGGCCGACTTCGAGCAGACGCTCGCCGTCGCTGCGCAAGCCGAATACGACTACGCGTACACGTTCATCTTCTCGCCGCGTGAGGGCACCGAAGCCGCAGCAATGGCGGCGGACTTCGTCGACCCGGCCGTCGCCTCGGAACGGTTCCAGCGCCTGCGCCTCGTCGTCGAGCGGTCGGCGCTTCGTCGCCACGAGGCACGGGTCGGGCGCATCGAAGAGGTGCTGGTCGAGGGCCCGAGCAAGCGCGATCCCAAGGTCACGAGCGGCCGCACCCGCCAGAACAAGCTGGTCCACTTCGTGCCGCCGCGCCCGCTGCGCACGGGCAGCTACGCCACCGTCGAGATCACCCGTGGAGCACCACACTTCCTCGAGGGCCAGTTCGTCGAGTTCGTCTCCGAGCCGACGCACAAGCTGCGCATCCCCGTCGCCGCCCTGTAACTCCGTCCTCTTCGTCGCCAACACCTCGAAATCTGCCTCGATTGTCGCGCTCAGCGCGACAGACCAGGCATTTTTCGGGCTGGGGGGAGCGCTAGCGTCGGCGTGATGAGCGAGGCGAGCGTCGACCCCCAGCTGGCGGAGTACCGCGCCAGCATCGACAACATCGACGCAGCCCTGGTGCACCTCCTCGCCGAACGGTTCAAGATCACCAAGGCGGTCGGCCGCTACAAGGCGACGGTCGAGTTGCCCGCCGCCGACGAGGCACGCGAGCGCGTCCAGATCGAGCGACTGCGGGCGCTGGCCGAGCAGTCGGGGCTCGATCCGGTGTTCACGGAGAAGTTCCTGCGGTTCATCGTCGCCGAGGTGATCCACCACCATCAGCGCATCGCCGAGGGCGAGCAGCTCTGAGCGCTCACGAGCCCGATCGGGTGGCGATCGTCGGGTCGACGGCGTCGGGGAAATCGGCCGTCGCCATGGCAGTCGCTCGACAGCTCGGCAACGTCGAACTGGTGTCGATCGACAGCATGCAGGTGTACCGGGGGATGGACATCGGCACCGCCAAGCCCACGCCGGCGGAACGCTCGGAAGTCCCGCATCATCTGCTCGACCTGGTCGCCCCGACCGACGACTTCACCGTCGCCGAATTCCGTGACGCCTACGCGGCCGTACTCGAACGGATCGGAACGAGCGGGCACCGGGCGCTGCTCGTCGGCGGAACCGGGCTCTATCACCGTGTGGTGATCGACGACTTCGACCTGCCAGGGCAGTGGCCCGACGTGCGCAGTGACCTCGAGGCCGAGCCCGACACTGCGGTGCTGTTCGAACGTCTGCGGCGCATGGATCCGGACGCTGCGGTGAAGATGGAGCCGACGAACCGTCGTCGCATCGTCCGGGCGCTCGAGGTCACCGTGGGTAGCGGACGGCCCTTCAGCTCGTTGGGCCCGGGCGTCGACGCCTACCCGCCGTCGCCGGTGGCGCAGATCGGGCTGCGGTGGCCCCGTGAGGTGATCACCGAGCGCATCGCCCAGCGCGTCGGCCGGATGATCGACGCCGGATTCGTCGACGAGGTGCGGGCGCTCGCCGGCGCCGGGTTCTCGCGGTCTGCGGCGCAGGCGCTCGGGTACGCGGAAATCCTCGGTGTCGTGCACGGTCGTCTGAGCCAGGATGAGGCGATCGCCACGATCGTCACCCGCACCCGTCAGTTCGCCGTCCGCCAGGAGCGATGGTTCCGTCGCGATCCCCGCATACGCTGGGTCGACGTGGAGCACGACGCCGTGGCCGAGGCGGCACCCGTCGTGATCGATGCGCTCACGAGATGACCACACTGACCCTCACCAAACACCACGGCCTGGGCAACGACTTCCTCGTCGCGTTCGACCCCGACCACGACGATCTCGCCGGCCTCGCCCGCCGGCTGTGTGATCGGCGCCGCGGTCTCGGCGCCGACGGGCTGCTGATCGCGGAGGACGCCGACGGTTACGCCGCTCGGATGACGCTGTACAACGCCGACGGCTCGCGCGCCGAGATGAGCGGCAACGGCATCCGCTGCTTTGCGCAGGCCCTGGCGATGCGCCGCAGCGATCTGTCCGACCAACTGATCCTCACCGACGCCGGCGACCGGCTCGTCGTGCTCGATGCCACCGACGACGAAGCGACGATCACGGCGCGCGTCGAGATGGGTGACGTGTCCAGGCTCGACGAGCCTGCCGGCTGGTCGGCGCTGGGATGCCACCCGGACCGTCCGGTCGCCCACCTCAGCCTGGGCAATCCGCACAGCGTCGTGGGCGTCGACGAGGTCGCGGTCGTCGACCTCGCACTGCTCGGCGGCCAGGTCCCCCACGTCAACCTCGAGATCGTGGAACCCGGCCCCGAAGCCAACGCGATCACCATCCGCGTCCACGAGCGCGGTGCGGGCATCACCCAGGCGTGCGGTACCGGTGCCTGCGCCGCTGCGTACGCGGCTCGGTCGTGGGGGCTCGTCGCACGCGGGGCCGGCGAGGTCATCGTCCACATGGACGGCGGAACCGCCACGGTGAGTTTCGCCGACGACACACCCGAGCACGCCGTGTTGACCGGACCGGCCACGTACGTGGCCACGATCGAGGTCGTGGTCGGATCCCACGACAAGGCAGAGGTCGCATGAGCAACACCCCCTACAACGAGGCACTCGCCGGCACCCTGATCGACCGCACGATCAGGGAGAAGATCGTGCTGGTCGCCGTCGCCGATCCTCGCGAGGCCGACGAGGCCGTCGATGCCGGACTCGACGAGTTGGCCCTGCTGGTCGACACCGCCGGCGCCGACGTGGTCGCACGGATGGTGCAACGTCGCGACAGCCCGGACCACACCTGGTACATCGGCAAGGGCAAGGCGGAGGAACTGAAGCAGCTGTGTCTCGCGGTCGATGCGGACACCGTGGTGTTCGACAACGAGCTGTCGCCCGCTCAGCAGTACAACCTCGAGAAGCTGCTCGGCCGAACCGCGATCGACCGCACCACGGTGATCCTCGACATCTTCGGCCAGAACGCCCACACCCTCGAGGGCAAGGCCCAGGTCGAGTTGGCGTTGCTGCGCTACCGGCTGCCTCGACTCCGCCGCGGCGCCGACGCCAAGCTGTCGCAGCGGCGCGGCGGCGTCGGCGCCCGTTTCGGTAGCGGTGAGACCAAGATCGAGGTCGACCGCCGTCGCATCATGCGGCGCATCAACGAGCTCAAAGCGATCTCGATTCCCTCGCCGACACCCGCGAACTCCAACGCAAGGGCCGTGGGCGCAGCGGCCTGGCGTCGGTCGCGATCGTCGGGTACACCAACGCCGGCAAGTCGTCGCTGCTCGATCGGCTGACCGACTCCGGTGTCCTCCCCGAGGACCGCT
>CAVSIX010000017.1:0-309547 GCA_963728195.1 Ilumatobacteraceae bacterium | reverse complement strand
AACTGGGTGCGCCGCTCACGGATCGTGTGCCCCGGGTGCCGCATCTCGGCGATGGTCGCCAACTTGCTCATCCCCACAGTCTATGTGTCATCACACATCATGCAAGCTGGTTCTGGGAGGTGGCAGGCGCTCACGTATTGCGACGACTGATCCGGTCGACCACGGCGGTCTGGCTCTGCGGCAGAACGTGGGCGTAGGTGTTCATCAGCATCTCGGGGCTGTGGCCGAGCAGATCGGCGATCGCTCGGAGCTCGCCGACGTCGCGAGCACCCTGGACCATGTGGGTCGCGGCCGTGTGCCGGAGGCCGTGCGACGTGAGCCGTGGCAGCCCGGCGTTGTCGACGATCGTTGCGAGCGCCCGGTCGTATGAACGGGGCAGGACGAGCCGTCCAGTGCGGGTGGCGATGATCAGTTCGTTGTCCTCCCATTCCGAGCCGGCGGCGAGGCGTTCCGCTGCCTGTTCCGCCCGCCGACGCGTGAGCGCTCGCACGGTGTCGTCGTCGAGCGGGATCACACGACGGGACCGCTCGTTCTTCGCGTTGCTCCACGCCGCGCCTTCATTCGTAGCGACGAGACTCTCGTCGATCCGCAGCGACTTGGCCTCGACGTCGACGTCGTCCCATCGCAGCGCGAGCACCTCGCTGCGTCGCAGACCGAACAGCGCACCGAGCCGGAACGCCACCGCCCACCGATGCTCGGCCGTCGCCGCGAGAAAGCGGTCGACATCGGCCGCGTCCCATGCGACGGCGTCCTTCGGCTTGACCTCCTTGGCCACGGTTCGCGGCAGTCCGACCCGAGCTGCCGGGCTACGCGGAATGAGTCCCTCGTCGACCGCTTCGGTCAAGGCCGCGCGCAGCACGGTGCGACAGATCTGGATGCTGCGACGGCCCAGCTTCCCGCCGGCGGCCAGGTCGTCGATCCACGTCGCCACGTCCTCACGATCGAGCCTCGACAACTGGATGGCTCCGAGACCGTTCTCGATGTGCGGGATCGCCCACTCGTACTGCTGGCGTGCCTTCACCGTGATGTCGGTCCGGCTGGCGACGTACCGGCGCACCAACCAACTCACCGTGCCCCGCTCGGTCGACCGATCCTCGGTCTTCATCGACCTCGCCGCGGCGTTCGCCGAGCGTTGCGATGCGTAGGTACCGAGCTGACGGGGTCGGTGCTTGCCGGTGGCGGTGTCGATGCCGTCGACACGCACGACCCACTTGTCGCGCTGTTTGCGGACCGTCGGTTGACCTGTCGCTTTCCACGCCATGACGCACCCCCGTGCTGATCGGCGTCCGATTGGTTGATACATCGCTGATACTTCGATGTTTCACCGGAGTGCCGATCAGGCTATCACGCCTGGTCAGACCTGGTGGAGACGATGGGAATCGAACCCACGACCCCCTGCTTGCAAAGCAGGTGCTCTAGCCAACTGAGCTACGTCCCCGAAGGGGAGTCCCCCGAAAGGAACCGCCCCACGATACCGCCACGACAGCCGACGCGGTCAGCGCCGTGAGCAGTGGATCCACTCTCGGGCGATCTCGAAGCCGACACTGCGATACAGGCCGAGTGCGTTTGCGTTCTCGGCCTCGACGCCGAGCCCGATGATCCTCGGCTCCTTGCGACCCAGGCGGCGGCACGCCTCGATGAGGACCGCCCGTCCGAGACCGAGGCCGCGAGCCGACCGTGCAACGCCGAGCTGGGTCACCCACCCGACATTTCCGGTGAACGTCCGGCCGAGGGCTGCTCCCAGGATCGGGCCGTCGCCGCCATCTCCGCGAGCCACGACGATCAGCTCCGGGTCGAACCACGACCCGGCGAGGATCGCCGAGCGCCATTCGTCGATCGGGCGATGGGTGTGGCCGGGCACGTCGGTCCAGAACGAGTAGATCATCTCGTGGAGTTCCTCGTCGTCGATCCGCAGGCGAAACGGTGACGTGACGATCCCGTCCGGCCAGACGGTCTCGGGAAGGTCGGATACATCGCCTGGCCGCTCGAGTTCGAAGCTCGAGCGCTGGGGAACGAGGCCCATCTCGGCGAGCTCGCTGAGGCGGTCGGCGTCCTGTGCCGGGGCGTCGATCTCGACATCGTCGAAGCCGACCAGCCAAGCGAACAGCGCTCGCCTCACCGATGACACGCCATCGACGGCCGGATCGACGGCGACGTTGGTGTGCCCGTGTCCCACCAGCATCCCCATCCCGACGACGGTGCCGTTCACCACGGCCACCCTGGCGCCGGCGGCGAACGAACCCGTGGCCTGCCGCATGCGCTCGAGCTCGTTGCGGACATCGTCGATGTCGCCGTCCGGCGCACCCCACCATCCGATGTCCTGCGCATCGACGACGCGGGACATTGCCTCGAGGTCACCATCGGCGGGTGGGCGCAGTTCGATGTCGATCACGCACCGATCGTCGCACGCGCAACGTCCGGTAGGAACGGCAATTTCGGGGCTCCGTACCATCGCCGCATGGCTCGCATGCGTTTCGGAACGTTTCTCGCCCCGCATCACCCCACCGGCGAACATCCGACGCTGCAATTCCAACGTGACCTCGACTTCGCCGAACACCTGGATCGGTTGGGGTTCGACGAGTTCTGGTGTGGTGAACACCATTCGTCGGGTTGGGAGATGATCGCCTCGCCCGAGATGTTCCTCGCCGCCGCCGCACAACGGACCCACACGATCATGCTCGGCACCGGGGTGACGAGCTTGCCGTACCACCATCCCTTCAACGTGGCGCAACGCATCGTGCAGCTCGATCACATGAGCCGTGGCAGGGCGATGTTCGGCTCGGGCCCCGGGGCCCTGGCGTCGGATGCGCGCACCCTCGGCATCGATCCGATGGTGCAGCGCGACCGCCAGGACGAAGCGCTCGGCGTCATCACGCGGTTGCTGCGCGGCGACGAGCGATTCAGCTACGACTGCGACTGGTTCCGCCTGCACGACGCCCGGCTCCAACTCCTGCCGCTCCAGGAGGAGCTGCCGATGGTGACCGCTTCGTCGATCTCGCCGTCGGGAATGACACTTGCCGGCAAGTACGGCATGGGTGTGCTGTCGATCGCATCGAACTCCACCGCCGGCATCCAGGCGCTTCCGACGCAGTGGAGTTTCGCGGAGGACGCCGCAGCCGAACATGGCCAGACCGTCGATCGCAAGAACTGGCGGGTGCTGCTTGCGTTCCACATCGCCGAGTCGCGCGAGCAGGCGCGTAGCGAGGCCGTCGACGGGTTGCAGCGCTGGCACAACGAGTACAACGTGTGGACCCTCGGCCGTCCCAACGCCAGCCATGTCGACAACAAGTGGGAGTTGCTCGAGCAGAGCGTCGGAGACGGTTCGGCCGGCGCCGGCGCCGGCGTGATCGGGACACCGGAGGATCTGGTGGCAGCGGTCCGTCACCTCCAGGAGATCACCGGCGGCTTCGGCGTGGTGCTCGGGTTTGCGCACGACTGGGCGAACCGCGAGGCGACCCTGCGGTCGTGGGAGCTGGTCGCTCGCTACGTGATCCCTGAGCTGAACGGCTACACGGCCGGCTTGCGCGAGTCTCAGGAGTACCTGAACCGACATCAGGCGGAGTTGATGGCAGGAGCTTCCCAGGCCGTCGTGAGCAAGATCCTCGCCAACGAGAAGGCCGCAGCCGCTATGCAGACGACGATGGAGCAGGCCGCTCGCGCTGCAGCCGCCAAGCAGCAACGGCAGTCCGAGTTCCGCCCCGGCGGTGGTCTCCCCTCCTCCGTCGACTGATCCCATCCCGGATCTGTCCGTTCGCGTCACATTCCCGGTGGGACGGCCCACCAGAATCCGCACACAAACATGGTTCCGGGGGTCCGGGGTCAGTCGTCCTTGAGGGCGACGGCGTTCGGCGTGACGTTCATCTTCGGCTCGTACTCGGCGACCTCGATCACGCGGCCCTCGGTCCGGAATGCATCGCGGAGCTGGACCCGACAGACGTCGCACGGACCGTAGAAGTCCTCGACGACGTCGCCGGCGCATCGGGGGCAGCGGAACTCCATGCGTGTCGACGCTAGTGCGCCTACGATCCAGATCGATGCCGTCCGGACCCACGCTCTTCGACGACGGCGACGGGCGCCAACCGCACCGGCAATCCCCGGCGTCCGACGATCCCAGCTCGGACGTCGCGAGCCGAGGTCGGCGCAGCCCGAACTACCTCTTTCGACGAGCGCTCGTGGTCGGCGGTGTGGTCGCCGTGATCGCCACCGCCTCGGTCGTGATCGGCCGGATGATCGGGTCAGGCTCCGACGAGTCGGCATCGGGAGCCATCGGCACGGAATGGAATCGCGTCGTGCTCGTCGACGAACGCACCGGACGCGTCGTCGTCGACGACGCCGACGGCGAGGAGCTCGGTCGCATCGACTCCGGCGTGCGCAGCCCGACGGCATCCGCGGTGGTCGACTCCACCGTCGTCGTCGCCGGCGACGAGACCGTCGCCGTGATCGACATCGACGGCGGTCTCGACAGTGCAGCGGTCAGCGAGTTCGAACTCGGCGCCGACTCGATCGTGCAACCGGCCGGGAGTGCCCTCACGATGATCGCGGCAGGATCCGGCGTGGGCCGGGCGTTGCTGGTGCACGGGCCGAGCGGTGAGGTGATCGACACCGACACATTCGCGTCGGTGGTCGGTGCTCGTTACGAGTTCGCTGACTCGCGCGCTGCGACGTCGGGACGTGACGTGCTCGTCACCGACTCGGGCAACTTCCAGAGCGTGTTGTTCTCGTTCGATCGGGACCAGCCTTCGTTCTTCCCGGGCCTCGCACTCGCCGTCGACTCGGATCTCGTCGTCACCGCCCAGAACGTGGGCAGCGACGCCACGGTCAGCGTGTTCGACCACGACGGCGAACCGATCTCGACCGGCAGGACCGCATCCGTGCGCGCCGGCATGATCACCGGTTCGGGGGTCGTGCTCGTCACCGTCGACGGGACCATCGTGACGATGTCGTCATCGGACGGCGAGATGTCCGACGCCGGAGACCTCGACGTCGGCACCGTCCGGGCCGGTGCCGTGACCACGACGGGCGACCGTCTGATCGTCACCGGCGCAACCGGCACCGCCATCGTCGGCGCCGACGCCGAGGTCATCGCCAGCTACGCCGCACAGCGACCCACCGGCGACGGCGTGTCACCGACCGGGTCGAGCTGTGTGGTGACCATCGACGACGGTGACGCCGGCGTGACCCAAGTGGCCGTCGTCGACCTCGCCGACGGCGCGGTGCTCATCGAGGCCGCCGGAGCGGAGCCCCTCCTGGCCGATGCCTCCGGCTGCACCGTCGCAACGACGACGTCAGACGGGTTCCAACTCCTCGGCCGCGACGGTGTGCAACGCTTCCCGACCGGCGACACCCCCCTCGCCCTGTCGCTCGACGGCACGGTGATGGCCGCCGAACGCGACGGCCGGGTGATCCTGCTCGACATCCGCGTCGACGATGCCTCGACCGGCCCGGACCACACAACCGACCCGATCGAGCCGATCGATCTGGGACCGCAGGGCCGCACCGTGCACTTCACGCAGTCATGACCACCGACGAACCCCACGGCTCGGGCACTGCGCGCGACGACGAGTACGTCGAGATCGTCGACGACGACACCGTGTGGCGCTTCGAGCGTGAGTTCCTCGAATCGAACTGGACCTGCCTGTTCGGGCGCGGCTGCAAGGGCATCCTCGAACACGACGCAACCGAACTCAACCAGGGTTGCTGCTCACTCGGCGCCCACTTCGGCGACGGTCCGGCCGGTGAGGCCGAAGCGATGAACGTCGCCGCGTACGCGGCGATGCTGACGCCGGAGCAGTTCCAGTACCACGCCGTCGCGATCGCCGACTCGAAACCATCCGACGAGGCGAACGGCATCTTCGGCGACCGTGCACGCAGCCACACCCGTGTCGTCGATGGCGCCTGCATCTTCCTCAACCGGCCCGGATTCCCCGGCGGCGAAGGGTGCGCCCTGCACATCGCTGCCCTCGAGTTCGACGAATCGCCCACCGAGTGGAAGCCATCGGTGTGCTGGCAGCTTCCCTTGCGCATCGACTGGCGCGAGCTCGACTCCGACACCGAGGTGGCCACGGTGCGGCGCTGGACCCGACGCGACTGGGGCGACCACGGTCGCACGATGGCATGGTGCTGCACCGAGCGTACCGAGGGCGCCGAGGCCTACTGCGGCGATGATCGGGTGATCGACTCGATGGCCGACTCGCTGCGGGCGCTCGCCGGCGACGAGGTGTACGTGGAACTCCGCCGCCGTCTCTGACTGCGCCGAGATGGTCGACGGCCGTTCAGTTGGACCGCAGCAAGCGCCCGGCGAGAGCGCCGGTGTGTTCGCCATGGTCCATGAACACCTGCCCGTTGACGAGCGTGTAGTCGTAGCCGCTCGACGATTGCACGTAGCGGCCTGCGCCGTTGGGCAGGTCGTGGACGTATTCGGGAACCGGCAGGTGCAACCCCTCGAGGTCGATCACGTTGACGTCGGCGAATGCTCCGACGGACAGACGGCCACGGTCGGCCACACCGAACAGGTCCGCGGTGTCGGAGGTGAGTCGCCGCACCGCCTCCTCGACGCTCCAACGCTGGCGTTCACGCACCCAGTAGCTGAGCAGGAACGTCGGCTGGCTGGCATCCATGATCTGGCCCACGTGGGCGCCGGCATCGGCGAGGCCGAGGGTGACGAGGGGATCGTCGAGCATCGCCTCGACCGCAGCGAGGTCCTGGTTGAGGAACGGCATGTTGGCGACGAGGGCACCGTCGGTCTCGAGCACGAGCTCGATGAACGCCGCCGCCGGGCTGACGCCACGGTCGATGGCGATCGCCGCGAGCGACATCGACGGATCGCAGTCGTACCGGGCACCGTCGGGCGGCAACACGAACAGCTCCGTGAGGTCGAGCGGCGTGCCGTGCACGTCGGCTTCGGCGATCAGCGTCTGGCGGAACGTGGCGTCGCGCACCATCTGCAACTTGCGGCCGTTGACGACGGTGCGGAGTTCCTTCCACGACGGCGCGCGGTCGAATGGCGTCCGGGTCTCGAGGCTGAAAAGGATGCCGACCCCGCGGGCGGTCGTCTGTGGGCGCACGTTGGCCCCGGCAGCGTTCTCTGCCTTGACGAATTCGATCACCCGCTCGTAGAGGTCGGCTCGGCGGTTGCTCTGCGTGAGGCCGAACGACACGGGCCGCCCGCTGCGCCGGCTGATCTCGCCCATCAGCGCCACCTCGGCGCGCGAATTGTCGTAGGCGTCGTTGTCGCGTTCGCCGAGTCGCATCGCACCCTCGAAGACGCCGGAGCCGTGCGTGCGCAGCACCTCTGCGAACGCCAGCAGCTCGTCGGCGGCGGCGTACGTTCCCGGCACGGGGCGGCCGTCGGGCACCTTGTGCAGGAAGGTGCGGCTCGTCGACACGCCGAGGGCGCCGGCGGCCATCGCCTCGTCGAGCAGGCTGGCCATCGCTGCGATGTCGTCGCCGGACGCCGGATCCTCGTCGAGCCCGCGCTCGCCCATCACGTAGGTGCGCAGCGCCGAGTGGCCCACCAGGCCTCCGGTGTTGGGACCCTTGGCGAGCCGATCGATCGAGTCGTAGTACTCGCCGTAGGTCTCCCAGTCCCAAGCCAGGCCGTCGAGGATCGCGTCGGCGGGGATGTCCTCGACGCTCTCCATCATCTCGGCGAGCGTCGCCCGATCGCCGGGCCGGCAGGGCGCGAACGTGACGCCGCAGTTGCCCATCACCACGCTCGTGACACCGTGCCAACAGCTCGAGGTGGCGATCGGGTCCCATGCGAGCTGGGCGTCGAGATGGGTGTGGATGTCGACGAATCCCGGCGTGACGAGACGGTCGGCGGCGTCGATGGTGCGCCGGGCGGTGCCGGAGATCCCGCCGTCGGCTGCGGCGACGATCTCGACGATGCGGTCATCGGCGATGGCGACGTCGGCGACCTGCGCGGGCGCACCCGTGCCGTCGACGACCGTGCCGTTCCGGATGATGATGTCGTGGTTCATGCCACCTCGTACGAACTCGAAGAGCCCGTCCCAACTGCTCGATTCGACGACCTTCAGAACGCCGGATCAAGGGTCTAGCGCGACTTGACGACGACACGCACATCAGTCGTGTTCCAGTTCTGTGTCGCAACCCAGCACCGTTCGTGTCATTTTCCGCGGGGACGCAGGAGCGTCTCGGCGCCGATCGGTGCGAAACCGCAGCTCGAGAATGCACGTAGCGATGCGGCGTTGCCCGGGGCGACCTGTGCGAACACGACGTCGCCTGGCGGCACCAGCGCCAGCGCTTCGACGATCAGGCGCCGACCGTGACCCTGCCCCGGCGCAGCGACCACCTCGACCGAGAGCTCCAATCGATCGACCAGCCCACGACCGAGCGTCACCAGCCCGGTCTCGTCGCCGTGGACCCGTACGTCGCGTCGATGTGCCCGGGACCGGATCACCCTGGGGTGGTGGTCGACGTCGTCTCGCACCGGCAAACGGCCACCACCGGCTCCGCGTGCGACGAGGACTGCGTCGAGCGATCCGATCCACCCATCCGTTCCGGCGAGCCATCGCAGCACATCGGGGTGTGAGGCGCCACCGAATCCATCGGCACCGCGCCGCAGCACCTCACCGCGGTTGCGGTCGGTGAGCACGATCGAATGGCCCGTGAACTCGACGACGGCGTGGTGATCGCCAAGAACGGGCTCGAGGACCTCGACGGCCCCGTCGACCGGCGGAAACCGCCCGTCGGCCGCCTCGAGCAGGATGCGGTGAAGCTCGTGCACGCCATTCGAGATTACGGTCGGGCCATGCGTGTCGACGTGATGACGGTACCGAGGGCGCTGTCGGAGATGGGTTCCCTGGCGGTGCGCACGCAGCAGGCCGGCTTCGACGGGATGTTGTTCACCGAAGGCGGTCGCACGGCATACCCGGCGGTCACCGCTGCCGCACTTGCTGCGCCGGGACTGGAGATGTCGACCGGCGTCGCCGTGGCATTTCCCCGCAGCCCGATGATCACCGCCCAGGTCGCGTGGGAACTGCAGGAGCTGACCGCCGGACGGTTCCGTGTCGGGCTCGGCACCCAGGTGCGCACGCACGTCGTTCGGCGTTACGGCGTCGAGTTCGCACGGCCCGGTCCCCGGCTGCGTGACTACGTGTCGGCGATCAAGGCCTGTTTCGCCGCGTTCCGCGGTGCCCCGCTCGATCATCACGGCGAGTTCTACGATCTCGACTTCCTCAGCCGGCAGTGGAGCCCCGGCCCGATCGAACAGCCCGACCCGAAGGTCGATGTCGCCGCCGTCAATCCGTGGATGCTGCACATGGCGGGCGAGGTCGCCGACGGCGTCCACGTGCATCCGATCGGCGAGCCCGGCTACCTGCGACGTCATGTCATCCCCGGTGTCGCCGCCGGCGCCGCCCGCAGCGGTCGCGACGCCGGCGACATCGCGGTGATCGTGCCGGTCACGACGATCGTCGGTGACACCGATGCCGAGATCGCCGCCGCCCGCGACATGGCGCGAGCGTCCCTGTCGTTCTACGGCTCGACGCCCAACTACGCGTTCATCTGGGACGAGGCCGGGTTCGAGGGCACCACCACTCGGATCCGGGCCCGGCAGAAGGCAGGCGACGTCGCCGGCATGGCAGCCGAGATCACCGACGACCACCTCGCGGTTTTCTGTACCGAGGCGCGCTGGGACGACCTCGCCGACTCGCTGATCGCCAAGTACGACGGCACGGTCGACCGCCTCGTGTTCTACAACCCCGCCTTCGACACGCCGGAGCGCTTCGATCGCTACGCAGCGGTGGCTCGGACGATCTCCGATCGGACCGCGGCGTAGCCGACCGGCGATGGTGGAGATCCGCCGCGCCGGCCCGGGCGACCTGGAGGGCCTCGTCGATCTGCACCGGCAGTTCTGCGAGGTCGACGGGCACCCGTTCGACGACCGGCGGGCCCGCACAGCGTTCGCTCCCCTGCTCGACGACGACACCTGCGGCGTGGTCTTCGTCGCCGATGCCCCACCGGGATATGCGGTGCTGACGTGGGGATGGTCGATCGAGGCCGGCGGCGCCGAGGCCGTGCTCGACGAGATCTTCGTCACCGAACGCAACGCCGGTGCCGGCTCGGTGCTGCTCGAACACGTGCTGGCCGACGGTCGCCGACGAGGCCTGGCGCGCATCTTCCTCGAGACCGAGGCCCGCAACGAACAGGTACGGCGGTTCTACCGACGGCATGGGTTCCGTGTCGACGATTCCGTCTGGCTGGCCCACGACTTCGTCGACCTGTCGTGACGATGCACGCTCGGCTCGGCGCAGTGGTGGCGGCGGCCGTGCTGACCGTCTCGGCCGGCTGTGGTTCCGACAGCTCCGATTCCCGCCTGGATCGAGAGACGCTCGCCGATGCAACGGTCCGTGTCCGCGCCGACGGATGCGGACCCCGCACCGAGCTCGGCACCGGCACGGTCATCGCCGACGGCCTGGTGGTGACCGCGGCGCACGTGGTGGCCGGCGCAGATCGCGTCGAGGTCGTCGACGGCCTCGGCGTCAGGACCGCCTCGACCGTGGTGATGTTCGATCCGGAACTCGACGTGGCGGCGCTTCGTCCGATCGCCGATGTGGCTCCGCCGGCCGCATTGCGGACACAACCGGGTCGACAGGGCGAGGAGGGGTTGGTCGCACTCCTCGCCGGCGATGGCTCGGTGGAGGTGGTGCCGATCGAGGTGCTCCAGCGCGTCACGATCGAGACGACCGACATCTACAGCGAGCGCCCGGTGCAACGGCTCGGTCTGCGGGTGTCGGTCACCCTGGAGCCGGGCGACTCCGGCGCGATGGTGCATCTCCCCGGCGGCGGGGCCGGCATCGTGTGGAGCCGCAGCACCAGCACGAACGCTCAGGCGTGGACCGTCGACCTGCCGGCCAGCCTGTCGGAGCCGGCGGCGCGCCGAGCGCTCACCGCGCCCGTCGCGACCGGTGCCTGCCGTTGACCGAGCTCAGGGTGCGCCGAGCACCCGGTCGAGATAGGCGTTGCGGAACACGCCGACGGGGTCGAGCTGGCGGCGCCACGTCTGGAAGGTGTCCCATTCGGGGTACCGGTGCGCGAGCGTCAGACGGCTCTGGTAGTGCAGCTTGCCCCAGTGCGGCCGACCGTTGTAGTCGTCCATGATCTGCTCGACGCCTTGGAAATACGGTTCGTAGGGCACGCCGACGTACTGGTGCACGGCAATCCACCCCGAGTCGCGCCCGTTGGCGGTCGAGAGCGCGATGTCGTCGCCCTTCGACGAGCGGACCTCGATCGGAAACATCGGTGGGTACGGCAAGCGAGAGGTCAAATCGACGATCCGGCCGATCGCGTCCGGAACGGCGTCGAAGGGGATCCCGTACTCCATCTCGACGAAGCGGACGTGCCGCGGGCTGCAGAACACCCGGTCGCTGCGGTCGATGACGTCGCGTTCGGCCGCAGCCGACATCACCAGCTTGGCGACCTTCGGCGCCAGCGACGGGAACCGTCGACCGACCCGGCACACGGTGCCGAATGCCAGGTTCTCGCCGATCCACTTGTCGCGGACGTATCCGACTTTCGACTGCGGCCGGGCGGGCTCGTGGGTGCGGGTGTTGCGTTTGACCTGGCAGCGGCGGGCGCCCGGCATCAGGTAGAACTCGACGTGGTCGGTCGACCGCATCACGTTGTCGAAATCGGCGAGCACGTCGGTCAGCACCTCGATCGTCTCGATCGCATGGAGGTTGAACGCCGGTACGCAGCGCAACGTCACCTCGGTGACGATCCCGAGTGCACCCAAACCCACGCGAGCGACCCGCAGCAGTTCAGGTTCGTGGTGTTCGTCGGCCCGCAGCACGGTGCCGTCGCCGGTGACGATCTCGAGGGCGACGATGTTGGTGGCGAGGTTCGCGAATTCGACACCGGTTCCGTGCGTGGCCGTCGACGTGGCGCCCGCGATCGATTGCACGTTGATGTCGCCGAGGTTCGGCAGAGCGAGGCCGAGTCCGGCGAGCCGCTCGTTGAGGTCGCGCAGGCGGATGCCGGCCTGCACGGTGACGTCGTGGCCGTCGACGGCGAGCACCTGGTTCATCGCATCGAGCGACACGAGATGCCCGTCGGTCATCGCGGCGTCGGTGAACGAGTGTGCACCGGCGATCACCTTGACGCGTTCGCCGGAGTCGGCAGCGGCCCGAACGATGGCAGCGACCTCGTCGGTGAACTTCGGCTCGTGGACGTTCGCGGGCAGACAACGTTGATTGCCGGCCCAGTTCTCGGTGGGAACTGCCATGGGCTGCAGCGTAAGCCTGCGGGGCTGTCTGCGCTGGATCTCAGATCACGGCGTCGAGCAGGGCGTTCTCGATGACCTCGGTCAGTGCCGGGTGGATGTAGAACACCTGCCGGGCAACGTCTTCGGCGCGCTGGTCGAACTGCATCGCCTGGATCAGCGGTTGGATGATCGACGACGCCTGCGGGCCGAGCACGTGAGCGCCGATGATCAGTCCGGTCTCGTCGTCGACGAGCACCTTCGCGAAGCCGTTGTCGTCGACCATCGCCCAGCCGTAGGCGGTGCCGCCGTAGTCGCGGCGGCCGACGCTGAACGAGCGACCCTGTCTGATCGCTTCCTGTTCGGTCAGCCCGACGGTGGCGACCTGGGGGCTCGAGAACACGGCGCTCGGCACGGCCTTGTAGCTCTGGTGGCGCAGGTCGTCGGGGTGGGCGATGTTCCAGAAGGCGATCGCCGCTTCCGCGTTCGCGAGGTGTTTGAGCTGGTAGTTGTTCGCGATGTCGCCGACCGCCCAGATGCCCGGCACGTTCGTGGCCATCGTGTCATCGACCGCGACGGTGCCGTGGTGGTGGCACTCGAGCCCTGCGGCGTCGACGTCGAGGAGGTCACTGTTCGGTTCACGACCGGTCGCCACGAGCAGTTCGTCGACGACCGTCTCGCCGATGGCGCAGGTGATTCTGATGCCGTCGGCGACACGTTCGACCCTGGTCGGGATGTGGCCGAGCATCAACTCGACGCGTTCGCCGAACGCCTCGGTGAAGGCGGCGGAGACATCGTGGTCGAACTCGCGCAGCAACGTGTTCGACCGGTTGAACACGGTGACGTGCGAACCGAGGCCCGAGAAGACGTGACCCATCTCGACGGCGATGAATCCGCCGCCGATGATGCCGAGCCGCTTCGGGAGTTCCGGCAGTCGCATGATCGAGTCCGACGTGTGGAATCCGGTCTCGACGAGACCGACGATCGGCGGTACGACCGGGCGGGCACCGGCCGCGAGGAGGATGTGGGGCGCAGTGATCCGTCTGCCCTCGACATCGAGGGTGTGCTCGCCGACGAATGCCGCGGTGCCCTCGATCAGCGTCACGTTCGGCGTGCCGGTCGCCCGGTAGTCGCGACCGCTGGACGCGATCGGGTCGATCAGGCCGAACACCCGATCGCGGATCGCCGACCAGTTGGCACCGTTGAACTGGGTGTCGAGGCCCAGCTTGGCGGAGGTCTGCGCTGCGACGGCGACGTCGGCGGGATACACGAACATCTTGGACGGGATGCAGCCCCGGTTGAGACAGGTTCCGCCGAACACGTCGCGCTCGACGATGGCGATCTTCCAGTCGTCGAGATACGAGGGAATCGAGTTGCCCGATCCGCTGCCCACGATGATGAGGTCGAACGCTTCGGTGGACGGGTCTGGCTCGGTGAGGCTCACGAAGAGGAGACAACCACCGCACCGCCAGATTCCTTCCCGCTCGTGGTTCCCCGCGCCCAGGTCTCGCGGAACCACGGCTGCCCGTAGGGTGGCATCCGTGCTTGAACGACGAACGGGCGACGGATTCATGCGATGCAGTGACGGGCACGTCCGCTGGGGTGTCTACGGCGCAGCGGGCGTCGTGTTCGTCGTTCGGGATGCCCACGACGAGCCCCTGGTCATGTTGCAGAAGCGCTCGGCGATGGCCCACGAAGGAGGCAACTGGTCGTGTGCCGGCGGTGCCCTCGACCTGGGCGAGACGCCCTACGAGGGCGCACTGCGCGAAGCCGCCGAGGAGGTCGGCCCACCACCCGGTCCGCCGAGACTGCTCGGGCAGTACGTGTTCGAACCGGCGACCGACTGGAAGTACACGACCATCGTCGTCGAGGTCGACGAACCGTTCGGCTCGTCGATGAACTTCGAGACCGACGAGGTCGACTGGTTCCCACTCGATCTCGTGGACCAGCTCCCGCTCCACTTCGGGTTCGCCACCGCATGGCCGCACCTCCGGGCGATCATCGAGTCATGACTCCTCGCACCATCAACGGCACGTGCCATCACGACTGTCCGGATTCGTGCGGGTGGACGGTGACGGTCGACGACGCGGCGGGACCGGCACCGGTCGCCGTGAAACTGCGCGGCAACCCTGATCACCCGTATTCCGCGGGTGAGCTGTGCCCGAAGGTCAACCGGTTCCTCGACCGGGTCTACTCGCCTGACCGGATCCTGCATCCGCTGCGCTGCGTCGGACCGAAGGGGGCGGGCGAGTTCGAGCGGATCAGCTGGGACGACGCCCTGTCCGAGATCGCGCAGCGGCTGCACGCTGTCATCGACACCCACGGCGCCGAAGCGGTCCTGCCGTTCTCCGACGCCGGCAACCAGAGCCTGCTGTCGATGATGGGCATCAACGCCAGATTCTTCGCCCACATGGGCGCCTCCCGGCTCGACCGGGCCATCTGCGGTCCGACCGTCGGGCACGGCATGCGCATGACGAACGGGTCCGGGCGCGGCATGGACGCGCTGGAACTCGAGCATGCGCGGCTGATCATCCTGTGGGGCACGAACACCCGCCTGACCAACCGCCACCTGTGGCCGACGATCGAGGCTGCCCGCTCTCGCGGTGCCCGCCTCGTCGTCATCGACCCGATCCGCACGCTCACCGCCGATGCGGTCGACGAGTCGCGCGGTGACCGGTTCGTGCAACCGCTGCCCGGCACCGACATCGCGATGATGTTGGCGATGATGCACGTCATCGTCCGTGACGGGCTGACGAACGACGCCTGGATCGCCGACCACACGAGCGGTTTCGACGAGCTGTGCTGTGCCGTCTCGGAGTGGACACCACAGCGCGCAGCGGCCGCGACCGGCGTCGACGCCGACGTCATCGAGCAACTCGCCGTCGACTACGCAACCGTGCGCCCGGCCGGCATCCGCGCACTGATCGGTGCCGAGCACCACGAGAACGGTGCGATGTTCTACCGCACCCTCGCCTGCCTGCCGGCGATCACGGGCGCCTGGGCCGAGCGGGGCGGCGGTATCGCGAAGAGTGTCGGTTCCTACAGCGATGCGCTGATCGACGGGCTCGCCTTCCTGCGACCCGACCTGGAACGCGCCGGCGGGCGCGCCGAGCCCCGCACGCTGAACATGAGCCGCCTCGGTGACATCCTGACGGCACCTCACGCCGGCGAGGCGGCCGGGCCCGACGTACATGCGCTGATCAACTGGAGCTGTAATCCCCTCGTCACCGTGCCCCAGGCCGAACTCGTCCGTACCGGCATGGAACGCGACGACCTCTTCACCGTCGTCCACGAACAGTTCCTCACCGACACCGCCCGCTACGCCGACATCGTCCTACCGGCGGCGACGCAGATCGAGAGTGACGATGTCGTGCTGCCGTGGGGTCACCTGTGGATCGGCTGGAACGAAGCGGCGATCGATCCGCCGGGCGAGGCCTGTTCGAACACCGAACTGTTCCGCCGCCTGTCCAAGGCGATGGGGTACACCGAACCGTCGCTGTTCGACGACGACGACACCCTGCTACGCGCCGCGCTGCCCACGGTCGACCTCGACGAGTTGCGGCGCGTGGGATGGGTGCGCGCCCCGTACCCCGACGACGGCCGCCCGTTCGGCGACGGCGACTTCGACACGCCGTCGGGACGCGTCCACCTCGCATCGGACCAACTCGAGCGGATGGGCCAGCCGCGTGTGCCGGTCTACGTCGCACCGCGCGAAGGCCCCGGTGGCGATCCGGATCTCCTCGAGCGGTATCCCTTGCAGTTGCTCACGCCCAAGCATCACACGAGGTTCCTCAACTCCGGGTACGCCGACCTGCCCCGTCACGGTCCGCCCGAGGGCGGTCCGTTCGTCGAGTTGGTCGAGGCCGATGCATCGGCGCGCGGTCTCCGGGACGGTTCGATGGCCAGGGTGTGGAACGACCGCGCATCGGTCGAGGTCCCCGTCAAGGTGACGACCAGGCTGCGCCCCGGGGTGGTGGCGATCCCGTTCGGATGGTGGAGCCGCCATCATCCTGACGGTCGCATCGCCAACAGCCTGACGAGCGACACCCTCACCGAGTGGGGAGGCGGCGTCGCGTACAGCGACACGCTCGTGCAGGTCGAAGCGACGACGGACTGAATCACTTCGTCGGCCGACCGGTGCGCGTGTTCGTTGCCCCGACTGCCCGTAACGCTCTGCCCACGGGATCGATGGGTAGCCTGCGGCCATGGCCGCGGACCTGATCTACGCCTTCAGGGTGATGCGGTTGCCGCTCCTCGACGCCGGCGGGGCGCCGATCGGACGCATGGAGGACATCGTCGTGATTCCCGGTCGTGCCGGCAAGGGCCGCGAGCCGGCGATCCCACCGCGGGTGGTCGGGTACGTCGCCAACAGCCAACACCGGCGGATCTTCGTGAGTGCCAACCGCATCGCGGAGCTCAACAGCGACGGTGCGCGTCTTCGCAGCTGGGACGTCGACCTCAACCCGTTCAAGCCACGACCGGGCGAGGTCCTGATCGGCGGCGAGCTGATCGATCGCCGCATCGGCGACGAGACCGTGAGCGACGTCGCGCTGCGTGCCCAGGACGACGCCCGATCGACCTACTGGGTGATCGACAAGGTGCGCCTCGCCCGCAAGAGCACGCTTCGTCGACGTCCGAGCTACCGATTGGTCGACTTCGACGAGGTGCCCGCCCTGTTCGACCCGCAGACCGCGATGCAGGCTGAAGCCGCCCGCCTGCGCGAGTTCCACCCCGCCGAGGTGGCAGCGATCGTTCGAGCGCTCCCGATCGACCAACGGCGCCAACTCGCCGAGGCGATGGACGACGAACGCCTCGCCGACGTCCTGGAGGAACTGCCCGAAGAGGAACAGGTGCGCATCGTCGAACAACTCGACCGCGACCGCCTCGTCGGCGTGTTCGACGAGATGGAGTACGACGACCTCGCCGACCTCCTCGGCGAGATGGCCCCGGCCGACCAGGAGCGCATGCTCGGCGTGATGGACGTCGACGACGCCGACGTGGTGCGACGGTTGCTCTCCTACGAGGAGGGGACGGCGGGTGGTCTGATGACGCCCGAGGTGATCATCCTCGGCCCCGACGCCACCGTGGCCGAGGCGCTCGCGCAGGTGCGCGACCCCGACTGGGTGGTCAGCATCGCCACCCAGGTGTTCGTCACCCAGGCGCCGTACAAGGCGCCGACCGGCAAACTCGTCGGCGTCGTGCACGTGCAGCGCCTGTTGCGCGAGCCGCCCCACATGGAGCTCGGTCGTCTCGTGGCCGACGACCCGACCCTCAGCGCCGACGCCAGCGACCGCGACGTCGCCGAGATGCTCGCCAGCTACGACCTGCTCGCGGTCGCCGTCACCGACGAAGCCGGCCGCTTCCTCGGCGCCGTCACCGTCGACGACGTGCTCGACAGGATGCTCGGCGTCGGTTGGAGAACCCGGCGGAAGCGGACGGCCGGGACGTGAAGCGCCGCGAAGATCTCACGACGCCGCGCGCCGCCGGACGCGTCGGCGTGTCGTACGACTCCGACACGTTCGGTCGGTTCAGTGAATCGATCGCGAACTTCCTCGGCACGGCACGGTTCCTCGTCTGGCAGACCGTCGTCATCACGGTCTGGATCCTGTTCAACACCGTCATCCCACCCCGGTTCCAGTTCGACCCCTGGGACCGCGGGCTCGTGCTGCTCACCCTGGTGCTGTCGATCCAGGCGTCGTATGCGGCGCCGCTGATCCTGCTCGCGCAGAGCCGCCAGGAACGCCGTGACCGGGTGACCGCACAGAACGACCGGGAGGTCGCCGAGCGCACCCAGGCCGACACCGAGTTCCTCGCCCGCGAGATCGCAAGCGTCCGCTTGACGATCTCCGACATGGTGACCGGCGAGGCGTTCGACGACCGCCTCGACCGGCTCACCGAGGTCGTCGAACGACTTGCGAACCGCATCGAGCTGCTCGCACCGACCGGCGCCGAAGACGTTCCCGTCGACGACCGCGACTGAACCGCTGACTGCGCCGGCTGCGCCGACGACGGCGCACCGTCAGGGATTTGCGCTGATCCGTTGCGTCGACGGCACACCCGTGAACTCCTGGAGCCGCACGCCCAGCTCGCTGACGGTGTGCAGGATGCCGACCGTGTCGAGCTCGGCGTCGCCCGCTCGGCTCACCCCACTCGGCAGATGGCCGGCAGCGGCCTCGACAGCGAAGGCCGCCGCAGTCGCCGCCGCCGCAGTACCGACGAGCTCGGCGACTCCGACGATCGAGGTCACCCGGGCGCCCGAGTCGTCGGTGCCTCGGACCTCGACGCGCACGGCGCCGACGCCACCCTCGCGGTGTGGTGGGCTGAGCATCGGCAACCAGGCGGTGAACCGGTCGCGCCGATTGGCAGAGACGCGAGCGGAAATGCGGTCGACCTCGGGAAACGCCTGGTTCAACAGCAGCGGTGACGAGAGTTCCGCCCGGTAGCAGTCGTAGGGTCCGACCGGTTCGGGGAACCAGCACAGCTCGCGGCCCGAACCGGCCGGAGGGTGGATCCAGTCGCCGTCGCGCAAACCGAGTGAGCGCCCGCTGAGCGCCCGATGATGTTGGCGGGCGCAAGCGGGGCCCGCCGTGCCGTGGACCGAGACGTGGATCTCGTCGCACGTCGCCAGCTTCGACGCCGACAGGCGGGCGAGCAGCCCGGTCAGGCCAGGCGCCATCCCGGCGCCGACGACGAGGGGGACGTCGGCGCTGCGCGCTGCATCGTCGAGGTCGACCATCGCGCGCACGTCGCCGATGTCGTCGCCGACCGAGACGACCGGAACGCCGAGGCCGACGAGCCACTGGGCGACGGCGGCGTGCGGACCGCCGTGCGCCAGCACGACCACGTCGACGTCACCAGGCAACGGACGCCCGATGCGCGGATCGTGGTCGATCACCGTCACGCCCGCGATCACGCGCGGCAGACGTCGGATGATCCGCTGGCCGACGACACCGCGGCCCACGACGGCCACCTTGCGCATCAGGACGCCGGCCCCATCAGGACTCCGGGAGTTCGAGCGGGCGCCAGCCGCCGTGCTGGGGCGGTGTGCCGCCCGACCCGCGAACACGCAACACGGCCGCAGCGAAGGCCATCAGGGCAATGGCAGAGAACGCACGTCGGAGGAACTTCATCCGATCGGCAGGGTAGCCCGCTCAGCGGCCGGCGGACGCCGCCGGCTCACGAGCTGCGCACGATCCGCTCGGGCCGGGCTGGTGGGGCTAACAAGAATCGAACTTGTGACCTCTGCCTTATCAGGGCAGCGCTCTAACCGACTGAGCTATAGCCCCGGCAAGTCGGAGAGGCTATCGGTCGGGCGAGATCTTCACGCCTTGGCGAGCGACGGAAATCACCGATCAACGCGGCAACGGTCCACTCTCGTCGACGATTGCCTCACGCACGATCGGGCCGGACTCGTCGTAGGACACGTGTGGCACCTCCGGTTCGGCACGCCGCACCACGAAGCGACGCATCGGCGACGGCCGCGCCTCGACGACCTCCTCCTCGAGCACGGTGAACCGCATCCCGCCGACGAGATCGGTGATCAGGTTGAACAACGTGGCGAGCAAGACCGCGAGGCCGGTGAGTCCGATCACCACGAAGAGGCCGCCGATCCACGCGTTGTGGTAGATCTCGCCGCCCTGGAACTCGAACGACGACCACCCGAACGACTCGAGGAACCGCTCGACGTTGTCGACGGTGCCGGTGGCATACGCCACGTTCCACAGCAGCACCCCGGCGGTCAGCATGATCAGGTACAGCACGATGTTGGCGACGGCGGCGATCTTGAAGACGCTCCACGGATCGACGTGACGCACCACACGGGTGACCCGTCGGACGCGCGGCTTGCGTCCGAGCATCCGTGGCACCGTCATCGGGATGGGGAAGGGTGCCGGATCGTGGTCGGGCGACCGGCGAGGACGGCGAATTGCCGACGACGTGTCGTCCTGGGGAGCCAACTCGACGATCGGGCCGTCGATGTCGGCGCGCCGCAGTTCCTCGAGCACGTCGCTGCTCACCTCGGGTGACTCGGCGTCTCGGGCGATCGCCGCACCGTCGGCGCCATGTGCACCCGCCTGACCGCGGTCGTCGTCCTGTTCGTCGTCGTCCTGTTCGTCGTCGTCCTCGGTGGCCATGATGATGACGGGCAGTTCGTAGACGCCGTTCGCCTCGTCGTGCCCGCCGATGACGCGGTCGTCATCCACGTCGATCTCCTCGACGTCGTCGATCTCCTCGACGTCGTCGATCTCCTCGACGTCGTCGATCTCGACGTCCACTTCGTCATCGACGTCCTCGAGTTCATCGCGCTGGAGCGAATCGGACGCGTCGTCGTCGAGCAGCACGTCGTCGAACTCGTCATCGAGCTCGTCGAGCTCGAGGTCGCGCTCCGTCTTGCTCATCCCAGGAGTGTAGGCAGTCTGCCGACCAACGAATCGTCACGTGAAGTCACGGTCGGTCGGTGGCAGCAGCACTCGCAGTGGCCGTGCCGAGACGCACGACGACGGTCACCGCTCCCGCGACGGGCCCACGTGTGACGCTCACCAACGTGGCACCGTGGCGTTGCGCGAGCACTTCGGCGCTCGTGCGACCGCCCTGGAGTGCGGCGAGTGCCGCTGCGTCCGCCGCGGTCTGCGCCCGGGTGCGGTCGATCAGCCGGGCACCCAACCCCACCGTCCCCGCAGCCAGCGAGACGAACAGCACCGTCGTCACGATCAGCACCAGGACGCCGGCTTGTCCCCGGTCGCCGCTCGATACGCGCATCATCACCTCGTTCCGATCGGATGGAGGCGACGTTGCGTCGCAAACGGCGACCGGTGGTCGCAAACGGCGCCGGAGCGCCGATGCTCAGGCGTCGTCGACGGCCAGGATCGGCGCCACTGAGCTGACGGCGTCACCGTCGTCGATGTTCATCACCTTGACGCCTGTGGCGTCACGGCCCTGCGACGAGATGCCGCGGACTTCCATGCGGATCGTGACACCGTTGCTCGACACGGCGACGATCTCGTCGTCGAGTCCGACCATGAACGCCGACACGACGGCGCCCTTCTTTCCGGTGAGCTTGATGCCACGAACGCCCTGGCCGCCGCGCCCTTGCGTGTTGAACTTGTCGAGCTGGGTGCGTTTGCCGTATCCCGCCTCGGTCATGATCAAGATGGCGGTGTCGTCGCGAGCGACGTCGACCGACACGACACGGTCGTCGACGTTCTTCAGTTTCATGCCGCGCACACCGCCGGCGGTGCGGCCCATTGCCCGCACGTCGTTCTCGTGGAACCGGATCGTCATGCCGTTGCGGCTGACCATGAAGATGTCGTCATCCCCGCTGGTCTCGATCACGCGGACGAGCTCGTCGTCGTCGCGCAGGTTGATGGCGATCAGCCCGTCGCGCCGACTCGAGTCGTAGGCATCGAAGGCCGTCTTCTTGACCGTCCCCTTCTTCGTGGCGAAGAACAAGAACCGTTCGCCGGCGAAATCTCGGGTGTCGATGATCGCCTGGATCTGCTCGTCGGCCTGCAACGGCAGCAGGTTGACGATCGGCATGCCCTTCGCGGTCCGCTCGCGTTCGGGGATCTCGAGCGCGCGCAGCCGGTAGACCTTGCCCCGGTTGGAGAAGAACAGCAGGTGCGCATGCGCCGTGGTGAAGATGACGTGGCGTACGACGTCGTCCATCTTCATCTTGCCGCCCGACACGCCACGGCCGCCGCGACCCTGGGTCTTGAACGAATCGGCCGAAACCGCCTTGACGTACTGGGCCTGCGTCATGACGATGACGAGTTCCTTGTCGTCGACGAGGTCCTCGATCGACATCTCGCCGTCGTCGTAGGTGAGTTCGCAGACCCGCGGCGTGGCGAACGTGTTCTTGATCTCGGTGATCTCGTCACGGATGACCGTGCTGAGCCGTTCGGGACTGTCGAGGATCTCCTGGAGATCGATGATGTTCGCGCGTGTCTCGTCGAGCTCCGTCTGCAGATCGATGCGCGACAGCCGCGTCAGCTGGCGCAACTGCATGTCGAGGATGTCGTTCGCCTGGACCTCGCTGAACTCGTACGGGGCGGCCATCAGCCCTTCGCGGGCGGCAGCGACGTCGTCGCTGGCACGGATCAATGCGATGATCGCGTCGATGACGTCGAGCGCCTTGATGCGGCCCTCGAGAATGTGCTCTCGTCGCTTGGCCTTGTCGAGACGGAACTGCGACCGGCGGGTGATGACCTCACGCTGGTGTTTGACGTAGGCGACCAGTGCGTCTCGCAGGTTGACCTGGCGTGGGACGCCGTCGACGAGCGCAACCATGTTGATCGAGAACGTCGACTGCAGCTGGGTGAGCTTGAACAGGTTGTTCTTGACGACGTTGGCGTTGGCGTCGCGCTTCAACGTGATGATGAGGTTCGTCTTGCCGCCCGAGGACGCATCGTTGACGTCGGCGATGCCGTCGAGGTCGCCGCCATCGACGAGATCCTGGATGCGAGAGGCAATCGCCGAACAGCTCGTCTGGTACGGCAACTCGGTGACGACGATCTCCATGCGTCCGTTCTTGGCCTCCTCGATCGAGAGCGTGGCGCGCATCTTCACCGACCCTCGGCCGGTGCGGTACGCGTCGATGATCCCGGCCTTGCCGAGGATGCTCGCACCGGTCGGGAAGTCCGGGCCCTTCACGTGTTCCATCAGGTCGTCGGGCGTCGCGTCGGGGTTGTCGAGCAGATGCACGACGGCGTCGATGACCTCGCCGAGGTTGTGCGGCGGGATGTTCGTCGCCATGCCGACGGCGATGCCCTGGCTGCCGTTGACGAGCAGGTTGGGGAACCGTGACGGCAACACGAGCGGCTGCTCGGTCGAGCCGTCGTAGTTCGGGATCATGTCGACGGTGTCCTCGTCGATGTCCGCGAGCAACTGCATCGCCAGCGGGTTGAGACGGCACTCGGTGTACCGAGCGGCAGCGGGCCCGAAGTCGGGGCTGCCGTAGTTGCCGTGGAAGTCGATCAGCGGGTGGCGCAGCGAGAACGGCTGGGCCATGCGCACGAGCGCGTCGTAGATGGCGCTGTCGCCGTGAGGATGGAATCGCGCCATCGTGTCGCCGGTGACGCGAGCACACTTGACGTGGGCACGGTCGGGGCGGAAACCCTGATCCTCCATGTCCCAGATGATTCGGCGGTGCACCGGCTTGAGGCCGTCGCGGACGTCGGGGAGCGCTCGCGACATGATGACCGACATCGCGTACTCGAGGAACGACGACTCCATCTCGTCGTGCAACGAGATCGGCTGGATGGGATCGATGGGTGGGGTGTCGTTGGTGTCGGTCATCGGGGTTCGGTCTCAGCAGTCGGGTCGGTGATCAGAAGTCGAGGTTGCGGACATCGCGGGCGTTGGTGGTGATGAACTCGCGGCGTGCCGGGACGTCGTCGCCCATCAGCACCGAGGTGATCTCGTCGGCGAGTGCGGCCTCTTCGACGGTGACCTGCAACAGCGTGCGGGTGCCGTCGAGCATCGTGGTGGTGCGCAGTTCCTCCCAGTCCATCTCGCCGAGGCCCTTCAAGCGCTGGAAGGCCTTCTTGTGGTTCGGCCGGTCCTCGAGGAACGCCGCCTTGGCGACGTCGTCTTTGAGGTACACCTTCTCCTTGCCGACCTCGGTGGAGTACAGCGGCGGCTGGGCGATGTAGCAGTAACCGGCTTCGACCATCTCGCGCATCTGGCGGAAGAAGAACGTGAGCAGCAGGGTGCGGATGTGGCTGCCGTCGACATCGGCGTCGGCCAGGCAGATCACCTTGTGGTAGCGGGCCTTGGTGACGTCGAACTCGTCGCCGACGCCGGCGCCGATGGCGGTGATCAGCGCCTGGATCTCGTTGTTCTTGAGCATCTTGTCGATGCGGGCGCGTTCGACGTTGAGGATCTTGCCGCGGATCGGCAGGATCGCCTGCGTGCGCGGGTCGCGGGCGTCGACGGCGGTACCGCCGGCGGAGTCACCCTCGACGATGAACAGTTCGGACTCGTCGGCGTTCTTCGAGGAGCAGTCCTTCAACTTGTCGGGCATGCCCGCGCCGGACAGGGCCGTCTTGCGGCGGATGGCGTTACGGGCATTCTTCGCCGCCACGCGGGCCTGCGCTGCGGCGAGGCCCTTCTTGACGACCTTGTTGGCCTCCGTGGGGTTCTCCTCGAGCCATTCGGCCATGCGCTCGTTGGTCGCCTTCTGGACGAACGACCGCATCGGCACGTTGCCGAGCTTGGCCTTGGTCTGGCCCTCGAACTGCGGCTCGCGGAGCTTGACGGACACGATGGCGGTGATGCCCTCGCGGATGTCCTCGCCGGTGAGGTTCGGGTCCTTCTCCTTGAGCAGGTTCTTGGCGCGGGCGTACTTGTTGATCACCGACGTGAGCGCGGTCTTGAAGCCCTCGACGTGCATGCCACCTTCGATGGTGGAGATGCCGTTGGCGTAGCCGTGGATGCCCTCGTAGTAGCCGGTGTTCCACTGCATGGCGATGTCGAGCATCTGGCCATCGGCCTCGTCCTCGTCCTCGAACTGGCAGACCTTGGAGAACAACGGCTCCTTGGTGGCGTTGAGGTGCTTGACGAAGTCGACGATGCCGCCCTTGTATTGGTACTCGACGTGCTGCTCGCGGCCCTCACGCTGGTCGTCGAAGGCGATGATGAGGCCACGGTTGAGGAACGCCATCGTCTGGAGGCGTTCCAGGACGGTGCGTGCGACGAACTCGACGCCCTCGGCCGCGAAGATCGTGGGATCGGGCCAGAAGCTGATCGTGGTTCCGGTGGCGCGGCCGCGCTTGGGGGTGTCGCCGACCACGGCCATCTTGCCCTGGGGCTTGCCACCCTTGGCATATTCCTGGCGGTAGTGCTTGCCGGCGCGGTCGACCTCGATGACGAGGCGCTCCGACAGTGCGTTGACCACCGAGACGCCGACGCCGTGGAGGCCACCGGACACCTTGTAGCCGTCGCCGCCGAACTTGCCGCCGGCATGCAGCACGGTGAGCACCACCTCGGCGGCGCTCTTGCCCTTGTGCTCGCCGGAGGTGAACGGGTCGACCGGGATGCCGCGGCCGTTGTCGTCGACCTGACAGCCGCCGTCGGCGAGCAGCGTGACGCCGATGCGGTCGCAATGCCCGGCCATCGCCTCGTCGACGGAGTTGTCGACGACTTCCCAGATCAGGTGGTGCAGACCTTGCAGACCGGTCGAACCGATGTACATGCCCGGGCGCTTGCGCACCGGATCGAGGCCCTCGAGGACCTGGATGGCCTTGGCGTCGTACGCGGCGGTCGTGGTGGCGGAATTGGTCGAGTTCGGCTTCCTCCGGGCCGCAACCGGTGCGGTCTCGGAGACGTCGGTCGATGCTGCTTCGGTGTCGCTGGACACTCGTACCTCGATACTTCTGGCTGTCTGGCGGACATGCCGGCGGTGGCATGTTGTTCTTGGCGCTCAGCACGGTCGGCCGGTTGAGGTCCCGGCGATTCGACCGGGGGTTCAACCAGCGCCCACGCTGGTTCGCGAGTACTGACAGCCTACCAGCGGGGTGTCACGGAGTCGGGGAGGCCGGGCCGGTTCCACGGGTCCGATCGTGTCACCGACGGGGCCCCACGCGGACCTCGATCCGCTCGATCTCGACGCCTGCGACCTCCGCGAGACGCGTGGTGATCGTGCCGGCGAGGAACTTCACCTGGGTGGCCCAGGCCGCCTCGTCGGTCTCGACGGTGAGCACGCCCTGGTCGAGCCGCACCGGCCGGACGTGAGCGGCGACAGTGGGTCCGACGGCATCGTCCCAGCGACCGAACACCCCACCGATCTGGATCCGATCGGTGCCGCGCAACGACTTCATGATCGAGTCGAGCGATCTCGAGATCGGCACCGGGTCGGACACGCTGCCACCGTACTGCTCGCGGCTGCGCCACTCACCCGGTCACCGCCTGCGATGAGCGAACCGACCAGATACCGGCGTTTCGCTCATCGCTGAGCGGCATCGATCACCCGGCCGGCCTCGATGCGCAGGATTCGGTCGGCGCGGGCGGCGGGTGGCAGCTCGCTCGCCGTGGTGATGATCACCTGACCGGCGGGCAGGTGATCGAGCAGTGCCGTCGCGCGGTGATCGTCGAGTTCCGAGAGGACGTCGTCGAGCACGAGCACCGGCGCAGAACCGGTCCGTTCGGTGACGAGGCGGTGACCGGCGAGACGCAGCGCGAGTGCGAGCGTGCGCTGTTCTCCCTGAGAGGCGTGCGTACGGCTGGGAAGCCCGCCGATCGACAGGTGCAGCTCGTCGCGGTGCGGGCCAACCGTGCTGACGCCGCGCCGCACGTCGGTGGCACGAGCCTCGGTGAGTGCAGGCCCGAGCCCACCGAGGCGCCACTGCGGTTCGTAGACGAGCTCGATCGATGTCGGTGCTCCAGCCAGCTGCTCGTAGGCCTCCTGCACCATCGGGGTGAGCCGCGACACGAGGGTGGCGCGGGCATAACCGAACTGGTCGGCGATGTCGGCGAACTTGGCGTCCCACACGTCGAGCGTGACCTCGATCTCCTCGGAGAGTCGACCACCGGCCTGTTTGAGCAGGCTGTTGCGCTGGCGGACGATGCGATCGATCTCGAGGCGCACGCTGTCGTACTTGGCAGCGAGTGCGACGAGCGTGTCGTCGAGGAAACGCCGTCGATCCCCCGGACCTCCTTTGACGAGGATCAGATCATCGGGCGAGAACACGGTGACGCGCACGGTGCCGACCAGATCGCGCACGCGCTGCAGTCGCTGCCGGTTGACCTGGACACGATTGCGACCGGCAGCGGCGAGTTCGATCTCGATCAGGCTCTTGCGTTGGTCGTCGTCGACCACGGTGGCGCGAATCACCGCTGTGCCGGCGCCGACGCGTACCAGGGCGTCACCGGGAACCGCCCTGAAGCTGCTGAGCGTGGCGAGGAAGGCAAGCGCTTCGGCGAGGTTGGTCTTTCCCTGCCCGTTGTCGCCGATCACCGCGGTGGTTCCCGACGTCAGCTCGAAGGTCCCGGACACGTAGTTCCTGAAGTCGACGAGCTCGAGATGCGACACGATCATGACGAATTCGCAGTCTCACAGACCTGCAGCCCTCCCCCACGTTTGCGTACAGATCTGAGTGGGACGGATCACCCGAACTTGCGCACGAACGTCAGGGAACACCGATCGTCGTGCACAGAGTCGTCGTGAGGCTTCGCTAGCTACTACGGAACCCGTACGGGCATCAGCAGGTACAGGTAGTCCTCGCGCCCGACGCCGCGCAGGACCGCCGGCTTCATCGGGTCCATGGTGGCGAGCGTGACGTCGTCGCTGTCGATTGCGTCGATGCCGGCTGCGAGATAGTCCGGATTGAAGGCGACGGTCATCTCGGCGCCGTCGTAGCTGGCGTCGATCTCCTCAGCGGCGTTGCCGACGTCCTGGGTGATCGCCGTGATCTGGACGGTGTCGCCACCGAGGGTCAAGCGGACCGGCGTGGAGTCCTGGGCGAGGATCTTGACACGGCGGATCGCCTCGAGCATCGCTGCCTTGCCGACGGTGAGCAGGTTCGGATAGCTCGACGGAAGCAGGTTGCGGTAGTTCGGAAATTCGCCTTCGATCAGCCGCGTGCTCAGCCGCGTGCCTCCGGCTTCGAACGTGGCTTCCCGGTCGCCGAGGCGAACCTGGAGCTCCTCGACGTCGCCGAGGAGACGTTGCAGCTCGTTGAGGGCGCGTCCCGGAATGAGCACCTTCTGCCCGGACGCCAACACACCGGTGTCGGGAAGATCGCGGACAGCGAGTCGGTAGGAGTCGGTGGCGACCATGCGTAGACCATCGTCGTCCGAGGCGAGCAACACGCCGGTCAACACGGCGCGCGCGTCGTCGGTCGATGCGGCGCGCACCACCTGGCGCAGCGCATCGGCCATCGCCTCGGCCGGCAGCGTGACCGGGTCGGCGGCCGGCTCGGCCTGGCTCGGATAGTCGTCGAGCGACAGCGGGCGAACGGAGAACTGCGAACGCCCGGCACTGATCGACATCTCCTCGTCTCGGAGCTCGACGTGCACGGCTCCCGCCGGGAGGGCCTTGACGATGTCGCCGACGAGTCGTGCCGGCACGACTGCGGCACCGTCACGTTCACCGCCGACGTCGACGCTGAGACGGATCGTCAACTCCAAGTCGGTGCCGGTGACCGTCAGGCGATCGCCGGCGACCTCCATGCGCACCCCGGCGAGGACCGGCAGCGTGCCGGTGCGGTTCGTCGCCGCTCGCCCAGCAGAGCCGACGGCGTCGGCCAGCACATCACGTTCGCAACGAAACTTCACAGTGGGCACTTCTCCTCATGCAGGGATGTCTCAATGTTCAATGTCAGTAGTAGGTGCTGTGGATTGGGGACAACCACGCGTTCGTGCAGCGTAGGGCGGCTACCGGCGTCCACACGGGATGGGCGGGTGATCCCCACCGCGCGAATTCCACCGATGTGCTCCGGTGGACAACCTCGCGATGTCCACCGACGCGACCGGGTTGTCCCGGTCTCGTCCCCAATGTTGTTCGTCCCATGTCGTTCGGCGTGGTGTCTCATGCCTTGAGCTGCTGGAGCAGGTCGGTGACCTGGTCGTAGATCTGCTTGCGCTCGCTCATCAGCCGTTGGATCTTCTCGTTGGCGTGGATCACCGTCGTGTGGTCGCGGCCACCGAACAACCGGGCGATCGCCGGGTAGCTGAGGTCGGTGAGCTCGCGGAACACGTACATGGCGATCTGGCGGGCGGTGACCAGTGGACGCTGACGGCTGCGGCCCTTCAGGTCCTCGACGGGGAACTTGAGGATGGCGGCGATGTCGGCGAGGAGCTCGTCGTCGGTGCGGGCCTTGGGTTTGCTGTCGTTGAGCAGGTCGGCGAGCTGTGTCTGTGCGAGATCGGTGGTGATCGGGACCTGGTTGAGGCTGGCGAACGCGGTCACGCGGATGAGCGCGCCTTCGAGCTCGCGAATGTTGGTGGCGATGTTGGTGGCGATGAATTCGAGGGTTTCATCGGGGACGAGGACACGGTCGCGCTCGGACTTGTTGCGCAGGATGGCGAGACGGGTCTCGAGGTCGGGTGGCTGGATGTCGGTGATCAGGCCCCACTTGAACCGACCACGCAGGCGCTCCTCGAGCGTCGGAATGGCGTCGGGCATGCGATCGGAGGAGATCACGACCTGTTTGTTGGCGCCGTGCAGCGAATTGAACGTGTGGAAGAACTCCTCCTGAAGTCCTTCCTTGCCGGCGATGAACTGGATGTCGTCGATGAGCAGCACGTCGATGTCCCGATAGCGGCGACGCAGGGAATTCGTCGTGTTCTGTCGGATTGCGTCGACGTATTCGTTCATGAACGTCTCGGTCGAGACGTAGCGGACCTCGTGATGCTGGTAGTTCGAGTGGACGTAGTGGCCGATCGCATGCAGCAGGTGGGTCTTACCGAGTCCCGCCGAGCCGTAGATGAACAGCGGGTTGTAGCTGCGTGCGGGCGTCTCGGCCACCCGCAGTGCGGCGGCGAGCGCGAACTGGTTGGAGGCGCCCTTCACGAACGTCTCGAACGTGTAGCGGGGGTTGAGCCCGGCTTCGTCGAGCAGCAGCGATCTGGTGGTGTCGTGGCGGCCATCGGTGCTCGTCGACGGTGAGCGCCCGCCGGGCGACTCGGCGACGGTGTCGAACGAATTCGTGGACGCGAATGCGTCAGGGACCGTCTCGACGTCGTCGAGTGCCGACATGTCGCCGGCCACGTCGACGTCGATCTCGACGGAGCGGTGACCTTCGTTGGCGTCCTGCAGCGCCTCGGTCACGAGCGGCAGGTAGCGGCTCATGATCCGGTCGCGCACGTAGGCGCTCGGTGCGAGCAACCGGAGTGTGTCGCCGTCGGACGGCAGCGGGGACACGTCCTGGAAGGTGGAGAACCAGACCGATTCGGCGAGTTGCGACCGAAGCGACAAGGTCACCTGGGTCCACACGTCTGCGCTGTCTGTCACCTGTAGGTCTCCCGATCGTCGTCGACAGTGGTCCACACCGTTGTCCACAAGATGTGGACATGTTCCGGACCGACTGCGGGAGAGCGAACCTAGCACGCATGATCGAATGCGAAAACTTGGCCGATCCGCTGTCATCGCTTACGTCAACACCATGCGCACGCTGGTGTGTTGGTAGGAACGACGTCCTGTGGACAACTTACACCGCTGTGGTTTGACAGCGATGGTTGGCGCTGGTGCACGGGCGCCTCTAGCCTTGCCAGGTCAGTCTGTGTGACGAGCCGCCTCTCGTGGTGCTCGTCGGCGGAACATGATTTGCCTCGAACCGTCCGGAGTCAGCCGTGAAGCGTACCTATCAGCCCAACAACCGCCGCCGAGCCCGCAAGCATGGTTTCCGTGCGCGCATGAGCACCCGCGCCGGTCGCGCCGTGCTGAAGTCCCGCCGGGCCAAGGGCCGGGCCCGACTCTCCGCTTGATCGACCGGGTCCGCGAACGCGACGCCTTCGTCCGCCTCCGGCGAGAGGGGGTCCGCGTCCGGACTGATTCGCTGTGGTGTTCGTTCGTCCTCGATCCCGACCTGGTTCCGCCTCAGGTGGCATTCGCCATCGGTCGCGCCGTCGGTTCGGCCGTGTCACGCAATCGGCTCCGGCGTCGTCTCCGTGCGGTGCTGGCCGAGTGCGACGTCCCGCCGGGGCTCTACCTCGTCGGCGTCCGACCTCACGCATCCGAACACACGTTCGCCGAGCTGCAACGGATGGCGTCGTCGCTGATCTCGAAGGTGCAGCGACACCAGAGCGTGCCGGGATGACCTGGTCCCAGCGTCGGGCGCTGTCGTGGATCGAGGCCTACCAGCGCGCATTCGCCGGCCGGCCCTCGCCGTGTCGCTTCTTTCCCACGTGTTCGAATTACGCCCACGAGGCATTCGAGCACCACGGCACCGCACGCGGCGGTTGGCTGACGTTCACTCGCCTGTTGCGTTGCCGCCCCTTCGGACCGAGCGGCTTCGATCCCGTCCCCGAACCGGTGCCCGGCGCAGGCGCCGGCCCCTCAGGCGCCGGCCTTCCGTTCGCGCCGTCCCCCGATGTCGGAGAGGTCGACTGAGTCGATGTTCGAGATTCCTGCCGCCCTACTGTCGTGGTTCTACGGTCTGACCAGCAGTTACATCATCGCCATCGCGATGATCGCCGCCGTCGTGATGGCGATCACCACCCCGCTGACGCTCAAGAGCACCAAGGGCATGCTCGAGATGCAGAAGTTGGCGCCCGAGATGCGCAAGCTGCAGAACGAGTACCGCAACGACCGCACCAAGCTCAACGAAGAGATGATGAAGCTCTACCAGGAGCACAAGGTCAATCCGATGGCCTCGTGTCTGCCACTGGTGGCGCAAGCCCCGGTGTTCTACATCATGTTCCGCGTGTTGCGCGGCATGGCATACACGCCGCGCGGGGCGGCCCAGCCCGTCGCCGATGCGGTGTGGGGAGCGTTCAACCGTCCCGACGAGATCGCCGATCCGGGATTCATCCCGCGCTACCTCGCGATCGACTCGGCGCTGTACAAGTCGCTGTTCGGCGAGCACTCGATCATGTCGCTCGGCCTCGACCTGTCGAAGTCCGCTGCCGAGGCGGTCGCCGACGGGTTCACGAACGGCATCGTCTACGTGTTGTTGGTCGCCCTGTTGGGCGGGTTGTACTTCGTCCAGCAGCGCATGGTCGCGGCTCGGGCGTCGATCAGCCCCACGATGTCGGTCGGCCAGCAGAAGTTGATGCAGTACCTACCGGTGTTCTTCGCCGTGTTCCAGATCTTCTTCCTCGCAGCGCTCGTCGTCTACTACATCTTCCAGACGATCTTCCGCATCCTCCAGCAGGCTTACATCACCCGCGCCTTCTACGGCCACGACGAGTCGCTCGGCCGTCAGGCCCAGCGCGCCGGCGAGGCCGCCCGTGAGGAAGCCAAGAAGAATCCCGATGGCGGCGGCGGAGGATTCTTCGCGCAGGCCAAGCGTGACCTGGCGGGCCCGACGCCGGATGGCAAGGGCACCGCTGGTGCCAAGAAGCCCACGTCCGGCAAGGATCCGAAGCCGGCAAAGGGCGCCAGCAAGGATGCTGGAACGACGGGTGGGGCGTCGACCAGCAAACGGGTGACCCCTCCGAAGAACCGACCGACACCGTCGTCGGGTGCGAAGGGCCGTCCGACACCGTCACGGCAAGAGGCACAGGCCAACAAGGCCAAGGCGAAGAAGTCCTCGAAGTCCTCACGCCCCAATTCGTCCAAGAAATCGTCGTGACCGCGGGCGCACTGGGCGCCTGGTCACGTTTGCAGCAGAAAGAGACACCAGCATGGAGTGGGTCGAGACCACCGCGAAGACCATCGAGGCAGCACGCGAGGCGGCGCTGGATCAGCTCGGCGTCGGCGCCGACGAGGCCGAGTTCGACGTGATCGAGGAACCGCGACCCGGGCTCTTCGGCCGGATGCGTGGCGAAGCACGCCTACGGGCGCGCGTACGTCCGACGCAGGTGCGGCCCAAGCAGGAGCGACGCCGTAAGGGCCGCTCGGACAAGGCGTCGAATGCGACACGCAATGACGCCACGGCCGCCGACGAGGCGCCCGAAAGTGGTGACGCCTCGCCAGTCGTCGACGTCGCCGATGACGCAGCCGACGCGTCGCCGACACCGAACGCCTCCGGCCAGAGCCGGTCGCGCCGGTCCACGACCGCATCCACCAACAGACAGCGCAGCAAGCAGAACGAGGACAAGACGATGAGCAACGATGACCGGCCCGAATCGACCGTGACCCCCGATGAGGTCGGTGCTGCCGCGGTGGCCTTCATGGATGGCTTGACCGATGCGTTCGGCCTCGAAGGATCCTCGACCCTGCAAGTCGACGATCTGGACCTGCGAGTCGACGTGGCGGGCTCCGAGCTGGGCCTGCTCGTCGGCCCCGGCGGACGGACCCTCAATGCGATCCAAGACCTTGCCCGTGTGTCGGCACAGCGTCGACTCGGCGATCACGACACTCGTCTGCGCATCGATGTCGCCGGCTACCGCGAGCGTCGCGAGACCGCACTTGCCTCGTTCGCCCGCGACGTGGCCGAACAGGTCCGCACCACGGGAACGGCCCGTTCACTCGAGGCGATGAGCTCGTCGGACCGCAAGGTGGTCCACGACGTGCTCAACGACGAGGCCGGCGTGTCGAGCCGCTCGGTCGGCGAAGACCCCGACCGTCGCATCATCGTCGATCCCGCCTGAGCGCCGAGCTCCGGTGAGCTCGCAGACCGCCCCGGAGCTGGTCGCCGCGCTCGAGGACGCCCAACGGCTCGGATTCCTCGGCTCACGTCCGATCCCTGACGTCATCGCCCACGCCCGCGGTTTCGTGCGAGCACTCGAGGCGCAGCCTGACATCACCTCGGTGCTCGATCTCGGCAGTGGCGGTGGACTGCCGGGACTCGTGATCGCCCACGATCTTCCCACGATGCGCGTGACGTTGCTCGACCGGCGTGCGAAGCGCACCGACGCCCTCGAACGCGTCGTGCGACGCCTCGGCTGGCAGGAGCGGATCGAGGTGGTGTGCCAGGACGTCGAGACCTTCCGGCGCGATGAGACGTTCGACGCCGTCGTGGCCCGAGGCTTCGGTCCCCCGGCGTTCACCCTGTCGTCGGCGGCCCGGCTGGTACGAAGCGGCCATCCGATCGTGATCAGCGAACCGCCCGACACCGATCGATGGGACGACGACCTGCTCCGACGACTCGGACTCCGTCAGCTCCCCGCCGACAATGTCGCTCCTCGATCGGGCGAGCCGACGTCGAGCATGCGCCTCGCCGGGTTGGTCGCCGTCTTCATCAAGCGCTGAGCCCTGCGTGCCCTGCGCCCTGGGGACGCATGGGTTGCCCAACATGTCGTCGCCGATGTTTCACGTGAAACGTTCGCTCGTTTGCGGTACACACCAACGTGACACCGCGGACCCAGCGGTGCCACGTCGTCCACACGGAGATCACTGGCATGACGTCCATCGACCAAGTAGTGGTGTTGGGCTCGCTCCCCGAACGATCAGCGCCGGGGTCCTCCGCAGGGGGAGGCCGATGCTGTTTCACGCGAACGTCGCTGCCGAGGTGGCCTCCGTTGGGCGTCGGCCCCCGGGAGCGCCGCTTCATGACGTCACCTCAGGCGTCGCCTGGTGTCGTTGTCGACGTGTGCCGGCGGACGGACCGTCCGACGACTCCCGGTCGCTGAACGACCGGCGCGTGTTTCACGTGAAACACTTCGGTGCTCGAGGAGATGCCCCACCTCGCGCGACGTTGAGGCGGGTCAACGATCGACGCGTGACGCGCAACGGCGACTGCGCCTTTCATCCTGAGCGTCAGGTGCACTGTTTCACGTGAAACATGTCGAAATGCTTGTCTCGCGGCGCTGGATCCGGCAGAGTGTGCACGTCCCCACCGGTGTGACACGACGACGTGTCGATCACCGCATCTTCGGAGAACGGAGAACCTGTTGTCGGAGTCCGACACCCCAGCCCAGATGCTGGCCCCACCTGAGGTCCCACCGGCGATCGCTGTGACCGTCGAAACCGCCCCCTCATCGGCACATCCGCTGCCACGCATCATTGCGCTGGCCAACCAGAAAGGTGGCGTCGGCAAGACGACCACGACGGTGAACCTCGGTGCAGCGTTGGCGGAGATGGGACTGCGAACCCTGATCATCGACCTCGACCCTCAAGGCAACGCCTCGACCGGCCTCGGCATCGAGAACCGGGGGCTCGAACACTCGATGTACCACGTCTTGATGCACGATGAACCGCTCGAGAATGTGGTGGAGCCGACCGATGTCCGCAACCTGTTCGTCGCCCCGGCCTCACTCGACCTCGCCGGCGCCGAAATCGAACTCGTCCCGGCGTTCAGTCGTGAGCAACGACTGAAGCGTGCGATCGAAGCCGTCATCGACGACTACGACTACGTACTGATCGATTGCCCGCCATCGCTCGGACTTCTGACCGTGAACGGGTTGGCGGCCGCCGGCGAGGTGATGGTGCCGATCCAGTGCGAGTACTACGCGCTCGAAGGGCTCGGCCAGCTGCTTCGCAACGTCGATCTGGTGAAGCGCAATCTCAACCCCACGTTGGACATGAGCACCATCTTGTGTGTCATGTTCGACGCTCGCACGAAGCTGTCCGGTCAGGTGGTGAGCGAGGTGCGCGAGCACTTCGGCGACAAGGTGCTCAAGTCGGTGATCCCCCGATCGGTCCGGCTGTCGGAAGCACCGTCGTTCGGCCAACCGATCACCACGTTCGATCCGACGTCCCGTGGCGCCATCGCGTATCGGGACGCTGCACGGGAGGTACACCATGGCTCGCTCTAGTGGTCTCGGCAAGGGGCTCAGCTCCATCATCCCGGGAGCCGAGCTGACCGACGCCGACACCACGCAGGGCGCCGTGCTCTCGGAGGTGCCGGTCGAGTCCGTCTCCCCCAATCCGAACCAGCCCCGTGTGCACTTCGACGAGGAGAGCCTCACGGAGTTGGCCACTTCGATCGCCGAGATGGGAGTCCTCCAGCCGATTCTGGTCCGCCCTCGCGAGGACGGCCAGTTCGAACTGATCGCCGGCGAACGCCGTTGGCGCGCCGCCCAGCGCGCCGGTCTCACGACCATTCCTGCGGTGATCCGGTTGACGGACGACGTCAGCTCGGTCGAACAGGCACTCGTGGAGAACCTGCACCGCCAGGACCTGACGGCGTTGGAGGAGGCAGCGGCGTACCAGCAGCTGCTCGACGAGTTCGGACTCACCCACGACCAGATTGCGAATCGCGTGGGCAAGAGCCGCTCGGCGATCACCAACAGCTTGCGTCTCCTCGGCCTGCCGCCTGCCGTGCAGCACCTGCTCGCAGACGGCCAGCTGTCAGCTGGCCATGCACGCGCACTGCTGGGTACCCCCGACCGAGCGCGCCAGGAACAGCTGGCCCGCGAGGCTGCGGCCGGTGGCTGGTCGGTGCGCATGGTGGAGGAGGCCGTTCGCGTGGAGACGTCGCCGACGGTGGACGCCGCTGTCGATCAGGAACCCGAGCCCGAGCCGCCCACGGTCGACGGGGCCGGCCTGACCCCCACGACGCGGCTGCGTCCGCCGGGCCTTCTGGAACTCGAGCACCTGCTCGCAGAACACCTCGACACGCGCGTCAGCGTGCAGATGACCGCGAAGAAGGGCCGTGTCCTGATCGAATTCGCCGACCTGGAGGATCTGGAACGGATCTATCGAGCAATGACCGGCTGATCGGCGCAGCGTCGGCAGCCGTGAGCGGGTGAGCCGGCCGAGCTGCGACGGCCTCCTGACGATCATCGTCTCACCTCGCGCGTGAGCGTGAGAGTCCGAGGGTGTGATCGTCGTCACGATCGGTCACCAGCATCGTTCGTTCACCCGCCGTTCACCCACGCTACGTGGTGGTCAGCTCAACGTCATGTCGAGACGAACCCACAGGCTGTGTGGAACCCTGTGGACAACGTCGGTCAGCGGTCGGATGGTGGGGTCGCACCGGTCCATGCGGTCAGTGCTGCCACGACGGCCTCAGTGACGGCATCGGTGGCGTCGACGGCTGCTCGCACGGGCCCGAGTGAGCACAACACCGCCGGCATCCTGGTCTCACGCAGCACGGGCAGGCGCATGCCGCGCACCTCGGGTGCGGGCAGCAACGTCGAGCACCAATGGGTGGCGACCTGGGTGGCCAGCGCCCGCCCGCCGATCGATTCGAACGTCGGTACGGCAAAGTACGAGATGAGCGAACGTTCGTCCGGACGGGCCTCGAAGCCCAGGTAGACGTGTGCGCCGAAACGGTTGGCAGCGGCCGCTTGAGCGGCGGCTTCGTACTCGTCGGTCGACATGACCGTTGCGCCGCTGATGCGCAACGCCCGGGTGACCGATCGGGTGATCGAACTCAGGCCACCGAACTGGCCGACGACGATCCGCAGCGTCATCAACGAGGCATGGGTCATGAGCGCCTCGCGCACCGAGGCCACGCCGGGCCCCGAGCCGCTCTGGCGGCGCAGCAGTTCGAGTGCACGGATCGTCCGAGCACCGCACATCCCGTCGGGCGTCAGTCCGCCGTTGCGCTGGAAGTCCTCGAGTGCCAGCGCCGTCGCCGGACCGAAGATCCCGTCGGGGCGGCCGCAATCGAAGCCCAGCTGGTTGAGCGCATCTTGCAGCTCGGCGATGTCGTCACCGCGTAGCTGGGGCGCCGAGAGCACGAGCAGCCGGTCGCCGAGACGCCACCCGGCTTCGACGAGCGCCATCCACGTGTGCTCGTCGCACGAGCCGCTGGTGTGCAGCCCGCGCAGGCCTTGGAACGCCGTCACCGCCTCGCGCGTCGCCTCGCCGAAATCACCCGGGACATCGCCGGACGGCGCGAGACCGGCCGCGGCGAGACGCCGCTGGAGGTCGCGGATCGCTTCTCCGCGTTGTCCCTCCCGCAGCGGAAAGTGACCCGTCAGCTCGTCGTCGCCAGGAATTCGTCGAGCTCCTGGAGCAGGGCGCCCTTGCTCTTGGCGCCGACGAGACGCTTGGAGACCTCGCCACCGGAGAACACGAGCAGCGTCGGAATGCTCATGACGTTGTAGCGCATCGCCAGATCCGGGTGGTCGTCGACGTTGAGCTTGGCAACGGTGACGTCGCCGGCGTGCTCGTCGGCGATCTCGGCCAGGATCGGTGCGATCTGCTTGCAGGGGCCGCACCATTCGGCCCAGAAGTCGACGATGACGGGCTTGTCGGAGCCGATCACGCTCTCGTCGAAGGTGTTGGAGGACAGGTTGACGATGCCGTCTGCCATGGTGCTTTCCTTTCGGGTCACGAGCAGCGTAGGGCGCTCACGAGGGGATCAGGTAAACCGCTCGTCGCACCGGAACATTCCCACATCCGGCGCCGGTCCGTGGGGCGGGCGACACCGAGCGAGAAGGTCAGTGGTGGACGTTCGCTTCGAGCCAACGCTCCGCGTCGATCGCGGCCATGCACCCCGATCCCGCCGCCGTGATCGCCTGGCGGTAGACGTCGTCTTGCACGTCGCCGCAGGCGAACACGCCCTCGACATCGGTGCGCGAGGAGTCGGGCTGTGTGATCAGATACCCCGTGTCGGGGTTCATCGACAGCTTGCCGACGAACAAGTCGGTGTTCGGCCGGTGTCCGATGGCGACGAACAGTCCGGTCACCGGCAGCGTCGAAACAGAGCCGTCGAGCGTGTCGGTCAACTCGACACCGGTGACCGAGGTCTCCCCGAAGATGTCGGTGACCCGGGCGTTCCAGCGGAACTCGATCTTGGGATTGGCGAAGGCTCGGTCCTGCATGATCTTCGAGGCGCGCAGCTCGTCGCGGCGGTGCACGATGGTGACCTTGTCGGCGAACTTCGTGAGGAACGTGGCTTCCTCGATCGCCGAGTCGCCACCGCCCACCACGGCGATCTCGTGGCCGCGGAAGAAGAACCCGTCGCACGTCGCGCACGTGGAGAGGCCATGGCCGATCAGGCGTTGCTCCGGCTCGAGCCCGAGCATCAACGACTGGGCGCCGGTGCTGACGATCACCGAATTGGCGCGGTACTCGGTGTCGCGGACCCAGATTCGGAACGGTCGCTCGGAGAAGTCGACCGCAGTGACCTTCTCCGTGAGGATCTCGGTGCCGAAGCGCTCGGCCTGGCTGCGCATGTTCGCCATCAGCTCCGGGCCCATGATCCCGTCGGGGAACCCCGGGAAGTTCTCGACCTCGGTGGTCAGCATCAGCTGGCCGCCCGGCTGGTCGCTCGTGCTGGACGGCTCACCTTCGATCAGCAGGGGAGCGAGGTTGGCGCGGGCGGTGTAGACCGCTGCGGTCAGGCCGGCAGGTCCGGATCCGATGATGATGACATCGCGAACGTCTGACATGACACTTCTTCCTCTGGGTCGATGATCGTTGCTGGTCGATCGGGGCCGGATCAGCCGGCAGCGGTGTTTCGCTTACGGAACAGCACCAGCCCGATCAGGCTGAGGATGCCGCCGACGATGAAATAGCTGAGGTAGACCGCACGCTCCCAGCCAACGGCCAGCTCGAGCAGGGCCTGCAGTCCACGCATCAGTCCGACCAGGGCGGTGACGGCGATCAGCGTGCCGAGCATGACGGCGATCACGCCGAACACGGCGCCTCGGGCGGCGTAGACGACCTTCTGTGTCGTCTGTGACCGCACGGTGTCGATCAGGGCGACCAGTTTGTCGGTGGTCTCGGTTGCCCAGTTCGGATCGGTCAGTGGGTTGGCCGGCATGAGGCCGAGGTTAGCCGCCTGCTCAGGGCAGTCGCACCCGTGCGACCTCGGCGCAGTTCGCCGGGCGGTAGGCGATCGCGAGGTCACGGCTCTCGTCGATCCCGACGACGACGGGAACGTCGCCGTACACCGCCGGACCGACGATCAGGTCGACACCCAGACACAGAGGGAACTCGGCACCCGCGAGCGTCGATTGTGCATCCGAGAGATCGTCGTCGGTGGCGGCGCTGGTGGCCGCTGGTACGTCGGGGGCCAGGGGGGCGCCGACCGCTGCCGATGCGAAGTCGGCGAGGTCGGTCAGGTTCTCGAGCTGATCCACGCCGGTGTTCTCCCCGGGCGGGGCGGCGTCGGCGACACCGGTGTCGAGCTCGACCACCGTGGAATCGGCCGCTTCGGCCGCAGGTGCCAGCTCAGCGGCAGCAGGAACCTCGGCCCGCTGCGCCGTGAGCGACTCGGTAGCGGAGGTGTCGGCGCCGGCGGTGGACGCCGCATCGTCGCCGCTGTCGTCGCCCGAACCGAGTTGCAGTGCGATTCCGCCGGCCAGCACCAGTACCAGGGCGGCAGCGGCGCCGCTCAACCAACGTACGGAGGTGGTCCGTCGACGCCCGTTGATCGGCGTCGGTGCGGTCACCGACGCTGCGCCGGCGACTGCGGCGGCATCGATGCCGGCCGGGGTGGCGTCGCGCCGGGCACCGGAGCGCTCGGCCGTCGGTAGCCGGTCCCAGACATCGAGCGCTGTCGCCAGGTGGGCCTCACGAACCGAGATCGCCTGCGGCTCGACGTCGCCGAGCAGTGCCCGAACCGACCGCAACCGGTCGACCTCCGCGAGCAACTCGACGTCGGCCTCCACGCGGGCGCGCTCGTCGGCGGTCACGTCACCGTCGAGGTACGCGCTCGCGAGCAGTGTCAGGTCATCGTTCATGTCGGATCGATTGGACGTTCGTCAGGGTCGTGTCGGTTCCGTCGATCTTGCGTCCGGTCGACGTCGAGGCGTAGGTCCGTGGCCAACGCAGCGCGCCCGCGGGAAATGCGGGACTTCACCGTGCCCACGGGGATGTCGAGCGTCTCGGCGATCTCGGCGTAGTCGAAGTCGGCGACGTCGCGCAGGACGACGACGACCCGGAGGTCCTCGGGAAGGCGGTCGAGCGCCTCGTCGAGGAGGAGTCGGTCGGGGAACGAGCCCGCATATCGATCGGCCGTCGGGTCGACGATCTCGGGTCGGTCCTGCTCTCCCACGGCGTGCAGGGCCGGCCGCCGTTGGCGTTTGCGCAACTCGTCGAGCGATGCGTTGGTGGCGATGCGATACGCCCACGTGCCGAACGACGAGCGCCCGTCGAATCGCGGCAGGCTGCGAACGATCTTGATCAGCGCTTCCTGGCAGGCATCGTCGGCGTCTCGTGTACTGCCCGCCACCCGTCGGCACACGGCGTGGATCCGGTCGTAGTGGCGTCGCAACAGCTGGTCGAGCGCGAACCTGTCGCCGCCCTGCGCGGCGGCGACCAAGGCAGCGTCATCGAGGTGGCGAGGAATGATGCGAGCGTAACGAATGCGGCTCGTGCGCCGCAGGATGTCCGCCAGGGCCGCCGTTCACCGCCGGGCGGTCACCGACCTCCGGTCGCCGGCGCCGTGTCAGCCGGCGACGGCGATCTCGCCGAGACGCCCCCGGTAGGGGTTTGCGTCGCTGCATGTGCCGTCGCGGCCGATCTCCTTGAGCAGGATCAGCAGGTGTCGCGCCGGCGCCGGCGGCACCGGAGACACCACGGTCTCGGGATCGTCGGCGAAGGCGGTGGAGCCGAGCGGTGCGCCCCACGCCTCGAACGAGGCGGGAATCGCGTCGGCGTCCGAGGCGTAGAAGTCGACCTGGTAGGGCCCGGTCTGCACGTCGACGGTCACCGCCTGCTGCGACGGGGCGTCGAAGGTGACGACCAGCCCGACTCCCTGTTTGCCGCCCATGTAGCGCGATGAGTAGCAGAACGTCGGCCACGAGGTGGCCGGGTTGCCGTCGGCGAGCGAGAGCACTGCGTCACCGTCGTTCTCCGTCCCGTCGCCGCCGGGGTCGTACGCGGTGACCGTGGCGATGGTCGCCGCCGTCGCGGCGACGGCGCCATCGGCGGCGGGTTCGCTCGGCTGGGTCTCGGGCAGGGCGGTCGTCGACGTGACCGGGTCGCCTCCGCCGAAGCTCATGGTGGTCCACAGCAGCATGCCGACGACGAGGCCGGCCACCAGGAGGAGGGCGACGACGGTGAACGCCGGTCGCCATTCCTGTGTGAGCCCCTTGGCGGGCTTGCCACGAAGCGCGACACCTGCCGGCGTGGGGTCACGATCGCCGCCGGCCGTCGAGGCCGTGCGTGTGGGCGACGCCGCGACGTGCGCCACCTCACCGGGAATCGCTCCGGTCGCCGGAAACGCGGTGACGGGGGGGATCGGATGGTGTCTCCACCGTGTCGGAGGGGCGGGTGGCCCGCGCGCGATCGCCGGCTCGCCCCGCAATGTCCGACGGTGCCCGGCGCAGTCGACGACCGCCGAACGGGCTGACCGGCGAATGTTCGTACGGCGTGGGGTCGATCGTCGGCGGGCCTTCCTTGGCAGCGTCGCGCAGCGTCGACACCAGGTCGGCGCCGGTCGCCGGGCGCTGCGCCGGATTGCGGGCGAGGAGCTGATGGATCGCCACGACCAGCTTCGTCGGCAGGGTGGCACGCAGCCGTGTGAGGTCGGTGGGATCGCGCTGGAGGCGAGCCAGGGCGGTGTCGGCGTCGGTCTCGCCGAGGAACGGGACACGCCCGGCGAGGCACTCGTACAACACGAGGCCGAGCGAGTAGAGATCGGCGCGGCCGTCGAGCTTCTTGCCGCGGACCTGCTCCGGCGACAGGTACTTCGCCGTCCCCATCATGATGTTGTCGCTGGTGAGGTCGGTCTCCGCCGACTGGAGTCCCTTGGCGATGCCGAAGTCGGTCAGCAGGACGCGGCCGTCGGACGTCATCATGATGTTCCCGGGTTTGACGTCACGGTGGACGAACCCGGCCGTGTGCGCATGGTCGAGGGCGGCGGCAACGCACGTGCCGATGTGGCAGGTCAGCTCGGGGCTCAGCCGCTTCTGGGTGTCGAGCACCTGGCGAAGGCTCTTGCCCTCGACGAGCTGCATCACGACGGCTTGTCGGCCGTCCTGCTCGAACACGTCGTGGACGGCGACGATGTTCGGATGGTTGAGGCTCGCCGCTGCGATCGCTTCGCGTCGGAACCGCTCGGCGACCACCGCGTCGGTGGCGAGCGACGGTTTGAGCCATTTCACCGCCACTTTTCGGTCGAGTGTGAGATCGACGGCCAACCACACCTCGGCCATGCCGCCCTGCGCGAGCATGCGCTGCAGCTCGTACCGCTGCGCGATGACGGTGGGAGTGGGAGGCGGAGCCGCAGCGGACATGACTGACGACGAAGCTAGCTGTGGCGGGCGGCGAGAGGCCGTCAATCCGCCCTCATCGCCGCATCGACCGCGAGTCAGGGGGTGGTGACCTGGAAGGCGACGCCGATCGTGCCACGACCGCCATGGGTCCCGATCACGGGTCCGATCTCGCCGACGACGATGTCGCCGGAATGGTACGGAGCGAGCATCTCGACGAAGAGGTCGACGTCGCTGCAGTCGGCGTGGAGCACCGCCAGGTTCTCGATGTTGCCCTGGTAACTCTGGACCTTCTCGACGAGGTGGGCGAGCGCCTTCGAGCGGGTCCGTTGTTTGCCGGCCTGCTCGACGACCCCACCGGTCACCTCGATGATCGGCTTGATCGACAGTGCCGTGGCGAGCAGCGCCTTGGCATTGCCGATACGGCCGCCCTTCTTCAGGTTCTCGAGGGTGTCGAGTGCGCCGAACACCCGGGTCCGCTCGACGAGGTCGTGGGCGAGCGCCTCCACCTCGTCGATGCCGGCGCCGTCTCGAGCCGCCCGAGCGCAGGCCAACACGATCGTGCCGAGTCCCATCGTGAGCGTGCGGCTGTCGATCACGCGCACGTCGAGGTCGACGTCGGGGTCGTCGGCGATGGTGCGCGCCGCGAGCTGCGCCGACTGCATCGTCGCCGACAGCGCCGACGACAGCGAGATCACGATGACCGCGGTGGCACCCTCGGAGGCCGCCGTCCGGTAGGTCTGCTCGAACTGTCCCGGCGCTGGTGCTGCAGTCTCCGGCAGGGTGTCGGAGTTGACGCAGCGGGTCCAGAACTCAGCGGTCGACAGTTCCTCGCGGTCGACGAACTCGTCGTCGCCGAAGCGGATCGTGAGCGGCACGATGCTGATGCCGAGCTCGTCGGCGATGTCGGCCGGCAGGTCGCACGAGCTGTCGGTGACGACGTGCACGGTGCCGGTCGGGTCAGTGGCAGCGGATGCGTCGGAGGCGGTGTTCGTCGAGTCACTCACAGGGCACCGGACTCTACTTTGCCGGCACTGGGGTGACGTTCTCGTCCGTCGCCGACCAGTGCGGCGCGGCGGCGGTTGCGCCAGTGTGTGAACCACCAGGTGAGCAGTACCAGGACGAAGCCGCCGGTCAGGACCTGGCCGAGCCCCGTGAGTGCGGTCACCCGCGCCGTCAACGTGACCGGCTCGCCGAGCGGTTCGCCCGACGGTGTGGCCACGACCAGGTTGATCGACGACGTCCCGTTGGCCTCCGCTTCGACGGGCACGATCACGCTGGTCTCGTCGAGTGGTCGCAACGTCACGCGTCGGTCTCCGTCGGGGAACGTGATCTTCGTCGAATCGAGTGCGACGACCACGTCGAGAGGCTCGTCCAGCGTGTTGGCGATCCGGACCTCGATCGTGCCGGCGCGCCCCGTGAGCGTGAACGTGAACGGCTCGGGGAGCTCGACGGCGCCTTCCAGTGCGTCGGCCTGTGCGGTCAGCGCCGCCGCCGCCTCTTCCACCTCGGCGTCGGTGTAACCGGTCGAGATCAACGTGTCGAGCTGCTTCGACCACTGGATGGGACGCGGGTCGTCGTCGGGCAGCATCGATGCGGCGCCGGCCAGGTCGAGCGACGTGCGGTCGAGCAGTTCGATGCGTGCTGCGAGCGACGGTCCAGCGATCTCGGGCAGGCGGATCGTCACCGGATCGCCGTCGTCGAGGGCCACGTCGGTGACGCCGGTCAACGCCGAGGCGGGCGTGAACCGGACCGCCGGCGTCGTCGAGGCCAGCTCGGTCAGCGCCTGCAGCAGCCGGACGTCGGGACTTGCCAGGTCGGGCGTCGTGAGGATCCTGCTGCGGCGCGGCGGGGCCGGGGGCCGTGCGAGCCCCGACGACGCCTCGGCATCGTCGTCGGCCTGTTCCACGAGCATCTCGGCGAATGTCGCCACGCCCCACTCGGTCGCCGTCGACCGGCTCAGGATGCGGTCGGCGGCCGACGGTGTCAGCTGGCGGGCGAGCGGACCGACGACCAGGAACGGCAGGGTGCCACCGTCGGGCAGTTCCGCTTGGACGAACCGGTCGCTCGCCGGCAGGTCGTCGCTGATCGACGCCGCGTACAGCTCGGCTGGGATCACGACGAAGCGTGTGCCGAGGTCGCGCAGGTGCTGGGCGCCACCGGCGCTCAGTGGGTCGGTGGTGATCCAGACGTCACGTCGCGACGGCGTCGTCGGAACCGCTTCGGTCAGCAGCTCCTCGCCCGCCGCCACGAGACGCGTGTACGACTCGGCCCGACCGGCGGCGACCGCGGACGACACGTCGAGCGGCACGATCGGCAGTGCGACGAGCTCGTCGTCGACGAGCGCCGTCGCCAGTCGATCCGCACCCTCGGGCGTCGCCGCCATCTCGGCGAGCAGTGGGGGTGGAACCTCGAGTGTCACCGGCGCATCGACGGTGGCCGCGAGCTCGATGCCGCGGTCGAGCCGTTCCCGAAAGGGTTCGAGCGTCTCGGCGTCGGCGCCCGGTGGTGGGCTCGGCGTGACGGTGACCACCGACAGATCGATCGGTGGAGCGACCGCGACGTCGGAGTCGAGTGCACCCGCCAGACGCTGCACGACGGTGCCGGCGGTCGCGACGACGTCGTTGGCGTCGGGCTCTCCGAGCAGGAGCTGGATCCGCAGCGGGTAGAGGCCCGGACGCTCCATCTTCAGCCGGGTCTCGACGCTGTCGGCGACGTCGGTGCCGATGTCGAGGGTCAGATCGACCGTGCCGTCGTCGTTGCGCGACAGCAGCGGCCGGGCATCGATCGCCACCCCGTCGACGACGTCGGTGAACGCATCGGGATCGACGCTGCTCCCCACCACGGCAGCGACGTCGTCGGGATCGGTCAGCGGGCGGTAGTTCGTGACCTCGATCGTGAGCGCCGGCGGTGCGGGCTCGGACACCGGCTCGACCGGTGCGGCGGGCTCTGTCACGGGAGGTGCCGCCGGATCGGCAACCGGTGGCTCGATGACGGCCGGGGCCGGTGGTGGCGGCACCAGCTGGAGTGGGTCGCCGGTGAGTCCGGTGAGGACGTAGCGCAGGCGGATGTCGCCGTTGGGATCGGTGGCGAACTGTTGCTCGACGAGTTCGAGCTGTGCAACCGATGCCGATTGTGCGGGCCGCGTCGTCGACGTCGATGACGTCGTCGTTCGGGCCGACGTCGTGACAGGAGCGGCCGCGAGCACGACGGCAACGGGCAGCATCCATCGCCACCGCCGGGCGCGACGGTCGGTCATCGCAGCGCTCGTTCGAGGATCGACAACGATCCCACCCGGCTCTCGAACCCGGCCGATTCGTACAACGAGAGCGCGTTGCGATTGTCGGCGGCGGTGTTGACCATCGCCTCTGCGACGTTGCGCCGCCGCATCCAGTGCAGCGCGTCGTCGAGCAGCAGGCGGGCGAAGCCGTGTCGCCGCGCACTGGGGTCGACGGCGAGCCGTTGGACGTAGCCGGACCGGTCGGCGCGTCCGCTGATCGAGAAGGCCACCATGCGACCGTCGCAGTGCACGCTGCGCGATCGGTGGTACGGCGTCGCGGACATGATGTCGGCGAGCGCAGCGCTGTCGTTCGCCCACGGTGTGGAGAACGAGCGCCGATCGATGTCGGCCGCCTCGCCGAGCATCGACGGCCGCAGCCGACGAAGCCGGACCGCGCCCCGGAACGCTCCGGGACGGTAGGAGGGCCCGTGGACCTCGTCGTCGAAGCGTCTCGACAGGAGTGTGAGCGTGTCCGCGTTGTGGAACCCGGCGTCGAGGAAGGGTGGGGTCGAGTCCGGGAACAGTGCGCCGGTGCGCAGGATCCGTGCTCCCTGCGCACTTGCCTCGTCGATCCAGCGGGCGACGTCGGCGGCGGTGGGGACCATGTGGTGGTCGAGCAGCACGAGGTGCGCCACCGAGTCGTCGTACGGCCAGCGCCCCAGCCGGGCGCGTGCGGGACGTGCGGCGGCCAGACTGCTCACAGTCCTCGAACGTACTCCGGTACGTACGGGTCCTCACCGTCACGACACGTCTCGGCCGTCCTAGCCTTGCGCTCGTGGTTCCCGAACGTCTGACGCCCGTCCTGCGCGAGTTGGCGCCGCTCGCGGCGCGGTTCGCGGAGGCGGGCCATCGCCTGTACCTGGTCGGCGGCACGGTCCGCGACCTGTTCGTGTCACAGCGACGCGACGACTTCGACCTCGACCTGACGACCGACGCGCGTCCCCCGGAGATCAAGCGCTGCCTCGAGGGGTGGGCCGATGCGATCTGGACCCAGGGCGAGCGGTTCGGCACGATCGGTGCACAGGTGCGCGATGCCGCCACCGGTTTCGAACGGATCTACGAGATCACGACGTTCCGCGCCGAGGCCTACACCGACGACTCGCGAAAGCCGCACGTCGTGTTCGCCGACGAGATCGAGGCCGACCTGTCGCGGCGCGACTTCACCGTGAACGCGATGGCGCTGGAGTTGACCGGCGATGCCGGCACGCCGGCACTGATCGACCCGTTCGACGGGGCCGTCGATCTTGCCACCCGGGTGTTGCGCACGCCGATCGGTCCGGAGATCAGTTTCAGTGACGACCCGCTGCGCATGCTGCGGGCGGCCCGGTTCATCGCCGGCTACCAGCTCGTTCCCACGCCTGGACTGCTGGACGCAGTCCGGGCGATGGCGCCGCGACTCGAGATCGTTTCGCCCGAACGCATCCGTGACGAGCTCGACAAGCTGCTCGTCGCCGACCATCCGGCGGCGGGACTGTCGTTCCTCGTCGACACCGGACTAGCCGATCAGTTCCTGCCCGAGCTGCCCGACATGCGTCTCGAACACGATCCGATCCACCGGCACAAGGACGTCCTGACGCACACGATCGCCGTGGTCGAGAACGTCCGGCCACCGCACGAACACCCTGCGATCGCGGCCGGTGAGCGGCCGTCGTTCGACTTCCGACGTACCAGGTTGGCCGCCCTCTTCCACGACGTCGGCAAGCCCCGTACGCGCGGTTACCTCGAGGGCAAGGGCACGACGTTCCACCATCACGATGCCGTCGGCGCACGGATGACCCGCAAGCGTATGAACGCCCTGCGGTACTCGAACGACGACGTGGCGGCGGTGACCGAACTGGTGGCGCTGCACCTGCGCTTCCACACCTATTCGATGGGGTGGTCCGACTCGGCGGTGCGTCGATACGTGCGCGACGCCGGTGACCTGTTGGCGGAGCTCAACGTGCTCACGCGTTGCGACTGCACGACGCGCAACGAGAAGAAGGCCGCTCGACTGTCGAAGCGGATGGACGAATTGGAGGAGCGCATCGACGAACTGGCGGCCGCCGAGGAACTGGCATCGCTGCGCCCCGAACTCGACGGCAACGCCGTGATGCGGCACCTCGGGATCGGACCGGGGCGCGAGGTCGGCGAGGCGATGAAGTTCCTGATGGACATCCGCCTCGACGAGGGAGTGCTCGGCGACGACGAGATCCGCCGCCGCCTCGACGAGTGGTGGTCCACCCGCTGAACCGCCACACCGCGTCACACCGTGCCGGGTCGAACTCGAGTTTTCGGCGAGGCGACGCCTGATTGCCCCGGTCCGCGGGTTCGGCAGTTCTAACTTTGGACGGTGATCTCCGGACCAGACGACGTCGACGACACCGGCATGTCGTCGTCGCCGGTGCGGCAATATCGAGCCTGGTGGCTGATCCTGCCGATCGTCGCGGTCTCTGCTGCGCTGATCGTCCTGGCCGGCGTGCGAGCCGGGTCCGATCCGGGCCCCGGCACGATCGGCGTCGTCGCCGGAATCGCCGTCCTGGCGATCGTTGCCATCGTCGCCACCGTGCTCGAGTCCCGTCGCATCGGCCGGCGATTCCGGCACACGATCGACGAGCTCTCCCGCACGCAGGCCGAGATCCGGCGGCTCCTCGACGACCTGCCCGATGCGGTGATGGGCCTGAACGAGCGTGGCGTGATCGAGTCGGCGAATCAGCGGGCGGCGCTGCTGACCGGGCGCACGATCGACGAACTCGTCGGGCGCGCCTTTCTCGAGATGATCGGTGACGACGACCGCGAGTCGATCACCGAACGCTGGAACTTCGATCAGCCGTCCGCGGGATCGCTCGACCTCACCGGTGACGACACCGGCCCCATGCGCAATCACGTCGTGTTCGAGCTGGTGGACGCCTACGGCGAGCCGCACCTGGTCGAGGCCTCCTTGCACCGGCCGGCGGTGTCCGATGGCGGCGGGGGGCTGGTGGTGCTGCTGCGTGACGTGACCGACCGGGCCCGCACGACCGTCTCGCTCGAGCAGGCGCGGCGCCGGTTCCAGCAGGCGTTCCACTCGGCGCCGACCGGCATGGCGCTCGTGCGTCTCGACGACAGCCGCATCGTCGACGCCAACCAGTCGCTCGCCGACATGCTCGGACGGCCGCTGCAGTCGTTGATCGGCGCCGGCATCCGCGAGATCACCCACCCCGACGACCTGCGAGCCGCCGCCACCCAGCGGGCACGCCTGGAACTGGGTATCGCCGACACGTACCTGCTCGAACAGCGGTACCTGCGCAGCGACGGCGAATTCGTGTGGGCCCGGACGCGGGTGTCGGTCACCGAGGACGAGGGCGTCGCGCTGGCGATCACCCACATCGAGGACGTCACCGAGCAGCGCATGGCGGCCGAACGGCTCACCCACGCAGCCACCCACGACGGGCTGACCGAGCTACCGAACCGCACGGCTCTCGTCGAGCGTCTCGACGAGCTGCTCGAGCGGTCAGGTGTCGGACAGGTGTCGGTGCTGTTCATCGACCTCGACAACTTCAAGGTGGTCAACGACAGCCTCGGTCACGGCATCGGCGATGAGTTGCTCCGACGGATCGCCGGGCGCCTGCGTCACGTGATGCGCGACACCGACTGCCTCGCACGGTTCGGAGGCGACGAGTTCGTCGTGTTCGTCGACGGTGGCGTCGACCCGGCGATCGTCGCCGAACGCCTCCGGCGAGCGGTCCAGCAGCCGGTGATGATCGACGAGCACGAGCTGGTGGTCACGGCGAGCATCGGTTTCGCCGTCAACTCGAGCGACGACCTCACCGCCGACGAGCTGTTGCGCGACGCGGACGCTGCGATGTACCGGGCGAAGGCGGCGGGCCGGGACCGGATCGAGGCCTTCACCGAGGAGACGCGGGCAGCGTCGGTGGCGGCGCTGCAGACGTCGGGTGAACTGCGCCGCGGGCTCGAACGCGGGGAGGTCGTGCCGTACTTCCAGCCGATCGTCGATCTCGACGGCGGCCATGTCGTCGGCTTCGAGGTGTTGGCGCGCTGGTTGCACCCCGAGCGCGGCCTGCTCGTGCCGGCGCAGTTCCTCCCGATGGCCGAGGACTCCGGCCTCATCGTCGACCTCGGCGCTCGGATCCTGCGCGATGCGCTCGCCCAGCTGGCCCACTGGCGTGCGGTCGGCCTGCGGTTCGCATCGTGCTCGCTGTCGGTCAACATCGCCACCCAGCAGCTGATCGACGGTCGGTTCCTCGGCATCGTCCGCGATGCGCTCGGCGAGACCGGCATCGACGCCGACTCGCTCTGGCTGGAGATCACCGAGACTGCGCTGATGGCCGACTCGAATGCGGCCGGCCGCGCATTGCGCGATCTTCGGGGCCTGGGCCTGCACCTGTCGGTCGACGACTTCGGGACCGGCTACTCGTCGCTGACCTACCTCAAACGGTTCCCGGTCGAGGCGATCAAGATCGATCGGTCGTTCGTCACGGGGCTCGGTCTGGAGGCCGACGACACCTCGATCGTCGAAGCGGTCGTCCGCCTCGGGCATTCGCTCGGACTGTCCGTCGTCGCCGAGGGTGTCGAGACGCCCCTGCAACTGAACCGTCTCCGTGAGCTGGGATGCGACAAGGGGCAGGGCTACCTGTTCGGCCGCCCCCGCCCGGCCGGCATCACCGCCACCGAACGCGCCGACGCCTGACACGGCATCCTGGCCGGCCGCAGCGATGAGCGAACCGACCGGATACCGGCGTTTCGCTCATCGAAGACGGGGATTGCGACGGCTTGCGCCGCAGCGATGAGCGAACGGACCGGATACCGGCATTTCGCTCATCGAAGACCGGGATCGCGGACGACCGGGCCGGGGGTGGTCGGTCAGGACCCTTCCTTGCGTGCGCGCAGGATCAAGCTGCTGGGAGCGGGCCCGTGTGCGGTGGCGCCGAGTTCGAGGAGCTGATCGACGCGGAAGTTGGCCCGGCTCAGCGCCGTGAACCACTCGCCGATCGTGCGTACGCCGGTGCCGTAGGGATGCTCGGGCGAGATGTCGGCGTAGGGGTGCGGCATCGACATCACCAGCGCAGCGCTGGGTTTGAGGACGCGGTGGACCTGGCGCAGCAGCCGTCCCAGGTCGTCGACGCGGTCGATCGTGTGGGCGGCGAGGACCACCTCGCACGATGCCGACGCGACCTCGCCGAGATCGGCCAGATCGGTCTCGATGCACTGCACCTGCACCTCCGCAGCGGTCGCCCGGCGGCGGGTCTCGGCGATGCGCTCGGCATCGGTGTCGATGGCGATCGACTTGGCGCCGGCGCGCGCGAACGCGATCGAGTTGAACCACGGCGAGATACCGAGTTCGACGGCACGCCTGCCGTCAGCCACCTCCCCGCAGAGTCGGAGTTCGTCGTCGCCCGGTGTGCCGGGCCCGTAGTTGATGTCGGCGACCACGATGCCAAGTGTGCCCGCTCGGGGCCGCGTCGTCGGGGATCGACACATCCGAGCGACGAGGGGACCCCGCTGACGGCGCACGGGTGATGGGGCACAGGACGGTTGCGGCGACGACGGTGCGGTGTGAGCCGGTAGTGTCGGCGGCCATGGCGTTCACGGTCGGCGCACTTCGCGGGTCGGACGGTTCGCGCGGCCTGATCGACCATCGACTGGCCCGCCGGATGCTGATCAGTCAGGTGAAGAAGGGGCGGGTGCCGCTCGACCAGGTCTGCGACGCCCATCCCGAGCTCATACGCGCCGCGCGCAACGTCGGCACACAGACCTCGACGTGCTGTCCGATCTGCGAGGAGGCCGACCTCAAGCTGGTCACCTACGTGTTCGGTCCCCGGCTGTCGGCGCAGGGCCGATGTGTGTCGACGGCCAAGGAGATGCGCCAGCTCAACGACCGCACCGAGGAACTCAGCGCCTACGTGGTCGAAGCGTGCGTCGAGTGCCGCTGGAATCACCTGCTCCGGGTGATCCCGGTCGGCGGTCGCCGGTCGGCGAACCGCGCCTCTCGATGACGGCTCGCTCGCTCGTCGTCCTCGCGGCATTCGGCGTGGTGGCACTCGCAGCATGTGCCGACGGCTCGGCGTCGGACTCGACCAGTGCGGCTGGTAGCGAGTCGGATGCCGGGGCAGATCCGACGACCGCGCCGATGACGGGTGCGACGACATCGGGCCCGGCGGATGCGGATCAGCCGGAGCGGCAGCAGCCGGAGGGGTTCTCCACCGTCCTGGCCGAGATCACCGACGCCGATGGCGAGGTCTGCGAGGTCTGCCTGTGGTTGGCCGACGATGCCGCAGAGCGCGGCCGCGGGCTGATGGGCGTGACCGACCTCGGTGATGCGGTCGGCATGGCGTTCGTCTTCGGCGAGCCGACATCGGGCTCGTTCTACATGTTCCAGACGCCGACGCCGCTCTCGATCGTGTGGTTCGCGCCGGACGGCACCCATGTCGGTTCGACCGACATGGAACCCTGCATCGACACCCCGGCCGGCGAGTGCCCACTGTACTCGCCGGGTGCGGTGTACGACCTCGCGATCGAGGTCTTCGACGGCGGTCTCGACCCATTGGGACTGGGCCCCGGTTCGCGCGTCCAGCTGATCGAGGGGTCCGAAGCCGGGCGCTGCCCCGGCGCCGGCTGACGCAGCGCAACTCTGTGACAGCCCCTCTCTAGGGTCGTGGCATGTCACCGAACGCGACGTCGTGCAGCGCCGATAAGGTAGGCGGGTCCATATTGGCCCTGCCCCAGACCGGGGCTCCCGCCACGAGACTGTCATCAGGTCGTCGTGGGGGATCCGAAGGGAGGAAACACGCATGATGCGTGCATACGAAATGATGATCATCATCGACGGCGACGTCGATGACCCCAAGGCGCAGGCCTGGATGAAGACGGTCACCGACGGTGTCACCACCGCCGGCGGTGAGCTGCACGGCAAGATCGACTGGTGGGGCAAGCGCCAGTTCGCCTACCCGATCAACAAGAAGCCGTCGGGCTACTACATGGTCGCCGAGATCGTGGCTCCGGCCGGCTCACTCGACGAACTCGAGCGCACGCTCCGTCTCGCGGACGACGTCGTCCGTCACAAGCTCATCCGTCTGCCCGAAGCCGAGGCCGAGCGCCGCGGCATGGCAGTCAGCGCTGCCTGATCGCAGCGGCCACGTAAAGGGGAATCAACATGGCATCCGAGAACAGCGTCACGCTCGTCGGCAATCTGACGAAGGATCCGGAGCTGCGCTACACGACCGGTGGTCGTGGCGTCGCCAGCTTCGGGCTCGCCGTCAACCGTCGCTACCAGGTCAACGGTGAGTGGCAGGAGCAGGTCTCGTTCTTCAACATCGTCGCCTGGGGCGACCTCGGTGAGAACGCTGCCGCGAGCCTCAACAAGGGCAACCGCGTCATCGTCACCGGTCGCCTCGAGCAGCGCTCGTACGAGACCAAGGAAGGCGAGAAGCGCAACGTCACCGAGGTGATCGCCGACGAGCTCGGCCCCAGCCTGCGGTGGGCTCAGGCCCAGGTCGAACGCATCAGCCGCGATGACGCCACCAGCGGTGGCAGCGGTGGTGGTGGTGGCGGCGGCGGCGGACGCAGCGCACCCGATCCCGTGTACGGCGACGAAGAGCCGTTCTGAGTCCCCCCGTATCGAAGATCTGATTTTCCAGTCGTAAGGAAGCACACATGGCAAGCAAGAAGAACAAGGCGCGCAGCGCCCGTGACCTGAACCCACGCAAGTTCAAGAAGAAGACCAGCGTCCTCGTCATCGAAAAGGTCGAGTACATCGACTACAAGGACGTCGACCTCCTGCAGCGCTTCATGAGCGATCGCGCCAAGATCAAGAATCGCCGCGTCGCAGGCAACACGCTCCAGCAGCAGCGCGAAGTCGCCAACGCCGTCAAGGTCGCCCGTGAGATGGCACTGCTGCCGTACGCGAAGCGTGTCGCCTCCACCCGCACCGGCGGTCGTGGTCGTGACGGTGGACGCGACGGTGGCCGTGACCGCGACACGAGCCTGAACGACGACGCCAACGACACGATGGTCGACGACACCTCGGTCGAGGACGTCGAGACGACCGACACGACCGAGACCGAGGAGGTCTGAGGCGATGAAGGTCATTCTCCGCTCTGATCTCGATGGGCTCGGCAAGCGTGGCGACATCGTCGAGGTGGCCGACGGCCACGCCCGCAACTTCCTGCTTCCCAAGGGCCATGCGATCGCGGCATCCGATGGTGCCGTCGAGCAGGCCGGCCGGATGCGTCGAGCACGCGACCAGCGCGATTCGAGCGCCCGCGACGCGGCAACGCACATCGCCAGCACGCTCGTGCCGAAGCTGATCACGGTCACCAGCAAGGCAGGTCCCGAAGGCAAGCTCTTCGGGTCGGTCACCGCTGCCGATGTCGTCGCCGCCGTCCGTGAACAGACCGACATCGAACTCGACCGTCGTCAGCTCGAGGTCGACGTCATCAAGACGACGGGCCAGCACACGGTCACGGCGTCGCTGCACAGCGACGTGTCGTTCCCGATCACGATCGACGTCGTCGCCGCCGACTGACGTCCCCGAGCGGGCCGCCGTACGGCGGTCCCACTTCGTTTTCGACCAGTGGGCGACCAGCTGTCGCCGCGCGCCCATCCACAGGTGTGTCCACAGTGCGTCGTCCACAGATCGACGAGTTTGTCCACACCCGATCAACAGCGAAAACCCAGGGTTGTTCCTCTTCCGTTGCACAGGAAGTCCCTGGAAGAGTGGGGTCCCCATGTCGATCGACCAACAATTCGGAACCAGCCGAGGCGAACGGGGCAACGCTGCTCCCAACCGGAGTGGACGGGTCCCTCCCCACAACCTGCAAGCCGAGGAATCGGTCCTCGGCGCACTCCTGCTCAGCCGTGACGCGATCGGTGTCGTCGGTGAAGCCGGCTTGAACGTCCGCGACTTCTACAGCCCGGCTCACCAGCACATCTTCGACTCGGTCCGTTCGTTGTATTCGTCCTCCGGGCCGGTCGACGTGGTCACCGTCGCCGACGAGCTGCGCCGTCATGGCCTGCTCGACGAGGTCGGCGGCATCGAACGGCTGAACGATCTGCAGAACGCGACACCGTCGGTGTCGGGCGCCGAGCACTACGCCCGCATCGTGATGGACACTGCGTTGCTGCGACGCCTGATCCACACCGCCGGCGAGATCACCGATCTCGCGTTCTCCGAACCCGACGACGTCACCAAGGCGGTCGATCTCGCCGAGTCGAAGATGTTCGAGGTGGCGGAGGATCGCGTGGTCGACTCGACGCGCCCGATCCAGGAACTCCTCAACATCGCGATGGACCAGCTCGAGGAGAACTACGAGCGTGGCGACACGATCACCGGCGCTGCGACCGGCTACGACGACCTCGACGAGCTCCTCTCCGGCCTGCAGCCGAGCACCCTCAACATCGTCGGTGCGAGGCCGGCGATGGGCAAGACAGCCTTCGGCTTGGGCATGGCGACACACATCGCCAAGCACTCGGAGAAGCCGGTGTTGGTCTTCTCGCTCGAGATGGGCCACGCCGAACTGACGCAACGCATCCTCTCCAGCGAGGCGAAGGTGGACTCCACGAAGCTGCGCACCGGCAAGCTGAGCGAGAGCGACTGGTCGAAGATCGGCCTGGCGGTCGGGCGCCTCGAGGTGCCGTTGTTCCTCGACGACAACCCGCAGGTGACGGTGATGGAGATCCGCGCGAAGGCGCGGCGCATCAAGGCCCAGCACGGCGGGCTCGCGCTGATCATGATCGACTACCTGCAGCTGATGAGCGGTAGCGGCAACTCCGAGAACCGTCAGCTCGAAGTGAGCGAGATCAGCCGAAACCTCAAAGTGCTCGCCCGCGAGCTCGAGGTGCCGATCGTGGCGCTCAGCCAGCTCAGCCGAAACCTCGAGGCTCGATCCGACAAGCGCCCGATGCTCGCCGACCTTCGCGAGTCCGGATCGTTGGAGCAGGACGCCGACGTCGTGATGTTCCTGTACCGCGACGAGGTGTACAACCCCGAGTCGCCCGACAAGGGGTCTGCCGAGGTCATCGTGTCGAAACACCGCTCAGGTCCCATCGGCACGAAGCGTCTCGTCTTCCTCGGCCAGTACACCCGCTTCGACAACGCCGCCCGCTCGATGTGAAGTGTGACATCTGGGGTCAGACCCCGGATGTCACACTCACCAGTGGCGCAGGTCGATCGGCCAACGGTCGCGGACGTCGTCGTCCGCGACGAGCCAGAACTGCTCGTGGCGCGCCACGGTCGGATCGACGTGTGCCGGCCAGATTCGCACCCGATCGCCGACCTTCCAGTCACCGGGTTCCCGCGGCATCAGCGTGATGTGCTCGTCGGAGCAGAAGAACACCTCACCGTGGTCCCATGCCGGGTTGCCGTGGTCCATCCCCAGCGCCTTGAGCCCGCAATCGGCGATGATCCAGCCCTTCGGGCTGGTCGAGATCACCGTGGCCAGCACCGACAGCGCCTTCTCGAACGGCACGTCGAGTTCGTCGTACTGGGTGTCCATCAACGTGTACGACCCGGCCTGGATCTCGGTGCACCAGGTGTTGACATCCCAGGTGCCGGTGCCGCCTCCCGACACGATCTCGCCACCGACACGGTCGTGGGCCTGCAGGAGGATCTTCATGGCGGCTTCGACCTTCTCGCGCTTGGCCTCACGGTCGTGCACCATCATCAGGTGGCCTTCGTAGCCCATGACGCCGCGCACCTCGAGCCCGGCGGTGCGTGCACGGTCGGCGAGTCGAGCCGAGTCGTCGACGTCACAGCCGCAGCGGGGCAGGCCGACGTCGATGTCGACGAGCACCGACCGCACCCCACCGGCGATCACCGCGTCGAGGGTGGCGTCGGAGTCGATCGCCACGGTGATGTTCGCCTGGTCGGCGAGCGCTCCGAGTCGAGCGGTGTCGAGCGTCTCGTTGGCGAGGAGCAGATCTTCGGTCAATCCTGCGGCAACGAGACCTTCGATCTCTCGTGGCGTCGCTGCGCAGAAGCCGTGGTGGCCGTCGGCATCGAGCCGCCTGGCCATGTCGGTCGACTTGAACGCCTTGACGTGGGGGCGAAGTCGCGCACCCGGCAGCACCGCATCCATCGCCGCCAGGTTGCGGTCGAACGTCGCACTGTCGACGAGCAACGCTGGGGTGGTCAGCTCGGACGTGGTCGTCGGTTCGGTGCTCACCGCCCCATCCTCGCGTGCACCTCTCCTCGAAATGTGCACGGATCGGTTCGCTCAGCGCCACGATCCGTGCACATTTCGGGTTGGAGCGACGCAAAGGGGGACGGTCGGGGACGAAGTCGGCGTCGGAGGCTCGGGGATACGGTGACGTCGTGCAGCTCGATCTCGACTTCGTCCGTTCCCAGTTCCCGGCGTTCTCCCGGCCGATCAACGACGGGCAGTCGTTCTTCGAGAACGCCGGCGGATCGTTCGCCTGCCGCCAGACGATCGACGCGCTCACCGCGTACTACACCGACCTCAAGGTGCAGCCGTACAGCGAATTCGCGTCGTCGCGCCGCGCCGGCGAACTGATGGATCACTCGCGTGAGCGTTGGGCCGAAGCGCTCGGCGTCCAAGCGCGCGAAGTCGTGTTCGGACCGTCGACGTCGGCGAACACCTACGTGCTCGCCCATGCGTTCGCTGAGGTGCTCGAGGCCGGAAACGAGGTGATCGTCACCAACCAGGATCACGAGGCGAACACCGGTGCCATCCGCCGGGCGGCCGAGCGGGTCGGGTGCACGATCAGAGAGTGGAGGACCGATCCCGACACCGGACTGCTCGACATCGACCAGTTCCGGTCGCTCCTCGGTGAACGCACGGGCCTGGTCACCGTGCCGCATGCGTCGAACATCATCGGCTCGGAGAACGACGTGGCCGCGATCACCAAGCTCGCCCACGGCGTCGGTGCCCGCGTCATCGTCGACGGTGTCTCGTTCGCCCCCCATACGATTCCCGATGTCGGTGCGATCGGTGCCGATGTGTATCTCTTCAGCCTCTACAAGACGTACTCGGTGCATCAGGGGTTGATGGTCGTGCGCGCCGGGCTGATGGCCGAACTCCCCAATCAAAGCCACTTCTTCAACGATCCCGTCGCCGACAAGCGGCTCAATCCGGCCGGGCCCGACCATGCACAGGTGGCGGCATCGGGCGCGGTCCTCGACTACGTCGAAGCGTTCCATCGCCACCATGGCGGCGCCCAGGCCGACGGCCTCCGTTCGGCTGTCGCCGGCGCCTCGGCGCACTGGCGGGCACACGAGGACGCACTCACGCCCTGGCTGCTCGATGCGCTGGCCGGTCGCGAGGACGTCCGCCTGCTGGGCCCGGCCACGCTCGACACCGCCGAGGGACACCGCTGTCCGACCATCGCCTTCAGCCCACTGCGCCGAGATCCCCAGGAGGTCGCCCACGACCTCGTCGTGCGCGGCGTGCAGACGAGCTCGGGTCACTACTACGCGGCCCGCGTGCTCGACGGGCTGGGTCTCGACCCCGACCGTGGCGTGGTCCGGCTGTCGTTCGTGCATTACACGTCGGCCGACGACGTCGCCCGCGCCGTGGAAGCGTTCGACGAGGTGCTCGGCTGACACCGTTGCGTCGAGACAGCGTCCATGCGTGCAAGTTCGGGACCAAAGACCCTGCCCGACCCTGACCACCCGGACGATATTGGAACGACGTTCTAGAAATGGAACGACGTTCCAATCAGAAAGCTGGTCTCGCCATGGCAGAATTCCTCGCCCAGTACTCGATCCAACGGTGGATGGAGATGTGTCCGCAGGGATACCTGGAGGACACGGTGTACGGGCACGATGCCGGCGCGACGGAGCCCGAGTTGCTCCTCGCCGACGACGACGAGCGCGAGGCGGCGATCCGCACCACGGTGGGCCTGGTGGTCGGCGAGCGGTGCGCACTCGCGGCCTCGTCCGGCCTGGTCAACGCCGCCCCCGACTACCCGAGCAAGCGCTTCCTCGCCACCCAGACGCTCGACGAGGCGCGCCATGTCGAGATCTTCACCCAGCGCCTCTACGACCTCGGCGTCAAGTCCGACGACCTCGAGTCGACGATCAGCCGCTACGCCAACCCCAACCTCGTCAAGTTCGCCGAGACGTTGCTCGAGAAGGTCGATGCCGGCGATTTCGTGGCCGGCGTCGTGGGACAGAACATCGTGCTCGAGGGCATGGCGTTCACCGTGTTCGAGCTGCTCGAAGCCGGCAACCGCGAGTTCAACCCCAAGTTCGCCCAGACGCTGAAGGGAACGATCGCCGACGAACGACGTCATGTCGGATTCGGTGAAAACCGCATCGGCTCGCTGATCGCGCAGCATCCGGAGAAGAAGCCGGAGATCGAGAAGATGCAGCAGCAGATGAGCTACTACATGCTGGCGACGTTCAGTGATTCCTTCGCGGCGACCGATCGCAAGCCGACGGCGCCTGCTGCCGACCACGCCGCAACCGCACATTTCCACGGGACGAACCTCGCCACGGCCACGCCAGAAGAGATGGAAGCGGTGCTCGCCAACACGGTGATCGGCGAATTCAAGACCCGCCTGGCGCGAGTGGGTCTCGAGTACCAGACCCCGACCGTTCCGGCATGACCGCCGTCGACACCGACGACTTCGACCCGCACGCTCTCGCCGAACAGGATTTCCTCGACGAGGTCCACTCGTTCCAGTTCTGGTTCGACTCGGTCGAGGGCTATCTGACCGACCGGCCGTACGGTCGGCTCGAGACCACCGCCGAGGAGCCGATCGACGACGAGCGGCGCGAGCGTCTGATCACCACCCTGTGCAACTACTCGGTGGGGGAGACCGCAGCGTTGGAGGGCGCGGCCGGTCTCGTCGAGCTGGCCCCGAACCGGAACTCGAAGATCTTCATGGCCACGCAGGTCGCCGACGAGGCACGCCACCTCGAGGTGTTCCTGCACCGCCTGCGTGAGCTCGGTGTCGCCGACCCGGAGACCGAGATCGCCCGGCGGGCGCAGCCGGCGCTCGTCGACTTCAAGGGCTCCCTGCTCGACCTCGTCCACGAAGGTGACTGGCAGGCGGCGGTGTTCGCTCAGAACGTCATCCTCGAGACGATGGAGTACACGGTCTTCCGGCTCCATGCTGCAAGTGCAGACGCCGTCACCCGCGACGTGCTCGCCGGGGTGATCTCCGACGAGCGTCGTCACGCCGGCTTCGGCGAGAACGACCTCGGTCGCAGCCTGGCGGTCGATCCCTCGGGGCGTGCCCGCCTCCGCGAGATCCGATCGCAGCTCGACCCGATGGTGCTCGGCGTGTTCGAACGCGCCCTCGAGGACCTCGGCGCCCCGAACGACGAGCACCATCGCCTCGCCGGCGAGTATCTGGACACCGTCGAACGGCTGGGGCTCACGTGATGACCGAGGTCGACGTCTCGGCACCCGAGATCAGCTCCGACAGCAGCCGGCAGCGCTACGAGCTGGAGGAGATGGGGTTCAAGGAGGTCCCGAAGAAGTGGCGCAAGTTCTACCGCTACTGGCAGGGTCCCGACGACACCTTGGCACCCAACGAGGTGGTCTGTCCGGTGTGCAAGGTGGTCATCCGAGCGACCCGTGAACTGCGACCGGGTGACCGCGTGTACTGCATGCCGTGCATGTCGCGCATGGTGGTCGTCCTCGGTGAGAACGGACGGCTCGAGGCCGACGTCATCTTCTGACCCGAGTCTCCGACGATCTTCCAGAGGGCATCGGCGCCGACAGCCACGATCGTTCGGGCGGGGCACCCCGCGTCGGGCATGATGTGGCCGTGAGCACCGCCCTGGTCGAAGCCCCGCTGGGCGAAGGCGACCGGCGCGAGTGGCAGCGTCACCCGGTCGACGTCGCGCGGCTGGGCATGCGATTCAGTGCGCTCGTCGTGGTGCTCGTGCTCACCGCAGCGTTCCCTGCGGCGCTCACCAACGTCTCGATCGATCTGATCGACCTCTTCGTGCGGATGCCGCGCACGGTGCGCTACGCACTGGTCGGCCTCGCGCAGCTCGCGATCCTGGCGGTGCCAGTGGTGGTGGTCATCTGGCTGCTCGTCCGGCGCACGCGTGCGGCAGCGTTGCTCGTCGTCGGGTCGGGCGTCGTCGGTGGCGTCGTCATGCTGATGCTCACCGACTGGCTGAATCGGGCGGCACCGCCGACGTCGATCACCGACCTGCCGTCGGAGTCGTTCCTCGCCACGGACTTCCCCTCGACGGCCTACCTCGCGGCGCTCGTCGCCGGTGCCACTGCCGCTTCGCCGATGATGACCGCATCGTGGCGCAAGGTGGCCTGGATCGCGGTCTGGGTCACCGCCGGCGTCCGGGTGATCACCGCAACGCAGGCGCCGGTGAGCATTCTCGTCACCGTCGTGCTCGGCAGCTGTGTCGGCTCGGCGATGCTCGTCGCATTCGGTTCGCCACAGCGGCGACCGGGTTCGGCCACGCTGCGAGCGGGGCTCGCGGCGGGGGGCTTCGACGTCGACGAACTCGGTGACGAGGCGATCGTCCGGGACTTCCGCGTCTACCGCGGCCGCGCAGGCGGCCGCGACGTCGAGGTGTTCTACCTCGACCAGGACGACCGCGACATCGAGCTGTTCGCCCGAGTGATGCGCTCGATCCTCGTCCGCGACGTCGACGAACAACGGCTGTCGGTCAAGCCGAGGGTGCGAGCGGCACAGCTCGCGCTGGCGACGACGATGGCCGAACGTGCCGGTACGCGGGTCGCACCGGTGCTGTCGGTCGCACCCACCGATCGCGACAGTGCGATCATCGTCGTCGCCTCCCCGCCGGGTCGTTCGCTCGGCGAGTTGGACGGCGATCAGGTCAGCGACGCTGCGCTCGACGACCTGTGGCGCCAGGTCGGTCGCCTCCACGATGCCCGGATGGCGCATCGCTCGTTGCGGCGCGATCACCTCGTCATCGACGGCGACACTGCGACGATCATCGGACTCGACACCGCATTGCTCGCGTCCAGCCCAGCATCGCGGGCGATCGATCGCGCCGAGCTGCTCGTGTCGACCGCACTCGTCGTCGGTCAGGACCGTGCTCTCGACGCCGCGGTCCGCAATGCCAGCGCCGCTGACCTCGAGGCGACGCTGCCCTTGGTGCAGCTCCCTGCGCTGCCCGCCCACGCCCGGCGCGATGCCCGCAGGCCGAAGCATTTCGTCGACGACCTGCGAACTGGGCTGCAGCTACGGCTCGGAGTCGACGAGGTGGAACTCGTCGAACTCGAACGCATCAGTGTCGCCAAGCTCGTCACCTGGCTCGGGTTCGCAGTGTTGGCGTATTTCGTGCTGTCGCTCGCCTCCAACTGGTCCGACATCACCAGCGCGATGTCCGACCTCAACTGGATGTGGGTCGTGCCGATTGCGATCGTCACGCTCCTCGGCACGGTCGGTGGCGCCATGTCACTGTCGGGCTCTGTGGTGCGTCCGATCGCGCTCGGCGAAGCGACGATCGTGATGTTCGGGCAGTCGTTCCTCAACCGGTTCACTCCGATGAACGCCGGCGGGATGGCGATGCGTATCCGGTACCTCCAGAAGGGGGGAACCGACGTCACGGTGGCCACTGCGGCGGTCGGGCTGACGTCGGCTGCCAGCGGCGTCGTGCAGGTCGTGTTCTTCGTGTTCTTCATGCTCTGGTCCAGCTCCGACCCGACGGGTGGCGTGGATCTGAACGAAGGCGGCGGCCTGGATGTGTCGCTGATCGCCGTTTTCGTCGCCACCGCCGCGATCGCCGCGATCGTGATCGCTGCGACGCCGAAACTGCGTCGATGGGTCGTCGGGTTCGTGCGGTCGAGCTTCGCCAAGATCAAGCACGACTTCGGCGAACTCGCACGCCGCCCGACGAAGCTGTCGTTGCTCTTCGGCGGCCAGGCGATCGCGAAGATGTCCACGATCGTGGCGTTCGTGCTGGCGTGTCGGGCCTTCGAGATCGACCTCTCGTTCGCCCAGCTGGGCGCCTTGTACATGATCGCCAACACGGTGGCGTCGGCGGTGCCGACCCCCGGCGGTGTCGGTGCGATCGAGGCGGCGCTGGCGTTCGTGCTGACCGGCGCCGGTGTCGACGAGGCGACCGCCTGGGCAGCCGTGCTGCTCTTCCGGTTGGTCAACTACTGGTTCCCGACCATCCCCGGACTCATCGCGCTGAAGCTGTGCGAACGCCGCCAGCTGATCTGATCCGACGGCGCACGAGCGCCTACGCTTCCGGCGTGTCCGCAACCACTGCCGTCGTCGGTGTCGTCATGGGGTCGTCGAGCGACTGGCCCACGATGTCGAGGGCCGTGGAGATCCTCGAGTCGTTCGGTGTCGCCCACGAGGCGCGCGTGGTGAGTGCTCACCGGATGCCCGACGAGATGTTCGCCTACGCCGACGCAGCGATCGACCGCGGTCTGCGCGCCATCATCGCCGGTGCCGGCGGCGCCGCCCACCTCCCGGGGATGCTGGCCGCGAAGACGACAGTGCCCGTGCTCGGTGTGCCGGTGCCGTCGCACCACCTGTCGGGTCAGGACTCGCTGTACTCGATCGTGCAGATGCCGGCGGGCGTCCCGGTGGCGACGTTCGCGATCGGCGGAGCCGGCGCGACGAACGCTGCGTTGTTCGCCGTCGCGCTGCTCGCACTGGATGATCCGGCGCTGGCGGCGGCGCTCGCCGCGTATCGGGCCGAGCGCCGAGACGCAGCGGCGACGTCCGAACTGCCGCCGACCGGGAACCCATGACGGCCGGAATCGTCCCCCCGGCCACGTTGGGGATCCTCGGCGGTGGCCAGCTCGGCCGCTATGCCGTGATGGCCGCCGCGACGATGGGATACCGCACGATCGTGCTCGATCCTGATCCCTCGGCGCCGGCGGGTCTGCTGGCCCACGAGCATCTGGTCGCCGCGTACGACGATCCGCAGGCGTTGCGTCGCCTGGCACTCGATTGCGATGCGGTCACCACCGAGTTCGAGAATCCACCGGCCGCCGCACTCGACGAACTCGCCGGCACCGTGGTCGTCGCACCGTCGCCGTCCGCGGTGCGTGTCGCACAGGACCGCATCGAGGAGAAGCGCTTCCTCGTCGAGAACGGGTTCCCCGTCGGGCCGCACCAGGTGCTCGAGGGTGACGACCCGATGGTCGACATCTCGCTGGTCGACTCCGGCGCGATCGTCAAGACCGCTCGCCTGGGCTACGACGGCAAGGGCCAACGATCGGTGTCCGGCGTGGCCGAGACCCTGGCGGCGTGGGCCGAGCTCGGCGGCGTCGCCTGCGTCGTCGAACGCCGCCTCGATCTGGAAACCGAACTGAGCGTGATCGTCGGTCGCACTGCAGCGGGCGACGTCGAGGCCTGGCCGGTGTCCGAGAACCGCCACGTCGACGGCATTCTCGATCTGTCGGTCGTGCCCGCAGCGATCCCGGCCAGGCTCGCCGACCGCGCCGTGGGTCTCGCGATGGCGATCTCCGATGCGCTCGGCTACGTGGGCGTACTGGCGGTGGAACTCTTCGTCGTCGACGGTGGCCTGCTGATCAACGAGCTCGCGCCTCGGCCGCACAACAGTGGTCACTGGACGCTCGACGCAAGTGTGACCAGTCAGTACGAGCAGCAGGTTCGAGCGGTGTGTGGTCTCGGACTCGGATCGACCGCGATGACCGCACCGTCGATCGCAATGGTCAACCTGCTCGGTGATCTCTGGGAGGGCGGAGATCCCGACTGGACGGTCGTGCTCGACGATCCCTGCGCCAAACTGCACCTCTACGGCAAGTCCCAGCCGCGGCCTGGGCGCAAGATGGGCCATCTCACGGTGACGGCGCCGGCGGGCAACGTGGCCGCCGCCCGAGCACTCGAACTCAGAGCGGCCGCTGTGCGATGACGAGCGTGTCGAGTGCGGTTCTGGTGCCGTCGGGCGTGTCGACGTGGCGCTCGGCCACTTCGGCCGTCGTGACCTCGAGGCCGGCCAGCGCGGCGACGGTGTCGTCGACCGCATAGCAGACGTCCTCGGACGGCGGTCCGCCGTAGCCGTGTTCGACGTTCGAGCGGTCGTGGGCGATCACGAGCAGCGTGCCACCAGCGTTCAGCCACGTCGCTGCGTGCTCGAGGACCACTCGCTGCTGATCGGCCGGCAGCTGGAGGTACGACAACACGACGAGATCGACCGGTGCATCCGGCACCCAGCTCGTGGCGTCGGCGCACACGGTGGTGATCTCGACGCCGTGATCCTCGGCCAGGCGTTGTGCCTTGTCGAGGCCGACCTGCGAGAAGTCGACTGCGGTGACGGTCCACCCTCGAGATGCGAGCCACACGGCGTTGCGTCCTTCGCCGGCGCCGAGATCGATCGCAGTGCCGGGTCGCAGTTCGGTGAGATGTGTCTCGACGAACTGGTTGGCGCGTCCGGTCCAGATCAGTTCACTCGTCGAGTACCGCTCGTCCCAATGTGTGCTGTCCATTTTTCGAGTCTCGCGCCAACGACGTTTGCGTGAGGATTCTGGTGACCCGGCCCACCGGGAATGCAACACGAACGGGAAGGAGGGGCGATCAGGGGGAGGTTCAGGCGTGGGTGGGTGGGGCCGTCACCGGTTCGACGTCGAACTCCTCGACGCGGCCGTCAGCGTGGCGGGCGAACCGGCGGGGTCGCGGTCCGTGGTCGGGGTCGTCGGAGCCCCATGGCCAGCCGCCGAACTGGGTGCGGCGGTAGTCCTCGAACGCCTGGCGGATCTCGGCCTGGGTGTTCATCACGAACGGCCCGTACTGGGCGACCGGCTCACCGATGGGGCGGCCCTGCAGCACCATGCACTCGACGCCGTCGTGTCCGGCGACGAGTTCGAGGGAGCGACCAGGATCGATCGCGGCACCGTTGCCGGCGTCGAGCCGTTCTCCGTCGACGGTCAACCACGAGCCAGCGAAGGCGTAGAGCAGGCGGTGCGAGTCCGGTCCCGCTGCTGGCATGGTCCAGCGCGCGCCGGGATCGAAACGCAGGTGCCAGATCGCCACGTCGGCCTCGGCCTTCGACGCCCACGAGTTGGGGGGCGGGGTCGGCGCCGCTGCGCTGTCGAGCGAACCGGCGATCACCGTGATGTCGACGAGGGCGTCGCCCTCACCCGAAGCGACGACCACCGTGGGTGTCTCGTGACTCCACAGCATCGTGAAGTACGGCTCGACCATCTTGTCGGCGGCGGGCAGGTTCAGCCAGATCTGGAACAACTCGAGCGGGTTGGGTTCGTCGGCGGACAGCAGCGGGAACATCTCGCAGTGGACGATGCCCTTCCCGGCGGTCATCCACTGGGTGTCGCCACGCCCGAACCTCGCCGTGGCGCCGAGCGAATCGCTGTGGTCGCAGAATCCGGTGCGCACGTAGGTGACCGTCTCGAAGCCCCGATGAGGGTGCTGGGGGAAGCCGGGCACCGTCGAGCCGTGGTACATGTTCCACCCGTCGACGCCGGCGAAGTCCATGCCGAGGTCTCGACCGTCGAGTGGGGCATCGGGGCCGAGGTCGACGGTGCCCGAGGGGTAGTCGTCGCGGTGGTGGGCGCAGAACAGGAACGGGTCGATCGTCGGCCACTGCGCACCGAGGGGAAACGTCTGGAGGAGTGCTCCGGTCATCCTCCCAGTGTACCCCAGGGATTCTTGCGAGCGCAACGAACGAGCGGCGCGCGGCCTCACCGACCCGAAATCTGCCTCGAATGTCGCGCTGAGCGCGACGTTCGAGGCATTTTCCGGCAGAGTCGGGTCGCGAGCCGGGGTCGGTAGGTTGCCGCAGTGCCCAACGCTCGCGACGTCCTGCAGTACCCGGCCGTGCGCCGGTACCTGTTGTCGACGGCGTTGGCGGCGATCGGGCTGAACATCCTCGTCACCGTGCTGTTCAAGCAGGCCTTCGACGTCTCGGGTGACGCACTCTCCATCGGGTTCATCGGCCTCGCCCAGTTCGTGCCGGCGGTGTTGCTCGTGCTCGTCAGCGGCTGGGTGGCCGACCGGTTCGACCGCCGGCGGGTGACGGCGTTGTTCCTGCTGGGACGCGTCGGGTGCGCACTCGCGTTCCTCGTCTACAGCCAGATCGCACCCGGCACCGTGTGGCCCCTGTTCGCGATCGCGTTCGTGTTCGGTGCTGCCGACGCGATGATCGGGCCGGCACGACGCTCGATCGCGCCACTGCTCACGCCGCCGGAACTGTTCCCGCAGGTCGTTGCGCTCTGGACGGCGACGTTCACGGCGTCCGCGATCGTCGGCCCCGTGATCGGTGGGTTCCTCTACTCGGTCGGTCCCAGCGAGGCGTACGCACTGGCGGCGACACTCGAATTCGCCGCGATCATCCCGATCCTGACGATCGTGTACGCCCGCGAACCCGAACGCATCACCGATCGACCGACACTGCACACCGCACTGGAGGGGCTGCGGTTCGTTCGCAGGACACCGGTCGTGCTGGGCACGATCTCGCTCGACCTGTTCGCTGTGCTGTTCGGCGGAGCGATCGCGCTGATCCCGGTGGTCGCCAGCGAACGTCTGGGCGTCGGCGACATCGCCTACGGCTGGCTGCGCGCGGCGCCGGGAATCGGTGCCGCCGTCATGGCGGTCTGGTTGGCCACTCGTCCGATCACCCGCCGGGTCGGGCCCACGTTGCTGAGCGTCGTGGCGGTCTTCGGGCTGGGCACGATGGTGTTCGGCCTCACCGGCAACTACGCGGTCGCGTTCGTCTCCCTGGTGGTGATCTCGGCCGCCGACATGGTGTCGATGTTCATCCGGGGCTCGATCGTCCCGCTGGTCACCCCCGACGATCAGCTCGGCCGGGTCAGCGCGGTCGAAGGCGTGTTCATCGGTGCGTCGAACGAGCTGGGCGCCTTCGAGAGCGGGGTGGCCGCGCGGATGTTCGGCGTGCCGTGGGCGATCGCGGGAGGTGGCCTGATCACCATGGTGATCGCGGGAAGCTTCGCCGTCGTGTTCCCGTCGATCCGCCGGATCGACACGTTCGAGGAACTCAGCGCGAAGACCCCGACGCCGGTCTCCTGATCGACCCGTACGGTGTCGTCGATGGAGCCGCGATGGCCGAGTCGGAAGGAACTGCCGAGTTGCGTCAATGCGCGCGAGTGCGGTGTACCGAGGAGTTGGCGCGTCACGTGCTCGGTCACCGTGACGCCTGGGGTCTGACCCCGGACGTAACGGTCCGGGTGTAGAGGAGGTCGGTCGGGGAGCGGCCGGCATCGAGGCCGCGCTGTTCGAAACGGGTGAGCGGACGCCAGTGGGGGCGGGCGATGACGCCGCCGGTCAACCGGGGCTCGGCGTCACAGACCTGTCGCATCGCCTCCGCATAGTCGGCGATGTCGGTGGCGAGATGCAACTGCCCGTCGATGCGCAGGCGGTCGGCGAGAGCGGCGACGACGTCCGGACCGACGAGGCGTCGGTGGAAGTTGCGGCGCTTCGTCCACGGGTCGGGGAAGTAGATGCGCACGCCGGCGAGCGACTTCGGCGCGATCCGATCGAGGAACGCCAGCACGTCGCCGTGCACGACACGGATGTGGTGCAGGTCGCGGTGCTCGATCGCATCGAGCACGGTCACCACACCGGGCGTGTGGACCTCCACACCGATCACATCGAGTTCGGGCTGGACGGCAGCCATGGCGATCGTCGACTCGCCGTGGCCGAAGCCGATGTCGAGCACGACGTCGTGCGGTTCACGCAGGCCGCCTCCGAACACCTCCGACCAGTCGAGCACGGGCCCCTCGACGTCGAGGCCCCACCGGACGATCCACTCGTCGAATTCCGCCTGACGCTTGGGCGACAGCGAACGCCGGCGCACCTTGAACGACGCCGCCGGCCGACGCACGGACCGAGCACCGTCACCACCCGTCACGAACACGTCGTCGGACGCTACCGGCGCCAGACTGCGCACCGTGGAGGAGGTCGACGACGCAGCACGCAGGCGGCTGATCCACCGTCAAGCGGCGTCGATCGTCGCCGCGGTGGCACCGTTCGGCATCGTCTTCGGTGCCGCTGCGGCGACAGCAGGGTTGTCGCTGCTGCAGGCGATCGGCTACTCGGCACTCGTCTTCGGGGGCAGCTCGCAGTTCGCCGCCGTCGAGATCCTCGGAGACGGAGGCTCGGTCACCTCGGCGGCGATCGCCGGGTTGCTCCTCAACGTCCGATCGCTTGCGTTCGGGGTCATCATGGCGCCGGCCCTGTTCGGCGCATGGTGGCAGCGTGCCGCCATGTCGCAGCTGATGATCGACGAGTCGACGGCCGTCGGCGCCGCTCAGGCCGAGCAGCGCTGGCGCCGCTACGGCTATCTCGTCGCCGGCATCGGCGTCTTCGTGGTCTGGAACCTGACGACGATCCTCGGCCATGTCGCTTTTGCCGGTGCCGGTGACCTGATCACCGAACTGGGACTCGACGCTGCTGGACCAGCGGCCTTCCTTGCACTGTTGTGGCCGCGCCTGTCGTCGACACCGCAGCGGCAGACCGCAATCGCCGGTGGGCTGATCGCCCTGATGCTGATCCCGTTCACGCCGCCCGGTGTGCCGATCCTCGCATCGATGTTCGGCGTCGCGGCCTCGCGCATCGGCGGCCGGCCCGAGTCGAGCAGCGGGTCGGCGAATGATGACGGAGCCCCGCAGTGAGCGACGCGACGGTCGTGCTGATCGTGATGGCGTTGGGTACCTACGCTCTGAAAGCGGCCGGCCCCCTCGTGCTCGGCGACCGTGCGTTACCGCTTCGCCTGCAGCACGTGGTCGGTCTGTTGCCGGCCGCCCTCCTCGCTGCGTTGGCGATCGTGTCGACCGTCGGCGACGGCCGCGCGATCGTCATCGACGCTCGCATCGTCGGGTTGCTGGTCGCCGGCATCGCCCTCTGGCGACGGCTCCCGTTCGTCGTCGTGATCGCGGTCGCATCGGCCGCCACGGCGCTCACGCGCATGATCTTCTGACGCCGGCCAGGCACTACAGTTCGCGCGATGTTCGGTCCCGACATCAAGCTCATGCCCGACGAGAAGATGATCCTCGCGTCGAATCCGCACTGGTTCTATTTCTGGAAGCAGGTGGTCGCAGCCCTCGGCCTGGTCGCCCTGCTGGTGCTGCTGTGGTCGGTCGACGTCGACTGGATCGACACCGTCATCGGCTGGGTCACACTGATTGCGTTCATCGTGCTGATCATCGACGTCGTCTACGAGTTCGTGCAGTGGCAGACCACGCGATTCGCGATCACCGATCAGCGTGTCGCCTACCAGAGCGGCATCGCTCGTCGACGTGGCGTCTCGATCCCGCTGAACCGGATCAACAACGTCAACTTCGAGCAGTCGATGATCGCCCGGATGTTGAACAACGGTGTCGTCACGATCGAATCCGCAGGCGAGACCGGCGACTCGGTGTTCGAGAACATCCCCGATCCCGAACGGGTGCGCACCCTGATCTTCGCGCAGGTCGAAGCCGACGAGCAGCGTGACTCCGACCGCGATGCCGCCTCGCTCGCGAAGGCGATGCGGGAACATGCCGAGTCGACACCGGCGGCACCAGCCGCACCAGCCGCACCGTCGGCACAGGAACGGCTGGCGGCGCTCGACGATCTGCGCACGCAGGGCCTCATCGACGACACCGAATACGCAGCGAAGCGCCAGCAGATCCTCGACGACCTCTGAGCGTCACGCAGGAGAGTCGGGTCAGAGCCGCGATGTCATCGTGCGTGCCCACCCGTCGACGAATGCGCTGAACGCGTCGACGTCGTCGTCGGTGATCTCGATCGACAGGGCGATGAAACCTCGCCGCGCAAGGTAGAAGCCGGCGTCGAGGGCAGCGAAGAACAGCAGCTCCTTCCATCGGTCGTCCGCCCCTCGGAGATCGCCGATCGAGGTCACCGGGCCTGCAGTGCCGTGCACGTTCATCAGCGACCCGACGCCGGTCGCGCACATCGGGATGGCGTGATCGGCGAATGCGGCGTTCATCGAGGTACGTAACCGCTCGCCGCGAGTGTTGGTCGCCGCCAGCACCTCGTCGGTCAGCACCTCGGTCAGCGTGGCGACCCCTGCCGCCATCGACACGACGTTGTTGTTGAACGTGCCGGCATGGCCGAGCCGCCCGCCCGCGTTCGTATCGAATGCCGCCATCAGATGGCGCCGACCACCGAACGCTCCGAAGCTGAATCCGCCCGCCAGGTACTTGCCGAGCGTCGTGAGGTCGGGGATGATCCCCAGGAGTTCCTGCATGCCACCGGGCGCCAGACGCGAGGTCATCACCTCGTCGAAGATCAGGAGTGCGCCCGAGTGGTCGCAGTGGCGGCGCAGTGACCTGAGGAACTCGGGGTCGGCGGGCAGGCATCCCGCCGAGCCCTGGAGCGGCTCGACGAGCACGGCGGCGATCGAGTCACCCTGTTCGGCGAACACCGAGTCGACCGCCTCGATGTCGTTGTACGTCGACACGATCCAATCGTGGGGCACGTTGACGTCACGGTGGCCGGCGAACGTCAACACCCCGCCGTGGTAACCGCCGTCGAAGACGAGCACGCGGCGCCGATCGGTGTGGTTCGTCGCAACCGCCAGTGCCATCAGGTTGGCCTCGGTCCCGGAGTTGGTGAAGCGCACCTGTTCGATCGAGGCGAACCGGCCGGCGATCAGCTCGGCCAGGCGGACCTCGTTGGGGTGAACTGCGCCGAGCGCCCATCCACCGTCGATCGCCTCGTGCGCGGCCGTCCGGACCGGTGCGGGGGAATGGCCGAGCAGCCCGGCGGTGTAGTTGCCGAGGAGGTCGACGTAGCGGTGACCGTCGACGTCGACGAGGTGTCGGCCTTCGGCGGAGGCCACGCGGAACGGGAACGGGTCGAAGTGCAGTACCGACCGGGTGTTGCCGCCGGGGAGGACGTCGGCGGCGCGCTGCGCCCAGGACGCACTGACCGGGTTCGCATCCGAGTAGCGCCGCCGGACCGCAACGAGCGCCTCATCCAGTGTGGTCGACGGTTCCGGCGTCGTCATCGGATCTCGCGTCCTGTCAGGCGCGTGTCCGGCGGGCGCCCCAGTGGTCCATGGCGCCGGCGCGTTGGAATCGGGCGGGGCGGTCGTCGGCGCCGAGGATGTCGGTGGCCAGCCAGAGGCGCTTCAGCCAACGCACGCGGCCGTTGTCGGCGTCGTCGACGTAGCGGCGGCGTCCGTGGAGCACGTGGTAGTTGTTGACGAACTGGATCTCGCCGGGCTGCAGCGCCATCTCGACCTGGTTGTCGGGATCGTTGATCAGCACGTCGTAGGCATCCATCGCCTCGAGCTGCGTGGCGGTCAGGCGCGGTGCGTCGGCGTGTCGCTGGGAAGCCTGGATGAACGGTCGGATGTAGCGCACGAAGAGCCGGTCGCCGGTGGGGCCGCTGTGGCGGGTGAACGCCGGGACGGAGTAGAACGGCTGGCCGCCCTCGCGCTGCTCGCCTCTGAAGTCGTACGGCAGCGGCTCGTACAGCACGGCGGCCAGGTCGGGCCGCGTGCGCACGAGTCCATTGTGGGCACCGACGGCATTGGCCACCAGACTCTCGCCACCGCTGACACCGCTGTCGATGCACAGCAGGCCGACGAGGTCCGATCCGTCGCTGTGAAATCCGAGCGGGTGGCCGCCGATCTCGTTGCCGCGCGCCGTCGGATCGTCCGGTGCCTTGCCTTGGTCCTTGACGTCGCCGAGCAGGTGGCCCTTCGCGTTCTGCGGCCACGGTTCGCCGAGGTGCATGCCGATGCCCCAGTAGATCCACGATGCGTCCTCGGCGCCGAGCCGCTCGACGTCGAGTGCGGCGATGCGGGCGAAGCCGCGCCCGTTGACCAACTGGTCGGCCATCGCCGCCAGTCGGTCGGCGAGGATGGGCAGCGGAAAGTCGTCGGCGGTGACATCGAGCAGGTCGTCGGTGGTCGAACGGGCGTGTGCCAGTGCGGTGTCGAGCTCGGCGTGGTGGGCATCGGTGAGCCGCAGGGTCCAGTCGTCGGCGTTGCCGACGTCGCAGGCTCGCCAGTTGGCGTGCGCTTCGAGCTCGACGACACCGCCGTCGCTGCCCGTCGAGCCGGATCCGATGGTCGACCCGGTGTCGGTCCCGGTCGTGGTTTCGGTGGTGGTTTCGGTGGTGGTCATCGTCACGCTCCCGTCGGGGTGGGCTTGGCGCCACGCACGAGGCGGCCGGGCAGGGCGTCGGTGGCGGTGCCGTCGTGGTAGGTCTCCTGGCCCGCCACGATCGTGTGACGCCAACCGTCGGCTCGCTGGAGGAGACGCCGCCCGTTCGCCGGCAGGTCGTGGACGATCTCGGGCTTGTGGAGCCGCAGCCGGTCGAAATCCACAACGTTGAGGTCGGCTCGATAGCCGGGGGCGATGACGCCCCGATCGAGCAGGCCGACCGTCCGGGCAGTGTCGCGGCAGTGGCGTTGAACGAGGAACGGCAGCGGGATCCGGTCGTGGTTGCGGTCGCGGCCCCAGTACGCGAGCAGGGTGGTCGGGAAGCTGCCGTCGCAGATCGTGCCGACGTGGGCGCCGCCGTCGCCGAGGCCGGGCACCGTGTAGGGATGCGTCAGCATCTCGTGGCAGCCGTCGAGCCGCCCGTCGACGTAGTTGAGGAATGGGAGGTACAGCAGTCCGTGCCCGTCGTCGCCGAGCATCGCATCGAGCGCCACCTCCTCGGGGGTGCGACCCGACCGGTAGGCGACCGCCTGGATCGAGGTGTCGAGCGACGGTTCGTAGTCGGGCTCGTCGCCCATCTCGAACAGCAGATCGAACCGCCCGATCAAGTTGCCCCCGAGCTTCTCGCGTGAGCGTTCGGCGGCTTCGGCGAGCAGGCGGGCCCGGAACTGCGCATCACGCAGCGCTGCCACCCGCTCGGCGAGCGGCCGGTCGACGATCTCGCGGTACACCGGGTTGGTGAGGAACGGATTGAGCGTGCACTCGAGGCCGAGGATCAATCCCACGGCGCGTGGTGCCACCTGGCCGGTCATGACCAGCCCGTCAGCGTTCGCGGCCGTGAGGTGGTCGAGCAGGCCCCGGAACGCGTCGGGCACCATCGGGTTGCGCGCGATCGAGATCGACATCGGCCGCCCGGACGACGCCACCATCTCGCGCAGCATCGCGAACTCGCCGTCGGGATCGAGGAAGTCCGACACCACCTGGAGCACGCCCGTTCCGGTTGCGCCGACGCCCTGCGCGATGCCGATCAGTTCGTCGGGCGCCGCGGTGAGCGTCGGGGTGTATGCGCCGGTCGAGGTCTTGTGGTTGCGCGTGCGGCTGGTGCTGAATCCGAGCGCTCCCGCCTCGATGCCCTGGCGGGCGAGTTCGGCCATCGCAGCGATGTCGTCGGGGGTGGCGTCTTCGTGGTTCGCGCCGCGCTCGCCCATCACGTTGAGGCGCAGCGCGCCGTGCGGCACCTGCATCGCGACGTCGATGTCGTGCGGGATCGAATCGACTGCGTCGAGGAACTCGCCGAACGAGTTCCAGTTCCAGCGCAATCCCTCGTGCAGTGCCGCGCCGGGGATGTCCTCGACGCCCTCCATCAGCTCGATGAGCTTGTCGTGGTCGGCGTCGTGGACCGGTGCGAATCCGACACCGCAGTTGCCGGTGACCACCGTCGTGACGCCGTGCCACGACGACGGCTGCAACCGCTGGTCCCAGGTGGCCTGGCCGTCGTAGTGCGAGTGGATGTCGACGATGCCGGGGATGACGAGTGCACCGTCGGCGTCGATCTCGCGATCGGCGCTGGCGTGCACCCGGCCGACCTCGACGACGAGGCCATCGCGCACGGCGACGTCTGCGGTGCGGGCGTCGTCGCCGGTGCCGTCGATGACGGAGCCGCGCCGGATGATCAGGTCGTAGTCAGCCATGCGCCAGTCTCGCGCCGCCGGCCCGACCGCCGAGACCCGGAGCCGCCGCACAGCCGCTGCGATGAGCGAAGCGCCGGTATCCGGTCGGTTCGCTCATCGGTGGGCACGTTGGGGGCGCGCCTGGAGGGCTACGTCTCGGTGTCGGCGAAGCGCTCGATGTCGCCGCGGTGGCCGGCGACGACGATCAGGTCGTGTTCGCCGAGCACGGTGGCGCTCTCGGCGTAGGTGAACGCCTGGCCCTCGGGCTTGATGCACACGACGGTGACCTTGTAGTTCGCTCGCAGATCGGTGTCGCCGAGCTTCCTGCCGGAAAGGTTGCGAGGCACCTGCGTCTCGATCAGGACGAAGTCGTCGTCGAGTGCGAAGTACTCGATGAGCGCACCGGTGACCAGGCGGGCGACCCGGCTGCCCATCTCGGCCTCGGGGAAGACGACGTGGTGAGCCCCGACGCGTTGCAGAATGCGGCCGTGCGACTCGGTGAGCGCCTTGGCCCAGATGTTCGGCACGCCGATGTCGACCAGGGCGCCCGTGGTCAACACGCTCGCCTCGACGTCAGCGCCGATCGCCACCACCGCGGTGACCGCATCGGCGACGCCGAGCTGACGCAGCGTCTTCTCGTTCGTCGTGTCGGCCTGCGCGACGTGGGTGAGGAATTCGGCGTGTTGTTGGACGCGCAGTTCGTCCGCGTCAAGACCGAGCACCTCGTGGCCCATGTCGATCAGTGTCGACGCGAGCGCCGACCCGAACCGGCCGAGCCCGATGACGACGATCTCGCCTCGGTGTTCGACCTGCGGACGGAACCCGCCCAGCATCGTGTGAAGAATCTTGTCAGCCAATGATCGGTCGCTCCTCGGGATAACGATAGGACGGGGTTCGTTCTCGCAGCGCGAGCGCAGTGACGAACGTGACCGGCCCGACACGCCCGGCCAGCATCACCAGTACGAGCAGGAGCTGGCCGGACGCACCGATGCTGCCGGTGACGCCGGTCGACAGTCCAACGGTGCCGAACGCAGACGTGATCTCGAACAAGGCGGGTGTGAGGGCCAAGCCGTCGACGCTCATCAGCACCAGCGTCGCTCCGACGACGAGGCCGATCGCGAGCAGGGCGACCGTCAGAGCCTGGCGGATCAGGTTCGTCGGCAGCCGGCGGCGGAACACGTTCATGTCGGTGTTGCCGCGCACTTCTGACCACAGCACGAAGCCGAGCACGGCGAACGTGGTCACCTTGATGCCGCCCGCCGTGGAGGCCGGCCCGGCACCGATGAACATCAGGGTGGTGATGACCAACAGCGTCGGCTCGTTCATGCCGCCGATGTCGACCGTGTTGAAGCCGGCGGTCCTCGGAGTGACCCCCTGGAACCAACCGGCGAGGATCTTGTCGAACGTGTCGAGCGGACCGAGTGTCGCCGGGTTCGTCCACTCGAACGTCATCACGACGAGCGGGCCGAACACGAGCAGCACGGCGGTGATCAGCAGCGTGATCTTCGTGTGCAACGACCAGTGAGCGCGTCGCACGGCGGTGCGTCGCTGGGCGCCGCGTCGCCAGAACTCGACCAGGATCGGGAATCCGAGGCCACCGATGATGAAGCCCATCGACACGCTGATCACGACCACCGGATCGCCGACGAACCGCGCCAGGCTGTCCGAGTACAGCGAGAAGCCGGCGTTGTTGAACGACGAGATGGAATGGAAGACCCCCGAGTACGCCGAGGCGATCGGTCCATCCTCGTAGCCCTCCTGCCAGAACCGCAGGAACAGGATCAGCGCAAGCGTGCCCTCGACGATGACGGTGATCTTGGCGATCGCCAGGATCAGCCGGCGCAGATCGCCGATGTCGACGGCGCCGATCTCGGCCTGGGCGAGCATGCGCTGTCGGAGTCCGACACGGTTGGACGCGACGATGGCGAGGACCGAACCGATCGTCATGATGCCGAAGCCGCCGATCTGGATCAGCATCATGATCACGAGTTCGCCGAACAGCGAGAACCGCGAGATGTCGGTCGAGGCCAGGCCGGTCACCGTGACGGCCGACGTGGACGTGAAGAGGGCATCCTCGAAACCGACGTGGCCGGGTCCGTCGGCGGAGAACGGCAGCCACAGCAGCGCGGTGCCGAACAGGATGAAGCCGCTGAACGCACCGACGACGAGTTGGGCAGGATTCCTGATCTCAGCGAGCAGTCCGCCGCGTGGCACCGAACGAGCATAGGAGGCGGCATCCTGTGGTCATGTTCCTCGGAGAAGATCTGCTCGCCTGGTTGGTGCTGGCATTCGGTGGAGCGTTGTTCGTCGGAAACGCACTGGCGATCGTCAGACCCCCCGCCAAGCAGCTCGACGAGACGAACTTGGAACGGGCACCGGTCGTGCGCAGCGCCGTGTACGCGGGCATCGGACTGGTCGCTGCGATCTGGGCGCTGGCATCACTCGTCAGCGGCTGACACGCCGTCGGATGGCGCCGACCGCCGTCAGCCGTTGCTGTAGACCGAAACGGTGACCTGGTTCTCGTTCTGGTCGCCGAAGTACACGACGCCGACGGTCCAGTCACCGTTGGAGTACACGTTGTTGATCGTGCCGTCGGACCGGAAGGTCGACTGTTCGTCGAAGCCGGCCGACTGCAGTGCGCTGGCGTAGCTGTCGACGAAGCCCTCACCGTCGACGGTGCCGACGACGGTGATCGCCTGCTCGGTCGCCGAGCCGATGACCGTGGCGTTGGTGATCGAGAGTCCGTCGGGTTCGGGGATGTCGGACGGCCACTGCTCGGGCAGCTCGGTGGTTGAACCGGAACTGAAGCTGCCGTCCTCGCTCTCGACGTTGAACTCGCCGGACTCGGCGTCGGCACTGCCGGTGACGACCGAGCCGTCGGCGTCGGTGATGACGAAGTTGCCGTCCTCGTCGATCGTCATCCCTCCCTCCTCGGTCTGCACCGAGAAGCCGCCGTCGCCATCGAGGTCGAGATCGACGTCGCCGCCACCCTGTGACTCGATCAGCTGCTCGACGCCGTTCTCGGCAGCGTTGCCGCACGACGACAGTGCGAGGGCCAGTCCGGCCGCACCGATGATGATCAGAGAGCGGTTCCCGCCGGCACGTCCCATGTCCGTACTGTACGACTTCGCCCGTCATGGTGCCAGGATGACGTCATGAGTGGCCCGCTCCGCCTGACGTTCGTGCAGTCCGCCGGTCGGGTCGACCAACTGCCCGAGACGCCCGCCGAGGTGGCGTTCGTCGGGCGCTCCAACGTCGGCAAGTCGTCGCTCGTCAACGCACTCGCCAATCGCAGACAACTCGCCAGGGTGTCGAACACGCCGGGACGCACGCAGTTGATCAACATGTTCGAGGTCGACAGCGCACGGCCCGACACGGCCACGATGGTCGATCTGCCCGGCTACGGGTTCGCGAAGGCGGCGAAGAACGTCAAGCGCGACTGGCCGGAGATGATCGAGGGGTATCTCCTCGAACGGGCGAATCTGGCGATGGTGTTCGTGTTGGTCGACGGTGCGATCGGCCCCACGAAGCTCGACGCACAGATGCTCGACTGGTTGCGTTACCACGGCGTGCCCCACACGGTGGTCGCCACCAAGTTCGACAAGGTGAAGTCGTCGAAACGCGCGACGCGCAAGAAGGAGCTGGCGGCCGGCTGTCAGCTCGATCCCGGCGACATCGTCTGGGTCAGCGCCGCCAAGGGCGACGGCATCGACACGCTCCGGTCGCTCGTGCGGACCTGGGTGGGCTGACGGTCGGCTGATTTCGTTAGCGTCGGAGCCATGTCGCCCGCCGAGCTCCCGTCCGTCTCGATCACCGGAACCGGGCTGTTCACCCCGCCCGAATCGGTCACCAACGCCGAATTGGTTGCGTCGCTCACCGAAGCGGTGTCGAAGTGGAACGCCGAGCACGCCGAGGAGATCGCCAGCGGTGACGCGGTCGAACGAGCTGCACCCGACGAGGAGTTCATCGTCAAGGCGTCGGGGATCGAGCGCCGGTACGTGATGGAGAAGTCCGGTGTGCTCGACCCCGCCCGGATGCGTCCGCGGCTCGAGACGCGCAGCGAGGACGAGCTGGGGATCCAAGCGGAGATGTCGTTGCCCGCCATCCGCGAGGCGCTCGCACAGGCGGGGCGATCGCCGAGCGACGTCGACGCGGTGATCGTCGGCTGCTCCAACCTGCAGCGCGCCTACCCGGCGGTGGCGATCGAGATCCAGGACGCACTCGGCGCACAGGGCTGGGGCTACGACATGAACGTCGCCTGCTCGTCGGCAACGTTCTCGGTGCAGGCGGCCGTCGACGCGTTGCGCAACGGTTCGGCGAACTGCGTGGTCGTCGTCAACCCCGAGATCACCTCGGGCCACAACAACTTCGAGATGCGCGACTTCCACTTCATCTTCGGCGACGCCTGCACGGCGCTCGTGCTCGAACGCACGGCTGACGCCACGGCACCGGACCGGTGGGAGGTGCTCGGCACCAAGTTGGTCACCAAGTTCTCGAACAACATCCGCAACGATTTCGGCTTCTTGAACTCGTCCGAGGTCGACGAACGCGATCCCCAGGAACTCGTGTTCCGCCAGAACGGCCAAATGGTGTTCCGCGAGGTGTGCCCGATGGTCGCCGAGCACATCACCGACCATTTGACGCAGCTCGATCTCGCCGCCGCCGGCGTGCGGCGTTTCTGGCTGCACCAGGCGAATCTGAAGATGAATCAGCTGATCGCCAAGGGCGTCCTCGGCCGTCTGCCGACCGACGACGAAGCGCCGGTGATCCTCGACGAGTTCGCCAACACCAGCTCGGCCGGTTCGGTGATCGCATTCCACCGTCACCGCGACGATCTCGTGTCCGGCGACCTCGGCGTGCTCTGCTCGTTCGGTGCGGGCTACTCGGTCGGCAGCGTCGTCGTGCGTCGCCACTGACACCAACGTTCGTGTGGCGTTTCCGGTGAGCCGGGTCACCCGAATGTGTACGCAAACGTTCACTGAGGGGTGAATGGGCTGCTTCACTGACCGAGATGACATTCAAGGCGGGCGTTCAACTCCATCCCCAAGCGACGTCGTACGTCGAGCTCCGTGACGCGTGGCGGCGCGCTGAATCGATCGGTGTCGACTCGATCTGGACCTGGGATCACTTCTTCGCGCTGTACGGAGATCCGGACGCCGCACACTTCGAGGGATGGACCATCCTGACGGCGATGGCCGCCGACACCGAGCGCGCCGAACTCGGGATGCTCGTCACGTGCAACGGCTACCGCAACCCCGAACTGCTGGCCGACATGGCCCGCACCGCCGATCACGTGTCGGGCGGTCGGATGTACCTCGGGATCGGTTCGGGATGGTTCGAGCGAGATCACAGCGAGTACGGCTACGAGTTCACCACGGCGATCACCCGTCTGCACAAGCTGCGCGACGATCTCCCCCGGCTCAGGACCCGTCTCGGCCGGCTGAACCCACCTCCGATCGGTCGGCTGCCGCTCCTCGTCGGCGGTTCCGGTGAGCGCGTCACCCTGAAGTTGACCGCCGAGCATGCCGATGCGTGGAACTCGTTCGGGCCCCCGGAGACCTATGCCCGCAAGAACGCGGTGCTCGATCGGTGGTGCGAGGAGATCGGCCGAGACCCAGCGGAGATCGAACGCACCGTGCTGATCGCGGCTGACGACGTCGCCGACGTCGACAAGTACGTCGCAGCGGGGGCCGACCACGTGATCGTGATGACGGGCCACCCGTTCGATCTCGCTCCGGTGGAGGCGTTGATCGCCCGCCGCGACGCCTGACGAAGCCGCCTCGACGACCAACAGCGGCGGTCAGCGAGGGGCGTTGACGCGCACGAACTCGTCGAGCACGGCATCGGCATAGGCCCGATCGAACCCGGTGCTCGACATGAACCGGGCGAACAGGAAGCTGCCGAGCAGTGCCGCCATCGACCGGTCGGCATCGATGTCGTGGCGCAGGTCACCCGCTTCGACGGCGCGGTCGATGACCGTGCGAAACACCTCGGCGAACACGCCGAGGAACTCGTCGCGCACGGCGACCACGGTCGGGTCGTGCAGCGCCCGCTCCATCATGTTGACGATCATCGGCGCCCGCTGCTCGTCGGCCAGGTCGTTGATGACGTGCCCGCACAGGAGGTCGAGGTCGGCTCGCAGCGAGCCGGTGAGTTGATCTCGGCTGATCGGCACCTTGCCGAGCGACTCGATCGTGTCGCGCAGCAGATCGGCCTGCGTCGGCCAGTGGTTGTACACCGTCGTACGGCTGACGTTCGCCGCCGCTGCCACGTTGGCGTGCGTGATGGCACTCGGGCCGTCGGCGACGAGCAGATCCGATGCCGCCTCGATCACCGCCGCGCGCGTGCGTTCGACGCGCGGGTCGTCGAGACGAGGAGCATGGAGCGAGTCGGAGGTGGTCATCTGGTGGTTGTGTGCGCATCCGCTGGCGGTCACGGGGCGTGCCGCCGGGTGTGTCGTGCGACACGTTCGTGGGCGTGTCGTTGCGATTGCACATTGTACTGGTCAGAATGTCCAATAATGAACACGACGTCCACTACCCCCCAGGACGCATCGGGCCGCCCCGATGATGCCGACCGCCCGTACGAGCCGGCACACGGCGCCCCGCATCGCACCCCCATCGGACTGACCGACGTGCCGGACTCGGCCTGGGGCAAACTCGGCCGCTTCGGATTCCGACGGCGCTGGCTGGTGCTCGGCGCCTGGGTGACGGCGCTCGTCACGGTGTTCGTGCTCGTCGGGACGATCGGCGCCTCCAGCGACAGCTCGTTCTCCATTCCGGATTCGGAATCCAAGCGCGGGTTCGACACGCTCGATCAGTACTTCGGCGGCGCCGGGAGCGGACGCTCGGGCACGATCATCTTCCGTGCCGACCAGGGCGTCGACGATCCCGAGGTCGTCGCGGCGATGACCGGACTGTTCGACGAGGTCGGCGCCATCGACGGCGTGACGCTGATCAGCCCGTACTCGCCGCAGGGTGCGGCACTGGGACTGGTCGCCACCGAGGGACCACTGGCCGGACAGGTCGCCTACGCCCAGGTCGATCTCGCCGAGACCCTCAGTGAAACGGACACGGGCGAGATCGGGACGGAGATCGCCGATCTGAAACCGACCGACGTCGACGGCCTCCAGGTGGAGATCGGCGGCCAGGCGCTCGGCGAGTTCGAGCCGCCGGAGTCGGAGCTGATCGGTCTCGGCTTCGCCATCGTGATCCTGATCCTGTCGTTCGGTTCCGTCCTCGCGATGGGCCTGCCGATCGGTGTCGCACTGTTCGGCGTCGGCATCGGTGCCGGGCTGATCACGCTGTTGTCGAACGTGATCTCGGTGCCCGACTTCGCGGTGACGCTCGGAGCGATGATCGGCATCGGGGTGGGCATCGACTACGCCCTGTTCATCGTCACGCGCTACCGCGAGGGCCTCAAAGCGGGGCTCGACCCCGAGCAGTCCACCGTCGTGGCGCTCGACACCGCTGGGCGGGCGGTGGTGTTCGCCGGCTTCACCGTCGTCATCTCGCTGCTCGGGATGTTCATCATGGGGCTGTCGTTCATCAACGGCCTCGCCACCGGTGCTGCGGTCACCGTCCTCGTCACGATGATCGCCTCGGTCACGTTGCTGCCAGCGCTGCTCGGCTTCGCCCAGCGCAAGGTGGAGGTCTCGCGGTGGCGTGGCATCATCGCCGCCGGTCTGGTGGCGGTCGCGCTCGTCGGCATGGGACTCGGCATCCAGCCGCTGCTGGTCGGCGTGCCGCTCGCTGTCGTCGTGATGCTCGCCTCGTTCGCCGTGGCACCGCTGCGCAAGGAGCTGCCGCCGCGCAAGGAGAAGCCGTTGCGTCAGACGTGGGCCTACAAGTGGAGCCGGTTCGTGCAGCACCGCCCATGGCCGATTGCGATCGTCACCACCTTGTTCCTGTTGTTGATGGCGGTGCCGGTGCTCGGGTTGCGTCTCGGGTTCTCCGACGAGAGCAACTTCGCAGAGGGCACCACGACGCGCGCCGCCTACGAGTTGACCAGCGAGGCGTTCGGCCCGGGCACCAACGGTCCGCTGCTGCTGACCGCCGAACTTCCGACCCCGCAGGACCTCCAGGTGCTCGCTCAGCTGAGTGCCACCCTGCAGTCGACCGAGGGCGTCGCCGATGTCGTCGGCCCGCTGCCCGACACGGGCGATCCTGCGACCGCCCAGGCGGCCATCATCCGGCTCACGCCGACGACCGGTCCGCAGGACGAGGCGACCGCCGAGCTGGTGAACACGTTGCGCGACGACGTCGTGCCGTCGGTGACCGATGGGACCGACGTGGTCGTCAACGTCTCCGGCGCGGTCGCCGCCAACATCGACTTCAGCTCGTACCTCGCCGAGCGCATCCCGTTCTTCTTCGCCGCCGTGCTGACCCTGTCGTTCCTGCTGCTGATGATGGTGTTCCGCTCGGTGCTCGTGCCCCTCAAGGCCGTGATCATGAACATGCTGTCGATCGGCGGCGCCTACGGCATCGTGGTCGCCGTGTTCGGCTGGGGCTGGGGTGCCTCGCTCTTCAACACCGGCGGTGGGCCGATCGAGCCCTTCCTCCCGATGATGATGTTCGCGATCGTCTTCGGATTGTCGATGGACTACGAGGTGTTCCTGCTGTCGCGGGTGAAGGAGGAGTACGACCGCACCGGCGACCCGAAGGGGTCGGTGGCCGATGGTCTTGCGGCGACCGCACGGGTGATCACCGCAGCGGCAGCGATCATGATCGTCGTGTTCTCCGGCTTCGTGCTCGAGGACAACCGCATCATCAAGATGTTCGGCCTCGGTCTGGCGTCGGCGGTGTTCCTCGATGCGACGTTCGTACGCATGTTGCTCGTGCCGGCGACGATGGAACTGCTCGGCGCCAGGAACTGGTGGTTGCCGAAGTGGCTCGACCGGATCCTGCCCACCCTCAACGTCGAAGGTGGCACGCACACCAGTGCAATCGCACTCGCGCACGAAGAGGAGCAGCGCGAGAACGACGAGCGCGACCAGCACCTCGTCGACGCCTGACCTCGCGCCGGACCGTCACGCCAGGGGTCAGACCCCAGGTGTAACGGCAGTTCTTTCGGATTCGGGAACTGTCGAGGAACGATCCGGGATTCGATCACCGTCGTCCGGTTGGATCCGTACCGTGGCTCCATGAGTCGGATCCGACGCAACTCGAAGGTCATCGTTCCGGCGTCGGCAGTCGTCGTGGCCCTGGTCGCATACCTCGCGTTCGGCGTGTTCGGCATCCACACGTTGTTCATCGACGACAAGGTCGACGAGGAGGTGCCGGTGTTCGATTCGGGCGTGGCCGCTGCGGCGGCTCCCGTCGACACGGCCGCGCCCGATCCCGTCGAGACGGCCCGATCCTCCTCCGAGAAGACGGCAACGCCGTCGGCGAGCGCGACGTCCGAGGTCACCGACGTCCTCGAACCGCAGATCGTCACCCTCGCGGAGGGCAGCTTCATCCCGCGCGGCCGCTACAGCGGCGAGGGGACCGCCATGGTGCTCAGCGACGGCAGCGACCAGCGCTTCGTGCGCTTCGAGAACTTCTCCACCGACAATGGACCGGACCTCCGTGTGTACCTGTCGGCGTCCGATGCGAACGCCGACAGCGGCACCTTCGACGACGACTTCATCGATCTCGGCGTACTCAAGGGCAACATCGGCGACCAGAACTACGAGATCCCGGCGGGCGTCGACCTGTCGGTTCACGACACGGTCGTCGTCTGGTGCGTGCGGTTCTCGACGCCGTTCACCGCGGCAGACCTCGCCTGACGCAGCGAGGATGGAGGCCGTTCAGCGGTCGATGGTGCCGAAGCTCATCGAGCCGCTCTGCTCGCGTAGCGCCTCGATCGGGTCGCGCACGTCGTCGATGTAGCCGAGTGCGTAGGCGCCGATGCGGTAGCCCATCAGGCGCAACAGGTCGTCCGGCAACGTTTCCGCGATCTCGCGAGGCACCGACAGATACTGGTTCTCCTCCTGGCGCAACCAGCCGACGTCATAGGTGATGTTGAGCCCCATCCGGGTCTCGTCGGACGTGTTGGCGCCGCCGCCGTGGTACACCTTGCCCGTGTAGAGCAGGCACGAGCCTTTGCTCATCTCGGCCGGGACGGTCTCGTCGACGGTGTGGGTGTGCACATCCGGCAGGTGCTGGCTTCCCGGCATCAGGCGGGTCGCTCCGTTGGCCTCGGTGAAGTCGGTCAACGCCCAGATCGTGTTGCACTGCACGTCGTAATCGGCCGGGAACTCGAAGAAGTCGAAGGCCCACTGGTCACGGTGGATCGACTGCCCGGGCGAGTCGGGCCCGATCGAGATCACCTGCGTGAGATGCAGCTGGAACGTCTGCGCCCGACGGAGCAGCTCGGCGGTCACGCCGAGGATCGTCGGGTGCTGGATCACTGCATGGCTGGAGGGCGAACGGGCGATCAATGCGCCCGTGCGTCGGGTGTTGCGTCCGGAGAAGTCGTCGCTGCCGGGCGGTGTCGCCTCGATGAACGGCGCCATCTCCGCCGTGATCGCATCGATCTGCGCGGGCGACGCCAGATCGTCGATGATCAGGGCCGCATCACGAACCAGCACCTCGTGGATGTCCTCGACGCCGGCGCTTGCGGGAAGGTGGACGACGCTCATGGCACGACGGTAGTGAACTGTCACACTCGACCCGGCACGGTATGACACTTCGGAGGTGCGAGACTCGCAGTCGTGTCGGCGATCATCGAGACCAGGGGACTGGTCATGCAGTTCCCCTCGACGCGGGCGCTCGATTCGCTCGACGTGTCGATTCCAGCGGGCGTCACCGGGCTCGTCGGCGCGAACGGCGCAGGCAAGACGACGTTGATCTCCTTGGTGCTCGGTCTGCTGTCGCCGACGGCCGGATCGATCGGTGTGCTGGGGCTCGACCCCGCTCACGACGGGCCGCGACTGCGTGCGCAGATCGGCTACGGCCCCGAACGCAACGTGTTCCCCGACGATCTTCGCGCCTACGACTTCGTCCGCCACCTCGCCGAGGTGAAGGGTCTGCCACGCGACGAGGCGCGCAGTCGGGCCAGCGACTCGCTGTACCTCGTCGGGCTCGGCGAGGAACGGTTCCGGCCCTTGGGAACGATGTCGACCGGTCAGCGCCAGCGGGTCAAGCTGGCCCAGGCGATCGCCGCCGATCCCCGCCTGATCGTGCTCGACGAACCCACCGACGGTCTCGATCCGGTGCAACGCGACGAGATGCTGAACATCATCGTGCAGGTCAACCGCAACTTCGGCATCGATGTGATGCTGTCGTCACACGTCCTCGAAGAGGTCGAGCGAGTGTGCGATCACGTGGTCGCGCTCGCCGAGGGCAAGTTGATCGCGCAGGGTTCGATGGTCGAACTCGCAGGTGCGTCGGGCGGAATCGAACTGGAACTGGTCGAGATCGCCGACCGGCCGGGGTCGGTCGACGACGTGGCGGCGCGGTTGATCGCCGGCGGTGCCGGCGTGCGGCGCAACGGGTCGATGCTCTCGGTCGTCGGGCTGAGCGACGACGAACTCTTCGATCTCGCTGCACGGAGCGTCGCCGATGCCGGCGCTCGCATCCGTCGACTCGGCCAACACCGGCGCAGCCTCGACGACATCTTCTCCGACGACCGGATGGCGACGATGCCCGGCACCGCCGCTGGCATGGTCGAGGGGCAGCGGTGAGCGAGTCGGGACGTGGCGACGCTCAGATCGTCGAGCGGGGGTTCCAGCGCTACGAAGGACGCCGGTCAGGCGTGTCCGGCGCGATCCGCAGCGTCGGTTGGGAGAGCATCCGCGCGACGCTCGGCCTCGGCCGACCGGCTCGCAACAAGATCTTCCCGGTGATCTCGGTCGTCATCGCGTATCTGCCCGCCGTGGTGTTCATCGGCATCGCCGTGCTCATCCCCGGTGACATCCTCGAACCCGAGGAGGTCGCCGACTACCCCGGCTACTACGGCTTCATCATCCTCGCCATCGTGCTGTTCACCGCCCTGGTGGCGCCCGAGGTGCTCGTGTCCGACCGGCGCAACGGCATGTTGGCGATGTATCTGTCGACGCCGCTCGACCGGCGCACGTATCTTCTCGCCAAGGCGGTCGCGATCGCTGCGATGCTCGGCCTGGTGACGCTGCTGCCACCGGTGCTGATGCTGATCGGATACTCGGTCGACAACTCCGGACCAGATGGTCTCGGCGGCTGGCTGCTCACGCTCGGTCGCATCGTGCTCTCCGGGATCGCGATCTCTGCTGCGCTCGCTGCAGTGTCGATGGCGGCGTCGAGCCTGACCGACCGGCGGGCCTTTGCCGCCATCGGGATCGTGTTGCTGTTGTTCGCCATGCCGATCCTCGCTGCGGCACTCGTCGAAGGCGCCGACCTGTCCCCGTACTGGCGGCTGATCGACATCTCGACGATGCCGTTCGAGCTCGTGTTCCGCATCTTCGGCGATCCGGGGAACTTCCCTGAGCTGAGCACCGGGGCGGTGCTCGCCAGCAACCTCGTGTGGACGATCGGCGGCCTGACGATCGTGTGGTGGCGCTACTCCCGGCTGGTGATCGCCCGATGACGCAACTGCCGCCCCCCGACCCGACGGGCGCACCCGCGCCCGCAGTTGGACTGCCGGCGCCGGGAACGTCGGCGGGGCCGACGAGCCCTCCCGCACTGCACGGCATGATCGCAGTGAATGCGGTGTCGAAGTACTTCGGATCCGTCGTCGCCGTCAGCGACGTCACCTTCGCGATCAACCAGGGCGTCACGGCGCTGCTCGGGCCCAACGGCGCCGGCAAGTCGACACTGTTCCGCATGCTGTGCGGCCTCACGCCGCCGTCACGCGGCACCGTCGACGTCCTCGGTGCCGACCCGCGCACCGATCGTGACGTGCGGGGCCGGATCTCGCTCGTGCCGCAGCAGGACGCCCTGTTCGACCATCTGAGTGCGATCGAGTTCCTCGAATTCGCCGCACAGACCCATGCGGTCGCCGATCCGGTCGGTGCGGCCCGGCACGCACTTCACGTCGTCGATCTCGACGACGTCGGAACCAAGCCGGTCGGTCAGTTCTCGAAGGGCATGCGTCAACGGGTGAAGGTCGCCGCTGCGCTCGTCAACGATCCCGAAGTGCTGATCCTCGACGAGCCGCTCACCGGCCTCGACCCGGTGCAGCGCCGTCACATGATCGCACTGTTCCACCGCCTCGGCGACGATGGCCGCTGCGTACTCGTGTCGAGCCACGTGCTCGACGAGGTCGCGCGCATCGGTTCGCGGGTGCTCGTGATCGCCCAGGGCCGCCTCGTTGCCAGCGGCGACTACCGCGACCTGCGCGAGCTGATGGACGACCGTGCCCACCGGATCCGGCTGGCTGCGTCGAACCCTCGCAAGCTGGCGACGGCGCTGGTCGAGCGAGGGTTGGTCAGCGGACTCTCGATCGACGACCGCAACGTGATGGTCGACACCCTCGACGTGGATGCCTTCGGCCGACAGGTGGCGGCGCTGAGTGTCGAACTGGGCATCCGCCTGACCGAGGTCGCGCCGCTCGACGACGACCTCGAGTCGGTGTTCCGCTACCTCGTGGAGGGTCGATGAACGTCGCCGCTGCGCCGGATCGGAAACAGGCACCGCGCCACGTCGCGGCGGCCACCGCGACGGCGCTGTCGTACCGGGTGGTGTTGCGTCAGTTGACCAGCCGATCGCGCATCATCGGGCTCACGCTGCTCGCACTCGTGGCACCGATCTCCGGGTTCGCCCTCGGGAGCGCCGATGCGTCGCTCGACGACTCGGTTCGATTGATCGCCAGCGTCGGCCTCGGCCTGGTGCTCCCCGTCGTGTCGCTCGTGTTCGCCGGGGCAGCCATCGGCGACCTCCGCGACGACAAGACGCTGGTGTATCTGTGGTTGCGACCGATGGACCGGTGGCCGATCGTGCTCGGTGCCGCACTGGCTGCGGCGACGCTGGTCGCACCGATCACGATCGTGCCGATCGTCGCTGCGGCGATCCTCACCGGTGCCGGCAATGGCATCGTCGCCGGCACGCTGGTGGCCACCGTCGTCGGCCTGATCGCCTACGTCGGCGTCTTCACGCTCTTCGGCGTGTGGTTGAAGCGGTTCATCGTGTGGGGGCTTGCCTACATCCTGATCTGGGAGGGTTTCGTCGCCCAGGCCGGCGCCGGCGTGGCCCGGATCGCACTGCGCAAGTACACCCGCTCGATCCTCGTCGATCGCACGGGCGCCGATCTCGACCTCGCCGATTTCTCGCTGGCGACCGCCGTGATCGTTCCGCTCGTCGTCGCCGTCGTCGCGCTCGTGATCGCGTCCTGGCGACTCTCCAACCAGGACATCGACTGACCGGGATGTCGCACTGCGGGTCACGCTGTGCCGGGTCGAACGTGACACTGAGCGGCTGACCGTGCTCGGCCTAATGTGACGGCATGACACGACGGCTACGGGTCGGGCACCAGCTGTCGGCACGAATCGAGGGTGATCCGGTCGCTGCGGCGGTCCGCGCCGAGGAATTGGGATTCGACGTCGTCGTGGCCGCCGACCATGTCGGACCCGGTTGGGCGCCGATGCCGACGCTGGCGACGATCGCGGCCGTGACCGAACGGATCCGGCTCGGCACCCTCGTGTTGAACAACGACATGCGCAACCCGGTGCAGCTCGCGTGGGAGGCGTCGACAATCGACCGTCTGTCGCACGGCCGGTTCGAGCTCGGCCTCGGCGCCGGTCACACCCCGTCCGAATACGACGCGACCGGCGTCGAACGGTCGGCGCCCTCGGATCGCAAGCGCCGCCTGGCCGAGAGCGTCGAGATCATCCGTGACCTCCTCGACGGCAACGGCGTGGATCACGACGGCGAGCACTACCGCATCGACCGCGCACGAATCGACCGCGCCGAACAGGAGCGTCTGCCGATCCTCGTCGGCGGGAACGGTGCGGCGCTGCTCGCCCACGCCGGGCGCCACGCCGATGTCGTCGGGCTCCAGGGTCTCGGCCGCACGAGGGACGATGGCCACAGCCACGAGGTCAAGTGGTCGACCCAGCACCTCGACGATCAGATCGAGCAGGTGCGCGTCGGCGCCGGCGTGCGATTCGACGACATCGAGTTCAACGCGATGGTGCAGGTCGTCCAGATCACCGACGATCGCGAAGCGGCGTTGGCGAAGGTGGTCGACCGTGTCGAGGGCCTGACGATGGACGACGCCGCCTCGACGCCGTACCTGTTGATCGGCTCGGTCGACGAGATCGTGCTGCACATGATGACCTGCAACGAGCGGTGGGGCATCAGCTACTTCGCCGTGCGAGAACTCGACGACTTCGAACCCGTGCTGCGCGCCCTGCGCTGAGGTGTCGCACCAGCGTCGTCCCTCTCGTGCGATGAGCGAAAGGCCGCTCTGTGGGCGGTTCGCTCACCGGTGAGGCGGTCGGCGTGCTGTCGATGAGCGAAGAGCCGGCATCCGGTCGCTTCGCTCATCGGAGGCGACCACCGGTGGATGGTGTCAGGCGGTGGCGCGCGTCTTGCGGAGGATGGGGTCGGCGAGTCCGAGCGCCTTGTCGGCGACCGAGAGCACGCGGCCAGCGGCGCCGGGGGTGGTGTTGTCGACGAGATTGCCCATCACGGCGAGGGTGATGTTGGCGATGGCGTCCGTGCTCACCGACAGCCGCAGGCCCGGCTTCAGGATCCAGGGATGTCCGATCAGGAACGAGAATCGCCGTCCTGTGCGCAAGAAGGCGTCGAAGCGTTCGCCGACGAGCTCGTCGTAGCGGACCGGCGCCGTGGCGGGATCGTCGAGGAACAGGTCGGCGGCGAGCATGCCCGACTCCAGTCCGTAGTCGATGCCCTCACCGTTCATCGGGTTGACGAGCCCGGCAGCGTCGCCGATTGCGACCCAACCCGGCCCGTGGCGGCGCTGCGTCGACATCGGAAGGCGCCACGCCCGCGGCCGCTCGAGGTTGGGCCCGAGGTCCCAGTCGTCCTGCACCAGGTGGCGGTAGGCCTCGAGCAGCGTGTTCAGGTTCAGTTTCTTGAACCCCTTCATCGTCGACAGCGCTCCGACACCGATGTTGACCGTGCCGTCGCCGGCCGGGAACATCCAGCCGTAGCCGGGGACTGCGGTGCCGCGCTCGTCCTTCAGCGACAGGCACGCTTCGAGGTGCGAATCGGTGTGGCGCGGCGTCGGGGCGTAGGTGCGGATCGCCAGGCCGAACGGCTCGTCGGGCACCCGGTCGGCGCCGAGCTTGCGGGCGACCGCACCCTGTGCGCCGGCGGCGATGACGGTGAGGTCGGCGTCGATGCGGCGTCCGTTCGCCTCGACACCGGTGACGCGACCGTCGTCGCCGATCACCGGCGTCGCCTCGGTCTCGTAGACGATGTCGGCGCCCGCCTCCACGGCGGCGTCCATGAGCGCGGCGTCGAGTCGGCGTCGGGGCCACACCGCCCCGTGGTTCGGGAAGCGATCGGTGGTCGGCCAGTCGAGCTCGCGTATCTGCTTGCCGGCGATCATCCGCAGGCCGCGGATGTGGTGGGCGTCGTCGAGTGGGATCTTCAGTTCGTTCAACGCCCCGACGGCACGCGGGGTGAGTCCGTCGCCGCACACCTTGTCGCGGCCGTGCGGACCCTTCTCGAACACGATCACCTTGGCGCCCGAGCGCGCTGCCTGGATCGCCGTCGCTGCCCCCGCGGGACCCGCACCGATGACGGCGATGTCGACTCGTTCGGAACTCACTGCGACAACGCTGCCGGAACGCGGACGGAAAAGCACCGTCGAGCGCCCGAAGTCACCGGGCCGACATCGACGTTTGTGTTGCATTCCAGGCGAACCGGCCCACCGGAATCCGCACACGAACGACGAGAAACATCGAGGAGCGCGGCGAACGGGGGTGTCGGAGTTCGGTGGCTGACGACGATGATGTGAATGATGGGGACGCCACCACCGACGATCGACCACGGCGCGACGCTGCTGGCGATCTACGACGACGCCGTCGGCGAGGTGTTCGGATATCTGCGGGCGAGGTGCGGTGGCAGTGCGCTGGCCGAGGACCTCACGGCCGAGACGTTCCTCGCCGCCGTCGGCCAGATCCGCCGAGGACGGGTCGACGAGGTGACGGTGGCGTGGTTGATCGGCATCGCTCGCCACAAGCTCCTCGACGAATGGCGTCGCGGGGCGCGCCGGCCTCGACCCGACCACCTCGACGAGCGCATCGCCGACGAGCGCGCGTCGGACAACTTCGACGACTGGGATGCGGTCATCGATCAGCAGCTCGTCGGTCAGGTGATGGCCGAACTCGGAGCCCACCACCGATCCGCCCTGGCACTGCGCTACTTCGACGGGCTGGCGGTTCCCGACGTCGCTGCTCATCTCGGCCGCAGCGTCGAGGCGACCGAGACGTTGCTCGTGCGCGCCCGCCGACGTTTCCGCATCGTGTACGAACAGCAGCACGGAGGTACGTCATGACCGAGCAAGGCGACCCGTTCGAGCTCCTCCATGCGACGACCGACGAGGTCGTCGATCCGGTGTTCGCCGCCCGTCTACGAGCACGGCTGCGACGAGCACTCGGTGAGCGCCCCGACCGGGTCACCGTCGCGCTCACTTCCCGGGCCGCACCGCCCGACGCCGACACGTCCCTCACCAACTCGCTCGCGAATCCGCTCAGCGAAAGGAGCAACACGATGAACCAGGTCATCACCCCGTACCTCTGCGTGCACGACGCGAACGCCGCGCTCGACTGGTACCGCGAGTACTTCGGTGCCACGGTCGGCAACGTGATCCCGTGGGAGGGTCGCGTCGGTCACGCCGAACTCGACCTGGCCGGCGCCGTGTTCTACCTCAGCGACGAGGCGCCACAGCTCGGCGTGGTTGCGCCAACCCGCGACGGATCGCAGAGCTCGGTGAGCATCGTGGTGCAGGTGGCCGCGGTCGAGCAGTTCGTCGACCGAGCCCAGCGCGGCGGTGCCGTCGTGCAGCGTCCGATCGAGAAGGCGCACGGTTCGCGCAGTGCCTGGATCGTCGACCCGTTCGGCCATCGTTGGAACGTCGGCACACCGGTGTACGACGTCGAGCAGACCGCCGCTCGTCGTACCCCGTCGGAGCCGTACTACTTGACGCTGACGACCGCCGACGTCGAGCGCGGCGCAGCGTTCTACGGTGCCGTGCTGGGCTGGGAGTTCAGAGATCAGGACCACGGAGGCAAGCACGTGACCAACACCGACATGCCGATCGGTCTGCGTGCGACGACGAACCCGTTCGGAGACACCGCACCGGGGGAGATCCAGATGTGGTTCACCGCGCGGGACTTCGACGATGCCGTCGAGCGGGTGCGCATCGCCGGAGGCACCGTCGTCGAGGTGAACGCCTACGACTCCGGCCGTGAGGCGATCTGCGAGGACGACCAGGGTGTCGTGTTCAAGCTCAGCGAGCCCGCACCCGGCTACGACCGCTGATTCGGAGCCGGGGAGGGTTGGGACTTCCGGGTCGGTGCGACCCTGCCGCGCCGTTTCGACCTCGCGGGCGATGACGTCACCTTCGACGTGGAGGTCGACGGCACCGTCCACTCGACGACGGTCACCGGGCGCCTGCGTGGCAAGCGCTGGAACTTCGCGGTCTGACGCCCTACCCGAACGGAGTGGTCCTGTCGGGCCGCTCCGTTCGGGGGCGGTTGCCCGCAGTCGATACGTTGCCGCTTCGACCACCGACACGAGAGGGCACCGTCACATGGAGATCCAGGGACTGAAAGCGATCATCATCGGAGGCGCATCGGGGTTCGCACGAGCGACGGCCGAGCGGATCGCAGCGGGTGGAGGTTCGGTGGCGATCCTCGACCGCGCGGAGTCCGCCGGTGCCGAGGTGGCCGATGCGCTCGGCGGCACCTGGCATCCGACGAACGTGCTCGACTTCGACGGGATCGCCGTGGTGATCGACGAGGCGGTCGAAGCGCTCGGGGGGTTGCACGTGGCGGTCAACACCGCCGGCGGAGGCAAGGCGGGACGCACGCTCGGGCGCAGCGGACCGTTCGACCTCGACGACTTCCGTGCTGTCATCGACCTGAATCTGATCGGCACGTTCAACACCAACCGCCTGTGTGCTGCGCACATGGCGAAGGGAGAACCGAACGAGGACGGCGAGCGTGGCGTGCTGATCAACACCGCCTCGATCGCCGCATTCGAGGGGCAGATCGGCCAGGTCGCCTACACCGCCGCCAAGGCGGGCATCGCCGGGATGACGCTCACGATGGCGCGCGATCTCGGCTCGCTCGGCATCCGGGTCAACACGATCGCCCCGAGTCTGTTCGCGACGGGGCTCACGGCCGGCGTCACCGAGGACCGCGCCGCCAACCTCACCAAGGACGCCGCGTTCCCGAAGCGACTGGGCCGCCCCGACGAGTACGCCCGACTTGCCATCGCAATCATCGAGAACCCGATGCTCAACGGCGACACGATCCGCCTCGACGCCGGCACCCGGTTCGCCCCGAAGTAGTCGACGACGTCGGCGTCCAGGGCACGCGCAGATGATGCCGCGGTAGCGTCCGCGTGATGGCCATCGCCCGCTTTCCCGTCGTCGCCATCGACGTGGACGACCTCGACGAGGGCGAGGCGGCGGTGGTGGCGCTGGGAGCGGTCAAGCACGAACACCAACCCGGCGAGACGTTCAGGGTGTTCCTCGACCCCGCTGGTCACCCGTTCTGTCTCTGCTCCGACTGACCTGATCGACCAACGCACCGCCGATCGAACCGGTTCTCCCGTTGGTGTGGCATTTCCGGTGGGCCGCCCCACACGGAATGCAACGCAAACGTGCGCTGGCCGGTCGGCTCAGTACTCGAGTTGCTTGGCGAGGGATTCGACGGCGTCGATGAACTCGGTGACCATGTCGATCACGACCTGGCCGGCCGGCTTCGACTGGTTCATCGTGCCCACGATCTGGCCGACGAAGTAGTTCGCGAGCTTCTCGGCGCCCGATCCGTGGGTGTATGCCGCGCGGTTGATCCTCGCCTGGGCCTCGTTCGTGAGGATCGGCTGCAACGGCATGCCCAGCGGGTCGGGCGTGTCGGCGCGGTCCCACTCCTCGGTCCACGCCGACTTCAACATCCGAGCATGCTTGCCCGTCAGCGACCGCGACCGGATCGTGTCGGCCGACGTCGCGGCGAGGAACTTCTCCTTGACGACCGGATGCGTCTCGGCCTCGTCGGTGGTCAACCACACCGATCCGCACCAGACGCCCTGCGCTCCGAGTGCCATCGCGGCCGCCATCTGGCGCCCGCGCCCGATGCCACCGGCACCGAGCACCGGGATGTCGACCGCATCGACGATCTCGGGGATCAGCACCATCGAGCCGATCTCGCCGGTGTGCCCGCCGGCTTCGGAGCCCTGAGCGATGATGATGTCGACGCCGGCCGCCTGATGCCGCTCGGCGTGGACCGGGCGTCCGGCGAGCGCGCCGATCAGCCTGCCCTCCTCCTTCACCCGGTCGATCAGGAACTGCGGTGGCGGGCCGAGCGCGTTGGCGACGAACGCCGTACGGTGGGCCAGCGCGATCTCCAACTGCGGACCTGCAGCCGCGGCGCTGAACGGTGCGATGCCGCCGTGGCCGGCAGTCGATCGACCCGACGAACGTTCCTCGTCGGGCGGGAACTCGGGCACGTCGTAGCGGCGCAGGATGTCGTCGACGAACTCGCGGTGCGTATCGGGGATCAGGGCCCGGATGTCGTCGAGCGTGTAGCCCCCGTCCTCGTCGCCGGCGTACTTCGCCGGCACGATCAGATCGACGCCGTAGGGCCGGTCGCCGAGTTCCTCCTCGATCCAGTTCAGATCGATCTCGAGCTGCTCGGGCGAATGCGCGACGGCGCCGAGCACGCCGAGACCTCCCGCCTTGGACACGGCGGCCACGACATCACGGCAATGGCTGAACGCGAAGATGGGGAACTCGATTCCCAGCATCTCCGTAGCGGCGGTCTTCATCGGTATCTCCTCGTCGAACGGTGTCTTTCGTCATTGTGGCCGCTGGTGACCAGATGTCACGAAGCCACTCGGTTTTGCGGAGACCCGGGCCCGGGGAACCGTACAGGTCCGCTGCGGTGCGGTGCGCAGGACCGGGCGGGGGAGGCGCGGCACACCCGATCGGCGTACGATCCGACTATCGGCATCCGCCGGTCCACAACAGAAAAATCAGGAAGTGATATCTCATGACCGTGACCGACTCGACTCAGACGTCCGAGCTCGCGGCCAGGGCCAAGAAGATCACCGAGCGCGAGCTGGTGACCTACTCCGAGCGAACCAGAGGATCCCAGAAGGCCACCGAGCGAGCACGCAAGGTCCTGCCCGCCGGGGTGCCCTCCAGTTTCCAGGCGTACGACCCCCACCCGATCGTCGTCAAGCACGCGGCGGGTGCGCACATGGTCGACGTCGACGACAACGAATACGTCGACTACGACATGGGCTTCGGCGCACTCTTCGCCGGGCACATGCACCCCGCCGTTCGCAAGGCGGTCGAGGCGCAGCTCGACGACGGCACGCTGTACGTGACCCCGTGCGAACTCGACGCCGAGGTCGCCGAGATCCTCGGCGAGCGCTACGGCTTCCCGATGTGGCGACCGACCAACTCGGGCACCGAAGCGACGATGGATGCGATCCGTCTCGCCCGTGGCGTCACCGGGCGCGAGAAGCTCGTCAAGGTCGAGGGCGGCTACCACGGCCACCACGACGAGGTGATGATCTCCAACAAGCCGGCGATCGCCGACGCCGGTCCGGCCGACGCCCCGTACTCGATCCCGCAGTCGGGTGGCATCACCCGCGGCACGATCGACGACGTGATCGTCATCCCGTTCAACGACGCACCGGCGCTCGAGCGGGCGTTGGCGAGCCGCGAGGTCGCCTGCTTCATCGTCGAACCCGTGATGGAGAACATCGGCATCTGCCTCCCCGAGCCGGGCTACCTCGAAGCGGTCCGTGAGATCTGCGACCGCTACGGCACCCTGCTCATCTTCGACGAGGTGAAGACCGGGCTGACCGCCGGCTTCGGCGGCGCCACCAAGAAGCTGGGCGTCACCCCCGACCTGGTCACGCTGGCGAAGTCGATCGGCGGCGGGTTCCCCGTCGGTGCGTTCGGTGGCAAGGCCGAGTACATGGACCTGATCACCACGGGCGCCGTGCTGCACCTGGGCACCTACAACGGCAACCCGCTGGTGATGGCGGCCGCGAAGGCGACGCTCACCCAAGCGTGCACCCGCGAGAACATCGAGGCCGCCGTCGCCCTCAACCATCAGCTGGTGCTCGCGTGCCAGAAGATCATCGACGACGCAGGGCTGCCCGCCCACACGGTCGAGTTCGGTGCCAAGGGATGCATCACGTGGTCGAAGGACCCGGTGCGCAACTACCGCGACTACAAGGCGACCGATTTCGATCTCGCCTTCGCGCAGTGGATGCACGGCATCAACCGGGGGATCCTGCTGCCGCCGGGGCTCGACGAGCAGTGGCTGATCTCGGTGATGCACACCGAGGCCGACGCCATGCGCTACGCCGACGTCTTCGCCGAATTCGTCGACGAACTCACCGCCTGATGCGACGAGCGGTTGCAGCAGGGGTCTGACTCCTGCTGCAATCGCCGTCGTCGCGGGGGATGCAGGAGACTGGCGGCGTGGCATTGTTCTGCACGACGACCGTCCTCGACGCTCACGGCGATCGGATCTCCGCGATCGCACCCGGTCTCGACGTGATCGCACTCCGGCCGGGCGCGGAGATCCCCGCCGGAGACGTCGAACGCATCACGATCGCGTTCTTCTCCAACGACGCGTGGCCGGCACTGGCCGGACCGTTCTTCAAGGTCGCACTGGGCGCCCCGAACCTGCGGTGGTTCCACACGATGTCGGCCGGCGTCGACAGCCCCGTGTTCTCCACGCTCATCGAGCGCGGCGCCCGCCTGACGACGTCGTCGGGAGCGAGCGCTCCACCGATCGCCGCCACGGTGATGCTCTACCTGCTCGCGCTGAGCCGGAACCTTCCCGGATGGCTGCGTTCGCAGGCCGCCCACGACTGGTCACCGATGCGGTTCCGAGAACTCGACGGGCAGCGTCTCGTCGTGGTGGGCTATGGCCCGATCGGCCAGGAGGTCGTACGCCTGGCGACCGCATTCGGCATGGATCCCGTCGTGGTGCGTCGATCGGCCCATGGCGATGAGCCGTGTCCGGTGCGCCCGCTGTCCGGCATCGCCGCCGCAGTGAGCGACGCCGATGCCGTCGTCATTGCGCTCCCGCTGGCGCCGGAGACCCGCAGGATCATCAGCGCCGAGGTGATCGCCTCGATGCCGTCGAGCGCGGTGTTCGTCAACGTCGGGCGCGGCGAAGTCGTCGACCAGGTGGCGCTCACCGATGCGCTCGCGGACGGACGCCTCGCCGGTGCCGGCCTCGACGTGTTCGACCCCGAGCCGCTGTCGGCCGACGATCGGCTGTGGGATCTCCCCAACGTGATCATCAGCGCACACACCTCCGGTTCCAGCGATGGCACCGAGGCTCGAGTGGTCGACATCTTCCTCGACAATCTCGATCGGTTCGTGCGCGGCGAGCCGTTGCGCAACGAAGTGACGATCTGACGAGCCTCAGTGCGTGCGACGCACTGCGAGCACGACGATGTCGTCGGGGCGCTCCTGGTTGGGGACACACGCGATCAGCTCCGCGATCATGGCCTCCAACGGGTCGTCGGCACCTGCAACGGCGACGTCGAGGAGTCGTTTGCGCCCCGCTTCGATCGGCTCCTCGTGGTGCTCGACCAGCCCGTCGGTGTAGCAGACCAGGGTGTCGCCGACGTCGAGGTGACACGTGGCCGTCGTGCGGGGCGCGGTGAGCCCGATCGGCGGGCCGGGCTCGGCGTCGAACCAGTCGTGGTCACCGTTCGCATGCACGAGCAGCGGCGGATGGTGACCGGCCAGCGTGTAGCGCAGCGCCCCCGTCGACGGATCGAGGCGCGCATAGAACAGCGTGCTCGCGAAGGCGTCGGGGGTGTGGCCCGCGTACTCGTCGAGCCGTTCGACGACCGCCGCAGGATCGTCGTGGGCGTGGCTCAGGCCAGTGAGCGCGTTGCGGATCTGGCTCATGGCGATGGCGGCGTCGAGGTCGTGGCCGACGGCATCGCCGACGACGACGGCGATGTCGCCCGGTCGGATCTCGACCACCTCGTACCAGTCACCGCCGACGCGTAGCCCGGCCGTTCCCGCTTCGTACCGGGCGCAGATCTCGTAGCCGCCGACCTCGGGAATCGACGTCGGCAACAGTCCGGCCTGCAGCCGGCGGGCGATCTCCCGGTCGTGTTCGGCCACCTCACGCAGCGCGGCGCGTTCGCGGCGCTGCTCGGTCACCTCGACGACGACCACTCCGGCACCGATGACACCGAGCCCCGGGACCCGCACGGGGTAGAAGCCCTCCTCCCAGATGCGGCGCTGACCGGGCTGCGCCGGCGTCTCGCCGCTGATCTCGATACCGGTCAGCGATCGGGCCTCGTCGAACACCCGGCGCAGGATCGGGACGGCCTGGTCGGCGAGTTGTGGAACGACCTCGTGGACGGTGCGCCCGAGGTGCTCGGCAACGGAGAGCCCGTTCGTCTCGGCCAGCCGAGCATTCACGTGGCTGAACCGGAAGTCGCGGTCGATGAACGCGAAACCGATCGGTGCCTCTTGGAGCAGGGTGTCGAGCAGTGCGGCCAGGCGGCTGGACTCGTCGCTCACCCAGGCCCGCTGCAGTGCAGCGCCACACAGCGCGATCGACGGTTCGATCAGCTCCTGGTCCAGTGCGTCGGTCGGGATCGTCCAACCGAGCCCGATCGCCGCGCGGACCACACCGTTGGCGATGGTGATCGGATGGGCGGCGATCGCCTGCAGACCGATCCGTTCGGCATCGTCGGCGCCGGTGGGGAACTCCGAAGCGATCGCTGCGCCATCGCGGATGTGGACGGGCCGCCCGGTGCGCAGTGCGGTTCCGAACGGTGTGGAGTCGTCCAACGGCACCTCCATCCAACGCTCGGCGACCTCGACGTCGAGGTTGCCGGGCTGATAGAGCTGCAACACGTCGGCCGACGGCGTGGCCAGCGCGACGTTGCTCAGCACGGCCCCTACCGTCGGCCCGAGCGTGTCGGCGATGGCGGCGCACACCTCGTCGACGGTCCGCGACGCGGCCAGCGAGCTGGCGAGCATCCGCAGCGCATCGTTCTGGGCGCGAGCCGAGTTCAGCTCGGCGACGAGTTCGGCCCACGACCTCGGGCTGTCGTCGCTGATGTCCGCCGGGCCGCCGAGCGGCGCTCCTTCGGGGACCAGGAAGTGCACGTTGCCGCTGGCATCGCGTACCGGCGTCAGCCGGAAATCGATCGTGATCAGCGAACGCCCCTGGTCGGCGGCCATCACGTCGGCGTCGTAGCGCACGACCGCACCGGCGCGCGCGGCGTCGATCGCCTCTCTGATCCGTCGTTGCGATTCGGGCGAATACGACCACCAGGGCGCATCCCAGAACGGCCGTCCCACCACGTCGTCGCGAGCGATACCGCCTGCGCGCAACGCCGCCGCGTTCGCTTCGAGCAGGATGCCCTCAGCGCTCAGCAATCCGACGAAATGCCCGACGTTGTCGAGGGCGGTGAGTGCCTCGTCGGCGCCGACGAAGCCCGACGGGTCCGGGTTCACCGCACGCAGAGTAGTGGATCGGGCCGCCGCTTCCGAGAGGGTCAGCAAGCGGTGGGGTCGACGAGGTGGGCGTCGATCCCCAGCGCTCGCGCGATCCTGACGTTGCACGACGAGTCGTCGAAGAACACGGCGTCGTCGCAGGCGCGCAGCTCGGCAAAGGCGGCCGGTGACGGCTTGGCTGCGCCCAGCGCATCGGACACGAGCACCCGATCGAAGCGGTCCGCCACCCCGAAGCGCTCGAGTCTCGGGAGCAGCCAGTCGGTGCGATGGTTCGACAGCAGCCACATCGGCCCCTCGTGTTCGGACACGAAGTCGAACCAGGGACCTCGCTCGTATCTGGTCTCGAGGTCGGCGCGTAGCTCGCCGGGGTCGAGACCGGGTGCGACAGCGCTCCACATCTCCGACTCGGAGATCCGGCCCTCCCAGAACGGGCGCCGCCAGTGAGCCCGCCACCGTCTGATCAGTTCGGCACCACCGATGTCCACACGTTCGCCGATGTCGTGGAGGAAATTGGGGAACGGATTCGTGAAGACGACGCCGTGCACGTCGAGCACGACGACTCCACGGCGAACAAGCCTTCCCTGGCTGGGGCCGAACACGCTCACGCCGCGGTCGGGGTGTGGTCGTGGAGGCGTCGAACGATCTCGTCGACGATGTCCTGGGTCAGGTCGCCGGCCTCGCCCTCGTCGACGACGGCGACCCCGGCGGCGTGGGCCTCCTGCTGGAGTCGCCGTTGGATCATCCGGATCCCGTCGAGCCCGGCGAGGTGACGGTCGCCGCGCCGCTGGGGTTCGCTCGTGACACGGCGTCGCAACAGATCGGCGTGGCGATCGGGCGCTTCCTGGACGATCAGTCGTTCGATCACGATCGGGGCGGACGGATGGTCGCTGAGCCCGTGTGTCGCGGCGCCGGGAAGCGCATGGACGCCTTCGATGATCACGGAGCGGTGTTCGTCGGCGAGCCGGTGGGCCACCGCCTGTGCGGCAGCGCCGACAGCCGTGCACTGCCGCAGGAAGCCACTGAACGGGTCGACGGCATCGGGTTCGACGAGCTCGAACGTCGAACGATGCAACTCGGGAAGGACGTTGGCGGGAACGACGGTACGCAACACGTCGCGGATCGCGTCCGTCGTGACGACGCGGGGAATGTTCAGCCGTACGGCGAGACGCGTCGCCAGGGTGCTCTTGCCGGTGCCCGGGGCGCCGCCGAGCACGATTGCGATGGGCCGACCGGAGCGCTTGGCACGTCGCCATGCGGTCCAACGGTCGGCGATCCGGGAGTCGCCCGCCTCGGTCAGCAGCAGCTCGTGAGTCAACCCGACGAGTTGTTCGGCATCGAGTTCGCTCACACCTTCGCAGAGCAGGCGCTGCTGGACGAGTGATGCGAGGCGGTAGGCCTCCTCGGTCGCGACGCCGGTGGAGAGCAGGCTCGCCGCCATGATCCCGCGCGAGAACGGCAATCGGTTGTCCGCGCGGTCGAGCACGGTGATGGCGGCCTCGACCGCTGTGGCGTCTGGTCCGCTCCGCCGGGTCACGATCGGTCAGGCGGCGATCAGCTCGGCGTGGGTGCGCAACTTGACGATCGCCCGCTCGACGCGTCGGCGGACCGCCTGGGGAGTCACGCCGAGTTCGTCGGCGATCGTTGCGTACGTTGCAGGGGCGCGACCGCGCAGGCCGAAGCGGGCTGCGACGGCGAATGCGCTGATGTCGTCGAGATGCTCGAGCAGCGCATCGACGTGCTCGCGCTCGATGCGGCGTTCGGCGGTCTCGTCGGGTCCCTCGTCGCCGCTCGCGACCAGCGTGCCGAGCGTGTCGGGACCGTCGCCGATCGGACGATCCATCGACTCGAGCTGGCTGAGCATGTCGATCATCGCGAGGTCGTCGTCGAGCCGACTGCCGGAGGTCACCGTCGCGGCCATGGCGGTACGTAGCTCACGGGTGCGATGCCCCGGGATGCGGATCGTGCCGGCCGACGCCTCGAGCCCGCGCTGGATCGACTGGCGGATCCACCAGGTGGCATACGTCGAGAACTTGTAGCCCCGACGCCAGTCGAACTTCTCGACGGCCTTCTCGAGGCCGATCATGCCGTCCTGCACGATGTCCTCGCGGTCGAGATGGACCGGGACGCTGAACCGGTTGGCGATGCTCTGCACCAGGCGCACGTTCGCCTCGATGAAGTGGTGCCTCGCTCGCTCGCCCTCGGCGGCAACGTCGACGTCACCTGGCTGTGCTGTGCCGGCGTCGAGTCGGCGTCGAGCGGCTCGGCCTGCCTCGATCGCCTGGGCGAGCCACCGTTCGTCGGCGGCGGTCAACAGTGCTCGATGGTCATGACGACGAGGACGGGAGGAATCGACTGGGCGAGCCATGCACAGAGCATAAAGCACATTTTCTAAAAGGTCAATGTTGTGATGCAAATCGATCGAGCCGTAACATCGGGGTCCGTTGATCTGGTTCCTGCTCCTCCTGCACGCGGTCGTCGTCGTGGCGCTCTCGTTCGTCGGCCGGCGCCTGGGTCGCCGGTCGCTGTGGGTGGCAGCGATGCCGATGGCGATCACCGCTCTCTGGTCGGCGACTCGCCTCGGGTCGACCGACGTGGTCGTGGCCGGGTTCGAGTGGGTGCCGGGCCTCGACGTGGCCGTCGAGTTCCGTGTGGATGCCCTTGCAGCGGTGTTGTCGGTGCTCGTGTCGGGAATCGGCGCGCTCGTGTGTGTGTACGCCTACGGGTATTTCGCACCGGGAGCGGCGAGCATGGGACGCTTCGCTGCGACACTGCTCGCCTTCTCTGCGGCGATGGTCGGACTCGTCTGGGCCGACTCGGTGTGGACGCTGTTCATCTTCTGGGAACTGACCTCGATCACGTCGTTCCTCCTCGTCGGCTTCAAGCACGCCGATCCGGTGGCGCGCATCGCGGCGCGGCGAGCGCTGGTGATCACCGCCGGCGGTGGGTTGTGCCTGCTCGCCGGATTCGTGCTGTTCGTCGATGCGGCCGGGACCGCCCGCCTCAGTCAGGTCGGCCCGATCACCGGTGCGACCGCCAACGCAGCTGCGATCCTGATCCTCGTCGCGGCGGCCACCAAGTCGGCTCAGTTCCCGTTCCACGTGTGGCTGCCCGGGGCGATGGCCGCGCCCACGCCCGTCAGTGCATATCTGCACTCGGCCACGATGGTGAAGGCCGGTGTGATCCTCGTCGCCGTGATCGCCCCGGCGTTCCAGGACAGCGATGTCTGGAAGCCGCTCGGGCTGTCGTTCGGGCTCGTCACGATGGTCTGGGGTGCCGTCGGAGCGCTGCGCCATGTCGACGCCAAACTGATCCTCGCCTGGGGCACCGTGTCGCAGCTCGGCCTGCTGATCGCGCTGCTGGCCATCGGCACGCCGAAGGCGACGTTCGCGGCGATCTCGATCCTGGTCGCCCACGCCGTGTTCAAGGCGGCGTTGTTCATGGTCGTCGGCGAGGTCGACGTCCGAGTCGGCACTCGCAACATCAACGAGCTGTCAGGATTGCGCCGTTCGATGCCCGTCGCGTTCGCCGTCGCGGTGATCTCTGCGGCGTCGATGGCGGGAGTCCCGCCCTTGCTCGGCTTCCCCGCCAAGGAGGCCGCTGTCGAGGCGGCGCTCGGCTTGTCGGGCGCCGAGTTCTTCGTCGTCGGCGGACTGATCATCGGTGGCTCGGTGCTGACCGTCGCCTACACGACGCGGCTCCTCATCGGGATGTTCGGCGCCTCCGCCCCGATGCCCGACCGTGACGTCGTCGCACGGATCCCTGCGATGTCGGTTCCGGAAGTCGTCCTGGCGGCGGGCTCCGTACTCGGTTTCGTGGCGCTCGGATGGGTGACCGACGTGGTCCGCTCCGCCGCAGTCACCGTTGCGCCCGGCGCCGAGGTGTATTCGCTGTTGCGATGGCCCGGCCTGACCGATGCGTTCGTGACGTCGGCGGTGATCGTGGCGTCGGGGCTGGTGGTCGGAGCGCTGCTCGCGCGCCGCCGGATCCTCACCGGCCCGGTCGCGCGTGGTGCAGCGAACGTCGACTGGACGATCGACGCCGTCGGCCGTGGCGCACGCCAGATCGCCGGGCGTGTGCAGCACGGTTCGCTGCCGCTGTACCTCGCCACGACCGTCGTGGTGGTCTGCGCCGCAACGGTGCCGTTCATCGGTGAGATCGACCCCGACACCCTGTACTGGTGGGACAACCGAGCCGAGGCCGTGTTGGTGCTGATGATCGTCGCCGCGGCGGTGGCGGCGTCGGTCGTGTCGTCGCGACTCGGCGCGGCGCTGGTTCTCGGTGCGGTCGGCTTCAGCGTTGCCGGTCTGTTCGTGGCGTACGGGGCGCCGGACCTCGTCCTGACCCAGTTGCTCGTCGAGACCGTGGTCGTCATCGGATTCGTGGTGGGCCTCGGCCGCCTCGCCACCAAGTTCCCGACGCCGACGACGCTGTGGACGGCCGGACGGTTGGTGGTCGCCGTCGCGATGGGCAGCGCGGTCGCGCTGGCGTTGGCGGGCAGTGCCGGCAACCCGGTCGCCGACGCTCCGGTTCGGGAGCTCGCGGAGTCGGCGCAGCGCGACGGTGGCGGGAAGAACGTCGTCAACGTCATCCTCACCGACACCCGCGCGCTCGACACGTTCGGCGAGATCATCGTGTTGATGGTGGTCGCCGTCGGGATCCTCACGCTCGGCGCCAAGCGCAGTCGTTCCCGGCCCGCCGTGCCGGCCGTCGCTCGCGAGACGGTGTCGTGATCGCTCGCACCTCGCCCATCGTGTCGCTCGCCGTCCAGGCGATCACGCCGATCGCCCTCGTCGTTGCGACCTACGTGCTGTTCGTCGGCCACAACGAGCCGGGCGGCGGGTTCGCGGCCGGGCTCATGGTCGGTGCGATCGTCGTGCTGCGCACACTCGCCGGCATCCAGCAACCGCAGCACGCCACGGTCTGGCTCTCGGCCGGAGGCGTGATCGCCGGACTCGTGGCGATCGCACCGATGTTCTGGGGCGAACCGCTGCTCGACCAGGTGGTCGTCACGTGGGAGGTGCCGGTGTTGGGCACGATCAAGACGGGCTCGGCCCTGCTGTTCGATCTCGGCGTCGTCGCGATCGTCGTCGGCCTGGTGATCGCCCTGCTCGATGCGCTCGACGCCGCCTCGCTCGTCGATCGGCGCCGCACATGAGCCTCGCCATGATCTTCGCCGTCGCCGGACTGGTGGCCACCGGAACGTTCCTGGTGACATCGCGTTCGTTGAGCCGGATCGTGCTCGGCTTCGCCCTGCTCGGCCATGCTGCGGTGCTGGCGCTCCTGGCGTCGGGCGGCCGCGCCGGATCGCCCCCGATCATCGACGGCGAACCGGCACCGGACGCGGTCAATCCCTTGCCACAGGCGCTGGCGCTCACTGCGATCGTGATCTCGTTCGGGCTCACGCTGTTCGTCCTGGCCCTCGCCCGGCGCCAGCAGGAGATCTCGGGCGACGACCTCGTCGAGGACGACGTCGAGGACCGGCGCATCGCGACGACGCAGCAAGCGCGCGAAGCCGTGCTCGACGAAACCCGTGAACTCGAGACGCTGCACGACAACCCCGAGGGTGGATCGTGAGCGCCGTCGTCGCCCTCTGCGTGGCGTTGCCGTTGCTGGCGTCGGCGTTGGTGCTCGGTGTGCGTCGGATGGCCGACGTGCGCGACGTGGTCACCGTGTCGACGATGGCCGCGGTGACGGGGCTCGCGGCGGCGCTGCTCGTCGAGGTCGACCGCAACGGCACGGTCGTGCTGCGCGTCGGTGGCTGGGTACCCGAACTCGGCATCGTGCTGGTGGCCGATCTGTTCGCAGCCTTGGTTCTCGTCGTCGCCTCGGCGACGATTCTCGTGGTCGAGTTGTTCGCCATCGGCCAGCGACGGACGCCGTCCGGTGCCGATCCATCGGTCGTCAGTCCCATCCTGCTGGTGCTGGCAGGCGGTGTCAGCCTGGCGATCCTCACCGGCGACCTCTTCACCCTGTTCGTGGCGTTCGAGCTGATCCTCGTCGCGAGTTACGTCTTGCTCACCCATCAGGGTCACGAATCGCAGGTGCGCTCGGGCATGACCTACGTGGTGATCAACCTGTTCGCCTCGACGTTGTTCCTCTTCGGTGTGGCGATCGTCTATGCGGCGACCGGCACGGTCAACATGGCGCTGCTCGCAGAACGTATTCCGGAACTGCCCGCTGCCACCCAGCTGGGCATCGGGCTCTGGTTCCTCGTCGTGTTCGGAACCAAGGCGGCGATCTTCCCGCTGTTCTCCTGGTTGCCCGACAGCTATCCGACTGCGCCGACCACGATCACCGCCGTGTTCGCCGGACTGCTGACCAAGATCGGGGTGTACGTCCTGATCCGGTTCTTCACGCTGATGGACCTCGACCGGCTGGGGCCGTTGCTGCTGGTGATCGCCGGGCTGACGATGATCGTGGGCGTCGCAGGCGCACTGGCCCAGGACGACGTGAAGCGCATCTTGTCGTTCCACGTCGTCAGCCAGATCGGCTACATGGTGATGGGACTCGGGCTGTTCACCGTGGCGGGCGTGGCCGGGGCCGTGCTGTTCCTGATCCATCAGATCCCGGTCAAGACCGTGATGTTCCTCGCCGGCGGGCTGATCGAGGACGACCAGGGCACCTCCGCGCTCGAGAAGGTCGGCGGACTCGCCACCAGCAGACCGGTGATCGCCGTGCTGTTCGCACTGCCTGCGCTCAGCCTCGCCGGGCTGCCACCGTTCTCGGGGTTCATCGCCAAGCTGGCACTCGTCGATGCCGGCATCGCCTCCGGTGCGTACGTCATCGTGGCGGTCTCGCTCGTCGGCTCGATCCTGACGCTGTTGTCGATGACCAAGATCTGGCTCGGCGCCTTCTGGGGCGACGTCACGCCGTCAGCGGTGCCGGCGTCGAGCCGTCGTTCGGTGACGATCATGCAGACCGCCGCCGGGATCGCCGTGGCCGGCACGATCTTCATCGCCGTCGTCGCCGGTCCGTTGTGGCGCATGAGCGAGCAGGCGGCCGGCGACCTGATCGCGCGGACCCCGTACGTCGCCGCCGTGCTCGACGAGTCGGTTCCCGCCGAGGGTGACGACTGATGGCGGCCACCGTTCCTCGACCGGTCCCTCGAGCGTCGTGGCGTTCGTCGCTGCGGAGCGCTCTTCGGGCGATGTCGACGCCACGGCGACTGTTCACCGTCGGCCTGCTCGTCGCCGCATGGTGTGCGCTCTGGGGCTCGGTGACGATCGCCAACCTCGTCTCCGGCACGCTCGTCGCGTTCGGGGCGACCCTGTTCGCAGGCGTCGATCCCGGTGCCGGACGCATGCGCGTCCTTCCGCTGCTGCACTTCACCTGGCTCGTGCTCGTCGACCTGGTCGTGTCGACCGTGCACGTCGCATGGGAGATCCTGACGCCCACCGACCACACCGACGAGGCGATCATCGCCGTCGACACCGACATCGGAGCGAGGGCGCACTTCTTGATGCTGGTGATCGCGATCACCGTCACGCCGGGCACGGCCGTGATCGACGGTGACGACGACACCGGGCGCTTGTACCTCCACCTGCTCCACGCAGACAAGGCGCCCGAGATCGAACAACACGTCCGCCAGCTCGCCCAGCTCGCCTGTCGGGCACTGCCGATCGACGAGGCGGCGTCATGATGGCGGACATCGCCGTCGGCGTCTTTCTGGTCGCCGGGATCCTCGCGGGGATCCGTCTGGTCCGCGGTCCATCGCTCGCCGATCGGGTGATCTCCCTCGACGCTGCCCTCGTGGCCTTGATGGGTGCGATCGGCACTCGTGTCGCCGAGACCGGCGACACGCTCTACATCGGCGTGCTGGTGGTCATCGCCATCGTGGCGTTCACGGCCACGGTCGTGCTCAGCCGGTTCATCGAAACGACGGGGCGCCCGTGAACGTCGTCGCCTCCGCACTCGTCGTGCTCGGTGCGTTCGTCGCACTGCTCGCCGGCATCGGCCTGCTCACCTTCCGCACGCCGTATGCGCGGTTCCACGCAGCCGGCAAGGCCAGCCCGATCGCATTCCTGCTCGTCGCGCTGGGTGCGGGGATCGAGGTGGGGATCCGAGGCGCCGCCGGGCTGGTGATCGTCGCCGCCGCCCTGCTGCTCACGCTGCCGGCGAGCACGCACCTGTTGTTCCGTGCCACGCATCGCACGACGATCTCGGACCATCTGCGCATCGACGACCTCGCCGATGCCGAACGTGAGCTCGCCGAGCACGACCGGCGCTCGGGGGAATGAGCCGTCGGGGGACCGCGATGGCGACCTCCGAGAGGGAATGCCGGTGTTGAAGACCAACCCCGGGCAAGAGGCATCTTCGGATACCTATGATGGGCGTGTGTCGTTGATCGAGCCGAAACCGGATCTGCCGTCGTGGACGTTTCTCACGAACCACGCCCACGTGATGGTGGCGTTGAGCCGTGACCCCGATCTCCGCCAGCGCGACCTGAGCTACGTCGTCGGCATCACCCCGGGCGCAGTCCAGCGCATCCTCGACGATCTCGAGCACGCCGGCTACTTGCGCCGCGAGAAGGTGGGACGTCGCAACCACTACGAGATCATCGACCGTACGCCGCTGCGCCACCCCCTGGAGGGCCAGCACACCGTCGGTGAGCTGCTCGACATGCTCCACGATTGAGAACATCCCCCGCGGGGTATCAGACCGGCGTCATGCCGGCCAGTGCGCTCCTTCCGTCTCGTCCCGCGGTCCACGTGGTTGCGAATCGGCTCCCGGTCACCTGGTCTCCATCGGCAGGTTGGGGACGCGCTCCCGGCGGCCTCGTGACGGCCCTCGAGTCGTACGCGCGCCGACATCCCGTGACGTGGATCGGGTCGTCGGCGTCGCTCGGAGACGTCTCGGAGGCACCCCCGGCGTGGCCCCACGGGCCGATCCGGCAGGTCCCGATCGAACCGAGTCTCGCAGAGCGTGCCGTGAACGGGATGTCGAACTCGTGTCTGTGGCCGGCGCTGCACGGACTGACCGACCGGATCAGGTGGCGCACGGGATGGTGGGACGCCTACCGATCCCACAACGAACGGTTCGCCGAGGTCGTCGCCGACACCGCTGCCCACGGCGACGTCGTGTGGGTCCACGACTATCAGCTCCTGCTCGTCGCCGAGCTCTTGTCGGTCGCTCGCGCCGACCTGGTCGTCGGCTTGTCGTTGCACACCCCGATCGACGCCGCTGCGCTCGCCGATCTCCCGGTTGGGTCCGCCCTCGCCGATGCGCTGGAGGCACCGGCGTTGATCGGCGTGCAGACCGCTGCCGACGAGCAGGAGCTGACGACGCTCTGCGGCCGCCGTTCTGGAGGCACGATCGTGTCACCCGTGTCGGTCGATCCGGTCGAACTCGCTGCGCTCGGCCGCGAGCGCGCCACGCTCACGCTCGTCGAGCGCATGCGCGCACGGTTGGGCGCCCGACTGCTGCTGGTCGGCGTCGACCGGATCGATCACACCAAGGCACTGCTGCAGCGCCTCGACGCCGTCGATCGCGCATTCCGGCACGGATGCATCCGACCCGACGACGTGGAGATCGTCCAGATCGCACAGCCGAGCCGTTCCGGCCTGGGTGCGTATCGGGATCTACGCCTGGCCGTGGAACGGCGTGCGCACGACGTCGCCTCCAACTGGTTGCGCTCCGACGGTACTCCGGCGTTGCGGCTGGTGACCGAGGGAAGTGACCGCCGGAACGTGGCGGCACTCCTCGCAGCGGCGGACGTCGCGCTGGTGACGCCGACACGCGACGGGATGAACCTGGTCGCCAAGGAGTTCTCGCTCCTCAACGAACCACGCGCCGGCGTGCTGGTGCTCTCCGAGCGTGCCGGTGCCGCTGCAGAACTGGGCGCCGCATCCGTGCTCGTCGACGGTTCCGACCCTGCCTCGATCACCGATGGCATCGCCCGAGCGGTCACGCTCGATCCGTCGACTCGCCGGAACATGGCCCGACGGCGCGCCGATGCGGTCAGGGCCTGGACATCGCAGGACTGGGCCGGTGATTTCGAGCGGAACCTGCTCGATGCGCATGTTTCGCTCGATCGCTCCGCTGGGTAGTCGTGTCGGATGATCAACACACGAACCCCCAACATCCCCCGTCGGGTCGCCGCCGCATCCGCCGTCGCCCTGCTCTCGCTCGGCGCCGTTGCCTGCGATGACGATGACAACGACGGCAACATCGAAGTCGACAATCCGGTCGACGACGTCGAAGAGGGCGTCGACGACGTTGGAGAGGATGTCGAAGACGTCACGAACTCGATTGCGGGCGAGGTCGAGAGCGAGACCACCGACGGCTGAGCCGAACACCGGGCTCGGATGACGCCGACCCGGTCGCCGGATTCACGGTCCCGGCGACCGGGTAGGTCCGTGGCATGATCAGCTCGAAGACCTCGACCCGCTCCCGCGTCGGCACGCTCGTGGCCCTGGGGCTCGTGTCCGTGCTCGGTATGAGCGCTTGCGACGACGGCGACGACGGCGGCACCGACACCACACTGGTCGACGAACTCCAGTCCGACCCCGACGTACCCTACGACCCGAGCGTGTCCGACTTCGGCGACAACACCGAGACCGACGAGCGCAACAACCAGGGCTTCGACCTCGACGAGCCGGGCCCCGTCGGCAACCAGACGAACCCGAACGACTGACCCGGGCCGGGCCGGCCCCACCGCCACTCGACGTGGCACGCACCGTGCCCGCTACTGTGACCATCCCTATGGTCACAGCGCGCGACACAGCTCTCCACGCGATCCCGAGGAGGCGCTGATGACGGTCCTCATCGCGGTGATCATCGCGGTCCTGCTGCCGATCGCGATCGTGGGGGTCGTGCTGTTGGAGACGTCGATCAGCGTCGATCCCGGCACGATCGCCCTCTTGCTCAAACGTGGACGAGCCACCGGACGAGCGCTTCCGCCGGGGCGCCACTTCATCGTCCCGTGGCGCAAGGTGATGGTCCAGACGTACCCCTCGCGCGAGCTGGCGCTGGTGGTCGGTGGCGGAACGGTCGGCGACCCCCGCGTCGAATACCTCGACGAGCCGTTGCCGGTGCACCTCGGCGACCGGGCGGTCGCCCACGTCAGCTACACCGTGCGGTGCCAGCTCGACATCACGAAACTCCGAGACGTCCACGACCAGTACGGTCCCGAGGGGCTCTGGCCGGTGCTGCGCGACGCCAGCCGAAGCACGGTGCTGACCGCACTGCGCGCCGTCGACATCTCCGCCTCGGACGCCTACGGCGACGGGTTCACCGCACTCGAACGGCGCCTCGGCGAGGCGCTCGGTGACGCACTCGGCGCGATCGGGTTCGAGCTGAAGGGTTTCACGCTGCGCGGCATCGATCTGGGCGAGACCGATGACGTGATCCAGGCGATCGTTCGTGCTGACGCGGAACTCGAACGGGAGCAGGCAGTGGCGAAGGTCCGTCGGGCACGACTCGAGAACGACGCCGCGATGGCGTCACTGCTCGACGGCGTCGATGGCGACACCTTGCTGCGGTACCGCCAGATCGAAGCATGGCGCGACCTCCTGCAGCGTTGGGACGGCGATCAGGCCATCCCGTCGGCGCTCACGGTGCCGCTGCTCAATACGTCCGCCGCGCCCTCGACCGTCGACGCCACACACGCCGCCGCCGACGAAGCCGCTGAGTCGACTGACACCCAGCAGTGAACGATTCGCCGTGGGCATCGAGCGGCGTCGGGCCCTCCGGCTCCGACAGATCGTCGCGCACGGGGCCCGGCCGGTTGATCGAGATCGTGACCGTGCTGCTGCTCGGCGTGGCCACCGTTGGATCGGCGTGGTCGGCCTACCAGGTGGCGCAATGGAACGGTATCGAGACCGACGAGGCGCGGTCGTCGGCCGTCTTTCGCATCGATGCGTCACGCGAGTATGCCCTGGCGACCCAGATCGTCGCCTACGACTCGGCGACCGTCGCCCAGGTGGCAGCGGCTGCCGCTGCCGACGACGAACAGCTGTTGACGTTCCTCCGTGAGACGCTCGTGCGACCGGGCTTCGCTCCGATCCTCGACAGCTGGGAGGCGCAGGTCGCTGCCGGTGAGACACCCACCAACCTGATCGCCGACGAGGACTATCTCGATCCGCTGTTCGCCGCATCCGCTGCCGCCGAGGACGAAGCGACTGCGGCCACGGCGCTCAGCGAGGATGCCGGCAGCAACGCCGACGACTACATCCGCTTGACGTTGTTCTTCGCCAGCGCCCTGTTCTTCGCCGGCATCACCGCATCGTTCGGTCACCGTCTCAGCAGGGTCCTGCTCCTTGCCGCTGCCACTTCCGTGCTGGTGCTCGCCGGCGTGCTCCTCGCCGGTTACCCGATCGCCTGATCGCTGTTCGGATGGCGCTCGCCGTCGATCGGCGCAGGCGGGCCCCCTTCCTTCGGATGGCCGAGGAGGATCGTCGTGCGCTGCTCGCAGCGTTCGAGCACGGTGGAGATCACCTCTGCCGCGGTGTCGGCGTCGAGGTTGGCGGTCGGTTCGTCGAGCACCACCACGTCGTGGCCGGCGAGCAGCACGCGAGCCAGGGCGAGCCGTTGGGCTTCGCCGCCGCTCATGCCCGCGCCGCCACGACCGAGTTCGCTGTCGAGCCCCCTCGGGAGGTGTCCGAACCACTCGTCGAGTCGGACGGCATGCAGCGCCCGGCGCACGTCGTCGTCGCCCGCTTCGGTGTCGGCGATGCGGAGGTTCTCTCGCACGGTCGAGTCCGCGATCCACGGCAACTGTTGGATCCAGGTGACCCGGCGGCGTACGTCGTCGCCGTTCGCGTTCCGGACGTCGGTGCGACCCAGCCGGTAGGTACCAGACCGGGCGGCCACGAAGTCGACGAGCACGGCGGCGAGGGTGGACTTGCCCGCACCGCTCGGTCCGACCACCTCGGCGTGGGCGCCCGGTCGGAGGTGGATCGACACCGGCGCCAGGGCGTCGGCGTCGGCGCCGGGCCAGCGCGCCGTGACGCCGTCGAGCGACACCGTCGGCCGCCGGTGGACGGGTTCCGGCTCAACGGTCGGAATCACCGGATCAGGGGTGTCGAGCACGGCGACCACCCGGTGAGCGGCGCCGGCGATGCTCGGCACCGAGGCGGCGTTCTCGTTCACCGTGCCGGCGATCTCGACGATGGCGAGCGGCCACAACACCAGCAGCCCGATCACCGGTCCCGACAGCGAGCCGCCGATCGCGCCCAGTGTGGCGAGCGTCGCCGTGGCGGTGAGCAGTGGTGCGGCGGCGACGATCGCGCCGGTGCGCATGCGCAGACGTGTCCGGCGCCGTTCGAGTCGGTCGATCTCGGTCGCGACCGTGTCGAGGTCGTGGCGCGATGACACCACCATCCGGCTGGCCCACAGCTGGTCGAGCCCCTCGGTGATCGCGAGTGTCCGCCCGGCGAGCGCAGCTCTCGTCTCGCCGAGTGACGGGCCGAGCGTCGACTCGCCGCGCAAGGTCGCCACCGGCACCACCACGCCGACCACCGCGAGCGCCACCAGGAGGACGAGTCCCGCTGGCACGTTCAGCACGATCGTGATCGCCAGTGCGCCCAGCGAAGTGACGGCAACAGCGACCACCGGGCCGAGCACGCGTACGAACAGGTCGAGCAGGCGGTCGATGTCCGCCACGACTCGTTGCAGGATGTCGCCGCGCTGCCATCCGGGCACTCCGGCGGGGGCGATCTCGGCGAGTCGGGCCACGACGGCGGCTCGGATCTCGGTCAGCGATCGCAGACCGGTGTCGTGGGTGGCGAGCCGCTCGGTGTACCGGAACACGCCCTTGCCGATACCGAACGCCCGCACGCCGAGAATCGCCATCGACAGCGCTGCCAGCTCCGGTTGTTCGGCGGCGCGCACGATCAACCAGGCGGCGGCACCGGCGAGACCGATCGTGCAGACCTCGGCCGCAGTGCCGAGCGCTGCCGCGCCGACGAAGCGCCGACGGGCGGGTCTCGCCAGTGCGAGCACGCGGCGCAGGGCGTTGCGAAGTTCGCTGGGTGACGCAGCGGCGACCGACGGCTGGTGGTGGGACGGCTGCCGCAGCCGGCGGGTGGAGGGTGGTGAACTCAGGTTCATGGTCACCTCGTTGCGGTGCGCCGTCGCTGCCGTTCGAGCCGGCGCCGGCGCCTCGGGTGGTTCGACCGACTCGGGCGCGGCTGCGAGCTCGACGACGCGATCCGCGATCGAACGGCATCGCGCGTCGTGCGTCGCCACGAGCACCGCAGCACCGTGGTGGTGCGCCAGGCCGGCGAGCGCAGCCCACACGGCGTCGGCATTCACCGCGTCGAGGTGGGCCGTCGGCTCGTCGGCGAACACGAACCTGATGCGGCCGGTGCGCACGGCGACGAGTGCCCGCGCCACCTGTACCCGCCGCAGTTGGCCGCCCGAGAGTTCGTCGGCTCCGGCGGTTGCCAGGTCGGCGAGCCCGACGTCGGCGAGGGCTTCGACCACGGACGAATCCGATGCACCGGTGGCCGATCGAACCTCCTCGATCACCGAGTTCGCCACCGGCGTCAAACGTTGGCCCACCACGGTGAGCTGGTCGGCCCACGAGCCGGGTTCGAGGTCGCATACGTCGACGCCGCCGACGGTGATCGAACCGGATCGTTCGAGCAGGCGGCCGCGGCACGCTTCGATCAGCGTGGATTTGCCGATCCCGCTACGTCCGTACACGGCGGTGACCGTTCCCGGAGCCACGTCGAGGTCCAGGCCGCTGACGATGCGACGCTCGCCGCGGCGCAGCTCGACGTCGCGGATGACGAGGGCGCCCTGCGTCGGAGCCGGCGTGGCGCCGAAGGGCAACGTCGGTCGGGCGAGGACGGCATGAAGATCGTCGGAGGCGTCCAGACCCGACTGTGCGGCGTGGAAACTCGCTCCCACGCGGCGCAAGGGCAGGTAGCACTCCGGCGTCAGCAGCAGCACGACGAGCGCCGTGCCGAGGTCGAGGCCTCCGTTCGCCAGTCGGAGCCCGATCTCGACGGCGATCAGGGCCACCGACAACGTGGCGATCAGTTCGAGCGCCAGCGCCGACAGGAATGCGATCCGCAGCGCACCCATCGTGGTCGCCCGATACTGCTCGGACACCGTGTGTACCGAGTCGCGCTGCGCCCCAGCGCGACCGAAGAGGCGCAAGGTGGGCAGGCCCTCGATCACGTCGAGGAAGTGCCCCCCGAGGCGCTGGAGCACCGCCCACTGACGCGCCGTGCGGCGTTCTGTCATCCGGCCGATCAGCACCATGAACAGCGGGATCAACGGCACGGTCGCTGCGATCAGCGCCGCCGACAAGAGGTCGGCGAACAGGATCCGGGTGCCGGCGACCAGGGGCACCGCCACCGCCAGCATCAGCGCCGGCAGAAACTGACGGACGTACGGCTCGAGCTGATCGGCGCCGGCGGTGACGATCGTCGCCTCGCGGCTGGCAAGCCCTCCGGTCGATCGGTCGGCATCGTGCGTCGCATGGTCGAGCACGGCGACTCGGACGGTGCGGCGCAGTGCGCGCATGGCACGAGCGGCCGACCACTCGGTGCACGCCGAAGTGAGCCCGAGTACGACTGCCACCGACGCCAGCAGGAGCACCAGAGTTCCCACACCGGTGGCGATGTCTCCGTCGGCGACGAGATCGGTGAGCCCGTTGGCCAGGGCCTCGGCCTGCACGACGACGGCGAGCGCGGTGGCCGCGGCGACGCCGGCGGCGATCACCAGGTGGGTCCGCAGCTCGGGGACGAGCCGAAGCAGCCGCAGGTCGACCGGTCCTCGCCGGTCGACGTCGTTCACCGGTGGACGATCGGGAGGTGCTGGGTGCCGATGCGCTTGCGGAACACCCAGTACGTCCAGCCCTGGTACAACAACACGACCGGGGTCATGACCAGCGCGACGATCGTCATCACCTTCAAGGTGTAGTCGGTGGAGGAGGCGTTCGTCACGGTGAGGCTGAACGCCGCGTCGGTCGTCGACGGCATCACGTCGGGGTACAACGATCCGAACAGCGCCACGACGGCCATCGCGATCGCCACGCCCGTGGCGCTGAAGGCGATGCCCTCGCGGTCGGCGCGCTCGGCGACGATGCCGACGACGAGGGCGACGGCCGTGGTGAGCACCGGCACCCAGGTCCAGGCCGAACCCCGGGCGAGTTGGTTCCAGACCAGGAACGTGCCACCACCCACCACCGCCACCGGACCGGCGATCTCAGCGACCCGATGGGCGCGTTGGCGGACGTCACCGAGCGACTTCAGGCTGAGGAAGTTGGCCCCGTGGAGCACGAACAGCGTGGCGGTGGTGACGCCGCCCAGCAGGGCGAACGGATTGAGCAGGGTGAACAACGTGCCGGTGTAGTCGCCCCCCTCGTCGATCGGCACGCCGCGCACGATGTTGGCGAACGCCACACCCCAGAGGACGGCCGGCACCCACGACCCGACGGCGATGGCGAGATCCCAGTTGCGCCGCCAGCGCACGCTGTCGACCTTCCCGCGATACTCGAAAGCGACCCCGCGGAAGATCAGCGCCATCAGGATGAGCAGCAGCGGCAGGTAGAAGCCGGAGAAGAGCGTCGCGTACCAGAACGGGAACGCTGCGAACGTCGCACCGCCGGCGGTGAGCAGCCAGACCTCGTTGCCGTCCCAGACCGGCCCGATGGTGTTGATCATGACCCGGCGGTCGTCGTCGCTGGCGCCGAGTGGGTGCAGCAGCATCCCGACGCCGAAGTCGAACCCTTCCAGGAAGAAGTAGCCGATCCACAAGACGGCGATGAGGATGAACCAGAACGTGGTGAGTTCCATGATGTGCTCCGTTCGATCTCGGGGCGTTCAGTAGGCGAACACGAGGCGCTCGGGCTCGTCGTCGGGCTTGTCGTGGGGTGTCTCGTCGGGCTGGTCGAGGTCGTCGGGCGGCCAGTCGTCGCGGTCCTCCGGGCCGCGCGGGCCCTCGCCGTTTCCTTCGGGAGGCTCGCTGCCGGCGAGCAGTCCGGTCATCGCTGCGTCGGGGCCGGCTTGGACGTACTTCTTCAGCAGGATGAACTCGATCACGCCCAGGCCGCCGTAGACGAGCGTGAACGCGACCATCGAGAGCAGCACCAACGAACCGCCGACCGATCCCGACACTGCGTCGGCGGTCAGCAGGCGGACTTCGGGGATACCGGTCGGGTTGGGCGCGACCACCCACGGCTGGCGTCCCATCTCGGTGAACAGCCAGCCGAACGCGTTGCCGACGAACGGTGTGAAGATCAGTGCGATCGCCAACCTCGCTCCCCAGACGCTGCGGGGCAGCACCCGCTTGAACTTGAGGTAGATCAGTGTGGCGGCGGCGGCGAACACGCTGACCATGCCGATACCGATCATCGCCCGGAAGCTCCAGTAGGTGACGATCAGGTTCGGGCGGTAGTCGCCGGGTCCGAACTGCTCCTCGTACGCCGCCTGCGTGTCGATCACGCCCGGGATCTCGGCATCCCACGTGTCGGTCGCGAGGAACGACAGCAGGCCGGGGATCACCAGCGAGCGCACGTCACACTGGGCGCTGACGTCGCCGACGGCGAACACCGACAGCCCCGGACCGGACTCGGTGTTGCACAGCGCCTCGGCCGCTGCCATCTTCATCGGCTGCTGCTCGAACATCAAGCGCGTCTGGAAGTGGCCCGACACGCTGAGCGCCAGCCCGGCGAAGATCGTGACCCACAGACCGAGACGCAGGGCTCGGGCGAACCCGCGGCGATCGACGTCGTTCGGCTCTCGTCGCATCAGCCACCACGCGGAGATGCCGGCGACGAACACCGCAGCGGTGAGCACCGCCCCGCTGAGCACGTGTGGATATGCGGCCAGCGTCGTGCTGTTGGTCAGGACGGCGACGATGTCGGTCATCTCCGCCCGGCCGGTGTCGGGATTGAAGATCACGCCGACGGGGTGCTGCATCCAGGAGTTGGCCGCCACGATGAAGTAGGCCGACAGCCAGGTGCCGATCGCTGCGGCCCAGATCGTGGCGAGGTGGATCCTGGGGCTGAGGCGTCCCCATCCGAAGATCCACAGTCCGAGGAACGTCGACTCGAGGAAGAATGCGACGAGCGCTTCCATCGCCAGTGGGGCACCGAACACGTCGCCGACGAAGCGCGAGTACACGCTCCAGTTCATGCCGAACTGGAACTCCTGCACGATGCCGGTGACGACACCCATCGCGAAGTTGATCAGGAAGAGCTTGCCGAAGAACTTGGTCAGCCGCAGGTATGCCTCGTCGCCGGTGCGATACCACCGGGTCTGGAACCAGGCGACGAGCACCGACAGCCCGATCGTCAGCGGCACCATGATGAAGTGGTAGACGGTGGTGATCCCGAACTGCCAGCGCGCGAGCGGGAGGGCCTCGATTGCGTACATCATCGACATCCAGTGTCCGCTGTACCCCGGGGGGCACCGTAGGGCCCTAATCCCCTCCACTCGTGTGACCCCCGTCGCATCGCCTCGCCCCCCTCGCACCGCCGTCGCTCCGGTCCCCCAGCCCGAAAAATGCCGCGAATGTCGCGCTCAGCGCGACGATCTGGGCAGATTTCGGGGTGATCGGTGCGTGGAGGCCCGATTTGAGGACTTTGGGCGGTCGTCGCAGAGCCGTTCGCAACGCAAGGATGGACGCCATGACTGCGACCGGTATCGAGGAACGTTCGGCGACCCACTCGGCGGATGCCGACCCGGACCTCGCACCGGCGGCCACGGCATGCATCGACGGCAACGAGGCGGCCGCCAAGGTCGCCTATGCGCTGTCGGAGGTGATCGCGATCTATCCGATCACCCCGGCGTCGACGATGGGCGAACTCGCCGACGCCTGGTCGGCGGGTGGCTCGTCGAACCTGTGGGGCGCGGTGCCCGAGGTGGTCGAGCTGCAGTCCGAGGCCGGAGCGGCGGGAACACTGCACGGTGCGCTGCAGACCGGAGCGCTCGGCACCACGTTCACCGCGTCGCAGGGCCTGCTCCTGATGCTGCCGAACATGTACAAGATCGCCGGCGAGCTCACGCCGGCGGTGATCCACGTCGCCGCACGGGCGATCGCGACGCATGCACTGTCGATCTTCGGTGATCACAGCGACGTGATGGCCGCTCGCTCGACCGGGTTCGCGATGCTGTGCGCCGGCTCGGTGCAAGAAGCGCACGACTTCGCCGCCGTGTCGCACGCCGCCACGCTGCGTGCCCGTGTCCCGTTCCTGCACTTCTTCGACGGGTTCCGCACCTCGCACGAGATCAACCGCATCGAACTGCTCGGTGACGACGATCTGCGAACGCTGATCGATGACGATGCCGTCGCTGCCCACAAGCTGCGCCGCCTGCGCCCGACCGCCCCGGTGGTCCGAGGCACCGCCCAGAACCCCGACGTGTTCTTCCAGGCGCGTGAGGCTGCCAACGGCTTCCACGACGCCGTGCCCGGCATCGTCGAGGACGTGTTCGCCGAACTCGAGGCGCGCTGCGGGCGCCGCTACGGACTCGTCGACTACGAGGGCGCACCCGACGCCGAACGCGTGATCGTGATGATGGGCTCGGGGGCGGGTGCCGCCGGCGAGACGGTGTCGAAGCTGGTCGGCGACGGTGAGAAGGTGGGCCTGGTCACCGTCCGGCTGTTCCGCCCGTTCCCGATCGACGCGCTCCTCCAGGCGATTCCCGACACGGTCCGTTCGATCGCCGTGCTCGATCGCTGCAAGGAGCCCGGCTCCGCTGGCGAGCCGCTGTTCCAGGACGTCGTGACCGCCATCGCCGAGTCCGACCGCGCCGGCGTGCGCACGATCGGCGGCCGCTACGGGCTCGGATCGAAGGAGTTCACACCGGCGATGGTCAAGGCGGTGTTCGACGAACTGACGGTGGCGACGCCGAAGCGGCGGTTCACGGTCGGCATCGTCGACGACGTCACCGGCCTCAGCCTCGATGTCGATGATTCGTTCCGGGTCGAGCAGCCCGGAAGGTCGGCCGTGTTCTACGCACTGGGCAGCGACGGCACGGTCGGTGCGAACAAGGCGTCGGTGAAGATCATCGGTTACGAACCCGACCTCCATGCGCAGGGCTACTTCGTGTACGACTCGAAGAAGTCCGGGTCGATGACCGTGTCGCACCTGCGGTTCGGTCCCCAGCCGATCCGCTCGACCTACCTGATCCAGGAGGCCGACCTCGTCGCCTGCCACCAGTTCGGGTTGCTCGATCGCTTCGACGTGCTCGGCGACATCCGTGATGGCGGCACGTTCCTGCTCAACGCCCCGTACCCCGCCGACGAGCTGTGGGAGCACCTGCCGACCGCGATCCAGCGACGCATCCACGAGCGCAACCTCCGTGTGTTCACGATCGACGCCACCCGCATCGCTCGGGAACTGAAGATGCCGGGACGCATCAACACGATCATGCAGCCCTGCTTCTTCGCACTGACCGACGTGATGGACCTCGACCGGGCCGTCGGCGCGATCAAGGCGTCGATCGATGCCGCCTACGGACGTCGCGGTCGGCTGATCGTCGAGCGCAACGAGGCCGCCGTGGACCGTGCGATCGCCGAACTCGCGGAGGTGGCGGTGCCGTCGGAGATGCCGCCGAGTGACGAGCTCGACGAGACGCTCGACATTCTCGAATCCGCTCGCGAGAACGCGAGCGCCGAGTTCGTCGACCGCGTGACGATGACGATGATCGCCAACCAGGGTGATCTGCTGCCGGTGTCGGCGATGCCGATCGACGGCACGTTCCCGACGGGAACCACCCGGTACGAGAAGCGCAAGCTCGCCATCGAGATCCCGGTGTGGGAGCCCGAGCTCTGCATCGATTGCGGCAAGTGCGCCGTCGTCTGTCCGCATGCGACGATCCGGATGAAGGCCTACGAGCCGTCCGCACTCGACGGTGCGCCGGAGGGCTTCCTCACCAAGACCTTCCGGTCGCGCGAGCTCGACGGGCACCAGCTGACGATCCAGGTGGCGCCCGACGACTGCACCGGCTGCGGCATCTGCGTCGACGTGTGCCCGGCGAAGGACAAGTCGCAGGTGAAGCGCAAGGCGATCAACATGCGACCGGCACCCGAGCACCGGGTGACCGAGCGTGAGCGCTGGGACTTCTTCACCTCGATCCCCGAACTCGACCGTGCGTCGTTCACCCACGACTCCGTCAAGAACTCGCAGTTGCTGCAACCGCTGTTCGAGTTCTCCGGCGCGTGCTCCGGCTGCGGCGAGACGCCGTATCTGAAACTGCTCACGCAGTTGTTCGGCGACCGGCTGGTCGTCGCCAATGCCACCGGTTGTTCGTCGATCTACGGTGGGAACCTGCCGACCACTCCGTGGGCAAAGGACGCCAACGGCCTCGGGCCGGCATGGTCGAACTCGCTGTTCGAGGACAACGCCGAGTTCGGCTACGGCATGCGGCTCGGCATCGAGCACCACCAGCGCGACGCCCGTCGGCTGGTGGAGGAGCTGGCCGACGACGTCGGCATCGACCTGGCGACGGCACTGCTCGCCGACCCAGCACCGACCGAACACGGCGTGGTCGAACAGCGCACCCGCGTGGCGGTGCTGCGTGAGCGTCTGGCAGATCTCGTGGGCTCGAACGATCCGACGGTCGCCGATCGGGCGCGACGCCTGGCTGCGATCGCCGACGAACTCGTGCGCACCAGCACGTGGATCGTCGGCGGCGACGGCTGGGCGTACGACATCGGTTTCGGTGGCGTCGATCACGTGCTCGGCAGTGGCCGCAACGTCAACCTGCTGGTGCTCGACACCGAGGTGTATTCGAACACCGGCGGCCAGGCGTCGAAGGCCACGCCGCTCGGTGCCGTCGCCAAGTTCGCGATGGGCGGCAAGCCGACCGGCAAGAAGGATCTCGGGGCGGTCGCTCGCCGGTACGGCAACGTGTACGTCGCCCAGATCGCGATCGGCGGCAGCGACATCCAGACGGTCAAGGCGCTCGCCGAGGCCGACGCCTGGGACGGACCATCGCTGATCATCGCCTACTCGACGTGCATCGCCCACGGCATCGACATGGAGACGTCGATGACCCACCAGAAAGATGCGGTGAAGTCCGGCTACTGGCCGCTCTACCGGTACAAGCCGACCACCGACGAACACGAGCATCCGTTCCAGCTCGACTCCGCGGCACCGAGTATCCCGCTGAAGGACTTCGCGATGAAAGAGGCCCGGTTCTCGATGCTGGCGCGGTCGGATCCTCGACGATCGGCGGAGTTGCTCGACCTCGCACAGCAGGACATCGACGAGCGCTGGCACTACTACGAGCAGCTCGCAGGCGTCGAACGTGCACTGCATCATCCCCATGTTCCCGACGTCGACGCCGAGGCGCTCGGCGACGAGACCGGTGAGTCCGACGACGGAGGTTCCGACGATGCCTGATCTGCACACCACCTACCTCGGGCTCTCCCTGCGGTCGCCACTCGTGGCGTCGGCCGGCCCGTTCACCGGGCAACTCGACCGGCTGGTCGAGCTCGAACTCGCCGGTGCCGGCGCCGTCGTGCTGCCGTCGATCTTCGAGGAACAGATCGAGAACGAGACCGCAGAGATCGACCGGCTCTTCACCGTGCACGACGAGAGCTTCAACGAGGCGACGTCGTTCTTTCCCGAGGCCGACGACTACGGATCGGCGATCGACTCGTACCTCGAGCTGATCGAGAACGCCAAGGTGGCGGTCGACATCCCGGTGATCGCCAGCCTCAACGGCGCCAACATCGGCGGCTGGGTGAAGTACGCCCGGCTGCTCGAAGGAGCCGGCGCAGATGCGCTCGAGTTGAACCTGTACACCGTGGCCGCCGACCCGGACATCACCGGCGCCGCGCTGGAGGCGGAACATCTCGAGCTGGTCTCACTGGTTGCCGAGGAGGTCGACGTACCGGTCGCGGTCAAGATCTCGCCCTACTACTCCTCGGTGGCATCGTTCGTCGTCGGGCTCCAACACTCGGGCGCCGACGGAGTGGTCATGTTCAACCGCTTCTACGCCCCCGATCTCGACCTGGAGACGCTCGAGGTGGCACCACGGATCGCCCTCAGCACTCCAGAGGAGCTGCGTCTGCCGCTTCGTTGGATCGGGATCCTGCGCGAGCACCTGACGATGTCGATCGCAGGGTCGACCGGGGTCCACTCCGGCTTCGATGCGGCCAAGCTGATCCTCGCCGGGGCCGACGTGGCGATGTCCACGTCGTCGCTGCTCCACCACGGCCCCGGACACCTCGCCACGATCCAGGCGCAGCTGTGCGACTGGATGGTCGAGCACGACTACGAATCCGTCGCCCAGATGCGCGGTGCGGTCGCCAGCCACGCCGCCGCCGATCCGGCTGCCTACGAGCGGGCCAACTACATCGGCAACATCTCGACCTACACCAGCCGTTTCATCGGCACCGGTGACGTCCCCCTCGCCCGCCACCGCCCCGAGTAGTCACCCTGTCCTTGCGGACCCGACCCCGAAGGACGAGATCAGCAGATGGGGCGGACGTAGGGGTAGGGGTTGACGGCGCGGCCGCCGCCGGGGTGGATCTCGAAGTGCAAGTGGTTCGCGGTCGTGTTGCCGGTGGCGCCGACGTACCCGATCGTCTCGCCCTGCGACACGTTGCGGCTCGACCCCTCCCACGCACTGAGGTGGGCGTAGAAGTATCGCGTCCCGCTGTTGCCGTTGAGCCACACCGAGTTGCCGCCGAGGCGCGTCGTCTTGAACTGGACGTAGCCCGACTCGACAGCGACGAGCGGTGTGCCGCCGGGCGACATCATGTCGACGCCCTCGTGGCTGCGCCCTCCCGAGCGGGGCGCACCCCAGGTGTCGGCAAACGCGCGGGGACCGTTGACTGGACAGACGATGCCACTGCCGGCGTTCGACGGCGGTGGACTGGCGGGCACGGGAGCCGGCGCAGGTGCCGGGGCGGGAGCCGGCGCCGGGGCCGGATTGGAGGAACCGGAGCCCGAGGAACCAGCGCCCGAAGATCCTGAGCCCGAAGATCCTGAGCCCGACGACCCGCTGGGGGCCGGCGCTGCGGCCGCCGCAACCGGTGCTGGCGCCGCTGCGGCCGCGGCAGCCTCGCGTTGGCGGGCGGCGGCTGCCTCGCGCTCGAGCTCGGCCTGGCGCTGGCGTTCCAGTTCCTGCTGCACGGCGACGTCGGCGAGACGCTGCTTCTCGATCTCGGCGAGCTTGACCACCTCGGCCTCCGCAGCCGCCTGGAGGTCCTCGAACTGCTGGCGAGCCTGGGTGGTGGCGTCCTTCTGGCGTTCGAGGTCGGCGCGCTGGGCCTTGACCTCTTTCATCACGGCATCGAAGTCGTCGAGTTCGACCGAAGCTGCGCCACGGGCGACCGACGCCTGACGGTCGGCGGTGATGCCGGCGTTGGCCTGGTCGAGATCGATGAGCAGGGGGATCGATGTCCCGGAGTTGACGAAACTGCGCTGCGCATCCTGCTGCAGACTCGAGCGCATCGAGTCCGCCTGCGCTTCGACGGCTGCCAGATCGCGTTCGGCCGTGCCGATCTCCACTTCGAGGGTGTCGAGGCGGGATTCGGCGTCGAACATCGCCTGGGCGGCGGCATCGGCACGGTCACGCGCCGCCTGGATCTCCTGTGCGGCCCGAACGGCTGCAGGGTCCTGAGCGTTCGCGACGGCGAGCGGCAGCGTCGTGGCGCCGGCGGCCACTGCGACGACCACGACCGCGGACACCCACGAGCGCCGCATCCGCGTCGCTGACGCCCAACTCCTCATCGACATGGCCGCCGAGCCTAACCGAATGTGACGGTTTCGTGACGGTCGGGTGACGTTCAACGATTGGGGTCGGTCGCGTACGGGAACCAGCGCAACGTCTCGAAGTCGGTGGTGGTGACCGGTGTGGCCACCGGCGGCTCGTGCTGGTCACCGGCTGCATGGAACAACTCGTGCGCGAAGTTCAGGTGGCGCGACAGGTCGACGGGCTCGCTGTGCCGTCGGTTCTCGAACTGCATCCGGCCGGATTCGTAGGAGATCTCCGAGAGGCTCATCGACGGGCCTCGCGTGCCCCGGCGGTGGTGCCACAAACCGCTGTCGGGCTCGAAGTCGTACTCGCCGAGCAGCCTCGAGCCGTGCGACGCGACCATGGTGACCGCATCGACGATGTAGTCGAACGTGGCGTCGTCGATGAAGTAGTTGAAGTTCACCCGCACCCAGCCGGGCTTGATGCCCTCGCAGCCCCGATTGATCTCGCGCTGGAATTCGTGCGATCGGTCGAGGTCGATGCCCAGCAGGCGGTGTCCGTAGGGTCCGGCGCACGAGCAACCACCGCGCGACTGGATACCGAACACGTCATTGAGGAGTGCGACGACGTAGTTGTGATGCAAGAACCTGTCGCCGTGACGGATCACGAACGAGACGATCGACAGACGGTCCGCCTGGTGGCTGCCGAGCACGTTGATGTTCGGATGCTGCTCCCACCGGCCGATGGCCCGCCGCACGAAGTCCGACTCCTTGGCCTCGATCACCTCGGCGCCGACCGCTTCTTTCAGCTGGAACACGAGCCCCGCCCGGATCGACTCGACGATGGCGGGCGTCCCCGCCTCCTCGCGATGCTCGATCTCGGGGTGATAGTCGTGCTCTGCCGTGCTGACGTAGCGGACCGTCCCGCCGCCGGGTACGTCGGGCACGCGGTTGGTGAACAGCTCGCGGCGAGCGACGAGCACGCCGGGTGTTCCGGGCCCGCCGATCAGCTTGTGGGGTGAGATGAAGACGGCATCGTTGTATGCGAGGTTCCCGTCGGCGCTCGATCCCATGTCGATCGGCACGTACGGTGCGGCGGCGGCATAGTCCCACAGCGACAACGCGCCGTGTTGGTGCAGCAACGTCGAGACCGCGACGGTGTCGGTGATGATGCCGGTGACGTTGGAGGCTGCGGAGAACGAGCCGATCAGCGTCGAGCGGTCGGCGTGGCGGGTCAGCTCGTGTTCGAGGTGCTCCAGGCTCACGTGGCCATCGGCGTCCTCGTCGATGATCACCAGGTCGGCGATCGATTCGCGCCAGGGAAGCTCGTTGGAGTGATGCTCGTAGGGACCGATGAACACGACCGGCCGCTCGTCGGCCGGGATGGCATCGGCCAGGTGGTACCGATCGTCGAGTGCGGACGGGAGCTTCAGGCCCAGCACGCCGAGCAACTTGGCGACGGCGTGGGTCGCACCGCTGCCGCAGAACACGATGGCGTGCTCACGCCGATCAGCACCGACGCAGCGCGCGATGATGTCCCGCGCTTCTTCACGCAGTCGCGTGGTCTGTAGTCCGGTGCCGGACGATTCGGTGTGGGTGTTGGCGTAGAGCGGCAGGACGACGGTCCTGATGTAGTCCTCGATGAAGCAGAGGGAACGTCCCGATGCGGTGTAGTCGGCGTAGATGATCGGCCGCGGGCCATAGGGTCCGTCGATCACGTCGTCTCGGCCGATCACCGATTCGCGGACGTACGCGATCAATTCGTCGGTGTGATGTGTCGTGGCCACGACACCAGTGAAGCACCCCGAAAGGTGGAGTGCGTCGAGTCGGTTCACTTACGCTGCCAGCGGGATGGATCAGCACCGCGACGACACGTCGGCGACGCTCGGGCTGACCGACACCGAGGTCGCCGATCGTGTCGAGGCCGGCTGCGTCAACGTGAGCCCCGAGCCCCCCGGGCGGACCTTCGGTCAGATCGTGGCCGCGAACGTGTTCACGGTCGTCAACGCGATCATGCTGACGCTGTTCGTGCTGGTGCTCGTGTCGGGCAATCCCAAGGACGGACTGTTCGTCGGGGTGGTCGTGTCGAACTCGGTCATCGGCGTCGTCCAGGAGGTGCGGGCACGCCGGGAACTCGCCCGGCTGTCGGTGATCACCGAACCGCGAGCGACCGTGATCCGCAACGGTGCCGCCGTCGAGATCGACTCCGACGAGATCGTGCTCGACGACGTGGTCGAACTCCGACTCGGCGGTCAGGTGGCGGTCGACGGCGACGTGCTCGAGTCGACGGGACTGCGTCTCGACGAGTCGATGCTCACCGGCGAGTCGCTGCCGGTGCCCAAGGCGTCCGGCGAGGGGGTCCTGTCGGGAAGCTTCGTCGTCGCCGGCAGCGGTCGCATCCGGGCCACCGCCGTCGGTGCCGACAGCTATGCGAGCACGCTCGCCACCGAGGCGAAGCAGTTCGCAGCGGCACGGTCGCAACTGCGTCAGGGCATCGACACGATCCTGCGCTGGCTGACGGTGATCATCCCGGTCGCCTCGATCTTCCTGTTCGTCAACCTCCTCGCTGCCGAGGACGGATGGCAGGACGCGCTGCTCGGCACCGTGGCTGCGGCCGTGGCGATGGTGCCGGACGGTCTGGTGCTGCTGACGAGCTTGTCGTTCATGGCCGGCATCGTGGCGCTCGCCCGCCGCAACGCGCTGGCAAAGCAGCTGTCGACGGTCGAGGTGCTCGCACGTGTCGACGTGTTGTGCCTCGACAAGACCGGCACGATCACGACCGGCGAGATCTGTTTCGCCCGTGCCCACCCCGCCGACGGCCGCACCGACGACCAGGTGCGCGACGGCCTCGTTGCGCTGGCCTCGTCGGACCGTGATCCGAACGCGTCGATGGCTGCGATCGCCGCAGCGGTCGGCACGGCGACGACGTGGACCCTGGATCGGGTCGAGCCCTTCGACAGCGAGCGCAAGTGGTCGGCGGCGTCGTTCGTCGACCGCGGGTGGTACTTCCTCGGTGCACCCGATTTCCTGCTCACGCCCGACGATCCGGCCCGCGATCTCGTCGGCCGGTTGAGTGCCAGCGGCAAGCGGCTCCTGGCGGTCGCGACGTGTGACGATGGACCGGACGGTGATGCGCTGCCGGCGCCGATGCGCACGCTTGCCGTGGTGGAACTCGAAGACGAGATCCGCCCGGACGCCTCGGAGATCCTTGCCTACTTCGCGCAGCAGGGCGTCACACTCAAGGTGATCTCGGGAGACAACCACGACACGGTGGCAGCGATCGCAGCGCGGGCAGGGCTGTCGGTGATCGGTTCGCCGGTCGACGCCCGCCAACTGCCGACCGACGCAGACGAACTGGCGCTCGCGCTCGACGCTGCCACCGTGTTCGGCCGCGTCAAGCCGCAGCAGAAGCAGGCGATGGTCCGAGCCCTGCAGTCACGGGGCCACGTCGTGGCGATGACCGGCGACGGCGTCAACGACGTGCTCGCCCTCAAGGATGCGGACCTCGGCATCTCGATGGGCTCCGGCAGCGAGGCCACCAAGGCGGTGGCCGACCTGGTGCTCACCGACAACGCATTCTCGAGCCTGCCGACGGTGGTCGACGAGGGGCGCAAGGTGATCAACAACGTCGAGCGGGTCTCGAACCTGTTCGTCACGAAGGCTGCCTATGCGGTGCTGCTCACCTTTGCCGTCGGACTGCTGAACAGCCCGTTCCCGTTCCTGCCGCGCCAGCTGACGTTGATCGGCACGTTCAGTATCGGCGTCCCGGGCTTCTTTCTGGCGCTCGCCCCGGAGGTCGACCTCATCCGCCCCGGCTTTCTTCCGAGGGTCCTGCGGTTCTCGATCCCCGCCGGTGTGATCGCCGGCACCGCCACGCTTGCCGCCTACGAAGCGGCACTCCACGTGGCCGACATCGATCTCGACCAGGCCCGCACGCTCGCCACCGTCACGCTGCTCGCAATCGGACTCGTCGTGCTCGCCGTCACGAGCCGTCCGCTGCACTCGTGGAAGCTCGGCCTCGTGCTCGCGATGGGCGCCGGCTACGCCGTGGTGTTCGCGGTGCCGTTCCTGCGCGACTTCTTCCGCCTCGAGGTGTTCTGGGACATCGCCTGGGCCTATTCGGCGGCGGCCGTCGCCGTCGCCGGCGCGCTGATCGTCGCACTCCCTCGGCTCATGCCGAGTTTTCGATGGTGGGGCGAGAGACGCCAGGGCGAGCGGCGCGTCGGGCAAGATTCGGACGGTCCCTGATCGGCACCTGACGCATTGCCACGGGCATGCCGCTCGGCGCAACAAGCCTGTGTGTCCCCGACCGCCGGCTTGGCGCAGCGACTGGCGGACTACGTCGAGAACAGATCCGCCAGCTCGGCGAGCGGCACGACGTTTGCGGCCTTGGCAAGCATCCCAGGATCGATCGACACGAAAGCGTCGGCCCGCAATTTGCAGACTGCGATGTATTCGGCATCGAACGTGGACGGCCACCCGTGGTCTCGTGCGAGCTTCCATGCGGTGCGCCGCGACACTCGATCGCCGAGCAATCGCATGTCGAGCTCGGTCAGCTTTCGATGCTGATCGAGGGCGGTCTGCTCGGTCATGACGCCCGACTCCACCGCTGCGAAGAGCAATGACAGTGCCTCCGAGCGAATGATGTTCGGGGCGACCAACTGGTGTGTCGGATCGCACTCCAGATCTTCTGCCACGAGGTGGAGCAGCGTCGGCGCATCGATCGTGTAGCGAGCCATCTCTCGCAGCGTAGGAGCACCTCGCCGCCGGTGAGCGGCGGAATGCGGCGGATCGAACGATCTCGGCCTCACGAATGACTGCGCCGAGATCTGTGCCACCGTCCATCGCGCCGGCGACGACGGCACATTCGAGCCCGGAGCTAGATCGGCGCAGCGATGTCGTCGTCGTCGAGGGGGAGCAGGGCGTCGTCGAACGCTTCGAGGAGACCGGCGAACCATCGGCCGGCACGCTGGAGTACGAACATGTCAGTTCCAGCCTTCCCGACCGAGGCACGGTCGACACCATCGACGACCTGACGTCGGACGCAGTGACACTTGACGCATCGCTGTCAGAAACTGCCCTCGGCGCTGCGGTCGATGCTCAGCAGCTGGATCAGGTCTTCGTGGAGTTCCATCCAGATGTCGTGGAACGATCCGCACATGACGCCGGTGAACATCTTGGTCTCACCGTTGACCGCCCGTGCTGTCGCCCCGGTGAGCCGGTGGCGGTAGGCCGCAAACCGAGCCACGACGTCAGCGAACCCGTCGAGCACCGGCGCGCACTCGTCGTTGAATCGCTCGAGCTCCTCCAGGCGTTGTGCGTCGTAGGCGGCGTCGGTGTGGTCGTTCGCTTCGCCGTTGCGTGTCTGCCAGGCGGTGCACAGCTCCTTCAGCCGGGAGTTCAGCTCGAGGAACCTGTCGTAGTGCGACCGGAGACCACTGCCGTGTTCGGCTGCAACCCGAGCCACCTCGTCCGCATGGCGCTGGCGGCCGTCTGGCGTGAGCTGCCACAGATCTCGCGCCTCGAAGAACTTGGCGTGTCCGCTCTCGGCGAGCTCCTCCAGGATCGCACCCGTGCGTGCGGGCTCGATCGTCGACAGCTCGGCGATCGTCGACGCCGCGCTGAACCCCTTGATCCGCAGCGCATGCAGCACGAGGAATCTGGCCTCGTCATCGTCGACCGCTGTCGAGTGTTCCTCGGCGTCGACCCGGCCGTCGGTGGCGTGCGTGTCGGTGGCGGCGTCGGACCGGTCGGCACCCTGAGCGACGGCGGCGGTCAGCCGGTCGATCTCGTCGTCGGGGATGCGGTCGGCGTCGAGCAGCGCCTGTGCGACGGCCAGTCGGGCGATCGGCACCCGGTAGGGCGAGCAGCTGACGTAGTCGACACCGGCATCGACGAGGAACCGGGCCGAAGCGGGATCACCGGCCTGTTCTCCACAGATCCCGATCTTGAGGTCCGGCTTCACGGCGCGCGCGTCGTTGCAGGTCATCTCGATCAACCGGCCCACGCCTTCCTGGTCGAGCTGGTCGAAGGGGTTGAAGGGGAGCACGCCGGCTTCGAGGTAGGCGGGCAGCAGTCGCACTTCGACGTCGTCGCGGCTGAAGGCGAACGTCAGCTGGGTGAGGTCGTTCGTGCCGAAGGAGAAGAAGTCGGCGTGGGCGCTGAGCGCAGCGGCGACCAGCGCGGCGCGAGGTGTCTCGACCATGGCACCGATGCTCACTGCGTCGAAGTCGGCGACCCCGGCCTCGTCGAGCGCCTCGAGAACCCAGCCGCGCGCCATCGCCAGTTCGTCGGCGCCCATCACCAGCGGGATCATCACCTCGACCAGCGGGTTGCGCCCCGCGGCGAGTGCCTCGCCGACCGCACGAGCCAGCGCGCGGACCTGCATCTGGTACACACCCGGCTTGACGACGCCGAGGCGTACACCGCGCGTGCCGATCATCGGATTGGCTTCGCGCAGCCGCCGCACGGCCGCCAGCTCGGCTCGCGACTCGTCGTCCAGCGCGCCGGTCGCTTCGGCGACGACGAGGCGTTCGTAGTCGGGAAGGAACTCGTGCAGCGGCGGGTCGAGCAGTCGCACGGTCACCGGCAGGCCGTCCATCACCGCGATGATCGACGCGAAGTCGGCCTGCTGGACGACGTCGAGTTCGTGCAGGACCTCGCGTTCCTGCGTCGGATCGTCGCTGAGGATCAGCCGGCGAACGAGGCGCAGTCGCTGTTCGGCGAGGAACATGTGCTCCGTGCGGCACAGGCCGATCCCCTCGGCGCCGAGGTGACGGGCATGGCTGGCGTCCTCGGCGGTGTCGGCATTGGCCCGGACGCCCACCCGGCCCGCACGCACCAGGTCGGCCCACCGCAGGAGCGTTTCCAGCTCGGGCGGCGCCTGACGGGTGGAGGCGACGACCGCGCCTTCGATGACGTTGCCGGTGCGGCCGTCGATCGAGATCTCGGTGCCGGTGGCGTGGAACTCGTCGCCGATTCGGATCCCACCGTCGACGACGATCACCTCGGCGGCGCCGACGACCGCAGGAATCCCCCAGCCGCGAGCGACCACTGCGGCGTGACTCACCAGCCCTCCGCGTGCCGTCAGGATGCCCTTGGCCGACTGCATGCCCAACACGTCGTCGGGGGTGGTCTCGGTGCGAACGAGGATCACGTCGATGCCTCGGTCGGCCGCCTCGACTGCCGCTTCGGCGCTGGTCACGATGCGGCCGGAGGCGGCACCCGGCGAGGCGGGCAGGCCGGTGGTCAGAACGGTGTGATCGCCATCGGGGTCGAACCTCGCATGCATGAACACCGACAGATCGGCGGCGGGGATGCGCAGGATCGCATCCGCGATGGTGGTGTCGGTGAACGGATCGCACGCCTCGGTCACCGCTGCGACGATCAATTGGGTCAAAGCGTCGGCGTCGTCGACCCCCAACCATGGCGCTTCTGTCGGTGCATCGGTCTCGTCCAGCACAAATCCCCCTTGCGACGCCCGCGACGCTAACCGGAAGCTGGATCCGCAGGGGAGGCGGGAGCATCGGTGCGCGGAATGCCGCCGATCTCGTGGACCAGCGCGAGCACCCGTTGTTCGATGGCGTCGATGCGGTCGCCGTCGACACCGAGGATTCCGCACAGGTGCTCGGCGAACAGCGCCCAGCCCAGTCCGAGGGTGGTCGCGATGATCACCGCTTCGTCGAGTTCGGCGGGCGTTGCTTCGGGGCGCGTCGCAGCGAGTGCGTTTCGCCAGCCCGGCAGGATCGGATGGTCGGGGAACGGATCGCTGCCGACGTCCAACATGACGCGGGCGATCACCCTGGCGACCTCTCCCCGACGGCGGAATGCGAGGTCCGCGGGTGGGAACCCCGTGTCGCCGACGTCGGCCGCGGCCCGAGCGATGATCGACTCGAAGGCGGCGGTCAGTAACCCTTCCTTGCTCCCGAAGTAGGTGTGCACCAGGCCGTGGTTGACGCCGGCGCGCCGTGCGATGTCGCGCACCGACATCGTCACGCCCTGTTCGAGGATCAGGTCGGTGGTCGCGTCGATGAGCGCATCGCTCACCGCCTCGCGACCGACCGGTTTGTCGGCGTCGTCCGTCACCGGTTGAGCAGCACCGGGATGTTGCGTGGCCCGCGCACCTGCCCGTTGGCCCAAGTCGTGCGCTTGCTCGTGTCGAGCGTGTAGTTCGGGAAGGCACGCAGCCACTCCTGGAACGCGACGGTGCACTCGAGCCGCGCCAGGTTCGAGCCGACGCAGCGATGGATGCCCAGTCCGAACGCGACGTGGCGGTTGTTCAACCGGTCCATGTCGAACACGTCTGGGTGCTCGAACGCGGCCGGATCGTGGTTGGCGGCAGGGAAGGTCAGCAGCATCTGATCGCCCGGATGCACCGGGCAACCGGCGATCTCGGTCTCGCCGACGACCTTGCGCGCCATCGTGACCGGCGCATAGAAGCGCAGGACCTCCTCGGTCGCGGTGTTCCAGAGCAGGTCGTCGTCGTCGACGGCCACGAGGCGCGCGACCTGGTCGGTGTGCTGCGCGAAGTGCCACAGTCCCGAACCGATCGCACTCCACGTCGTGTCGATGCCGGCGATGATCAGCAGGTTGATGTAGCCGACCTTGAGGTCCCAGTCGACGGGCTGACCGTCGATCTCGGCGTTGGCCACCATGGTCAACATGTCGTCGCGAGGGTCGGCGAGCCGGTCGTTGAGCAGGCCGTCGACGTACTGCTTCATCTCGCCCGCCACCGCGATGCGCACCGCGTTGTCGCGAGGCGCCAACTGGAAGTTGCGGTGGATCCAGTCGCGGAACAGATCGGCGTCCTCTTCAGGGAGGCCGGTGAGCTTGCAGATGCCGTGGACCGGGATGTGCTGAGCGAACTGGGCTGCCGCATCGGCGCTGTCGGCGCCGTCGAGGTCGGCGATGAGCGTCCTGCAGAACTGACGCAGGTCGTCCTCGAGCGGAGCCACGTGCTTCGGACTGAACGCCGGGAGCAGCAACCGTCGATGACCGTGATGGTCTGGCGGATCCGACGTGATCGGCGGCGCCGGACGCCGCGGTGCATCGGGACGACCGACGTTGACCCAGATCGACGAGAAGTGCTCGGTGTCGTTCGCCACCGCCGCAACCGCATCCATCGTGACCGGCATGAAGGCACGTCCGTAGCGTTCGGTGGTCGCCACGGGACACTGCTCGCGCACCGAGTTCCAGATCTCGATGGCGTTCTCACCCCACTGGTCGTCGAGCCAGTCCCAGTCGGTCACCCAGTTCTCGACCGGCGGCATTTCGACGTTGTCTGCCCCGTACGCCATCACATTCCCCCTCGTTCGGCTCGCGGCTGACCGTAGTCGCGTGACTGATCCCCGACAAGCCGAGCAGTTCCACCCGGCTCCTCGACCGTGGTGCGGAGTCGACGTTCGTCGCGGCGCATCGCCACCATGTCGCCAATCGGTTCGAGCTGCTCCCCGAACGCCCCGCCCGGATCCGGCCGTGCGACGCACACCCCGTCGAGTGCGGACGGATTCGCGCGACGCAACTCCAGTGCGCGCGTCCGCATCTCCACCGGTTCATGAACCGGTGGAGATGCCGCAACTCCACGCGACGGCCGGTGTCGCGCAGCTCGGGAACGTGCCTCCACGGCCGACCGCTTGGAGGCGATGCGAGGTCACCGACCAGGGTGAGTCGCCACTGACGTTGTTCGGCATGCAGCGCTGCGACGAGCGGCCACAACGAGTGCCGAACCGGTGCCGAGCAGTACGAGGCCGATCAGCGCCAACACGAGATTTGACGTTCCGGTCACCGGAAGCTCGGTGGCGAGTGGAGTCGGGATGGTCGTCGTGCTGACGGCGGACGGGGTGAGCCCCGCGGCGGGAACGGTCGTCATTGGCGGGATCGTGGAACCGAGCGTGCTCGGGATGCTCGTCGGGATCGTCGACGAGTCGATCGGTGGAGGGGCCACGGCGGTGTTGAGGAAAGCAGCGGTCTGATCGTGACTCGGCTGGAGCGTGCTGGAGTCGGGCACCTCGTACCCGTTGCCGTTGACCGACTCCATCACGGTCCACTGCGATCCGGGGGCGAGTTCTCGGGCAGAGCAGTACTCATCGAACGGAAAGTCCACCACGTGCGATTCGCCGTCGTGGAGCACGAACGATGCGAGCACGTAGTCGGGGAGGTTCTGCGCGTTGGGAGTGCAGACCACCTGGAAGTCGAAAGCCGGATTCGCGGTGCCTCCGACGACCTTGTTCGACACGGTGAGCGTGAACGGATTGCACTGGGGCGCTGTCACGAGATCGGCGAGCACCACACCGCCGGCCTCGACCGTTGCGTGCACCAACGACTTGTCCGGCACCGATTGGATCTCGACTGCCGGGCTGGCCATGCCGGAAGCGGTCGTTTGACTCGACGGCCCACCGACGACGGCAAAGGTGAGCGTCACCGGATTCAGACTGGCGTTCTGATAGGTGTAGCGAACGGTTGGGTCTTCACCCCTCGTCGGCGAGCAGACCACCTCGATCGATGCAGTCGGGTGCGGCTCGCAATCAACCGGGTCGAAGCTCACCGAGTACGTGGCGCCAGGGCCGTCCGTGGACGTGACCGTCAACGATGAGACCGTGCCCTCGAGCAGCAAGAATTTCGGGGCCGCCGGCGTGTCCGTCACGAGAATGTCGTTGTTGAGGGTCAGAGCGTTCTGTTGGATCACCTCGTGGAATGTCGCCGTTCCGGCCCCCAGGTTCTCGTAGAGCATCGACACCACCATGCCGCCCGGGGCGTCCGCTGTGGCCGGTCTGCACTGCGTGACACCGGTGATCGCCGGGATGGGATCGAATTCGACTGCGTTCGCGCCGACCGGGCCGACCAGCGCGGACATCAGGGTGACACCGACTAGTGCGATGAATTTGCGGACGCGGTTGACGCGGGTACGGGGTCGTTCGGTGGGTGTGATCGGCAAGGAGTTCATTGCTCGACTCTGAGCGCGACCTGCGCTTCGGGGCATGAGCAACGGCTACTCATCATCGCGCCCCAATCGGGAGGACGCGGCGTCGAAGTCGATCGTGAATGCCGTTGGGGAGCTGGCACTCAGCACGGCGGGCAAGGTCGCGCCCGGGACCACCTCGTGGGTGCGGGCGGGTGGCACGACGAATGTGGCAGCCGACGGAACCGGGGCGCGGTCGGGAGCCAGGATCAGCACGCTCACCGTGAGTGCCGGTCGACCACCGATCAGCATCGCGGACGGTTCGACCGCAATGATGTTCACCTCGCCGGCGAAGGCGTCGCCAGCGGGACCATCGAGGCTGGCGGTGGACGTCGACATCGAGGCGTTGAGTGCGCTCATCTTGGCGTTCATCTCCCTGAACCCGGCGCCAGAATCGCTGGTCGCCGACAACCCCTTGGCCTGCTTCGAGAGCGAGCGAACGTCCTTGAGGAAACCCACCTCAGCGACCCGTGTACAGGGCGTTGAACTCTTGCGCGACCGCTGGTTCGGTCTGCATCCGCAGGTTCCAGCCAGCCACGGCCGAATCCCAGGCTGCTGCCGAGACACCTTGCGTGGCGGCCAGCTCGTGAGCCCTGCCGGTGTCGTAGCCGACGTCGGCGATAGCACGCGCGATCGACACGTACAGCTCGAGTGTCACGCCTGCAATGGGAGAATCGTCGTAGGCCGTCGCCGGCGGAGCCATTCCCGGCGACGCAGGGACCTGCTCCACTGCGGCCTGCTGGGCCGAAGCCATCGCGCTGGCGTTGGCGGCCAGTGTCGTGGTCTGCGCCAGCAGTTCGGGCGCCTCGGCGACCATGTTCTTCATGTCCTTCATCTGCTTCAGGAAACCCATCGGTTCGTGCTCCTCTTCTCGTGGCCGGGGATCGGTCCCCGCCCTCTCGGACGAGTGTCGAACGTCGGAAAGCGACAGCCTTGAGCAATCGATACTCATTGGTCGCCCCCTGTGGCTATGGTCGCAACCGTGGCTGACGTCGAGCAGGGTGCGTCTTGCAAGCCGACGAGGCCCGAGCGCTGGCCCCTCATCGGACGTACCGGTGAGATGGCCCGGGCGCGAACCGCCCTCGCCGACCCGTCGTCTCGTGGCGTCGTCTTCTTCGGTGTGGCAGGTGTCGGGCGCACGCGCATGGCCGAAGAACTGACGGCTGATCTGGAAGCAGCGGGGGACCGAGTCGCCCGGGCCACCGCAGACGCAACTGCGGCGGCGGTCCCGCTGGGCCCGTTGGCGCATCTTCTTCCGGCCGATGTCATCCTTGCCGCGACCCGGGACTCTGTCGACCCGGCGCCCTTGTTGGCCCAGGCCCGGCAAGTTCTCGGCGATGGCGATGGCCGTCTGGTGCTGATGATCGACGATGCGCACCTGCTCGATGCCGTGTCACTTATCCTGCTGCACCAGCTGGTGCAGGCGGGCGACGCCGTGCTCGTGCTCACGGCGCGAAAGGACGAGCACCAACCCGATTCCTTGCAGACCCTGTGGCGGAGCGGCCAGGTGACGAGGATCGACCTCGAGGCGATCGGGTCCGAAAGCGTTGCGGCGCTGCTCGCCGCAGGCCTCGGCGGCCAGGTGGAGGGTCGAACGGTGTTGATGCTGGGAACGTCGTCGGGCGGGAACCCGCTGTTGTTGCGCGAACTCGTGCGCGCTGGGGAAGAGGACGGGGTGTTGATCGAGATCGAGGGGGTGTGGTCGCTCGTCGGTGTGCTCCCGACCCGTCACCGGGCGGCGGAACTGCTCCACCATCGAGTCATGTCGGTGACGGGCGACGCACGGACGGTGATCGAGCTGTTGGCGATCATCGGCCCCACGAATCTCGACGCACTCGTGGAATGGTTCGGCGCTGTGGTGCTCGAGCACCTGGAAGTCGACCGCCTGGTCGTCGTACGCTCGGCGTCGTCGGTCGACGGGCCCGACGTGATGGCCCTCGCCCATCCACTGCTGGTCGACACCGTTCGGTCGGCGACACCGACATTGCGGGGGCGCTCCATCCTGCGGACGTGGGCCGATCATGTCGAATCGCGAGCCGCGGGCGAGCCTGCAGATGTGCTCCGGGTCGCTGCATGGCGGCTGCAGTGCGGCGACGCGATCGATCCCACACTGGCTGCGGCCACCGCAACTCTGGCCCGCCACGCCGGTGACTACGTGCTCACCCTGCAACTCGCTCGCGTCGCCCATGAAGTGCGCCCGACGCTTGGCACGGCGATCCTGTACGGCGAGTCGCTCTACGAAACGGGTTCGTTCGCCGATGCGGAAGCGGTGATGTCAGCGGCCGAGTCCCTCGATGGGACTCCCACCGAGGTGCTCCGGCTGGTCGGCATGCGTGGCACCAACCTGCTGTTCGGCCTGATGCAGCCGGAACGCGCCACCGAGATCACGGACAGTGCGGGTGCCCTTCTCGTCGGGAACGGCTTGGAGTCGTTGCGTGAGGAGTTGGTGAGCCGCCGCGCCAACGTGCAGCTCTACAGCGGCCACCCCGCCGAGTCGCTGCGGATCCTGGCGGAACTCGACATGCACGCGCGACTGTCCGATGATGGCATCGAGGTCGACCACAACGATGCCCGCACGCAGGTCCTGTGGGCCACGCCGGGTGTGCCGGCGATTGCGTTGGCGGGTCGGAGCGCTGAGGCGATCGAGTTGGCGCGGCTGGCGTTCATCCGCCACCGCGGGCTCGACGACGACATCGCGCTCACCAGTCTCGAGACCCATCTCCTCACGCTCTGCCTGGCGTTGCAGGAACATGGATCACTCGACGAGGCGCATGCACTGGCGGTCGGAGGATACGAGGCGTCGGTGGGCGTCAATTCTCTGATGGGTCAGACCTGGTTCGCCTTGAATCTGGCGCGGATCGCGTTGATCCGCGGACGTGGTGCGAGCGGCGTGCGCTGGTGCCGCGAGGCCGCGGCGGTGACTGCGGCGGCGCAGTGGCGCGGTCCGCGGTCGATGGCGCTTGCGGGGCTGGCGGCGATGAGTGCGGTCACTGGTGACATGGTGTCGGCGCATCAGGCGCTCGTCGACTTCGCCGCGATCGACGGTCGATTCGGATTTCTGCTGCCGGAACGCTGCCTCGGGCAGGCCTGGGTGCTCGTCGCGCAGGGTCGCCGAGCGGCCGCCGTCGACGTGCTGAACGACGGAGCCGAACTGGCTGCGTCCACCGGGCACCTGACGGTGGAGGCCTGGCTGCGCCACGAGATCGCTCGAATCGGCAAGCCGGCGGCGATGGTCGATCGGCTCGAGGAATTGGCTGGTCGGTGCGACGGCTCGCTCGTGGCGGCGCGGGCCAGACACGTGCGAGCGCAGGTGTCGGGTTCGCGCGCCGAACTGGTCGTCGCCGCTGACGCCTTTGAAGCAATGGGGTGTCACCTCCTCGCCGCGGAGGCGCTCGGACAGGCGACCGCCTGCGCCCGACGACTCGGGGATCGACGTGGGGCAACAAACCTTGCGACCCGCTCGCGAGGCCAGATTGCACGAGCTGAGGGTGCCCGCTCTGACGAGGTGGCGTTGCTCGACAGCATCGTTCCGCTCACGGCTCGTGAACGTGAGGTGGCGGTGCTGGCTGCGTCCGGGACCTCGAGTCAGGAGATCGGCCGTCGGCTCTTTCTGTCCGTTCGTACGGTCAACAATCATCTCCAGAGCGTCTACACCAAACTCGGTGTGTCGAGCCGCGCCGAGCTCGGAGCCGCGCTGCAGGCTGCGGGGTGACGGCCTCCGAGCTGACCCCGATTGCTGTTCCCTCGGCCACGTCCCAGTGGTCGTGCCAGCCCGACGGTGGCCAAGAGAACGACACGTTGGTCACCTCCACCGTCCCGCGCGGCCCTGGTAGCGATGCCGCACTTCATCTCTGTCGCCAGCGAACCGACGCAACGGTCACCGCACGTTTCGGGGGTCCCGGGGCTCGAGTGCGACGACGGCGGTGCCGGTCACGACGTGCTCGCCGTCGCGGTCGAGCCAGACCTCGCACGTCGCGCGTCGTTCGCCGTCGATGTCGGCGACCGAGGTGACCGTGCCCCGAGCGGTGACGCTGTCGCCGTCGAGGACCGGTCGACCGAACGACACCGTCAGCCGACGGACGCTCGACGGCCCGGCCCAGGCGAGCAGCATGTTCACGATGTAGCCCAGGTTGAGCGGGCCCTGATTGACGACCCGCCCGGGCAGCCCGAGCGCAGCGTTGCCGTCGCGGTCCCAGTGCACCGAGTACGGGTCGCGCAGGATTGCCGCCATCGTGCGCATCCGTGCGGGGTCGACCGACGGCATCGTCCACGGTGCGATGTCGTCGCCCGCTCGGACATCGATGTCGTCGTGGTCGCTCATCGGCGCAGCACCCATCGGTTGGTGATCTTCGCCGCCATCCGGTCTCGCTCGTCGAACAATGCGATCTCGAACACGAACCTGTCGACGATGCGTCCGGTGTCGTCGGTGAGGCGTTCGGTGGCGATGACGCCACCCTCCATGCGGTACTCGACGTCCTCGACCAGCGGCACGAAGTACTCCCAGTCGTAGCCCTCGAGTCCGACCGAACCGGGGCCGGCCACGCCCCCCAGCTCGAACAGCTCGGTGATCGAGGTGCCGACGCCGAGGATCGGGACGTGGAACAGCACGATCGGGTGGACGAAACCGCCGGGGAGTGGTTCGCGCCCGGTGCAGTCGGTCAGCAGCCAGTTCTCCCAGTGCTGGATCCGGTAGCGCCCGCCGGCGAAGCGATGGCCGACGAGACCGTGCAGTTGCGCCTCGGTCAGACCCGTCGACGTGTCCACTGCGGACCGCTCCGCCTCGTCGCTCACCGCCCTGGGCTCGGCGCGGGACCGCCGGTGCCCGCGAACTCGGCGGGCGCTTCGTGACCGAGGAAGATCTTGCCGAGTTCGGCATAGAGCGGATGGGCGACCCAGCGGTGGGTGGCACAACCGTGCGCATCGCGCAGCTTGCGCTCGAGCGGGTGATCCATCCTCATCGCCGACGTCCCTGCGGCGTTGTGGATCGAGTCGACCACCTGCATCGAGGCGTTCGCCGCGTGGGTGCACGCCAAGCGAGCGATCTGGGTGCGCTCGGCCGACGGACTCTCCCGGCCGGCCCACAGTTCGTCCTCGACCTGGCCCATCGCCTCGAACAGGAACGCACGCGCGGCCCGCAGGACCGCTTCGCCTTCGCCCATCCGATACTGGGCAACCGGCCGGTCGCGCAGCGGCGTGCTCGAGAGCATCGGGGTCTTGGCATCGGCCAGCACGGCGAACTCGTCGAGTGCACCGCGTGCCACACCCACCGCGACGGCCGCCTTGTTGTAGGCCAACCGGAGCGGCACCGGGATGCGATACACCGGGTTCTCGTACAGCGGCGGCATCGTGACGAGATCGACCTCGGCGAACCGTTCGGGGACCAGTCCTCCTTCGGTCACCACGTCGTGGCTCCCCGACCCACGTAGACCGGCGACGTCCCAGGTGTCGACGATGTTCCACTGGTCGCGGTGCAGCATCCAGAGCTTCACCGTCGGGACGCCGTCGGTCAGCCTGATGTCGTCGCCGTCGAAGACCGGAGCGACCATGAAGCACCACGTGGCGTTGTGGCAGCCGCTGATGAACGTCGTGTGGCCCCAGATCCGGTAGCTGCCGTCGGGTTGGGCGACGGCACGTGACGGCGTGGTGCCGGGACCGCCACCGCCACACATGATCACGCGGGGATCGCGGAGGTACACCTCTTCGGCCAACTCCTTGGCCATGCCACCCGCGGCCATGGCGTTGATCTCCGAGCCGAGCATCACGTTCCAGCCGACCGACGCGTCGATCGCCGAGATCGCCTCGATCGCCTCGATGGTCTCGCCGACCGAGGCATCCTCGCCGCCGAGTTCGCGCGGGATGGTGAACCGGAAGAACCCGGCGTCGATCAATTCGTCGATCACGAACGAGGGACAGCGTCGGAGCTGCTGGGCCTCGTCGCCTGCGCGCCGGATCGTGTCCGCGAGCGAAGCGACCCGCTCGAGGAGGCTGGTCTCAGCGTCGGACGTCGGCGGTTCGCTGGTGCTGCCGGCGTCGTTGGTGATCGTGGCCATCTTCCCGTACCCCCGTTCGCGGAATTATTGATCCAGAGGTTAATTCATCCGACCGCTCGCTTCGGCCTCGGACCCATCGGCCACCACCGATGAGCGAAAAGCCGGCATCCGGTCGGTTCGCTCATCGTTGTGCGGGACGGGTCGCTTCCGATGAGCGAAGCGCCGGCATCTGGTCGGTTCGCTCATCGCTCGAGTCGTTCGCGGCCGGTGGGGACGGGTTCGCGAGACTGAGCGCCATGGAGTTCTCGCTCGACGCCGACCACCTCGCGATCGCCGAGGCGGTCGATCGGGTGTGCGCGGACTTCGACGACACGTATTGGGCGACGTGCGACCAGCGTCACGAATTCCCCTGGGAGTTCTATTCGGCGATGGCGGCGGGCGGATGGCTGGGCGTTGCCATTCCCGAGGAGTACGGCGGCGGTGGGAGAGGGATCGCCGAGTGTGCGATCGTGCTGAACCGCGTGGCGGCATCGGGCGCGGCGATGAACGGTTCGTCGGCACTGCACCTCACCATGTTCGGCCTGAACCCGGTGGTGAAGTTCGGCAACGAGCGCCTCAAGCGCACCTTCCTTCCCCGGGCCGCCACCGGCGACCTGCACATCGCGTTCGGAGTGACCGAACCCGACGCCGGCACGGACACGTCTCGTATCAGCACCCGCGCGATCGACGACGGCGACGGCGGGTTCATCGTCCGCGGGCGCAAGATCTGGACGTCGAAGGCGCTCGAGTCCGAGGTGTGCCTGCTGCTCGCTCGCACCGACGATGCGGATCGGGACGATCCCCGCAGGCGGTTCGACGGGCTGAGTCTGTTCGTCGTCGACCTCGATCCGAAGTTCTGCGAGATCGCGCCGATCCCGAAGCTCGGCCGCAATGCGGTCGCTTCGTGCGAGGTCGCCTACGACGACCTACCGGTCGAGGGTTGGCGGTTGGTCGGTGAGCGCGGTCGCGGCTTCCAGCAGATCCTCCACGGTTTGAATCCGGAACGGATATTGCTCGCCGCGATGGCGTGCGGGATCGGCGAGGCAGCCCTGCGCCGAGCGGTCGGCTACGCGAACGAACGAATCGTGTTCGACCGTCCCATCGGCGCCAATCAGGCAATCGCCCACCCGCTCGCACGGGCGCACATGGATCTTGCGGCCGCTGGTCTGATGTGGCGCCACGCCGCGTGGCGCTACGACCAGGGACTCGAGTGCGGCGAGCAGGCCAACACGGCCAAGTACCTGGCCGCCGAGGCGAGCTTCTTCGCGGCCGATCACGCGCTGCAGACCCATGGCGGCCTGGGGTATGCATCGGAGTACCACGTCGAGCGCTACTGGCGAGAGGCACGGCTGCAGCGCCTTGCGCCGGTCAGCCAGGAGATGACCTGCAACTACATCGCCCAGCAGGTGCTCGGGCTGCCCCGTTCGTACTGACTCATCGAGCGCCGGCCGGTGGCCGGGCGTTCGGCCCGATCGCTCGAGCATCGATGTGCCAGGCTCGCCGACATGAGCCACCCGCGTCCGTTCCGCTTCGGTGTCATGGCGGCCACCGCCCGATCGTCGGCCGACTGGGTCGAGACGGCCCGCACGGCCGAGGGCCTCGGCTACTCCACGCTGCTCATGCCGGACCACTTCGGCGGCCAACTGTCGCCGATCGCAGCGCTGGCAACCGCCGCAGCGGTCACCGACTCGTTGCGTGTCGGCGCCCTGGTCTTCGCGAACGACTTCCGCCACCCAGCGGTGCTCGCCAAGGAGACGGCCACGCTCGACCTGTTGAGTGACGGCCGGCTCGAGGTCGGCGTCGGGGCGGGCTGGATGACCGAGGACTACACCCGCACGGGGATCCCCCACGACCGTCCCGGCCTGCGGATCGATCGGATGATCGAGGCGGTGGCCGTGCTGCGGGGGCTCTGGGGTGACGAGGCGTTCTCCTTCGACGGCGAGCACTACACGATCACCGAGATGAACGGCTTCCCCAAGCCGGTGCAGGCCGCGGGGCCGCCGATCATCGTCGGTGGCGGCTCGCCGAGAGTGCTGTCGACCGCTGCTCGCCTCGCCGACATCGTGGGCGTCAACCCCAACGTCGGCGCCGGCACGGTCGGACCCGAGGCCATCGCGTCGATGTCGGCCGACGCCACCGACGAGAAGTTGGGATGGATCCGCACGGCGGCAGGCGACCGGCTGGACGACATCGAGATCAGCATCCTGAAGTTCGTCACGATCGTCACCGACGATCGCGACACGGTGGCGGCGAAGGTGGGCGGCGCGATGGGGATGGACGCCCCCACGCTGCTGGCGAGTCCGCACACGATCGTCGGCTCGGTCGACCAGGTCGTCGACGAACTGATCGAACAACGCGAGCGCTGGCACGGCTCCTACGTCACGGTGCAGTCCGACGCGCTCGAGTCGTTCGCTCCGGTCGTCGCTGCACTGGCCGGGAGCTGACTTCGCCATGTCGTTCGACTTCGCCGGCAGGTGCGCCGTGGTCACCGGTGCCAGTCGCGGCATCGGTGAGGCGGTCGCCCGCCAGCTCGACGCCGGCGGTGCACGCGTGGCACTGGTCGCGCGCAGCGTCGATCGACTCGAGGCGCTGGCCGCCGAGCTGCACAACGATCCGCTGGTGGTCGCGGTCGACCTCGCCGACCCCGACTCCGTCGAGGCGATCTCGTCGGCGGTCCTCAGTGCGTTCGGCGGCCTCGACGTGCTGGTCAACAACGCGGCCGTCGAGCGCAATCAGCCGGCGTCGAAGGTGACGGGCGAGGCGATCGACGAGACGTTGTTCGTCAACCTGCGCCAGGCGTTCATGCTCTGTTCGGCGTTCGCCAAACCGCTGTTCGCCTCGCAGGGAGCCATTGTCAACGTCACCTCGACGGCGGCGACCGGGGCCGGCGGAACCCAGGGGGCCTATGCCGCATCCAAGGGTGGGCTGAACACCCTCACGAAGAATCTGGCCAACGAATGGGCGTCCAAAGGAGTGCGGGTCAACGCGGTCGCCCCGGGCCTGGTCGACACCGAGATGTGGGGGCCGACGTTCGAGCGCCTCGGCGAGGATGCCGTGCGGAGCAACTTCGTGAAGAGCGTTCCGCTCGGGCGCTGGGGCACGGCGGACGAGATCGCCGACGTCGTCTGTTTCCTGGCATCCGACAAGGCCGGGTACGTGACCGGTCAGGTGATCCGTGTCGACGGCGGCATGACCAACCTCTGACCGGCGCCGCCACACTGGCGTACGATCCGTGTCAGCCGGCGCGCCAGTGGTCCTCCACCGCAGGGACGTCGGTGACGTGGATCTCGTGGCCGAGTTCGGCACCGACGAGCTGCAGCTGGTCGCCGCTCCAGAACGTGCCGGGGTCGTACCAGTTCGGCGGTCGGTCGGCACCCAACAGGCCCATGCGTTCGTAGGTGACCGCGACGAGCTCTGCGCAGTAGACGTCGGTCAACGAGACGTGCCGTCGCAGGCGCCCCGCGACCCAGTGGCGCGCCAGCGTTCTCGTGCTCGGGAAGCTGCGACCGCTGTATTCGGCAACGACCGACAACGCGCGGTTCTCCATCTCGGCGGTGACGTCGATGTCGATCTGGCGCATCCACGGTTGTTGGCCGTAGCGGTTCGTCCACACGCTGACCGCTCGGTCGAGCCGGTGCAGCTGGGCGCCGCGGTCGCGTTGGCCCGTCCAGACGTTCGGCATGCTCGCTCCGAGTTCGGCGTGCCAGATCAGCGGCGGCAGGTCGTCGATGGCGAGCACCATGCCGACGTGGTTGACCGGGCTGTTGGTGAACAGCCGGATCGCCCTGTCGGCCACGGACCGGCCACGAAAGAGCCACACGTCGCCGGTCGCCGCAGCATCCAGGGCTGCTCGGAGCGTCATCGATGCGACCATCGGGGCATAACGTACGTGGTCGTGAGGTGGGCGAAGCTGCTCGGTGTCGCCGGCGTGGTCGCCGTGCTCGGTGTGACGGGCGTCGTCGTGCACCGCCAGCGTCAGCGACGCATCTGGGCGGAGTTGCCCGCCGACGAGCTTCGTGCACGGCTGCACGCGCGTCTCGACGGCACCGCATCGAAGACCACGTGACCCGTTCGCGCATTTGGACCGTCGACAGTGGGTACCACCACGTCGCCATGGCCAGAGAACGGCTCACACCTGAACCCGGGAGCGCGCGTTTCGAGTACCGCGTCTGGGGCACACATCGACGAGCCCGCAAGATGCTCGCCAAGCTCGCCGACGAGCAGGCCTCCGAGCAGCTCGACGACTGCTACCTGCTCGTCGGCGACGCCTCGTGGAACGCGAAGATCCGCGACAACACGCTGAAGATCAAGCAGCTCGTGGCCGAACGCAAGGGTTTCGAGCAGTGGACGTCGGATCGTCATCACTCCATCGAGACGGTGCCCACACCCTTCGACGCCGTGTTCGAGCGCCTCGGGCTGGATCGTCCGCACCGGGGCGAGGAGTTCGATCTCGCCGCCGAGATCGCCGCCCTCGGTCCCAATTCGGGTGTGCGGCCGGTGTTCGTGACCAAGCAGCGTCGCCGGTTCCGGATCGGCGGTCTGCGCGCCGAGTCCACCGACATCCGGATCCACGAGACGGGCGAAATCCTGCACACGTTGTCGATCGAGGGCGATCACCTCGATGAACTCGTGGCGCTGCGCAAGCGACTCGGGCTGCGAGGCGAGGACAACATCGCCATCCACAACGCGCTCGATGTCGCGAGCGACCGCTGACCCGTCACGCCGGTCCACTTTGCGCCTGTGACGTTGAAGCCACGCAGCGTGGCGAATTCGGGCAGATCTTGAGTGACGTGGACGGCAGATACCACCTAGCGTGGTTTGGACGGTGGAGACGCCCGGACGAGCGCCGCTCGCACGGGCCACCGGGCGGAGCCGGGTGGAACCGGCACAGGGAGGACGGGATGAAGAAGTACTCATTGCTGCTCAGCGCAGCACTGTTCGGAACATTGGGAGTGATGGCAGCGGGTTCGCAGACGGTTTCGGCCGGGAATACGGACAATCTCGGTGTCTGCCAGCCGCAAGCGGACCACCTGTATCCACCTGACGGAACCACCAAGTCGATCGTCGTGCCGGCACCGCCGGGGATGCTGATCAAGGGCTACTGCGTCAAGGCTGGCAGCGAGAACCAAGGTGACGGTCCGGTGTACAGGTGGTACGACCCCGGTGTGGAATCGGTGACGATCACGCACCCGTCGGGCAAGGACATCTCCCACTACGTCGTGTTCTATGAACTGCCGACCGAGACGGCTGGCGTAGAACCGATCGAGCCCGGGTTCGACCCGCCGACGTGCGACGCATCCGGCAAGGTCGGCACGCTCACGAACACCGACGGGTACGCCTACACCTCGGCGACCGACGGAACCAAGGTCACGGTGTCGGTGGAGGCGAACGAGGGCTACGTGCTCACGGGTGACAACGTCGGTCCATGGGTGTTCGAGACGGCCCAGCTCACCGATGGGTGCAGCGCGGACCCGACGCCGGAAACTCCCACGCCGGAAACCCCACCCGCGACCCCGGCTGACCCGCAGGTGGTCGCGTCCGAGGGACCGTTGCCCCCTGCGGCGGCGCAGGCTGTTGCAGCGGCTGGTGCTACCGCTGCAGCTCCCGCCCAGACGGCGCTGCCGGCGACCGGGAGCACCTCGTGGGCGCTCGCGCTGAGCGCGTTGGCCATGCTGGTCGGTGGTCTCGGGCTCCGGCGCCTCAGCCGCCGCACCGCAGCCTCCGACGTCGGCTGACCCGCTCGAGTTCTGCCGCCCTGCATGCGCAGGGCGGCAGAGCCGCGCAGGCGTCCGGTTCCGACCCGGATCGTCCGATGTGGGCGATGCCCGGGCCGAACCGGCCGTCGTACCGTGGGCTGGCCGTACCGCCGACCCCGAGGAGTTCCCATGGTCCATCGACACCAGCCCGACGACACCGCCGTCGCCCCGGCCTACGCCGGCCGGCTCAGCAGCGCTCCGGTCCTGAAGAACCGGATGGCGGACACCGGGGCGTCACCCGATGCCGTGTACCGCATGATCCACGACGAGCTGTTGCTCGACGGCAGTTCACGGCTCAACATGGCGACGTTCGTCACGACGTGGATGGATCCGGAGGCCGAGCGCCTGATGGCGGAGACCTTCGACAAGAACATGATCGACAAGGACGAGTATCCGCAGACCGCCGAGATCGAGCGGCGCTGCGTGAACATCGTCGCCGATCTCTTCCACGCACCGGTCGACGGCGACGCCATCGGCGTCTCGACGATCGGCTCGAGCGAAGCGGTCATGCTCGGCGGTCTCGCGATGAAGTGGAAGTGGCGTGAACGCCGCCAAGCAGCCGGACTCGACACCGAACGGCCGAACATGGTGCTCGGCTCGAACGTCCAGGTGGTCTGGGAGAAGTTCTGCCGGTACTGGGACGTCGAGCCGCGTTACGTGCCCGTCACCACCGAACGCTTCGTCGTCGATCCCGACGACGTCATGGAGCGCGTCGACGATCGCACGATCGGCGTGATCCCGATCCTCGGCACCACCTACACGGGAGAGTTCGAGCCGATCAAGGAGATCCACGATCGCATCGTCGCCTACAACGCCGAGCACGATCTCGACATCGCCATCCACGTCGACGCAGCGAGCGGTGGGTTCGTCGCCCCCTTCCTCCATCCCGAACTGGAATGGGACTTCCGGCTCCCCCAGGTGAAGTCGATCAACGTCTCGGGCCACAAGTACGGCCTGACGTACCCGGGGATCGGCTTCGTGGTCTGGCGTTCGTCGTCGGACCTCCCGTCGGATCTGATCTTCCACGTCAACTACCTCGGCGGTGACATGCCGACGTTCACGCTCAACTTCTCGCGGCCCGGTAACCAGATCGTCGGCCAGTACTACAACTTCGTTCGGCTCGGTCGCGAGGGGTACACGCTGATCATGGAGCGACTTCGGGACATCGCACTGCACCTGTCGCGTGAGATTGCCTCGATGGGTCCGTTCGAGGTCGTCAGCGACGGCTCCGCGATCCCGGTGCTCGCCTTCCGTGTCACCGATCCGGATCGATTCACCGTGTTCCACGTGTCGGACATGCTGCGCCGTACCGGCTGGCAGGTGCCCGCCTACACGATGCCTGCGGACGCAACCGAGGTCGCCGTGCTGCGCATCGTGGTGCGCGAGGGGTTCGGGATGGATCTCGCCGATTCGTTGCTCTCCGACCTTCGCGGCGCCGTCGAACACCTCGAACGGTTCCCGCCGTCGCACCTCGCCCCGTCAGGCTTCAGCCACACCTGAGCGGCTCACCCATCGGAGTTCCGACGATGCAGTGGCACCGACAGCTCGACTGGCGCCCGGACGATCGAGTGTGGCGCGTGGCCTGGTCGTTCATGATCGGCTCACTGCTGTTCGCGGTCGGTTCGTTCCCGGTGTATTCGCAGAACGTCGACCCGGGCGTCGTCGGGATCACGTTCGTGATCGGGTCGATCTTCTTCACGTTGGCGGCTGCCGGCCAGCTCCGCCAGACCCATGCCGATTCGGGTCAATCGGTCAGCCGCCGGGGCGACGCATGGTGGGCGGCGGTCGTGCAGCTCGGCGGCACGCTGTTCTTCAACGCGAGCACGATCCATGCGATGACCGAGGGCCTGAGCGCCGAGGAGGCGAACCGGCTGGTGTGGGCGCCGGATTTCTTCGGCTCGGTTGCCTTTCTCGTCGCCAGCCACTTCGGCTGGCGCTGCGTGTCCGGTGGCCGGGCGGCGTCCACGTCCGACGAAGCCGAGCGATGGTCGGCCGGACTCAACTACGGGGGATCGGTCCTGTTCATGATCTCGGCGCTCGCTGCATTCACGTTGCCGACCACCGACGAGGTCCTGAACACCGCACTCGTGAACTCAGGCACCTGCGCCGGCGCCCTGTGCTTCCTCGTCGGGTCGTATCTCCTCCTCCCGCCGCGCAGTGCGGCGTTTCATCCGCCCGCCGGGGCGCGATCATGACGTCGTGAGTGGCTGGTCGTCTCCGTCGTCGCGTCGGTGGTGCTGACCATCGCGCTCGACCTCGTGCTCGAGCTCGCGCTCGACGTCGTGCTCCGAATCACCTGAGCCAGCGCATGCGCATCAGCGAGGGGGACGAGCGAGGCCATCGTCATCGAGATCGCCGATCCACGACTCCGCCACCCAGGTCAGGTGTGCGGTCACGTCCTCGATCGCACGGTCGGCCCTGCGCATCTCGTTCCCGGGGCCACGCTCGAGGGCGTCTTGGAGCTGGCGACCCGCCGCGGCACTGCGGAGCGGCTTCCAGCCGAATCGGTTGTACACCTCGTCGATGTGGGCGACGGTCGCGGCGGCTACGGGCCGGGCGCCGGTGAGTGCAGCCAGCCTGGCCGCAGGCAGCAGCACCTGACAGACGTCGACCTCGTTGCGCGTCGGGATGGGCTCGAGCGCTTCGAGCAGGTGGCCGGCGGCCGTTCTCGGACTGCCCCAGGTCATGTCGACGTACGCCTGCTCGATCAATGCGCCGCTCAAGGCGACCACATCGCCGGCCTCCATCGCGATTCGGGCCGCGTCGTCGGCGTGGCGCCGCGCCTCGGCGGACCGGCTCGAGCGCCACGCGCAATGCGCCAACCAGCGTCGGCTCTTCGACACCTGGCGAATGTGTCCGAGGCGCTCGAACCGTTCGACCGCTGCCGTGAGGAGTTCGACGCCCCGGACCGTCGAGCCGTTGTACGCCTCGTCGAGGCCGCGGAACATGCAGGACTCAGCGAGCTCTGCGTCCACCCCGTCGAGCTCCTGGTAGAGCACGATCGCTTCCTCCAGGAATGCTGCACCGTCGACCAGTCGACGCTTCTGATGCACCGTGCCGAGTCCCCGCAATGCGTCCGCTCGGATCTTCTGGTCTCCTCCACGGCCCCCGAGATCGAGCAGCGCTCGATAGTGGCGATCGGCCACGTCGTAGTCATGGGTCGCCCACGCAAGGAAGCCCGCGGCATGCAACAACGTGCCGGCGTCGTCCGGCTCGACCTCGTGAGCCAGTGCCGCCTCGGCCCACTCACGGCCCTCCCATGCCAGGAACCGCCCGTACCAGTACGGAGCGAGCCGAGCTGCCATCCGACCGATGCCCGGCCAGTCGCCGCGGCGCCGGAAGCGCTCGAGCGTCGCTCGGTGATCGGCGAGGTCGAGGTCGACGTCGGCGAACACGACGACCTGCTCGTCGCTCGTCGATGCATCGAGCGCTCGCAGGGCGGATTGCTCCATCAACCTGGCATGTCGCCTCTCGAGCTCTCTGCGGTCATCGTCGGCCTGGCCACGCGCGACCTCCTCGCGCAGCAGGCGTCGCATGCGATACCTGAGCTGGCGGCCGGGACGACGTCTCAGCTCGAGCACGCAGGCCGCATGCAGCCGAACGAGGGCGCCAGCGAGTTCGAGTTCGGTCGCTGCGCGGCACACGGCATTCGCTTGGCGGTGGGTGAAGCTCCCGGCGAACACCGAGAGCTCGCGCAGCACGTCGCGGTCGAATGGCGCAAGCGTCCCCAGCGACCACGTCACGACGCTGGAGAACATGTCGGCCTCACTCACACGGTCGAGCAGGTCGGTCGCCTCCGCTACCCCCATCGATGCGAGGCGAGCCGCCAGCAGTTCGATCGCGAGCGGCATCCCCTCGACATGGCGGGCGAGGTCGAGCAACTCCGTCCGCATGGCCGGATCGATCACGTGATCGGCAGTGCGCGACCTGATGCGATCGACGAGCAACCCGACGGCGTCGCCGTCCTCCAAGCCTCGCAGTCGCAGCGTCGTCACGGCGTCGAGTTCGAGATGGGTGTGCCCGACGTGGATCACCCGGCAGGAGCCTGGTCGCGCCGACAGTGCGATGCAGAGTCGCCGGATCGGCTCGATGGCGGTGTCGAATCCGTCGAGGACCACCACCGCGCGCAGGGGCCGCAGTCGATCTGCCAGATCCTCGACGGTGGCGACCTGCGCACGAAGGTGGAGCGCTGTTGCGATCGTGGCCGACACCGCCGACTCCGTCGTGGCTGCAGCAGCTTCGACCAGCCACGCACCGTCTGGATGGTCGGCGGCCAGGTGACGGGCCAGTTCCACGGCCAAGCGCGATGTTCCTGCGCCGGGCGGACCGGTCACCGCAACCACCGACCGTTCGCCGAGCGCCGCCGTCAACGCCTCGATCTCGCGGTCTCGTCCGATGAAGGTGGTGACAGGGTCGGGAAGGTTTCCGATCGTCGGTCCGAGCGTGGTCGCTTCCAACGATCGGTCCTGCCTCAGGATCGCCAGCTCGACCTCCCGTAGGCGTGGCGATGGGTCGAGCCCGGCGGTCTCGAGGAGGCGCTCTCTGAGGTCGTGGGCGCACCGGAGGGCATCGTGTTGCCGTCCGAGCCGGTAGAGGGCGACCATGAGCACTTCGGCGAACGACTCGCGGGTCGGGTGCTCGACCAGGTGTCCGGTCAGCTCGCCGACGACGCGTTCCGGCCGTCCGAGGCCCAACGAGGCGCGCGCCCACGTCTCGACGAGCGCAAGTCGGAGCTCGCCCAGCCTCGCCACGTGGGCAGCCGCATCGGTTCGGGTCGTGAGGTCGGCGAGTTCGCCGAAGGGTGACCCGTTCCAGAGCGCGAGCGCCTGCTCGGCGCGGGCGGCGGCCACCTGCCATCGATGCTGGTGAGCTGCGTCCAGGGCCTCGTCGGCGTACGACTCGAAGACGTCGCGGTCGATACCGACCAGGTCACCGATCCGGTAGCCGTCGACCGAGGAGTCGATCAATCCGTCGGCGAGCGCTCTGGCTCCCGAAAGGTGGACATGGAGCGCACTCCGCGCTGTCGCAGGACGGTCAGCGGCCCACAGCAGGTCGATCAGTTGGTCGACGTCGTAGCGCCGGGTCCGATGCAGCGCCAACAGCGAGATCAGACGTCGTTGTGCCGGCCGCACGGCGATCGCCGTGCCGTGGACTCGGAGTCCGAACCGCCCGAGCAGCCGCAGGTCGATGTCGGGCGCGTCACCGTCGGGCACAGCATGAAGGTAGACGAGTGTCCGAGCGTGTTTGCGACTCGTTTGCTCGACTGCGGCACAGTTCGGGTCGGTGCCGGGAGATCACACCGAACCGGCGCCAGACCGCGACGACGACTCCGGTGTACCGCCCGAGGAGGACCATTGACCACGACCACCCGATCGGTCACCCGCCTGATTGCTTCGGTTGCGACGCTCGGCTTGCTCGTGAGCGCGTGTAGCAGCGACGGCGAGACGCCGGGTGACGAGTCGGCCGACCCCATCGCCGAAGCCACCGACGCCACCGACGCCACCGACGCCACCGACGAAGCCGCTGCGCCGGCATCGGTCGTTGCCGACACCTCCTCGACCGGCAGTTCGTCCGACGTGCCGACAGACCCCGGCTCGAGTAACGGCACGATCGCCATCGGGACGACGACGTACGACGTCATCGCCGACACCCAGTGCTCGTTCTACCCCGGCGGTCTCGTCTCCATCGCTGGACACATCGCCGACGACCCGACCAGCGAGTTCACCTTCGACGTCTTCGACGAGACCGGCGATCGAGTCGCCCTGGCCGTTCGCAACTCCGTTGCCGGCTGGGCAACCGGTGCCTCAACGGTCGACTACACCATCGACGGGCAGTCCGTCAGTGGGACGACGACGCTGACCGAAGACGCAACGGCGGACACCATGGCCGCAGCATTCGACATCTCCTGCACGTGACGTCCCGACCGAGACGCCGATCGCCCTGACACCGGGAGCGCCACCGTGACCATCACTGTTCGTCAACCGACATGGGGCGAAGACGTACGCGGGCAACGATGTGCCGGCGGCGTTGCGCCGAGGCGGGGCCGCACGGGCAAGCTCGTCGGTGTCCTCTGGGTGGTTGGCGCTGTCGTGACGGCCTGCTCCGACGGCGGTGGCGCCGGCTCCCTGAGGACCACAACGGTTCCGGTGCCGGCGAGCACCGAGTCGAGCGATGCGGACGGTCCCATCGCGTCGGGCTCAGGTGCCGTGACCCTGCTGTCACTCGCCTCGAGCGAGGTGCAACCGTTCGGGCGGGTCTCCCTCGATGGCATCGAGGTCACCGTCGCGGTGGACGACAGCGGCGCCCCGGTCACGACCACCGTGCCGGACATCTCCCAGCTCGAGCTGTTCATGTACGTGCCGGGGCTCGACCCCGTTCCGGTGGACCTCTTCGTCGTAGAGCGACGTGTCGAAGCGGCGATCGGCATGCACCCAGTGGCCCCCTTCGAAGGCGGATCGGTCGAGCTGCAGTTCGTCGAGGGCGAGAATCGGGGCCCGGCACTTCCCCTCGATCTGGGCGGGCTCGCTCCGGCGCCCGGTGCGTGGGACACAGCGGTGTCGGCGCTCATGTCCGAACTCGACCGTCGGGCGGCTGCAGCGGCGACGACGCTGGAACAGCTCGCACAGGCGGCGCCGGCCGACCTCGACGCCGACCTGCGGATCATCAAGCTCGTCGCTGGTGTGTTCGACGACGGCTCTGAGCACGACGTGTCCAGCGTGGCCGACGATCTGGACGAAGATGCGCTGCAGCTCCTCGATGCGATCGTCGGCCGTCTGGATGTGCTCGCCACGGTGCCGACCGACACTGCTGAGCCCGCTGGAATACGCAGTCTTTCGCCACACGAGACCCACTCGGAGATCGATGCCGATGTGGGGCGGTCGTCACCGATCATGGGCCTCGCACATCCGCGCCAACTGTCATGCACCGACTTCCCGTTGGACATCGACGACGGGGCGACGCTCTCCGCCATGATCGAGAAGGGTGTCTCGTCGGCAATGGGCCCGGCGACGGCGAAATTGACCGGCGACGTCTCAGCGCTGAATGCGGGCGTGGGCAAGCTGAACGATGCGTTCGGTGTGGCGGGAGGACCGGTTGGCGGGGCTGTGGGGGCGGCCTCGAACGCGACTGCGGCGCTGGATGCCCTCTACACCGGCCTCAATTTGTGGTCGGCGATGGACGCCGGGCGGTACCCGTCGCAGCTCCGATCGATGCAGATGCAGGTGTCGATCGTCGAGTTCAACGAGGACTTCGTCAGCGACGGAGTCGTCCAGAGCGCCGAGGTCACGGCGACGTCGACCGGCTTCGACGCTGCGAGCTACGGCGCCCTCGCCTCGTCGCTGACCAACGTTGCGGTCGGCGGCGCGGCGAGCAATGTGACCAAGAGTGGACTGGGACTTCGGGGACAGGTGGGCGATGCCATCGGCCTCGGACTCGACAAGGTTCGCGAAACGGCCACCGGCAAAGCGCTGACCACGGCAACGGGGGTCCTGACCGACTGGTGCCCGAGGTCATGGACGGTCGACATCGTCGGAGCCCAGTTCGTGGAGCTGAAGTCAGCATTCGGCAACCTCAGCGTCGACGATCCCGGCCTCGGCTATCGCCCGAAGCACGTCGGCAACGACTTCCTGACCGTGTCGGCACGCCCCAGTGCGTTCGCCGGGTTGTCGGTCTCGGCGCAATTCCCGATCCGGATCCACGAGCTGCAGGTCGTCGCGACACCGAGCCTCGTCGAGATCGATGCCCCGGGATCGATCGTCCAGATCACGGCCTCGGCTGAGTACGCCGACACGCCGTCGCTGGACTGGGATCCCGGCGCCGGGTCCTGGAACGACGGCGCTGGACGTGAGACACCGACGACAGCGACGCGTCCACTGCGGACTCCGACCGACCAGAGTGCCTATCCGGTGACCGTGACCATCACCTCCACCAGCGAGACGGGGCTCCGCGAAGGCAAGAGCCGCTCCGATCCTCGTGACGACGAGGTCACCATCGTCCTGCAGGACTTCATCGTGGTGCCGGACCCGGGCAATGTGATCGTCGGGCGGACGCTGCAGTTCGCCGCTCTCGATCTCGACGGCGCTCCGGTGGCCGTCGCCTGGTCGGCGACCGGCGGTCGGATCGGCGCCGACGGCGTGTACCACGCCGGTGATCGAGCTGGCACCTACACCGTGACGGCGACCTCGAAGGCCGACCCGACCAAGTCGGTGACCGTCGTGGTCGTCGTCGGAGACGCCGAGTGCCTCGTCGGCACCTGGGAACTTCGTAGCCAGGAGTTCTTGGAGCGTCTCTTCGCGGCAACGGGCAACAGCGCGATCTCGAACGTCAATTGGCGTGGTGGGTCGTACCAGGTCGTGATGGAGGGCGGCGGCGGCTACACGAGCCGTGAGGGATCAGTGGTCGTGGTCGGTCGCCACGCCCGACGGGGCCCTCGTCACCACCATGAGCGGAACGACATCGGGAAGTTGGTCGGCCACGCCGGACGCCATCGCCGTGGACGAGGGTGCCAGCACGGTGGAGGTGTCGGTCGGGATCCTCATCGGCGACAGCGTGACGCCACTCCCATTCGGCGACTCACGCTCGGTGAGCGCGGACGCGATGTCCGCATCAGGGCCGTACGAGTGCGACGGCGATGTGCTCACGGTCACCGGCAGCGGCGTCACGAGCATGTTCGACCGTGTCGGATGATGCACCTCGGCCTCCGGTGAGCCACGGCGGTCGGTGCTGGCCGGGCGGCATGCCGAAACCGCTGGCGTACGTGATGGTGGCATCGAGCGACGCAGCGCTGAGGAGCGAAATCATTGTACCATTCGGTACACACATGGTGTACCATTCGGTACATGATTCATCGTGTCGCCGTTTCGCGTCGCCGCCGATCACGGTCAGCCGATCGGAGCGCAGGTGACGGCCGGTCCTGTCGAAGCACTCCCGGTCGGCATCCAGCAGCAACCGGCTCCTGGTTTCGTTCAATCATCCCTCAGCCGTCCAGGAGAGAAGAACCGTGAACATCACACCACGCCGAATCTGGACGATCGCAGCGATCGGCGCCGTCGTCGCGGCAGTCGGCGCCGCCGCCGTCACGGCCGACAACGGTGGTGCCGACGACCCGGACACGCTGGCCCCGGACGACGACCGGCTTGGTCGTTCGACCGTCGAACTCGATGAGTTTTGGGATCGGTTCGTGGTCACTGCGGTGACGGTCGAACTACCGGACGGTCCCGAGACGCTCGATGTCGACCGCTCGATCGACGAACTGCCCGACGAGGATGTCGTCGTCGACGAAGGGACGTTCGACTCGCTCGAGGACATGGCCGATGCCTCCGACCTCGTGGTCGTCGGTGAGGTGATCCGCGCCAACTCGATCGGTCGACTGGCCGCTGCGACCGATCCGACAGCCGACGAGTTCGTGGCGATCACGGTGGAGCCGTCCGAGACGCTGCGCGGGTCGTTTCCGGGCAGTGTGGTCATCGCCTGGGCGGCATACTCCACCGACGAGGACGGAACGAGGGTGGCGGTCCGGACCGTCAACGGCATTCGACCGCCCGCGGCCGGTGACCGTGTCGTGCTGTTCCTCCGGTCGGTCGATCCGGACTTCGCCGAGTTCGCAGGCGGAGTGCCGACGCACGAGCTCGTCAAGCTCGACGGCATTGGCTTCATCGACGGTGAGGTCGTCACCGAGGTGGAGACCGGTTCACCGGCTGGCGAACTCCTCAGGGGCATGACGGTTGCTTCACTGCGCGACGCCATCGACTCGAACTGACGTGCGGCTGCAACGTGCCAGTTCTGCGCCCGTCACGTGCGCGGATCCGAGAGCGGATGACGGGAATCGAACCCGCGTTCTCAGCTTGGGAAGCTAGGCCAAGCTGATATCGTGCAGGCCCACACACTGGTGTTATGCCCGCTGAGCAGGGAATTGTTGTTGATCGGATCTGCCGGTGGTGACCGCTGCTGTCCCCCGCTGCAGTCTGTGCGTGGCACATATGTGGCACGATCGATTGTGGCGGTTGGACCTACGGCACCAGGGTGAATGCGTTGACATGCTCGGGTCGCACGACAGTGAAGTGTCGGTGGTCGAGCGTCGCGATTTCGGCCTGCTCATGTCGTTCCGCGAGTGCCATGAGACTCGCGTCGGTCCCACCGAGTGGAAGGCTGGCGTAGCGGGTGACGAGGTCGGCGGTGCGCTTCCAGGCGTCGATGGTGAGGTGGGTCGGTTGGCAAGGAGGGACTCGATGTCGGTGACGAAGGTGGCCGGCCAGCTTCGCGTCGAGATTCGCAGCGGAGGATCTGAGAGCCTCGCCGCTCAGCGACTCACGCGTGGTGACCTCGATAGGTGCTCAGGAACGCGTGAGCGCTCGATCACCGCATCGAGCGCGGATGAGTCGATGGTTCGGAGGAGTTCGAGCAAGTTTGCGTAGGCGTCTCCGAGGGAGTGGCGGCGCTGTGTGCCGTCGGCATCCTTCTCGCCGGGGAGTGGCACGCCGCGTATCAGTGACTCGTGGTGGGCGACACGATTTCGAAGTGCCTTGGCGTGTCGAACGATTCGTTCCACGTCGCGACGCTTGCCGCTCGAGTTGGGGAAAGCATGGTGGAGACTCGGCCGCCAGAGCGCCTCCTCGTAGTTCACCCTCACCGAGGCGAGGTGTTCCGTGCGCTTGCCTCCGGCGTCAAGCATCCCGGCCCAGGTGCCGAACATCAACTCGCCGACCACTTTTCCAGGCGGCACGTCGTCGGGTGAATGACTGGGGCCGATGCGCCGCCAGGCTGTCGAGATCTCCCTCAGGGTCCGATCGTCGAACAGTTCTGATCGCCGAAACCATCGATCACCGAACGCGTCGGTGAGAGCTCGGTGCATGGCATTGCGGACTGCGACTTCGGTGAACGCGATGACCTCCCAGACCGCACCTGAGATTCGGACGTTCCACCAGTACGCCTCCAACGCCTCAGAGTGCGATTTGAACAGCCTGAGGTATGTCGAGAATCGCTCGTCCGAGATCGAGGAGATCGTTGCTTCCTCGATCCGGCCGAGTGGCGGCGGATGATCTTGACTTTCCGTCATCGTCCGCTACCATTATCAGTGCACTCCCCGGAACCGCCTCTGCCTAGCAAGCGGCCGGGGTTCGTGCGTTTTCGGGCCAGGCGTCGTTTTTCTTCGTCCACGTTTGCTTGCGGATCGTGCCGAACTGCCGCGCAGCACTCATCTGGTGCTCCGTCTTGCGCATTGTTCTAGGCACGTTCTAGGCACGAAACTCACCGTAGCATCTCTGGGAGATGGAGGGTGGTGAACCGAAAGTGCTGCTGAGCTGGTCTTATCCAGCTTGGATGATTGGAGCGGATGACGGGAATCGAACCCGCGTATCTCAGCTTGGGAAGCTGATGTTCTACCATTGAACTACATCCGCAGAGGCGCTCAGACTAGCGCCGTGGAGCCGGTGACCGAGGCTCGATCAACGCCTTGGCGTCCGGCAACTCAGACGCCTCGATTGCTGATCGCCGTCTGGTCGAACGGTTCGATCATGATGCATTCACCGGGGCACTCCTCGGCGGCGTCGACGGCGAGGTCGATCAGCGAGTCGGGGATGCGAGCGACGCCTCGGCCGTTGTCGGGGCCGTGACCGGCTCCGGCGGCGCCGTCGAAGACGATCGTCTCGCCGAAGTGCGACGCCTCCTCCTTCACGACCCAGAGGCCGTCGTCGCGTCCGACGAAGACGTCGGGACAGATCTCCGAGCAGATGCCGTCGCCCGTGCAGAGATCCTGATCGATCCAGACCATCAGTGCGCTTGCCATGTAGAAGTCCTTCCAGAGTGGTGCAGGCCAGAGTGGTGAAGCAATCCATTGTCGCTGCTGCATCGCCGACAACCGACCTCCCCGGCCCGAAACCGGCCCTTCGTTCCCGTTTGTGCTGCATTCCCGGTGAGCCGCCCCACCCGGATCCGCACGCAAACGTGGGGGGAGCGATGGCATCACTAACGTGGGCGGTCGTGATCTTGTCCGACCGCACCATCCGTGAACAGCTCGCCGCCGGTCGCATCGTCATCGAGCCGCTCGACGAGACGCTCATCCAGCCATCGTCGATCGACGTGCGCATCTCCAACCTGTTCCGGGTGTTCCGCAACCACACCCGCGGGGTCATCGACGTGAAGCACGACATGGTCGACCTCACCGAACTGGTCGAACTGTCCGAGGACTCCGACGACCCGTTCATGCTGCACCCCGGCGAGTTCGTCCTGGGTTCGACGCTGGAGCGCATCGCCGTGCCCGACGACCTGGTCGGACGGGTCGAGGGCAAGTCGTCGCTCGGCCGCCTCGGTCTGTTGATCCATTCGACGGCCGGTTTCATCGACGCCGGCTTCGACGGCCACATCACGCTGGAACTCGCCAATGTCGCCAGCCTGCCGATCACGCTGTATCCGGGGATGAAGATCGGTCAGGTGAGCTTCATGCAGATGACGACGCCGGCCGAGCGACCCTACGGCAGCGGGGCCCAGGGATCGAAGTACCAGGGTCAGAGGGGTCCGACGCCGAGCCGGTACTTCGAGAACTTCGAACGCTGACCGCCGCGCGAAAGAAAATCTTCCGACGACGGGATTGAGCGGCGCCCGACCGGGTACAGAGCTGTCCATGACCGACGCATCGATGAGCGACAAGGACATCACGAGCGGCCCCACGGAGGACGACGAGAACCTGGACGCCCCCGGCGAACACTCGAAGGACACCGGCGACGAGCCGACCGAAGCCGACGAGAATCTCGATGCGCCTGGCGAGCACTCGAAAGACACCGGCGACGAAGCCTGACGGCGCGTCGTCCATGAACGCGTCGATCGCTACGGCCACTGGTCCGGAGCGATCGGCCCAAATCGGACCGCCACTGCAATCGACACCGAGCATCCCGGGTCGGACCCGTCCCGCCCCCGTTCCGGGATCGGCATTCGAGCGCAGTGGCGGTCCATCCATTTCGCCGACGCCGACCGCGTCGCTCACGAGTTCGGCCCCGCTGGACACGTCATCCGACCAACTCGAGGACGGCGACGGCGATCGTGCCGGCAGAACGAGCGCCCTCGCTCGGTGCGTCGGAGATGTGGAGCACTTCGTCGCGAACCACTGGGGTCGCGAGCCGCTGTTGGTGACGGCTGACGCACGATGCGGATCTTCCCGACGCGATGCCTTCGGTGACGTGCTGTCGCTCGACGCCCTCGACGATCTTCTCGCACGCGGTGCCCGAATCCCCACCGTGCGGATGATCGTCGACGGCTCGCCATTGGCGCCGTCGCAGTTCTGCTCGCCGACTCGGCTGGGTGGCCAGGATCTCGACGATGTCGTCGATCCGGTGAAGGTGGTGGCCCGGTTGGCCGACGGCGCAACGTTGGTGCTGCAGTCGCTGCACCGCACATCGGCTGCTGTCGGTGCCTTCGTCGCCGAGCTGCAGGACGAGATCTCCCACCCGGTCCAGGCAAACGCCTATCTCACTCCGCCCGACGCGAGCGGCCTCGCCGAACACGGCGATGCACACGACGTCCTCGCGCTGCAGCTCCACGGCTCGAAACGATGGTGGGTCGATGGGCTCGGCGACGTCACGATGCATCCGGGCGACGTGATGTACGTCCCGAGGGGCGTCCGACATCGCGCCGGCACGGGCACGGACACGTCGCTGCATCTGACCATCGGCATCGTCAGGGTGACGTATCGACAGGTGATCGCCCGGGTCCTTCGTGCCGGTCCGGACTCGCTCGACGATCCGCTCCCGATCGGCTATCGCCACCGGAGCGGTCGCCCGCCACTCGAACGCGGTCTCGACGCCGCACTGGACGTCGTGCTCGATCTGATCGGCTCCGCCGATCTCAGCGAGATCGCCGACCACGAACAGTCCAGGCGGCTCGCGCGTCCACCGGAGTCGGGGCGCATCTCCTCGGTCGTGCGCCTCGAGGAGATCGGGCCCGATGCGGTGATCCACTGGGTGGCACCCGAACCACTGGCACGTGCCGTCGACCACGTCGACGGGCAACTGTGGCACTGGGACGGATTGCGGTGCCACGATGACTCGTCACCGGAACCGGATCGGATCACGATCGACCTCGGTGACCGCACACTGACGATGCCGATCGCAGCGTTGCAGGCGCTTCGAATGCTCAGCGACGGGCGTCCGGTTCGAGTCGGTGATCTCGCCGGCCTCGACGAACCGAGCCGAGTCGTCCTCGCCACGAGGTTGGTGCGCGAGGCGGCGTGTGTCGTCGCCCGATTCCGTTGAGCCACGGCGGCGGCCCGCGTTTCGAGCCGGGTGTCGCGCGGTAGTCCCGTCGAGCGGGCGCAGCGATCACCGTTCCCCATCGAGCACATCCGATTCCCACAGCAAGGAGCAACCATGAGTGGAGAAGCCGACAAGGCAAGCGGCCGGGCCAAGCAGGCCGCCGGCGACCTGACCGACAACGAAGACCTCAAGAACGAGGGCAGGAAGGACGAGGCCGCCGGCAAGGCGAAGGATGCCGTCGACGACGTCAAGGACAAGGTCAACGACACCATCGACAAGCTCCAGGACAAGAGCCGATGAGCAGCAACGACCATCAGCACTCCGTCGACGTCAAGGCGCCGGTGCGTGTGGCCTACAACCAGTGGACCCAGTTCGAGGACTTCCCGAAGTTCATGGGCGGCGTCGACGACATCCGCCAGGTCACCGACGACACACTGCACTGGAAGGTCGACATCTCGGGCGTGACCCGCGAGTTCGACACGGTGATCACCGAGCAGACGCCCGACCAACGCATCGCCTGGAGGACCGTCGATGGCCCCGATCACGCCGGCGTCGTCACGTTCCACAAGCTCGACGACGACACCACCCGTGTCACACTGCAGATGGATTACGACCCTCAGGGCTTCCTCGAGAACGTCGCCGACAAGGTCGGCTTCGTGACCGGTCAGCTCGAGAGCGACATGGAGCGCTTCAAGGGATTCATCGAGGATCGGTCGGTTTCGACCGGTGCGTGGCGGGGCACGATCGATCAGTAGACACCGTCCCACCTTGCGCCGCCGTTCCGACGGCGCAACGACGAACCCGCCTTCCCAACGACGTGGAGGCGGGTTCGTCGCGTTCAGCGCCGGTGTTGTTCGATGAGGACCGCCTTGGGGTCTCGGGCCGACGCTGCGCCCGCACGAAGCACCGCCAGGCGGGCGCACACCGAACCGGCGAGGATCGCTCCGGACGCGATCGATGCACCGATGCGGCTGCGGCGCGAGGCGAACAATCCGATCGCTCCGCCGACTGCGAGCACCTTCGCCACGCGGTCGAAGCGCCGAGCCGACGGGTCGCTGTGGTACGTCGACAACGGCCCGAGACGATGCGCCATCACCGTGGCCGCCCCGGCTTCTCCCACGGCGCCAGCTGCCCCGAGTGCCACGCCGACCGCAGCAGGAGGCCCCGCCAGGGCTGACAACGCGGTGATCGCCGCTCCGGCGCTCGCCGTCGCGCTGGCTGCGAACTCGAACGGCAGCTCTCGGCGAGCCTCGTGCCACGCCGGCGTGGCGGTGTCGGCGACGAGCACCGCGGTGTAGGTGGTGACGAGTGCGCCGGTGACGGCGGCGAACGCACCGAACGCGCCGCGCACGAGTGGCCGCCCGCCCCGTTCGCCGAGCAGCCACGCACCTGCGGCGGCCGGAGCGAACCCGGCCAGCAACCATGACCCCATGTTCATCGGTGAAGTCGGCTTGAACACCCGCAGCATGTTGGCGAACCTCGCCGGCTCACCCAGGTCTGCGATCAGGAGCGCCGGACTCGGCACGAGCCCGATCATCGCCGCCCGGCGAGCGTGTCGAGCGACACCGTCCAATCCGACCACGTCGGCGACGAACGCGGTGACCGCCGAGGCGCCGGCGAGGCCGCCGGTGAAGAAGTACCACCCGATCGCGTCCTCCCAGACATGGGGAGCGACGATCGGGCGGCCGTAGTAGCCGTCGCCCGTCGTCGAGTTCTCGAGTGCAACGCCGGACGTCATGACGCAGTCCCCGACGGGTGCGAACGGGTGAAGATCGAGAGCAGGGTGACCGTCCCGGCGATCGCCGCGCAGAGTGTGCCGGCGGCTGCGAAGGCGGAACGCCACATGTCGGGCAGATCGCGCGTCGTGGCGCGCGGCGCCGGCGGCAGCCCGTAGACCTCGGGATCGTCGCGCAGCAGGAACAGCGCTCCCATCCCGCCGACGCCGTCGGCCTCATCGTGTCCGTAGAGGCGGGCACGGTCGTCGCCGAGCCCGCGCAACTTCCCGAGGCGGTCCTCGGCGCGCTCGCGCAGCGTTGCGAGCGGACCGAACTGAATGGAATCGGTGGGGCAGGCCTGGGCACACGCCGGTGTGCGATCGCTGCGCAGCCGGTCGTAGCACAGCGTGCACTTCGCCGCTTGGCCACTGTGGTCGTCACGGCCGATCACACCGAACGGACACGCGGGCACGCAGTATCCGCACCCGTTGCAGATGTCGGGCTGCACGACGACGGTGTCGAATTCGGTGCGCACGAGTGATCCGGTCGGACAGACGTCGAGACAGGCCGCTTCGGTGCAGTGCTTGCAGACATCCGAGCTCATCAGCCACACCATCGACGGTGCGTTGGCGCGCAGGGCGTCCGGCAGTACGACGTCACCGGGCGCACTGCCACCCTGTGCGATGTCGTGTCCTGCACCCCCGTTCGACGACGGGGCTGGCTGCTCGACGAAGGCGACATGTCGCCAGTGGGTGGCGTCGAGCGTGACCGTGTTGTCGTAGGAGTAGCCGGTGAGCCCGGTCACCTCGCTCGGGAGCTGGTTCCACTCCTTGCACGCCACCTCGCACGCCTTGCAGCCGATGCACACCGTCGTGTCGGTGAAGAACCCGACCCGCTCGGGCGCGGCTGCACTGGTCGGCTGGTCGTGATGGGCGATGATGCTCACGAGAACTCCTCCACGAATCGGCGCCGGCGCTCGCCGGTCGGGCGACGGCCGGGCAGAATGGTGCACATCTGCGACTTGGTGTCCTGGATGTGGACGTTCGGGTCGAGGCCGAGACCGATCAGGTCGTTGGCGGAATCGCCGGTCACCTGTCCCTTCGAACCCCAGTGATACGGCACGCCCACCTGATGGACGACCTCGCCGTCGAGGTGCAACGGCGCGATGCGGTCGGTCACGATCACACGGGCCTCGATCGCGGCACGCGGGCTCACGATCGTCGCCCAGTCGAGATGCTGCAGACCTCGCAGTTCGGCCAGCTCGGGGCTGACCTCGCAGAACATCTCGGGCTGCAGCTCGTTGAGCCGGTCGACGTTGCGACTCATGGCACCAGCGGTGTGATGCTCGGTCACGCGGTAGGTGGTGAGCACGAACGGGTACCGGTCGTGTCCGGGCTCGCCGGGCTGTGCCGCGATGGGGTTCTCGGGACGGTCGATGCGCTGCATCGCCGGGTTGGCCTGCTGGCCGTACAGCGGATTGCGTCGCGGCGACTCGAGCGGCTCGTAGTGCGTGGGGAGTGGGCCGTCCTTGAGGCCCGACGGTACGAAGAGCCATGCTCGACCGTCGGACTGCATCACGAAGGCGTCGGTGCCCGAGAGTGCATCGGCGCCTTCGGCCCCATCGGAGGGCCGATAGTCGGGGCGTTTGTCGGACTGGAAGTCGGCGACGTCGGCGCCGACCCACTGCTGATCGCTCTCGTCCCACCAGACGTACTTCTTGCGTTCTGACCACGGAGCGCCGTCCGGGTCCGCGGACGCCCGGTTGTAGAGGATCCGCCGGTTCGCCGGCCAGGCCCATCCCCACTCCGCCGCCACCCAGTCCTGTTCGTCGCCCGGTCGGCGCCGGCGTGTCTGATTCACGCCGTCGGTGCGGCAACCGCAGTAGATCCAGCAGCCGCATGCGGTCGATCCGTCGGCTCGGAGATCGGTGTAGGTGGACAGCGGCGACCCGTCGGGCCCCCAGCCGTTGATCTCGGCGAGCACCGCTTCGGCGTCGGGGTCGTCGTGGCGCCCCTCGGTCGGATAGTCCCAGGTGAGGTCGAGCACCGGGCGGTCGCGGGGGTCGGTCGATCCGGCGAGGCGTCGGCGCACGAGCTGGCCGAGACGGTGGAAGAACCACAGATCCGATCGGCAGTCGCCCTCGGGCTCGACGGCCTTGTCGTGCCACTGGAGCAGCCGCTGGGTCTGGGTGAACGAGCCGTTCTTCTCGGTGTGGGCCGCCGCCGGCAGCAGGAACACCTCGGTGGCGATGTCCTCGGTGCGGAGTCTGCCGGTCTCGATCTCCGGTGAGTCGTACCAGAATGCCGCCGTCTCGATCTCCTGGAAGTCGCGCACGACGAGCCAGTCGAGGTTGGCCAGCGCCAGACGGTGCATGCCCGAGTTGCCCGAGCCGACCGCGGGATTCTCACCGAGGACGAAGAAGCCGTTGACCGTCCCCTCCAGCATCCCGACGATGCTCTGGTAGGTGGAGTGGTCGCCGGTGAGACGCGGGAGGTAGCCGTACGAGAACTCGTTGTCCTCGGTGGCTGCGTCACCGAACCAGGCCTTCAACAAGCTGACCGTGTACGCCCCCATCTCACCCCAGTAGCCGGAGTCGCCTGCGTCGTAGCCGAGGAACTCCTCGAGCGTGTCGCCGTGGTCGGCGTGCGGCATCGGGATGTAGCCGGGAAGCAGGTTGTAGAGCGTCGGGATGTCGGTGGAGCCCTGGATGCTGGCGTGGCCCCGCAGCGCCATGATGCCGCCACCGGGACGGCCGATGTTACCGAGCAGCGTCTGGAGGATGGCCGCTGCCCGGATGTTCTGCACACCGACGGAATGGTGCGTCCACGCGACGGCGTAGCAGAAGGCGCCGGTGCGCTCGCGGCCCGAGTTCTCGATCACGGCGTCGGCGACCCGATCGAACAGCTCCTCGGAGATCCCGCACGTCGCCGCGACCATCTCGGGGGTGTACCGGGAGAAGTGGCGTCGCAGGATCTGGAACACGCAGTTCGGATGTTCGAGCGTCGGGTCCGACGTCTCTTCCGAGCTCGGACGGTGTTGGCCGCCGTGGGCACCGGCGCGCTCCGACGTCGCCGTTCCACCCGATTCCCGATCGCCGGACGACGGCTTGGGGGTGCGGCCGCGGTAGCTCCAGGATTCGTCGTCGTAGCTCGTCGTGCTCGGCGTCCAGCCCGAGAACACACCGTCGAGATCCTCGGTATCGACGAAGTCGTCGCTCACGATCATCGAGGCGTTGCTGTAGGCGACGACGTACTCACGGAAATCGCTGTCGGTCTCGAGGACCCGGTTGATCAAACCGCCGAGAAAGGCGATGTCGGTACCGGGTCGGATCGGCACGTGGACGTCGGCGACGGCACTCGTGCGCGTGAATCGCGGGTCGACGTGGATGACCGTTGCGCCGCGACGCTTGGCCTCCATGACCCACTGGAAACCGACGGGATGGTTCTCGGCCATGTTCGATCCCATGATCGTGATCACGTCGCTGTGCTGCAGGTCCTGGAGGAACGAGGTGGCCCCACCGCGTCCGAACGAGGTCCCCAGACCGGGGACGGTCGAGGAGTGTCAAATTCGCGCCTGGTTCTCGATCTGCACCGCTCCCCACGACGTGAAGAGCTTCTTCCAGAGGTAGTTCTCCTCGTTGTCCAACGTCGCCCCGCCGAGCGATGCCATGCTCATCGTCCGGCGCAGTGGACGCCCGTCCTCGTCGGCGTCCTGCCAACCTGCGGCACGCGTCGCGACGACGCGATCGGCGATCATCTCCATCGCCGTGTCGAGGTCGAGGTCCTCCCACTCGGTGCCGTGCGGTCGGCGGTACCGCACGGACGTGATGCGCGTCGGTGACTGCACCATCGCTCTCGTCGCGGCACCCTTCGGGCAGAGGTGGCCCCGGGAGATCGGCGAGTCGGGATCTCCCTCGATCTGCACGATCTCGTCGTCCTTCACGTAGATCTGTTGGCCGCACCCCACTGCGCAGAAGGGACAGATCGATTGCACCACGCGGTCTGCGTCGTCGATTCGCGCCGTGAGCGTCGCCGACCATTCGGAGATTGCCGCTTCCCCCCGAGCCGTCTTGTCCGAACCTGAGAGTTGCCGGAAGACCGGCCAACGTGCAGTCATGAAGCCTCCTCGGACCTCGACCGGCGCCGCTGGCCCGGGATGTCCGTTACCCGTCGGCGACGCCGTCCAAACGAGCGAAGCGTTCGGGGGTGTAGACGTTGACCCGACCGCGGCGGATGAATCCGGCCAGGGTCATCCCGGCCCGACGGGCACCGTCGACGGCCAGCGACGTGGGCGCACTGACCGCCAGGACCGTGCCGAACCCGGCCGCCCAGGCCTTCTGGACGATCTCGATGCTCGCCCGACCGCTGACGAACAGCCCGAGGTCGCTCGTCGGCAATTCGCCGTCGAGTACCAGACGACCGACGACCTTGTCGACGGCGTTGTGGCGCCCGACGTCTTCTCGCACGAGCCCGATCGCTCCGGCGCCGTCGAACACCGCAGCGGCGTGGACGGAGCCGGTGGCCCCGAAGAGCGTCTGGTGCGGGCGGACGGCGGCCGGAACGGCCGCGAAGATGCGGGGATCGATCGGTGGGGACGGCTCGACGGGAGCAAGCCGAATGCACAGGTCGTCGAGCTGGTCGCGTCCGCACAGCCCGCAGCTCGACGACGCCGTACCGAGGCGAGGAACCGGTGTCGGCGCGAGCCCCTGTGTGTCGACGTCGACGATGCCGTCGATCTCGCCGTCCTCGCCGGCGACGTGGTGGCCGCCGATCACCGGGGCACCGGCGAGCAGTCCGTCGGTGAAGCAGAACCCGACGGCCAGTTCCACGTCGTGACCCGGTGTCCTCATCGTGGTGGTGACCAGGGTGCCGTCGAGGCGGATCGACAGCGGCTCCTCCACGATCACGTCGTCGACCGCCTCGTCGATCACGCCGTCGATTCCGGTGTCGATCGCCGTGTCGCGGCACGCCCGCGCACCATCGTCGACCGGGGCGCCGATCCGGCGGATCGGTATGCGCTCGGTCGGTCGTCGTTGCATCAGCCGGTCCGCTGCCGATCGAAGACCTTGTCGAGGGTGCTCTCGAGCGCGTGACCGCTGCGACGACGACCTCGACGACGCCCACAGCTCCTCCAGCGAACCGTCATCGTGTGCGGCTTCGACGGCGGGGGCCACGTAGGAGCCCCGGGCGACCGCACGGGTATTGCCGAGGGCTTCGGCGACGCGGTCGTAGGCGGCGACCACGGGATCGCTCGACGACTCCTCGACGTCGGGTGGGTCACAAAGCGACTCGATCATCGTCGCCGAGGCGCCCCAGGTCCGCAGGTCCTTTGCACTCACGTCCATTCGGGCAGCGGCGGACAGCAGCGCCTTGACGGCGGTGCCGTCGACGGACCACCCGGTCGGAGTCACGAACAGCGGATCCTTGCCCGACGCTCGGCGGCAACGCCGCTCGACGAACTCGATCACGTCGCCGTCGGTGACGCCGACACGCCGCTGCTTTCCCGACTTGCCCGTGAAGGTCAGCTGCAGGGCCCCGCCGCTTCGAGATGCGTGTTCGCACAGCAGCGTCGATGCACCGTACGTGTCGTGCTCGTCGGCGTATCGCTCGGTGCCGACGCGCAGCAGCGTGAGGTCGATCAACCGGGTGACGATGCCGCTCAAGCGCTCGCGTTCGTCGTCGGAGTGGATCGCGTCGTGGACGACGGTGCGGACGTCGCCGATGCGGGCGCCGAGTTCCGCGATGCGGGCGAACTTGACGTCGTCGGCGACCTGTCGGAACCCGGGGTGGTAGCGGTATTGACGCCGGCCGGCGTCGTCGATCCCCGTCGCGAGGAGGTGGGAGTCGTGCGACGCAGCGATGCGGACATCGGTCCACGCCGGCGGGATGGCGAGCTGCTCGATCCATCGACGCTGGGCGGCGTCGATGCGGCCTCCGCGTGGTCCGAGATAGGAGAACCCGCGTCCGCGGCGACGCCGTGAGATCGTCAGGTCGGTGACGTCGACGTGGCGAAGTCCCGCCTCCTCGGCGATGGCGTGGGGTGCAGTGGACACCGCAGAGCGGTTACCCCGGGCTCACACGGTTCACGCATCGCCGCCCAGTGCATCTGGTTGCCAACCGCGGGTTCCGGCGTCGGCGCTACTCGACGAAGCGGCGGACGCGAGCGCGCTTGCCGCGCATCGTCGTCGACTGCATCGTCTCGATGACGTGGTCGACGGACGCTTCCGGCACGCCGACCACCGAGTACGCCTCCGAGATCCGGATGGGGCCGATCTCGCGGCCGACGAGGCCGGTCTCGTTGGCGATCGCGCCGACGAGGTCGCCGGGGCGAACTCCCGCCTTGCGGCCGAGGCTCACGTGGACGAATGCGGTCCCCGCCCCGCCGGAGCGCTGGCCCTTGTTGCCCGATCGGTCCTTCTCGCCGGCGTTGCGCGGCGACTTCTTCTCGAACTTCTTCTTGCCGTCGGAGGGCTTGCCGCGCAGGCGGTCGGAGGCGTCGGGAATCTCGAGTTCGTCGATCGTGGCGCCTCGTGACTCGTGCACGAGCTTGATCGCTGCGAGTGCGATGTTGCGGTCGCTGTCGTCGCCGGCCAGCGCATGCAGCACGGTGTTGAAGTCCTCGAGGTCGACGGCGCTCAACGCCTCGCGCACCGCGGAGACGGTCAACTCGATCTGACGTTCGCGTAGGTCCGCCACGGTCGGCACGCGGGCGATCTCGAACTTCTGCTTGGTGAGTCGTTCGATGTTCTCGAGACCGCGTCGTTCGCGCGGCTCCGCCAGCGTGATCGCCACACCTTCACGACCCGCACGCCCCACCCGGCCGATCCGGTGGACGTAGCTCTCCGCCGCCGACGGCACGTCGTAGTTGACGACGTGCGTGAGCGTGTCGACGTCGAGGCCGCGCGCCGCGACATCGGTGGCGACGAGCAACTCGGCGGTGCCGTCGCGCAGGCGGGCCATCACGCGATCGCGTTGCGCCTGATCCATCCCTCCGTGCAGGGCCTCGGCGCGGTAGCCGCGGCCGTTCATCGTCTCGGTCAGCTGGTCGACCTCCGTACGCGTCCGGCAGAAGACCAATGCAGCCTTGGGGGCCTCGATGTCGAGAATCCGACCGAGCGCCGACGGCTTGTGTGCGCGCTGCACCACGTACACCGTCTGGCGCACGAGCGCCTTGGCCCCGGGCTCGGCGTCGGGCCGGCCGATGGTGATGCGCTGCGGATCGCGCTGGTAGCGCTTGGCGATCGAGGTGATGCGCGAGGGCATCGTCGCCGAGAACAGCACGGTCTGGCGCTCGTCCGGCGTGCTCTCCAGGATCGACTCGATGTCGTCGGTGAAGCCCATGTCGAGCATCTCGTCGGCCTCGTCGAGGATGACGGTACGGATCGAATCGAGACCGAGCGAGCCGCGCCCGATGTGGTCCAGCGCCCGACCCGGGGTGGCGACGACGACGTGGACGCCACGGTCGAGCGCCTGCAACTGTCGTCCGATCGGCTGACCGCCGAAGACCGGGACGACCTTGACGCCCAGCTCGCGGCCGTACTTGAACATCGCCTCGCTCACCTGGACGGCGAGCTCGCGAGTGGGGACCAACACGAGCACCTGAGGTTCGCGCCGTGAGGCATCGATCATCTGCAGTGCAGGGAGTGCGAATGCAGCGGTCTTGCCGGTGCCCGTCGCGGCCTGACCGAGCAGGTCGCGCCCGGTCAGCAGGATCGGGATCGTCTCGCGCTGGATCGGCGTGGGCTCCTCGTAGCCGAGCTCGTCGAGCGCCGAGAGCAGCTCGGGGCGCAGCCCGAGCGCAGCGAACCCGTCGTCGATCGCATCCGAACCGGCGTCGGTCGCCTCGTCGGCCTCGGTGTCATGGCCGGTGTCGTGATCGGTGTCGTGGCCGAGTGTCGTGATCGGTGTCGGTCGGATCGTCGTTCATCGCATGCTCCAGAGGGGGAATTGGACAACGATACGAACAGACCGTGCCGGATCGAACAGAATGTTCCATGGCCTACATCGACGACCGCATCGTCCACGACGCCGACGCCCACATCATGGAGCCACCGAACTGGCTGCGCGACCATGCCGATCCCGACATCCGCGACCGCATCGAACGGCCCGGGTACGCGAACGAGCTCGTCCAGACGGGCGACGGTGACCACGGAGGCGACCAGGCACGCATCGATGCGGCATTCGAGCGGTTGACGCAGCGCCACCGCACCGATGAGTTCCTGGCGAGCGAGGACGTCGAGGTGATGAACCGCAAGAACTTCGCCGCCACCGGCTCGTTCCTCGCCGCCGACCGGCCGCGGGTCCTCGACTACATCGGCGTGCAGAGCCAGCTGCTGTTCAACACGTTCCACAACAGCCGCTTGTACCAGTGGGAGCACCAGCCCGACATCGACCTCGCCTACGGCACCGCACGCGCCCACAACCGCGGGATGGTCGAATTCTGCTCGGTCGATCCCCGGCTGCTGCCGACCTGCTACGTCCCGCTCGTCGACTTCGAACGGGCCGACGCCATGGCTCGCGAGGCGATCGAGACGGGTGCGGCCGCACTGCTCGTCGCGTCCGGTTGTCCGATGGGTCACTCGCCGTCGCACATCGCTCTCGACCCGGTGTGGCGCCAGGCCGAGGAGGCCGGCATCCCGGTCGTGTTCCACGTCGGCGGCACCGGCGACCTGATCGACCGCGCCTACTTCGACAACGGGCTGCCGATCCCGTCCGACTTCCACGGCGGCGAGGAGAACTTCCGCTCCGTCGACTACATGGCCATCCCGTTCCCGCCGATGCAGACCCTCGCCACGCTGATCTTCGACGGAGTGCTCGAACGGTTCCCGGAGCTGCGCATCGGCGTGATCGAGCAGGGGTGCAGCTGGGTTCCGAGCTGGATGAAACAGATGGAGTCGGCGATCGATGCGTTCGCCCGGCACGAGGAGCGCCTGCAGAAGCTGTCGCTGCGGCCGAGCGAGTACGTCGAACGCCAGGTCCGCGTCACGCCGTATCCGACCGAGGACGTCGGCTGGGTCACCGACCAGATCGGTCCGAACGTCTTGCTGTTCAACACCGACTACCCCCACGTCGAGGGCGGCCGGCGCCCATTCGAGCGGTTCGAGAAGAGCCTCGGCGACCGCTCCGAGGACATCCGCCGCAAGTTCTACGCCGACAACTTCGTCGACCTGATGGGCTCGGCCGTCGCCGCCCTCGTCTGACATCGCCATCGCATTCACGACGATGGATCAGGCGGCGGGGACGTTGTCGAAGCGGCTCCGGGAAGGAAACCCCATGCGACGATCTCGCCCCACCCGCCTGATCGCTGTGGGCTCGTCGGTGATATTGCTGTTCGCGGCCTGTGCGGGCGGCGATGACACCGCTGAGCGTGATGACGATGCACGCGACACCGAGCTGGTGTCGTCGAGTAGCACTGCGCCGGGATCGACGCGTCTCGACATCGCCGGCGACACCGGGACTGCGATCGCCGGCGAGGCGGTTCTCGGCGCGGCCAGTACGTGGCAGTGGCAGTTGCAAGGCGATGTCGACACTTCCCACGACGTCGACGTGTACGACGTCGACCTGTTCGACGTGCCCGACCGGGTGCTCGACGAACTCGGCGCCGACGGACGCGTCGTCGTCTGCTACTTCTCCGCCGGATCGTACGAGGAGTGGCGAGACGACGTCGACGGGTTCGCATCGGCCGATCTCGGCGCAACCCTCGACGGTTGGGACGGCGAGCGCTGGCTGGACACCCGGTCGCCGTCGGTCCGTGCGGTGATGGAGCGACGCCTCGACGTCGCCGCCGAGCGCGGATGCGACGGTGTCGAGCCCGACAACGTCACCGCATACTCCAACGACACCGGCTTCGACCTCACCGTCGACGATCAGCTCGACTTCAACCGCTTCCTCGCCGATGCCGCCCACGCACGTGGGCTCCTCGTCGGGCTGAAGAATGCACTGGACCTGATCCCCGATCTCGTCGACCATTTCGACTTCGCCGTCAACGAGCAGTGCCACGAGTACGACGAATGCGACGTGTACGGCCAGTTCGTCGAGCAGGACAAGGCCGTGTTCAACGCCGAGTACGACCAGCGTTTCGTCGATGACCCTGATGCGGTGTGCACCCGAGCACGGGAGCTGGGCCTGCGTACGCTGGTGCTCCCGCTCGACCTCGACGGTTCGTTCCGCATCGGGTGCGATGACTGACGGACATCCCACTCTCGCCCGGGCGCCCGGTGACGACCCGGGTGACCGACACCCAGCGCTGCGTCGGGCGCCGTGCGACTCCGGCTCGTCGAGACGGGACGGGCGCCGGTTCGATGCGGTCGGTTCCGGGTAGGCCGCTGCGATGACCTCACCCTCCCCGGCGCCGGATCTGGTGGCCACCTACCGGATCCAGTTGACGCCGTCGTTCGGTTTCGCCGACACCATCGGGATCCTGGACCACCTCGAGGCGCTCGGCGTGAGCCATCTGTATCTGTCGCCGGTCGCCGAAGCGGTACCCGGCAGCCTGCACGGCTACGACGTGATCGACCACTCCCGCGTCCGCGCCGAGTTCGGCGGCGACGACGGTCTGTCGGCGCTCCTCGATGCGGCCTCCGACCGGAGTCTCGGCGTGATCATCGATCACGTCCCGAATCACATGTCGGTCGCCGAGGCCCACTTCAACGACCGCTGGTGGGAGATGTTGCGCGACGGCCCGGACTCGCCCGCATCGACGTGGTTCGACGTGGACTGGGCGGCCACCGACGGCAAGGTGATCGTCCCGAAGCTCGGTGACCCGCTCGATGACGTGCTCGCTGCCGGAGCGCTCTCCATCGCAGGCGGCGACCGTGGACGCGAGCTGCGCTACGGACCGCTGCGATTCCCGCTCGCAGCCGGCACCGAAGACCTCGCGGTCGCCGATGCAGTCGCCCGCCAGCACTACCGGTTGCAGTGGTGGCGCGATCCGGCTCGCAACGTGCGGCGGTTCTTCACCATCGACGACCTCGTCGCCGTCCGCGCCGAGGAGCCCGACGTCGCCGAGCTGATCGACACGATCCCGTCCCGTCTCGCTGCTCATCCGGCGTTCGCCGGCGTCCGTGTCGACCACGTCGACGGTCTGGCCCAACCCGAGGCGTATCTCGACCGCCTCCGTCGACGCATCGGCAGCGATCGCTGGCTCCTCGTGGAGAAGATCCTGGCGCCCGGCGAGACATTGCCGCCGTCGTGGCCGGTCGACGGCACCACCGGCTACGAACACATCCGGGTCAGCGAGCACGCGTTCCTCGATCGGGCGAACCAGGGTCCGCTCGACGAACTGTGGACCGATCTCACCGGCGACAGGCGTGGGTTCGAGGAGATCGAGGATCAGGCCCGACGAGAGGTGCTCGAGGGTGGCCTGCGACCGGATCTCGACCGCCTGGCCCGCCTGGTCGTCGGCCGGCTCGCCGACGTCGACCGCTACGGCGAGACCAACCGAGTGCGCGACGCACTGGTCGAGCTGACGATCGGGGTCCACCGCTACCGCACGTACCTGCCCGACGACGCCGCATCGGTGGCCGAGCTCGATCGGGCGCGCCACCGCGCGGTCGGCGCCCGCGAGGACCTCGCCGACACGATCGAAGCGGTCGTCGACCTGATCCGTACGGTGCCCATCGTCGCCACGCGCTGGGAGCAGCTGTGCAGCCCGACGATGGCCAAGGGCGCGGAAGATCGCGCCTTCTACAGGTACCTGCGACTTCCGGCGCTGTGCGAGGTCGGCGGCGCACCGGGCGACTTCTCGACGTCGGTCGACGAGTTCCACGACCATCACGCGCAGGCGCAGGCGACGACACCGACGACGATGCTCGCCGGCACCACCCACGACACGAAACGATCAGAGGGCGTGAGGGCACGATCGCTGGCGCTCGCCACGATCGCCGACGACTGGACGGCAGCTGTACGGTCGTGGTTCGACGAGCACGACACTCACGGCGTCGATCCCGCGACGACGTTGCTCGCGCTGCACACTGCGGTGACCGCCTGGCCGATCGGCGCCGAGCGCATGACCGAATACCTGGTCAAGTCGGCCCGTGAAGCCGACCTCCACACGTCTTGGACCGACCCTGACGTCGAGTACGAAGCGGCGCTGGGTGCGCTCGCCGGCGATCTCGCCGGGCAACTCGACTCGAGTGAGAGCGAGCTCGGTGCCATCGTCGCTCGGACGTTGCGACCGGGGTGGGCGAACTCGCTCGCGTTGCTCGCGATCCGCCTCACCGCTCCGGGCGTGGCCGACCTGTACCAGGGCACCGTGTCGTTCACGTATTCGTTGGTCGACCCCGACAATCGCGTGGAACCCGACTGGGACGAACGGCGAGCGTTGGTGGACGCAGCGAAGGATCTCGATGGGCCGGGCGCCTGGTCGGGCGACGACACCGAGGCGGCCAAGGCGGTGGTGATCACCCGCACGCTCGCCTTGCGGAGGCGACGAACGGAGGCGTTCGGGGCGTCTGCGGGGTATCTGCCGCTGACCGTGAGCGGTGAGCACGCCGACAGCGTCCTGGCATTCGCCCGCAGTGCACCCGACGGTGACGAGCAGACCAGCCTCGTGGTCACCCTGGTCGCGATGCGCACCGTCGATGCATGGGAGGACACCGTCGTCACGCTTCCGGAAGGCACGTGGCGCGACGTGCTCGCCGATGATGCCCAGGTCCTCACCGGCGGCGCCGAGGTTCCCGTCACGTGGTGGCTCGACGCCTTCCCCGTCGCCGTGCTCGACCGCACCGACGCCTGAACACCGCCCAACCTCCACGTTTGTGCTGCATTCCCGGTGGGCCCGTCCCACCCGGATCCGCACACAAACGTGTCGCGTGGTGGTGTTCCGATCGGGGACGGGCGGGTACCACGGATGCATGACGTCATTCGGACTGAAGTTGATGAGTGAACTGCGATCCGGGTCGGAGCTGGTCGACCACGCCACGATGGCGGAGGAACGAGGCTTCGAGTTCGTGTCGATCTCCGACCACATCCACCCGTGGCTCCCCGAACACGAACACTCGCCGTTCGCGTGGAGCGTGCTCGGCGCGATCGCCAGCCGCACGGACCGCATCGAACTCGTCACCGGCGTCACGTGCCCGCTCGTGCGGTACCACCCGGTGATCGTCGCGCAGGCCGCCGCCACCGTCGCTGCGATGTCCGACGGTCGCCTCATCCTCGGTCTCGGTGCCGGCGAACGTCTCAACGAACACGTCACCGGGCTCGACTTCCCTGCCGTCGACCTCCGCCACGAGATGCTGGGCGAGGCGATCGACATGATGAACGAGCTGTGGAGCGGCGAGTTCGTCACGATCCGGGGCAAGTACTTCGACGCCGACCACGTCAAGATCTACGAACACCTCGGCACGCGTGTACCGATCGTTCCGGCGGTCAGCGGCCCCGACGGCGTCCGACTCGCCGTCGCCCACGACTGCGCCGGGATCATGTCGACCGAGCCGCTCGGCGACCTCGTCGACGCCTGGACCACGGCGGGCGGCGACGCCGAATCGACCTGGAACGAGGTCCCCCTCGCGTGGGAGCCGACCGAGCAACAGGGCCTGCAGACCGCACGCCGGTTCCGATTCGGCACGCCCGGCTGGAACGTCGCCTCGGAACTGATGAACCCGGCACACTTCGCCGCTGCCACGCAGTTCATGTCCGACGAGCAGATCGGCGATCAGATCCCCCACGGCCCCGACCCCGAGCCCTACGTGGAGACGATCCGCCAGTATCACGACGCCGGGTTTCGCAAGCTCGCCGTCGTGCCCGTCGGCGACGACATCGAAGGGACACTCGACTTCTGGGCCGAACAGGTCCTCCCCGAGCTCTCCGACCTCGCCGCCTGAGACCTTCGCACGTGCTGCGATGAGCGAACCGACCGGATCCCGGCTCTTCGCTCATCGCAGGGCAATGGCCTGCCGCTTCGATGAGCGAACCGACCACATGTCGGCGCTTCGCTCATCGCAGGCAGAGTTGGGCGACGTCAGGTGGGGATCGACAGGCGGGCGCTCCACGGGGGGATCGTCGCAGCGACGATGCCGCCACCGCCCCATCGCTCGTCGTCGGTGTCGAACACGATGCTCTCCACCGGGTCGGGGGCCGGGTGATCGAGCGCATCGGCGCAGAAGTTGAACACCAGCGAAGCGGTTGCGGCGGGCGTCGAACGCACGACGAAGATCGTGTCGCCGACGATCGACACGTGCTGCTGGGCGCCGGGGTCGGTCAGTACGGGATGCTCGCGCCGGATCCGCAGCAGCTCGGTGTACATGGCGAGGCGTGACCGGTGTGGTTCGTGTTCGGCGAGCGTGGGGTCGAGGACGGCCCCCTCGTACGTCGCCGGATCGGCCGGGTCGGCGACTTGCGCCGTCCAGTCGGATCCGGAGAACTCGCGCCGGCGACCCGCTCGCACCGCATCGACCAACTCCGGGTCACCGTGGTCGATGAAGTACGGGAACGGTGCGATCTCGCCGTACTCCTCGCCCATGAACAGCATCGGCGTGAACGGCGACAGCAGGATCGCCGCCGCGGCGAGGCGGTGACGGGGGTCATCGGCCGGGGCGTCGGCGAGCAGTCGCGCACCGGCGGGCGTGTTGCCCACGTGGTCGTGATTGGTGTCGAACACGATGAACCGGCGATGGTCGACGTCGTCGGCCGGCGCGCCGTGGCGACGATCGAACCCGGGTGAGTACTGACCCGAGTAGACCCATCGACGCTCCCATGCCTTCGCCACGTCGGCGGCGCCGGAGTAGTTGGCGTAGTACTCGTGGCGGTCGCCTGTCAGCGCCACCCGCAGTGCGTGATGGACGTCGTCGTCCCACACGGCGTCGCACCCCCAGCCGTGATCGACCTCCGAACGCACGATGCGGGGATCGTTGGCCGAACTCTCGATCGTGACGAGCACGGTGCGCCCGTCGTGGCGTCCGGCGGCCTGGACTGCGGTCGTCAGTTCCTCGACGAAGGGGATCGGGGTCGGGTCGAAGATGGCGTGGACGGCGTCGAGGCGCAGTCCGTCGAGATGGAAGTCGCGGATCCAACCGATCGCGTTCTCGATGAAGTAGCGCCGCACGTGATCGCTGCCGGCACCGGACACGTTCATCGCGTCGCCCCACGGTGTGCGATAGGCGTCGGTGAAGTACGGCCCGTAGCGGGCGAGCACGTTGCCTTCGGGGCCCATGTGGTTGTAGACGACGTCGAGCACGACCGCCAGCCCGAATCGGTGAGCGGCATCGACGAAGCGGGCGAGCCCGTCGGGCCCACCGTAGGAATGCTGTGCGGCGTAGGGGAACACGCCGTCGTAGCCCCAGTTGCGTTCGCCGGGGAACTCGGCGACGGGCATGATCTCGACGGCGGTGACGCCGAGTTCGACCAGCCGGGGCAGGTGGTGGATCGCCGCATCGAACGTTCCGTCGGCCGTGAACGTGCCGACGTGCATCTCGTAGAGCACGGTGTCGGCCAGCTCGACGCCGGTCCAGTCGTCGTCGTGCCATCGGAACGTCGAGTCGTCGACCACCGCCGATGGTCCGTGTACCCCGTCGGGCTGCCACCTCGACGCCGGATCGGCGAGCCGATCGCCGTCGACGACGAACCAGTAGGTGTCGCCGTGTCCGAGCCCCTCGACGACCGCCGTCCAGTACTCGCCGTCGCGCTGCAGCGGCTCGGGCGTCGCATCGCCGTGACCACGTACGACCTCGATCGTGGTCGCACCGGGCGCCCACACGAGCAATCGCGTGCGACCGTCACCGAGCACCGTCGCACCGAGACGCGTGGCGTCGGGGTCAGCGCCCATCGGTGGCGAAGGCGTCGGGCGCGAGGAACAGGGCACCCAGCGGGGGCACCGTCAGCACGATCGACTGATGGAACCCGTGCGAGTCGACCGGCACGGTGTCGACGCCGCCGTAGTTGCCGACGCCGCTGCCCCCGAAATCCTCCGAGTCGGAGTTGGCGAGTTCCACCCAACGTCCCGCACGCGGTACCCCCAGGCGGTAGTTGTGCCGCGGCGTCGGTGTGGCGTTGACCACGACGAGCACCGGCCGTGCTTCACCGTCTGGATCCTTGCGGAGCCACGCGTACACGCTCTGATCCGCATCGGCGCCTTCCACCCACTGCATGCCGGCGGGGTCGCTGTCGCCGCGGTGCATCGCCGGCTCCTCGGCGTACAACCGGTTGATGCTCGCCAGCCACTCGCGCACGCCGCGGTGCCAGTCGACGTCGTGCAACGACCAGTCGAGCGTTCCCTCGTGGTTCCACTCCGACCGGGTGGCCAGCTCACCGCCCATGAACAGCAACTTCTTGCCCGGTTGCGCCCACTGCATCGCATACAGCAGCCGCAGGTTCGCGAACTGCTGCCAGTCGTCGCCCGGCATCTTGCCGAGCAATGAGCCCTTGCCGTGCACGACCTCGTCGTGGCTCAGCGGGAGCACGAAGTGTTCGCTGAACGCGTAGACCGAGCGGAACGTGATCTCACCGTGATGCCAGCGCCGGTGGATGGGATCCTGCTGCATGTAGGCCAACGTGTCGTGCATCCATCCCATGTCCCACTTGAACCCGAAGCCCAGACCGCCGATGTAGGTCGGCCGGCTCACCATCGGCCACGACGTCGACTCCTCGGCCATCGTGGCGACGTCGGGGAACTCGCCGTAGACCGCTTCGTTCAGCTGGCGCAGGAACACGATCGCGTCGAGGTTCTCACGGCCACCGAACTCGTTCGGGATCCACTCGCCCTCGTTGCGCGAGTAGTCGAGATAGAGCATCGATGCGACGGCGTCGACGCGAAGTCCGTCGACGTGATAGCGGTCGAGCCAGCACATCGCACTCGACACGAGAAACGAGCGGACCTCGTTGCGGCTGTAGTTGAAGATCGCCGAGTTCCAGTCGGGGTGGTAGCCCTGTCGGGGATCGGCGTGCTCGAACAGGTGCGTGCCGTCGAACTCGTACAGGCCGTGGCTGTCGTTGGGGAAGTGTGACGGCACCCAGTCGAGGATGACGCCGACGCCGCGCTGGTGCAGACGATCGATCATCCGCATCAGGTCGACCGGCGTCCCGAACCGGGCGCTCGGCGCGAAGAAGCCCGTCGTCTGGTAGCCCCACGATCCGTAGAAGGGGTGCTCCATGATCGGCAGGAACTCGACGTGGGTGAAGCCGTGTGCGAGCACGTGGTCGGCGATCGGGTCGGCGAGTTCGTCGTAGCGGGGGAAGCGCTTGCCGTCGGTGACGTGGCGACCCCACGACCCGAGGTGGACCTCGTAGATCGACACCGGGGCGTCGAGCGCGATCCTGTCGCCCCGCGATGCCATCCAGTCGTCGTCGTTCCACTCGTACGACAGATCGGCGATCACCGAGGCGATCGACGGTGGCTCTTCGGTCGCAGCGCCGACGGGGTCGGACTTCTCGACCGTGGCGCCGCTGGGTGTGGTCACGCGGTAGTTGTACGAGTGGCCGATCGCCGCACCGTCGACCCAGCCGCTCCACACCCCCGACTCGCTCGGTCCGAGCTGGTGCTCCTCGGACCACTCGTCGAACGAGCCGACGACGGCGACTGCCCTGGCGTTCGGCGCCCACACGGCGAAGTGGCAGCCGCCATCGGCCGGTTGGGCTCCGAAGCGTCGGTGCAGGTACCGGTGCGTGCCCTCGTTGAAGAGGTACCGGTCCAATTCGTCGGCGTGGCCGTGGAGTTCGGGGGTGCTCATGTGTTGCCTCTCAGTTGCTGCGTGCGGTGTCGTCGTATTCCTCGTGGGAGTTCCCTGATTGGTCGTCGGTTGAATCGGGGTGTCGATGGGCCAGCGTCGCCAGCCGCCCGCGGACGTCGGTGGCGCCGAGCGTCTCGGAGGTGGGCCGGTCGAGACGGCGTGACCAGAGTTCCGGTCCCACCCGTCCCGGCAGGTTGTGCGGCCGGCGCTCGCCGAGCAGGTCGTCGAGGTCGGCGATCACGAGGTAGGCGTCGCTCCACGACAGCCGCACGAGCATCTGCTCGACGACGTCGTCCCACCGATCGGCGATCTCGCATCCGTGGGCCTCGCCGAGCCGGCTGCGATAGCCGCTGACGTCGGTCGTGGCGACGAGTTCGGCGATCGGCTCCATGTCGTGGGTGCGGATGCCGGCGACCGAACGCGCCGGGATGTGCGGTAGCCGTTCGTCGTCGATGTGGAACTGCTCTTCGTACATCCCGAGCACGTCCCACCGGTCGAACGCTTCGGACACCTCCGGTGGCACCGTGCCGAGATCCTCGCCCACGATCGTGACGCCGGCGGCGGCCGCGGACGCCGCGATCACCGCGAGGATCTCGTCGCGCGGGTACGTGACGTACACGCCCTGGGTGGCCGAGAACCCTTCGGGAACCCACCACAGGCGGTGCACGGCCATCGCATGGTCGATGCGCAGGATGTCCGCATGGCGGCCGACGCGTTCGATGAGGCGACGCCACAAGCGGTGGCCGCTCGCATGCATCGCCGCCGGCATCGGCGGTGGGAATCCCCAGTTCTGTCCGTCGGCGAAGAAGGAGTCGGGGGGAGCGCCGACGCTCATCTGCGGCGCGAACATCGATGGATCGGCCCAGACCTCGTAGCCGTCGGGATGCGATCCGACCGGCAGGTCGAGCGCAAGGGCGGCGGCTTGGGGGTCGTTGCGGATCGCCGTGAGCTGCCGGTCGGCGAGGTACTGGGCGAGCAGGTGCGACTGTTCGACCACCAGGTCGCCGCCGGCCTCTCGAGCCGCACGGAATCTCGCGTAGGCGCCGACGTCGGGATGTGCGGCGACGAATGCGGTCAGCTCGTCCTGCATCGTCGGGCTCGATGCGGCGGCAGCATCGATCAGCTGCTTGCGCCGCCGTGCGGCGAGTGACCGCCAGTCGATGATGTCGCCGATCCTCGGCATCGGCGCCGGCGGGAGGCCGGTGTCGTCGAGGTACACCTCGTTCCAGTGCAGCCGGCTCACCGGTGCGTATGGACTGGGATCGAACGGATCGTCGAGGTAGGTCGCGTACAGCGGCAGCGTCGAGACGACCTCGAGGCCGTTCGCTTTGGCCGCTCTCGCCAGGTCGTGCAGGTGTGCATACGACGGCAGCGGCCGTTCGTGCTCCCACAGGGCGTAGGTGGGCGCGAAGAGGCCGCTGGTGCCGGCGAACCGCTCCGCACGCGGCATCGTCGCCGGTGCAGCGATCAGCACCGATTCGCCGGGACCCCGGTCGGTGTCGAAGCGCAGGAGGTGGCAGCCGTGCGGGAGGTCGTCGGGCAGCTCGACCGTGTCGCAGTCGTCGCCATGGTGGACGGCGACATCGATCGAACGTCCCTCGACCGTGAGGCTCGCCTGCACGACCCGCGCACCGATCGTGATCGGCCCCGCACCGACGACATGCATCGGTGCGGTGAATCGGGTCGTCGAATTCGCCGACGCCCGGTCGGCCTCGAGCACGGCGACCACGTGGGACACCGTCGTCTCGTCGGCATGGTGGAGGTGTCCGCTCACGTCGTGATAGCTCGTCAGAACCCCGAGTTCCTCGGCGCGTGCGCGCAGTGCGTCCGTCATGACGCCATCATCGCCGCGCGGCGGTCTCCGGCAACATCTCCATGACCGCAGTCATCGGCCAGCTCACCCAGTCCGGCCGGTTGGCGAGCTCGTAGCGGATCTCGTAGAGGGCTTTCGTCATCGCATAGATGTCGACCAGCAGGCGCCGGTCACCGTCGTCGGCGGGCACCAGCCCGGTGCCGTCGACCCCATCGAAGTACGCCTCGAGTAGTGCGTCCTGGTTGCGTTCGGTCCAACGTCGACGCCACGCATCGATCACGTCGACGTCGATGACACGTCCGCGTTCGACGGCGGTGTGCACGGCCATGCGACCGGCGTAGTCGAACGAGCGCAGCAGCCCGGCGACGTCGGCCAAGGGCGATCGCTTGATCGTCCGCTGCGCCATCGGTGCGCCGGGCTCGCCTTCGAAGTCGATGAAGACGATGTCGTGGCCGGTCCACAGGATCTGGCCGAGGTGCAGGTCACCGTGGATGCGGATGCGTTGCGCGTCGAGCTTCTCGTCGCGCAGCCGGTCGAATCGCGCCATCGCGTGATCGAGGTGGTCGTCGAGCTGCGCCGCCTGCTCGGCGGTGGCGTCGCTGAGACGCTGGCTGCGGTGGGCGCGCCGCACGTCGCGTTGGGTCGAACGGATCGAGGTCCGCAGCGACTGGAGGATCGAACGCTGCCACAGCAGGGTGAACCCCTCGGGCGCCAGAGGCGATCGACCCCGGCGGGTCTCGCCCGTGTTCGACGTGGTCGTCGAGGCGAGTGCACGGTGCAGCTCGGCCGTGCGCCGGCCGACCAGTTCCGCGATGCCCGTGGCCACGGGCTGGTCGCGACGCTCGTCGGAAGCGAGCACGTCGTCGATCGCGAGACCGAGCTCGTCGAGCATCTTGACCCACAGGTCGCTCTCGTGCGTGACGGCGTCGTGCACCACGACCACGTTGGCCGGCTCGGGCTCGCCGGCGACGGCGACGTCGAGCGTGGCCGCCACGCCGGGAACCCGCTCGAACCCGGTGGCCAGGAGATGCGCCGGCAGCTCGACGTCGGGATTCGTGCCCGCTTCGAGGCGGCGCACCAGCTTGGCGATCAGTCGCCCGTCGATGATCGCGGACGAGTTCGACTGTTCCACTCCGAGCACGTTCAACCGGCGCGGATCGTCGGCGAGCTTGGCGATGCGTCCGCGGCGCGGATGGCCGCGGAGTTCACCGTGGCGCGATGTGCGCGAGCGCTTGCGGAGCGCGGCAGCGAACACGACGGCGGCACCGCGGGCGTCGCTCATCGCGTCGATCAGCAGCGCTCCGTCGTCGAGCTGCGCGATCGTGGCGGGCGAGGTCGACCGCTCGCCGGTCTCTGCGAGGTCGCGGCCGATGCGCATCACCGGCACGGCGTAGCGCTGGTCGTCACCTTCGGCGAACGACACGTTCGCCACCACGAGCGCGACGTTGTCGTCGTCGAGCGTGATCGCGTCCTCGATCGTCACGTTGCGGATAGCGCGGCCCTTGCCCGCGTACCAGCGCCGCTGTGGCAGCCACCGCTCGAGCGCGCGCGACAAAGCAGCGCGCCGTCGCAGGACCTCGGTCATCGAACCCGGCAGGGTGGGCATCGTCGCCGCCTCGGACTCGGCGCTGAGCCCGACCAGGGAGAACCAGAAGAACCCGTACGGCGCGAGCGTGACCTGGTAGTCGTGGTCACGGATCGGTGCGAAGCGGTTGTAACCGAACACCTCGACCGGCGTGGCGCCCTGGAAGTCGCGCAGGTCGAGTTCCACGTGTTGGGCCAGACGTGAGAGGTTGGCAACGCACAGCATCGGCGGTTCGCCGTCGAGCTGGCGGATGAACGCCAGCACGTGCGCGTTGTCGGGGTCGAGGAAACGGATGTCGCCCCGTCCGAGCACGCGGTGGCGGGTGCGCAGTGAGATCAGCTGGCGCATCCACGCCAGCAGCGACGCCGGGTTGGCCTGTTGGGTCTCGACGTTGATGCTCTCGTAGTGGTACTCCTGCTCGGTGATCAACGGCAGGTAGAGGCGGTGGGGGTTCGCCGCCGAGAATCCGCCGTTGCGGTCCGACGACCACTGCATCGGCGTGCGCACGCCGTCGCGATCGCCGAGGTAGACGTTGTCGCCCATGCCGATCTCGTCGCCGTAGTAGACGACCGGGGTCCCCGGAAGCGAGAACAGCACAGCGTTGAGCAGCTCGACCTTGCGTCGGTCGTTGCCGAGCAGCGGCGCCAGCCGCCGCCTGATGCCGAGATTGATGCGCATCTCGTCGTCGCGCGCATAGGCACGCAGCATCATGTGGCGTTCCTCCTCGGTGACCATTTCGAGGGTGAGCTCGTCGTGGTTTCGGAGGAACGTCGCCCACTGGCAGCCCTCGGGCGGTGTCGGGGTCTGGTCGAGGATGTCGATGATCGGCATCCGGTTCTCGCTCTGCAGCGACATGAACAGTCGCGGCATCACCGGGAAGTGGAAGTTCATGTGGCATTCGTCGCCGTCGCCGAAATAGGCCGCGGCGTCCTCCGGCCACTGGTTCGCCTCGGCGAGCAGCATCCGGCCCTCGTACTTCGAGTCCATGTGGGCGCGGATGCGCTTGAGCACCTCGTGCGTCTCCGGCAGGTTCTCGCAGTTCGTGCCCTCGCGCTCGTGCAGATAGGGCACGGCATCGAGACGCAGCCCGTCGACACCCATGTCGAGCCAGTGGTCGAGCACCTCGAGCACCGCCGCTTCGACCGCAGGGTTGTCGAAGTTGAGGTCGGGTTGGTGCGAGTAGAAGCGGTGCCAGTAGTACTGGCCGGCCACGGGATCCCACGTCCAGTTCGACGTCTCGAAGTCCTGGAAGATGATGCGAGCATCGGCGTACGTGCTCGGGTCGTCGGTCCAGACGTAGAAGTCGCGTGCGGCCGAACCGCGCGGCGCGTTGCGCGCGCGCTCGAACCAGGGATGCTGGTCGCTGGTGTGGTTGATCACCAGCTCGGTGATCACGCGCAGATTGCGGTCGTGCGCCGCATTCAGGAACCGTTTGAAGCCGCGTAGGTTGCCGTAGTCGGGGTTGATGCTGCGGTAGTCGGAGATGTCGTAGCCGTCGTCGCGCAGCGGCGATGGGTAGAACGGCAGCAACCAGACGGCGGTGACGCCGAGGTCGCTGAGGTAGTCCAGCCGCGAGGTCAGACCGTCGAAGTCGCCGACGCCGTCGCCGTTGGAGTCGGCGAATGCGCGCACGTGCAGTTCGTAGATGACAGCGTCGTGGAACCAGTCGTCGGTCGACTTCATGCCGCCGCCGCCGATCCCGTCGCGTCGGCACCGACGGCGTTGTCGGCGGGTTCGTCGAGTCGGTGCACGCTGAAGACGTGTGCCGACGCCGACCACGGGGCGAGGTCGACGTAGTTCATGTTGCCGCTCCAGCGATACGTCACCCCGCCGAGTTCGTCGACCACGTCGTAGTCGGCGCCGTACGGCAACCCGATCGCCGCGAGGTCGATGTCGACGAACGCGCGATGTCGGTTGAACGGATCGAGATTGACGACCACGATCACCGGCCGGCCACCGGCCGGGTCGGTCTTGCTGAAGCACAGGATTCCCGGGTCCTCGCACGCGTGGACGTGCAACGTCCGGAGATTGCGGAAGGCCCGGTGCTCGTGGCGGATGTGGTTCAGTCGCGTCAGCAGCGGCGCGAGCGAGTCGTCGCGGTCGAGGTCCCAGCTTCGCAGCTGATACTTCTCCGAGTCGAGGTACTCCTCGGAACCCTCGCGGACGGCGGTGTGCTCGAGCAGTTCGAACGCGGGACCGTAGACGCCCCAGCTCGGCGACAGCGTCGCCGCCAGGATTGCGCGGCTGACGAAGACGGCACGGCCACCGTGCTGGAGCTGGTCGGTGAGGATGTCGGGCGTGTTCGGCCAGGCGTTCGGCCGGAACCAGTCGGCGGTGCGGGTGGCGAGATCGCTGAAGTACTCGCGCAGTTCCCACTGGGCCTGGCGCCACGTGAAGTACGTGTAGTTCTGGCTGAAGCCGATCTTCGCAAGGCGCTCCATCACGCGCGGGCGGGTGAACGACTCGGCCAGGAACACCACCTCGGGGTGCTCACATCGCAATGTCGCGATCGCCCACTCCCAGAAGGCGAACGCCTTGGTGTGCGGATTGTCGACCCGGAACACGGTCACCCCGCGATCGATCCAGAACCGGAACACGTCGGTGAGTGCCTGCCACAGGCCCTGCCAGTCGTCGGACTCGAAGTCGAGGGGGAAGATGTCCTCGTACTTCTTCGGCGGGTTCTCCGCGTACTGGATGCTGCCGTCGGGTCGCTTGGCGAACCACTCGGGATGCTCGCGCACCCACGGATGGTCCGGCGAACACTGGAAGGCGATGTCGAGCGCAAGCAGCAGGCCGCGGTCGCGACACGCTGACGCGAACGTCGCAACGTCGTCGACGGTGCCGAGTTGGGGGTCGACTGCGGTGTGGCCGCCGGCGGGGGACCCGATCGCCCAGGGACTGCCGACGTCGTCCTGGGTGGCGGTCGTCGCATTGTTGCGGCCCTTGCGCTTGGTGGTGCCGATCGGATGGATCGGCGGGAGGTAGACGATGTCGAAGCCCATCGACGCGATGTGGTCGAGACGGCCGATCGACTCGAGCAGCGTCCGCGGGCGCGCGTGGGCGTCGTCGTGTTCGCCGGCGCCGCGCACCGACGACCGGGGGAAGAACTCGTACCAGGCTCCGAAGCTGGCGTGCAGCGGGTCGACCTCGATCGGCAACGGCCGGGGGAGCCGGGCCTCCGGCGCGCGAGGGGTGCAGCGCCAGAAGATGTCGGTCCAGCGTGGGTCGCGCAGCACCATCGTGTCGCCGTCGTCGAGCGTCCGGCGCAGGTGCCCCAGGTGGTCACGATCTTCCTGGCTCCCGGTGGCGCAGTCGACGGCGTGGTCGATCAGCCGGGCGCCCGCCTTCAGTTCCGACGTGACGTCGACGCCGGCGTCGAGCTTCTTGACGGTGTCGCGTCGCCAGGTCTCCAGATGGTCGATCCAGCCGACGACGTCGTACTCCCAGCGCCCGAGACCGTTCGGTGTCACCGTGGCCGTGAAGCGGTCGTCGTCGACCATCGTCATCGCCGACTCCTGCCAGGGCGTGCGGCCGCCGTTGTCGGTGACGCGCCGCCAGCGCAGTGCGGCGGCAACGACGTCGTGGCCGTCGGCGAACACGTCGGCGTCGACCGTCAATGGCTCGCCGAGTGCGGCCTTGGCGGGAAAGTCGCCGCCGTCGACCAGCGGGCGGACCGGTTCGACGACGACTCGGGAGGGTCGCTTGTCAGGCAGGTTGGGTGTGCGTGGGGGCATCGGATCAGATCGTCTCCTCGGTGGTTCGGCGGTGGACGGGGTGGCGGCTCGGCGGCTTCACCGACCGGAGCACGACCATCGATCGTTCGGTGATGTCGAGTTGGTCGCCCGGGCGCTTGTTGACCGTACGTGACACGCCGCGCCGGGGGTCGGCGGTGTCGAGATCGATCGTCCAGCGACGGCTCCATGCGGCGGGCGGAATGCACCAGTCGATGTGCTGATCGGATGCGTTGAAGATCACCAGGAACGAGTCGTCGACGATGCGTTCACCGTAGGCGTCGGTGGTCGGGATCGTTGCACCGTTCATGAACACGCCGACCGAACGGGCGAAGCCCGCGTCCCAGTCGTCGTCGGTCATCTCCTCGCCGTCGGGGCGCAGCCAGGCAAGGTCTTCGATGCCGCGGATGCGCCGGCCCTGGAACCAGCGGCGGCGCCGGAACACGGGGTGGTCGCGCCGGAACGAGATGACGCGCTGGCACCAGCGTGCGAAGTCGGCGTCGACGTCGTTCCAGTCGAACCACGAGATCTCGTTGTCCTGGCAGTAGGCGTTGTTGTTGCCGCCCTGGGTCCGGCCGAATTCGTCGCCACCGAGCAGCATCGGCACGCCTTGCGACAACAGCAGGGTGGTGACGAGATTGCGCCGCTGTCTCGCTCGCAGCGCGAGGATCCCGGCGTCGTCGGTCGCTCCTTCGGCGCCGTGGTTCCACGATCGGTTGTGTGACTCGCCGTCGTTGCCGTCTTCGCCGTTGGCATCGTTGTGCTTGTCGTTGTACGAGACGAGGTCGCGCAGCGTGAAGCCGTCGTGGGCGGTCACGAAGTTGATCGACGCCGTCGGCCGGCGGGTGTCGGCCTGGTAGAGATCCGAGCTGCCGGTGAACCGGTAGCCGAACTCGGCGAGCGTCGACGGTTCACCACGCCAGAAGTCGCGGATCGTGTCGCGGTAGCGCCCGTTCCACTCCGACCACTGCGGTGGGAAGTTGCCGACCTGGTAGCCACCTTCGCCGATGTCCCACGGCTCGGCGATCAGTTTGACCTGTGACACGACGGGGTCCTGCTGGACGAGGTCGAAGAACGCCGACAGCCGATCGACGTCGTAGAGCTCCCTCGCGAGGGTCGAAGCGAGGTCGAAGCGGAAGCCGTCGACGTGCATCTCGGTCACCCAGTAGCGCAGGCTGTCCATGATCAGCTGCAGTACGTGGGGATGGCGCATGTTCAAGCTGTTGCCCGTGCCGGTGAAGTCGAGGTAGTACCGCGGGTCGTCCTCCATCGTGCGGTAGTACGCGAGGTTGTCGATGCCGCGCATCGACAACATCGGGCCCAGGTGATTCCCCTCGGCGGTGTGGTTGTAGACGACATCGAGGATCACCTCGATGCCCGCCGCATGGAGCGACTTGACCATCGTCTTGAATTCCTGGATCTGGCCCAGTGCGACCGACGACGTGTAGCCGTTGTGGGGCGCGAGGTAGGCGATCGAGTTGTAGCCCCAGTAGTTGCGCAGGCCCCGCTCGACGAGGTGGTGATCGTGCACGAACTGGTGCACGGGCATCAACTCGATGGCGGTGACGCCGAGCCGTTGGAGATGGTCGATGATCGCCGGGTGGGCGAGGCCCGAGTACGTGCCGCGCAACGGCGGTGGGACGTCGGGATGCTGGATCGTGAGGCCCCGCACGTGGGTCTCGTAGATGATCGTGTCGTGCAGCGGCACGTCGGGCGGTCGGTCGTTGCCCCACTCGAAGAACCGGTCACCGACGACGGCTTTGGGCACGTGTGGCGCCGAATCCTCGGCGTTGGGTCGATCCGGGTGGTCGAAGTCGTAGCCGAAGCAGGCTTCCGACCAGTCGATCTGCCCCGCGATCGCCTTGGCGTACGGATCGAGCAGCAGCTTCGACGGGTTGCACCACAGCCCCTTGGCCGGCTCCCACGGGCCGTGGACGCGATAGCCGTAACGCTGGCCGGGACGCACGTCGGGGAGGTAGGCGTGCCAGCAGTGGCCGTCGACCTCGGTCAGTGCGACGCGCTCTTCGTCGATCGGGCCGTGGTCCCTGGTGTTGCCGGGACCGCTGTGCGTGCCGTCGTCGTCGCCGAGCAGGCACAGCTCGACGCCGTCGGCCACGCTCGAGAACAGCGAGAAGTTCGTGCCCGAGCCGTCGTAGTTGGCGCCGAGCGGGTAGGGGTTGCCGACCCAGGTCCGCCGTCGTTTGCGCTGGTCTCGTCCCGTCTCGTGCACGGACGAAAGTCTGCCCCAAGTTGCCCGCGACGAAACGGTCGGTCGTTTCTGCGGGTGCCGCCGCGGGCATCGCAGACTCGATGGGAGTCGTTCTGGTGGTGGCCGTGGTGTCGGGGTCCTTGGTGGTCGGGGCGGCGCTGGGCGTGTCGGACTGGCTGCCCGATGCGGTGATCGGCTTCGTCGTCGCACTCGCCGGAGGGTCGTTGCTCGTGTCGACCAGCGTGGAGTTGTTCGAGCCGGCGTCGGAGGAGATCGCGATGTGGTTGCTCGGCGCCTGTGTGCTGGCCGGCGCAGCGATCTTCAGTGCACTCGACTGGTTGGTCGACGAGCGGTGGGGCAGCCAGTCGGGCGGCGGGCTGCTCACGGCGATCACGCTCGACGGCCTGCCGGAGAACCTGGCGCTCGGCGTCTCGCTGATCGGGACCGGTCCCTTCGGCGCCGCAGCGCTGGCGGGCTCGATCCTGTTGTCGAACCTGCCGGAGGCAGCGGGCGGCTCGCAGCAGATGCGCCAGAACGGCACCGGGACGGGTGCGGTCATCGCGCTGTGGTCGGCGACCGCAGTGCTCCTCGCCGCAGCGGCGCTCGTCGGGTACGCCTTCCTCGACGGAATCGGTCCCGCATGGTTGGCGGCGATCCGGTGTTTCGCCGGCGGTGCGGTCGCCGCCTCACTCGCGACCGAGGTCTTTCCGGGGGCATTCCGCAAGGACGGTTACGGAGCGGGCGTGGCCACCGCCATCGGTGCTGTGCTCGCGATCGCGCTCGGCAGCCTCTCCTCGTGACGCGCGGCGATTGTGTCGGCGGTGTGGCGGGTACCGCCCGGCCATGACGACTCTCGTGATCATCCTGGCCGTCGTTGCGACGGTGGCCGCCGTGGCCTGGTTCCTCTTCAACCGGCAGAACCCCGAGAAGGCGGCAAAGCACTCGGAGCCCGGCACGGTCACCACCTCAGAGCGGCTGTACGAGACCGCCGACCGTCCAGCCGGTCCTGATGCGGAGACGATGGATCCGGATCAGCTCGGTGGTGACCATCGACCCCCTCCGGCGTGAGCCCGCTCGCGTTGCCGGGGGTTCGGATCGCCGAGCTGTTCGCGGCGGCGCCGCCGCCCGAGGAGGAGATCTCGCAGTCGGCCAAGTCGCTCTGGCAGCAGACGGTCGACGCAGCGCCGCGCGTCGGCGTCGCACTGGGGATCATCTTCGTCGGCTGGGTGTTGTCGCGTGGCCTGCGCTGGTTGTTGCACCGCCGATTCTCGAAGACCCAGACGGCGAGCTTCGCCAACGTGATGAGCCGGATCGCTTCGTGGATCTTCGTCTTCATCGTGATCCTGATCGCGATCGCCGTCACGTTTCCGTCGGTGAAACCGGTCGATCTGCTCGCCGGTCTCGGATTCTTCTCCGTCGCCGTCGGCTTCGCGTTCCAGGACATTCTGGAGAACACGCTGTCGGGCATCCTGCTGCTGTTCCGTCAGCCCTTCCGAGCCGGCGACCAGATCACCGTGATGGGGTGCTCGGGCACGGTGCGGGGCATCACGATCAGGGAGACGAAGATCACCACGTATGACGGCGAGCTCGTCGTGATCCCGAATCGTGACGTGTACAAGAACGTGATCAACGTCCACACCCACGACGAGGATCACCGCCTCGAATTCGTGGTCGGCATCGCCTACGAGAACGACCCCACCGAGGCGATCGAGGTGATCCAGCAGGCGCTCGTGCACATCGACTCCGTGCGATCCGTGCCAGCACCGCTCGCGATCGTCACCGAACTCGGCGTGTCGACGGTCGACATCACCGTGTACTTCTGGACCGATGCCCATCGCCTCCAGTCGCTGACCACCAAGGATGCGGCCATCCGTGAGGTGAAGCGGGCGCTCGATCGGTCGGGCATCGAGATGCCGGCGGAGATCATCGCCCTGCAGGCCACGCCGAGTTTCCGTGCGGCGCTCACCGGTGAACGCGAAGTGACGCCCGGCGGAGGCGTCCGCACGCCACCGGACACGGCCGATGAGTGACGCGCTGACGCTCACGCTGGTGCCGAGGGTCCTCTCCGCGGTGCCGAGGGTCGTCTCGGCGCTGGCCGAACAGGTCGATCCGGTACCGGTCGACTTCGACGAGCTGGTCGACGACTCGCTCAGCGGTACCGATTGGGCGACGGCGGGGATCGTCGTCGTCGTCACGATCGTCGTGGCGGTGGTCGCCAACCGGGTCGCCCGATCGGTCGCCGAGCGTGCGCTCGGCCCCGGGTTCGCCGCCCTGCTGATCGCCCGGACGATCGGCTACGTCGTCGTGCTCGTCGGATTGATCTATGCGCTCGGCGGGCTCGGTGTCCGGATCGGTCCGTTGCTCGGAGCGCTCGGGCTCGGCGGGTTGGTGCTCGCCTTGGCGTTGCAGGGCGTGGTGGAGAACTTCTTCGGTGCACTGATCCTGCAGTCACGTCGGCCGTTCACCATCGGCGACACGGTCGAACTCGACGAGCAGGTCGGCGTGGTGAAGGACATCGACTCGCGCACCGTCGTGCTGCGCGGCCTCGACGGGACGTGGATCCGTGTGCCGAACTCCAAGGTGCTGAAGGACCCGATCGTGACGCTCACGACCGAGCCGTTGCGCCGCAGCCGACTCACCGTCGGCGTCGCCTACGACACCGATCTCGCCCGTGCCGCTGACGTCATCGGTGATGCGCTGGTTCGCGTGGCCCGGATCGCCGATGAGCCACCACCGTTCGTGGGACTCTGCCGGTTCGGCACGTCGAGCATCGATCTCGGCGTGTACTACTGGCATGCGAGCGACGTGCCCGCAGAACTCGCCGCCCGACACGACGCCATGCTGGCGATCCATCAGGCCTTCGCCGCCGAGGACATCACGATCGCGTTCCCGCAGATGGTCGTGTGGCCCGGCAGCGACGCCGACGAGGCGCCCTACGGTGGGCGCATCCACGACGAGGTCTACACCGAGCACGCCGCCGTGCCCGGCGGTCGCGAACGCTCATCGTCGGAGACCCCGGGCCGCTGGACCCGCTGGCGCCGCCGATGACCCAGCGATGAGCCGAACGCCGGTATCTGGTCGGTTCGCTCATCGGTGGGGGCAGGCGGTGCGATGCGATGAGCCGAACGCCGGTATCTGGTCGGTTCGCTCATCGGTGGGGGCCGGTGTGCCGGCGCGACGTTTGCCTGGTCGTTCGGTGGGAAGCTCATCGACCATGACCGACGAACGTGCACTCTGGGGTCCGGAGACCGACAAGGCCGTGGCGAACTTCCCGATCTCGGGTGAGGGGATCCCCGTGGCGGTGGTGCACTGGCTGGCTCGGATCAAATCTGCGGCCGCTCGAGCCAACGTCGAGTTGGGCCTGCTCGACGACGAGCTCGCATCGGCGATCGTGGCCGCTGCCGACTCGATCGCAGCAGGAGACCACGACCGCCAGTTCCCCGTCGACGTCTTCCAGACCGGTTCGGGCACGTCGTCGAACATGAACGTCAACGAGGTGATCAGTTCGCTTGACCGATGGGCGTGCTCACCCCAACGACCACGTCAATCTCGGACAGAGTTCGAACGACGTGTTCCCGTCGGCGGTGCACCTCGCCGCCCTGGATGCAGCGGTGGCCGATCTGCTGCCCGCGCTCGATCGCCTGGCCGGATCGCTCGGTGATCGCGCCGTCGCATTCGCCGACGTGGTCAAAGCGGGCAGGACACACCTGATGGACGCCGTGCCGGTGACGCTCGGACAGGAATTCGCCGGCCATGCGGCCCAGGTGCGGTCGGCGAGCGACGGGGTGCGCTCGACGCTGCCGTGGCTCGGGCGCATCCCGCTCGGCGGTACCGCAGTGGGCAATGGGCTCAACACCCATCTCGACTTCGCGGCACAGGCGCGCCGACGCCTCGCCCTCGTGATGCGCGCCGACGCGGGATCGATGATCCAGGCCCCGGACGACCACTTCGCAGCACAGGCGTCGCGTGATGCGCTCGTTGCGACCTCCGGTTCGTTGAAGGTCGTCGCCGTCGCGCTCACCAAGGTGTGCAACGACCTTCGCTGGATGTCCAGCGGTCCTCGGGCCGGTCTCGGCGAGATCCGCCTGCCCGAGCTGCAGAAGGGCTCGTCGATCATGCCGGGCAAGGTCAACCCCGTGATTCCCGAAGCGGTCCTGCAGGTGTGCGCCCAGGTGATCGGCAACGACACGACGGTGACGGTTGCGGGGATGCAGGGCAACTTCGAACTCAACGTGATGATCCCGGTGATGGCGCGCAATCTCCTGCAGTCGATCGATCTGCTGGCGTCGAGCACCCGCCTGCTGGCCGAGCGGTGCGTCGATGGCATCGAAGCGAACGAAGAGCGTTGCCTCGACCTGGCCGAACTGACGCTGGCGACCGCCACCGCGCTGAATCCGGCGATCGGCTACGACGCTGCGACCGAGATCGTGAAGCAAGCAGCGGCGAGCGGGCGCCCCCTGCGAGAGGTCGCCCGTGAACACGGCGTGGCCGACGGCGTGCTGGAAGTCACCCTCGACCTGCGCCGCATCGCCGCCGGCGAATCGCCGGGCCAGTGAGCCACCACCTGCCCTGACCGGCGACCGGGATTTGTGTGAGCGACTACGTCCCGGATGGCGATGTGCGCTCACGGAAATCAGGCGACCGGGATTTGTGTGAGCGACTACGTCCCGGATGGCGATGTGCGCTCACGGAAATCAGGCGACCGGGCTGCGTTCACCTTGGTGGCGGACATCGTGCCGACGGCGTAGAACGCCGATGCGGCGAGGGCTACCGCAATGTGAGCGGTTGAGCCACCTCGGGTGGCAGGCAGCACGGCCAGGACGCCGAGCGTGCCCGCCGCGACTCGCCATGTCCGGCGCCCGGCGGCCGCTTCGACCAGCGTTGCGCCGGTGGCCGTGGCGAGCGAGGCGGCATAGAGCGCATGGTGCGGCCAGCGGCGCCCCGCGAGATCGATGCGTCCGCTGCGCACGGCGATGCCCAGCAGTGACGAGGCTGCCAAGGTGGCGCCGGCGCTGGCGTGGACGGGCGAGATCATGCGTGACGCTCTTCCCACCCGCTTCGAGCTCGAAGCGGAGGCGGGCCAGCGCTGATGCGCTGGCGGAGGTTGCCGGTCGAGCAACCGGGGTAGGTAGCGGACCCATGGAGTTCCTCGACGTGGTGCGGAGCCGTCGGACGACCAACGGACCGGTTTCGGATCGCCCGGTGTCGCTCGAACACCAGCATCGCCTCGTGGAGGCGGCGGGAATGGCCCCCTCGCACTTCAACAGCCAACCTTGGCGGTTCGTCCTGATCGACGACCCCGCCACGATCCGACAGATCGCCGACGTCAGTGCCCAGAGCATGCGTCAGGTGTTCGAGGCGGGTGAGTTCTTCATGCGCTACCGCCGGTACTTCCGCTTCTCCGACAGCGAGATGGACGAGCGTCGCGACGGCATCTTGTTCGACCAGCTGCCCCGCAGCCTGCGACCGTTCCGCCGGCTCGTGTTCAGCGACGCAGCGACGAAGGTGATGAACCGCCTCGGCGTGCCCGGCACGCTCGCCGAGGCGAACCGGAAGCTCGTCGGCGGTGCACCGCTGGTGATCGCTGCACTCCTCGACAAGCAGGAGTACCGCCCCGGCGAGCTGTCCGGCTTCTACTCGGTCTTCGGCCTGGGTGCCGCCGTCGAGAACCTGTGGCTGACCACGACCGAGCTGGGCATGGGAATCCAGTTCATCTCGTTCCCGATGGAAGTGCCGGCGCAATGGGATCGCCTGATCACCCTGCTCGAGGTGCCAGCCGACCTCGAACTGATGGCGCTGTACCGCGTCGGCTACGCCGACGAGCCCGGCACCCGGCCGCCGATCGACTGGTCGAGCCGCCAACGCAAGCGGCGCTCGGACTTCGTGTTCCGCAACACCTGTGCGACTCCCGAGGCGGATTCCCGATGACGGCCCTCGCCGATGAGCCACGGATACTGGGCGTCGGCACGGCGGTGCCGGAACACTCGGTCAGCCAGGCCGAGGCGTGCGCTTTCGCCGCTCGCATGTTCGGCCGCCACCATCGCGACATCGAACGATTGCTGCCCGTGTTCGACCATGCCGGCGTCGAGCAACGCCACTTCTGCGTGCCGGCCACCTGGTTCGACGAGCCGCACGGCTTCGCTGAACGCAACGATCTGTACATTCGCCACGCCCTGTCGCTGTCGATCACGGCGGCGCAACGGGCACTCGAACACTCCGGCGTCGACATCGCCGACATCGGCACCGTGCTGTTCGTGTCGACGACCGGCCTGGCGACGCCTTCGCTGGATGCGCGGCTGGCACTGGCGCTCGGATGCACCGGCGATGTGCGCCGCGACGCGACCTTCGGACACGGCTGCGCCGGTGGCGTCGGCGGGTTGGCACGTGCTGCCTCCCACGCCCGCGCAGAACCCGGCCGGGCGGTGCTGCTCGTGGCCACCGAGCTGTGTGGGCTCACGTTCCAGGGTGCCGACTGGTCGAAGACCAACTTCGTGTCGACGAGCTTGTTCGCCGACGGTGCCGCGGCGGTGGTCGTCGGCGGTGACGAGGTGGACGGTCGCGATGGTGGCGTGGCCCCGAGGATCGTTGCCGAGAGTTCGGTGCTGTGGCCGGACACCACTGACGTGATGGGCTTCGACGTCACTGACAGCGGCCTGCAGGTGGTGCTCTCGCGCAGCGTGCCGCAGCTCGTTCGTCGGCGGTTCGCCGAGAGCGTCGCCGCTGTCTGCGAGCGCGCGGGTGTCGACGTGAACGACCTCGACCACTACCTCTTGCACCCCGGCGGTGCCAAGGTACTCGACGCCTACGCCGACGTGCTACCCGCCGGTCGCCACCGGTTGTGCTGGTCGCGCGAGGTGTTGCGCACCCACGGGAACATGTCGGCGCCGACAGCGCTGTTCGTCCTCCGCTCGGCCATCGATGCCGCCCAGCAGGGCACCGGTGACGGACCGTCGGTGGGCGATCTCGCCCTGGTGTCGGCGATGGGACCCGGTTTCGCGGCCGAGCACGTGGTGCTGCGGTGGTGAGTCGCACGAGCTCGTCTCGACGAAGCAGACTCGTCATCGGTGCCGTCGCGACCGTCGCCGTCCAGCGGCTCGGCGAACTCGCCTGGTCGAGGCGCAACGAGCGACGCCTGCGTCGACGAGGAGCCATCGAGTACGGCCGATCGCACTATCCGGCGATGGTGGCACTGCACGCCGGTTGGCTCGCCACGACATTGTGCGAGGCGCGACGCCCCGGTGCGGTGCCGCGGTCGGTCAGTGCGATCGCACTCGCATCGTTCGTTGCCGTGCAGCCGCTTCGCTACTGGGCGATCGCATCGCTGGGCGATCGCTGGACCACCCGGGTGCTCGTCCCGCCCGGCGAGGCGCAGGTGTCGCGCGGTCCGTACCGCCATCTCGAGCACCCGAACTACGTCGCCGTGGTCGTCGAGATCGCTGCGTTGCCGCTGGCGCTCGGCGCCTGGCGCAGCGCGACGTGGGCCACGATCGCGAACGCGATGGTGCTGCGCACGCGCATCGGCGTCGAACGCCACGCGCTCGCGGCCGGCGACGATCGCCGCCAACGCCTGGACTTCCGGGGCGGCTGACGGGCGATGCCGTCACCCGAACGAGGTATGGACTGCGACGATCCGGGATATCCCCCTGCCATGTTCGCGGCAATCCAGGCCGACCTCCAGTGGTACGAGATCGTGGGGCGGTTGTCGTTGGCTGCGGTGCTCGGCGCCGTCGTGGGACTCGAACGCGAATCGGCGGGGCAGGACGCCGGTTTCCGCACCCACCTCCTGCTCGCGCTCGGCGCCGCACTGTTCGGGGTGGTGTCGGTGGGAGCGTTCGACGCCTTCATCACCGACTCCGCCACCAACTCCCGCGTCGACGTGACCCGCATCGCGTCGTACGTCGCCGCCGGCGTCGGCTTCATCGGCGGTGGCGTCATCTTGAAGCATGCCGGTGCGGTGCGGGGCATCACGACCGCGACGTCGCTGTGGACGGCGGCCGCCGTGGGCCTGGCGGCCGGCGTGGGATTCTGGATCGGGGCGCTGGCGGCGACCGTCCTCGCGCTCGTGGCGTTGGCATTGCTCAAGCCGCTGTCGGACTGGATCGACCGACGGGCGCATCCGCCGCGCAGCCTGTTGGTGATCGTTCGGAATTCCGCCGTCGGCGCAGCGGTGCTCGTGCGCATCCACGAAATCGCCACCACGTCGATCCAGTCGATGCAGCTCGGTGAGGGGCACGACGACACGATCGAGTTGGCGGTCCAGTTCTGGACTCGCCCCGACGACGATGTGATCGCACGGCTGATCGAACGCCTCGACGCCGAATTCGGCGCCGACGTCCGCTCGGTCTCGTTGCGCTCCTGAACGCCGTCACCGCCTCGAGGCGGCAAAACACCACGTTCGTGCGCGGATTCCGGTGGGCCGCCCCACCGGAAACCTCACGCAAACGGAGAGAAGCCGGCTCTGGCGTCGTCACTCGCCGGGGACGGGCGTCGCCGCAGTGACGGCGGTGTCGGGCGTCTCGGCTGTGACGGTCGCGGCGCTCGAGGTGCCGAGGGGGGCGTCGGGATGGTGACGCTTGGCTTCGCCGGCCTGGATGGCCTCGAGCAGGTGGATGGAGATGTCGGCGACGCGCACCTGCTCCTCCTCCACGCCGGCACCCTTCACGCCGTCGTCGAGCATGATGTAGCAGAACGGGCAGGCGGTCACGACCCGGCTGGCGCCGGTGGAGATCGCCTCGGCAGCGCGTTCGTCGTTGACCTTCGTGCCGACGTTCTCCTCCATCCACATGCGGGCGCCACCGGCACCGCAGCACATGCCCTTGGTGCCGTTGCGCGGCATCTCGACCACTTCGACCCCCTTGATCGACGCCACCACCTTGCGTGGTGCGAGGTACACGTCGTTGTGGCGACCGAGGTAGCACGAGTCGTGGTAGGTGATGCGCTCCTCGAGCGTCGCGTCGCGCACGTCGAGCTTGCCCGATTCGATCAGCTGCTCGAGCAGTTGGGTGTGGTGGATCACCTCGTAGTTTCCGCCGACCTGCGGGTACTCGTTGAGCAGTGTGTTGAAGCAGTGCGGGCACTGGGTGATGATCTTCTTGACCCCCATGCCGTTGAGCATCTCGACGTTCGGCTGGGCGAGCATCTGGAACAGGTACTCGTTGCCCGAGCGGCGTGCCGGATCGCCGGTGCACATCTCCGACGGACCGAGGATCGACACGTCGATGCCCGCCCGTCGCAGCAGCCCCGCCATGGCCTGGGTGACCTTCTTGTTCTTGTCGTCGAACGAACCGGCGCAGCCCACCCAGTACAGGTACTCCGACGTCAACGCCTCACCGGGATCGACGATGGTGACGCCGTCGACGCCGTCGGCCCAGTCGCCACGCTCACCCTGGTTCATGCCCCACGGGTTCATCTGGTTCTCCATCGCCCGGTAGGCGTTGCCCAGCTCCGTCGGGAAGTTCGACTCCATCAGCGACAGGTAGCGCCGCATGTCGAAGATCTTGTCGGTGATCTCGATGTTGACCGGGCAGATCTCGTCACAGGCCTTGCACGTCGTGCATGCCCAGATCTCCTCGGGCGTGATGCGCTCGAACAGCGAGTTGGCGCTGACCGTGATCTCGGGATCGGTGCCGAGCGGCGGCGACACGACCGGTGAACCCGTGGCAGCCATGACCTCGCCCGACTTCAGCACGATCTCGCGGGGATCGAGCGGCTTGCCGGTCGCATGGGCGGGGCACACGCTGGTGCAACGCCCGCACATCGTGCAGGCGTCGAGATCGAGCAGCTGCTTCCACGTGAAGTCCTCGACGGTCGACGCGCCGAAGCTCTCGAGTTCGGTCTCCTCGAGATTGGGCATCGGGCGCATCGCTCCCTTGGGGCGCTCCTTGTCGGAGAGATACATGTTGAGCGGCGACGTGAAGATGTGTCGCAGCATCGTCAACGGCAGGAGCGCCAGGAAGGCGACGAAGCTGGCGACGTGGACGATCCACCACCACTGGTGCCACGTGCTGAGCGTGTCGGCCGACCAGCCGTCGACGAGCGTGGCGAGCGGGTAGCCGATGAACGACCAGCGTTCGTAGTCGGGCATGCCCTGCTCGGCGATGCGGAACATCTCGGCGCCGAACCCGGTGACGCCGACGGTGAAGAAGGTGGCGAGGATCGCTGCGTGTTCGGGCTTCGACTTGATGCGGATGCGGTACGGGCGCTGCACGTAGCGGCGCACGATGGCCCACACGATGCCTCCGAGGAACACCACGCCGGCGGCGTCGCCGACCATGGCGTAGGCGCGGTACGTGTTGCCGTGGAGGAACTTGAGCGATTCGGGGAGCTGGTGATCGATCTCGAGCACGGTCGTCACGCCGAGCAGCACGAGGAACCCGAAGTAGATCATCGAGTGCATCAGGCCTGCACCGGCGTCGCGCAGCAGTGTCTGCATGTAGGCGCCGGCGCGGAAGTTCTTCAAGCGCTGCGCTGCGTTCTTCTTCGTCGTGTGGCGTTGGGCCGGCGTGCCGCGCTCCCAGTTCTTCATCCGGTTGGCGAACATGAACGCCCCCCAGATGACCATCACCGGGATGACGGTGTAGAAGGCGATCTGGATCGGGCCCGGGATGTTGACGAACACGGTGCGGTGGACAGCGTTCTCGTTCTCCCACCCGGTGATCTGCGGGAGGATGCCGGAGATGACGATGAAGATGCCCATCGCGATGCCGAGCACCAGGGCGAGCTGGTGGGGCTTGACGCGGGCGGGCGGCTTCGGCCCGCGGGACGCGGTGGTGTCGGGTTCGCTGCTCATGACGGCGGCAACGCTAGTCGTTGACGCTGCGAACGGTCATGTCCGCTGCCGACGTGGTGACGCAGGGTGACGCGGTGCCGGGCACCGCGTCACCTGGTCAGCCGAAGTACTGGCGGTCGAGATCGCGAATGCGTGCGGCGAGGCTGGTGAGCAGCTTGTGCGAGATCGCCGGCACCTGGTCGATCACGCCGAGGAATCGGCGTTGGTCGATCACGAGCAGCGTGCAGTCGGTGCTGCAGATCGCCGTGGCCGTGCGTGGGCCGTGGTCGAGCAGCGACAACTCGCCGACGACGGACCCGGGCCCGAGCGTGGCCACCTTGCGACCGTTGCGCTTGATGTCGATCTCACCCTCGACCACGACGAACGCTTCTCGCCCCGTCTGGCCCTGATCGACGATCAACGTGCCCGCGGTCATGCGGATCTCGTCGCTCGCTCTGGCAACCTTCTCGAGCTCCTTGTTGTTGCACCCGCTGAAGAGTGCGACGCCGCGGAGCGTGTCCAGATGTTGTTTCTTGCTCGCCATGGTCGGAACCTTAGGCGGTTGTGTCACCTCCGATGAGCAGTGGAGGCGATGTGGCCGTTCAGTGGCTGCCGCCGGCCTGCGCGGCGACCGCTGCCGCTGCTGCTGCGACGGCCTCGGCGTCGCCGAGATACTCGGCCGACACCACCCGCAACCGCTCGTCGAAGCGGTACTGGCGCGGCGCCCCGGTCGGGATGTTGACGCCGGCGATGTCGGCGTCGCTGACGTCTTCGAGGTGCTTGAGCAGAGCGCGCAACGAGTTGCCGTGTGCGGTCACCAGGACGTTCAGGCCGTCGAGCAGCTGGGGCGCGATCTGGTCGTACCAGTAGGGCAGCACCCGATCGACGACGTCCTTCAGGCACTCGCTCGCCGGGAGCACGTCCGGCGGGAGATGCGCGTAGCGCGGGTCGTTGGCGGGGTGCTCGGGGCTGTCGAGCTCCACCGGCGGCGGCGGTGTGTCGTAGCCGCGCCGCCATGCATGGACCTGGTCGGCGCCGTGGCGCTCGGCGGTCTGCTTCTTGTCGAGGCCCTGCAGCGCTCCGTAGTGGCGTTCGTTGAGCCGCCAGTTGCGTGCCACCGGCAGCCACGCCTGATCCATCACCTCGAGCGCGAGGTTCTGGGTGACGACGGCGCGGGTCTGCAACGATGTGTGCGAGGTGTCGAATCGAACGCCGGCGCCAGCCATCGTACGACCCGCCTCGACGGCCTCGGTTCGGCCCAGTTCGGTGAGCGGCACGTCGTGCCACCCGGTGAAGAGGTTGGCGAGGTTCCACTCGGACTGGCCGTGACGGAGGATGACGAGCGTTCCGGTCATGGCTCCGATCGTAGGTCGGGCGACGAGCGCGGCGACAGGCCCGTGCGTGCGGCCGACCTCAGACACCGCCCAGGATCTCGGTCGCGAGCCTCGGGAACTCGTCGACGAGACCGAGATGACCGACACCGGGGATGATGCGCAGCTGCGCACCGGGGATCATCGAGGCGGTGTGACGGCTGTGGGCGAGCGGCACGAGGTGGTCGTCCTCGCCGTGGGCGACGATCACCGGGCACGAGATCGTGGACATGTCGAACGACCAGGGGCGACCCTGCACCCAGATGTCGTGGGCGTAGCCGACCACGCCCTGACGGAACGCCTCGCCCATCGCGGCCAACAGGGCGGCGGCGTTCGACTCGACCGACAGCCAGGCGTTGTCGGTCGGCCCGAGATCGAGCTCGCCCTCGAAGAAGTGCGACCCGTCCTCGCCGTAGTGCTCGATGCATCGGGCGACGGCGTCGTCGGGGCCGTCCAGCACCATGATCGCCAGCTCGGAGTCGAGGTAGCCGTCGCGTGCGCCGGCCCAGCTCATGTCGGTGTTCCCGGCGGCGATCACCGCCCCGACGACCCGGTCGCCGAGCAGTGCAGCGCATGCGACGGCGTAGGGACCACCCGACGACAGCCCGATCACCGCGAAGCGATCGAGGCCGAGGTGATCCGCAAGGGCGGTGACGTCGTGGGCCCAGGCAGCGGTGGTGCGACGGGCAAACGGCGTCGAGCCGCCGTAACCGGGGCGGTCGGCGGTCACCACACGGACGCCTTCGCGGGTGAAGGCGTCGTCGAGTCCGACCAGCTCGAGGCGACCTCCCGGTGCTCCGTGCTGGTAGCAGACGGCTCGCCCGTCGGGCGCTCCGATCGTCGTGTACGCAAGCGTCCGACCGTCCGGCAGCGTGACGACGTCGTCTCGGGTCATGTGACGCGAACGTAGTCTTCCGGCGTGACCGCACTGCTCGACGACTACCGCTTCGACCGTTTCCTCCGGTATGCGGAGCTGGCCGAGTGGATTCGCCAACTCGCGGCGGCGCATCCCGATCTCGTGAGCGTCGAGTCCTACGGCCGGTCGTTCGAAGGGCGCGACCTCCTGCTCGTCACGGTGACCGACGCCGCAACGGGACCGCACGACACCAAGCCCGCGCACTGGGTCGATGCCAGCATCCATGCGGTCGAGCTCACGGCGACGGTCGCTGCGTGTCGACTGCTCGGGCGGCTCGTCGACGGCCACCTGGTCGACGACACGATCACCCGGGCGTTGCGTAGCCGGACGTTCTACGTCGTCCCTCGCGTCAACCCCGACGGTGCCGAGTGGGCGCTCGCGGACCGCCCGCGCTTCCGGCGGTCGAGCGTGCGTCCGTGGCCGCTGGCTGATGCGCACCGGTGGCCCGGGCTGCACGAGGAGGACGTCGACGGCGACGGTCGGATCCTCCAGATGCGCTTCGCGGATCCGGACGGACCGTGGATCGTGCATCCCGACGATGCGCGCTTGCTCGTGCCCGTACCGGTCGGCGGCGTCGACGCCGACGTGATGCGGTTCCGCGTCCTCGACGAGGGCACGATCGAGGATTTCGACGGCTTCGACGTGCCGTCGCCACCGCGGCCCGAAGGCCTCGACCTCAATCGCAACTTCCCCGCCGGATGGGGAGCGAAGGTCCCCGGCTCCGGCGATCATCCACTGTCCGAGCCGGAGATCGATGCACTCGTGCGCGCCATCGTCGCTCGGCCGAACGTGTGCGGGTTCAACGCCTTCCACACCAGCGGCGGTGTGCTGCTTCGGCCGTCGTCGACGCTGCCCGACTCCAAACTGCCACCCGGCGACGTCTGGACGTGGAAGCAACTCGCGGCGATCGGCACCGAGCTCACCGGGTACCCGTCGCACTCGGTGTACGAAGACTTCACCTGGGACACCTCCGAGACGATGAGCGGGGCCTCCGACGACTGGGCCTACGAGCATCTCGGTGTGTTCGGGTGGACGACGGAGTTCTGGGACGTCGTGCACGCCGCCACCGGCGAGAAGCAGTCACCGCACTTCTGGTACACCGGCCCCACCGACGCCGAGCGTCTCGCCGTGCTGCGATGGCTCGACGAGCACTCGTCCGACGAACGCAGCCGGGGGTTCGTCGACTGGTACCCGTTCGAGCACCCGCAACTGGGCCCGATCGAACTCGGCGGCTGGAACGGCCTGTCGTCGTGGACCAATCCGCCTCCGGACCTGCTGCTCGCCGAGGTCGACCGTCACGCCGACTTCGCCGTCGCCCAGGCACTCGCCGCTCCCTGCGTCGAGATCCGCCACGCTCGTGCCGAGCCGGTCGGCGACGACACGTGGCGCGTGATGGTCGGCGTGGCCAACACCGGCTGGCTGCCGACCACCGTCAGTTCGAGGGCGGCCGCAGAGGGTCTCGTACGTCCGATTCACGCCGACATCGAGGGAGCGATCGAGGTGCTCGACGGCGCAGGGCGCCGAACCCTCGGTCAGCTCGCCGGGTCGTCGGCGGTGCGGTTCTCGGGCAGCACGGGCGGCACTCCGGATCGTGCGAGCTGTTCCTGGCTCGTGCGCGCCGGTGCGGGGACGACGGTCACGGTGACCGTCCGGCATCAGCGGGCCGGTTCGGACTCGGTGCAGCTGACGCTCACGTCGTCATCGTGAACCCTGCATCGTGAGCCGGACACCATGACCCCCGATGCGTGGATCACGTTGGCGGTGCTGATCGCCGCGTTCGGTGTGCTGGCGTTCGACCGTCTGCCGACCGCCGCTGCGATGGGAGCAGCGGTCGGTGTGCTCCTGCTCGCCGACGTCGTCGATCAGCGAGAAGCACTGTCAGGGCTGTCGTCGTCGGCTCCGGTCACGATCGCTGCGTTGTACGTCCTCGCCGGGGCAGCGACCGTCACCGGTGCGCTGTCGCCGCTGATCGACCGGGTGCTGGCGGGCTCGCCGGAGCGCACCGGGTCGAGCGATTCCCGTCGGAGCCGGGCCCGGCTGGGACGGTTGGCTGTGGCGAGCGGTGCGCTGTCGGCGGTGCTGCCGAACACGCCGTTGGTTGCGCTGGCGGCGCCCCGCGTCGTCACCTGGTGTCGTCGTTCGGGCGTGTCGGCGTCGCCGTACCTGATCCCGCTGTCGTACGCCGCCGTGTTCGGCGGTGTCGTCACCGTGATCGGCACGTCGACGAACCTCGTCGTCTCCGATCTGCTCGTCGCCGAGGGCGGCGACCCCCTGGGCGTCTTCGAGATCACCGGCGTCGGGCTCCCCGTCGCCGTCGTCGGGATCGCAGTGCTCGTGCTGACGGCGCCGCGACTGTTGCGCAACCGCCGCGGGCCGGCACCTGGCGATGTCGTCGCCATGCAGCCGTACACCATCGCGATGCGCGTCGACGTCGGCGGCGCGCTCGTCGGTCGGACGGTCGACGCCGCCGGCCTGCGCCATCTGCACGGCGTGTTCCTCGCCGGTGTCGAGCGGGCCGGGACCGTCGTGCCGGCCCGTCCGGGCACGGTGCTCGGTGGGGGTGACGTCTGCTACTTCGCCGGTGATGTCGTCGACGTGGTCGACCTGCTCGAGATCCGCGGCCTGTCGAGCGCCGAGGACAACCATCTCGTGGGTGCCGGCGACCGTCCGGACGCCGGACTGTTCGAAGCGGTCGTGTCGGAGCGCTCGGAGTTGGCGGGCGCCACGTTGCGTCAGGCAGGTTTCCGTGCCCGCTACGACGCAGCGGTGCTCGCGATTCGGCGCCACGACGACGACCTCCCCGGCAAGCTCGGTTCGGTCGTGCTGCGACCCGGCGACGTCCTGCTCGTGCTCGCGACCCCGGAGTTCGAACGCCAGTGGCGCGGTCACGGCGACTTCAGCGTGATCGCCTCGCTCGATGCGCCGCCACCCGTGCGTCGGCAGCGTGCCGGTGTGGTGATCGCGGCGATCGTCGCGATGATCGCCGCAGTGGTCACCGGCGCACTCGACCTGATGGAGGCATCGCTCGTTGCCGCCGTCGCATTGATCGCCGTGCGGGTGATCAGCGTCGCCGAAGCGCGGCGCGCCGTGAACCTCAACGTGGTGCTCACGATCGCCATGTCGATCAGCCTGGGCACGGCCGTTGCGGTCAGCGGTCTCGCCACCGAGGTCGCCACCGTGCTCGGCGACGTTGGCGACCCGTTCGGCGACACCGGCCGGCTGGTGGCCGTGTTGGTGGCGACGATGATCCTCACCGAACTGCTGTCGAACAACGCCGCAGCAGCGCTGATGCTGCCGGTGGCCCTCGCAACTGCCGCCGAGGGCGGGCTCGATCCCCGCTCGATGGCGATCGTCGTGCTGATCGGTGCGTCGTGTTCCTTCCTGTCGCCGATCGGCTATCAGACCAACCTGATGGTGTACGGCCTCGGCGGCTACAAGTTTCGCGATTTCACCGCCGTCGGCGCGCCCTTGAGCCTGGTCACCTTGATCGTCACCCCGATCGTCGTCCCGCTCGTCCTCGGTCTCTGACCCGGAGATCCGTGCCGGGCGCATCCGTGACGGTCTGTCGTTGACCGGCCTGCTGTACCGACTCTCCGGAATTGGAGGTCGGTCGGACGCCGTGTGATCCAATGGAGCAGATGAAGACGATCCTGGTCACCGGAGGCGCGGGCTACATCGGCAGTCACACCTGCGTCGCACTGCTCGAGGCGGGTCACGACGTCGTCGTCGTCGACGACCTCTCGAACGGATCCGAACATGCGATCACCGAGGCGGCAGCGATCGCCGGCCGCTCGATCGCGTTCCACGCAATCGACGTCGCCGACCGGGCGGCGCTCGAGGCGGTCTTCGTCGAGCACGCGATCGACGGCGTGATCCATTTCGCCGGGCTCAAGGCCGTCGGTGAATCGGTGTCCGAGCCGTTGCGGTACTTCCGCGTGAACCTGGGCACCACGCTGACGCTGGCCGAGACGATGGCGGCGCACGGCGTGAAGTGCCTCGTGTTCTCGTCATCGGCGACCGTGTACAGCCCTGGCGCCGCGATGCCGCTGCGCGAGGACGCGTCGATCGGTCCGACGAATCCGTACGGCGACACCAAGGCGATGATCGAGCGGATCCTCACGACGGCGGGCGCTGCCGACGCGGACCTGGCCGTCGGCCTGCTGCGGTACTTCAACCCGGTCGGCGCTCACGAGAGCGGCCGCATCGGCGAGGATCCGGCCGGCGTTCCGAACAACCTGATGCCGTTCGTCATGCAGGTCGCGGTCGGCAAGCTCGCGGAGCTGTCGGTGTTCGGCGACGACTACGACACGCCCGACGGCACGTGTGTCCGTGACTACATCCACGTCGTCGATCTCGCCAACGGGCACGTGGCCGCGCTCCGACGTCTCGCCGAGGGACCGGGCGTGCACGCGTGGAACCTCGGCACCGGGCGGGGGACGTCGGTGCTCGAGATGATCGATGCTGCCGAGCGCGTGGTCGGGCACCCGATCGCACGCCGCATCGTCGGGCGTCGTGCGGGCGACCAGCCGGTGTCGTATGCCGACGTGTCGAAGGCCGAGCGCGAACTCGGCTGGCGCGCCGTGCGCACGATCGACGACATGTGTGCCGATCACTGGTCGTGGCAGCGCACGCATCCCGACGGGTTCCCTCGCTGACCACCCCCGCCTGCGATGAGTGAACCGACCGGATGCCGGCTTTTCGCTCATCGCTGCCGGGCCGATTCGTGCGGTGATGAGCGAACGGACCCGATACCGGCTGTTCGCTCATCGCTGAGGGATGGGGCTGCGCCGTGTCGGCGTGGGAGCATGGCGACATGAACGAGCCCGATCCGGAACTGCTGGCGGCGGCCCGCCAGGTCCATCTCCAGGCCTACTGCCCGTACTCGCACTACCGCGTGGGTGCGGCGATCCGCACCGGGTCCGGTGCGGTGATCGTCGGCTGCAACGTCGAGAACGCCGCGTATCCGTTGGGTTCGTGTGCCGAGGCGGGAGCGATTGCGGCGATGGTCGCCGCCGGTGAGCGGTCGATCACCGAGATCGTCGTCGTGACCGATGGCGACGAGCCCGGCACGCCCTGCGGAGGATGCCGCCAGCGCATCCGTGAGTTCGCCGGCCCCGACGTCGCGGTCCACTCGGTCGCGGGTTCCGGCGCTGCATGGTCGACCACCGTCGCCGAACTCCTGCCGCACTCGTTCGGCCCCGAGTTCCTGGCGGCCGACTGACGGCGGCGTTCCGCGCCGGGAATGCCACACCGCCCGGTCGACAAGTTGAGTCATATCGACTCAACTAATCTCACTCGGGTGTTGCGACGGGACTGAATGCTCCGTATCGTTGGGTACCGAACCACAGACCGTTCCCCCACAATCCACAGCAAATTCAGCGCATTCAGCAGAGGAGCAACACCATGGCCAAGGCAGTCGGCATCGACCTCGGAACCACCAACTCGGTGGTCGCCGTGCTCGAAGGTGGCGAACCCGTCGTCATCCCCAACTCCGAAGGTGCCCGCACGACGCCGTCGGTCGTCGCATTCTCCAAGTCCGGCGAGGTACTCGTCGGCGAGGTCGCCAAGCGCCAGGCGATCACCAACCCGGACCGGACGTTCCGCTCGATCAAGCGCCACATGGGCGAGAGTTGGAAGTCCGACGACGTCGACGGCAAGACCTACACCCCCCAGGAGATCTCCGCTCGCACGTTGATGAAGCTCAAGCGCGATGCCGAGGCGTATCTGGGCGACACGGTGAACCAGGCGGTGATCACGGTGCCCGCGTACTTCGACGACGCCCAGCGCACCGCCACCAAGGAAGCCGGCACCATCGCGGGCCTCGAAGTCCTCCGCATCATCAACGAGCCCACCGCTGCGGCGCTGGCCTACGGCCTCGACAAGGGGTCCGAGGACGAGACGATCCTCGTGTTCGACCTCGGCGGCGGCACCTTCGACGTGTCGGTGCTCGAGATCGGCGACGGCGTGTTCGAGGTCAAGTCGACTCACGGTGACACCAATCTCGGCGGCGACGACTGGGACCAGCGCATCATCGACTGGCTCGTCCAGCAGTTCAAGTCGGCCCACGGTGTCGACCTGAGCAACGACCGGATGGCCGCGCAGCGTCTGAAGGAAGCCGCCGAGAAGGCGAAGATCGAACTCAGCCAGGTGCAGCAGACCCAGATCAACCTGCCGTTCATCACCGCCACCGCGGACGGTCCACTGCACCTCGACGAGTCGCTGTCACGATCGAAGTTCCAGGAGATGACGTCCGACCTGATGGAGCGCTGCCGGATCCCGTTCGAGCAGGCACTGAAGGACGCCGGCGTCTCCAAGGGCGACCTCCACCACGTGATCCTCGTCGGCGGCTCCACCCGCATGCCGGCGGTCACCGACCTCGTCCAGAACCTCACCGGCAAGGAACCGAACAAGACGGTCAACCCCGACGAGGTGGTCGCGATCGGCGCCGCCGTCCAAGCCGGCGTGTTGCGCGGCGACGTCAAGGACGTGCTGCTGCTCGATGTGACCCCGCTGAGCCTCGGCATCGAGACCAAGGGCGGCGTGATGACCAAGTTGATCGAGCGCAACACCACGATCCCCACCAAGCGCACCGAGGTGTTCACCACGGCAGAAGACAGCCAGCCGTCGGTCGAGATCCACGTGATCCAGGGCGAGCGCGAAATGGCCAGCTACAACAAGACGCTCGGCAAGTTCCAGCTCGTCGATCTGCCGCCCGCACCTCGCGGCGTGCCGCAGATCGAGGTCACGTTCGACATCGACGCCAACGGCATCGTGCACGTCTCGGCGAAGGACCGTGCGACGAACAAGGAGCAGTCGATGACGATCACCGGGCAGTCCACGCTCGACAAGAACGACATCGACCAGATGATCAAGGATGCCGAGGCGCACGCCGAGGACGACCGCAAGCGTCGCGAAGAGGCCGAGGTCCGCAACAACGCCGACTCGATCGTGTACCAGACCGAGAAGGTGTTGCGCGAGCAGGGTGACAAGGTCTCCGCCGACGAGAAGGAGGCGGTCGAGCAGCCCCTCGCCGACCTGAAGAAGGCGATGGAGGGCAATGACACCGACGCGATCAAGTCGGCGACCGACACGCTGATGTCGGCGAGCCAGGCCTTCAGCCAGAAGCTCTACGAAGCGGCAGCGCGCGACTCGGCTGCCGAGGGCACGTCCGCCTCCGGCCAGGAATCGGGCGCCGGTGCGGTGAACGACGACGACATCGTCGATGCGGAGATCGTCGACGACGACGAGAAGGGCTGACCCGGCGATGGACGGCGACATGGTCGACCCGCCCGAGCCCCGCGATCGCGATCACGACGTCGAGGCGGAGTTCCCCGACGGTGCCACGGCACCGACCGGTGAGCCCGTCGCCGACGACGAGCCCGAACGGGCGAGCGAAGTCGACGACATCACCGACTCGATCCGTCGGCCCACCGGTGAGACCGACGACGACGACTTCGAGGCGATCGTCAGCGACATCGATTACTCCGACGTCGACGTGCCGGCGCTGCTCGCCGAGCGCGAGGAGTTCAAGGGCATGGCCCAACGCATTCAGGCCGACTTCGACAACTACCGCAAACGGATGGCGGCGCAGTCGCTCGCCGAGGCCGATCGTGCTTCGGGTCGGCTCGCCGAGGCGCTGCTGCCGGTGCTCGATGCCGCCGAAGCGGCGTTCGTGCGCCACCCCGACGAGGTCGGCCCGCTGCTCAATCAGATGCTGGTCGAGTTGAAGAAGCACGGTCTCGAGACGTTGGATCTCGAGAATCAACCGTTCGACCCCGAACTCGCCGAGGCGGTGGCGCACGAGCCGGGCGATGGCGGCGAACCGATCGTGGCCGAGGTGCTGCGCAGCGGCTACACCTGGAAGGGCAAGGTGCTGCGCGCCGCCATGGTCAAGACGAAGGACTGAGCGATCACGCCCGGGGTCTGACCCCTGGCGTGGTCAGCGAGAGGAGGTGAGGTTCCATGGCAGCACAACGTGAATGGTTCGAGAAGGACTACTACCGGGCGCTCGGCGTCGACAAGAGCGCGACGGCCAAGGAGATCACCAAGGCCTATCGCAAGCTCGCCCGCGACCTGCACCCCGACAAGAACCCTGGTGACGCAGCGGCCGAGGAGAAGTTCAAGGACGTCGCCGCTGCCTACGACGTGCTCGGCGACGACGCCAAACGCAAGGAGTACGACGAAGTCCGCGCCATGGGACCGATGTCGGGGATGGGTGGACGCGGCGGTGGCCCCGGCGGGTTCTCCTTCAACGTCGAGGACATGGGCGGCGCCGGTGGGCTCGGCGATCTGTTCGGCTCGATGTTCGGACGCGGCGCTCCCGGTCGCGGTCGTTCCGGAGCTGCGTCGGGCGTCGGTCCGCGCCGTGGCGCAGACATCACCGCCCAGCTCACCGTCGACTTCAAGGACGCCGTCCACGGCATCACCACCACGCTGTACCTCACCGCCGACGCCCAGTGTTCGACGTGTCACGGATCGGGAGCGAGACCGGGTACGTCACCCGTCGTCTGCTCGGCGTGCGGCGGTCGCGGTGTGGTCGACGACAACCAGGGGATGTTCTCGTTCTCGTCGCCGTGTCGGGTGTGTGGCGGACAGGGAACCCGCATCGAGGACCCGTGCCCGACCTGTCATGGCACCGGCGAGGAGAAGCGCCAGCGGGAGGTCAAGACGCGCATCCCCGCCGGTGTGAAGGACGGCCAGACCATCCGCCTCAAGGGGCGAGGGGGGCCCGGGCGCAACGGTGGGCCCGCGGGCGACCTGCTCGTCGAGCTCAAGGTGACGCCGCACCCTCTCTTCGGGCGCAGCGGCGACAACCTGACCGTGTCGGTCCCCGTCACGGTGGCCGAGGCTGCGCTCGGCGGCGACATCGACGTGCCCACCCTCGAGGGACCGCGCGTCACCTTGCGACTCAAGCCGGGCACACAGACCGGCAGCCGGCACCGGGTGCGCGGCAAGGGCATCCAGACGGCCAAGCACACCGGTGACCTGATCGTGACCGTCAACGTGCACGTCCCGACCGACCTGACCGACGCACAACGCGCAGCAATCGAGCAGCTGGCAGCGGCGACTACGGTGAATCCGAGGAGTTCACTGGCATGAACACATCCGAGAACGAACGATCCAACACCCGGGCGGTGTACGTGATCTCGGTGGCGGCGGAGCTCGCCGGGATGCACCCCCAGACGCTGCGTATCTACGAACGTCGGGGTCTGGTCACCCCGGCGCGAACCGAGGGTGGCAACCGTCGTTACAGCGATGCCGACATCGCCATCTTGAAGCGCATCTCCGAACTCACCGACGAGGGCATGAACCTCGAGGGAATTCGGCGGGTGATGCATCTCGAGATCGAGAACGCCCGGCTGCGTGCCGAGGTCGAGCAGGCCCGCACGATCGCCAAGCATGCGATCGCGGCGGCCGAGGGACGCCGCCGCGGCGGGGATCTGGTGCCGCTGCGCCAAGCGGTTGCAGTGTTCGGCCAGCGCCCGTCGATCTTCGACGATTGACCGCCCGGTCGGCGTCGTCGCGACGTGGTTCAGCGCCGACGCGGCAGCAGCCGGGCGACGAACCGTTTGGTCGGACCGATCGTCGTCGGCGACTGCACTCGGGGAAGGTTCGACACCCGCTCGATCGCCCACGGCCGTTCGAACTCGCTCGTCGTGGTCACCACGGGGAGGAGCATGTCGACGGGACGAAGGCGTCCGGCGAGCCCGGCCGCGCCCAGCGCCGCTCCCAGGGCGACGCACTGGCGTTCGGGCGCCCGCAGGTCATGCGGAGGAAATGCGGCGTACCGCACGTCGGCGAGCCGCACGCGGCACTCGACCGGCGGCGCCTCCTCGAGCAGCCGTTCGAGTTCGGCCACGAGCTCGTGTGGCTCGTCGACATCGTCGAACCACCCGACCGAGATTGCGGCGTCACTGCACGCGAGCGCCGGGCTCATCCGGCCCGTCGAATCGAGGGCAGCGGCGGCGACGACGACGCCCTCGGAGGTGATCGCACCGAAATTGTGACCGGTGGCCGCACTGCGGCGCACGTGGGTGATGTCCCGTTCGAGCACCCGCGCGAGCGCGAGCGGGCTGGGGTCGACGGCGACATCGACGAACCCGGCGCGCTCCGCGAGTTCCTCGACCCGGCGGACCTCGGCGTCGTCCCAGGACACGCCGACGAGCCACCGCCGCGGACCGTCGTCGACCAGCACGCTCGATGACGCGGTCCTGGTCGTGGCCAGCCTCGTGCGCAGGGCGTTGAGGTCGTTGCCGACGAGGCCGGTCGCGTCGAGCCTGCTGAGCGTGCTGCCCGGCGGGAACAGCGCCAATCGTGTCGGGACCGAGGGGTCACCGAGTTCGGCCCGAAGGCGCACGAACGCGTCGACGATCGCACGATCGTCGAGCCGATCCGGCACCGCGACCTCGCCCGCTGCGACGAGGCGATCGGGCTGCGTCGAAGCGAGGCGGACACCTCGAATGATGCCGTACGTCACCTCGATCCCGACACCGTCGCCGCGTGCCGGCCCGATTGCGCTCACGTCCTGTCGCCGATCGATCGGCGCGCGAGGAGGACCTCGATCGTGGTGTCGGCCAGAGCGACCTGCACGAGCTCGTCGCCGGGGAACGACCGGCAGCGGCCGGCGATGCCGTCGAGTTCGCTGGGTTGCTCGACGCCGAGCGTCGCCAGCTCTCGTGCATCGGACGATGCGCCGACCAGCGACTTCGACACCTCCGTCGCAAAGGGGCCGGCCGCAGTCAGATCGGCCACCCCCGCGATCACGTCCACGCCCGATCCGGCTGCCGCCGCCCGCGTGAGCACCTCGTCGATCCGAGGACCGGCCGGGTGCCCCGCGTATCGGCGCCGCAGGTGCACGAGGTCGCCGATCAGCACCACCAGGCGCGGCCCGGCGGGGCGGGTGGACGGATCGATCGTTGGACCGCGGTCGACTTCGGCGGCGATCTCGTCGAATGCGCCGGCCACCTCCTCGGGCCGATCCGGGGCGACGACACGCATCGGCCGGTCGACGCCGGCGAGGGCGCGACGTCGTGCTGCTGACCCTTCGACCACGACCAGGCGGACATCGGACGCAGAGAACCGGTCGATCGTGCCGAGGAGAATCGTGGCGAGCACCTGCTCCATCCCCGATCGCCGGGAGCCGAAGACGAGCATCGATCCGCTCCCGGGCTGCCACCACTGAACGCGGAGACCTGCGCTGGTCGGGTCGTCGACGAGGCCGATCGGCACGCCGTCGCCCGGCGCATCGTCGAAGAGCTGACCGAGTTCGACGCGGGTGGGCATCGGTGGCGGCACCACCGTCCGCCCGCCGGGAACACCGGGCGCCGGGTCGACCTCGCGCCGTGCTGCTGCCTCGATGAGCACCGTCGCCACCGTGTCGAACGCCGGGTGGGGCGCGTTCGCCGTCTGTGCCCTGAGTTGCTCGATACGCCGTTCGAGCGGCGTGAGAGCCCGCCCGACCACGAAGGGACGCAGGTCCAGATCGACGGCGGTCGCTGCGGACGGTTGCAGCGGTGTGAAGATCTCGTCGAACGACCCGTCGGCGGTCGCGGTGTGAGCGACGCGGCGTGTGGTGCCCGGCACGTCGTGACGCCGTTCGACGTGCACGACCGTGTCGGCGGCGAAGTTCGCCACGTCCGGATGGTCGGTGACCACCACGATCGCCAGTCCGCTGACCGTGCGTACCCCGTCGGCGAGCGCTTCGAGCCACCGATCGCCCGACGCAGTCGCCGCAGAGCGAGCGGCATCGGCGACCAGCACGATGCGCGCGGGACCGTGAGGATGGGCCAGTACCGCTCGTAGGCGCGCCAGCAGGCGTCGAGGTTCGATCACCGCATCGAAGTCGTGGTGCGCAGTTGCGTGCGGCAGTCGCCACAACAGTTCGGCCCTCGCGCTGGGCTCGAACGGGAGCGGTGCGATCCACAGGGCGTCCGGCGAGCACTCGACGCACTGCGCGATGAGTGAGGTCGCGGCCACGTCGAAGGCGTCGCCCATCGACGGTCCGACCACGACGGTCACGTCGCCATCGGTCGGCACGTCGACGAGTTCGTCGCCGCGCCGTCCGAGCACTGCGGTCGCCGGAGCATTGCGCGCGGCCCAGCGCGACAGCACGGCGTCGGCGTCGGCGGCGTGGATCAACTCGGACAACTCGACGCGGTCTGCGGAGTTCGTCTTGGCCGACCGAGGAGTGAGTTCGACATCGATGAGTGGAGCCAGTGCGCGTGCGACGCGACCGGCGACGTCGGGTTCGGTGAGTGCTGGGCGGATGGTTTCGTCGTGGCCGGGGCGGGCGAACGAGTGGACTCGTGCGAGTCCGTCGTCGCGTTCGGCCAGCAGGAGGCTGCAGACTGCTGGCGGGCGCGACCGGTCGTCGCACAGTGCGATCAACCGCACACTGTCGGGTGGGCCCGACACGATCGAACGGATCGGCGAATCAGGGTGACCCCACAGGCCGGGGTCGTCGAGGATCACCATCGTGAGGTGTGGAGCCAGGTCCGCCGTCGCTCCGACGGCTCCTCGCTCGATGGCGTCGGTCCATCGAGCGATGTCGTGGCGCGAACTCCAGATCGCCGGCGTGCCGTCGACTCGCAGATGCACCAGCCACTTGGCCCAGTCCCACTGTGCGAGACGATCCGGGCGGGTCAGCACCACCACGTCGAGGTCTGCGGGACCGTGCACGGTGACCGCCTCGACGACGAGGCTGCGCACCAGGCCGCCACGGAACCGTTCGGACCCGCTGATCGCAACCGCCTGGTTCGAGGCGAGGTCGATGTCGACGGTGGCGGTGTCGTCGGTGCGTACACCGATCGGCAGCGTGAACGCATCCGGCTGACCCGGACGTCGTTCCCACAGCGCCGGCGCAGTGACCGTGGCATCGCGGATCGCGTCGACGACGGGCCGTCGAGCCGGGACGGGCATCCGTCGAGGAGGGCGGCTGAACGCGACCATGCCGTCCGGATCGGGTGTCGACTGGGGGCGCACCCGGTCGGAGCGAACCGGCACGTCGAGTTGGAACGCTCGCGAGCCGATCGTCAGCGTCCCGCTGTGCCACCGTCTCGCGCCGTCGAGTTCGTCGCCGTCGATCGCCACGCCCGGAGCCTCGGGCACCACGGTGACCTCCGCCGACGCACCACTTCGCTCGATCACGAGCTCGAACACCGCCCGCTCGACCGGTGCCGCGGCGAGTTCATCGGCTGCCGATCGGCGTCCCGGCCCGATCCGGTACCGGCCCGGCCCGAGCGTCGACACGCGCCCAGCGCCGTGTCCTGCGATCTGGACGAGGTCGACGTCCGCAGTGGCGACACCCGATGGAACCGGAGCCTGCGACGTGACGACCGAGCCCATCAGCAGCGCCACGTCGTCGAGCGCTGCGTTCGCATCGACGGGACTCCCGTCGACCAGGACGAGGCGGGGAACCGCCTGACCGGTCACGGCGGCGACGACGTCACCCACGGTGGTCGTCGGCGTCTGTGACGCGATCGACACGTCGGCGTCACCGTGGGGCGTGCGCACGACGATGTCCATCGAGAAGCACACTACGGAACCGGACGGGTGCCGGGCGACGTCTCGCTCGGTGTGGTCCACGGAAGTTTCTGGACAATCTCTTGAGTTCTGAGCGTGACGTGCCGATGACCAAGCGTGAGTTTCTGCCGCTCGCCCTACTGTTGAGGATTCCGTGACCCTGTCGACTGTCACCTGGCGCCAAGCCGTCGCCGCCATCGCTGCGACGCTGTTGACGCTGTTCGCCGTGATCGTCGTCGTGCGCTCCGACGGGCTGCCGGCGGTCGACGCCGCATCGGCTCGGGCAACGGCGTGGTTCGTGCACCAGGAGAGCGGTCGCGTCGTGCTCGTCGACGGCTACGGCGGACGCGCGTTGGCGAGTCTCGATGCCGGCACGCCGGGCGCCCAACTGTCGGTGGCCGAGGGGCGCCCCGGAGCATTCCTGCTCAACGACGCAACCGGCGAGGCGCGCGCGATCGACTCCGTCGAACTCCGGCTGGGGACGCCGTTCGGCCTGACTGCGCTGGGTGCCGGGCGTGCGTTGTCCGGTGTCGGACAAGCCGGCCTGGTCGTCGTCAATCCCGACGACGGCGTGGCCGACGTGGTCCCCGCTGACGAGGAACAGATCAGTTTCCCGGTGGAGGGCGGCACGATCACCCAGGTCGCCCCTGACGGCTCGATCTGGTCGCTGGTCGACGGCGATCTGTTCCGGACGACGTCGCGCGATGCGCAACCCACTCGGCTGGGCCTCGACGGGGAGGCGCTGTTGTCGCTCGTGGGCAACGAGCCGCTCGTCGTCGACGTCTCGGGCCGACGAGCCCGTCTCGGCGACGGTGCATGGCAGCCACTCGACACCGACGCCGACCCCAGCGAGATCCTGGTGCAGGTCGCCGGTCCGCCGGCCGAGTGTGGCTGGGTCGGGGCGAACGACGACCTGTGGTGCGTGTCGACGAGCGGTGTGGACGAGCAGACGACGGTCCCCGGACTCGATCTCGACGGCGGTGACCTGCTCGCGATCGCCGGCGAGGCCGCCGCCGTCGTCAGACGTGCTCCGAGCTCGATCGTACGATTCGATCCACGCACGGGTGACATCGCCGACGTGATGGCGTCGGTCGCACCTGATGCCACCTTGGCGGTCACGTCCACCGTCGATCTCGTCTGGGTGGACGAGGTGACCGGCGACTTCGTGTGGGGTGTGAACCCCTGGGGTATCAAGGCGGTCGACAAGAGTGCACCGGGCATCTTGGTGATCGGCGACGACGGCGACATGGTGGAATCGGGCGAACCCGGCCAGGGGACGCCAGGCGCCGACGACGGCGCCGCCCAGGCACCTGACGTCAGGGAACCCGACGACAACGGCATCGACGACCCACCGGAGGCCGTGGACGATCTGGTCACCGCACGATCGGGCGCCTCCGTGCCGGTGCAGGTGACCCTGAACGACTACGACCCCGACGGCGAGGCGGTGGCGGTGTCGTCGGTCGGCGCACCCGGTCACGGATCGGTCGACATCGGTACGGCGACGACCGTGGTGTACACCCCCGAGCCCGGGTATGTCGGCGTCGACAGGTTCGAGTACACGATCGTCGACGGCGACGGCACCACCGCGTCGGCACAGGTGATCGTCGACCTGCTTCCCCCCGGCTCGACGAACAAGCCCCCCGTCGGGGTGGCCGACACCGCAGAGACCGGACCGGGTGTTCCCGTCATCGTCGACGTCCTGCTCAACGACGTCGACCCGGAGCGCGATGCGCTGCGACTCGGTGGTTTCTCACCTCCCGAGACGACGGTCGGTGACGTGAGCGAGGTCGTGGGAGCGTCGGGGCTCCCGGCACTGCGGTTCGTTCCGGCCGAGGGGTTCGAAGGCACCGCTGCCTTCACGTACCGACCGATCGATGCCTTCGAAGCGGTGGGCGAGGATGTCGAGGTCCGCGTCGAGGTCGCTCGCACCGGTGATCCCAACCGACCGCCGGTGACACGGCCCGACGCCGTGCGTCTGCGGCGCGATGTCCCGACTCGGATACCGGTGTTGGTCAACGATGCCGACCCGGACGGCGACCCACTGACGCTGTCGGCGGTCGAGCCCCTGCCCGCCGGCCTGGAGGTGGCCGTCGAGGGCGAGCAGCTGGCGGTCATCGCCCGCGCAGGGGCAGCGTCGCTGGTTCCGTTCATGTACTCGATCGACGACGGCAACGGCCATGTCGTTCGCGGTTCCGTCCTGGTCAGTGTGATCGACGACGTCGAGCCGAACCGCCCGCCTGTGGTCGCGGCGGACAACGACAAGGTCGTGGTCGGCGAGACGGCGATCGTGGAGGTCACCGCCAACGACGTCGATCCCGACGGTGACCCGCTGACGGTGGTCTCGGTCACGCAGCCCGACGACGACAGTGGACAGGTGACCGTGTTCGACCGCGAGCACATCCAGTTCTCACCTGCGCCCCTGGTCGACGAAGAGGGCCAGGCGACCGCTCGGTTCAGCTACACCGTCAGCGACGGTTACGGCCACGAGGTGGTCGGCGACGTGACGATCACCGTCCTGCCGGAGCCCTTGGCGGACCCACCGTACGCGCGCGACGACTCGACGTTCACCTACGTCGACGTGCCGGTGACCATCGACGTCCTGCGCAACGACGGCGACCCGTCCGGTGGCCGTCCGAAGCTCGCCGGCCGCCCCGGCTGTCCGGGCGGCGGCAGTGCGACCGTCACGGCGGACGGCCAGGTCCGCTACGACCCACCCACTGGACTGTCCGGTGCCTTCCGGTGTACCTACGAGGTGACCAACGCCCGCAGATCCACGGCATCGGCCTCGATCATCGTGTCGGTCCGCAAGCCGGTGATCACCAACCGTTCGCCAGAGGCCAACCTCGACTCGCTGGTTCTCGAAGTCGGCACCACCGCATCGATCGACGTGCTCGACAACGACGTCGATCCCGACGGCACGAATGCCGAGCTCGAGCTGGTGTCCTCGACCGCCCCCGTGATCGGCACGGCGAGCCGGACAGGCCGCATCATCACGTTCGTCGCCGGCGACGTGATCGGCAACGCCACGATCAACTACCAGGTCGCCGACGCCGAGGGCGCGGTGTCGACGGGCCGGCTGCGGGTGACGATCACCGAGCGAGCGAACCAGGCGCCGATCGCCGTACCGGACTCGTTGACGATCTTCGGCCCGGTGACGCCTCAGCAGTTCGCTGTGCTCGCCAACGACAGCGATCCCGACGAGACAGCGGGCGGGCTGTCGGTCGTGTCGGCGACGAGGGTCTCCGGCGATGCGACGGTGGCGCTGACCGGGTCGGTGGTCACGATCTCGCCGCCCGCCGACTTCGTCGGCGAGGTGATCGCCACCTACACGATCCGCGACGGCGGCGGTCTCACGGCGACGTCGAGCATCGTGTTGACGGTGCAGGAGCCACTGAACCGGGCCCCGGATGCGCGTGACGACACCACGTCGGTCGTCAACGGTGGTTCGGTGACGGTGCCCGTGCTGTTCAACGACAGCGATCCCGACGGCGACCCGCTGACGGTGTCGATCGTGTCGAGGGCGGACTCGTCGCTGGGCTCGACGGCGTTGAACGCCGACAGATCGATCAGCTTCACGGCCACACCGGGGGCGTCGGGGACCGCTGCGATCACCTACGAGCTGAGCGACGGCGAGCTCACGGACAGAGCGACACTCCGCATCGACGTGCAGCCGTGCGCAGCGTCGTCGCCGGTCGCCAACGACGCGTTCCTCCAGACCGGTTACCGCCAGCCGATCGCCGTCGACCTCGGTGCGCTGGCATCGAACGGGACGATCGTCGACGTCACCGGGCCACCGGAGTTCGTCGGCGGCCTGTACACCCCGCCCGAGGGCGAGAACGGCAATGTGCTCATCACCTACTCCGTCGTCAATTCGTGCCGCCTGCGAGCCGGTGGCCGGGTGACGATCGACGTCAACCAGGAGCCGGTCGGTGCGGCACGGTCGATCGACGTCTTCCGTGCCGAGCCCGTCGTGGTCCCCGTCACCGACCTCGCGACGGATGCCGAGGCGCTGACGATCACCTCGATCGCCGGTGCGCCACCATGGGTGTCCACCGAGTCCGATCGTCTGGTGATCAGTCCCACGACCGGCACCGCGCTCGGCGCCGTCAGCTTCACGGCGACGGTCGCAGACCCCGGTGGGCTGGCCACCGTCGTCGACGTCGTCGTGACCGTGCAGAACAGAGCACCGGTGGCCAATGCGGACACGGTCGACGTGACCGATGGGGCGCCGCGCACCGTCGACCTCGTCGCCAACGACGCCGACGTCGACTCGGCGGGAGTACTCGTCGTGAGCGAACTGGTGCCCGGAACACTGACGTTCTCGGGCGGTGGAACCGGCAGCGTCGCGCTGCAGCCGAACGGGCGCACGGTCGCGGTCGACCCGGGCGATGGTGTGGGCGATGCCACCTTCACCTATCGCATTCGCGACGCCGAGGGCGCGGAGTCGGCGTCGGCGACCGTCACCGTCCTCGGGCCCCGCTCCAACCAACCACCGGTGGCGATCGACCAGTCGATCTCGGTGACCGTCGGCACCTCTGCGCTCGTCGACCTGCAAGCCAGCGATCCGGACGGTCCACCTCCGACGATCGTCGACGCATCGTTCTCCGACCCGAACGGTGTCGTCGCCGGCCGCAACGGGCTCCAGCTCTCGATTCTGACGTCGAGGCCGGGAACCTTTGCGGTCAGCTACCAGGTCACCGACGGCGATGCGACGTCGGCTCCCGCGACGCTCACGATCACCGCGTCGCCGCAGACACCCAACAGCAACACGACGACGACCACCACGACGCCGCCGTGACGCCGCCGTGAGCGGTGCGCGACTGCTCAGTCGGTGAGCGGCGAGCGTGTCGCCGGGCGCAGCGAGCGCAGGCTCAGTCGCCAACGCAGGCGCTGCCAGCGTGTGCGTACCGACACGACGGCTTGCTCCACCGAACCGAGACAGGACACGGCGTCCTCGGCGAGGCTGTCGGGATGGCGAGGCGTACCGAACGTGGCCGCGCCGGACATCGTCGCCAACCGTCGCAGCTGTGGGGAGGCGTCGGGAGCGTAGGGCGCGCCGACCGCCACGATCTCCGAGTCGGTGGCCGACACCCCGATGCTGAGACCGGCATCGACGAGCGCGTCGGTGGCAGATGCCCAGGCGCCGCGGATCCGCTCGGCTGGATCACGTGCGCTGAGGCGCCGTTTGCGTCGCCGATACTTCACCGCGACGATCAGGCCGGCGGCGATCGCGAACGGCAGCACGACCAACGTCAGCCCCACCGATCCGCGGACCGCCCAGAGCAGCACCGTCGACAGTGCACTGTCGTCGACGGTGTCGGCCTGCTCGTCCTCGTTCGGTGTCTCCGTGTCGGATTCGGGCGGTGGTGCGATCGGGGGCTGCGGTGCCGCAGGAGCCTGGACCTGGGGTTCGGGCGGTGGCGGCGGCCCGTCGTCGATCTCCTCGTCGGGAACCGGGTCGTAGGCGACCCAGGTGCCGTCGCCGAGCTGGACTTCGGCCCAGACCTGCGCATCCGCCGAGGTCAACGCCAGTGGTTCACCCGGGGCGGCGGTGCTGGCGCCGTCCTCGCCGGCAAGGAATCCGGTGGCGACGCGCGCCTCGATGCCCAGTGAGCGTGCGAGCAGCACGAACGAGGTGGCGAACTGCTCGCTGGTGCCGCGCTGGGTGTCGCGCAGGAAGCGGTCGATCAGCGCCTGCTCGAGCCCACCGCCCTGGACGTCGCTGTCGAGCACGAATTCGTTGCGCATGGTCGACTCGAGTCGGCCGAGCTGTTCGACGGGGTCGCCGCCACCGGCGAGTGCCTCGGCGAGTTGCGACAGCCCCGACGTGCTCTCGTCGACCAGCCGGGGGGCGACGCCGACCTCGGTCGCCGCGTTGACCGCCGGCGCCACGTTGGCGATCACACCGACGACATCACCCGGCGACGGGCGCTGCGCGAGCCTGACGACGGTCCGGTCGGCGTCGGTCTCGACGGCGGCATCGACGGCGACCGGAGGTCCTGGCAGTGGCACCAGGGTCAGGTTGTCGTCGAGGAAGCTCACGTCAGCATCGATCGTCGGGCCGGTGACCGGACCCAGGGTCGATCCGATCGGGCGCAAGGTGAGAACCGGTGACCAGCGCCGACCGTCATAGGCCGACAGTGCGGCCGTCCTCCATCGGGTGGGGAGTGCCATGCCGCCGGTCGCGGTCACGACGTGGAGCTGGATCGGCGGGTCGAGGCCCCGCAGTGCCAACGTGGCTTCGATCGGGTCGAGCAGCGGCGCGCTCTGTTCGGCGGGATCATTGCGCCTGGGGTCGGCCCGGACACCGAGCGACACCGGCAGGGCTGCGAGCACGACCATGATCATCGCAGCCGTGAGGAGCACGACGAGGCGACGTTCGCCACGCAGCAGCACCAGACGATCGCCGAGGGTGCCGTCGTTGCGGAGCAGCGCGAACGTGATCGACACGGCGGCCAGGCCGATCAACCACCGCCACGTGACCCCGTGCGGTGCGCTGAGGGCGATTGCACCGACGTAGGCCAGCAACAGCGGGAGCAACCCGAGCAGGTGGAAGCGTCGGCGTCCGGCGAGCTCGGCGCTCACGGCGCACGTCGTGGCGAGTGCGGCGGCGACGGCGCCGAGCAGCTCGGGGCGAGCAGGACTCGGCCACTCGGTCGAGAGCAGACCCTGGAATCCCGACGTGAACGCCCCGACGACGTCGGTGGCGGTACCACCGGCGACGGCCACCGTGACCGCGACCGCGAGCAGTGTGGCGGCGACGGCTCCACCGAGGCGCCAGAGCGCCGCTCGCCGCACGAGGACGAACGCCGCCGCCGCAGCGGGCAGTGGTGCGACCAGGAGCATCCATTCGGTGCGGTCGAAGATGTCACCGCACGCCGCACCGACGACGACGAACCCGATGGCGAGCAGCACGATGCGCAGCCGCACGAGTGCGACGTCGCTCGCCGTGGTCGCGAGGAGCGGCGGCCGATCGATCACCGGAGGTTCGATGACGGTCGTCATCCCCAGGTCCGCCAGTGCCGGACGAACTCGCGAGCATCGTGTGCCGCCAGGACGATGCCGGGACCTCCGATCGCACCGTCGCCGATGCGGACCACCGACATGCGCTCGGACGTGGCGAACCGGCTCGACGGACCAGCTGGACCGGTGACGAAGACGACGGAGGTCTGGTCGAACCCGCCGGCGAACAATGCGGCGATCGGCAGCAGCGTCTCCTCATCGGAGTGCTGGACCGGCGTCAACAAATCGAGGACCGATGCGTCGGTGACCAGCGGCGTCGGACGTCCGGCGTGATCACGGTCGGTCGTGCGCACGACGACGTCGAGGCCGGAGCGGATCGCGTGCACGGCGAGTGTCGCAGCGACGTCGACCGCCTCCTCGAAATCGTCGGGAGTGCCCGTCGACGGTGCCGTGTCGAGCACCACGGTGAACTCGGGTCGTCGGACCTCGACGTGCTCGCGCACCATCAGCGTGCCGGTTCGTGCCGTCGTCGGCCAGTGGATCATGCGTGGGTCGTCACCGGCGACGTACTCGCGCATCGACACGAATCCCGACATCGGGTCTGCGGTGGCTCGTCGCAGTACCGACTCGTTCTCGACCACTCGCACGGCGCCGTGGGGGCCGACGAGGTCGTAGATCTTGGGATGGACGATCACCGAGCTGCGTTCGGTGTCGCGCCGGCGGCCGACGGTCAACCAGAAGGGATCGATCCGTTCGATCTCGAAGGGGCCGACGTCGAACACACCGCGCCGACGGGTGGGGATCGAGCCGGTCACCGTGTGTTCCAGATTCGAGGGGACCGGCGCGACGTCGACGCGAATTTCGGCGTCGTCGCACCGATCGATGATCGTGGCCCGGCCGGACCGGAAGCGCGTGGCGTTGCGGACGCGATAGTCCACGAGGATCGGGTCGCCCCGCGGTACCCGCACGGTCTGCAGTCGACGCGTCACCACGGCGCGCAGCGGGCGTTGGGACACCCAGATCGCCATCAGCAGCACGGCACCGATCGACAAGGCGGCGACCACCAGCTCTTCGTAGCTCCACCACCAACCGACGATCGCCAGCACCACGGCGGTCAGCACCGCACCGAGGCCCGACTTCGTCAGCACCTCACGTCTCTCGGGTACGTGGCACCGCGATGTCGTCGATGATGTCGGCGAGGACGGTGTCGACCCTCGCACCTCGCAATTCGGCCTCGGCGGTGAGCGCCATGCGATGAGCGAACACCGGCGCGGCGACCGCTTTGACGTCGTCGGGGATGACGTAGTCGCGGCCGTCGGTTGCTGCAAACGCTCGGGCGACGCGCAGCACGGTGAGCGTGCCCCGTGTCGACACGCCGAGGCGCAGATCTCGATGGAGACGGGTGGCGTTGGCGATCTGGACGATGTAGTCGTGGATCGAACCCGCCACGTTGACGCCATCGATCTCGGAGATCGCACGGTCGAGTTCGGCCGGGTCGGTGACCGGCTCGAGGTTGTCCTCGGCCCGATGGCGGTGGAAGCCTTCGAGGATCGACACCTCGGTCACCGGATCGACGTACCCCAGTGTGAGCCGCATCGCGAACCGGTCGAGCTGCACGTCGGGCAATGGGAACGTGCCCTGGAAGTCACGCGGGTTCTGGGTGGCGATCACGAAGAACGGCCGGGGTACCAATCGGCTCACGCCGTCGGAGGTGACCTGGCGTTCCTCCATCACCTCGAGCAGCGCCGACTGGGTCTTGGGGCTGCCCCGGTTGATCTCGTCGCCGATCAGCACGTTCGTGAAGACCGGCCCCTCTCGAAACGTGAACGTGCTGGTCCGTTGGTCGAACACCATCACGCCCGTGATGTCGGTCGGCAGGAGATCGGGGGTGAACTGGACGCGGGTCCAGGTACCGGCGATCGAGTTGGCGATCGCTTTCGCCAGGCTCGTCTTGCCGGTGCCGGGCACGTCGTCGAGGAGCAGGTGCCCCTCGGTCAGCAGACAGCACAGAGCGAGGCGGATCTCGTCGCGTTTGCCGCGGACCACCTGGTCGACGTTCGACAGCAGTGCGTCGGCCACCTGCGCGGCGTGCAGAGACATTGCACGAGTGTACGTGCGCGTTGCGTGGCGGCTTGGTCATGCACCGCGCGCAGCTCAGTCCCAGTCGATGCGCAGGTGCGACAGTGCGTCTCGCAAGACGGTGGCGACCTCGCGCGACCGGGGCAGGTGCGGCTCGGCTCGTTCGATCGCATCGATGTCGGGAAGCGTCGCACCCGCGGGGATGCGCAGGAGATCCGCTATCGGATCTGGACGTGGTTCGGCGGGCTCGCGCTGTGGCCGTGCGTCCTCCGCCGGCCGCACCAACCGCAGATGCCTGCCGCTCCTTTCGGACCCGACCCCGATGGACCGGTTGCCGCCGCCGACGTCGTCGCCCTCGTCATCGTCGGGTCCGTCTCCGTCGTCGTGCTCGGACGCTCGGTTGCGCCAGAGGTCGAGGAGTTCGGGCTCGAGGAGGAACTCGTCGCTGAGCGTGAACATCGTGGCGACGACGTGCTTGCACGCGTAGTCGTCCCAATTGTCGTTGTCCGGACACGTGCAGGAATACGTGACGTCGCGGCGAAGCGGCATCCCGTCGCCGGGCCGCACGGCCACGACGGCGATGTACGGCGTGGAGCGTGACCCCTGAATTTCGCACGTGACCGTGCCCGGATCGATCACGATGTCGAGCACCGAGCCGTCCTTGGCGTACTGCTTGCCCCGACGTAGGCGCGACGGGTCGCTCATCTCTGCGGCCAGCACCTTCATCATCGTGGCGGGGAGCCGGCCCGGATGGTTGGCGCCGAACGGCTTACGGGGCCTCGTCATGCGTCCATCTCCAGCATGACGAGGTCGCGCAGTTCGTCGGTGGACAGCTCCGACAGCCACGCCTCGCCCGTGCCGACGACGGACTCGGCGAGCTTGCGCTTGTCGTCGATGATCACGCCGATGCGTTCCTCGACGGTGCCTTCGCACACGAGCTTGTGGACGTTGACCGTGCGGTCCTGGCCGATACGCCACGCCCGGTCGGTTGCCTGGTCCTCGACGGCGGGGTTCCACCAGCGGTCGTAGTGGATGACCTGGCTGGCGGCGGTCAGGTTCAACCCGGTGCCGCCGGCCTTGAGCGACACGAGCAGCAGCGGGGGGCCCGACCCGTCCTGGAACGCATCGACCATCCGGTCGCGACCGGTGCGACTGACTCCTCCGTGCAGGAACGGCGGGTCGAAGTGGAACTGCTCGTTGACGTGGGTGCGCAGCAGTTCGCCCATCTCGCGGAACTGGGTGAACACGAGCGCGCGCTCGTCGGCGTCGAGCAGCTCGGTGACGAGTTCGTCGAAGCGGGTGAGCTTGCCGGAACGCCCCGCCAGCCTGGATCCGTCGCCGAGCGCATGAGCGGGGTGGTTGCAGATCTGCTTGAGGCGCATCAACGCGGCGAGCACGAGCCCGCGGCGACGCATGCCCTTGGCCTGTTCGGCGTCGGCGAGGAGTTGGTCGACGACCTGCTGGTACAGCGTCGCCTGCTCGCGGGTCAGCTTGGCGTAGGCGATCTGCTCGATCTTGTCGGGCAGGTCCGGCAGCAACCGCTTGTCGGCCTTGGTGCGCCGCAGGATGAACGGCTGGGTGATGTGGCGCAGGCGTGCCGCGGCGTCGGCGTCGGCGTGGCGTTCGATCGGGGTACCGAACCGCTCGCGGAACTTCTGCAGGCCGCCGAGGAGCCCCGGATTGACGGCATCGAGGATCGACCACAGCTCGCTCAGGCGGTTCTCGACCGGGGTCCCGGTGAGTGCGAGCTTCTGGCCGGAGCGCAGCTGGCGAACTGCCCGCGCCGCCTTCGTGTTGGGGTTCTTGACCATCTGCGCCTCGTCGAGCACGACGGTCGACCAGTCGACGTCGCCGAGGTGCTCGAGGTCGCGCGGCAGCAGCCCGTAGGTGGTGATCACGAGCTGACGCTCGGGGTCCGCAGCGAACAGCGACTCGTCGTCGGTGGCCTGGCGACGGTTCGCTCCGTGATGGATCGTGACGTCGAGTTTCGGCGTGAACCGCGCGGCCTCCTCGCTCCAGTTGCGCACGACGCTGAGTGGGCACACCACCAGATGGGGGCCCGGGCGTTCGAGCAGATGCGCCAAGGTGGTGGCGGTCTTGCCGAGGCCCATGTCGTCGGCCAGGCAGCCGCCGAGTCCCAACTTGGCGAGGAACTGCAGCCACGACAGCGCCCGCCGCTGATAGTGGCGGAGCTCACCGACGAAGTCGGGTGCTTCGTGCGTCTCGTCGAGGCGCTCGTCGGGCAGGCCTGCGAGCAGGTTGCGCACCCAGTCGGCGTCGCTCGACCCGTCGTAGCTGCGCACGCTGATCGCACCGAGACCCTCGTCCGAGCCGTCGTCGGCGGCGTGGTCGGGTCCCGCACCGAGGGTCTCGTCGTTGGCGAGACGCAGCAGTTCGATCGGCGTGACCGTCGCCTTGGTCGTCTGCAGTTCGGTCAGCTTGGCGCGCTTGCGGCGCAGCTCGTCGGCGTCGATACGGACCCAACGGTGCCCGGTGTGCAGGAGCGTGGCGCCCACCTCTTCGGCCCGGGCGATCTCTGCGTCGGAGATCTCCTCGTCGCCGATCACCATCTTCCACTCGACCAGCGCTTCCTTGCCGAACTGCTTCTTGCGGTCGTCCGCAGGCGAGGGGGTGGCTTCACCGTTGATGCTCACCCGCGTGCGGATGAGACGTTCGGGCCCGATCAGTTCGATGCCCATGCGCTGCAGCTCGACCGGAGCGATGTCGAGGAAGTCCTCCGCCACGTCGAGGTCGAGCTCGACCTGCGTCGGTTCGTGTTCCACGGCGAGATCGGCGAGGCCGGGAACGACCTTCACGTTGTCGACCGTTGCGCCGATCAACTCACGCAACCGGTCGAGGTGCTGGGCACTCTTGGCGACCTCGATCGCGGTGTCGTTGCCGTCCCACACGTCGTTGGCGGTGCACCAGCGAGCGCTGTCGCTGTCGTCGACGAGTTCCAAACGCACGATCCACGGGTCGCCCGGGTCGTCGGAGATCAGCAGCCGGATCCGCGGGACGACGACCGGCTCACCGGCGAGTCGGCGCCGGTGCCGATCGAGTTCGTCGCGCAACTGGCGCAGCGCATCGTCGAAGTCGTCGGTGCCGCCGCGGATGACGTGGTCGGGCTTGGCGAGTGCGCCGAACGTCGCCCGCAGCGCCTGGATCTCGGCACGGCGCTGGCGTCCGAGGTCGGGCTTCCAGCCGTACTGGAACAGGAACGATCGGGCGATGCCGTCGACGAGTTGCACGTAGATGGTCGTGGCGTCGACCCCCGAACCGGCGGTGCAGATCGGGGGCATCGAGCCGGCCAGCGCAGCGAGGGTCGCATCGATCGACTCCGACGTCACCGGTTTCCAGCGGGCGACGGTGAACGGACCCTCGTCGACGATCACGGGCGTGATGCGACCCGCCGAGACGGTGCGACGGGCGAGTTCGGCGACCCTGGCGAACCAGACCAGCGAATCGGACAGATACGGCTCGCCCGGCAACTCGGACAACCACACGGCGGTGCCCATCGCATCGAGCTGTACCGACGAGGCGTGCAGCGACGGTCGCCCGTCGATGTCGAGGCTCAACCGCCCGATCGACCCGTAGGACACCGGCGTGTCGTGCCATCCGGTGCGGGTGCCGTCGGCATCGAGGTGCCGGAACCCGCTGTAGAGCCAAGCCATCGGCGCCGTGTCGAGCCCGTTCCAGCCCCACACGTGCAGCGCGCCGCTGCGCCACGTGCCCTGCGCGACGTGCGCAGGCCGGTGACGCGACAGCGTGGACATCACGTCGACGCTACCGAGGGCCTGTGACACTGTTACGCCAGGGGTCAGACCCCAGGCGTAACAGTGACGGCTCGTGTCAGGCGTCGACGGATGCGCTGAAGGCGTTGCGCAGAGCGTCGGCCATCGCCGCCCGTGCGTACTCGGAGGTCATCATCGCGTCGACGGCGGGGATCGCCGTGTGCGTCTGGCCCGCGCACTGCAGATGCTCGACGGACACCCCTGCGTCGGCCAGGGCACGGGCATAGGCGTCACCCTCGTCGCGCAGAGGATCGAACTGACAGGTGATCACCAGTGCCGGCGGCAGGCCCGACAGGTCGGTGGCTCGAAGTGGCGAAGCCCTGGGATCCGTGCGGTCGTCGACGTCGCAGTACTGGTCCCAGAACCAGGCCATCAGCGAGGCGGTGAGGCCGTAGCCGTCGGCGTTGTCGACGTAGGAGGATCGGGTCGGATCGCAGTCGGTCACCGGGCACAGCAACACCTGACCCGAGATCGTCGGTCCGCCGGCCACCTTCGCCTGCTGTGCGGCCACCGCCGCCACGTTGGCCCCGGCACTCCATCCGGCCACTGCCAGCTGACCTGGTACACCGCCGAGTTCGTCGGCGTGATCGGCGATCCACGTCACCGCGGCGAGGCCGTCGTCGGCGGCCGCAGGGAAACGGACCTCGGGAGCGTGGCGGTAGTCGGCCGACACCACGATCGAGTTCGAGTGCACGCACAGGTAGCGACACAACGGATCGTCGGAGGTCGCACTGCCGAGCACCCAGCCACCACCGTGGTAGTACACCGTGATCGGATGCGGGCCCTCGGTCGCCGGGCGATAGAGGCGGTATCGAAGCGGCGTGCCGTCGGCTCCGGGCAGCGTGTCGTCGACCAGTTCGCCGACGTCCGGACCGGGTGGCATCATCGCCGCCGACGCCTCCATGAAGGCGCGGGCGCCGTCGACGCCCATCGTCTCGAGCGGCGGGAGGCCCAGTTCGGCGATCGTCTCGAGCATCACCTGGACGTCCGGCTTGAGCTCACGGATGATGCCGTCGTTGACCGATCGCCCGGCCGGACCGTCGAGGGCGAAGCCCAGATAGCCGCGCTCGATGACCTCGTCGCATGTCGCGCGATATCGGCCGACACCGCCCGGATAGGGGAGGAACACCTGTGGTTTGCCGGGAACGTTCACGCCCATGTACCAGGAGTTCGCCGTCGGCATCAGCGTGAGACCGGCGAACTCGTTGTTGTGCTCGCCCCACTTCGTCTCGGCCAGCTCCGTCGGCTCGATCGTGTCGAAACCCTGGTTGCGGAGTTGTTCGAGCGTGTCGGCGATCCAGTCGACGTGTTGCTCGATCGACACCATCATGTTCGACAGCACCGACGGGCTTCCCGGCCCGGTGATCATGAACAGGTTCGGGAACCCTGACGTCATCAGCCCGAGGTACGTGACCGGCCCGTGCGACCACTTGTCCCTCAGTGTGACACCGTCCCGACCGGTGATGTCGACGCCGACGATGGCGCCGGTCATCGCATCGAAACCGGTCGCGAAGACGATGGCGTCGAACTCGAACGATTCATCCGCCGTGTCGAGCCCGGCCTCGGTGATCGTCGAGATCGGGTGCCTGCGGAGGTCGACGAGTCGAACGTGGGGCAGGTTGTAGGTCTCGTAGTAGTTCGTGTCGAGACAGGCCCGTTTGGTGCCGACGTAGTGGTTCGTCGGACAGAGCGCCTCGGCGACCTCGCGGTCCTCGACGATCGAGCGGATCTTGCCGTGGATGAACTCGCGCAGCGTCTCGTTCGACTCCGGGTTCGCGAGCGTGTCGTTGAACGTACCGGTCACGCCGAGCAGTTCGCCGGCCACCCACATCGCCTCGTAGCGCGCCGTGCGCTCCTCGTCGGACACCATCAGCGCGCCCTCCAGCGGCGTCTCCCGAGGCACGCCGGCGGCGGAGTGACGTGCCTGCTCCCGGTAGGCCTCGGGATCGGCGCGGAACGCGGCCATGCGTTCGTCGGAGATCGGACCGTTGCGGGCCGGGATCGAGAAGTTGGGGGTGCGCTGGAAGACGGTCAACCGTTCGGCTTCGGCGGCGATCAGCGGGATCGACTGCACCGCCGACGACCCGGTGCCGATCACGGCGACGCGCTTGCCGGTGAAGTCGACGCCGTCGTGTGGCCAGGTACTGGTGAAGTACACCTCACCGTGAAAACGGTCGGCGCCCTCGATGTCGGGCACCTTTGGCATCGACAGACAGCCGGTGGCCATCACGTAGAACCTGGCCCGGACGTCGTCGCCGTTGTCGGTGTGGACCGTCCAGTGCCTGGTGTCGTCGTCCCATTCGGCGGAGCTGACCCGTGTGTTGAAACGCATGTCGCGACGCAGGTCGTGTTTGTCGGCGACGAACTGGGCGTAACGCAAGATCTCGGGTTGTGCGGCGTAGCGCTCGGACCACGTCCACTCCTGTTGGAGTTCGGGATCCCAGCTGTAGGAGTAGTCGACCGACAAGATGTCGCACCGGGCGCCCGGATACCGGTTCCAGTACCAGGTGCCGCCGACGTCGTCGCCTGCCTCGAGCACGATCGCGCTGAACCCGGCCCGGCGCATGCGCACCAGTTCGTACATCCCGGCAAAGCCGGCGCCGACGATCACGACATCGACGTCGGTGGTGCTGTTCTCGGTCATCAAGTCCCCCTGCTCCTCGCGTCGTCGGCGTGGCGACGTGACCACAGTGTCGCGCCCCCCGCCGCCCGCCCCCGACCCGGACCGGGTCACCCCATCACGTTTGCGTGCGTTTTCCGGTGGTCCGCCCCACCTGGATCCGTACGCAAACGGGGGTTGGCTGGCGGGGTGAGTTCAGGTTTCGCCGGTGGGTGGGCGTCAGACGGTGACGGGGTCGATGGCGTCGGCGAGGAGGTCGACCGAGCGCAGGCGTTGCTCGATCGTGGGGGAGGCGTGGGCGGTGATCAGTTCGTCAGCGCCGGCGATGCGGCCGAACTCGTCGATGTAGGCCGCAACCCGATCGGGGGTGCCGACTGCGGAGTAGTGCATCATCTGGGCGATCTGCTGACCCTGAGGCGAGGCGAGGATCGTGTCGGCCTCGTCGTCGGTGAGGTCACGTCCGGGTGCGACGAACCTGGCAACACGCCAGCGCCGCACGGTCGTCCACTGCTGCTGAGCGTCGTCGTCGGAATCGGCGGTGATCACGTTGACCCCGGCGATCGCGTAGGGCTCGGCGAGCTGGGCCGACGGTCGGAACTCGCGGCGGTACAGCGCGATGGCGTCGATCAGCGCCGCCGGCGCAAAGTGCGAAGCGAACGCGTAGGGCAGTCCGAGCATCGCGGCGAGGCGGGCGCCGAACAGCGACGAGCCGAGGATGTACAGCGGCACGTTCGTCCCGGCGCCGGGAACGGCGACCACGCCGGGAATGCGTGACTCGTCGCTGAGGTAGCCCTGGAGTTCGAGCACGTCCTCGGGGAAGCGGTCGGACGAGTGGGCGTCGCGCCGCATCGCCCGCATCGTCGTCTGGTCGCTGCCGGGCGCCCGACCGAGGCCGAGGTCGATACGTCCGGGATGCAGCGTGGCCAACGTGCCGAACTGCTCGGCGATGACGAGCGGCGAATGATTCGGCAGCATCACGCCGCCGGCGCCGAGGCGGATCGTCGAGGTGTGTGCCGCCACGTGGGCGATCAGCACGCTCGTCGCCGACGATGCGATCGACGCCATGTTGTGGTGCTCGGCGTACCACACCCTCCGGTACCTGCGCGCTTCGGCGCGCTGGGCCAGCTCGACGCTGTTGGCGAAGGCATCGGTCGCGGACTCACCACGCCCGATGATCGCAAGATCCAGAATCGACAGGGGGATCTGCAGAGCGGTCGAGGCAGCAGTCGACGAGTCCATGGCGTTCAGGATGGCAGGCGTCGCATCGGAAGACGACGTGCTGGTCACCGCAGACCGGTGACCGGTCGGTCGCCGCTGAGCCGGAGTGAGCTGTCACTCGTGTTGGCGGGCGCCCTTCACCTGAGCGGTGTGGGTGAACGTCATCAAGAACAGCCCGCCGAGCAGGTTGCCCGTCGTGGCGAGCCCGAAGTTCCGCACGACGTCGCCGTACCCGACATCGGCTTCCAGCCAGACGCCGACGAGCAGGTGCAGGCCGGAGACCACCACGTGATCGAACGGCCCGAGCGCCAGGAAGAATCCGACGGCGTAGGCGAGCATGATCCTCGACGTCACCGAGTTCACCGCCGACAGCATGTACGACAGCAGCGTCAACAGGGCGCCGGCGAGCACGGCGCGCGCCAGCGTGGCCGTCCAGGTCTTGCCGGCGATCTCCTCGGCGATGTGGTCCAATGCATCGTGGGCTCCCGCAGGGAGCGCACCCTCGATCGAAAGAACGCCCACCAGCACCGCACCGCCGATGAAATTGAACACGAGTGTGACCGCCCACAGCCGCAGCAGCAGTCCCCACCGGCCCGCTCGGTCGTCGCTGATCGCCGAAGCGACGGGACCGAAGAAGTCCTCCGTGAAGAGTTCGGTCCGCCCGACGATCAGGAAGACGACACCGAGGGCGAACCCCAGGGCGCCGAGCAGCCGGGCGAGCTCACTGCCGAGTTGGGGGATGGCGAGCGACTCCACGACGCCCATCGCCGCCATCCCGAACACGATCGTGAGTCCCGCCATGAACGCCGTGGTCGTCTGCTCGAGCGTCGACATCGACAGGCGCCGACGCCCCTCGTGTTCGGCACGCTCGTAGATCTCCGTCGGGTCGGGCGCCACGCTCATACCTCGGCCGTAACCACCGTTCTGCGAGCTCAATCCTCCCGCGTACGCTGGGCAGGGTGATCGAGCAGCACGGCCGGCCGCGATACCTGCCGTTCATGGACGGACCCGTGCCTGCCGATGCCGGTAGCTTCCGCTGGCGTCTCGGGGTGCGACCGCTCGACCTGCGTGACTGGATCGAGCTGGGACCCGACGCCGACGTGGCCATCGCAGCCAAGGCAACGTTGAACGCCGACCACGCCGGCACGGTCTTCGCCGTGCTCGACGACGTCGAACCGGAGTCCCACGAGGTCGCCACGGTGCTCGTGGAACATCTGCGCCAGCGATGGCCGCAGCGGTACCGCCACGCGGACCTGGACCCTGCACTGCACCCGCTCGACGCCGCGGCGCGGCTCGTGCCGGAGGATCTGGTGCTGCTCGTCGAGCGTGGCGGCCGGCTCGTCTTCGGTGGTGGGTCGGTGTGTGCTCCGAACCGGTGGGATCTTCGTTCGAAGCTCGGCCTGTCGATGGCGGGCGTGCACGCACCCGTCGCCCAGCTCAACGAGCAGCTCGAGGCGCCGATCGACTCGTTCTTCGATCGGCTGACGTCCCAGCGAAGCTTCTGGCGCCTCGGCTGGGGGATCCTCGACACGCCCGACTGGTACACCCCCATTGATGGCACCGCTGCGCCCCGACCCGTCGACCCCGGCCCCGATCGGCTGTTCCTCCGGGTCGAGCGCGAGACGCTGCGACGCTTCCCGGCCACCAACTGCGTCCTGTTCACGATCCGGACCTACGTCGCCCCGGTCGGCGCACTCGCCGGCGACCCCGACGTGGCCCACCGCCTCGCGGACTCGCTGGCGGCGCTGCCCGACGACGTCCGTGGTTACAAGGACGTCCGAACCACAGCCGATGCACTGATCGCCTCGCTCCGAGGAACCGATCGAACAACTTGATACACTGACGCTCAAGTTTGTTGAGCAGAGATGATGTCCGCCGAGCGGAGGAGTGACGACATGGCCATCGACCCGAAGAAATGGACGCTGAAGACGCAAGAAGCGTTCTCGGCCGCCATCGACCAGGCCAAGGAGCTGTCGAATCCGGAGTTGACGCCCGATCACCTGCTCGGGGCGATGATGCGCCAGGACGGCACGATCGTGCCGGCGGTGCTCGCCAAGCTGGGCCAGGCGCCGCTGATGGTGCGCAATCGAGCCGACGAGGCGGTCCAGAAGCTCCCCAAGGCCTACGGTGGTGCCGAGCCGAGGATGGGCAAGGAGCTCAACAACGTCGTCGAGAACGCCGAGGCGTACCGCAAGGACCTGCGCGACGACTTCCTCTCGGTGGAGCATCTGCTGCTCGCGATGAACAGCCGGCTCGACGTCGGCTCCGAAGAGCTGTTGATGGCGCTCAAGGACGTGCGCGGGTCGCACCGGGTGACCGACCAGAACCCCGAGGAGAAGTTCGCCGCCCTCGAGAAGTACGGCCAGGACCTGACTGCACTGGCCGAGAGCGGCAAGATCGACCCGGTCATCGGACGCGACGAGGAGATCCGGCGCTGTATCCAGGTGCTGTCGCGGCGCAGCAAGAACAACCCCGTCCTGATCGGTGAGCCCGGCGTCGGCAAGACCGCCATCGTCGAGGGGCTCGCGTCGCGTATCGCTGACGGTGACGTTCCGGAGGGGCTCAAGAACAAGCGGCTGATCGCGCTCGACATCGGCTCGATGCTCGCCGGCGCCAAGTACCGCGGCGAGTTCGAGGAGCGTCTCAAGGCGGTGCTCAAGGAGATCACCGACGCCGAGGGCGAGATCATCACCTTCGTCGACGAGCTGCACACGATCGTCGGCGCCGGCGGCGCCGAGGGTGCGATGGATGCCGGCAACATGATCAAGCCGATGCTCGCTCGCGGCGAGCTGCGGATGATCGGCGCCACCACGCTCGACGAGTACCGCAAGCACGTCGAGAAGGACCCGGCACTCGAGCGGCGGTTCCAGCAGGTGTACGTCGGCGAGCCCTCGGTCGAGGACACGATCGGGATCCTGCGCGGGCTCAAGGAGCGCTACGAGGTCCATCACGGCGTGCGCATCCAGGACTCGGCGCTCGTCAGCGCCGCCGTGCTGTCGGACCGCTACATCACGAGCCGGTTCCTCCCCGACAAGGCGATCGACCTGATGGACGAGGCTGCGTCGAAGTTGCGCATCGAGATCGACTCGCTGCCGACCGAGATCGACGTCGTGCAGCGCCGCATCCTGCAGCTCGAGATCGAACAGGTCGCACTCGAGAAGGAGACCGACGATGCCTCGAAGGAGCGGCTCGACTCGTTGCACGAGGAACTGGCCGAGCTGAACGTCCAGGTCGCGCAGATGAAGCAGGTCTGGGAGCAGGAGAAGCAGGCGATCGATGCGATCCGCTCGTTGAAGGAGGAGCTCGAGGAACTCCGCACGCGGGTCGAGCGCGAGACCGACCTCACCGCTGCCGCCGAGATCCGCTACGGCCGCATCCCCGAACTCGAACGTCGCATCGAGGAGGCGACTGCGCACCTCGCATCGATCCAGGAGGGTGGCGCGATGCTCAAGGAGGAGGTCGACGCCGAGGACATCGCCGAGGTCGTCGCCCGAGCCACGGGCATCCCGCTGAACCGGCTGATGGAGTCCGAGACGTCCAAGCTCGTGCACCTCGAGGAGTTGCTCCACGAGCGGGTGATCGGCCAGGACCAGGCGGTCACGTCGGTCGCCAACGCGATCCGGCGCAGCCGCGCCGGGCTGTCGGACCCGAACCGCCCGATCGGTTCGTTCATGTTCCTCGGCCCGACCGGCGTCGGCAAGACCGAGCTGGCGCGGGCGCTGGCCGAATTCCTCTTCGACGACGAGAAGGCAATGGTGCGCATCGACATGGGCGAGTACATGGAGAAGTTCTCCGTGTCACGCCTGATCGGTGCGCCCCCCGGCTACGTCGGCTACGACGAGGGCGGCCAGCTCACCGAGGCCGTCCGTCGGCGCCCGTATTCGGTGGTGCTGCTCGACGAGATCGAGAAAGCGCATCCCGACGTGTTCAACACGTTGCTGCAGCTGCTCGACGACGGTCGCCTCACCGACGGGCAGGGCCGCACGGTCGACTTCACCAACGTCGTGCTGATCATGACGTCGAACCTGCCCGGCGACCCGAGCGAGTTCTTCAAGCCCGAGTTCATCAACCGCGTCGACGACATCATCCGCTTCCGGGCGCTGACCGAGGCCGACCTCGAGCACATCGTCAAGATCCAGCTCGAGAGTGTCCGCAAGCGTCTGGCCGACCGTCGCATCCTGCTCGACGTCGACGATGGTGCGATGGCGCAGCTGGCACGCGAGGGCTTCGACCCGGCGTTCGGCGCCCGGCCCCTCAAGCGGGTGATCCAGCGCGAGATCGGCGACAAGGCGTCGATGCTGATCCTCGGTGGCGAGGTCGTCGAAGGCGGCACGATCGCCGTGCGCGCCGGCGGCCCCGACGAGGGCCTCCTCGTCACCGCCGCGTGACCGTCACGCCAGGGGTCAGACCCCAGCCGTGACGGGCACGAGGGTGAGCCGGAACGTCGCCGGCTTCCGGGCCACCAGCTCCAGTCGGCCGCCGTCGGATTCGGCCAGTCGCCGGGCGAGCGGGAGTCCGCGGCCATGAGCGGCGCGGTGGTCGTTCGGCCGATCGAAGAGCGTGGCTGCCCGGTCGGCGGTGATCCCCGGACCCTCGTCCTCGATCAGCACACTCGCATCCTGGGCCAGGATGGCCACCGTCCCGCGGCCGTGACGCAGGGAGTTCTCGAGCAGGACGTTGAGCACCTGGCCGACCAGTCCCGGCGTGGCGAGCACCGGCTGGGTGATTCCCGTCGTCACGACGAGCTGGCGTCGCTTCTCGGCGAAGCGCTGCTGCCAGTCCGCGACCTGGTGGTCGACGAGCGTCGTCAGGTCGACCTCCGTGCGTTCCTTGGTGCTGCCGGTGCGCGCCACGTGGAGGAGTTCGTCGAGCGTCGTGTTGAGTTCGTGGGTCTGCGCGAGCGCAGCCGCTGCCTCGGCCGCCACGTCGAGGTCGTCGGAGCGCTCCAGTAGCTCCAGGCGCATCGCGATGCCGGTGAGTCCGGTACGCAGCTGGTGCGTGGCGTCGGCGGTGAAGCCGCGCTCGGAGTCGAGCATGCGGTCGACGCGGTTCGCGCTGAGCCGCAACGATCGGGCGATCGCATCGATCTCCTCGATGCCCGACGGTTGGGGCGCCGCCGCGCTGAAGTCGCCGTCGCCCACCCGTGACGCACTGCGCGCGAGCCGCTCGAGCGGCCGCGCCAGTTGACGCGCCTGGACGCCGGCCAGCAGCGCTGCGGCGCCCACTGCGGTGAGTGCGATCACCACCAATCGCAGGACGACGCCGGCGGGCAGTTCGTCGCCTTCGGCGTCACGCACGATCAGCAGCACGGGAACGGTCAGCACGACGATCACCACGACGACCACGGCGATCGTGGACAGGACGAGTCGGCGCCGCACTTCGGTCAGTGCGCTGTCGGGACGGCGACGGCGTCGGGTTCGAACCGGAATCCGACACCGCGCACGGTGACGATCTTCGATGGCGGGTCGGTGTCGTCGAGGATCTTGCGGCGCAGCGTCGAGGTGTGCGTGTCGAGCGTGCGCGTGGAGCCCCACCAGTGCTCGTCCCACACGGCGCTCATGATCTGCTCTCGTTTGATCGTCACGCCAGGCTGTCGCATCAGCAGTTCGAGGAGGTCGAACTCCTTGGTGGTCAACTCGACCTCGGCGCGGTCGCCGTCGTCGCCGGTCACGAAACAGCGCCTCGCATCGGTGTCGAGCTCGATTCCCGACCCGCTCAGACGCCTGGAGGGCTGCACCGCTGCCGAATGCTCGACGATGCGCAACCGGGCGCGGATTCGAGCGACCAGTTCGGCGAGCCGGAACGGTTTGGCGACGTAGTCGTCGGCGCCGGCGTTGAGGCCGACGATCACGTCCATCTCGTCGGCGCGAGCGGTCAGCATGATCACCGGGAGGTCGGGGTGGTTCGTCCGGATCTTTCGGCAGACGTCGAGCCCGTCGATGTCGGGCAGGGTCAGGTCGAGCAGTACGAGGTCCGGCCGTACGGCTGCCACCGATGCGATCGCTGCGAGCCCGGCGTCGACGTGGTCGACCGAGAACCCTTCGGACCGCAACACGCGGATCAACGGCTCGCTGATGCGTTCGTCGTCCTCGATCAACAGCACGGCGGTGCCGGTGCCGCTGCCGTCGGGGCCGCTCGATGCGCGAAGCGTCGATTCCATCACTCCATCATCGGCACCGCGAGGTTGCGACTTGACCGATCGGTAATTACGATACCGCACCGTTCCGTTTCGAAAAGAGGTGACGTGAGGCCATCCCCGGCGACCCAACCGAACAACGTGCCCAGCAGCGGCCAACCCGCCCACGACGACATCGATCCGCGCGTGCACGAGCGGCGCTGGCTGATCCTCGGCGTGCTCTGCATGAGCCTGTTGATCATCGTGATGGACAACACGATCCTCAACGTCGCGATCCCGTCGCTGATCACCGAACTCGGTGCCACCAACAGCCAGGTCCAGTGGATCATCGACTCCTACGTGCTGGTGTTCGCCGGGCTGCTGCTGACCACGGGCAGCCTGTCGGACCGCTTCGGCCGCAAGGGTGCATTGCAGCTCGGCATCGTGCTCTTCGGCATCGGGTCGGCCGCCGCGGCGATGTCGAGTTCCGCGAACGGCCTGATCCTCACACGAGGATTCATGGGCATCGGCGGTGCGCTGATCATGCCGGCGACCCTCTCGATCCTGATCAACGTCTTCCGCGACCCGGTCGAACGTGGCCGGGCCATCGCGATCTGGGCGGGCTTCTCCGGTCTCGGCGTCGCGATCGGACCGATCACCGGCGGATTCCTGCTCGAGCACTTCTCGTGGTCGTCGGTGTTCTGGGTGAACATCCCGATCGGTGTGACGGCCCTGGTGCTCGGCGCATTCTTCGTGCCGACTTCGCGTGATCCGAGCCACGGCAAGATCGACCCACTCGGAGCTCTGCTGTCGTTCGTCGGACTCGCCTCGCTGCTGTTCGGCATCATCGAGGGACCTTCGAAGGGATGGACCGATCCCGTCGTCGTCGGTGCATTCGCGCTCGCCGTCGTCACGCTCGCGGCGTTCCTGCTCTGGGAACTGCACACATCGCATCCGATGCTGGACCTGACCGTGTTCGAGAACCCCCGGTTCAGTGCCGGCAGCGGCACGATCACGATCGTGTTCTTCGCCATGTTCGGCTCGATGCTGTTGATGACCCAGTACTGGCAACTGGTGCACGGGTACTCGCCGCTCGAGGCCGGCATCCGTCTGTTGCCGTACGCCGCGACGATGATGGTCGTCGCGCCGATGTCGGCACGGCTGGTCGAACGGCTCGGCACCAAGCGCGTCGTGCTGATGGGCTTGACGCTCGTGATCGCCGGGCTGATGCTGCTCTCGACGATCGTGGCCGACTCCCCCTACGCGCTGGTCATCGGTTACTTCATGCTGATGGCCGCCGGCATGGGCATGACGATGGCGCCGGCGACCGAGGCCGTCATGGGGTCGCTGCCCCGGGCCAAGGCCGGCATCGGATCGGCGATCAACGACACGACCCGGCAGGTGGGTGGTGCGCTCGGCGTCGCCGTGATCGGCACGATCGTCACCAGCGTGTACAGCGCTCGCATCGTCGACCTGGCGGGGATCTTCGGTCTCTCTTCGGCTCAGACGGCCCAGGCCGAATCGTCACTCGGCGCGGCGCAGGGCCTCGCAGCAGGCCTCGGCGACCAGGCCGGAGCGTTCGCCGCAGCAGCGGGTGACAGCTTCGTCGACGCACTGTCGATCGGTCTGCGAGTGGGCGCACTCGCCGTCGCGATTGCGTTCGTCGTTGCGTGGAGGTTCCTGCCGTCGCACGCCGCCGAACCCGCCTTCGAGGTGGTCGATCTCCCCGTACCGGCCGGCGCAACGCCACCGCTGGCACCGACGCCGGTCGCGGGGGACTGACGACATGTCGGCGACGACGCAGCAGCGCCGCGGCCGCCCTCGCGTCGAAGGCCTCGATCAGGCCGTGCTCGACGCGACGTTGGAGCTCGCGGGCGAGGTCGGGATCCACGGGATGTCGATGGACGACCTGGCGCAGCGCGCCGGCGTGTCGAAGGCCACGATCTATCGCCGCTGGCCTTCGAAGGAGCGGCTGGTGCTCGCATCGCTCAATCAGGCCATGCTGCCGTTCGAGCTGATCGACACGGGATCGTTGCGAGGCGACCTGCTCGACTACCTCGGTGAGCTGGCGCGTCGCATGGAGACGGGAAAGGCCAGCGACGTGCTCCCCGACCTCATCGCCGCATCGGTGCGCGATGCAAACCTACGGATGTCGCTCGACGAGTACATCCGCCACCGCCGCCAACCGCTCCAGACGATCCTGCGTCGCGGGCTCCAGCGCGGCGAACTCGCCGCTGGCACCGACGTCGAGGTGTTGATCGATGCGCTGATCGGCCCGTTCGTGTACCGACGGCTGCTCAGTCACGACCCGCTCGACGGCGACTTCGTCGAACGGCTCCTGCGAGCCGTCCTGCCGACCGCTCAGCCCTGACGGAGTCGCAGGGCGTCGCCGTGTGCGGGGAACCCCTCGTGATCGGCGAGCGCCAGCACCGACGGCGTCATACGGGTGAGTGCTCGTGCGTCAGCGCGCGCAACAGCGGTGCGCTTGAGGAACGTGTCGGCGGTGATGCCCGACGACACGTGCGCGAAGCCCGAGGTCGGCAGCGATGCCGGGCACCCGAGCACGAAGTTCGCGGCGCTGAACGGCGTGTGCTGGCCGACGAGGATCTCACCGGCGTTGACCAGGCCATCGACGACGCGGTCGACGTCGGCATCGGCAACGGCCACCTGCAGGTGCTCGGGGGCGAACTCGTTGGCGATCGCCACGGCGGCGTCCAGCGACTCGACGAGCACGCAGCCGCCGTTGGGCCCGAGCGACGCGCGCGCTGCGGTGGCACGAACGTCGGCGAGCGTGGCGAGCCGGCGCTCGAGCTCGGCGTCGACCGCATCGGCGAGTGCCGATGAGTCGGTGAGCAGCACGACGGTGCTGTCGGTGCCGTGCTCGGCCTCGATCAGGAGGTCGGCGGCGAGCAGCCTGGCGTCGGCAGCGTCGTCGGCGATCACGAGGCTCTCGGTGGGGCCGAGGAGCATCATCGTCGCCACACCGTGGCGCTGCATCTCGACCTGTGCGATCGTGACCGCCGGCGAACCCGGCCCCACGATCTTGCGAACCTTGGGGATCGTCTCGGTACCGAAGCCCAGTGCGGCGATGCCCGCCGGACCGTTCACGCGGAACACGTCGCTGACACCGAGTTTGCGGCACACGACCAGCACCGCCGGATCGACCTCGCCGGCGCCGCCCGGGATCGGCGGGACGACGAGCGTCACCGACGTGACGCCGGCGACCACCGCCGGGACGGCGAGCTGGTAGGCCACGCTGGGATAGCTCGCCTTGCCCGACGGGGTGAACAGCCCGGCCGAGGTGATCGGCGTGATCTTCTCGCCGACGGTCAAGCCGGGTTCGCTCTCGAACGACCAGTCGCCGGCCTGTTGCATCTGTGTCTCGTTGAACGCCCGCAGGTGGGCGATCGCATCGTCGATGGCGGCGTCGACGTCGGCCGTCACCCTCGCTCGTTCGATCTCGTCGGCGCTCACGCGCAGCCCGTCAGGGGCGACATCGATCCCGTCGAACCGGCCGAGTGCATCGGCCACCGCTGCGTCACCACGGTCGCGGACATCGTCGATCAGCTCGCCGATCGAGCGGCGCAGTGCCGGGTCGAAGATGTCGTCGATCCCTCGCCGCATCAGCGCAGCTCGGGCGTCGACGTTCATGTCGTTCCAGATCTGTCTGCGCATCACGCTCACCGAGTCGACGCTAACGGTCCCGCCAGGTCCTTTGGGCCCTGTCGAAGCGAAGCACATTCTGCGCGCGATGGGATGTGTCGGACAGGACCCGCACGCACCGCGCGCTCGGCGCAGCGATCACCCTGGGTCTCGCGTGTGCGTCCTGTGCCCGATCGAACACCACGTCCGATCCCGGGAGGCCGTGGGCGCAGGAGGCCGTCGAGCTGTTCGACTCGGTCGCCCGAGCACTGACGGCTCCCGAAGGGTACGCAACGGCCGGCTATTTCTCGGATCGGGGCGTTCTCGACCTTCGAGCCTGGGGCGCCGACGTGTACGCCGGCCAGATGCAGATCGCCGACCTGGGACCGTTCTCGGATTCCACCGGCGAAGTCCACATCGACATCCGTGTCGGCCAGTTGTTCATCGGCGCTCGCCAGGCCGTCGTCCGCTTCGATGCCCTCGGGACGCTGGGCGAGGTCACGTGGTCGCAGCTCTACGAGATCGGTGACGATGCCGTCTCGAGTTCGCGTCTCTACACCGAGGATCTCGGGAGAGTGCGACCGTCGGAGCGATGGACGTACCCGCCCGAGCATCCCTTCTCTGACCGGTACGTCGAGGTCTGGTCGTCGGGGGACCCCGCCCGGCTGGCCGAGGTGTACGCGCGAGGTGTGGTCGTTCACGACGCACTCGGCGGTGAGAGCCGGGTCGGCTTCGACGCACTGGCGGAGGAGATGGAGGCGGCACGAGCGATCGACCGTGGTCCCTGGCCCGAGCGGTTCCGCTTCGACGTCGGCGATCGCCACGAGCAGATCGCGGTGTTCCAGCTCGGAGGTTCCTGCCCGGCGCTCGAGGCGCGGCGGTGGGTGTTGGAGGGCGGCGTGATCGTCGACGAGACCCGCTACGTGCACGTTCCGTCGGTGCGTCGCTGCGAGGGTTCCGCAGGTGACGGTTGGTGGACCGGGTTCGAGGCGGTCGCCTCGGACGAGTTCGCCGTCGAGACGCTCGAGATCGGCGGCCGGTCGATCGAGCTCGTCAACGCCCGCGTGTCGCAGATCGAGCTGATCCGCTGGCTGTCCGACCGGTACGCGGCCGCCGCTCTCGACCGACCCGACGTGGCCGCGGTGTGGTTCCCACCGTCGGTCGACTGTGAACTGTCCGAAGGCATCGCCACGCCCGCGGACGATCGATTCGAACTCGGGCACACGGTGACGCTGTGCTTCGACGCGGACGAGCTGTCGTCGGCCTGGCCGGACCGGCGGTGGTCGTCCCACGTCGCTCACCAGGGCCTCCACGAACTCGCGCACGTGTGGATGTACGACCACCTCGGCGAGCGCGATGAGCGAGCGTTCCTCGAACGGGTACGGCTCGACTCGTGGCGCGACGCGAACGTGTTCTGGCCCGAGCGCGGCGTCGAGGTGGCGGCGGAGACGATCGCCTGGGGCCTGGCCGAGTCAGCTCAGGCCGAATATGTGATCGGGCCGCGCCCTGACTGCGCCGAGTTGACCGCACGGTTCGTGATGCTGACCGGTCGGCATCCCCTCACGGCGTGCGAACCCCCGAGAGGCGGCTGATGGGCTCACCTCACCGAACGGTTCTCGCTGCGGCGGTACTCTTCGTGCTGCTCGTCGCAGGGGCGTGCGATCGCGCCGACGAGTCATGGGAGGTGATCCTCTCGGTCGACCTCGAAACCGGACAGGAGTGGACTGCCAGCGGTCCTGCCGTGGATCGTGGTCAGTTCTGTCCGAACGGCACTCGCCACGTCGTTCGAGGGATCGACCCCGCGACGAGCGACATCGTCCGGGTCGGCGTCTGGTTCGACATCATGGAATCGGCGATCACGGAGCGCAACTCGACGGAGATCACCTTCGTCGTCGAGCACACGTGCACCGACGGGTCGGGATCGTTCACGACGACGGAGCGGTGGGGGCCCGACCTGTGGTCCGTCGAATCGGGCACCGGCGCATATCGCGACCTGCGCGGGGCTGGTCGCTTGTCCTTTGCCACCACCGACTACATGACGGCGGCCCCGCTGCGCTTGTACCTGGACGGCACGTTGCACCGCTGAGGTCTCCTCGCCGGGTGCCGGCGAACCGGGGCTCGGACTTTGTCCTCTGTCGGACCTTTGTCCTCTGTCGGACCTTTGTCCTCTGTCGGGCCGCCAACGTTCTCGCGCGCGATGGTGTGTGTCGCTGAGTTCGCGGAGCCGTCTCGCACGTGCAGGCGCATTGGTCCTCGGGCTGTCGTTCGCGTCGTGCGCAGGGTCGAGCGCGGACACCGGTGATGTCGTCCCCGTCGATCGACCGTGGGCTCAGGACGCCGTCGACATGTTCGATGCGATGGCCCAGGACCTGACGCGCTCGGACCGGCTTGCCGCTGCTCGGCCATGATCCTCTACATCACCCCTCCGCCATTCCAACACCGCGGTGCGTATCCCGATCTGGACGTCGCTGTGGACGAGGTGTTCGTCGGTGCCGACGAGGCGGTCGTCCGCTTCGACGCCCATGTCCTCGCCGGCAGTGTCCCGTGGGTGCAGCTCTTTGCGTTCGGCGACGATGCCGTTGCGAGCTCGCGGCTCTACACGGAGGATCTCGGGCACCTCAGCCCGTCCACACGGTGGACCCACCAGCCCGAGCATCCCTTCTACGACCGGTATGTCGATGTCTGGTCATCCGGCGACCCACGTCGGCTCGCAGAGGTGTATGCGCCGAGTGTGACGATCGTGACGCGCTCGAGCAGACGAGTCGGTTCGGGCTCGAGGAACTCGCGGGCGAGTTCGAGTCCGCATCGAGGATCGAGCGTGGACCCTGGCCGGAGCTCTTCCGATACGACGTCGGCAATCGTCACGAGCAGATCGCGGTCTTCCAGCTCGCAGGCGCATGCCCGATGCTGGAGGCACGGCGCTGGGTGTTCGACGACGGACTGATCGTCGACGAGACACGCTTTGGCCATGTTCCATCGGTGCGTCGCTGCGGCGGTGCTGTCGGCGATGGCTGGTGGACGGACTTCACGCCCCCGCGGACCGACGAGTTCGCGATCGAGACGATGGTGATCGGCGGGCGTTCGATCGACGTCGTCAACGCCGACCAGACGCAGGCCGACCTGGTCCGGTGGCTGCTCCAGCGATACGAGGCGGACGGTCTGGCACAACCGGCGGTGGCGGCATTCTGGTTCCCTCCGTCGGTCGACTGCTCGTTGTCCGAGGCGATCTACAAGTCCGCCGACGAGCGATTCGACGACGGGCACACCGTGACGCTGTGCTTCAGCACCGCCGAGATGTCCGCTGGTTGGCCGGACCGGCGCTGGTCAGCTCACGTGGCTCATCAGGGTCTGCACGAACTCGCCCACGGGTGGATGTACGACCATCTCGAGGAGGAGGATCACCGGGCCTTCCTCGATCGGGTGGACGCAGAGACGTGGCGCAGCGCCGACACGTTCTGGCCCGATCGCGGCGTCGAGGTGGCAGCGGAGACGATCGCTTGGGGTCTGGCAGCTGATGGCGAGGCCGAGTACCTGATCATGCCACCGCCCGACTGCGCGGAACTCGCCGCACGGTATGTACAACTCACCGGACGCGCCCCGTTGACGAGGTGTGCATCCACAGGAGACGACTGATGCAGCGCCAACGCAGGCCGTCGAGGCACGCTGTGTTCGCTGCGCTCTGCATGGTCGCAGCGTCGGTCGCATGGTCGTGGGGCTGCTCCGACGGCAACCAGGCGCACCAGGTGACGATCGCCGTCAGCCTCGAATCAGGGCAGCGGTGGCGTGCCGAGGGACTCGCAGTCGACGGCGACCGGCTGTGTCCCGAAGGGACACGGCACATCGTCGAGGTGGTCGATCCTGCAACGAACGAGATCGTCACCGTGTACGAATGGTCACGCGTCGTCGACGGTGCCATCATGGCGCGGCCCAGTGTCGACATGATCGTCGTCACCGAGCACACCTGCGCAGACGGCTCGGGATCCTTCGTCACGGTCGAGCGGTGGGGTCCCGATGTGTGGTCGATTCGACCTGGCATCGGCACGGGGGCGTACCGGGAGATGACCGGTGGCGGCAGCATGTGGTTCGCGCCGGCCGACTACACGACGGTGGCCCCGCTGCACTTGTACCTCGACGGCACGCTGCAGCGCTGACATCCCGGTCGCGAGAAGCGTCCACGCCGACCGCTCGTCACCGATCCGACGCACTCGGCGGGCGTCGGGAACGGATCGGGCCCGTTCACCCCAACGGCACTAGCATCTCCACACGTTCCAACCGCCAGTCAGGGGAGCGTGCATGCCCGTCACCGTCGTCGTCGGAGCCCAATGGGGCGACGAGGGCAAAGCCAAGGTCATCGACCTGCTGTCGAAAGAGCACACCTACGTCGTGCGCTACCAAGGTGGGCACAACGCCGGCCACACCGTGGTCGTCGGTGGCGAGCGCTACGCCCTGCAACTCGTGCCCTCGGGCATCCTCTACGACCACGTGATCCCCGTGATCGCCAACGGTGTCGTCGTCGATCTGCCGACGCTCTTCTCCGAGGTCGACATGCTCGAAACGCGCGGGATCTCCTGCGCCGAGCTGAAGGTGTCGAGTCGGGCGCATCTGATCTTCCCGTGGCACCAGGCCCATGATGCGATCGCCGAGGCGATGCGCGGGGACGACAAGATCGGCACCACGCTCAAGGGCATCGGCCCGGCGTACGCCGACAAATCGCGGCGCGTGGGTATTCGCGTCGGCGACGTCCTCGATGCCGACCGCTTCGCCCGGCTGGTGCGCGAGCGGGCGCTCGCGGAGAACACCCTGATCGAGCAGGCCGGTGGCGAACCGCTGGACGTCGACGAGATCGTCGAACGGTTCGGTGAACTCGGCGCCCGCGTCGCTCCGTTCGTCACCGACACGGTCGGCCTGCTGCACGGCGCACTCGCATCGGGGGCGCACGTCCTGCTCGAAGGGGCTCAGGCAACGTTCCTCGACCTCGACCACGGCACGTATCCCTACGTCACGTCGTCGAACCCGACAGCGGGTGGTGCCTGTGTCGGCACCGGGCTCGGTCCGCGTGACATCGACCGGATCGTCGGGATCACCAAGGCCTACACGACCCGTGTGGGCGCCGGACCGTTCCCGACCGAGTTGTTCGACGACGACGGCGACACGCTCGTCGACGTCGGCAAGGAGTACGGCACCGTGACCGGTCGGCGTCGTCGTGCGGGCTGGCTCGACTGTGTGATGCTGCGCCAAGCGGTCCGTCTCAACAGCCTGACCGAACTGGCACTGACCAAACTCGACATTCTCGACGGGTTCGAGACGATCAAGATCTGCACCGGTTACCGCCTCGACGGTGTGTTGCTCGAGCACTATCCCGACCGCTCGGAACTCATTGCCGACGTCGAGCCCGTGTACGAGACGCTGCCGGGTTGGGGCAGTGTGCTCAGCGACAAACGCGAGCCCGGCCAGCTGCCGCCGGAGGCGAAGCGGTTCATCGAGATCGTCGAGCAACAGGTCGGGGTGCCGGTGAAGGTGGTCGGCGTCGGTGCCGAACGCGACGACTACCTCGTCTGGGCATCATGATCCCGCGCTACTCCACACCGGAGATGGATGCGGTGTGGGCCGACACGGTGCGGTTCGGTCGCTGGCTCGAGGTGGAACTGCTCGCAACCGAGGCGCACGCCGCGCTCGGGCTCGTACCCGCCGAGGATGCAGCGTCGTGTCGCCAGTCGGCCCCGGCGACCGACGACGCCTTCGTGCGTCAGGTGCTCGACCGTGAAGCGATCACCGACCACGACGTCGCTGCGTTCGTCGACGTCGTGCAGGCGGCGATCGGGCCCCCGGCGTCGTCGTGGATCCATTACGGGCTCACGTCGTCCGATGTCGTCGACACCGCGCTGTGCTGGGCGCTGCGCGACGCAGCAGACCTGCTGATCGAGGCGTCGACCGAGCTGCTCGCCGCGCTGGTGCGCATCGCTCGTGAGCACCGTGACACGGTGATGATCGGGCGCACCCACGGCGTCCACGCCGAACCGACCACGTTCGGTGCGAAGGTCGCGCTGTGGGCGTTGCAGGTTGACCGTGACCGGACCCGGCTACGTGCGGCACGCGACAGCGTCGCCGTCATGAAGCTGAGCGGTGCGGTGGGCACGTATTCGAACATCCCCCCGGAGGTCGAGCGTCACGTCGGCGATGCGCTCGGGTTGCGGCCGGTGCCGGCGACGCAGGTGATCGCCCGCGACCGCCACGCGGAGTTCCTCTATGCGTGCGCCTCGGTCGGCGCCACGTGCGAGTTGATGGCGGTCGAACTCCGGCACCTGCAGCGCACGGAAGTGCGTGAGGTGCAGGAGGGGTTCAAGCCGGGCCAGAAGGGTTCGTCCGCGATGCCACACAAGCGCAACCCGATCTCGGCGGAGACGATCTCAGGGTTGGCACGGGTGCTGCGCGGCAACCTGTCGGCGGGCATGCAGGACGTGGCGCTGTGGCACGAACGCGACATCTCGCACTCGTCGGTCGAGCGCGTCATCCTGCCCGATTCGTCGCAATTGGCGTTCTACGTGATGCGGCGGCTGCATCGCCTGCTCGACGGGCTGATCGTGTTCCCCGAACGGATGCGGGCGAACCTCGACGCCAGCCACGGTCTGGTGTTCAGCCAGCCGGTCCTGTTGGCGCTCGTCCAGTCGGGGGCGACACGCGACGATGCGTACCGGATCGTCCAGCGTGCTGCGATGCGCGCGTGGGACGAGGGCGTCGACTTCCGGAGGCTCCTCGAAGCAGATGACGACGTCGACGACGCCGTGCTCGACGACGCGTTCGATCTTCGACGTTCGCTGCGAAATCTGGACCATGTCCTGGACCAGCTCGACTCGATCGACGTCTGAGCGACGACGGTTCGCCTGTCAGTCGGCGCGGCCGATCCCGGCCTTCTTGAGTGTGCTCGCAGGGACGCCGACGTCACGCCACGACGCATACGAGATCGACTTGCCGTCGGAGTAGCTCTTCGCCACCTTCACGAACTCGGCTTCGAGGGCGTCCATGTCGATCGCGTTCGACTTCGCAGCGAGCTCGGCTTCGAGATCGCGTCGCTCCTGGACCAGCAGGAGTTCGTCGAGCGGGCTGGCGCTGGCCAGCTCGGAGTCGATCGCATCGAGGCGCTTGCGGATCGTGTCGGGGGTGCGCTTTCGGCCTCGCTTCGGCTTGGTTGCGCGAAGTCCTTCGAGGTAGTCGCGAACGACCCGCCCCTCCATACGGCCTTTGGCGAGCGCTGCCTTGTGCTCGTCGGACATCGGTGAACGGGAGCCTCTTTTACCTGCCATGGCGCCCATCTTATGGATAATTGACGGAGATGCAATAGCCTGGAATTCGTGTTCGAGCTTGCAGTGCATGGGACCGATGTCCACGTCGGAGAAGGACCTCGATATCCGTGGGGCGGCCTGTATGGCGGACAGATCGTGGCGCAAGCACTGCGAGCCGCTGCGATCTCGGTGGATTCCGCACTCGAGCCACACTCGATCAGGGCCTACTTCATCCGGCGTGGTGACCACACCGAACCGGTCCGCTACGAAGTCGACCGGATCCGCAACGGTCGCAGTTTCGCCACCAGACGCGTTGTCGCGCGACAGGCGGTCGGGGCGATCCTGAACGCCGAGAGTTCGTTCCAGCGTCCGGAACGGGCAGCGGCGTTCCAGTCGGTGTCGATGCCCGACGTGCCCGACGCCGAGTCGCTGGTCGAGGACTCGTGGTCGCCGACGTTCGGTCGGGTGATGGTCCCGGCCGATCGGGTTGTCGGCGGCGCTCGTGACGGGACGGGGCGCGCCGTTGCATGGATGCGGGTCAACGACGATCTCGGCGATCCTCGCGATGCCGACGCCCAGTTGCTCCACCGTTGTTGGCTCGCGTATCTGTCCGATGACCTTCCGACCGATTCGGTGATCCGGGCACACCCGATCGCCGACGATCCCGAGGCGAGAGAGAGCCTGTTCTGCGCCAGCCTCGACCACACGATCTGGTTCCACCGATCGTTGCGGGCCGACCGGTGGCATCTGTACGACTTCTCGTGTCACCACTACGTCGGCGGTCGTGGCCTCTCGCTCGGCCATGTCTTCGAGGCCGACGGCACACACGTTGCGACCGTCGCACAGGAAGTGCTCGTCCGCGACGCCCGCGACCGAGAGTGAGCGGTCGTCGACGGCCCGGCCGCTACCGTCGGCGTCGATGGACGAACGGGACGCACCGGCACCTTCACCGACCGCCTCAGCGCTGACGCCGACGTTGGAGGCGCTTCGGACCCACGTGGTCGAGCACTCGGTGAAACAGGGCGAGTTCACGCTCAAGTCCGGGGCGACGAGCACCTGGTTCCTCGACACCAAGCAGACCGCCTGTTCGCCCGACGGAATCGTCGCCGTCGCCGACGCCGTGTTCGAAGTGTTCGGCGACGTGCTCGAGCAGATCGATGCGATCGGCGGACTGACGATGGGTGGCGATCCCGTGGCCTACGGCGTCGCGGCGGTCGCGGCCACACGTGGTCAGCGCATCCGCAGCTTCAGCGTCCGCAAGGAGGCCAAGCAGGGCGGCATCACCGGACGCATCGCCGGTGCCCTGCGTCCGGGCGATCGCGTGCTGGTCACCGAGGACACCACGACCAGGGGCACGTCGCTGATCGAAGCCGCCGAGCAGATCGCCGCATTCGGCGCCGTGCCGGTCTGGATGACGGTGATCGTCGACCGCGGCGGAACCTGCGCGGCGATGGCCGCCGAGCACGGCATCGACTATCGACCGCTGCTCACCGCTCCGGACCTCGGTTTCGGCTACGGCACGTGACGGCGATCCTGGCCGTCACGACGGCTCGAGGACGCCGGGATTCAAGATGTACGCCGGATCGAGGGCTCTCCTGATCGACCGTTGTGCGGCCAGGTCGCCGTCGCTGCGCACGAGGTGCAGCCAGTGGGTCTTGACGACCCCCACGCCGTGCTCGGCCGAGATCGTGCCACCGAGGTCGGCGACGACCCGGAGCACGGCGTCGGCGATCTCGTCCGGCGCCGTCGCGTCGAGGAAGTTGAGGTGCACGTTCCCCTCCGCGAGGTGGCCGAACGGGATCAGCCGTGCTCCACGACGGCCGGCCGCTTCGCGTGCCGCATCGAGTACCCGCTCGATCGACTCGACGGGTACTGCGATGTCGAGTTTGTACGTCGGCGTGCCGGACTCGGCCGTGGCGGCGGAGATCGCCTCGGTGATGCGGTCGCGGAACGCGAGCAGCTGCTGGCGCCGGGGTCCGCCCGTGGCGACCGCCGTGGCGTCGATGCCGTCGACGTGGGTGAGTTCGGCATGCAGGTCGGCGGTGGGGTCGACGTGGTCGGCGCACTCGACGAGCACGGCGACGCCGCCGGCGCGCACCGCGACCGGTGGCGTCGCATCGAGATGCGTCGCCACCAACTCGATCGCCTCCGGCCACATGATCTCGATCGAGTCGAGTGATCCGAGCCCGCCGCGAAGCGCCGCCAGCAGCGTCCGGGCCGCTTGCAGGTCATCGAGCGCCGCCAGCATCGTGGTCACCTGCTCGAAGTGCGGTACGAGCGCCAGGCGTGCTGCCGTGACGACCGCCAGGGTGCCCTCCGAACCCGAGAGCAGCGACGGCCAGTGGAGGCCGACCGTCTCCTTGGGGAGGCCGGCGAGCGAGCCGACGACGGTGCCATCGGCGAGCACCGCCTCGATGCCGACGACCTGACGACGCATCGTGCCGAAGCGCACCACGCGCGATCCCCCGGCGTTGGTGGCGATCGCTCCACCGATCGTGGCCGATTCGCGTGCGGCGAAATCGACCGGCGTGTCGAGGCCATGGGCGCGCGCCGCGCGCTGCCAGTCGGAGATGGTCACGCCGGCGCCGGCGGTGACCTGCATCGCCGAGGCGTCGAGGTGGGAGATCGACGTCAGTCGACGAGTCGACAGCACGATCGTCGGCCGGCGGCCGGGAGCATCGGGCCGCGGAACCCCGGCGCCCACGAGACCGGTATTGCCGCCCTGGGTCACCACGGCGACGCCGTGCTCGCTGCAGTGTCGGAGGAGCTGCATCACCTCGGTGGTGTTCGCCGGTCGGACGACCGCTGTACTCCGACCGGTGAAGCGACCCGTCCAATCGGTCTCGTGGCCGGCGCGCTGATCGGCGTCGACGAGCACGTGCGCCTCGCCGACGATCCCGGCGAGTACCGCAAGGAGTTCGTCACTCGTACTCACTGTGGCAGTGTTGCACGAGGCGTCCGTCCGTTTCGTCGGCGACCGCGACACAAGGTCTACGATCGGGAACACAATCAAGGGGCAGATCATGCGGATGGAATCGTTCTGGCGGTGGCTCGGTGTGGCGCTCGGCAAGCACTGGAAGGTCGTTGCCGTCGTCGTCGTCGTCATCACCGTCGTCCTGGGAATCGGTGCTCGCAACATCGAGTTCGCAACCGGCCAGGACAGCTACCTGAACCCGGATTCGCAGATCGCGATCGACAACGTCGCCTTCCAGGACGACTTCGGCGGCGAGACGGTGATACTGCTCTTCACGTCGACCGACGGCTCCGACGTCAGCGAGTTGTACGAGGGCGCCAACCTCGCCGAACTGGAACGGATCACGACCGCACTCTCCTCGGTCGACGGGGCGTTCGCCGTGGTCACTCCGCTGACGTCGTTGCAGTACAGCTCGAACCTCCTCTCGGGTGGCGTCGGCACGTCGGCGCTGCTGTCGGCGGCGGCTCGTGACGAGGCAGGCGCACAGGCTCGCAACGCCGACGTGCAGATTGCGCTTGCTCGACTGAATTCCGTCCCGGCGCAGCAGCAGGAGATCGGCAACCCCGACTACAACGACCTGTTGATCTTCGACAACACCGGATTCGAGCTCGTCGACGGAGCGCCTGTCGCCCCCGCCAAGGAGGAGCTGGTCATCAGGGCGTCCCTGGTGGGAACGTTCCCGAACATGGAGGGCAGCCCCGTCAACGGCACTGCGGTCGGCGGCGTCGTGCTCGAAGGCAATGCGACCCTCGACGAGCAGACCGCCGCCACGAAGGAGGTGCTCGACCTGCTCGACGGTGCGACGTTCGACGGTTTCGATCTCACCGTCACTGGCTCGCCGGTGTACCTCGCCGAGATCAACGACTACCTGCAGGGCGGCATGTTGCGCCTGGGCGCTGCGGCACTCGGGCTGATGGCGGTCGTGCTCGCACTGATGTTCCGGGTCCGCTGGCGGCTGCTGCCGCTGCTGTCGGTGATCATCGGCGTGATCTGGGCGTTCTCACTGCTCGGGCTGATCGGGATCGACCTGTCGCTCGTGACGATCTCCGGTCTGCCGATCCTGATCGGCGTCGGCATCGACTTCGCCATCCAGGTCCACAACCGTGTGGAGGAGGAGGTGGTGCTCGACAAGGAGGCCCATCCGATCGCCGAGACGCTCGCCAACCTCGCACCACCCCTGCTCGCTGCGACGATCACCGGCGTCGTGGCGTTCCTCGCGCTGCGCATCTCGAAGGTCCCGATGATCCGGGACTTCGGCGTGTTGCTCGCCATCGGCATCTCGGTGCTCGTCGTCGTCGGGATCGTGCTGACCGCCTCGACGCTGGGTATTCGTGAGTACACCAAGCGCACCGAAGTGCGCTCGCCTTCGCTCGTCGAACGGGTGGTCGTGAAGCTCGGCGGCCTGCCGACCCGGTTCGGCCTGCCCTTGGTGATCCTCGCAGCGGTCCTCTTCATCGGGGGCATCCTCGTCGAGGGTCGGGCCAAGATCGAGTCCGATCCGATCAAGTGGATCGATCAGGACAGCCAGGTCGTCCAGGACATCTCGTTCCTGGAGGACGAGACCGGGTTCTCGTCGACGCTGGGAATTCTGGTCGCCGCGAACAACATCTACGACCAACAGGTGATCGACCTCCTGTGGGATTTCACGCTCGACGCCGAGGCGCGACCCGAGGTCGTGTCGACCTCGAGCCTGGTCAACACGATGGGCAAGATCATCCTCATCCCCGGTGCGACTCCGATCGCTCCGACGACCGCCGACGTCGTCGACTCGGTCGAGCAGATGCCCGACGACATCGTCAGGGCACTGCTTCGCTCGCAGGACGACCCGACTGCGACGCAGCTCAACCTGCGGCTCGCGCCGAGCAGCCTCGACGATCGCGCCGACTTCGTCGCGGAGTTGGAGGCCGACCTGGATGCGCGCATCGAGGCCCTGGACCTTCCGGCCGACAGCATCCTCTTGACCGACCTGAACGACGGCCAGGCGCCCGTGCGGGCCACTCCCGCCGGACTGGCCACGGTGGGGATCGGGCTGCTCGAGAACCTGTCGGCGAACCGGGCCAACCTCACCTATCTCGCCTTGAGCCTGGCTGGGCTGTTCCTCGTGCTGCGATTCCGCAGCGTGTCGCGTGCGTTGTTGGCGTTGGTGCCCGTCATGCTCGCCGTCGGGGTGTCGTCGTTGGTCGTCGGCCTGCTCGGCTTCTCGCTGAGCCCGCTCACCACGGTGAGCGGGCCGCTGGTGATCGCCAGTTGTGCCGAGTTCTCGGTGTTGATCCTCGGCCGCTACCTCGAGGAACGTCAGCGCGGGCTGACGCCCCGGGAGGCCACCGACACCGCGGCGAGTCGCACGGGACGGGCGTTCTTCACGTCCGCGGTCACCACGATCTGCGGGTTCGCCGTGCTGATCGGCTCGTCGCTGCCGTTGCTGCGCGACTTCGGTCTGATCGTCACGCTGAACGTGGCCATCGCCCTGCTCGCTGCGCTGGTCGTGATGCCGCCGTTGTCGGTGTGGGTCGACGAGCGGGGCTGGCTCGGTACGCAACACCCCGTCGCCGGTCCGCTCGACTCGGTACGTCTCGCCGCGGCGTTCCCCGGTCCGCAGGCCGTTGGCGCCGCCATCGGTGTCGTCGGGTTCGCCGTCGCCGGCGGCGTCGTCTACGCAACCGCCGACACCAGCACCGGCGAGGCGAACGAGATCTCCTACGAGGCGATCCCGCTGCCCACCACGACGACCACGACGACGACGACCACGACGACGATCCCGCCGACGACGGTGCCGGGCGCCACCGTGCCGGAGCAGCCGGAGGGACCGGTGATCAACCCGGACGATTTCGGCACCGAACGGCCCACGTCGCTCGTCGGCGGCATCCTGTTCGACGAGTTGACGGCGCTGGACGTTCCGGCGAATCAGGCGAACTGTGCGATCGAGTCGGTCCCCGGTGGCGTCGACAACATCGACACCGGGGCGGTCCTGGCCGGCGACGACGCCGCAGCAGCCCCGGTCGTCCAGGCAGCGCTGGATTGCGGCATCGACCAGTCGACGATCGACGCCGTCCTGACATCGATCCGGGGAGGATGAATTGACGAACCCGGCGAGCGGGCCCACCACCTGCATCATCGGCGCCGGGTGCTCCGGTTTCACGATGGCGAAGCGCTTGCAGGATCACGGTCTCGCATACGACTGTTTCGAGCTGTCCGACGACATCGGCGGCAACTGGTATTACGGCAACCCGAACGAAATGTCGTCGTGCTACCAGAGCTTGCACATCGACACCTCGAAATGGCGACTGGCGTTCGAGGACTTTCCGGTGCCCGCCGGCTGGCCCGACTTCCCCCACCACTCCCAGATCCTGCAGTACTTCCACGACTACGTCGACCACTTCGGGCTGCGAGACACGATCACGTTCGACACCGCGGTGACCGACTGCGAACGACTCGACGACGGGCGGTGGAGCGTGACCCTGTCGAGCGGTGACACCCGGCAGTACGACAACGTCGTGGTCGGCAACGGCCACCACTGGGATGCACGGACGCCGACGTATCCCGGCTCGTTCGACGGCTACCAGATCCATTCGCACCACTACCGCGATCCGTTCGAGCCCTACGACTTCCGCGGCAAGCGAGTGCTGGTCGTCGGTGCCGGCAACTCGGCGATGGACATCTCCTCGGAACTGTCGCAGCGCCCGATCGCCGACCGGCTCCTCATCTCGATGCGCCATGGGGTGTGGGTGCTGCCGAAGTACTTCGACGGCAAGCCCGCCGACAAGGCGTCGCTGCCGACCTGGATGCCGGTGAGGGTCGGCCGGGCGCTCGCGCGGTCGAAGATCAAGAAGACCGTGGGCCGGATGCAGGACTACGGCCTGCCCGAACCCGACCACCGGCCGCTCGATGCACACCCGTCGGTCTCGGGGGAGTTCCTCACTCGGGTCGGGTGCGGCGACATCACACCGAAGGGAGCGATCGACCGGCTCGACGGTGACGCGGTCGTGTTCACCGACGGGAGCCGGGAAGTCGTCGATGCAATCGTGTGGGCGACGGGGTACAACGTCACGTTCCCGTTCCTCCGCCAGCGCGAACTGACACCGCAGGACAACGCCTTCCCGTTGTTCAAGCGGATGGTGAAACCGGGCTTCGAGAACCTGTTCTTCCTCGGACTCGCTCAGCCGCTTCCGACACTCGTCAATTTCGCCGAGCAGCAGTCGAAACTCGTCGCCGCAGCGATCGACGGCCGCTACCGGTTTCCACCGGCATCGGAGATGGAATCGGTCACGAAGGCCGACGAGAAAGTTCATCTCGGCCACTTCTACGACAGCCCTCGCCATCGGATGCAGGTCGACTTCGGCACGTACGTCGCCGACCTGATGAAGGAGATCGAACGCGGCGCCGGTCGTGCCGCCGTCCCGGTCAGCACGACCTGAGCAGCTCGCAGCGGCTGGCGTTTGTTCGACGTTTGGCGCCGTGGTCTGTACTGGCTCGGTCGCCGCACACCCACGAGCGGCGCGGGCGAGGGGAGATGACATGTCGAAGTCGAGACGGCGTCGAGCGGTCGGCGTCGTGCTGTGCGCATCGTCGATCTCCGCATGTGGTGGCGACGACCCTGCGCCCGTTGCCGGATCGGCGTCGACGACGTCGGCCGGCGTCGCCGTGCAGGAAGGTGCCGACGCGCCGGTGGCAGCGTCGGATTCGGTGTTCCCGCCCGACGCGCACGCACCCTTCGACCTCGAGCGCACCTTCGAGCTCCCCGGCGGCGGGCTCGGCGGCGTTGCGGTCATCTGCGACAGTGCTGCGGGCGACCTCGTGTATGCCGGCGTGTCAGGCGTCGACGGCGGCCTCTACACCGTCGACGTCGGCCCCGACTTCCCCGGTGACATCATCTTCACCACCGGAATGCCGGAGATCGATCAGGGCTTCGGCGTGTACCAGTCGTCGTTCGACCTTCCCGAGTACACCATGGACTTCATGGATTTCGACGTCTCACTCCAGGTGCCGGGGTGCGGTTGACCCGATGCGATCAGCCGATCACCGGCTGATCTGCTGCTCGGTCGTCCCGGCGAGCTGATCGGCGGCGCCGCCGCACGTACAACGCGAGCACCGCCAGCAGTGTGAGGACGATGGCGGCAACGACGGCGAGGCGAAGCGCTCCGAGCGTGCCGAGGTCGTCGATCCGGTCGGCGGCCGAATCGAGCGTCGAGAGCGCTGCCTCGCTGTTGCCCTGCTCGATCTGGGACCGTGCCCGGTCGATGTCGCCGTCGATGTCCGAGCCCCATCGACCGATGCCGACGAGCAGCCCTGATGCATCGTCCAGTTGCTCGTCCACCTCGATCGTGCGCTCGACCGCTGCGAGCTGGTTCTCGGCGGCATCGAGTCCGGTCGCGAAGTCGACCACCCCCTCGAGCGATGCCACCTCCGGAGGGCTCACGCCTGCAGCCGCCGCGAGTTCGTCGAGCTCGCGCCGGGTCTCGAGGAGTCGTCGGCCGACCACGATCGAGTCGTCGAGGAGCGCCGTCGCTTCGGAGAAGTCGACCCCGCCTCGCGCGGCGACCGGGGCGTCCGCGTAGGGGGCGTCGGCCCGGTCGGGCTCGTCCACACCGACGGTCGCCTCGATCGATTCGACCTCGGCGCGCAGTGCGAGCACGGCGTCGGCCGCCACTGTCGCTTGGACCGCATCGTCGATCTGCCACCGTTCGAGGCGGTTGCGCACCCCTACGGGAAGCGCCCATGGCGCACTGCGTTGTTCGAGCGCCGCCACGCCGGCCGACGCCGCGTCGCGTCGTTCGACGAGCGCAGCGTCCTGCGGGTCGACGACGTAGGCGGCGAACAGGTCGCGAGCCGTGGTGGCCCCACCGAGTTCGACGACGGCGTCGTACACCCGCTTCCAGTCCTCGTCGGGACGTTCGCCGGGCTGGTCGGCGTCGTAGGCGCTGCGGCCGGTTCGCAATGCGTCGATGACCGTGCCCGCCCGGTCGAAGCCGATCTGGTCGACGAGTGCGTCGACCACCCAGAACGACGTGGCGTAGCCGTACTCCTCGACCGCTCGATCACCCCCGATGCCGGCCCAGTCGGTCAACGGTCCGGCATCGAGATCGTCGATCACGGGCTGGGATGGCTCCTCCGGAGCTTCGCCGTCGCGCCGAACGAGTTCGGCGGCGTACACCTGTGCCAGACCTTCGGTGAACCACCGCTCGGGCGAGAGCCGGGAGTTGAACCACGCATGGGAGAGTTCGTGATAGATCGTGTCGGCGTCGAGCGCTTCTCCCAGTGCGATCTCGCTGCTCTGGGCATCGAACCATCCGGCGTAGCCCGACAAGGTGGGCTCGACCGTCTGGCGGACGTCCAAGGTGTCGTCGAGCGGCCAGTCGCTGCCGATCAGTTCCTCCAGCGCCGGGATTCCGACTTGCACCGTCGTGGCTGCGAAGTCGGCCCATTCGGGATCGTCGGGCCACGAACGCAGTTCGAGATCGAGCCCATCCACGTCGAGCTGCTGCGAGACCAGCCGATCGTCGTTGGCCATCCCGACGGTGATCCGCACGTCCTCGTCCAGGCCGGAGCGGGTGTACGTGACGGTGCCGAACTGATCGGGATCGCCGACGTCGAAGCCCGAGAGGTCGGTGAACGCATCGAAGTCGTACCCGGTCGGCTGCGCGATCCGCAACGTGACCAGTCCGTCGTCGCCGATCCCGAACGCCACGAATCCCGCGTACGCCTCGTTGATGCGCCAGGGGACCGGATCGCGTGGCGGGGCGCCGAGGTGGTCGTAGGTGACCTGCAACGCGGCCGATTCACCGCTGAACAACGGCGTGCCGAGCGCGGCGCGGTAGGTGGAGAACGCGGGGAACCGGGGGTCGGAGACCAGCGTGCCGTCGAGCACGGCGCCGTCGCGGGTGGCGACGATGTTCTCGGCGCCGACGGGGACGGGGATCGAGTACGTGTCGAAGTACGAGCGCCTGATGACATCACCGTCGACCTGATCCGTGGTCACGTTGCGCAGATCGAGGTCGATCGTGACCCGCACCACGCCTCGGCCGGGGTCGAAGTCGAAGGAGTTGACCGATGCCTCCTCGAGCCCGTTGCCGTCGCTCTGCGCGTCAGCACGCGTGACCGGGAGGGCAACCGTCAGACAGACTGCGCCGATGGCGCTCGCGAGAGAGGCCCATCGCCGGAGGTGACGCACCGCCGCAGTCTTGTCGGCGGCGCATCGCCGATCCATTCACCGCGTTCAACGGGCGTCCTGTGGTCGAGACCGGCGTCGATCCGGTGACCCCACGCTTTTCAGGCGTGTGCTCTGCCAACTGAGCTACTCGACCGTATTGATGCCGAACCCTCGGGCTCGACCGTGTTCACAGAACGGCCACCCGCCATCTTGCGATGACGAGTGGCCCCCTGCTGCGGTCCCGACGGGACTTGAACCCGCGACCTCCGGCTTGACAGGCCGGCGTGAACTCCAGACTTCACCACGGGACCAGATATGTATGACGCTCTCGCGCCGCACCCCCAACGGGATTCGAACCCGTGCCGCCACCTTGAAAGGGTGGTGTCCTAGGCCACTAGACGATGGGGGCCTGTAGGCAATGGCCTTGTCTCGTTGAGAGCGACCTGAATCTAGCAGCGCCCCTCGGCCAATCCACCAGAGAATCCCTGCCGGGTCTGCCGGTCAGCGTGTGGCGGGGGTGACCGTCGAACCCGTGGCGAACGGATCGCGGTCGGTCGTCGACGCTCGTTCGCGCAATTCGGCGGGCACGATCGGCAGGAGCATCCCGTACGGCGCAGCGTTGTACAGGTGGTGGATCCGATGCGCATCGGCGAGGCGGTCGAGTGCTGCTATGCGGCGCGAACCGAACACGTCGAGGCGTCGGTGGATGTAGCCGTCGTGCACCACTGCGTACGCCACGCCGTAGATCGTGATCCCGATGCCGAGCGGCACCAGTGCAACCAGGTCGGTGTTGAACCCGAGCCAGAACCCGAACATCACGATCGACGCGAACATCACGGGGAACCAGTCGTTGCGTTCCCATCCCGACGGCCGGGCGGCGCGATGGTGACTGCGATGGAACCATTCCCCGACGCCGTGCATCACCCAGCGGTGCGTCGCCGCGGTCAACGGCTCCATGAGCACGAATCCGGCGAGCACGATCAGTGCGAACAAGGCGATCGACACGGTGTCAGGTTAGTGCGAGCAGCCGGTCAGCCGGCGTAGGCGGCGAGCGCCTCCGCCAGCGTTGCGTGCATCACGCCGTGCTCGCGTGCCACCGCGTCGAGCCATTCGGGCCGGAACACGCTCGCCACCGCGATCGGTTCGTCGAGGCTCGAGCCGGCCAACGCCAGTCGTACGAACAACGTGGCGTAGTCGGGTGGGCGGAGGTCTCGGCCCAGCTCGACGAGGGCGTACGGATCGGGAGGTGTGGGACTCGGCGGAAGGGAGAAGAAGCTCTGCGAGGTCGGCCCGGTCGGCCCGCCCGCCAGGCCAGGACCGTCGACGAGGATCGCACCGTGCACCTGCGCAGCGCGCCCCCCGGCGATCTGCAGTGCGATGTAGGCGCCCAGCCCTCGGCCGACGACGGTGATCGAGCGGCCGGGATCGCCCTCGGTCAGCGAGTCGAGCGCCGCGTCGGCGTCGCCGAGCAACAGCTCCGCTGTGTAGCCGCCACCTCGAGGAATCGTCGAGTCGCCGTGGCCGGTGAAGTCGAGCGCCGCCACCGACCCGGGCCAGCTGTCGGCCCATCGAGGGACGCGTCGCGGCGCGGCCTCGCCCAGTCCGTGCAGTACCAGCAACGGGCGGCCGCCGGCAGCGGTGGCGTCGCGCAGATGGTGGAGCGCGAGCTCGACCTTTCCGTGGCGGAGCATCGTGACGTTGCTCACGACCGGCCTCCGACGACCGTGGCGCCACCGCTGTCGGGCGTGCCGACGAAATCGAGGATGATCTGGGCGACGAAGTCGGGTCGTTCGATGTGCACGAAGTGGCCGACGTCCTCGAGGATCTCGCAGCGGCCGTCGAGTGGCATGTACGGAAGCACCTTCTCCGGAGGAGTGCCCCACCCCATCTCCTCCATCTCGCGCCCCAGAATGCCGAGGAAGGGCATCGGCAGACCCGGGAGTCGCATCAGGGTCCACTCCGGACGCCACGGACCGAAGCCGCCGAATCGCATCGACGGGTCGATCTTCCAACGCCATCCGTCGTCGGATCGGAACCCGCCGGTGGTGACCAGTCGCTTCAGCCAGTCGGGATCGAGCCGAGGGTTCATGCGCCCACGGCGAGCGGCGAGCTCCTCGATCGTGCCGGGTTTGCGTTGCGCCGTCGACGTCGAGCGGCGATGGTCGAGCCATCCGGCGATCTCGGCGGAGACCATCTTGGTTCGCTCGTGCTCGGCGATGTCGGGGATCCGGCGGTTGTACGGGATGCCGTCCATGTTGACCAGATGGGTGAAGCGGAACGGCTGGGCATCGGCGAGCTGCGTCATCAGCGCACCACCCTTGGAGTGGCCGACGACCGGCAGCGGACGGCCCGGGCTGACGTGGTCGAACACCGTGAGGGCATCGCGCATGTCGGCGTCCCAGGAGTACAGCTCGGGGTGTTCGCTGTCGCCGTGACCGCGCTGATCCCAGCTGACGATGCGCCAACCGCCGTCGGCGAGTTTCGGGGCGAACACGTCGTACGTGCGTGCGAAGTCGAAACCACCGTGGACCAGCAGCAGCGGCGGTGCATCGGCATCGCCCCACTCGTGCACGGCGATCTGCAGGCCGTTCGCATCGAGGTGGTACTCGCGTGCGGGATGGACCGCACCGGGGTAGTCGATCTCGTTCGACGGATCGCCGAACGACCGCTCGGCAACGGTCGGGGAGGGGGTGTTCGTCACGGGAACCGAGGGTACGTCGCCATACTCGTGTTCGGTGCCATCTCGCCGTGGCGGCCTCGCCGGGTCGCCCGCCGCTGATCCCGGGACCGGGCCTCGTCTGCTGCCTCGCGTGCAGGCGCCGTGGTTGCTCGCCTAGCATCCGCGCCATGACACGACCCGACCGCGCTGCGACCGCCGCGATCGTCGGCATGCTCGCTGTCGTGGGCGTCTCGTGTGGAACCACCGATCCTGCGTCGCAGGAACGGCTCCCGCCGATCCAGACGACCGTGCCCACCACCACGACCACCACCACGACGGTTGCCCCGGGCGACTTCATCTACGTCGTGCAGTCCGGAGACACGCTGTTCAAGATCGCCGAGCGATTCAGCGTCACCGTGGCGGCGATCGTCGAACGCAACGGGCTCGCCAGCGCCGACGCGATCCAGGCCGGGCAATCGCTCGAGATCCCCGAGGGCCTGCTCGTCATCGACGACAGCCGACCGACCGATTCCACCGGCACCTCCGAGCCCTGAGTCGACCACGTGGTCGTTCACGTAGCGACGATTCCGGCGCCGACAGCGCCGGAATCGGCGGGAGCCGCCAAGGGTCACAGTGCCCTGGTGGTCGGCGGACCGATTCCTAGACTGGCGCCATGAGCTTCTGGCCGACCCCCGATCACTGGAGCGTGGCGATTCCGCTCGACACCCCGCATCACCGCCTCGACGCCCTCGCCGACACCGGGTTCGTGGCGCTTCGTGATCTGCCCTACGACATCCCCGACTCCGAGTTCGTCGATCTCGAGTACATGGACTGGAAGTCCGGTGGTGACACGAATTTTGCGCCGCTGGCGTCGGCCGACGGCGAACTCGACTGCCGCGGGTTCTGGGACAAGGGCAAGACCGACAAGGACGCGCTGTGGACGTCGAACGCCGAGATCGCACCGACGATCCGCAACTACGTCGACGAAGTCGGAGCGAACTTCGGGCGGGTGCGCATCATCAAGCTCGAGCCCCAGGATCGCGAGCAGGCGATGAAGTCCATCCACCGCGACGACAACAACCGGTTCAACCCCGACGACGAGGGGTGGGTCGTGCGGTCGTGGATCGAGCTCACCGACAATCCCGACAGCTACATGCTGCTGATGGACAACGGCCCCGACGGTCTGCCGGATCCGGCCACCGAACAGCGTGTGCCGCTGCACAAGGGAGCGCGTTTCGTCGTCGACACCCAGCGCCTGTGGCACGTCGTGGTGCACAACGGTGACGCACCGCGCTTTGCGCTGATCACGAGCTTCGAATCGAGTGATGCGCTCGAGTCGTGGATCCAGCGCGAGCAGCGCCAGCCCGCCACCGTCTGATCCTGCGCCACCGGTGCGCTGCGGCCACCGGCCGACGTCACGCGGTGAACGAGTTGTCGCCTGCGACTTCCTGCGGGTCGAGGTCGCCGAGCGAAGCGAGAATCGTGTCGGTGAACGCCGGCAGGTCGTCGGGGTTGCGCGAGGTGATCAGCATGCCGTCGACGGCCACGTCCCGATCGACGACCTCGGCGCCGGCGTTGCGCAGATCCGTGCGGATCGACGGCCACGACGTCATCGTCTTGCCGTCGACCAGGCCCGCCTCGATCAGGAGGCTCGGACCGTGGCACACCGCGGCGATCACCTTGTCCTGGTCGCCGAATGCCCTGACGAAGTCGACGATGCGGTCGTCGGTACGCAGATGGTCCGGCGAGAACCCACCGGGAATCACCAGCACGTCGTAGTCGTTCGCCGCGGCATCGTCGATCGACTTGTCGATCGACACCTTGGTGCCGTGCTTGCCGGTGACGTCGCCCGTGTCGCTACCGATCACGTCGACGTGCAGGCCGTGCTTCAAGAACGTGGTGTGGGGGGTCTCGAACTCGGCGTCCTCGAAGTCGTTGCCGAGAACGAATGCGATGCGGGCCATGGCTCCTCCGTGCGTGTCGATCGGTGGGTGTCGATGTCGTCGTCCCCGGACGATTCCCCCGACCGGTGCCACCAAACCGGCGTCCGTGCGGATTTGTGTGAGCACAAACTGCCCACGTCAGCGTCTGCGCTCACACGAAACCGGGGGCTGGTGACCGCGCAACTTCGTTACACCCACCTGCCAGGGTGGTCGAATGACCACCACCTACCGCCGGATCATGGCGGTTGCGACTGGTCAGCTGGGCCTGCTGTCGCGACGGCAGGCGAACGGCGTTGGCGTGTCCAACGCACAGCTTCGGAACCGAGTCTCGAGCGGTTCCCTCATCCAGGTCGGCACGGACACGTTCCGGCTGCCCGGCGCCTCCACCGACGCACGAGCCGAACTCCTCGCCGTGATGCTCGACATCAACGGCGAGGTCTGGGCGAGTGGCCCGACGGCTGCAGCGCTCCACGGATTCGATGGCTTTCGTCTGAGACCACCGTTCGACCTCACGATCCTTCGCGATCGCAACGTCCGACGGCTCGGCCACCGGATCCACACGACGACATCGCTCGATCTGATCGATCGGTCGGTGATGCACGACATCACTTGCACGAGTGCGGCGCGGACACTGATCGACCTGGCGCGCACGGAATCCGTCGAACGGTTGACCGAGGCGTTCGATTCCGGGTTGCGTGACGGCAGATTCAACGAATCGCTCGTCCATCGGCGGATCGTCGCTCTGCGTTCCAGCGGGCGGTTCGGCGTGCCCCGGCTCGTCGCTGCGATCGAGGGTGCCGAGGCGATCCGCGGTGGCCACAGCTGGCTCGAACGGGAGTACCTCCGAATGCTGGCCGAAGCGGGCCTGCCTCGTCCCGAGACGCAGGCGGTGCTGACGCGGGCAGCTGACAAGCTGGTGCGCGTCGACTTCCGGTTCCCCCGCACGCCCGTCATCGTCGAGGTGCTCGGCTATCACCATCACCGCACCCGAGAACACCTCCAACGCGACACCCAGCGTCTCAACTCGCTGATCACCGACGGCTTGCGTCCGTACCAGTTCACCTACACCGATGTCGTCGAGCGTCCCGACAGCGTGCTCGAACAGACGCGTCTCGCGCTCGCCCCGTTCAGCTGAGCCACCCGACGCCCCGGTTCGTGTGAGCGACTACGCACACCGATGCGGTTTGCGCTCACACAAATCGGGGTCGGACGCTTCGTGTGAGCGACTACGCACACCGCCGCGATCTGTGCTCACACAAACGTGGGCCCGGAGAGGGTGGTCAGGCGTTGCGATGGGCGGCAGCGAGATCGGCGACGTCGCGCATGATCTTGGCCAGCTGGAAGTCCTTCGGCGTGTACACCGCGGCGATGCCGAGTTCGGCCAGTCGGGGCCGATCATCCTCGGGGATGATGCCGCCGACGACCACCGGCGCATCGACGCCCATCGCCGCCAAGTGGCCGAGCACGTCGGGCACCAGGTCCAGGTGCGAACCCGACAGGATCGACAGTCCGATCACGTCGGGATCCTCGTCGCGCGCCGAGGCGGCGATCTGCTCGGGTGTCGAGCGGATGCCGGAGTAGACGACCTCCATGCCCGAGTCCCGGGCGGCGACGGCGATCTGTTCGGCACCGTTGGAGTGACCGTCGAGCCCCGGCTTGGCCACCAGGAACTTCGGTGGGCCGCCCGCCATCGACTTGACGAACTCGACCACCTCGCCGAGACCCTGTGCGGAGCCGGTTGCGCCGCTCACGCCGGTCGGTGCCCGGTACTCGCCGAACACCGAACGCATCGCGTCCCCCCACTCACCGGTGGTGCCTCCCGCCTTGGCCAGCGCGATCGACGCCGGCATCACGTTGTCGCTCGACGCCGCTGCCCGGCGGAGTTCTTCGATGGCCGCATCGACGGCAGCCTGGTCACGCGTCGAGCGCCATTCGACGATGTCGGCGGCGAGCCGTCGCTCGACGGCGGGGTCGACCTTCAGGATTGCGCCCTCTCCACCGAGCGGCGAGTCGGTGGCCTCGACGAACTCGTTGACCCCCACCACGATCTGTTCGCCCGACTCGATCCGGCGGGTCCGCGCCGCCATCGACGTGACGAGCCTCGACTTGAGCGTCTCGACCGCTTCGAACGCACCGCCCAACTCGAGGACGTCGTCGAGTTCGGCCTGTGCGGCCGAGCGCAGCTCCCCCGTGCGGGACTCGATGACGGTCGAGCCGTCGAAGATGTCGTCGTACTCCAACAGGTCGGTCTCGAACGCGAGCACCTGCTGCATCCGCAGCGACCACTGCTGGTCCCAAGGGCGGGGGAGGCCGAGCGCCTCGTTCCACGCCGGCAGCTGGACCGAGCGAGCCCGGGCCCGCTTCGACAGTGTCACCGCGAGCATCTCCAACACGATGCGCTGCACGTTGTTCTCCGGTTGCGCCTCGGTGAGCCCGAGCGAATTGACCTGCACCCCGTAGCGGAACCGCAGCGCCTTGGTGTCGGTGACGCCGTAGCGTTCGCGACCGATCTGCTCCCACATGTCGGTCATCGCGCGGAGCTTGCAGACCTCCTCGACGAAGCGGATGCCGGCGTTGACGAAGAACGAGATCGAGCCGAACACCTGGCTGAACTGTTCCGTCGAGACCTGTCCGGACTCGCGCACCGCATCGAGCACGCCGATCGCCGTCGCCATCGAGTAGGCGATCTCCTGCTCGGGTGTCGCGCCTGCCTCCTGGAGGTGGTAGGAGCAGACGTTCATCGGATTCCACAGCGGCGCATGCTGCGCGCACCAGGCGACCATGTCGACGATCAGTCGACGCGAGGGTCCGGGCGGGAAGATGTAGGTGCCCCGCGAGAGGTACTCCTTCACGATGTCGTTCTGGGTCGTGCCGCGCAGCTGCGACGCATCGACACCTTGTTCGTCGGCGTTGGCGACGTACAACGCCAGCAGCCAGGCCGCTGTGGCGTTGATCGTCATCGACGTGTTCATCTTGTCCGGCGGGATCTGGTCGAGCAAGGTGCGCAGGTGACCGAGATGGGCGACCGGCACACCGACCTTTCCGACCTCGCCTTTCGACATTGCAGAGTCCGGGTCGTAGCCGGTCTGCGTCGGGAGGTCGAACGCAATCGAGAGTCCGGTCTGACCCTTGGCCAGGTTGATCCGGTACAGCTCGTTCGACGCCTCGGCGCTCGAGTGACCGGAGTAGGTCCGCATCATCCACGGGCGGTCCTTCGTCCGCGCTGGCTGGCTTGGTGCGCCGTCGGCGCCGGCGTTCGTCGAACTCATGGTGAGAGTGTGCTCGGTCCCCGAAGAAGTCCTCAAGTCCGCGTCGATGCGGTCCGAAGAATGAGACGTCCCACGGGACGGAAAACGGATCGGATCTCCCTCTCCCCCTCGGAGATCCGCTCCCACGAGGTTTCCCCTACTGGCGGGAACCCCCGCCGGCCGAATGGCGGATTCGGCCGGCGAAGCTCTCGGAGCGGGTGGTGGCGGACCACCCGCTCCGTGTGTTCTTCGGCCGGCGCCCGCCGAGCCCAAGCAGCCGGAAACGGGCGGCGAGGCTCACTGCCACCGCTGAGGTGCGATGGCGTGATCGAGGCGTTCCAGGTAGTCGGGACGCGGAATCCCGATGGCTCCGAGCGTGGCGAGGTGGTCGGTGACCCATTGGACATCGAGTAGTTCGGCGCCGGTGTCGTCCAGCCAGTCGACGAGTGCGACAAGTGCCGTCTTCGACGCATCCGTCGCCGTGTGGAACATCGCCTCGCCGGCGAAGAAGCGCTCGATCCGCAACCCGTAGAGACCCCCGACCAGCTCATCGCGCTCGTAGACCTCGACCGAATGTCCCCAACCGAGATGGAACAGCTCGGTGTACGCACCGATGATCGGTTCGGTGATCCAGCGGCCAGGACGTCCCGGGTCGCCGCACGCTCGCATGACGTCGGTGAACCGTGTGTCCATCCGGACCTCGAAGTGCCGCATGCTGCGGCGCAGTGAGCGGCTGACGTGGAGACCGTCGAGCGGGATGATGCCGCGCGGATCCGGCGAGAACCACGCCATCTTGCTGCGACGCCGGCGCGGGTCGATCGGCATCGGGAACAGCCCCGCCCGGTACGCGGCCAGCAGCGTGCCGGGTTCCAGGTCGGCGCCGACCGCGACGAGATCCTCCCCCGCAGCGAGTTCGCGCGGATCGGGCATCGAGAACCGCGACGGTGCCGGCTCGATTCGCGGTCTGCTCACGCCCCAAGTGTCGCAGCCCCAGTTCAGTAGGACCGGAAACCGTGCTTGGTCTTGCGGCCGAGGTGGCCGGCGGCGACCATGCGTCGCAGCGCCGGAGCAGCAGCGAAGTTGGGATCGCGGAACTCGGCGTAGAGCGCGTCGAGGATCGCCAGCGACGTGTCGAGTCCGACCAGATCGAGCAGTGCGAACGGGCCCATCGGGAAGTTGCAGCCGCCCATCATCGCGGTGTCGATGTCGTCCATCGACGCCGTGCCGTTCTCCCACATGCGGATCGCGTTGTTGAGGTAGGGGAACAGGAGTGCGTTCACGATGAAGCCGGCGCGGTCCTCGACCTGGACTGCGTCCTTGCCGCACGCGGCGGCGAACTCGAGTGCGGTCCCGATCGTGTCGTCGGAGGCGGTGAGCGGCTTGATCACCTCGACCAGTTTCATCATCGGCGCCGGGTTGAAGAAGTGGATGCCACACACCTTGTCGGGCCGTTCGGTGGTCATCGCCAACTCGACGACGGCCAGCGTGGAGGTGTTGGTGGCGATGATCGCATCGGGCTTCACGATGCGATCGAGATGCTCGAACAGGTCGCGCTTGGCGGCCATGTCCTCGACGATGCTCTCGATCACGAGGTCGCAGTCGCGCAGGTCGTGGAGATCGTCGGTCACCGAGATCCGCCCGAGGATGGCCTGTCGTTCCTCCTCGGTCAGGCGCTCGCGGGCGACCTGCTTGGCGAGACCGGCGTCGAGACCGTGCAGCACGGCGTCCGCGCCGGCCTGCGTACGCGAACGGACCACCACGCCGAAGCCTGCGCGGGCGGCGACTTCGGCGAGTCCCGACCCCATGATTCCCGATCCGATGATCCCGACGGTGCTGATCGATCCCATACGCGCAAACTAGCTACCCGCCGGTAACCCGGCCAAAGCCGTCGGGCCCCGACGAGGGTTCGCCAGCACGACCGTCGTGCCATCCTCCGGCGAATCACGCGTATCGTCGTGGCGACCAGATGTTCTTCCTCCTCGCCCTCCACCTCGTCGTCGGCATCGGCATCGTCGCCGGTGGCCGCACGCTCGGACGCCAGGCGTTCCTGCTCGCCGCCGTCGCTCCGCTCGCGACGGTGATCTGGGCGGCAACCAAGGCCGGGGGCGTGCTCGATGGTCGACCGGTCACCGAGTCGTTCGCCTGGGTGGAGCAGCTCGGCATCTCGATCGATCTGCGCCTCGATGCCTTCGCGTTGGTCATGGTCGCGCTCGTCTCGGGGATCGGCCTGCTGATCTGCATCTACTCACTCGGCTACTTCCGCCACGACCAGCCGGGCCTGGCCCGCCTCGCTGGTGTGCTGACGCTGTTCGCGGGGGCGATGCTCGGCGTGGTCCTCTCCGACCAGCTGATCGCGCTCTTCGTGTTCTGGGAACTCACGTCGATCACCTCGTTCCTGCTCATCGGTAACGGCGACAGCAGCGCACGTGCACGCGCTGCGGCACTCCAGGCGATCTTCATCACGGGCAGCGGAGGACTCGTGATGATGGCGGGTCTGATCGTCATCGGACAGGCCGGCGGCACCTATCGCATCTCCGAACTGCTGCTCGACCCGCCGAGCGGCGCCGCGGTGAACGTCGGCATCGTCCTCGTGTTGATCGGGGCGTTCACCAAGTCCGCCCAAGCGCCGTTCAGCAGTTGGTTGCCTGCAGCGATGGTCGCTCCCACCCCGGTGAGCGCCTACTTGCACTCGGCCACGATGGTGAAGGCGGGCGTCTACCTCGTGGCGCGGCTCGCTCCGATGTTCGCGCTGACCGGTAGTTGGCGGGTGCTCGTACTCGTCGTCGGGGCCACGACGATGCTCGTCGGCGGGCTGCGTGCCTTGCGACAGTACGACCTGAAGCTGCTGCTCGCCTACGGCACCGTCAGCCAGCTCGGATTCATGATGCTGCTGTTCGGGGTCGGCGACTATCACATCGCCGAGGCCGGCATCGTGCTGATCCTCGCCCACGGTGCCTTCAAGGCCGCGCTGTTCATGGTGGTCGGCATCGTCGACCACGAGACCGACACACGTGACATCCGCGAGCTCCACGGGTTCGGCTCGGCGTCGGGGTGGCGCATCGTGAAGGTGGTCGCGGTGATCAGCGCAGCGTCGATGGCCGGGCTCCCGCCGCTGTTCGGGTTCATCGCGAAGGAGAAGGCGCTCGACGGCTACCTCGAGCATGGCGACTTCACCGGCGCCACGGCGGCACTGGTGGTGATCGTGCTCGCGTCGATCCTGACCTTTGCATACTCCGCTCGGTTCGTGCTCGGCATCTTCGGGACGTTCGGTGAGCCCGATCGTGACGTGGTGTCGATGAATGCACATGCGCCCTCGGCGCTGTTCACGGCGCCCGGCGTGGTGCTGTCGCTCGCCACCGTGGCCTTCGGCGTCGCCCCCGTGCTCGTCGACGGGTTGATCGAAGGCGCGACCACTGCGCTCTATCCCGGTACCGACCCGGCGCCCGTCGAGCTGTTCGCCGGGTTCAACCCGGCGCTGGCCCTGTCGATGGTGATCATCGCCTGCGGCATCGCGCTCACGCTCCTCAGACAGCCGGTCGCCGACATCCAGGCGCGGACGTCGACCGGCTTGCGGGCGATCCCGTCGACCGAGCAGGGGTTCCTGGCGGTGCTCCGGTCGATCTCGGTCGTCGCCACGAGGGTGACCGCAACGGTGCAGAACGGCTCGCTGCCGATCTACCTGGCGATCATCGTGCTCACGGTGACGTTGGTGCCCCTCGCTGCGTTCGCGTCCGAACTCGACGCCCTGCCGCAGTTCATCGAAGAGCCCGCCCATGTCGCGTTGGTCGCGATCATGGTGGCGGCCGGCCTCGGCGCCAGCATCGTTCGTCATCGGATCGCAGCGGCGCTGATGCTCGGCGCCGTCGGGTACGCCATGGCGGGGCTGTACGTCGCCCAGGGTGCGCCCGACCTGGCGCTGACCCAGTTCTCGATCGAGACGCTCAGCACGGTGCTGTTCGTGTTGGTGCTGCGGTTCCTGCCGCGTTCGTGGCGTCACCGCGCGCCGGCGATCGCTGCGCCGATGCGCATCGTCGTCGCCGGTGCCGTGGGCGTCGCCGTGTTCGTGTTCGCTCTGTCGGCGAGCGCTGCACGGTCCGACGTCGACGAACCGTCCATGTCCGGGGTGATGATCGAGAACTCGCTGCCGAAGGGGAAGGGCGCGAACGTCGTCAACGTGATCCTCGTCGACTTCCGCGGCTGGGACACGATGGGCGAGATCACGGTGCTGCTGGTGGCTGCGGTCGGTGCCGTCAGCCTGGCCCGACCCGGACGACGGCGGGAAGAATCCGAGGCCCCGGTGTTCGAGGAGATCGTCGACGTCGGAGACGAACCGAAGCTGCCCGAGGCGCTGCGATGAGCGAACACCGTCCGGCCTCCGGCGCCGAGCCGGTCGGCGATCGCCGGATCCTGATCCTCGACACCTCGATCCGGATCCTCTATCCGTCGATCCTCGTCCTCGCCATCTATTTCGTGTTCTCCGGCCACAACCGGCCCGGTGGCGGGTTCGTCGGCGGCCTCGTCGTCGGCGCTGCCTTGGCACTCCGGTATGTCTCCGGCGGCGCCGCTGCGGTGCGCTCCACGTTCCGCGTTGCGCCGCACGTCATTCTCGGTGTCGGGCTGTTCCTGTCGGCCTCGACCGCACTGGTGCCGCTCGCGTTCGGCGGGGCGATCCTCGAGCACGGTGAGGTCGAGTTCCACGTCCCGGTGTTCGACAAGGTGAAACTCTCCAGCACGCTCACGTTCGACCTCGGCGTCGACTTCGTCGTGATCGGACTGATCCTGATGGCGTTCGCAGCGTTCGGTCAGGAGCTCGTCGATGCGCCCGATGCGACCGACGACGGCAGCGACGCCGTGGCGCGGCCGCCCCGGCGAACCCGAGGATCGGCGACCCGATGAGTGTGCTGCTCGCCTTCGCCGCTGCGTTCCTCTTCGCCAGCGGGACGTACCTGCTGCTGCAGCGGCGGCTGTCGCGCATCCTGATCGGTGTCGGCCTGATCGGACACGGCTCCAACGTCATGTTGCTCACCTCGGGCACGGGGCGTGGGATCGCACCGATCATCGGAACCGGCGATCCCAGCGACTTCTCCGATCCGCTTCCGCAGGCGCTCGCCCTGACGTCGATCGTCATCACGTTCGGGGTCACTGCGTTCCTGCTCGCGCTCGGCTACCGCAGCTGGAGGATCACGCACGACGACGTGGTCGAAGACGACGTCGAGGACCGGTTCATCGCTCGCCGTCGCGACCCCGATCAGATCGTGGTCGAAGAGGAACTCGCCGAACGCGAGCAGGCGATCGACGAGGACCGGCGATGAACGCGCTCGTCCCTCTGCCGGTGATCCTGCCGCTGGTCGGCGCAGCGCTCTGCGTGCTCACAGCGCCGTGGCGATGGGCTCAACGGCTGATCTCGCTGATCGTGTTGAGCGCCAGCGTGGCGGTCAGCATCGCGTTGATCGTCAGCGTCGACGACGACGAGATGTTGGTGATGCAGGCCGGCGGGTGGAAGGTGCCGCTCGGCATCACGCTGGCCGTCGACCGCCTGTCGGCGGTGATGCTCGTCGTCTCGTCGTTGATGCTGTTGTCGGTGCTCGTCTATGCGATCGGCCAGGGGGCCGAGGAGGCGCGCTACGCATCGTTCAATCCGGTGTACCTCGTGTTGGCGGCGGGTGTGTCGGCGAGCTTCGTCACCGGCGACCTGTTCAACCTGTTCGTCGCCTTCGAGATGATGCTGGTCGCCAGCTACGTCCTGCTCACGCTCGGCGGCCGCCCGGGTCAGGTCCGTTCGGGGATGTCCTACGTCGTCATCAGCCTGGTGGCGTCGACGTTCTTCATCACGGCGCTCGCGCTGATCTACTCGGCGACGGGAACGGTCAACATGGCAGAACTCAGCCAGCGCATCCCCGAGCTGTCCGAAGGGGTCCGCACCGGATTCTCGCTGCTGCTGATCCTCGTGTTCGGGATCAAGGCGGGCCTCTTCCCGCTCTTCTTCTGGCTGCCCGACAGCTATCCCACCGCACCGGGTGCGATCACCGCCGTCTTCGCCGGGCTGCTCACCAAGGTCGGCGTCTACGCGATCATCCGTTCGCAGACGCTGCTGTTCCCGCCCGACGCGCAGCAGGGGTCGTTCCTGCTCGTGCTCGCCGGTTTCACGATGGTCGTCGGGGTGCTCGGCGCCATCGCCCAGGACGACCTGCGCCGGATGCTGTCGTTCCACATCGTCAGCCACATCGGTTACATGATCTTCGGGCTCGCCTTGTTCACGCTCGCCGGTATCGCCGGTGCGGTCTTCTACGTCGTGCACCACATCGTCGTGAAGACGGCACTGTTCCTCGTCGGCGGGCTGGTCGAACGTCGCGCCGGATCCGACCGCTTGTCGCGTATCGGGGGACTGGTTCGCAGCGCACCGATGATCGCCGTGCTCTTCGCACTGCCGGCGCTCAGCATCGTCGGCATCCCGCCGTTCTCCGGGTTCGTCGGCAAGTTCGCGCTCGTCAGCTCCGGTATCGAGACCGACGAGTGGGCGATCGTGGCGGTCAGCCTGCTGGTCAGCGTGCTGACGATGTACGTGATGGTGCGCATCTGGTCGGGGGTGTTCTGGGGTGAACCCGAGGACCCCGCGATCGTCACCTGGATCGCATCCGGCGACTCGAGCGTGCCGCGACTGATGACGGCTGCGACCTCGGCGGTCGTCGCGATGTCGGTGGCACTGATGGTCTTCGCCGGTCCGCTGTACGACTACGCGGAGCGCACTGCGGGAGATCTCCTCGCGCCGCAGCGCTACGTCGAGATCGTGATCGGAGCACAGAAGTGACGCCCAGCGTCCGAGTGCCCACGCTGGTGATCTGGCTCACCTTGTTGTGGGCGCTGCTGTGGGGCGACCTCGGTGCGGCGAGCCTGCTGTCGGGGCTCGCCGTCGCGGTGTTCGTGGTGTTGGTGGCGCATCCCACCGGAGTGCGCGGCATCCAGCTCACGTCGTTCCATCCGGCGTCGGCACTGGTCTTCCTCGTCTACTTCTTGATCCAGCTGGTCAAGTCGAACCTGCAGGTCGCCTGGGAGGTGGTCACGCCGGGGTCGAACGTCAACCGGGCGATCATCGCCGTCCCCTTGCACGTGACCACCGACGGCCTGGCGACGCTGGTCGGCAATGCGATCACCCTGACGCCCGGCACTCTCACGGTCGACGTGCGCAGCGACGCACCCGATCAGCCACCGGTGCTGTACGTCCACGTCCTGCACTTCGACAGCGTCGACGCACTGCGGCGCGACGTGCTGCGGCTCGAACGTCTGGCGGTGCGGGCGTTCGGCACCAGGGAGCAGCGAGCAGAACTCGACCGTGTCGCCGCTGCGGGGCCGGCGCACGACGGCGGCGACGCCCACGACTCGCCCTCGACATCCGATGGAGGCGCACGATGACCGGGTTCGCGATCGTCCTGTTGGTGATCGGTGCCGCCGGATTCCTGTTCCGTCTGCTCCGCGGTCCGAGCCTGTCGGATCGGGTGGTCGGCGTCGACGGGTTGCAGTCGGTCGTCGTGATCGCGATCATCGTGGCAGCCGCCCGCACGGACAGCGGCATCACGGTCGAGACGGTCCTCGTCGCCGTGCTCGTCGGTTTCGTCGCCACCACGGCCTTGTCCCGATTCATCGAACGCAGGGGGAACTGATGGAGTTCGTCAGCGGCATCTTCATCGTCGCCGGCTCCGCACTCGCGATGATCGGTGGCATCGGTGCCGTGCGCTTCCGCGATCTCTATTCGCGGATGCACGCCGCGGCAAAGGCGCCCACACTGGGCCTGGTGCTCGTGTCGATCGGCGCCGCGATCGCCATCGACACGCTGCTCGCGGCAACGACGCTGCTGCTCGTCGTGATCCTGCAGCTGCTCTCGTCGCCGGTCGGCGCCCATGCCCTCAGTCGTGCGTCTCGGCGCCAGACCCCCGTCGCACTCGACGGCCCCGACCATCTGTCACGCGACGAGGCCGCCGCCGCCGAGCGCACGACCGACTGAGGACGTCAGCCGCTGCGTCGATCCGGCGTGCGATGAGCGAAGCGCCGGCATCGGGTCGGTTCGCTCATCGGAGTGGCCGGAATTGTGCGTGCGATGAGCGAAGCGCCGGCATCGGGTCGGTTCGCTCATCGGAGTGGCCGTGGCGGGGTCAGGACTGGACGATGCGGATCGACTGGATCTCGATCGGCTCCGACGGGGTCCCGTCGGGGGTGCCGGCGGCAGTCATCGTTGCGACCGTCGTGTCCAGACCGTCGGTCACCTGGCCGAACAGTGCATATTCGGGTGGCAGGGCCGTGCCGTCGGAGCCGGTGATGATGAAGAACTGGCTCCCGGCGCTGTCGGGCGCCGGTGTCTTCGCCATGGCGATCGAGCCGACCTGATACTGCCCTGCGGCGGGCGGCTCGTCGACGATCGTGTAGCCGGGGCCACCGGTCCCCGTGGCGGTCGGGTCCCCGCACTGCACGACGAAGTTCGGGATGATCCGGTGACAGACCGTGTCGTCGAAGTACTGGTTACGGGCGAGGACGACGAAGTTGTTCGCAGCCACCGGTGCGGACTCGGGGTCGACAGCGATCGTGAACTCACCTTTGTTGGTGGTGACGACCGCTTCGTACGAAGCACCGGCTTCGAGGCACATCGGCGGTGCGGCGTCGAACGATCGGGTCGGTGCATCGGCTCCCTCGACGGGCGGGCAGTCGCTGTCCGCCACCGTCGAACCGACCGTGGTGTCGATCGGCGACGCCTCGCTGCCGGCGGTCGCGGTGGCGTCGGACTGCTCGCCGTCGCTGCCACATCCGAACGCAGCCGTCGCCACCACGGCCAGGACGGCCGCGAACCTCAGCGGTGCCACGAAGGGTGCCACGGTGTTCAGCCCTCGGTCGTGCCGGCAACGGAATCGACCGTCGTGTCCACGACCGTGTCCGGCGTGGACACCGGCACGGTCGCCGGCGGAGTGTCGGGCTCGTCGTCGCCGACGACGTTGCTCGCGATCCACACGAACAACACCAGGGCGACCACGGCGGCGACGGCGATGCCCACCTTGCGGTAGAGCTTGCGTCGGGCCACGGCCTGCACCTGCTGCTGTTGCTTCAGCGCACGGTTTGCCTTCTGGCGTTCACGTTTCTCGGTACCCACAGGAGCGGCAGGCTATCGGTCCCGACCCACTCAAGTCGGGCGCTCGCGCAGCCGATGCTGCCAGTGGAATGAGGCGGACGATCGAAGGCGGTGGTGTGGCGAGGACGGCTGCCCGGTGGGCGGGTCGCATCGCGTCCATCGCCGGTGTCGTCGCCTGGTCGTTCTGGCTCGCATGGCGATTGTCTTCTGCACCGGTCGGCGTCGTGAGCGTTGCCGTGCTCGTCCTCGAGGTGGCCGCACTGCTCGTGTCGGTCGTGCTCAGCGCCGCGATGTGGTCGCTGCCCGGCCGTCTGCGCCCAGTGCGGACTTCGGCCAGCCTTCCCGATGTGCTCGCAACACTGTTTCAACTCGAGGACCTGGGAGCCGTCGGGGCGCACGGCGCCGACGACACGGGCGAAGTGGCGCGTGCCCGCCGCGGACTCCGGCTGCTCGACCCGCGAGCCGCCTCGACGCGCGAGGCGCCGCTGCCGATCGTCGGTCGACGTCAGCTCACCATGACCGCCTGGGCGGTCGCCGCCGTCGAAGGCATCCGCCGAATGTTGTTCGTGGGGGTACTCGTCGTCGTGCTCCTGACCGGTCGGCTTCCCTTCGAGATGCCGGACCGCTCGGTGCTGGCGGCACTGATCGGGGCACAGGCGGCGTTCGCAGTCGGGCACTGGATGCTGTCCGGGGGCGCCATCCGTCCCGGCGCACGGCTGCGCTGGTCGATGGCCTCGATCGGTGCCGGGCTCGGCGACGGGGCCTCGCGGACCGGTCTGCCGATCCGGTGGACCGCCACACTGGCGACGATGGTCGTGCTCAATCTCGCCGTGGCACTACGCGGCGTCAGTGATCGTTGGACGCACGGTCTGGGGGCGATGCCGCACGACGAACGCGTCGCTGCAATGGTGTTGTCGTGGTGGCTGGTGATCGTGGGGTTCGCTGCGCTGCGCGTCCTCGACAAGCCGTCACTGGGCTTCTACGGCGCGACGCACCGTCTGGAGGAGACCTCGACCCGTCGCCTCGCTCTGGGCACCACGCTCGCCGTCGCCCTGGTCGGCTTCATCGCCGGCGTGTTGCCCAGTGGCTTGCCGGCGTGACCGGTCGTTCGTCGCAGTGACTGCACCGCGAAGCCGGTACCGCGCCCAGCGCACTTGTAGATTGGAGGCCGTGCCGAGACTGCGCCTCTTCGCCTCAGCCCGCGAGGCTGCCGGAACGGGGTCCGACGTCGTCGACGGCGACACCGTTCGCGAGGTGCTCACCGCCGCCGAATCACGCTACGGCGAGCGGTTCGCCGAGGTGCTCGGCACCTGCCGGGTGTGGGTGAACGGCGAGGACCGCTCGATCGACGCCCCTGTCGGCCAACATGACGAGGTGGCGGTCCTGCCACCCGTGTCCGGAGGATCCACGTGACCACCACCCAGCTGCCCGATCCCGCCAGTCTCTCGCTGGACGAACTCCGCAGCCTGCGCAGCCGGCTGCAGCTCGAGGACGATGCCGTGTCGTACGCCCGCCGCGTCGCACAGGCTCGCCTCGACCTCGTGCAGGCCGAGGCGCAGCACCGCACGGCTCGTTCCGAGGTCGGCGTCGACGAGGAACTGCGCACCGTGCTCTCGAGCCACCTCACCGGTGGTCCGGCACGACCTCCACGACCGACCGAGGATCTGAGCGATCACCCCCTCGCCGTCGAACTCGACGAGCTGTGCGCCGCCAACGGGCTCGGTCGTCTCAAATCGCTCGATGATGCGCAACTGCTCACCTTGACCGAGGCGATCGCCGAGTTCGAAGCCCGAGTGTCGTCCGACCGTCGTGCCCGATTCGACCAACTCGATGCGCTCAGCGCCGAACTCGTGCGCCGCTACCGCGACGGCGAAGCGGACGTCGACAGCATCCCCGACTGATCGAAGTTCGCCCCGCTCGGGTCTCGAAGTTCCCCCCGCTCGGGTCTCGGGGAACAACGAGTGCGTTGTTATCGTTTGCTCGGTCGTGCAACGTGCCGCAGTGATCTCCCTCCACACGTCGCCGCTGCTGCAACCGGGTTCCGGTGACAGCGGTGGGATGAACGTGTACGTCCGTGAACTCGGCTCGGCGCTCGCGCAGGCCGGTGTCGAGACCACCACGTTCACGCGCACCGACCGCGACGACCTGCCCGACGAGATCCTGGTCGAGCCGGGCCACCGCGTGGTGCACATCAGCGCCGGGCCCCACCATCTTCCCAAGGAGGCGCTGTCGGAGGTCACCGACGAGTTCCGCCAGGGGATGCTCGACTGGTTCGCCCGCAACGAGCGGCCCGACGTGATCCACGGCAACTACTGGCTCAGCGGGGTCGTCGGTCACCGTCTCAAGCACGAACTCGACGTGCCGTTCGTCTCCACCTTTCACACGCTGGCCCGCGTGAAGGCGGCCCACGGCGATCCCGAGCCGCTGTGGCGCGACCGCGCCGAGGCGGAGATCGTGCACTGCGCCGATGCGATCTGCGTGAGCTGTGACGAGGAGGCCGACCAGTTCCGGCTCCACTACGGCGACCCCCAGGGCCGGCTCGAGATCATCGCTCCCGGTGTCGAGCACGCGTTCTTCGCGCCCGGCGACCAGGCGGGCGCCCGCCGTGCGCTCGGCTTCGAGGTCGACCGCCCGCTGCTGTTGTTCGTCGGACGCATCCAGCCGCTCAAGGGACCCGATGTCGCCATTCGCGCACTCGCCGCACTCGGCGATCGTCGAGCCCGTCTCGTCATCGTCGGCGGCGCGAGTGGGTCCGAGGGCGATGTCGAGACCCTGCGCGCGCACGCCCTGGTCGACGAACTCGGTCTCCACGAACGGGTGCAGTTCGTCGAGCCCCAACCCCATCACATCTTGTCGACGTACTACCGGGCGGCCGACGTGGTGGTCGCTCCGAGCCGCAGCGAAAGCTTCGGTCTCGTGGCTCTGGAAGCGGCGGCCTGCGGCGTGCCGGTGGTCGCCAGTGCCGTCGGCGGGTTGCTCAGCCTGGTCGACGACGGGCGCACCGGCCGGTTGATCGCCGGCCGCGATCCAGACCGCTACGCGGCGGCGGTGGGCGAGATCCTGCACGACGACGTCCTACGCGCCCGGATGTCGGTGGCCGCCGTCGACCGCGCTCGCCGGTACACCTGGAGCTTCGCCGCCGCCCGCTTGCGCCGGCTGTACGGCGACCTCACCGTGCGCGAGTTGGTCAACTGCCGATGACCGACGCCTACGACGCCGAGCGGCTCGCCGACCTCGACCGTCGGATCGACGGGTGGCTCGCGGAGCTCGCCGACGAGCACGACCACATCCTCGCGGTCGATCGCACCGACGAGGGCCCGGTGCGTTGGTACGTGCGCATGCGCGGCGAGGACAAGGAGTTCACCACGGTCTGGTTGACGCTCGGTCAGCGGACCCTGCGGTACGAGACCTACGTGATGCCGGCGCCGGAGGAGAACGACGCCGAACTGTACGAACACCTGCTGCGCCGAAACGACACCCTGGTCGGCGCACACTTCTCGATCGGTTCGGAGGATGCGGTGTTCCTGCGCGGCGAGATGCCCGTCGGTCACGTGAATCGCGCCGAAGTCGACCGAGTGCTCGGCACGCTGTACTCGCAGGTCGAGCAGTGCTTCCAAGGGCTGCTGCGCATCGGGTTCCGCAGCCGTTTCGCCTGAGCTGATCGCTCGCCGCCCCTTTTCCGTTCGTTCGGGCTCACCACCCACTGTCGTGTGTCCGGGTGGGTGTGCTCGGGGGAGTCGGTCCCACTCTCGCCCATCCGGACATCCACCCCGTGCGATGAGCGAAGCGCCGGTATCTGGTCGGTTCGCTCATCGGTGGGAGTTGGGCCCTGTCTGCGATGAGCGAAGCGTCGGTATCTGGTCGGTTCGCTCATCGCACGAAGGTGTCGGGGTAGGTTGCGGCGGGTGGACGACGTGCGGATCGAACTGGCGATCATCGGTGGCGGGAACATGGGTGCCGCGCTGCTCGGCGGGTTGCTCGACTCCGGTGCATTCGACGCTGCTGCGATCGCCGTGGTCGAGGTCGCCGCAGGCCGCCGCGACCAGTTGGCGACCTCGTTCCCGATGGTGGCGATCACCGAAGCGATCCCTCGATGCGAGGGCGCCGTGCTGGCGGTGAAGCCGGCCGACGCATCGAGCGCGGCGGCGGCGGCCGGGGCCGCGGGAGCTTCGCGGCTGCTGTCGATCGCCGCCGGTGTCAGATTGGCGTCGCTGGAGGCTGCCGCCGGATCCGATGTCGCCGTGGTTCGCGCCATGCCGAACACACCTGCGCTCGTGCGTCTCGGCGCCAGTGCGATCGCCGCAGGGACCTCGGCGGACCGAGACGACATTGCCTGGGCTCGTACGATCCTCGAGGCGGTGGGCACCGTCGACGAGGTCGCCGAGGAGGCGTTGGACGCCTTCACCGGCGTCGCCGGCTCCGGCCCCGCATACGTCTTCCTCGTGGCGGAGGCGCTGATCGAGGCTGCGGTCTCCGAGGGACTCGACCCGGCGATGGCCGAACGAACCGTGCGCCAGTTGCTGCTCGGCTCGGCGACGTTGCTCGATCGCGAGGGCGACCCGACCCGCCTGCGCGAGATGGTCACGTCACCCAACGGCACCACCGCCGCCGGTCTCGCAGCGCTCGCCGATCGCGATCTGCGCGGAGCGTTCGGCGCCGCGGTTCGCGCCGCCACGATGCGCAGTCGCGAGCTCGGCTGACGGTGGTCGGCGGCTGCATCCGCAGAGACCGGGCAGCGACCGACTTGACGACGAGAAACCCGACCGACCCCGTCGAGAATTTCATTGCTGTTTTTCCCATGTGCCGCTTTTCACATGCCGTTGCATGCCCTATGGTGATCGCCGTGGAGACGCGTCCGCCGGAAACGGCGGGCAGCGCCGACAGGGCTGGTGCCATCGGGGGGTTGGCACCGGCCCTTGTCGCGTCCGGGCCCGGTTCCCAGTAGGTTCGCCGCCATGGCCCGCCACTACGACACGGTGTCGTTCCTCTCGGACTTCGGCACGACCGACGAGTTCGTCGGCGTGGTCCACTCGGTGATCCGTGATCTCGCACCCCACGTGCGCGTGATCGACCTGACCCACGGTGTCGCGCCATTCGACGTGCGCGCAGGGTCGCTCGCGCTCGCGCGCAGCATCAGTTACGTGGCTTCGGGCGTCGTGCTCGCAGTGGTCGACCCCGGCGTGGCGACCACTCGCCGAGCGATCGCCGTCGAGGTGGCCGGCGGTGAAGGGGTGCTCGTCGGCCCGGACAACGGGCTGTTGGCGCCCGCGGTGGCACTGGCCGGTGGGGCCGAACGGGCGGTCGAGCTGACGGAGACGCGGTGGCACCTTCCCGCTCCGGGCGCCACGTTCGCGGGGCGTGACGTCTTCGCCCCGGTGGCTGCACAGCTCTGCAACGGCGTCGATCTCACCGATCTCGGCGAGACGATCGACGCCGACCTGCTGCTGCCGGGCGTCGTCGCCCTGCCGCAGGCCGACGACGACACGGTGATCGCCCAGGTGCTGTGGGTCGACCGTTACGGCAATGCGCAGCTGAACGTCGGCCCCGACGACCTTCCCGAACGATTCGGCGCTCGCATCGAGCTGCGATGCAGTTCGCCGACCGATCCGACCGGTGGCGCTCGACGCAGCGTCGTGCGGGCCACGTCGTACGGCGAACTCGGCGGTGGCGCGGTCGGACTGGTGCTCGATTCCTCGGGACTCCTGGCCGTGTCGATGGATCAGCGTTCGGCGGCAGAGGAGCTCGGCATCGACGTCGGCGACCAGGTCACCCTGACCGCATCGGACGACGGCGGTCCAACTCAGCCGGTCACCTTGCGTCGACAGCCCTGACCCCGCTCGCCCGGCGCCGGGTAGCCTCTGGCACATGCGCCCTGCCACCACGTTGACGCTCGGCTTGCTCCTCTTGGCCATCCTCGTCGCCGGTGTGATCTCGCTGCTGAGCCTCTGATCTCGCTGCCACGAGCCGATTGCGAGCACGGTGCCGGCGGATCGGCGGGTGATGCGTGCGCGAGAACGTTTCCGTCAGATGATCGGTGACGGGTACGATTGCGAGCCGACGCAGCAGTGGGCTGCGTGGGGGGGACACCGTGAATCTGGCGCACATCATCGACGGTCACGAGGCGGAGTCGACCGCGCTCATCTGGCGTAACCGCACCACCACGTACGGCGAGTTGCGTGATCAGGTCGCGGCGTTCCGTGGCGGCCTCGCCTCGGCCGGCGTCACCGCTGGCGATCGGGTCGCGATCATGGTCGGCAACTCGCCGCACTTCGTGATCGCGTACCTCGCCACGATCGGCCTCGGTGCGGTCGCGGTGCCCCTCAACCCGTCGAGTCCTGGCCCCGAACTCCAGTCCGAGCTCGCGGTCGTCGGCCCGCAGGCGGTGGTGGTCGACAAGTTCGGCGCCGCCAACTGGTCGCACGTCGATCGTGCAGCAGTGCCGGAGATCGGCGTCGTCGTGATGACCGAACCTGGCGATGATGGTGTCGTCGCGTTCGACGACCTGCTTGCGTCGGCCCCCGCCGATGCAGTCGACGTCGACGACTCGCACCTGGCTGCGCTGATGTTCACGAGCGGTACGGCCGGGTCGCCCCGCGCCGCCATGCTCACGCACGGCAACCTGCGAGCCAATCTCGACCAGAGCCGCTCAGCGCAGGGCCACATCAGCGCCGACGACGTCATCTACGGCGTGTTGCCGCTGTTCCACATCTTCGGTCTGAATGTCGTGGTCGGGCTCGGCTTGTGCGTGGGCGCCACCATCGTGCTCGTGCAGCGTTTCGATCCGGCCACGGCCGTGCAGTCGATCCGCGACCGAGGCGTCACGGTGATCCCCGGTGCTCCTGCCCTCTGGGGAGCATTCGCCCACTTCGACGAGCTGGAACCCGACGCCTTCGAGACGGTTCGCCTCGCGCTCTCGGGTGCTTCACGATTGCCGATCAGCGTGGCGCACACGATGCAGGAGCGCTTCGGCATCGAGATCCGCGAGGGATACGGGCTCACCGAAGCGTCGCCGATCGTCACGACGTCGACCGGTGTCACCCCGCGCTTCGGGTCGGTCGGGCGTGCACTCGCAGGCGTGGAGATCCGCCTGATCAACGTCAACGGCGACGCACTCGTCGGTGACGTCGGCGAGGTCCTCGTGCGCGGCGACAACGTGTTCGCCGGCTACTACGGCGATCCGGCCGCCACCGCCGAGGTGCTCGATGCCGACGGCTGGCTGCACACCGGCGACATGGGCACGACGGACGACGACGGGTACCTGTACCTCGTCGATCGTTCGAAGGACCTGATCATCGTGTCGGGCTTCAACGTGTTCCCGGCCGAGGTCGAAGAGATGCTCGTCACGCATCCGGGGGTGGCGGAGGCTGCCGTCGTCGGCGTCGCCCACCCGCACACGGGCGAGGCGGTCAAGGCCTACGTCGTCAGTGCCCCGGGCTCCGACGTCGACGAAGAGACGCTGATCGAGTACGCCCTCGACCATCTCGCCCGCTACAAGTGCCCGAGCAAGGTGATCTTCGTCGATGCCCTGCCACGCAATGCATCGGGCAAGCTCGTGCGGCGGAATCTCGACGACGCACTGCGCGCCGGCGCACTGCCCGCCTGAGCTCGGCGGCGCCGACCAGCTTTGTGAAAACGTGCACGAGCGACCTAACGTGGTCGGTCCATGGCAGGCCAGCGAACACGACGGCGGATTCCCGAAGCGACCGTGGCCCGTCTCCCGGTGTACCTGCGGATCCTCTCCGAGCAGTTCGATGCCAACGTTACGAACATCTCCTCCGAGGAGCTCGCCGAGTTCGCCGGGCTCAACGCGGCGAAGGTTCGCAAGGACCTGAGCTATCTCGGGAGCTACGGCACCAGGGGCGTCGGCTACGACGTCGAGTTCCTCGTGTACCAGATCCGTCGTGAACTCGGCCTGACCCACGATTGGCCCGTCGTCATCGTCGGAGCCGGCAACCTCGGCCAGGCGTTGGCGGGCTACAACGGCTTCGGCGACCGCGGTTTCCCGGTCGGTGGCATCGTCGACGTCGACGACGCCAAGGTCGGATCGCTGGTCGGTGGTGTCCGGGTGCGTCACTTCGACGAGCTGGCCCAGGTCGTCCAGGCGCGCAACATCTCGATCGGGGTGATCGCGACGCCAGGCGCCGCCGCCCAGCAGGCAGCCGACGCGCTGGTGGCCGCCGGCGTGACCAGCCTGCTCAACTTCGCCCCCTGCGTGATCGGCGTGCCCCACGGAGTCAGCGTGCGCAAGGTCGATCTGGCCGTCGAATTGCAGATCCTCAGCTACTACGAACAGCGACGGGCCACGGCGGCACCGGCCCCCGGGCTTCGTTCGGTGCCCGGCGAGCCACGGCGTGGGGCGACGGCGTAGGCTGGATACGACATGTCCATTCTCGTCGTCGGCGTCAACCATCGCAGTGGTCCACTGTCGTTGCTCGAGCGCGTCACGATCTCGCCGGAACATCTCGCCAAGGCGGTCAGCGGACTCGCCCAGCGCGACAACATCCGCGAAGCGGTCATCCTGTCCACCTGCAACCGCACCGAGGTCTACGTCGTTGCCGAACTCTTCCACGGGGCCTACGGCGATGTCCGCGACCTGCTGTGCGAACTCGGGGATCTCGGCATCGACGAGCTCACCCCCCATCTCTACAGCCAGCACGACACCGCTGCGGTCACCCACCTCTTCGAGGTGGCGGCCGGCCTCGATTCCGCCGTGCTCGGCGAGAGCGAGATCCTCGGTCAGGTCCGCACCGCTTGGGAAGTCGCCCAGCAAGAGGGAGCGTCACGCTCGACGCTCAACCAGCTGTTCCGCAGCGCGTTGGCGACCGGCAAGCGAGCACGTACCGAGACGGGGATCGCCCGGGGAACCGCATCGATCAGCCATGCAGCCGTCGAGATGATCACCGACGTCGTCGGCGATCTCGCCGGACGGCGAGTACTCGTGGTCGGCGCCGGGTCGATGGGCGAAGGCGTGGCCGTGGCGCTGCGTCGGGCAGGCGGTGCCGAGATCCTCGTCGCCAACCGCAACGCCGATCGCGGCTCGTCGCTCGCCGAGCGCGTCGACGGGGTGGCCGTCGGATTCGAGCGTCTGGCCGAGGCGGTCGCCGCTGCCGACGTCATCGTCGTCGGTACCGGTGCTGACGAGGCAGTCCTCACGCAGGCGCACGTCGCCGATGCCCGCGCCGCTCGTGCCTCGAGCCGACCGCTGCACATCGTCGACATCGCGGTGCCGCGCAACGTCGATCCGCTCGTCGTCGAGATCCCCGGGGTCACGCTCGCCGACCTCGACGATCTGCGCGACTGGGCCGACCGTGGGCTGTCGCACCGTGCCGCGGAGGCCGAACGCGTCCGTGTCATCGTCGCCGACGAGGTCGAACGGTTCGTCGTCGAGTCCACCGCTCGCCAGGCGGCGCCGCTGGTCGCCTCGATGCACGGCGCTGCCGACCGGGTACGCAGCGCCGAACTCGAGCGGTTCGCCGGCCGGTTCACCGATCTCGACGAACTGCAGCGCGACGCGGTCGAGGCGCTCACCAAGGCCATCGTCGCCAAGCTCCTCCACGAGCCGTCGGTCAGGCTCAAGGCCCAGGCCGGCACGCCGCAGGGCGAACGCAACGCTGCGGCGATTCGCGACCTGTTCGACCTCGGGTGATCTCGTCGTGAGCGACCGCTCGCTCCCACCGCTGCGCCTCGCCACGCGGGGCTCGCGCCAGGCGCTCGGGCAGTCCAGCGCCACGGCCGCCGCGCTCACGGCGGCCACCGGGCGGGCCGTCGAGCTGGTCACGATCGAGACGACCGGTGACATCCGCATCGACGTACCGCTGCACGAGATCGGCGGACAGGGCGTGTTCGTCAAGGAAGTGCAGCGGGCGGTGCTCGACGGGCGCGCCGACCTGGCCGTCCACTCCGCCAAGGACCTGCAGTCGATGCAGGCCGACGGTCTCGAGCTCGCAGCCTTCTGCGCCCGCCGCGACCCTCGCGACGCACTCGTCGGATCGGACCTCGCCTCGCTCGCGGTCGGATCCACCGTCGCGACCGGATCTGTCCGGCGACGGGCGCAGCTGCGCCGGGTGCGACCGGATCTGCACTTCGCCGAGCTGCGCGGCAACATCGACAGCCGACTCTCGAAGATCCCCGACGGCGGTGCGATCGTGATGGCGGTCGCCGCGCTCGACATCTTGGACATGACCGATCGGATCGCCGAGTCGCTCGAAGTCGCCGATTTCGTGCCGGCGGTCGGTCAGGGTTGCGTCGCCGTCGAGTGTCGCTCCGACGATCCCGCCACACTCGAGGTGCTGCAGGCGATCGACGATCCCGAGACGCGCCACGCCGTCGAGGTCGAGCGAGCGTTCCTGGCCGAGCTCGGCAGTGGTTGCTCGATGCCGGTCGGCGCTCACGTCGATGCCGGCACGCTGTGGACGTTCCTGGCCGACCTCGACACGGGTGACTCGGTCTCCGACGAGATCAGCCTGCCAGGAGGAACCGCCGACGCAGAGATCGCCCGCACGGCGGCTCGGGACGCGCGTCGAGCCCTGATGTGAGAGGTACCGCAGCGTGAGCCGCGTGCTGGAGGGGTGCCGCGTGCTCGTCACCCGCGAGCGCCCCGGCGAGCTCGCCGAGAAGCTGACCGAACGCGGCGCCACGGTCATCCACGTGCCACTGATCGCCGTGCACGAACCACTCGACGGCGGCGCTGCGCTGCGCGACGCACTGTCGGCACTGCAGGAGTACGACTGGCTGATGGTCACCTCACCGGCAGGTGCCGAACGCGTCGCCAGCGCCGCAGCGGCTGCGCCCGGCGTCCGACTCGCCACCGTCGGCACCGCAACGGCACGGACGCTCGCACAGCGGTGTGGGCGACCGGTCGACCTCGTTCCTGCCGTCCAGCGCGCGGACGGTCTCGCATCGGCGTTCACCGCCCGCGCCGGGTCGCCGCAGCGCGTACTGCTCGCCCAGGCCGACATCGCAGCGCCGACACTCGCTGATGCGTTGCGCCGAGGCGGCCACGACGTCACCACGGTGACCGCGTATCGAACGGTCCCCGTCGAACCGGATCACGACGCTGTCGGCGGAGCCGATGCAGTGCTGTTCGCCAGTGGCTCTGCGGTCGAGAGTTGGTGTCGTGCCTTCGGAGCCGACCACGTGCCGCCGCTGGTCGTCGTCATCGGCCCGACGACCGCTGCGGCCGCCGAGAGATTGGGGCTCAAGGTGTCGGCGGTGGCGGCCGATCACTCTCTCGATGGACTCGTGACAGAACTCGAACACCTGCGTGCCGCGACCGGTTCGCCACGCACGACGCGCCGGGCGCGTCCCGAGTGAACATCGACCTGCAAGAATTGTCCGCGGCAGGCAGACGAGAGACGAGGTGAGGAGCGAGGTGACCGAACGCAAGGGGCGCAGATCAGTGGTCGGCACCCTGTCGACGGTGCTGTGTGCGGGGTTCCTCCTCGGCGCCAGTTCGGTCGCGGCTCGGCCGGTTGTCGTGGTCGACCAGGTGGTCGCCGCCGACTCGCTCAGCACGATCGCCCCCGGCGCCCAAGCGCTCGGATCTGCCGCCACCGTGTCGGGCGACGGTCGGTTCGTCGCCTACCAGGGGCTGCCCGGGGGTGGCGACCCCGACGTCGCCGCTGCCGACTCGCGCACCTCCACCGTCTACCTCACCGACCGCGAGGCGTCGACGACGATCGAGGTCACCGTCGTACCCGAGGGCCAGCGTCCGGGCAACTCGGTGCAGCCGGTCCTGTCCGGCGACGGCTGCAGCATCGTCGTCGTCACCGAACTGGCGCTCGACGTGTTCCGCGACGACGACACCGGCCTGCGCTGGGACGTCTACCGCCAGCGTCTCGGCCACTGTGGCGGCACGCCCGGCGACTGGGAACTGGTGTCGAGCCGCGGCGACGGGTCCGCGCTGGCGCGCGACGACGTCGACACGACCGACGCACCTGCCGTGTCCCGGGCGGGCACGTTGATCGCCTACACCCATCCGGCCACCGAACTGCTCGACGGCGAGGGCATCAGCACGGTCAGCGTCGTCGATCTCGGCCAGCCGATCGGCAGCCCGGGACGATCGCTGCCCGTCGCCGGCATGCCGATCGTGTCGCCGGACACCGAGTACGTCCATACCGGCATCGATCAGCCCGCAATCTCGGGCGACGGCCGGTTCGTCGCCTACCGCTCCGACGCCTCCTCGACCGAGGCGGTCCCAGGGTGGGGATACGGTCCGGTCGCGGGCGGTCCGGCCATCGCTCAGATCTTCGTGTGGGATCGCGAGCAGGCGGACCCGTTCGAGGCGGTCGAGCTGGTCTCCGAGCGCGTGGACGGCCTGCCGACGATGACCGGGGCATCCGAGCCGACGCTGTCACGCGACGGTCGCGTCGTTGCGTTCACGAGCAGTGACGTCGGATTGACCCCGGCGGTCTTCCCGCCGTGCGCCGACGGCTGCCCGAGCCAGGTGTACCACCTCGATCGTGACACGGACGGCAACGGACGCTACGACGAGCCCGATCGCACCGTGATGACGCTGGTCAGCAGCGAAGTCGGTACGTCACCGGTCGTCGCCGGAACCGCACCGTCGTCGCAACCGACGGTCAGTTCCGACGGACAACTCGTGGCCTTCGTCACCAAGGCGGCGAACCTGCAGGTGGTCAAGGCTGCGGTCGGCGGCGCGGCAACCGACGGCGACCTGCTCGTCGCCGATGTGGCGCGCAACACCCTGCGACGGGTGACGATGATCGACGGCGGCGTCCAGCCGGCCGTCGGTGCCCATTCGGGCCCGCAGCTCAGCGACACCGGTCGCACCATCGTCTTCGACACCCTCGCCGCCGCACAGCTCGTCCCCGGGAGCCCGCCCGGGCGCCAGGTCGTCTCCACGGTGAGCACCCCGGAACTGTCGCTCGCCGAAGGCGACCTCGGTACGACACTGGTCGGGTTCACGAGCGACGAGTGGTATGTCGCTGTCAACAACAACGGCCCGACGACGTTCACCCCGTCGGAGGTCACGGTGTCCGACGGACGGTTCCGGATCAACCAGGAGCTGAGTACGTGCGCACTTGGTGCGCCGGTGCCCCCGGGCGGTGACTGCACGGTGCGCCTCACGTTCACCCCGACCTCACCGGGCTCGGTGTCCGCCACGCTGACCGTCTCCGAGAGCGGGTTCCAGGCGGTGTCGGTGTCGACGACCGTCCGAGGTGCCGGCGGCGATCCGATGCTGCGGACCAATCCGGCGGGCCAGGCATTCGGTGCGGTCGTGGTCGGGCAATCGAGCCCCGAGTTCCTGTTCGACGTCGAGAACATCTCGCTCGTGCCGACGTCGGTCGCATCGGTCCGAGTCGCCGGCCCGAATCCGGACGACTTCGTCATCTCGTCCAACAGCTGCGAGCGACGTTCGTTGAATCCACGTTCGACCTGTTCGATCGGCGTCACGTTCACCCCCAGAGCGTCCGGACAGCGCTCGGCGGTGGTCGAGGTGGCCACGGCGACCGGCCAGTACACGGTGATGGTGCCCGACGGTCTCGGCCGGTATCAGCCGAGTTTCATGGTCGACCCTGCCGAAGCCGAGGCCGGGCGCGATGTCGGCATCCTGGGCACCGGCTTCCCCCCGTCGACGACGGTGGCGATCCTGTTCGGCGACGATCCGACGAGCCGGGTCGACATCGAGACCAACGCCGACGGAGCGTTCCTCACCAGGATCCCGATCCGGTCGAGCGAGCGCGGCGGCAATCGCACCCTGGTCGCTCAGGCGGCCGACGGCACCACGGCCTCGGCGCCGCTCGTCGTCATCGAGCAGGCCGATGTGATGACGGGCCTGCCCGGCTTCGGCCTCGGCTGACCACCGGCCGGTCCGCCGGTCAGCTCGGCTGATCCTGCCGACTCAGCCCGACGATGTTCACGGCGTTGGTGCACGTCGAACGGCTGGTGTCGCCGATCTCGTCACAGCGCACCGAGAACGTGATGTTGTCGCCCGCAGCGAGGCGAATCGGCGTGATCCGCGGTTCGAACAGCGAACCACGCACGTTCTCCAACGACCAGATGAACAGCGGCTCGCTGTTGACCAGCAAGGTGGCGACACCGCGGTCGTTGTACGGATTCTCGACGCGGATGTCGGTGAGGTCGAACTCGGCGCCATCGGGCAGCGTGGTCGATTGATCGGCGGTCTGGGTCAGCGGTGCGTCCACGGCGAGGCGGATGAACTCCGACGTGCCGACGTCCTGTGTAGCGGCGTCGTCGGCGGGCGGTACCGAACTCGCAGGGTCATCGGTCGCACCGTCGGTTGCCTCGGTCGTCGCGAGCTCGTCGAGGCGCCGGTCGACCTGATCGGCCGCCGCATCCTCGATCGTGGGCTTCACGACGGCGAACCAGGCGAGCACCACGGCGCCGACCAGCACGAGCAGTCCGGCGACGCGGGCGATCAACGCACCCGGGATCGTCGGCGACTGCACCAGCGCCATCGGCGCCGCCACGGGGGCGAACCCCTGGCGGCCGGCCTCGACCTCGAAGTCGAGCGTCCGCGTCGAACGCCGGAAACCACTGCGTTCCGCGCGGGCCTTGAGCCTGACCAGGCTGGCCGATCCCGGTCCGACGCCGACCGCAGGCGGGTCGAAGTCGCCGTCGATTCGTTCGGTCGGGTCGATCAGGTGGAGCCGACAGCTCGCCACGGTGTTGCCGTGATTCTCCACCATGAACTCGAACGTGGCCCGGTGGCGTGAGCGCTGGATCGGTTGGAGCGGCACGATCCGGCAGTCGTCGAACGGCTCGACGACCAGTGTCGTCTCGGCGACCACGGCGTCGTCGGAGTCGCCCAGCGGGATGATGCGGATCGCGATCGACGTGGGCCCCGCCGTCGTCGACGACAGCGCCGGTGGCGCGACCGTGACGTCGACCACGTCCTGCGAGCCCCCGAACAGGGTGAGATTGCCGGGGACGATCGTCGTCCAACTCGCAGTCAGGCCAGCGGGCACGATCGTGTAGGACGCAGTCTCGTCGCCGAGGTTGTGCACCGTGAGCGGCAGTGTCAGCGTGTCGCCCGGGGCGAGTGAGACGTCGTCGTTGGAGAACCAGGCGTGAACCGACACGCCGAGCACGCTACAGCGTGGCCCTTCGCCGCGACGGTCGTCGCGATCGTTGCGCACCGCATCGATCCCGGTGCTGTCGAGCGCCACCGTTAGGCTCCAAGCGTGCCCGTCCCCGAAGTTCCGACGCCGTCGGTGCGACCACGCCGCCTCCGGCGGACCCGCGCGATGCGTGACCTCGTTGCGCAACATCACCTCCGTGTCGACGACCTCGTCGCCCCCTTGTTCGTGCGAGAAGGCGTCGACGAACCGCAACCGATCACGTCGCTGCCCGGTGTGGTGCAGCACACGCGCGCGTCGCTGCGAGCCGAGGTCGCGACCCTGGCCGACCTGGGCGTCCGGGCGGTGATCCTGTTCGGCATCCCTGCGTCCAAGGACGCGATCGGTAGCGGTGCCTACGACCCCGACGGCATCGTGCAGGCGGCGTTGCGCGACCTGCGCGCCGAGGTCGGCGACGACGTCGTCGTCATGGCCGACCTGTGCGTCGACGAGTACACCGACCACGGCCATTGCGGCATCGTTGGTTCCGACGGCACCGTCGACAACGACGCAACGCTCGAGATCTATGCGCGTGCGGCCCTGGCCCAGGCTGCCGCCGGCGCCCAGGTGGTTGCGCCCAGCGGGATGATGGACGGCCAGGTCGCCGTGATCCGTGATGCACTCGACGCCGCCGGATTCACCGACGTCGCCGTCATGGCCTACGCGGCGAAGTATGCGAGCGCCCTGTACGGACCGTTCCGCGACGCCGTCGACGTGTCGATCGCCGGTGGAGGCGACCGCCGCGGCTACCAGCAGGACTGGCGCAACTCCCGTGAGGCACAACTCGAGATCGACCTCGACGTCTCCGAGGGTGCCGACATCGTGATGGTGAAACCGGCGCTCGCCTATCTCGACGTGATCGCGGAGGCATCGGCTCGCATCGACGTGCCGTTGGCGGCGTATCACGTCAGCGGTGAGTATGCGATGATCCATGCGGCGGCCGAGCGCGGATGGATCGACGGCGAGGCGGTGGCGCTGGAACACCTGACCGCGATCAAGCGAGCGGGTGCCGACATCGTGCTCACGTACTTCGCGCATTGGTTCGCCGAGTCGGTCGCGAGCGGGCGGATCTCGTCATGAATGCGGCAGCGGAGTTCGGCATCCCCCCGTGCGATCCGCAAGCCTGCGCACTGGCGGGATGTACGCCCACGGTGTGCACCGGTGCCGGCGTGCCGTCGAATGCGGCGATGTTCGAGCGGTCGCGTCGAGCCATTCCGGGGGGCGTCAACTCGTCGATCAGAGCGTTCAAGGCGGTCGGCGGCGAACCGTACGTCGTCGCTCGGGCAGCGGGAGCGATGATCACCGACGTCGAAGGGACCACCTACTACGACTTGGTGCAGAGCTACGGCGCAGTCATCCTGGGTCACGCCCACCCGGCGATCACCGCAGCGGTGTCGTCGGCCGTGGTCGACGGCACGTCGTACGGCGCACCGACACCGCGGGAGATGAAGTTGGCCGAGGCGATCTCGGCGCGCGTGCCGAGTTGTGAGCGCGTGCGCCTCATGAACTCGGGCACCGAAGCGACGAGTACAGCGATCCGTCTCGCCCGCGGCGTCACCGGCCGGGACCGGATCGTCACGTTCGCCGGCAACTTCCACGGAGCGACGGATGCGCTGTTGGTCACCGGTGGCAGTGGTGTCGCAACACTGGGACTTCCCGGCACGGCCGGTGTCCCCGACGCCGCAGTCGCCTCCACGATCGTGGCGCCCTACAACGTGGTGCCGGAACTCGACGATCGGGTGGCGGCGGTCATCGTCGAGCCGGTGGCCGCCAACATGGGTGTGGTCGCACCGTCTCCGGGCTTCCTCGAGGGGTTACGAGTCGAGTGCGACCGTGTCGGCGCCCTGCTGATCTTCGACGAGGTCATCACCGGATTCCGGCTCGGCTCCGGCGGTGCCCAGGCCCGGTTCGACGTACGTCCGGACATCACCTGTTTCGGCAAGGTGATCGGTGGTGGTCTGCCGATCGGTGCGATCGGCGGATCGGCGGCCGTGATGGAGCATCTGTCGCCGATCGGGCCGGTGTTCCACGCCGGAACGCTGTCGGGCAACCCGATCGCCACCGCCGCAGGCCTGGCGGCGCTCGACACCTTGACGCCCGACGTCTACATCGAGTTGATGGCGCGCGCCCGCCACCTGTCGGCGTTGCTGCGTGACGCCTGCGAAGCGGCGGACTTCGACGCGACGTTCCCGGTCGTCGGCACGCTGCTCGGGATCGTGTGCGGATCCGATGCGGGAACGGTGACCAACTTCGACGACGCGAGGCGCACCGACGAACGCGCCTATGCGGCGTTCTTCCGCGCAATGCTCGCCGAAGGTGTGGCGATGGCTCCGGGAGCGTACGAGGCGCTGTTCGTCGGGCTCGCACACACCGATGAGGTGCTCGCGGCGATCGGCGAGGCGGCTCATCGGGCCGCCGCCACCGCCCGGCGCGATCTCGTTACCGTGGAAGCGTGAGGCAACTCTTCAACTGGCGGTTCGTCGCTGCGGTCGCCGCGCTCGGCGCCCTGGCGCTGCTCGCGCGGGCCATCCTCACCGACGACAGCTCGATCGAGGCGGTGATCGAACCCGAGGTGATCGAACGGGACATCGACCTGATCGAGCCGATCGAGTCGGCGACTGCGTCGGGTCCCTTCGCCGTGGCACCATCGGGTGTGACGACGGGGTTCATCGACCTGGCACTCGATCCCGAGCGAGTGCTGAGGATCGTGCCCGGCACGCTCGGCCAGGTCGAGTGCGACCCGCTCGATGCGGCGGTGCGGTGTGCGGTCATCGCCGACATGCTCGGCGATGCCGTCATCTGGTTCGCCATCCTGCCGCAGGCGCCGCGCTCGACCGTGGAGCTGCCACCGATCATCGATCTCCAGGACGGCCGAGCGGTGTTCGAGAACGGCTGGCGCCTTCCCTATGCACGGGTGATCGAGCGTGACTGCGCGGGCGAGGACATCCCGACGTTCAGCGACTTCCTCCGCCGCTTCGGGCCCGACAGCATCACCATCCTCGACCTGCCGTCGCGCCAGGTGACGTCGGTGCGCTGCGGCGAGCCTGTCGCCGACGTCGACTCGGAGTGAGGCCGGACGTCAGCCGACGATGGCGTGGGCTGCAGCGAGGCCGGAGTTGTGGGCGGCCTCGATGCGCGGACCGTCGAACGCGTCGCCGGCGAGCACGATCGTGCCGCTCTCGGCCACCCAGCACGGGTCCGGCCACGTCGAACGGGGGGTGGCGAACCGCCATTTCTTGACCTGTGCCTCGGTCACGGCGGCCCCACCGAGCCAGGGATCGACGAGCCCGATCAGTGCGGTTCGCAGGTCGTCGAGGTGATCGTCCCAGTGCGTTTCACTCCACGACGCCGAGGCATGGGCCGTGATCGCCGGCGAGGAACTCACGCCCTTGGCCACGTTGTCGGCGAGGAAACCAAGTTCGGGTGTGGGCCCCTGGAGGCCGCCGGGAGCGGGGATCGCAGGCGACCGGTCGAGCGTGGCGAGGAGTGCAATCGTGCGGTCGTAGTCGGTGCGGATCAGCGACTCGTCGAGGTGGATACCCGAGTCGACGAGCAGCGCAAAGGCTTGGGGGAGCGGCGTCGTGACGATCACCGCATCGGCGTGATGGATCGTGCCGTCGTCGATCAGAACCTGCCACGCTGCATCGGCTTCGCTGCGCGAGCCGTCGGTCCCCGAGGGCAGGACCGAGAACGCCATCGTCGAACACCGCACGTCGAGACCGACAGCGAGGTCTTTCGCCAGCGAGTTCATCCCCGATGAAGCGACGTACCTTGCGTGTCCGTCGTCGGACGTGAACCCGTGGGTCCAGATCGACACGAGACCCCGCTCGAGCCAGTCGTCGACGCGGTGCCGGAGTGCCGGCGTGCGGACCGTGAAGAACTGGGCGCCGTGGTCGAGCGTCGCCGCGCCGATACGCCGCGTGGCCAACCGGCCCCCCGGCGAGCGTCCCTTGTCGACGAGCATCACCTCGGCGCCCGACTCGACGAGACGACGCCCGGCGACGAGCCCGCAGATCCCCGCACCGATGATGACGACACGCATCGCGTGGGTCGGGCGGTCAGCCGGCCAGCGCATCGTCGAGCTGTTGCTGCCCGTCGATCCGTGACTGGTAGGCGCGTTCTGCGCGGCCGAGGAACTCGAGCAGCACCCGGTTGAACGTGGTGGCATGCTCCACCATGAACCCGTGGGCGGCACCGCTGATCACGACCAACTCGGCGGTCGGGATGGTGGCCGCGAGGTCCTCGCTGTCGCCGCGCGGCGTCAGGATGTCCTGATTGCCGACGAGCACCAGCGTGGGGACGTCGATGGTGGGCAGCAGTTCGATCAGATCCTGGTGCGAGTCGCCCGCGGCCAGGATGGCATCGCACTGAGCGGCGAACGCATGCGCAGGGCGCCCGAGCGCCAGTGGGCCGAGCCAACCGATCGCCGGGAGCAGGCGGCGGAACGAACGCGGTCCGATCACCCAGCGGGCGGCATCTTCGCCCATCGATCCGATCCCACGCTCGAGTGCGGCATCGCGCCAGCTGGCGAGCAGCTCCTCGCGCCACGGATGGTTCCGCCCGGCGGTGCACGCCAGGGTGACCGAACGAGTGCGCTCGGGATACTTCACGGCGATGATCTGGCTGATCGCCCCGCCCATCGACGCACCGACGACGTGGGCGGTCTCCTCTCCTGCATGGTCGAGCACGGCGATCGCGTCGTCGGCCATCTGCTCGAGCGAGTACGGCCCGTGCGGTTTGTCGCTGCGTCCGGCGCCCCGGTTGTCGAGGGCGATGCCGCGGTACCACGGCGCGGTCGCGAGGCGCTGGAGGTTCCAGCCGTTCTTGTCGGCGCCGAGACCCTGGATGAACAGGATGGGGGCGCCGTTGGGCCGCCCCGTTGTGCGGTAGTGGATGCGGGTGCCGTCGGTGCTGCGGATGTAGGTCATCAGGCACCTCCCAGACCGCTCAGCGGAAGCCAGTCGATCGGAGTGCCCGTGCGGATGTCACCCATCTCCGCCAGCAGGTGCTCGATGTCGCGGCCGACCTGGTCGGCGAGTTCCAGCTCGTTGAGGGGACCGCGCCGCCGTCGGGGCGAGCGTGACGCAGCACCGATCTCCATGCGGGCGGCCCGCCCGATCGGGTTCGAGGAGGTCGCCGCCGGGAAGACCTGCACGCCGGCAGCCAGCGCACCGCCGACGAGCGAATGGTCGACGCGACCGACCTTGCGCAGCCGTTCGTTGTGGGCCGCCGACATGATGACGAGTTCACCTGCCGCCAGCGCCCCGGCCACCTCGTCGGGGTGGTCCAGGAGCCCGCCGATCCGGCGGAGGAACGCACCGATCGGCGCAGTGTCGGGGCGGCCGACGAAGCGGACCGGTCGATCGACGACCTCGCTCAGTGCCAGGGCGGAGTAGATCGGTGCCAGGGCCAGTGCCCGCGCGTTGACGACGATGAGGGCACCTTTGCGGCGCGGGAGGCGCTGGTCGCCGCCGACGGTGACGTCCCAGCGCAGCCGTGACGCCCGGATCATCGTGCGGACGAGACCCGGGTCGCGGCCCCAGTCGTCGATGACGCCCGCCTGTTCGTCGGTGAGGCGGGTGACCGATGCGTTGAGGTCCGCCGCAGCGCGCGAGACGGCTGCTCCTGCGCGTGAGGCGGTGGTGCGCACCGGGAAGTTGACGACGCGTCCGAGTGTCGAGGTCATCAGGCCACCTGTACCCGTGCTGGTTGATGAATGATGCTGGGCCAGTGGTAGAGCCGGTCGATCACGTCGATCGTGCCGTGCTCGGGCGCGATGCCGAGCAGTTCTCGCATCCGTCCGTTGTCCGCGAGACGACCTCGGTGGAGGGCCTCGGAGACGTGGTCGGGGATCGGGGCACCGAGCAGGAAGCTGAGCGCCCGAGCGATGCGCCAGTCCGGACCGACGAGCGGGATCGGAATTCGCCCGCCACGGCGAGCGGCCTGTAGCGCGGTGATCGCCCCGGGCGCGACGACGTTGACGGGTTGTGCGAGCCCGACGCGGGCGGCGGCCACGATGGCGCGAGCGGCGTCGCGATCCTCGATGACGGCGAAGGGTGGATCGGCCAGGACGCTGAACGGCACGCCAGGCTGCCGCAGCAGCCGTCCGAGCGGTGAGGGGACGTGCGGGCCGAGCACCGGGGCGAGCCGGACTGCGCCGACGGTGACGCCCACCCGTTCGCCCACCTTGGCGGCGGTGTGCTCGATCGCGGCGACCGTGCGGCCCCAGTCACTCGTGGGAGCGACCGGTGCTGACTCACTCGGCCTCGTCAGGGCGCCTCGGCCGCGACCGTAGATCTCGATCCCGCTGCGAACGACGACGTGTTCGAGTGCCGAGCACTCCGCCGCAGCTCCCAGGATGGAAGTTGCTGCCTGATCGGTCAGCGTGGCGGCCTCGTGGGGCGCAGCTCGGGCGTCGGGTTCCCAGACGCCGACGTGGACGAGCACGTGCGGGTTGAACCGCAAGACGGTCTCGACGATCCGGTCGTGCTCGTCGGGGTGAATCCGGTGGAAGACCGTACGATGCAGCCGGTGCCGGGGCGGATCGGCGTCGATCCCCGACAGTTCCCCCACCCACGTCTCCGCTTCGAGTAGGCCCGCGATCGTCGTGCCGAGCTCGCCTCCCACTCCGCTGACGAATACCCGCTTTCCGACCATGATCCTGAACGCTAGTACCCACGACCTCCACCCAACCGGTCCACGACCGGCCTGCGATGAGCGAAAAGCCGCTATTCGGGCGGTTCGCTCATCGCTCGGAGGGGTCGGGGGGTCGCGATGAGCGAAAAGCCGGTATCTGGGCGGTTCGCTCATCGCACGGGTTGGGTCCGCCGCTGCGGTGTGGTCAAGTTCCGTGCCGAGGACGCCGATGTGGAGGACATGGCAGACGAGCGCGAGCCACGCGCAATCCACCGCCGTGTCGTCGCGGCGTTGCTCGCCGCAGCATGTGTCGGTGGACTGGCGTTCGAACTGGGACCCACCGCCCGTGCCGAAGGTGTCGTCGCCGCACTCGACGAGCCGGGCACCGCCCTGCGCACCGCCGAGCGGCTGTCGCTGCGGCCGTCACCGGTGCCCGAGGGCATGTTGATGTTTCCGGTGGCGCCCGCCTCGGACTGTTACGTGCTCGACAACTTCGGCGACGCCCGCGGTTCGACGCGCCTCCACGAGGGCGCCGACATCATGGGATCTGCTGGTCGGCCGGTCTTCGCCGTGGTCTCAGGAGTGCTGACGAAGCGCTACACCGACACCGGTACGGCCGGATGGGGTTGGACGCTGTACGACAAATCGACCAACACCACCTACAAGTACTACCACCTCGCCGAGGACGCGGCGGGCCTGGTCGAGGGCAGCTCGGTCAGCGCGGGCCAGACGATCGGCTACGTCGGCAACAGCGGGACGTCCGGCGAGGACAACTTCCATCTGCACTTCGAGGTCCGACCGGGCAATGTCGCAGTCGATCCGCTGCCGCTCCTGGTGATCGACCGCAAGATCTGCGGTGTCTCTGCGCCGCTGCGGGCGTGAACTCGACCGTGTAGCGGTGGTCAACGCAGCGTGTGGGCCCGCAGGATGATCTCGCGGGCGAAGGGGTCGAGCTGACGACCGGCCAGACGCTCGGTGACCTGGATTGCCTGCGTCGGCTCGTCGACGAGGCCCGCCCAGCGGATGTAACCACCCATGATCCCGATGATGCGGTCTCCGACCTCGTCGCCGTGCACGAGGACCTTGGTGCCGTGGCGGAGCAGCTCGCGCAGTTCGGTGTAGAGCGCCTTCAGGTACTGGTCGGTGTGCTCGTTGTTGAACGGACGATGCCGGTACGGGAGCTGCAACTCGTCGTAGTTGTGCAGGTTGTGCGGCGCCACGATGATCGAGATCACACACCCGAAGCCGTTCTCACGCAGCCAGATGATCTCCTCCTGGCGCCGAACCCGACGGTGGCTGTCACCGGTACCACCGGGACGTTCGCAGATCGCCAGCTTGTCCTTCAGGATCCAGGTGAAGTTTCGTGGCGTAATGCCCAGAGCCCACTTCCCACGGAGACGAGGTGGCATCAGTGGACAGCTTCTGGAAGGGCGCGACTCGACATAACGGGTGGCCAGACTACCGGCCGGGTGCAGGCGTCGGGACAAGGTGCAGACGGTTGTCGCGGCGCTCGATCCGCCGTCCGTGTGACAACTGACAGGCCGATGCGTCACCGGCGGCGACGGCGAGCACCCGGCGTACCGTGTCGGTGTTCGGCGGGTAGCCGTCGCGCTCGAGCCACTGCCGGATCGCCCGTGCGCCGAGCACGCGTGGCGCGGCTGTGAGTTGGCCGACGTCGGTGGGATCGATCCCGCCAGCGAGCTCGTCGAGGTACTGATCGTCGGAGCGCAACAGATCCGCCGTGCGGGTCAGCAGCACCGTCACGTCACGCTGGGCGATGTCGTCGAGCAGGGGCATCAGCTCGTGGCGGATCCGGTTGCGCCGGAAGCGGCGATCGTCGTTGCTGGGGTCCTCGGCGACGCGCAGGCCCAGCTGGGCGCACAGCGAACGGGTCTCGGTGCGCCGCAGCGCCAGGATCGGGTGACGCCGGCCGGGTCCGATCGCCCCGAGACCGGTGGCTCCGGCGCCCCGCAGGAGTGCGAGCAGCAACGTTTCGGCCTGATCGTCGGCGGTATGGCCGGTCATCGCTTCGGTACCGAGCGCCGCCCGTCGAGCGCGGCGTGCCCGTGCCTCGAGATTCGGTCCGTCGTCGACGTCGACGTGGACCAGTCGGAACTCGGCTCCGAGCCGGGTGGCGGCCGTGTCGGCGAGCGCTGCGTCGGCGTCCGCAGAGCTGCGCAGGCCGTGGTGGACGTGGATCGCCGTCACCTCACAGCCCGCAGCGATGGCGAGTGCGACCATCGCAGTCGAATCCGCACCGCCCGACAGGCCGCAGGTCACGGCGCTACCGGCCGGTGGGAACGTGCACCGGTCGAGAAGGTCGGCGGTGTCGAGCAGTGCAGCGCCTCGGTCGCAAACCGCTAGAGGTCGGTGTGGTGGCGGGATTGCTGTGCCCGGCGGGGATGCTGCTTGGCGGTGACCGCCGCCATGTATCCAGCGACGAGCGCAACGATCGCGGCGACGGCGAGGAGTACGAGGGCGATACCGATCCACCAATGCCAGACGTTGGCTGCGAGCATGGTCGAGAGGCTAACCCGCCCGGCTCGAATCGGGCGAAACCGTCAGCCGATTGCGCCGTCGCCGTCGAAGTCGGTGCCGAAACACCGTTCGATCTTGCCGAGCAGGCCCGGCGGCATCTCGTCGTTGTTGCACTTCTGGGCGACGACGATCTTGAGTTCGGCGTGGAAGTCGAAGGCGCCGAGGCAGTCCATGCACCCTTCGAGGTGGTGACGGATCGCTGCGTGCTGGTGGTCGGAGAGTTCGCCGTCGAGGAACACGTCGAGTTCTCGCAGCGTCTGGGCGCAGTCCGAGATCGCCGGTTGTTCGGTTGTCCCTGCCTCGTCGCTCATCGTCAGTCGTCCTGTCCGAAGGTGCCGTCGGCCGCTGCCGATCGGGCGGCGACCAGCCCTCGTTCGAGGGCAAAATCGTGCAACGCCTTCTGCATCGCTTTTCTTCCCCGATGCAGACGAGACATGACGGTGCCGATCGGGATGTCGAGCATCTCGGCGATCTCCTTGTAGGAGAACCCCTCGACATCGGCGAGGATCACGGGCAGGCGGAAGTTGTCGGGGAGGTCTTCGAGTGCCTGCTTCACCTCGTCGTCGGGCAACAGCTCCATCAGGGACTCCTCCGCCGACCGCCCGACGTTCGGGTCCTGCAGTGCGCCGACGTTCTTGTAGAGGTACAGGTCCTCGAAGTCGCCGAGTTCGGTCTCGTCGGGGCGGCGCTGCTTGGCTCGATACGAGTTGATGTAGGTGTTGGTCATGATGCGGAACAGCCATGCCCGCAGATTCGTGCCCTCGGTGAAGGTGTGGTAGCTCCGGTAGCCCTTGAGATACGTCTCCTGGACGAGGTCTTCGGCGTCGCTGCGGTTGCGAGTCATGCGCAGCGCACCCGAATAGAGCTGCGGCGCGTACTGCATCGCCTCGTCGGCGAACGTTGCCTGGTCGGCCATGTCGGCGACTGTACCCGTCGGCTCCCGGATCCAACGGAGCCCGTCCCCGGTTGTCAGTCTGTTTCGGCGACCGCCGCTGCTTCGCTGTCCTCGAGGCGTCGCACGACCTCGTCGATCGAGGTGATCAGGCGGTCCATCAGCTCCGCGAGTTGGGCTCGCTCGTGCTGATCGAACTCGCTGAGGATGTGCATCATCGCCACCGATCGGCGCGCCGCGACCGCGTCGTGACGGCGGCGGCCCTCGTCGGTGATGCGCACCAGGACGACCCGACCGTCCTGCGGTGAGGCGAACCGTTCGACGAGCCCGTCGTTCTCCAGGCGCTGCACCGCGCGCGTCGCGGTGGACGGCTCGACACGAAGCCGGGCAGCCAGTTCCTTCATCGGGCGTTCGTCGCGCCGGGTGAGGAGGTCGAGTGCGTCCATCTGACCTTGCTCCAACGCCTTCTCCGTGCCGAACAGGTACGAGCGCAGCGCCGACGCGGCCGCACCCCGACGCAGCTCGATCCAGGCACGACCGATGCGGCGCGCGTGCTCACGATCGGTGCGGTTGTTGAAGTCGACGATGCTGGCGCCGCTGGCTGACCTGGGCATGTGCGTTTGTACGCTAACCAGCCATGGCGTCTGCCGATCCATCGGACCCGACGGCGCTGGAGGCCCTGCGGCCGCTGGCGACGGTCGAGGTCGACGTGACGCCGCCGTCGGCGCACCGACCGTCGCTGTCGCATCGCGAGGTGTACACGGGCCGCGGTCTGCTGACCGTGTTCCGACATCGGCCACCGACGGCGGTGGACGCCCTTCGCGTGGCGATCGTGGCGTGCGGCGGAGCGATGGGCGGGGTGCTCGGGCCCGGTCACGGGCTCTACCAGCGTCTCGGCGAGCGCTGGGCCGAACGTGGTGCGGAGTTCGCCCGCGTGGGTTACCGCGAGCCGAACAACCTCGATCTGTGTGCGCACGATCTGGCCTGCGCCGTCGAACTCGTCCGCGACGACGGCGCCGACCGTGTGGTCGTGATGGGCCACAGTTTCGGTGGCGCCGTTGCGGTCAGGACGGCGGTGATCATGCCGGTGTCCGTCGCCGGTGTCGTGACGTTCGCGACGCAGTCGGCGGGGTGTGAGGTCGCCGGGGCCCTGGCCGGTCGACCATTGCTGCTGTTCCACGGCGACCGCGACGAGCTGCTCCCCCCCGAGGCGAGCCACGTGGTGGCAGCGATCGCGGGGCACGGCGAGGTCGAGATCCTTCATGGAGACGGCCACCTCCTCGCCAAGAGCGACGACGCGATCGTCGAGCGTCTCGACACCTGGCTTCCCGTAGCCCTCGGCCTGTCTCCCACACGCTGACACGCAGTCAACCCGGCAGCCGGCTCCCCGTCGGTTTCCGCCGTGCCCCGAGCGGGTAGCGCCGGTTCGGCGATGGGACCGCCTCGTCGCGACGGCACAGGCCGTGGGAGCAGAGACGATGCCGATGACGACGAGTGACACGGAACCCGACACCGAACCCCGGAACGCTCGCCCTGGCGTCGTCGGTCTTGACGACGAGGCCGCGCTCGACGCACGGTTGGTCGGGGGCAAGGCTGCCGCGCTGGCTCGTGTTCGCCGCGCCGGGTTGGCCACGCTCGAGGGCGTCGTGCTGACGACCGCCGTGAGCGACGAGGTCGATCGTGGGGTTGCAGTGTCGGAGGTCGATGACGTCGACGCGGCGTACCGGCGCGCTCGTGGCCGCGAGCGACCCCTGGTCGCTCGCTCGTCGTCGGTGGTCGAGGACCAGCAGATGTCGTCGGCGGCCGGCCAGTTCGAATCGGTCATCGGCATCGAGAGTCGCGACCAGTTCGTCGACGCAGTCCGTGTCGTCCTCGAGTCGCGTGAGCGCGCCGGTGCGGCGGATCATCCGATCGCCGTACTGGTCCAACCGATGATCGAGCCGTCGATCGCAGGGGTCTACTTCGGTGTCGACCCGGTGACCGGCCGCTCGGATCGGCGGCTGGTCACCGCGGTGGCCGGCCAACCCGACCAGCTCGTCAGTGGCGAAGTCGAAGGGACCAGTTACCTCCTCGGCTCCGACGCCGACATCGTCGACGCCACCGTCCGTGAGGACGTCACCGTCGCTCCGCGCTGGCTGCGAGAACTGAACGATGCGGGTGCTCGACTGGCCGAGGTCTTCGACGGGCCCCAGGACATGGAGTGGGCGGTGGTCGACGACCAGTTGCTCGTCCTGCAGAGCCGACCGGTCACGACCGAGATCCGTGGGATCCCCCACGGTGCGCTGTTCGGACCGGGACCGGTCGCCGAGACGTTCCCCGAGCCGCTGAGCCGGCTCGAAGCGGACATGTGGGTGCCGCCGCTCGACGCTGCGGTGCACGAGGCGCTCGTCCTGTCCGGTGCCTACCGACGCGAGGAACTCGACGGTCGTGACCTCGTGGTCGAGATCGACGGCTGGGTCGCCATCGACCTGGAGGCGACCGGCGAGACGTCGCGCGATCCGTCGCTCGGTGAACGGCTCTCACCGGTCAAGCGGATCCGTCGCCTGCGCTCGGCATGGCGAGTGGGGCGTCTCAAGGCGGCGTTGCCGTTTCTCGTCGACCAGCTGGTCGACCGGGTCGACACGGACCTCGACGTCGTGCCGGACCTGTCGGAGCTGTCGAGCCGTCAGCTCGTGGCGCTGATCGCGCGGACGCGCGATGCGCTGCGCAGCCTGCATGCCCACGAGATCCTGATGGGGCTGCTCTCCGACCCGGGAGCTGCCGCGTTCACGGGTGCCTCCGTGGCGCTTCGAGTGCTGGCCGAGAGCCGCCGTGACGGCTTCACCGACCTGCAGATCATCGCTCGGTCGCCCGTCGTGCTCGCGCTTGCGCCTCCACGGGTCGCATCGGTGCCCTCCCTGCCGACGTCGACGGTGAGTCCCGACGTCGCCGACGTCCCGGCGCTGCCCGACACCCAGGTCCGTCGCGAGACGTTGCGTCTGCGCGTCCGATGGCTGCAGGAGCTGTCCGGCCAGGCGGCCTGGAAGCTCGGCGAGCGGTTGCAGGGCGTCGGTATCCTCGCCGACGCCTCGCTGGTCCGGCACATCGACCTGGCCGACCTCGAGGCCCTCGTGGCACATCGAGTTGCGCTCGTGTCCGCCAACCTCGAAGAACTCGCCGAGCAGGAGCACCACGACTGCCCACCGCTGCCCTCGCGGTTTCGCATCAGCGACACCGGCCGTCCGATCGCCGATCGTTCGAAGTCCGGCGGATCGGGAGGTACGGGCGCTGGAGGCGGCGTCCACGAAGGAATCGTCACTCACGACGTCGACGCCGCCGACGCCGGTTCGGTGGTGGTCGTCGGGTCGCTACGACCGGAGCTCGGTCCGAAGTTGGGCTCGATCGGTGCGATCGTCGCCGAGACCGGCAGTGTCCTGTCCCACCTCGCCATCCTGGCCAGAGAACAGCAGGTGCCGACGGTGGTCGGCTGCTGGGGCGCCCTCGAGGATCTCGCCGACGGCGCACGGGTCCGCGTCAACGGTGACGTGGGCTCGGTCGAGGTGCTCGACGACGACGACAGCGCCGAGGAGACGGAGTCATGAAGGTCGTCGCTTGGCTTTTCGGGGTCGTCACACTCATCGCATCCGGCGCCTATGCGGCGGTCTCGCTCGGTCGCTGGGAATGGAATCGCGCACTGTTCTTCACGATGGTCTTCCTCGCCGCTGAGGTGGGCCTCGCCGCTGCGCTCCTGCTGCGCCGCCTGTCCCGCCTCGACGATCGTATGACCGAGCGCGACGAACAGAGTTCCCGGGACGCGATGGCGGCGGTGCGGCGTGCCCGTCCTGCGCATCGACGGTTCGAATGGCTCGACGTGGACCGCCGCGATCTCGCCACGCGGACGAACGTGTTCATCACGATGGTCGTCGGTGGCGGTGTGCTGCTGTCGGGGGCGGCGTGGGTGGTCGACAAGCTGGCGACATCGACGACCGACCGCGGGCGAGAAGCGTCCTTGGCGAAGGACCTCGAGTCGATCCAGTACCCGCCGAGCGGCATCCTCGTCGACGACGTCACGGTGCTCGCCCGCTCGGGACTGCGCCGCGATGACCCCCGCGTCGATGCGCTGCTCGGCCGGGGAGGACAGACCTCGTGAAACAGCTGCTCGCCGTCGTCGCCGTCGCGTTGCTCGCCGCGGGAGTGATCTGGTTGCGCGAAGAGACCCAGTCGACGCACTACCCCACACATCCGGACTCGACGGCGACGATCGTCGTCGATGCGGACATCAATCGCGCCGAGCCCTCCCAGACGTTGTACGACCTGGCCGCCGCCCAGTTGCGCTTCTGCCGCCACGAGGTCAACTCCGATTCGATCGGTGAGGTCGTGCCGCTCGTCGACGACCCCACCAGGTTCGAAGTCGTGCTGCGGCCGGCGCTCGACGACACCGACCGCGTGCAGTACGAGGGGTGCATCGAGGACTGGCTTCTCGACCACCTTCGCCTGAGGATCGTGTCGTACGAACGCGGCGGTCCATTCCTGCCAGGTGAACCCGGCGCCGGGACGTCGTCCGGGACGTCGTGATGGTCCCCGACGGCGTCGATCGCCAAGCCGGGGTCCGCCCGGTGGAGCGTCCCGCGGTTTCGCTGGCCCACCCCGACCCCCCGATGCGTCCCAGCGACTTCTTCTTCCATCGCCGCATCGTGTTCGTGGTGACCGTGCTCGCAGCCGTGACATTGGCGGTGCTGGCGGCGATCGACGGTGGCTCGGTGTTGCTCGTCGTCGACGAGCCGGTCGCCCGGTGGGTGTCCGACATCCGCACCGATGCCTGGACGGATCTCTTCAACGGTGCGAGCCACCTCGGTGACAACATCGTCGTGTTTGCCATCGCCGTGCCGCTGGCGGTGGTCACCTGGTTCCGATGCCGCTTTCTCGCCGTCGCCATCGTGCTGTCGGCGGTGTTCAGGCCGCTGATGGAGTTCACGCTGAAGGCCGGCATCGGGCGCGAGCGCCCCGACATCGATCCCCTCGGCCACTTCGCCGGCCCGTCACACCCGAGCGGTCATCCGCTGGCGGCGGCGGCGTTGTGGGGCCTGATCCCGGCGGTCGTGGCGCTCCACGTCCGCAATCGGGTGGTGTGGTGGTCCAGTGCGGTCGCAGCGTTCGTCATCGTGGTGCTGGTCGCCGCCGCACGCGTGTACAAGGGCGCCCATTGGCTCACCGATGTGACGGCGTCGTTGCTGTGGGCCGCGCTCTACCTGCTGGCCGTGCAAGGAGTGTTCGACCGGTTCCATCACGACCGCGACTGCCGCCACTCCCAGCACGAGACGCAGGCGGAGTGAGCGGGCGTCGGTGTGGGCTCAGGCCGTGCGACGACGTGAACGCAACTTGCGGAGTACGAACCAGACGACGAAGAGTGCCAACCCCACGTAGACGACGATGTTCAGCCACCTGCTGACCGTCGCAGTGGCGCCGAAGCTGTCGCCGAGGAACCAGCCTGCACCGAGCAGCACACCGTTCCAGATCAGTGAACCTGCCGCCGTCAGCAGTGTGAACCGCCACATCGGCATCGCCTGCGCACCAGCGGGAATCGAGATCAGACTGCGCACACCGGGCAGTAACCGGCCCCAGAAGATCGCCGGTTGCTGGTGCCTCGCGAACACGTCCGATGCCCGTTCGACATCGTCCTGGGAGACGAGTGGGATGTACGCCACCCAGCGGCCCAGACGCTCGTCGCCGACCAGCCGTCCGACCGCATAGAGGGCCCAGGCGCCGACAACGCTGCCGAGCGTCGCGAATGCGAGCGTCGTCCAGATGTTCAGCTCACCGAGCCCGGCGAGATATCCGGCGCCCGGCAGCACGACCTCGCTCGGAATCGGCGGGAAGACCGTCTCGAGCACGATGACCAGCCCGACGCCCACCGGCCCCATTGCATCGATGAGTGTGGTCATCCATCCGGCCACGCCGGTCAGTGCATCCGAAGCCGAGGTCTCGGCGGCGAAGAAGGCCTGGGCGGCGTGAAGCGACTGCATGACGTGTCGTCAGCGATCGTTCCCACTGCGAAGCCCGATGACACACCGGCGGTGGGATCGCAGTGCGGACGATCGGCGTGGACGGGACGGGCGATCGCCTGTTGTCGCGTGGTGTCGACCGCGCCACATCGCCGGATTGGTCAGCCGACGGCCAGCACATCGTCTTCAACGACGCAAGCGGATCGGTGAGCCGCGGCGAAGGAGACTTGAAGGAGACTCCCATCTGTTCGTCGTCGGTGCCGACGGGTCGGACCTCAGGCAGAACGTGAGCCCTCATGCCGATCTACCTGGTGTTTCTGGAGCCCAGAGA
>CAVSIX010000016.1:0-25764 GCA_963728195.1 Ilumatobacteraceae bacterium | reverse complement strand
GGAGTTCCGCCCACCCGCCGTCACCGGCTTCACGGCCCAGCAGTGTCGAGTTGACGATGTCGGTGAACAGAATCGTCGCGAACCGGCGCTCCGTTCGCGTCCTGGGGACCTCGCCGGTGAACGCAGCAACGACACGATCATTGAACTCCCGCCAGTTCGCCATGGCCATGAACAAGTGGTCGTCACCCAGCAACTCGACGTACGTCGCATGGGGCATCTGTTCCGCCAGTGCCCGACCATGACCGACCGGGATCACACGATCGCCTTCGGCTTGGAGAATGAGGGTCGGAATGTCACCCGGTACATCGGGGATCGCGCCGGTGATCGTCGAGATGCTGTGCAGCTGGTTCAGCAGCGAGCCGGGCGACACCGACAGACGGTTGAACCGGTTGGTCCACCGCAGGAAGCTGTCGTTGCCGAGCTGTGACGGTGCGAAGTGCTCGACGAGCGTCCGAGCGTCCTCGCCCCACGTCCGGACGATCTCGTTCCACATCACCCACCTGTCGTCGGCGGTCCGCCAGCGGTTTCCGCTCAAGTCCTCGGCGCGTCCTCGGCGCGTGTCGTCGCACATCGTGCCGATGAGCGCGATCGACTCGACGCGGTCGGGATGCGCGGCAGCGAAGTGGCGGGCCATGGCCCCTCCCTCCGACACGCCGACGATGCAGGCCGACTCCCACCCGACGTCGTCCATCACCGCGGCGATGTCGTTGGATCGCTCCGTGATCGTCGGTGCCTCCTCGAAGCGATCCGACAGGCCCATGCCGCGCTTGTCGAAGTGGATGCAGTCGAGATGTCGTCCGAGATGATCGAACGCCCGGCGGTACGTCTCGTGGTCCCACGCCACGTCGATGTTGCTCACGAGCCCCGGGATGATGATCGTTCGGACGGTGCCGACACCGAAACGTTGGTACGCGATGCGCAGACCGTCGACTCGTGCGTACCGCGTCTGCGGGAACTCGTCGCTCGACTCCATCGCCCGACCCTATGACATCGGTCCAGCACTGTCGCACGGTTGTGGCACGCATGCGACAATGAAACGAGGGGGTGGCCGACATGGACTGCGGCAGTTGCGGTCACGACAACGAGGCGAACGCGAAGTTCTGCAGCGAGTGCGGCGCGCCCCTGATGGCCAGGTGCGGTTCGTGCCAGGCCGAGCAGCCACCGGGTGCGAAGTTCTGCAACCAGTGTGGATCGCCGATCACTGCGACGTCGGCCCCGGCGCCCGCCGCGGAGCAACACGCGCCGGTGACCAATGCCGTCCGCAAGAACGTGACCGCGCTGTTCGGGGATCTCGTCGGGTCGACGGCGTTCGGTGAGCGTGTCGATCCCGAGGCGGCTCGCTCGGCGTTGGCGCCGTACTTCGAGATCCTGCGATCGACGATCGAGGATCACGCGGGCACGGTCGTCAAGTTCACCGGCGACGGCGTGATGGCGATCTTCGGTCTGCCCGAGGTTGCGGAGGACGACGCGCTGCGGGCGGTCGCCGCGGGATTGGAGCTGCAGCGCCGATTCCGCGGGTTCGCCGACAGCGTGCGCGACCAGCACGGCGTCGAGCTGGGCCTGCGGGTCGGCATCAACACCGGCGAACTGGTGACGGGCGACGGCGACGCCGACCTGGTGGGCGACGTGCTGAACACCGCCGCCCGGCTCGAGGCGGCATGTCAACCGGGCCGGGTGATGGTCGGTGAGGACACCTGGCGGCTGACGCGCTCGGCGGTGTCGTACGAGGTGCTCGGCGAAGTGCGAGTGAAGGGCAAGTCCGACGCGCTTGCCACGTTCCAGGTCGTCGACGACGACCGTGGCGCCGTGGAGGATGCCACCCCGTTCGTGGGCCGCCGCGACGAACTGCGTGCACTTCGAGCGGCATTCGACGACACCCGGTCGTCGGCAACGGCGAAGCTCGTGACGGTGATCGGCGCACCGGGCGTCGGCAAGACCCGGCTCGCGGCCGAACTCCGCTCGGGCGTCGACGCGCGGTCGTTCGACCTGCGTTTCGAGCGCCGCGGCTCCACCACGTTCACGCCGATCGTCGAACTCCTGCGCGAACTGACCGGGTCGGGCTCCGCCGAGGACATTGCGCTGCTCGTGGCACAACACATCGAAGCAGCACGGTTGGCCGGGGTGCTCGCCTCGTTCCTCGGCCACGGGGAGGTTCGTTCGACGGAGGAGTCGTTCTGGGCCGTTCGACGCCTGCTCGAACACCTCGCAGAGAACGAGCCGCTCGTCGTCGTCGTCGACGACATCCAGTGGGCCGAGGCGCTGTTCTGGGACCTCCTCGACCACCTCGTCGAGTGGACCGAGGCGCCGGTGCTCCTCGTGGCGCTGGCCCGCCCGGAATTGCGCGAGCTTCGACCGGAACTCGCCCAGCCGGGCAAGCGCGTCACCGCGTCGGTGTCGCTGGAGGGCCTCGATGCCGACACCACCCGTGAACTCGCAGCTCGCCTGCTCGACACCGACGAACTGCCGGCCGATCTGATCGAACGGATCCCCGACTCGACCGACGGCAACCCGCTGTTCGTTCGTGAGCTGGTACAGATGCTCGTCGACGACGGGGTCCTGGCGCGAGACGGTGATCATTGGCGCCTGACCATCGACGCCGACGCGATCGAGGTGCCGCCGACGGTGCTGTCGCTGCTCGCGAGCCGTGTCGAGCGGCTGCCCGACGACGAACGCCAGGTGGTCGAACTCGCCTCCGTGATCGGCACCGAGTTCGACCGGGGGTTGCTCGGTTCGCTCGCCGGCGTCGACGTCGGCGCTCGCCTCGGGGCACTGATCGACCGGCTCCGACGCAAGGACCTGATCGAGCCGTCGGGTGCCTGGGCCGGGGACCACCCCGTCTACCGGTTCCATCACGTGCTGATCCGCGACGCTGCGTACCGCCGGCTCCTGAAGGGCCACCGGGCGGATCTCCACGAGCGCATCGGGCGGTACCTCGACGACCAAGGTGTGGATGGCGACGAGACGGACGTCGTCGTGGCGTTCCACTACGAACAGGTCCACCGGTATCGGACGGAACTCGGCACGCTCGACGCTGACACCCGGGCCCTGGCCGCGCAGGCGAGCGAGCGGCTTCGTCACGCCGCCGAGCAGGCGCTCGCTCGAGAAGACCTGTCGTCGGCCGGCGGGTACGCGGTGCGGGCGCTTGCGCTCACCGAGGACGACGGGGAGCGCAGCGAGCTGTTGTTGATCGGCTGCGAGGCCCTGCTGTCGTCCGGTGACGTCGGGCGCGGCACTGGGCTGGTGGAGCAGATGTTCACCCTCGACGGCGACGACCGATTGACCGCGTGGGCCGAGTGCTTTCGGGCGCAGCTGTGGTCGCTGACGGACTCGGAGCGACTGAGCGAGGCGGCCGAGCTCGCCGATGGCGCCGCTGAACGGCTCGACGCACTCGACGACCAGGCCGGTGTCGCGAAGGCCCGCCTCGTCCGGGCGAGCACCCTTGCCCGGCTGGGACGGATCGGGGAGTGCGAAGCCGAGCTCGACCTCGCACTCGGTGCGGCGAGAACCGCCGGTGATCGACGCCGCACCGTCGCAGTGCTCGGCGCCGCGCCGCTCGCTGCGCTGTGGGGTCCGTCGCCCGTCGCACGCGCCGGCGGGCGCTGCCTCGACGTGTTGCGCCTGTTGCGGATCACCACGTCGTCGCCGGCGGTCGAAGCGACATCGGTTCGGTGTCAGGGGCTGCTCGAAGCGCTCCGAGGCCGTTTCGAGTCGGCCCACGACAAGTTCGAGGCGTCGCGTACGACGGCGCGCGATCTCGGTCTCCGCCAGGGTCTGTACGAAACGGAGCTGTTCGAAGGCTTCGCTGAGCTGCTCGCCGACGATCCGGTGGCCGCCGAGCCACATCTCCGGCTCGCCCGCGACGGCCTCGGTGCCCTGGGCATCGGTGCCGACGCCGGTCAGGCGGCCGCACTGCTCGCACGATCGCTGCTGCGCCAGGGCCGCATCGACGAAGCCGACGAACTCGCGACCGTCGCACTCGCCACCGCCGGCGAGAACCTGCAGACCGCCGTCGCGAGCCGCGCCGTGCTCGGCGAGATCCGGGCAGTGCAGGGTCGCTCGGACGAGGCCGGGGTGCTGGTCGCCGAGGCGATCGAGATCGCCGAGCGCACCGACATCATCCTCGACCACGCCATCGCCCTGCGATCGGCCGCCCGCATCGCCGGTCTGCGAGGCGACGACGGTGAGGCAGAGCGGTATCGAGCGGCGTCGGAACTGCTGCTCGCCGACAAGGGCGTCACCGGTCTCGCTGCCGTGCGTGCGTCCGCGGGCGCTGCCGGGCCGACAGGTGGCGACGTCGAGCTCTCTGAAGCTCCGGTTGCCGATCCTGCCACCACGAGCGACGCTCCGGAGAATGCGGACTCGAACCAGCAATCCCTCCACGAGCTGCGAAGCAATGCGGCGTCGGATGTCTGGCGTGACGCCACACGGATACGCAGCCGGGCGGATCTCGGCGAGATTCGTCAACGCTTCCATCCTGACTTCGTCGGACGACATCGCAGCCGCGTGTTCGCGGCCCTCGACGACATGGGTGTCGACGAGTACCACGACATGGTCGCTGGGGTCCTCGACGTCGGTGGCGCCTTCGACGCCACGACGGTTGCGCTCCGTGGAGAGGACCTGGCACTCGTCCGATGGTCGATCGTGGTCGGCGACGACGTGTCCGACCGCCTCGCCGTGTCGCGCATCGAGAGCGGCTTGGTGAGGGAGTTGGTGACCTTCGACTCCGATCAACTTCAGGAGGCCTACGACGAGCTCGACCGCCAGTGGATCGAGTTCGCGGGCGGCAGCAGCGACGCGTTGATGAACCATCAGGCACTCCAGAAGGCGATCGAGACCGGCGATGTCGTGGCCCTCCGTTCGCAGCTGGACGACGAGTTCGTCTCAATCGACCACCGGCCACTCGGACTCGGCACCCGAATGGTCGATGAGTACCTGGAGACGTTCCGACCAGACGACGATGGGACGGCGATCTTCCGGTCGTTGGAGATGGTGGATCCGATCGACGACAACCAGGCCGGAGTGCTGCTCCATGTGCGATTCACGGGCCCAGACGACTCCACCGTCGACTTGCTGGCGGTGGCTCAGAGACGCTCCGGGCGGATCGTCCGCCAGGACCTGTTCCCACTCGATCGCCTCGACGACGCTCGGCGCTGCTTCGACGAGCTCACGAACCCGAACTCGATCTCGGGCGGACGCGTGATCTCGAACGACGCGTCGCGGGCGTTCGAGGCGTGGGCCGCGGCCGTGAACGACGGCGACCTCGATCGCTACGTCGCGTTGCTGCACCCTGAATATGTCCGGCGGCAGCACCAACGACTGCAGGTGCAGGAATCGATCGGAGCGGCTGACGGCATCGAATTCACCCGCGCGGTCATCACCGGCGGAGGGGTTGTCACGACGGAGCTGCTCGCAGTTCGTGGAGACGACATCGCGCTCGGGCGTTCTGTCATGACGTCCGGAGCCGACATCGTCGAGATGATCGTCGTCCTCGAGATCGACGCCGCCGGCCTCGTCGTGAACTCCGAGACGTTCGAACTCGAAGACCTGCACGACGCACTCGACCGACTCGACGAGATCCACGTCGAGCACGGCGGCCACGCTGAGCTCGTCGACATCATTCGGCGCATGCGTCGGGCGAATTTCGGCGGCGACCGGGAGGCCGTGCGAGGTTGCCTCGCTCCGGGTTGGGCGCTTTACGACCGCCGACCGCTCGGGCTCGGCGTGCTCGACCGTGATGAGTACGTCCGATCCTCGGTGGCAGCCGGGACGACCTTTCTCGTGCGCGAGGTTCTCGACGACACCGGGTCGGCTGCAATCTCTCGCGATCGCTTCGTGGTGCCCGACGGTTCGCACTGGGACCAGCTCACCGTGATCACGTACGGAGATGGTGTCCTGCGGTCACTCGATCTGTTCTCGGTCGACGACCTTCGGGCCGCCAGGTCCCACTTCGCCGGACTGGTCGTCGCCGAGACGAACGCCGCGACGGGCTCGTTCACCAACGCCGCATGGCGGGTCGGCCAGGACTGGGCCCGAGCGCTCGTGGACGGTGATCGACAGCGGTTCATCGAGATGATGACGTCGACGTTCGTCGCGGTCGCCCGGTATCGCCTGAACGTCGGCCAGGAACTCGGGCCCGATGACTTCGCCGGAAACATGTTCGCGCAGCGGTCGATGGGCGAGACGTTCCGTGTCGACACCGAACTCGTCGCTGTTCGTGGCGACAACCTGTGCCTCGCACACATGGTCGGGTTCGTCGACGACAACGAGCAGCCGTTTCTGTTCGTCATCCGCACGACCGGTGAGCAGATCGCTGGACTGGCGATGTACGACGACACGCAGGTGGACGAGGCGGTCCAGGACCTCGACGCGCAGTGGGCACGCCTTGGTGGGCCGGCACGGTACCTGACCCTTCGTCGGCGCTTCGGAGAGGCTGGTCGACGGGGCGACCTCCGAGCTGGCCGAGCGCTGTTGTCGGACGGATTCGTCAGCGTCGACCACCGGCCGCTCGGGATGGGTCGGCGCGGACCCGACGAATTCCTGTCGACGGCGTCCGAGCTCATCGGGCCACACACCGGCAATCTGGCGATCGCCGTCGAACCCCTGGCGTGGACGGACGACGTGCTGCTGTACCGGCACACGATTCGAACGGAGGAGGATCTCGGCGACGTCGCGTTCGACCTGCTGTCGCTCGTCGTCACCGACGGACGGCAGTTCCTGCGCTGGGACAACTTCGACGTCGGCCAGTCCGATGCTGCGATGGCGGCGTTCGAAGCGGTGGCGGCAAGAACGTCGGTACCGGAGTTGACCAACCGCGCTTGGGAGATGACACAGCTCGTCTACGTCGACCTGGGGAACGACGGCTACATCGACAGTTACACCGATCTGCACCACCCGGACTTCGTCAGCGTCGACCACGAACGCTTCACGCTCGAGCCGGGCAAACAGATCGGTCGCGAGGAGTACGTCGCCTCGGTCTTCGACAAGGAGGAATACGGTGTCGAGATCAGCGCCCGCGGCGAGGTCATCGCGGTACGCGGCGACGACCTCTGTCTCGTGCTGAACACGTTCGAGATCGACGGCAGCGTGATGGAGCGGCTCGTCGTCGTTCGCACCGACGATTCCAGGATCGTGCGGACCGACTGGTACGACTACACCGACCTCGTGGGCGCGCTCGACGAACTCGACGACCAGTGGGTGGCCACCGGCGGCTCGGCGACGGTTGCGGACCTCGAGAAGCGGATCCGACGTGCCCTCGCCGAACGAGATCTCGTCGCGTACCGCGCCTGTCTCTCCGACGAGTACCTGTCGATCGACCATCGCCCGCTCGGCCTCGGTCGCCTGAGCGCAGACGACCACGCCGAGTCGCTCGGGGTCATCCTCGGCGCCGATCGCCGAGTTGTGCCGATCGTTGCATCCGTGGCGACCTGGTCGGACTCGGCGGCGCTCCAGCGGCTTCGGATCATGGCCAGCGACGAATCGACGTGGGAGAACTGGCTGGTCGCGACGTTTGCGAGTGGTCTGGTGACGAGCATGGAGTGGTTCGATCTCGACCAGTTCGAGGAGGCGCAGCGTCGCTACCGGGAGCTCACCTCGTCACCCGCTCTGCCGCTGTTCGGCAACGAGGCGACCGAGGCCGTCGAGGAGTTCATTCGCCTGATCAACGACACCGGAGTCGAGTCGGCGCGTCATCTCGTCGGTCCGGACCTCGTGAGCCGTCTCTCGCAGATGAGTCTGATGGGCGTGCTCGGCGACGTCGATGTCGATGGTCACCTGGCGCTGATCGGCGACGCCGTGAGCGGGGGTGCGTCGATCACCATCGACCACCTCATCGCCATTCGAGGACCGCATCTCTGTCTTCACCAGGTGTCGCTGCGTCGGGGTGACGACATCTCGGAGCGGTTGTGTGTGAGCCGCGCCGACGGCGGGCTGGCACGGGAGGTCGTCTGGTTCGACGGCGACGATCTGAGAGCGGCGCTCGACGAACTCGACCGCCAGTGGGCTACAACCGGTGGGCCAGCCGCCTACCTGGCCGTGCGACGGCGACTCGCTGATGCCGTTCGGGCCGGGGACGCCGCAGCTGCTCGGGCCGTGCTCGCGGTCGACTTCACCTCGGTCGACCATCGACGCCTCGGGCTCGGCACGAGGAACGCCGACGAGTGGTTCCAGTCGGTGAGGGGGGTCGCCGGTTTCGGCAGCGGGAACACCACGATCGCCGCTCACCCCATCACATGGAGTGATGACGCACTGCTGTACAGACAGACACTGACGACCGAGGAGGATCTCGGCGACGTGGCCTTGGACCTCTTGTGTGTCATCGCCGTCCAGGACGGCACGATCACGAACTGGGACAACTTCGACCTCGACCAGCTCGATGCGGCACGAGCGAGATTCGACGAGCTCGCTTCAGCGGCGTCCTTCCCCTCATCGCCGACTTCGCGGGAGCCGTCGAACGAGGCGACGAGGCTGTCCGACGCACTGATGGTCGCCGGGCGCTGGCGCGATCGCGACGGGTTCGCTGCGCTCCTCGACGAGTCGTTCGAGTCGGTCGACCTCACCCGTGTCACGATGTCGCCCGGCGCAATCGAGACCCGTGCCGAATTCATCACGTCGACGTTCGACGGCGACTACTGGCAGGCGATGGTCGACGGCCCGGTCGACGCGACGGTGTCGGCACAGAGCAGTGTGGTCGCCGTTCGAGGCGAGACGCTGGCGCTGCTCACGTTCTCGACGACGCTCGGCGACGACGTGGTCGAGAACCTTCTCCTCGTGGAGACGCGAGACAGTCGTATCGTCCGCATCACCTGGTTCGACGGTGACGACATCCACGCAGCGCTGGATCTGCTCGACGAGCGGTACATCGCGCTCGGCGGCCCGAGCGACGTGGTCATGCTCAACCAGCGAGCGCGGCACGCCGAGCGCGACGGCGATCGGGCCCGAGGGCTCGCGCTGCTGGCGCCCGAGTTCCACTTCGACGACCTGCGTCGGCTCGGGCTCGGCACGATGGATCGCGACGAGTACGTCCGGACATCGATCACCCGCGGCGGGCATCTCCACGTCGACGTCGAGTATGTGCACCAGGACGACGGCGTCCTGCTGGTCCATCTGCGATTCGAGACGCGAGACGGTTCGGTGTGGGAGTACTACTCCGTCTACACCATGACAGCGTCGAGCTTCGTGTCGTTCAGCACCTACGACCTCGACGACCTCGACGTAGCCCTCGCCGAGTACGAACGACTGCTGACGACCCACCGCGCCACCGCGTCAGCGGGTCCGGCGATCTCGAATGCTGCCAGCCGAGTGCTGGAACGATCGTTCGAGGTGCTGCTCGAGGGCGGCCTCGACGCGCATCTCGGGTTCATCCATCCCGACTTCCACTTCATGGTTCGACGCTCGACCGCCCTCGGTCAGGAAGGCGGCACGGAGGAATGGAGTGACGCAATCACCTGGTGGCTCGGCACGGACATCGCAGGGCTCGAGGTCCGAACCCATGCCACCCGCACCGAGTCGCTCACGGTTGGCGATCTGCGCGTCACCACCACGGCTGGCGATGAATGGGGGTTCCGATACGTCGTCGAGGCCAGCGATGGCAAGCTCGTACGGCTGACCAGCTACGACACAGACGGCGACGGTCTCCTCGATGCACTCGACGAACTCGATCGCCGCTGGGTCGAGCAGGGCGGACCGGCGACCGTCGCAGACCTCTGTTCACGAGGTCGGCGAGCGATCGGCAGCGGCAACCGCGATGCGATTCGCTCGTGCGTGAGTGATGATTTTGAGTCGGTCGACCATCGCGCACTCGGTCTCGGGCACCGAACTGCAGACGACTACGTAGAGTCGACCCTCGCGGTCGCCGGCGAGAACTACTACTCCTATCCGACGGTGGTCACCGAGCACGACGCCGACGGGCGACATTGGCTCGCACGTTGGATCCGCGGATCGTCGTCGTCGGAAGCATCCTGGGAGTTCTGGACGATCTCCGTCAGCCGCAACGGTCGTCTCACACGAGTCGAGACCTTCGATCTTGCCGACTACGACGCGGCCCTCGCCCGCTACGACGAACTCGTCGCCGCTGACGCGACAGGATCAACGGCATCGGAACCCGAATTCGCAAACGCCGCGTGGCGCGTCTTCGAGGCGGGAAGTCAGGCGATCATCGACGACGACAAGGACCATCTTCTCGACACGCTGGCAGCCGACTTTGTGATGGTCGCGCGGAGGCCGTTCCACCTGCGAGCGGAGATCGACCGCGAGGAAACGGCCGACAGCTTTTTCGTCACGCGCTCGCTCGGCGCAACGTACCGGCTCGAGACCGAACTGATCGCAACGCGAGGCGACGAGTTCTGTCTCGCCCGAGTGCACAGCGTCATCGACGACGACAATCTGCAGACGGATCTCTTCGTCGTCCGAGCGGCAGGAGGTCGCCTCAGCCACATGTTCGCATTCGACGACACACAACTCCGCGAGGCACTCCAGGAACTCGACCGTGAGTACGGCGCAACCCTGGGGATCAGCGACACCTCCCTCGAACTGAGCGACGCGTTCTCGTCGCTCGATCCCGAACGGACAGCGCCGTGGCTCCACCACGACTTCCGATTCCGGGACCACCGTGGCATTGGTTGGCCCGACCTCGATCGCAGCGGGTACCTGACCGAGCTGCTGCCCTCGATTCCGGCGGGTATCACGACGATCGTCCGTCAGATCGACACCTTCGTCGAAGGGCGAGGGATGGTCGAACACCACTCGCTGGTCGACGCCGACGGGACCATCGACACCGCCGTCGTCGGCGTGTCGGTGCTGATGGACGGGCAGTTGGTCGCCTTCGAGGTGTTCGGTCCCGACGACCTCGCCGCAGCCCGTGCTCGCTTCGCCGAGTTGACGGCCGACGACGACCAGGTGTCCAACTGAATGACAAGACTGTGACAAGGTGTCGACCATGGTTGGGCGACCGTCGGGAACGGTGACGTTCCTGTTCACCGACGTCGAGGGGTCGACTCGCTTGTGGGCTGCTGACGCGGCGGCGATGTCGTCGTCGCTGTTGGTGCACGACTCGATCCTGCGCGAGGCGATCGAAGCCGAGGGTGGCTACGTGTTCACGACGGCCGGCGATTCGTTCGCGTCGGCGTTCTCCAAAGCCTCCGATGCGGTGAGCGCAGCGGCACGAATTCAGGGCGGCCTGGCGGACGCTGCGTGGCCGGGGCCGGCGTTGCGGGTGAGGATCGGTGTGCACCTGGGCGAGGCCGAAGAACGTGGCGGCGACTACTTCGGTCCGGTCGTCAACACGACAGCTCGCGTGGAGGCCGCCGGGCATGGCGGGCAGACGTTGATCACCGACACCGTGCGCGTCGCCGCACGGGCGGAGGCGACGGATCTGGGTGTGCATCGGTTGCGCGACGTGGACGAGCCGCTGCACCTGTTCCAGATCGGCGACGGCGTGTTCCCGGCGTTGCGGGTGGTCGAGAACGCTCCGGAGACCAATCTTCCGTCACGGCCGAACCGGCTGATCGGCCGGGCCGCCGAGGTGGCCGAGGCGCGGAGCCTGTTGACGTCGCACAGGTTGGTGACGTTGTCGGCGGTCGGGGGCTCGGGTAAGACGCGCCTGGCGATCGCGGTCGGCGAGGAGGAGCTGCATCACCGTTCGGGCGGGGTGTGGTTCGTCGATCTGACCTCGGTGATGAACCCCGACGAGATCGCGGCGGCGGTCGCTGGAGCAACCGGGTTGCGCCTGACCAGCGGCGATGCGACCGCGCAGGTGGTGTCGTTCTTCGTCGACAAGGCGGCGCTGATGATCTTGGACAATTGCGAGCACGTGATCGACGGTTGCGCCGACTTCGTCGAGGCGTTGCTGGCGTCACCCGGGGCGACCGCGATGTTGGCAACCAGCCGCGAGGCGCTCGACGTCGATGGTGAGCGGGTGATGGGTCTGGGTTCACTCACCACATTCGATGACGACGGCACGATCGGCGCCGTGCCGCCGGCGGTCGAGTTGTTCGTCGAGCGCGCCATCGCGATCGACCCCGGTTTCACGATGTCGGACGACGATGCACCGATCGTGGCCGAGCTGTGCGCACGCTTGGACGGGATGCCGTTGGCGATCGAGCTGGCCGCCGCTCGCGTCACGGTGATGTCGCCGGCCGAACTGCTGTCGGGGCTCGACGACCGGTTCAACCTGTTGTCCGGGGGTCGGCGGCGACAACGGCAGCGGACCCTGGAGGCGACTCTCGACTGGAGCTACGACCTGCTCGACGCCGAGCAACAACGGGTCTTCCGGTCGCTGGGAGTGTTCGTCGGCGGCTTCGACCTCGACGCGGTCGCCGCAGTCGCTGCATTGAGCCGCCCCCGGGCGCTCGACGCGGTCGAGGATCTCGTGGCCAAGTCGCTGGTCGTACGCGTCCGCGGCGGCGACACGTCACGGTTCACGCTGCTCGAAACACTCAAGGCCTACGCGGAGGATCGGCTTGTCCAGGCCGATGAGGCGGCGACCACGAGGGACCGCCACGCCGCACATTTCCGTCAACTCACGACGGGAGCTGGCCGAGTCATCGCCGCTGACGTGCGCGTCGGCGAACGGCTACGAGCCGACCGCTCCAACATCACCGCGGCGTTCGACTGGATGGCCTCGAAGCAGCAGTGGACCCACGCCGGTGAGCTACTCCTCGGCGGATTGAGCGTGTACGAGAACTACGGCCACGGTGCCGAAGCGCTGTCGCTGTTCGACCGCTGCCAACCACCCCTCGACCAGCTCGACCTCGAGCTCGCAGACTGCCTGAGAGCAGCGGTCACGAACACACTCATCCTGCTCGCAGAGTTCACGAGACTGATCCAAGTTGCACGACTGCTCCAGGGCTCAGCGATCCCTGCCTGCCGCGTCGTCGGCTCGGGCTGTCTGGCGTTCATCTCGGCGCTCCGGTCGCCCGAGGTGGTGGCGGGCCACCTCGAGCGAGGCCATCGGGATCTCGCTCTCGCACACGCCGAGCAACCAGGGCTGAACAGCAACCTCGCACAGAGCATGCTCGCGTCGATGGAAGCGCTGCTCTTGATCTATGCCGGCGACTATCACGAGGCGCTCGCTCGCGCCAACGAGATCCCCCCGGATTCCGACCAGTTCGGACATCGCACCGCCGACGACGGCATCCGGAACTACATCATCGCCGGCCTGTACCTCCTCGTCGAAGATCCAGCGACGACCCTCGAACAACTCGAATCGCTCGCCACCTACCCCTTCCCCTACGAGATCAGGGGCTTCCGAGCCCTTGCACACCTAGCGCTCGGCGACCTCGACACCGCTCGGGAAGAGATCCGACTCCACGCAACCGAGGCGATGGTCGGTCGCCTCAGCATGCAGTCCAACGACACCGTGTTGCTGTTCGCCGCGCTCGCCGACGCCGAGGGCGACCAGGAGATGGCGGCCGGGCTGATCGTCGACATGGGGACGGGACGGTCGCCGATCACCATCAAGTACGGCGAGGAACTGGCCCGACGGCTCGGGGTTGCAGACGCCTACGCCAGCCAGTTCCTCCCGACGCGCACCGGCGACTATCTCGGCGTCGACCGGGCGATGGCCGCCGTCCGCAAGGAAGTTGCTCGACGTGGGTGGATCGATGCGTAGGCCGAGCGAGAGGAGGACGAAGTGCCGAAGGTCTTCCTGATGACCGACGTCGTCGGTTCCACCGGACTCTGGGAAGCGCACGAGCCGGTGATGCCGGCGGTGCTGGCCCGTCACGACGACATCGTGCACGGCGCGGTCGCAGAAGCTGGCGGGCGGGTGTTCAAGCACACCGGTGACGGCATGATCGCCGCCTTCGACGATGCCCAGCCCGCGTTGCTCGCGGCGCGAAGTGCCAGTGGTGGGCTGGCTACGGAGTCGTGGCCGATCCCCGATGGGATCAGGGTCAGATCGTCGCTGCACAGCGGTCCGGCGGTCGAGCGCAATGGCGACTACTTCGGTCCGGCGCTCAACCGCGTCGCGCGGATCAACGGTGTGGCCCATCCCGACCAGATCGTGGCGTCCGACACGGTGTATCGACTGCTCCCGGATGCGGCGGGCGTCGACCTCGGTGAGCACCAGCTCCGAGATCTCGGTGAACGGGTCAGGCTCTGGCAGTTGGACGAGGGTGAGCATCCGCCGCTGAGGTCGATGCGCGCCGAGTTGAACAACCTGCCGGTGCAACTGACCGAGTTCATCGGTCGTCGCGCAGAAGTCGAGCAGCTCGATCAGCTGTTGGCCGAGCATCGGTTGGTGACCGTGAGCGGCATGGGCGGTTGCGGCAAGACCCGGATCGCACTCGAGGTGGCGGCCGACGCGAGCGCCCGCTACGACGGAGGGACATGGCTGGCCGACCTCCGTTCCGCAAGCGATCCCGACGAGATCGTCCAGCAGGTGGCGGTGGCGATCGGCCTGGTCGGCGGTGGCGCGACCGAGGGGAGTGGCCGGCTGGCCGACCTCGTCGTCGAGTACGCCGATCGTGCACCGACGCTGGTCGTGCTCGACAACTGCGAGCACCTGGTCGACGACGCCGCCGACATCGCCGACGACCTGCTGCGGCGGTCGAAGTCGCTCACGATCCTCGCGACGAGTCGTGAAGCGCTCGGCACCGAGGGCGAGCGGGTGTGGCGGATCCCGTCGATGGGAGCCGACTCCGGCGAGGCCCGGGAGCTGTTCCTTGCGCGTGCGACTGCAGCGTCATCCGACTTCGCCCTCGGAGACGACGGTGTCGAGCTCGTCGACCGGATCTGCGCACAGCTCGACGGCATCCCGCTCGCCATCGAACTCGCTGCGGCGAGGGTCGGCCACCTCTCGCTCGCCGAACTCGAGGCCGGCCTCGACGAACGGTTCTCCCTGCTGTCCGGTGGACGTCGCGCACGTCGTCAACGTCAGCAGACCCTCCAGGCGATGATGGACTGGAGCTGGGACCTGCTCGACGACGACGAGCAACGGATGCTCACCGAGCTCGCCGTCTTCCGGGGCGGCTTCGACCTGCGGGGGGTCGACGAGGTGTGCGCAGCCCCGGAGGTGGGGTCGCGGTTCGACGTGCTGACCGGCCTGCTCGACCGCTCGCTGGTACAGGTCACCGCAGACTCGGGAGCGACGAGCCGGTACCAGCTGTTGGAGACCGTGCGGCTCTACGGCCTCGACCGGCTCACCGCAGCCGGCATGGCCGACAGCGTCCGCGATCGCCACGCCGTCTGGATCCGCACTCAGTGTTCGTGTCTGTCGCCGTCGATGACGTGGGACCCCACCGAGGCGCTCTACTGGATCCGCAACGTCGACAACGTGTTGGCCGCGGCCGATTGGTTCGCCCGGAGCGACGACGTCGTGGCGGCGGCCGAAGTCCTGTCGGGGCGGATCGGTCTGTTCAACGGTGACCGCAACGTCGACGGCACCCGGTGGTTCACACCGTCGTTCGTCGCCGACGAGCGTCTTCCGTTCGACGTGGCCCTCGCCGTGGCGCTCGCTGCGAGCCAGACGTCGGTGTTCGCCGGCGACTACGCCGCCGCACGAGCATTCGCGCAGCAAGGGCTGGCTTTGGTCGACGCGATGGATCAGCATCCGGTGTCGGAGGTGACCAGCTTCTGGGCGGCGCAGACGTGCTTGTTCACGGGGACACTGGCGGTGGGGACCGATCTCGATCGTGCCCGGCAGCTCCTCGCTCGCGCGCGAGCGCTCGGCGCCGGCGGGCTCGACGGCGAGTTTCCCGTCATCGGGGTCCTCGTCGGGCTGATCGCACTGGCCGACGGCGACTTCGAGGCCGCTGTCGCCACGACGGAGTTCACGTTCGACGAGCGATTCTTCGAAATCCCGTCTCTCGGCGTCATCAGGATGATTCAGGCGATGGCGTTGTCGTGGCTCGGCCGTGACGGCGAGGCACTCGTCGCCAGCACCGTCGGAGGCGTCGTCGGAGGGATCGCGATGCGCACGCCGAACTCCGTCGGGACGGCGCAGGTGGCGTGGGTCCTGCTTCGAGCGGGTCGCGTGCAGGAGGCGCTCGATCTGATCGCCCGTCCTTCACGGCTGGCGATCGGTGCCGCGGTCGAGCAGTGGCGGCTCGGCCGGGCCCTCTTCCTCGCCGAGTACGTCATCGAGCGGGACCCCGAGTTGGCGGTGCGTCTCGTCGGCTGCGTGTCCCAGGCCGCCACCATCACGCTCGGCCTGCGCCGCAGCGATCTCCTGGCGCGTGTGGAAGGACGTACCGACCGGTCGATCGACGTTCTCCTCGCGGCAGGCGCTGAGGCGGGCGAAGACGCCACCGTGGGCGAAGCGCACACGATCATCCGCGCCGCCGGCCTGCGCGTCGATTGAGAACGTGTACGAAGTTCGTGCAGCTGCGCCACCACCGTCGCCTCGTCGAGCCGGTCGAGCAGCAGCGACTACGGTCCGGTCGGCGACAGAGGTAATGACAGAAGGAGTCATCATGGACGACGCAGGGGCGATCGAGTGGATCTGCGGGGATGTCGCAGAGATGGCGGCGTTGCTCCGCGAGGCCGAAGCCGAGCAGCCGGTGCCCGGGTGCCCTGGTTGGAACGTGTCGGACCTGAGCCGCCACATCGCGATCGGATTCGCCGCGTGGTATCCGTACAACATCTCCACGCCGGCGCCGGAATGGAGCGGCGAAGGGTTGATGGCGAGGTTCGCTGCAGTGGGCGACGACCATTCGGACAACGTCGACGCGTTCGAGTCGGGTGCCACCGAGTTCCTCGGGTTCTGCTCCGAGATGGATCTCGCGCAGCCGAGCTGGTCGTTCGGTGGGGTGGAACCGGCCGGCTGGTGGATCCGTCGGGCCGGCACCGAACTGACGGTGCACTTGACCGACGCAGCGGGCGTGCTGGGGCGCCGTGGAGCGACCTCACCGCTGGGTCACTGCGAGGCGATCGACGAGGTGACGTCGCAGGTCATGCCCAGGCTCGCTGCTGTGAAGCAGGTGATGACCCAGCTGACCGGTGAGGCGCGGGGAGACGCTCCACCCGTTCCCGACCGACCGGCTGCGCTGGTCGCCACCGACACCGGGCGCGAATGGACCCTCTTCCGCTCCGATGACGGCCGATCGGGGCAACAGCCGGGCCTGCGTGACGACGTCGGGGCGGTGGGGAGCGGGTCGAGTGCGGACGTACTCGCATGGCTGCACGGTCGGCCGATGACCGCAGACCTCACGATCGACGGGGACGTGCAACTGCTCCATGACTGGAACCTTTTGCAGCGCGCCCAGTTCTGAGCGTTCACCGACATCGCCCGCCGGACCGCCGACGTGCCGTGTCGTACCATCCACTGCGTGACCGAGCGCACGCAGCCCGTTGGGGTCCCGACGGGAACGGTGTCGTTCTTGTTCACCGATGTCGAGGGCTCGACGCGACTGTGGCAGGAGCACCCCGACGAGATGGCTGCGGCCTTGGAGCGCCACGACAGGGTCGTGCGCGACGCGATCGAGTCCAACGGCGGCTACGTGTTCTCGACGGCCGGGGATGCGTTCGCGGCCGCGTTCCACACCGCCACCCGAGCGGTCGATGCTGCCGTCAGTGCCCAACGAGCTCTTCTCGACCAGCCATGTCCCGAGGGGGTCCGCATTCGTGTGCGCATGGGCATTCACACCGGCGAAGCGGTGGAACGCGGCGGGGACTACTTCGGTTCGACGCTGAACCGTGGCGCACGGGTGATGGCCGCCGGACACGGCGGCCAGATCTTGGTGACGACGGCCACCCACAGTGCTCTCGATGGGTCGCGCCCGACGTCGATCGACCTGGGCGAGCACGCGCTTCGCGACATCGATGGCGTGGAACACATCTTCCAGATCGCAGCCGACGGTCTCGACGCCGACTTCCCCGAGATCCGCACGGTGACCGACAGCCGGACCCGCCTCCCGACACAACGATCGAGTCTGGTCGGCCGTGACGGCGACGTCGCCGACGTCCGACGACGGTTGCTCGACGGGCGCCTCGTCACCCTCACGGGGGCGGGCGGTTGCGGCAAGACCCGACTCGCCATCGAAGTTGCGGGTCGCGAGAGCCCGACCGTCAGCGACGGCGCATTCTTCGTCGATCTGGCCCGCATCGGTGACGATGACGAGGTTGCTGACGCGTTCGCAACGGGAATCGACTTCGTGCCGGACGGTTCGGTCCCGACCGTGCAGCAGGTCCGCCGGCGCATCGGGTCGAAGAAGATGCTGCTCGTGGTCGACAACTGCGAGCATTTGATCGACGAGACCGCAGATCAAGTTGACGGACTCCTCGCGGCGTGTCCGAATCTTCGGGTGCTCGCTACCAGCCGGGAGGCGCTCGACGTCGACGGCGAGATCGTGGTCCGCGTGCAGTCGCTCGACGTCGACGCCGGTGACGGCCGCTCACCTGCGGTGCGCCTGTTCCTCGATCGTGCGACCGATGCCGGAGTGGAACTCCTGGCCGCCGACGATGCGGTGATCGCTGCGATCTGCGAGCGCCTCGACGGCCTCCCGCTCGCGATTGAACTCGCCGCGGCACGGGCGACGGTGTTGTCACCGTCGCAGATCCTGGACCGACTCACCGACCGCTTCACTCTGTTGACCGGCGGCCGCCGCCGCACCCGCGGGCGCCAACAGACGCTGGAGGCGACCATCGACTGGAGCTACGACCTGCTCGCTCCAGTCGAGCAGGACGCACTCCGAAGGATCTCGGTGATGCCCGGTGCATTCGATCTCGACCTCGCAAGCGCCGTGCTCGACGAGTCCCCGGATCACTCCGTCGACCGACTCGAGGCACTCGTCGCTCGTTCTCTGCTCCAGACCGTTCGAGAAGCGGGCTCGGGCGACATCCGGTACCGGCTGTTGGAGACGATCCGCGTCTACGCATATCAGCGACTCGTCGGCGCCGGTGATGCCGAGTCGACCCGCGACCGACACGCGGAGCACATCGCCGACCGGCTCGACGCCCATCCGACCGCCATGACGATGGTGGCCGAACACCATCTGCTCGCCGACGACGTGCTGCTGGCGATCGACTGGGCGCACGGTCGCGACGACCGAACGCTCGGTGCCCGCCTCGTATCGGGTGCAAGCCCGATCTTCATCGGACGCGGGCTGAGCAACAAAGGCGCACAGCTCCACGAGTGGGCAGTCCACGTCGACGACCTGATCCTTCGGGGCACCGTCTTGGCGAGCCATGCGCTGCTGGCACTCGCGAACAACGGCGCCTACGGTGAGCTCTCCCGCCGAGCCTTGGGCGCCGCTGGTGACCGGTCGTTCCCGCGACGGGTCCAGTGCTACCTGTTCCAGGCGCTCGGGTTGTTGTTCATCGACCCAGCCGGGGCGGAGGCGTATCTCCGAAGCGCCGAGACCGAAGTCGCCGCATCGGGCACACCCACTCGCGACAAGGAAGGGATCGATCTCTGGAGGGCCGATCTGGCGATCTGGGAGCGCGACTACAACACAGCGCTCGCCGTCAGCGGCAGAAGTGTCGGCTCGCCCGATCTGGATCCTCTGGTCGCAATGAACATCCACGGGGCACACCTACTTGCAGCAGTGCTGTGCGAAGACGGCGACACCGTGCGGCACCACCTCGCCGATCCCGCGATCGCGGGATTCCGCCAGCAGTGGCTCGAGGGTGCACGACGGGGTGAGCACTGGTTGCTGAGTTACGAGGCGATCCGAGCTGCCGCGCTTGCTTGGACCGGTGACCACGAAGCAGCACGACGCGACCTGGCCGATGCCTCGGCGATGATCGGCCCAGACGCGATGACCGGGGTCGACGGCGACTTGCTGGGATCGTTCGCATGGGCATGTCTCGCTGCCGGCGAGGCCGACCGTGCCCGAGACCTGCTGGACGACACGTACGGTTTCGCTCGCTCTCCGAACACACACTTGTTGCTCACCGAGGCCCGCGAGCGGGCGAACGGGATCACCGATGCCACCACCGCATCACGGATCGCCGAGATCATCCGATGGTTTCCGTTGATGGAAACGATCAAGGCCGAACGCCGCACCCAACGCATGCTCGAGAGCGAACTCGACCGGCTCGACCTGCGGTGACGAATCCCGGGCCGTTGCACCGTGGCGTTGCGCGTGCACACCGCCCCGCAGCTCCGTCAGCCCGGTTGCCACTACCGTGTGCGGATGGATCGTGCCGGGGGGACCATGCGAGCACCGTCTGGCACGGTGACGTTCCTGTTCACCGACATCGAGGGGTCGACGCCGTTGTGGGATTCGTTCCCCGATGCGATGGGCGCTGCGTTGGCTCGCCATGACGAGATCGTTCGGGGCGCGATCGACGCGAACGGCGGCCATGTGTTCTCGACGGCCGGCGATGGTGTCGGCGCTGTGTTCGGCCGGGCGGCGAACGCCATCGCGGCAGCGCTGGCGGCGCAGCGCGCGCTGTCTGCCGAGGAGTGGGTGGGTGGCCCGGTGCTGCGGGTGCGGATGGGGATGCACACCGGTGAGGCCGAGGAACGTGACGGAGACTTCTTCGGTCCGGCAGTGAACCGGGCGGCGCGGATCATGGGTGCGGCGAACGGTGGGCAAGTCCTCGCATCGGACCTGACGGCGGGCCTGGTGGAGCAGGTGGCCGAGGTGAAGCTGGTCGATCTCGGCTCGATCGAGCTGAAGGGTGTGATCGAGCCGGCCCACGTCTACGGCGTGGCCGGCGACGGTCACGAATGGCTCCACATTCCGCTGCTGACCGGCCAGGTCACGCGCGGGAACCTGCCCCGGTTGCAGACCGAGTCGGTCGGTGACCTCGCGAACCTGCAACGGCGGGTGGCGAACTTGGCGCAGACGAGCGTGGTCACGTTGACCGGGTCGGGCGGGGTCGGCAAGACACGCGCCGCGATCGAGATCGGCTGGCTCGTCGTCGACGAGTTCGTCGACGGGGTGTGGCTGGTGGAGTTGGCGCCGGTGGCCGACCCGGATCTGGCGGTCACCACGGTCGCCACGGCGCTGGGTGTCCATCTCCAGCCGGGTGCGACGATGATCGAGTCGATCGTCGACTGGTGCCTCGGTCGGCGGATGCTGTTGATCGTCGACAACTGTGAGCACGTGCTCGACCCGGTGATCGACGTCGTCGAAGCGATCCTCACCGGCTGCCCGACGGTCACGATCATTGCCACGAGCCGCGAGCCGCTCGGCGTGGCGGGTGAGACGGTGGCGCGGGTCGAGTCGCTCGACGAGCGGTACGCGACCGAGTTGTTCGTTCTGCGCGCTCGCTCGGCCGACGCAGGCTTCGAGCCGACCGACGCCGACGGCGAGGCAATCGCGGGGATCTGTCGGCGCCTCGACGGGATCCCGTTGGCGATCGAACTCGCAGCGGCCAGGATCCGTTCGCTCAGCCCGGCAGAGTTGTTGGAGCGACTCGACGATCGGTTCCGGTTGTTGCGCGGCGGCGGCCGCGGCGGACTCGAGCGGCACCAGACATTGCGGGCGACGGTCGCCTGGTCGTATCAGCTGCTGTCAACTGATGCGCAGTTGCTGTTCGATCGATTGTCGGTGTTCGCCGGCAGTTTCGACCTCGCCGCGGCCGAAGCGGTCTGTGCGGGCGACGACGTCGACACTCACGACATCGTCGACCTGCTCGGCGACCTCGTCGACAAATCGATGGTCATCGCATCACGCACCGAGCGTGGCACCCGTTACCGGCTGTTGGAGACGTTGCGCCAGTACGGCGAGGAACGCCTCGACGACCGCGGCGAGACCGCCGGCGTTCGTGACGCTCACCTCCACCACTTCGTGGCAGTTGCGCAACGTCTCGAGCAGCGGTGGCAGAGCCCTGATCAAGCCGCCATCAGCAAGCGATTCGACGACGACTGGGAGAACTTCGGTGCTGCCCACACGTGGTCCATCACGATCGGCGACATCGATTGCGCCAGCGATCTCGTTGCAGCGACCGGCTACTTTGCGTCGTCGACGATCCGACGCGACCATCAGGAATGGGGAGCTCGCACACTCGAGCTGGCCGAAACGACCGGGCGCCCTGATGCGACGACGCTCTGCTCGCAGGGCCTCTGGGCGTTCATCGACGGTGACCCCGACCGGACGGTCGCACTCTGCGACCACGCCCTCGCCGTCGACGCATCCGCGGCCGGCATGTTCGGCCGATTCGTCTCGCTGATCGGGCACATGGGAGCGGGTCGCAACGACGCCGCTGCGGAGATCGCCACCGAACTCCGCTCCACACTTCCTGGCCTGACCGACCCCATCGATCGCTACATGGCGACGCTGGCGATCCTGCACGCCCAGGAGCTCGAGACGCTCACGAGCGACGCCGAGGCAGGGCTCGCCGCCGCGCGGGCACTCGGCGCACCGCAGGGAATCGCTGACGTGCTGCGCACCGCATCGACGCGGTGGTACTTCACCGACCCACCGAACTTCGAGCGCTTGTTGGCGGAGCTCGACGAGGCGATCCGGCTGCACGAGTCCGTGGGTGTGCCGTCGATCTGGGAGTGGCTCACCGTGACCTGGGGCAGAACCCTTGCCGACGATGTGCAGGCACTCGACACGCTGCACCAAGCAGTCGATCGTCTCTACGACGGCCGTCACTGGGGTGCGCTCGACGGAACGCTCGAAGCGGCACCGATACTCCTCGCACGAGACGCCCCGACGGTCGCCGCCACGATCCACGGACACCTCGAAGGATCAGAACCTCCCTGGGGTCAGGTCGGCCTCGACCTGCGGACCAAGGCGAACGAGCTCGTCGCGGCGATAGCCGACAACGACGTCCACCGCGCCCGCGGCGCTGCGATCGATCGCCACGAGATCGTTGCGCTCACACTCGCAGCCCTCGACGGGAATTGACTGTCGACAAGGAGTACCGAACGAATCGCCGAACGGTCCGGTGCGCGAGGCCTGCAGACCGCCGTCGATGATCCCGACGATGACCGTGCTCGCCGGTGATCGTCGGCGGTTCGATCATCGCCCGGTGATCGACTTGAGTCCGGGGTCAGGCGTTGCCGGAGACGTCGACGAGCAGCTTGCCTCGATGGCCGCCGGTCAGGAGCAGCTCGAGCGCATGGGGGAACTGTTCGATCCCGTGCTCGACGTGGTTGTGCTCCACGAGCGATCCATCGACGAGCCAGCCGCCGATGGCGGTGCGTGCCTCGGCGAATCGGTTGGCGAAGTGCAGCACGGTGAAGCCCTCCATGCTCGCATGGCGTTCGGCGAGCTTGAGGTAGTTGCGCGGCCCGGTCACGTTGTTCATGTCGCCGTATTGCGAGATGGCTCCGCAGATCACGATGCGCGACCCTTCGTGGATCTGCAACAACACCGAGTCGAGGATGTCGCCACCGACGTTGTCGAAGAACACGTCGACGCCGTCGGGGGCGAGGTCGGCGAGGCGGGCGTCGACGTCATCGGTGCGGTAGTCGATCGACGCGTGGTAGCCGAGTTCGTCGACGAGGTAGCGACCCTTCTCTGGACCACCAGCGATGCCGATCACCCGCGTGGCGCCGAGCAGCCTCGCGATCTGACCGGCGAACGTGCCGACAGCGCCGGCGGCGCCGGACACGACGACGGTGTCCGATTCCGTGACTCGGCCGACGAACTTCATGCCGACGTATGCGGTCAGCCCGGTCGTGAGCCCCATCGCACCCAGCTGCGTGGCGGACCCGAAATGGGTGGTGTCGACCTTCTCGATGAACGCCGTGGCAACCGTTGCCCGGGTCTGCGCGCCCAGGCCGCCCATGACGGTGTCGCCCGGCTGGAATCGGTCGTCGCCGCTCTCGATCACGGTGCCGACGCCGAGTGCGCCGATCGTCGAGCCGATCGGCGTCGAGCCGTGAAGGCTGTCGGGGCGGGCGTCGAGCGTCGTACGGATGAATGCGTCGATCGACAGCATGTCGACGGCGACCAGGACCTGGCCGGCTTCGGGGGAGACGGCCGGAACCGACTCGTGTCCGAAGTTGGCCGGGGTTGGATCTCCATCGGGCCGCGAGACCAGCACGACCCGCGTGTTGACGGACTGGGCGCTCACCTGCGACCGCCGCGCAGGTCGAGCATCGTGGCCGCGGCTCGCGGTCGGGACATGATCCGTGTGGGCATGGCAGTAAGTTACCCGCAGTAAATTTGTCGGACGAGTCCAACGGGCCACGCCCCGTCGAAGTTCAGCGTTCGTTCGCGCGCTGTTCAGGTGGTGTTCCGCGTCTCCGCCCCTCGGCGACATCTTGCAGGTTTACGTTGCGCGTGGCGGGCCAGAACGGGTGCCGACCATCACGGCGGCACCCCCAGACATCAAGGAGCCATACCATTATGAAGGCAAGAACGCTGGCGACCGCCGGCCTGTGCAGCGCCGTTGCGATGATGGGTGCGACAGCCGTCCTCGCCACACCCGGAGCCACCACTGGATCATCGAGCTCGCAGAGCCCCTACCTGGTGCCCACCAAGCCAGGTGTCGTCACGAAGAGCATTCTCACCGTCGGTGACACCGTCGGTGGCTACACGATGGCCGGGATTCCCGATGGCCTCGGGGCGTTCGACAACGGCGACGGCACGTTCACGCTGGTGATGAACCACGAGTTCGGCAACACGGTCGGCGTGGAGCGCGACCACGGCGCGATCGGAGCCTTCGTGTCGAAGTGGATCATCCAGAAGGGATCGATGAAGGTCGTGTCGGGCGAGGATCTGATCCAGAACCTCGTGACGAGCGGTCCCGAGGCGCTCAACCGGCTCTGCTCCGCGGACCTTCCCGAAGTGTCGGCGTTCTACGATGCCGCGAGCGGGCTCGGCACGAGAGAGCGCATCTTCATGAACGGTGAGGAGAGCGGCACCGAAGGTCGAGCCTTTGCTCACGTCGTCACCGGACCGGACGCCGGCACCAGCTACGACCTTCCCCATCTCGGCAAGTTCGCCTGGGAGAATTCGGTTGCGATGCCGAACTCGGGCGACCAGACGATCGTGGTCGGCCTCGACGACGGGACCGGCGGTCAGGTGTACGTCTATGTCGGCCAAAAGCAGTCCACCGGCACCGAGGCCGACAAGGCCGGCCTCACCAACGGCGTGCTCTATGGCGTCTTGGTCGCCGGTGTGGACGCGGAGAACGACGCCACGTCGGTGGCCGCCGGAGGGGCGGAGTTCACGCTCGTCCCGCTCGGGGACGTCTCCGGTAAGACCGGCGCCCAGCTCGACGCTGCCAGCGTCGTCGCGGGCGTCACGTCGTTCGCCCGGCCGGAAGACGGGTCGTGGGATCCGAGCGACGCGCACAATTTCTACTTCGCGACCACGGCCAGCTTCGCCGGGAAGTCGCGCCTGTGGAAGCTGTCGTTCGACGACATCGCCGACGTCGTGAACGGAGGGTCAGCGACGATCGCTGTCGAGGGTCCGGCCAACGACGCGTCGAAATCGAACGCTGACCAGCCGGGGCCGCGCATGATGGACAACCTCACCGTCGATTCCCGCGGTCAGGTCATCATCCAGGAGGACGTCGGGGGCCAGGAGTACCTCGGTGGCGTCTGGCAGTACGACCCGAAGAGCGGCAACGTGGAGCGCATCGCGCAGCACGACCCCGATCGCTTCGTTCCTGGCGCATCCGGATTCCTGACCAAGGACGAGGAGAGCTCCGGCGTGATTCCGGTGCCGTTCCTCGGCGAGGGCAAGTACCTCCTCGACGTGCAGGCGCATTACAAAACCGATGTCCCCGAGACCGTCGAGGGTGGCCAACTGCTGCTCCTCCAGATCCCGCCCGGCAAGCCGGTGCGCTGATCGGAACTCGCTCCGGTCCGAACGAGCAGCAGCGATGGGTGCCCTGGCAGAGCCGTGGCACCCATCGCTCGGACCGTTCCGGGGCGGCCGACACGCGCGCTACCAACGAGCCGTGTCGACACCC
>CAVSIX010000015.1:0-125501 GCA_963728195.1 Ilumatobacteraceae bacterium | reverse complement strand
TCTGGGCAGCGCACTCCGACGAGATCCGATGACCGGGCAGGATCTCCAGCCGTGCCGACACTGGCCGTGATCATCTCGTGACCGCGTCGCGGCTCGTGTGAGCGAACATCGCTGCGCTGGCAATCGGCGCTCACACGAACCGGGATCCGGGTGCGTTCGCAGCGCCCGAGTGGCAAATCGAACGGCGCGTCGCTGGGCGGGGTTGCGCTCAGTCGAGGCGGGACTTGATTGCATCGACCCCGGCGACGAACGCGTTGCGCCGAGCGTCGGTGAGGACCTCGATCGAGGACACGAGCAGCCGATCGGTCAGCGCATCGGCCACGTCGAGCTGAGCGCGATGCTCGTCGGTGATCTCCGGCGTCGACTCCCACCCGAACGAGGTCACGTCGTCGGGCCGCCTGATCGCATGGGCGACCATCGGTGAGACGCCGGTGGCCACGACCGCCAGCAGGTGCATGCCGCCGCGCAGCTCGCGCAGTGTGCAGATGTTGCGGTAGGCGCGGCCGGCTGCGTCGTCGGGCAGCGGCTCAGCGGCCACACCTGCGAACAACGGCAGCGCCGAGCGGTCGGCGGAGTCGATGATCGTCTCGGCGGCGTCGTTGAACGCGTCGAGGCCCTCCACGCCGTCGAGGTGGGCGGTACCGAACCGGGTGGCGCACGCCAGGTACTCCCGGGCAGCCTCGCGCGGCGACATGATCTGCTTCGCCGAATCCCAGATCACCTCGACCACGCCCGGGGCGAAGTATCCGAACGCAGCGACCACCACCGCCGGTTCGACGTCGCCGAGCACGCCGCCGCGGCCGAGGAAGTAGAAGCGGAACCCGTCGAGGCCGAGTTCCTTGCCCCTGGCGAGGGTGTCGGGGTCGAAGTAGAAACGGTTGCCGGCCTCGTTCACGAGGGGTGAGGTCTGCTGCACGATGTCGAGCGGTGTCATGGTGCCGTTCTAGTCGGGCACCGAATGTTCTGCGGCGATCGAAGCGACGCCGTCCATACTGGTTTGCGTCATGGCTGTCACCGACGGAACCCCCGCAGCGTCCAACTTCGTGCGCGACCTGGTTCGCATCGACAACGAACAGGGCACGTTCGGCGGCCGGGTCCAGACCCGCTTCCCGCCGGAGCCGAACGGCTACCTGCACATCGGCCACGCCAAGGCGATCACGGTCGACTTCGGTATCGCTGCAGAGTTCGGTGGTGTCTGCAATCTGCGCTTCGACGACACCAATCCCGACACCGAGGACACCAGTTACGTCGACGGCATCGTCGCCGATCTCGCCTGGCTCGGCTTTTCCATCGAGGGCGAGCCGCTGTATGCGAGTGACTACTTCGAGCAGTTGTACGTCTGGGCCGAACTGTTGATCACCGACGGGTTCGCCTACGTCGACGACCAGGACGCAGAGACGATCTCGGCGCAGCGCGGCGGCTACGGAAAGCCGGGTGTCGAGAGCCCGTTCCGCAACCGCCCGGTCGACGAGAATCTCGATCTGTTCCGTCGGATGCGCGCCGGCGAGTTCGCCGAGGGGACGCACGTGTTGCGCGCCAAGATCGACATGCAGCACGAGAACATGCAGATGCGCGACCCGGTGATGTACCGGATCCGCGGGGTGCACCACCACCGCACCGGCGCCCTGTGGAACATCTATCCGACCTATGACTGGGCCCATGGCCAGAGCGATGCGATCGAAGGCGTCACGCATTCGCTCTGCACGCTGGAGTTCGACAGCCATCGACCGCTCTACGACTGGTACCTCGACCATCTGCCGTTGCCGTTCGAGCAGCCTCGCCAGACCGAGTTCGCTCGCCTGGAACTGACCCACACGGTCACCTCGAAGCGCAAGCTGGCCAAGCTGGTCGCGGACGGCACCGTCGAGGGGTGGGACGACCCGCGGATGCCGACGCTGCGTGGGCTCCGTCGACGTGGCTACCCGGCCTCGGCGATCCGAGAGTTCTGCGAGTTCATCGGCGTGTCGCGCACGAACAGCCGGCACCAGATCGAACTGCTCGAGTCGTTCGTGCGCACCGAATTGAACCGGGTCGCGCTGCGACGGATGGCCGTCCTGCGGCCGTTGCGGGTGGTGATCACGAACTGGCCGGTCGACGACGCCGGCCAGCCCGTGGTCGAGTCCGTCGAACTCAACAACAACCCGGAGAATCCCGACGACGGCACGCGGATGGTGCCCTTCAGTGGCGTGCTGTACATCGAGCAGGACGACTTCATGGCCGAGCCGCCGCCGAAGTACTTCCGACTGTCACCGGGCAAGGAGGTCCGCCTTCGTGGCGCCTACTTCGTGACCGCGACCGGCTTCGACACCGACGCCGACGGCAACGTCGTCGAGGTACAGGCGACCTACGACCCCGACACGAGCGGTGGCAATGCACCCGATGGCCGCAAGGTGAAGTCGACGATGCACTGGGTGTCCGAAATGCATGCCGTCGACGCCACGGTCGCGCTCTACGACCGATTGTTCGTGCCCGAGGTGCCGGGCGAGGCCACGGGCGATCCGCTCGACGACGTGAACCCGTCGTCGAGAGAGTTGCTCGACGGCGCCAAGGTCGAGCCCGCACTCGCCGACGTCGAACCCGGCCAGGTGGTCCAGTTCGAGCGGCTCGGCTACTTCGCCGCCGACGCCGAGCAGCCGCGACTGTTCCATCGCACGGTCGGCCTTCGCGACGAATGGGCCAACATCCAGAAACGCGGCTGACATTGTCACCGTCACTGACGCGACTACCTTGCCCATTTCGATGAAGCGCTTGGTCGTGTCGCTGTTGTTGGTTGCCGGCTCCATTGCGGTCGGCGGTGTGGTCGACGTCGTACCACCGCCTCGCGCCGAGGCGGCCTCGGCAACGGTCACCTGTGCACCCCAGCCGGGGGGTGGTGCCGCCACGACCTCACCGCTGTTGAGCTACACGCCGATCAATCCGGTGCGGCTCGTGGACACCCGCAACAACATCGGTGGCGTCGGTACGCCGATCGACCGCGGCTGCACCATGATCGTGAACGTGGGCAGCGACATTCCGTCGGGCGCCCAGGCGGTGGCGTTCTCGATGACGGCGGTCAACAGCGAGGCCGACTACTTCACCGTCTATCCGTGTGCGGCTGGTCGGCCGGAGACGTCGAACCTCAACGCCCGTGTGGGCTTCGCCACGCCGAACCTGGTGGTGGCGATCCCGGACGCGAACCGCCAGATCTGCATCTTCAGCCACGGCCGGTCGGACCTGATCATCGATCTGAGCGGCTGGTGGTCCGACGGGCCGAACCGATTCGGTTCGATTGCCCCGCAGCGGGTCTACGACAGCCGGCGTCCCGGGTTCACCTCATTGACACGGTTCCGTGTGCGCGAGGTGAAGATCCCGACCTCGGTCATCCCTGCGGGTTCCGCGGCTGCGGTCGTCAATCTGACCGCCACCGACGGGCTGCGTCCGGGATACATGACAGCGTTCCCGTGTGGCCAACCGGCTCCGAACGCCTCGAACGTGAACTTCCGTGCGGGCGAGGCTCGCGCGGCCGGAGCGATCGTCGGGCTGGGGCTCGGGAACACGCTGTGCGTCATGGCCGACACGACGGTGCACGTCATCGTCGACGTCACCGGCTACTACGCGCCGGCCCCGGCGTTCGGACCGACGGCAGTCGTCGAGCCGACGGCGGGACGTCGTGTCGTCGACAGCCGCAACGGGATCGGCGGTCCGTTGCTGCCGCTCGCTGCTGGTGAGGTCCGTTCCTTCGATCCGGTGGCCGGCCTTCCGGATGCCGCCGATGCGTCGGCGGTGATGTTGAACTTCGTGTCGACCGATGCGGCCGGTGCCGGGTTTCTCACCACGTATCCGTGCGGAGGCGCCGTGCCGGAGGTGTCGACGCTCAACTACGTCGCAGGGGAGGCGGCGACGAATCTCGCAACGATCGAGCTCGGGGCGGACCGTCAGGTCTGCATCGTCTCGTCGGTGCAGACGAACGTGATCGTCGACGTGTTCGCCGTGATGACGGCGCCGCCGGGCTCGCCGTTCGAACGTCTGTCGTTCGACAAGCCGACGTGGCCGCCGTTCGACCCCGCGGCAACCGACTACGTCGTCGAGTGCGGCGCAGGAACCGGTTCGTCGAACGTCGCCGTGAGCCTCGACGTCCTGCCGTTCACGTCGGCCACCCTGTCGGTCGCTGGGGGCCCCGCGAACCCGGTCGGAACCGGATCGGTCGTGTTCCCGTTGCGCACCGATCAGCCCGTGGTCGTGTCGACGACTCGCCAGGGCGTCGGGCGTGACTTTCACTTCCGCTGCGTGCCGACCGACTTCCCGCGCTTCGACGTGCGCCGGCCCGGCAACCCGTCGCCCGGCTGGTACCTGACGACCTCGGGCTTCGTGAGTCCGGATCCGAGGGTGGGCCCGTACCTGTTGATCCTCGACCACTTCGGCGCCCCGGTCTGGTACAAGAAGACCCCGTCGCCGATGATGGATCTCAAGCGGTTGACCGACGGCCGGTTGGCGTTCACGCCGTCGGGCGGGCCGTTCGGCATCGACCCGAACCAGGGCTACTGGGTGAGCAACCTGCAAGGCGGCACGCCTGCCTCGCCGACGGCCGTGCATCGGACCGCTGATCCGATCAACCTGCCGACCGATCATCACGACTACGTCGAGCTTCCCGGTGTCACGAACGGACGGGCGCTGGTCAGCTATCCGATCGTTGGCGGAGTGGACCTCTCGGCGATGCCGGGAGGAACTTCATCGGACACGATCGCCGACGGGGTGATCCAGGAGGTGGGTCGCAACGGCGCCCCGTGGACATGGAGCATGCGCGAGCACTTCGATCCCGCGACCTCCACATTCCCGCTGAACTTCGATGGCACGCGGCCGCCACCGGCCGGTGTTTCCGGATTCCCCGATGCCTGGGACGTGTTCCACATCAACGCGATCGACCGTGAACCCGACGGCGACTACGTCGTCACGGCTCGCCACATGGACGGTGTGTTCCGGGTTCATCATCCGAGCGGCAACGTCCTGTGGACACTGGGCACGCCGACATCGACCGACGCGGGTGCCAAGGAACTCACGATCATCGGTGATCCGTACGGTGGTCCGAAGCGCCCGCACGACGCTCGTTTGAACGGCGACGTACTGACGATGTTCGACAACCGGGCGAGAAAGCCGGGCGAGGCTTTCGAGCCGTCCCGTGCAATTGCCTACCGGATCGACGTGGGCGCCGGCACTGCCACGTTGTTGTGGGAGTTTCGCAACGCCGCACCGTTCACCGGTGACACGCTCGGCAGCGTGCAGCAGACCGGCGACTCGGTGCTCGTCAACTGGGGAGCGGGGCTGCAGCCGCTCATCGAGGAGCTGTCACCCAGTGGCGCCACCCTGATGTCGATCCGCCTTCCCGGTGGCGGCAACTCGTATCGCACACTCAAGTACCCGTCGACCGACTTCGACGTGAATTTCCTGCGACAGCATGCCGGTGGTTCCGTCACCCCACCGTGACCGTTACACCAGGGGTCTGACCCCTGGTGTAACGGTCAGTCGACGTACCAGTAGCAGCCGTACTGTTCGGGGTCGCCCCAGCTGACCGAGTCGCGGGGCTCGAGGGTCTGGCGGTCGGAGAACTTCATCCGGTCGAGGCCGACGGTCACCAGCTCGTCGCCGATGACGATCGAGCGCTGCAGCGGGTTCCAGCACCCCGAACGGCTCGGGCTCGAATGGCTGATCGTGCCACGAGCGACCAGTTCGCGGCCGTCGAGTTCGGCGACGATTGCGCCACCACCGGCGCCGACGAGACTCTTCGCCAGGCAGTCCTCGTCGGGTCCGCAGTCGTTCCAGCCGGGCGACACCGGCAGGACGATCGTGCCGTCCTCGGGCCAGAACAGGAACGCCTTGTGGTCCCACTCGACCTCGCTGTAGCCGCCGATCGGCAGGGTGCTGATGCGCTGCGGATCTGCCGGATCGCTCACGTCGAACAGGCTGAGCTGCGTACCGGTGGTCCGGCCGGTGTCGGTGGCGTCCTGGCCCACGCCCAACAGCAGGCCGTCACCGACCGGGTGGAGGTACGCCGAGTAACCGGGAATCTTCAGTTCGCCTGCTTGCACCGGATCGGCCGGATCGCTGAGGTCGATCACGTACAGCGGATCGATCTGCCGGAACGTGACCACGTAGGCGAGGTCGCCGATGAACCGGACGGCGTAGATCTGCTCGTCCTTGCCGAGACCGCCGACCGAGGAGATCTGCTGCAACTGGTCGCCGTCCGGTCGAAGGACGTAGACGGTCGACTCGCTCTGCTCGCCGAAGCCGCCCTGGTCGTCGGTGGTCGTCGCCACACGAAGGTCGCCGTTGAACTCACTCATCGAGAACTGGTCGAGCAGCCGGCCCTCCACCTGGCCGGATGCGACGTAGCTGGCGGCCGTACCGTCGTCGAGACGGAACTGGTGGATCAACGTGGGCGGGGGAGCGGGATTCTCGTCGGGGGCCGGCGACGTCGCCTCGGCGTCGAGCGGCACCGGCCCGCCCCAGCGCCACTGCCAGTTCTGTGTGGCGACGTACAGATTGTCGCTCGAGGCGTAGACCGTGTCGCCGGTCGACACGATGCCGGCCGACCCGATCGGGGAGCCGTCGCCGTTGACGTCGATCGATCCGATCCAGGTGAGTCCGAGCCCGGCGAAGTCCGGGGGTGCAGCGACGTTCTCACACGGCAGCACCTGCGACATCGGCCCGAAGCCGCCCTCGGCGTCCTCGTCGAACCAGCGTGGCAACCAGTCCTCGACCGTCGACTCCGCGATGATCTCCTTGTTCTGCGCGAGTGCGCTGTCCTCGTCGAGGCCGAACTGGTTCGGCTGCACGAAGGGGAGCCGCTGATCGAACGACGTCGTGATCACGAGTCGGGCCACGCCGTCGGCCGACCGGGTGGCGACCACGCCACCCTCCAGGTGGGATCGGCGCAGCAGGTCGGGGTTCGTCGGGTCGCTGACGTCGAACAGCGACACGATCGTGTCGGGCGCCCCGCTCCAACTCGACGTGACCACGACGAGGCGGGCGCCGTCGAGCAGCAACTGGTGTGAACCCTGCGGGAGCTCGGGCTCGGCGACGACGGTGGCGTCGGCGACCGACACGATGCGCAAGCCGTCGCTGTTGGCGACGTACACGTGGTCGCCGTCGGTCTCGACGATGTCACCTTCGTCGACGCCCACCTCCTGGGTGTTCGTGCCCGAATAGTCCTGGCCCTCGACGGCGTCGCGCGGCGCCGGTGCACTGTCGGGCGACTCAGCACCGCCCTCGGTGCTCGTTGCCATGTCGCCCTCCATGACCGGGCCGCCGCCGTAGTAGACGTTGCCGCCACCCAGTCCCCACGCCGTCACACGTTCGGCGGCCTCGGTCTGCATGTAGCCGAGCAACGCAGCGCAGTCGCCGAAGAACTCGAGATTCGCCGAGGCGAAGCCGTGTGGCCCCGGCGCCGCAGTCGACGTCGTCGTGGTGTCATCCGGTGCGGTCGACGACACGTCGTCCGACGTGGCCGGCACCGTCGCGGTCGAAACGCTCGTGGAAACGCTGCTGCTCGAATCATCGGTGGTGCAGGAGGCCGCAACCAGCAGCGACGTGGCGACCAGTACAAGTGGGACGAGCCGTTCACGCATCATGTGTGTTGGACGTCACGCGGCGACAGCTGGTTCCCAGCGATTCGTGCCGAGGCATCGGCCTTGTTTCAGCGGTCGTCGAGGATGAGGCTCTGGACGCTGCGACCGACGCGACCGTCGGCGTCGAACAGTGCCGATTCGGCGAACCCTGCGCCCGACGATGCGCTGGCGGTGCCGTAGTACGACGCCGAGCGCATGCCGATCCATTCGCCCACCGGCGCCCTCAGCAGGTGCATGGTCAGATCGGGATTGATGAACGTGAACCGGTCGAACGGCAACCCGCCGCTCACCCCGTTGCCGAAGTCCGCGGCGGCGGCCGCTCGCTGGACTCCCGATGGTTCCTCGCCGGGCACGACCGGCACGCGCAGGCGGATCCACACGGCCACGGGCCCCGAGGCATCCCACGAGCCCTCGGTGAAGCGGTGCTCGCAAGCGTCGCGATGAAAAGCGACGTGGTCGTCGACCGCCCACGTCACCTTCTGTGCCACCCCGTCGCTCCACGCACCGGGCGGATCGGGCTGCGGTTGCACGACGTCATCGGGCAGCGCAAGTGCTTTGGCGCGGATCCTCAGACTCCGTGCCCGGGCGACTTCGGTGTCGCCGTCGAGCAGGCGGACAGCGACGAGTGACACCTTGCGTCCGTCGCGTTCGACCTCGGTCGACACCGTGAGCGGCGACCCGACCGGGACGGGACGGGTCAGTTCGATCGTCAATCGTGCGATCTGCCAGTCGACCGGAGCGTCGGGATCGGTGTGTTCGACCGCCCGTGCGATCAGCGCACTGACGGGGCCGCCGTGGCACGCCCGGGGATCCCACGGACCCCGCGCCAGTTCGGTCGGCGTCCATCGGTTCGCTCCATCGGATTCGAACAGTGTCGTGGCCCCGTCGCTCACCACCTTCACCTCGTCTCGAGCGGCAGCAGGACGTCGGCGGCCTCGGCGAGATGCATGGTCCACCCGTCGGTGCCGTCGGGCTCGGCGAGGGGCAACACGACGAACTTCGACGTGCCGACGTCGATGAACCGGCGGATCAGTGCCGTCAGGTCCTCCCACGAGGTGGGCACGAGTTCGCCGGGGTCGTCGAGGTCGGGGCGACGCTTGGCGAGCAGTTTCAGCAACCGGTCGGGGATCGGCCCGAATGCGTAGGGCACGAGTGCGCCGAAGTGGTCGGGTTCGATCTGGCGGTCGTGTTCGGCGCAGACCTCCTCGATCACGGTTCGTCCCGCCGCGGCGTCGGAGGGGGTCACGAACGACGGGAGCCACCCGTCGGCCATCCTGCCGACCCGGCGCAGCTCCGAGGGTGCGATCCCACCCAGCCACACCTCCATCTTCGTCGCGGCCGGCAGCACCCGAACGTCGTCGTAGTCGTAGCGATCACCATGGTGGCTGAACGTCGAGCCGGTCCAGCAGTGCCGCATCACGGTCAGCATCTCGTCGAAGAGCTTGGCTCGTTCGCCGCGCTGCACCCCGAACGCCTGCTGTTCGACCGGATCGACGGCGCCGAGGCCGAATGCCGGCAGGAGCCGTCCGCCCGACATGCTCGCCAACGTGGCGAGTTCCTTGGCCAGCACCACCGGGTTGCGGCCCGGAAGCACCATCACCGACATCCCGAACTTCAGCCGTTCCGTCCGTCCGGCGCCGTACGCCATGGCGACCAGTGGATCGGGCGCCGGGCCGCTGATGCGCTCGGACAGCCAGAGCGAGTCGAAGCCGAGCGATTCCAGCGCATCGACGACGGTGCCGTACGCCGGGCCGTGCAGCGTGGTCGAGGTGCCGAGGCCGAATCCGATGCGGACCTTCTCGGATGGCGGCTGATCGCTCATCGGACGATCGTGCCACAGCCGCTCCGGCATGCGTCAGCCGTGGCCGACGTCGACCGGTGGTGGCGGTGCTCAGGAGGCGACGGGTCGGCCGGCTTCGCGCACGTGCAGGTGGACCGGAGTGTGGTCGCGTTGTACACGGTCGGTCTGGACCCAACTCGCACAGAAGGCCACGATGATCACGGGCAGCACGATGGCGACCTGCGGGATGTCGCCGGCCGTCGATGCCAGGACGGCACCCAGTCCGGCGACGATCGAGATCACGACGGCGAGCCTGATGGCGGCAGTCCAGGTGTGTCGGCTGAGTTCCACGTCCTCGTTCATACACGGGGCTCTTCCCCCTCGTCTCGCAGGTCGATACCTCGATGCGAAGTTGTCACGAAACCGACGTGATCGTCACCGGATCGCGCGGTCGCAGATGACGGGGACGTGACGAGACGATGACCGGAAGGCAACGCGGACTCTAGGGTCGCCGACCATGTCGACCAGTGCGCCCGCCATCGCTTCCGACCCGTCGCCACTCGACCGGTTCCGTCTCGACGATCAGATCACGATCGTCACCGGCGCCTCCTCGGGACTCGGCGCCCACTTCGCCAGGGTGCTCCACGCCGTCGGTGCCAGCGTCGTGTTGACGGCCCGGCGAGCCGACCGGCTCGAAGCGCTGGGCGCCGAGCTGCCCGGCGCACACGTGAGCGTCGCCGACCTGGCCGACGACGCCGATCGTGAGCGTTTCATCGCCGACGTGCTCGATCGGTTCGGCCGGGTGGACGTGTTGGTCAACAACGCCGGCGTCGGCGGGTCGGTCGCCGTCGAGCACGAGGAGCTCGACCGGTTCCGGACCTCGATGGAGGTCAACGTGACGGCGCTGTGGCACCTGTCGAAGCTCTGTGCGCCGTCGATGATCGCGAGCGGCTCCGGGGCGATCGTCAACGTTGCCTCGATGCTCGGCCACGTCGGCTCGACCCCGGTCAAGCAGGCCCACTACTGCGCGAGCAAGGGTGCGGTCGTCAACCTGACGAGGGAGTTGGCGTTGCAGTGGGCGCGCAAGGGCATCCGTGTGAATGCGCTGTGTCCGGGCTGGTTCCCGACGGAGATGACCGAGGGCATGGACACCGACGAGGGCAGCCGCCGCTTCATCGAGGCGAATTCGCCGATCCCACGCATGGGAGAGCTGCACGAACTCGACGGGGCGTTGCTCCTGCTGGCGTCGCCCGCGGGTGCGTTCCTGACCGGCCAGAGCGTCATCGTCGACGGCGGCTGGACCGCCCGATGAGTCGGGTCCGCCGGATGTCGACACCGGACGTGCTAGAAACCCGCCCGCTACCCGTGACCATCCGAATCGAAGGAGCCGACCGTGAAGGACCTGATCAAGGAGTTCAAGGACTTCGTCAACCGAGGGAATCTGGTCGAGCTGGCGATCGCCTTCGTGCTCGCCACGGCATTCGCCCCGGTGGTGCTGAGCATCGTCGACAACATCTTCATGCCGATCATCGCTGCGATCATCGGCCAGCCGGACTTCAACACGCTGGGATTCGACATCGGGGAGGCTCGGATCAACTACGGAATCCCGCTGACGTTGATCATCAACTTCCTCGTCGTCGCCTTCGTCTGCTTCCTGGTCGTCAAGGCGTACAACAGGATGAAGAAGCCCGCCGACGCCGACAGCGGCCCGACGGAGGTCGAGTTGCTCACCGAGATCCGCGACGCCCTGCGTTCGCGCTGACCTCCTCGGCGGGCGCGACGACACACTCGGCTGCGAACCCGCTTCAATGGTGCAGATGTCCCGCCGATCGTTCGCCGCTGCGATGGCGGTCGTGGTGGTCGTCGCCGGCTGCGGTTCCAGCGGCGACGAGTCGGGCGGCACGATCCCTCCGGTGACTCCGGTTCCCACGCTCGCGGGGGTCGGCGCCGTCCCGGCGGCACCTTCTGCGGTGCGTGAACCGGTCGTGGTGGTTCGGCCACCGGTCAACGAGGACGGTACCGAAGCGCAGCTGATCGGCGACATGGTCGACGGGAACCGGATCCTGATGATCGGCGACTCGATCCTGGCATCGACGTCGTCGCGGTACGGCGACCAGATGTGCGATGCCGTCGTGCCGCTGGGATGGCAGGTCGCCGTCGAAGCCGAGCCGAGCCGATTCGTCGAGTTCGGCAACCGGGTGCTCGACGAGCTGCTGCCCGATGACGCCGATCCGGCCGAGGACTGGAATGCCGCCGTCGTGTTCCTCGGCAGCAACTACCGCGGCGATCCGATCGCCTACGAGGCCGAACTCGTCGAGATGCTCGACCGGCTGGCGCCTCGGCCGGTGGTGTTGTTCACCGTGACCGAGTACCGACCCAACTACGTCGAGGTCAACGAGGTGGTGCACCGCTCGGGTTCCGAGCGCGACAACGTCACGGTGCTCGACTGGGAGACGATCTCGCAGGCTCCCGGGATACTGAGCAATGACCGGCTGCACCCCACCGAGACCGGTCGTCGCGTCCTCGCCGAGTCGGTCGCCGCCGCCCTCGGTCCCGTCGACGGTGAAGGCGCATGTCTGCGCTCGACGTTCCGAGACGACTCGTCGATCGGCGGCGGCGACAGCGCCACCGTGCTCGGCCGACCCTCGAGCGGTTCCGGTTCGTCGGGGTCGTCGGGTTCGGGCTCGTCGGGTTCTGGTTCGGTGACCTCGACCACCGTGCGCCCGTCGACGACGAACACCACCACGTCGATCGCATCGGGGGGCGGCAACGGGGGCGGCGCTGCGATCCCGTCGACTTCCACCTCGTCCGGGGTCACCACGACACCTGCTCCGACGCTGACCACGACGACGGCCCCGACCACGCAGCCGGCGCCGCCCGCGCCGCCGCCCAGTGACACGACGACGACCACGACCTCCGCACCCTGACGGCACGTCGGTTCCACTCCGTGATCTCGCCGTAGCCTGGACGGGTGCTCCAGGCCCAGGCGATCTCGGTGGAAGTGGGGGGTCGACTGCTCGTCGACTCCGCCAGTTTCACCGTCATGCCCCGCGACAAGGTGGGCATCGTCGGGCGCAACGGCGCCGGCAAGACCAGCTTGTTCAAGGTCTTGGGCGGCGCCAACGAGCCGAAATCGGGCCGGGTCGTGCGCAAGGGCGGCTTCGGCTATCTGCCCCAGGATCCGAAGATCGACTCCGCACTCGACGGGCGCAGCTGCGTCACTCACGTCCTGTCCGGCCGGGGCATCGACGACGAGATCACCCGCATCGAGAAGCTCCGCATCGCCATGGAGGAGCACCCCGACGAGCGCAACGTCACCCGCTACGCCGACGCCGAGGAGGCGTTCCGCACCACCGGTGGGTACGCAGCCGAGAGCGAGGCGCGGGCGATGGCCGCCGGCCTCGGAATCCCCGACGCCCGCCTCGATCAGCCGATCAGCACGCTGTCGGGTGGTGAACGTCGTCGTGTCGAGCTGGCACGCATCCTGTTCGCCGGCTCCGACGTGTTGTGCCTCGACGAGCCGACCAACCACCTCGATGTCGACGCCAAGGCGTGGCTGCTCGGCTTCCTTCGCCAGTACAAGGGGGCGATGCTGGTGATCAGCCACGACCTCGAACTGCTCGACGAGTCGATCACGCGCGTGCTGCACCTCGACCGGGCGACCGAAACCGACGTCGGCGAGATCGTCGAATACCGGGGCACCTACAGCCAGTACCAGCGCGCCCGCGCCGAGGACGAGGCCCGCCTGGCCAAGAAGGCAACGCTCCAGGCGAAGGAGATCGACCGTCTCCAGACCGTCGTCGACCGGTTCGGTGCCAAGGCGACCAAGGCGGCGATGGCCCACAGCGTCGAGAAGCGCATCGCTCGCCTCGAGGCCCAGCGCGTGCGCGGCCCGCAGTCGGGCAAGACGATGACCGTCCGGTTCCCGGACCCGCCGAAGTGCGGCGAGACGGTCATCCGCGCCTCGGGGCTGTGCAAGGCGTACGGCGGGCCGACGATCTTCGAGGACATCGACTTCGATCTCGGCCGTGGTGAACGCCTGCTCGTACTCGGGCTGAACGGCGCCGGCAAGACGAGCCTGTTGCGGATCCTGGCCGGCGAGACCGAGGCCGATCTCGGCGACTTCGAGTTCGGCTACCAGGTGCACGCCGGCTACTACGCCCAGGAACACGACAACCTGCGTACCGACGAGTCGCTGCTGACGAACATCCGCGATGCGGTTCCCGACGGCATCAACCTGAGCGAGACCCAGCTGCGCGGTCTGCTCGGCATGTTCGGGCTCTCGGGCGAGAAGGTGTTCCAGGAATCCGGGACGCTGTCGGGCGGGGAGAAGACCAAGCTCGCGCTGGCGATGCTGATGGTCGGGCGCAACAACCTGCTGCTGCTCGACGAGCCGACGAACAACCTCGATCCACCGTCGCGGCAGGCCGTCGCGGATGCGCTCGTCGACTGGCCCGGAGCGATCATCCTCGTGAGCCACGACGAGGACTTCGTGCGCGAGCTGGCGCCGACGAAGGTGCTGCTGATGCCCGACGGCGACGTCGACTACTTCTCCGACGACTGGCTCGACCTCGTCAGCATGTCCTGAGCGACCTGAGTGTCACACCGTGCCGGGTCGAACGAGACACTTCACTCCGCCCGGCCAAGCGTTACACCTGGGGTCTGACCCCTGGCGTGACGCCTAGTCGCCGTACGGGGTGACGTCCGCGGCGTAGCGGTCGCGGAAGAGTTCGAGCACTTCGCCCGGCTGCGCATGCCGGCCGGTCGAGTGCTTCGAGTAGAGCATCTCGCCGTCGACCTCCACGTCGAAAATTCCCTTGGCACCGGTCACCAACGTGAGCGACTCGATCACGTGCTGGTAATTCGACAGCAGGTCACTCACCGCGCTCACGGCGCGGCCCGAATAATCTCAAGGGACGCAGTACGTGATGCGGATGACGTGGTCGCTCATGTCGCCGACCGTACCCGTCGCCCGAGCATGTCGAACCACCGGTCCCGGTCGACTCATGCCGTCGGCACGTCGGACGTTCAGCCGGGGCCGAGCCCGGCGAGCACGCTCTGCAGGTCGGGACGTTCGCGTCGCTGGGCTGCGCCCACCAGCCAGCGCATCGGCCGTCCCGGTCGTGCGATCCGGGCACCGAGCGCTGCAACCTGTGCGTCACGACCGGCTTCGAGTCGGGCGCGCTCATCGTCGTCGACGGCGCTGAGGACCGTGGCGAAGTCCCAGGCGTCGGCGCGAGCGCGTCGAAGGCTGAAGGTCACCAATGCCTCGTCGAAGCGCAGGCCGGCGATGTCGACGTAGCGGGTCCACGGTGACACCGAGGCCAACGAGGCCTGCATGCGGTCGACCAGCTCCGCGAGGACATCGTTGATCGTCTCGAAGTCGTCGCGGAGCGATTCGACCTCGCCGGGCGGCGCAGCCGCCGCTGCGGCCACCCCCAGATCGAGGTTGATGTGGGCGTTGATCCCGAGCAAGAGGTGCTGGGTGACGAGGCAACGCTGGTCGCGAGCGGTCTCGAACGCCAGCCTCCACGACTGCGGAACGTCGCCCGAGGCGCCGTACCAGCGTTCGCGGGCGTCGAGATATCGACGGGCGAAGAGGACGTCGAAACGTTCCATCTGTTCGCCGTCGGCGAACTCTCCGGCGACGATCCCGTCGCGGACGCGCTCGGTCACCGCCCGGTAGACGACGGTGAAGTATCCGCCTGCGTCGCCGGTGTCGATGCAGCGATCGACCTCGGTGTCCATCGCCGAGATCGCAGCATCGATCGTCTCGATCGGCGAACTCATCGACCTGCTCCGGTCAACTCACTCCGAGACTTTCGTTTGCTTCGCTTCGTAGGCGTTTGTAGTCGACCTTGCCGTTGGCGGCGCGTCCGATCGTGTCGACGACCACGATGTGCTTGGGAGCCTTGTAGGCGGCAAGCTTCGACTTGACGTGAGCGATCACGGCGGCGGCGTCGATCGTGTGGCCGGGACGGGCCTCGACCATCCCGGTCACCGCTTCGCCGAACTTCTCGTCGGGGATGCCGACCGCCACGGCGTCGAGCACGTCGGGATGCGTCTTCATCGCTTCCTCGACCTCCTCGGGGAACACCTTTTCACCGCCGGTGTTGATGCACTGTGAGCCGCGCCCGAGCAGGGTGATGCGACCGTCGGCGTCGATCGTGGCGAAGTCGCCGGGGCACGAGTATCGCTTGCCGTCGACGTCGAAGAACGTGCGGGCCGACTTCTCCGGGTCCTTGTAGTAGCCGACCGGCTGGCGGCCGCCGACGGCGAGGCGCCCGATCTCGGCCGATCCCGGTGGCAGCGGTCGGTTGAGGTCGTCGATCACGATCGTCTCGGGGCTCAACTCGAATTTCGCGGTCTCGGCGGCTGCGCCGGCAGCGCTGATCGACGAGCCCATCCCCAGGGCCTCCGACGACGAGAACGCATCCATCAGGACCATGCCGGGGTGGTGTTCGAGCAGGCGGGTCTTCGTCTCCTGGCTCCACATGACGCCCGATGACACGACTGCGACGAGCGAGGTCAGATCCCATCGACCCGGCTCGGCGTCGAGCGCCCGCAGGATCGGCTTGGCGAAGGCGTCGCCGACGATCGCGAGCGAGTTGACGCCTTCGCGTTCGATCGTGTCGAGCAGCTCGACGGCATCGAAGTTGCGCCCGGTCAGCGTGACGATGCTGCCGCCGCCGGTGAGCGTGCTGAGGCACGGGAAGTTTCCGGTGCCGTGCATCTGCGGGCACGCCGGCATGAACCGGGAGCCCGGAGCGGTGTAGGTGCCGCGCAGATCGTCGACGCCGCCGTCGTCGGTGAGCGGGGTGCCGAGGGTGGCGGTCAGCTTGACGGCGAGGTCGTCCTGGCGCCACATCACGCCCTTGGGCATGCCGGTCGTGCCGCCGGTGTAGAGGAAGTCGAGATCGTCGCCGCTGCGGCCCCAGTCGGGCGCCACCCGGGGCGCTGCGCTGGTGGCGACCTCCTCGTACGGTGTCGCCCAGTCGGGACAGGGCCCGCCGGCATCGTCGACCCACAGCCACACCTTCACCTTCGGGAGCCGGGCGCGGATCGCTTCGATCGTGTCGGCGAACGAGCCGTGGAACACCACGGCGCCTGCGTCGGCGTTGTCCCACAGGTAGAGCAGCTCGTCGGCGGTGTAGCGGTAGTTCGTGTTGACGGGTGCGAGTGCCGCCTTGAACGCGGCGTACATCGACTCGATGTACTCGTTGCAGTTGTAGAGGTACTGGGCCACGGCTTGTTGGCGCTCGAGGCCGGCGTCGAGCAGGTGCTGCGCGATGCCGTCGGCGCGACGGTCGACCTCCGCCCAGCTCCGTCGGTCGTCGCCGTGAATCAGGCACGGTGCGTCGGGCAGCTCGTCGGCCACCACTTCCCAGATGTCGGCAAAGTTCCAGTTCCCCATGCGGCTGTTCGTAGCATCCGTCGATGGCCGGGAACGACTCGGCAGCTGCCCGGACCAACGGGGTCCAGAATGCCCCACGGCGACGGCCTCGTCGAACATACTGAGCGCCATGGACACGGGTCTGGACGGGGTCGGTCGCAACGGAGGGTCCGAGTTGCCGTGACGACCACGTCACCGACCGTCCAGCGCACCGCCGGCATCACGTTGCTGACCCTCGCGGCAGGCCAGTTCGTGATGACGCTCGACAGCTCCGTCATGAACGTGTCGATCGCCACCGTCGCCGCCGATGTCGGCACCGACGTCACCGGTATCCAGACGGCGATCACGCTCTACACCCTCGTGATGGCGTCGTTCATGATCACCGGCGGCAAGATCGGTGCCATCCTCGGACGCAAGAAGGCGTTCCTGCTCGGATGCATCGTGTACGCATCCGGATCGCTGATCACCGCATTGTCGCAGTCGTTACCGATGCTGCTGTTCGGATGGTCGTTGCTCGAGGGCCTCGGCGCCGCACTGATCCTGCCGGCGATCGTTGCACTCGTGGCGTCGAACTTCGTCGCCTCCGATCGGCCGCGCGCCTACGGACTCGTCGCCGCTTCCGGCGCCATCGCCGTGGCGGCCGGCCCCCTGATCGGCGGGCTCGCGACGACGTACTGGTCGTGGCGGGTCGTGTTCGTCGGCGAGGTGCTGCTGGTCGCAGGCATCGTGGTGTTCTCGAGGCGGATGGCCGACGAACCGGCCGAAGCGGGCGTCGAACTCGACCTCGTGGGAACGTTCCTCTCAGCCCTCGGCCTGGGCCTGGTGGTGTTCGCCGTGCTGCGGTCGGGCACCTGGGGCGTCCTGCGACCGAAGGCGGGCGCACCCGAATGGCTCGGGATGTCCCCCGTGCTGTGGCTGCTCCTCGCTGGAGCCGGGGTGCTCGTGGGCTTCTTCGCGTGGCAGGACCGCCTGCTCTCGGTCGGCCGCGAGCCCCTGCTCGATCCGTCGATCTTCCGGTTCGGCGGCCTGCGTGCCGGACTCACCTCCTTCTTCTTCCAGTACCTGTTGCAGGCCGGGGTCTTCTTCGTGGTGCCCCTGTTCCTGTCGGTGGCCCTCGGGCTCACGCCGATCGCCACGGGCGTACGGATCATGCCGCTGTCGATCGCCCTGCTCGTGGCCGCGCTGGGAGTGCCCCGTCTGTGGCCGAACGGATCGCCACGCCGACTCGTGAGAGGCGGTCTCGGCCTCGTCCTGTTCGGCGTGCTGGCGATGATCGGCGGGCTCGAGGTCGGGGCGGACGCCGGCATCGTCACGGTGCCGATGCTGCTCATGGGGCTCGGCATCGGCGTGCTGGCATCGCAACTCGGTGCCGTCACCGTCTCGTCGGTGCCCGACGAGCAGAGCGCCGAGGTCGGCGGCCTCCAGAACACGGTCACCAACCTCGGCGCCTCGATCGGCACGGCGTTCGCCGGCGCCGTACTGATCTCAGCGCTCGCGAGCTCGTTCCTGCTCGGCATCGAGTCCAACCCCGACGTCCCGCCCGACGTCGTCGCTCAGGCGGAGCTGCAGATCGCGAGTGGAGTTCCGTTCATGTCCGACGACGCTCTCGACGCCGCCCTCTCCGACGCGGGCGTCGAGCCTGATCTCGCGGACGCCATCATCGATGACAACGCGGCAGCGCGCATCGACGGCCTTCGCGCTGCGCTCGGCGCGCTGGCGGTCCTGGGAGTGCTGGCGATTCTCGCCACTCGGCGGCTGCCGACGTCGCCGGTCGGCGGGGCGTCTGCGACCACCGGGCCCGAGCCACGGCTCTCGAGATGAGTTCACGCGTGATGCGCGAAGGCGCCGACCGCCGGTGCTCGCCGTGCTGCTGTCTGCTGCGTGGCGGCGCCACCGGGACCGTTACGGTCGCCGCATGCGCATCGGAATGTTCGGCGGTTCCATCAACGAGGGCACGATCGACGACGTCGTCGCCGAGGCCAGGAAGGCCGAGGCCGACGGGTTCGCGTCGTACTGGGCGCCGAACATCTTCGGTCACGACGCGCTGACGACGCTGGCCATCGTCGGGCGCGAGGTGCCACGCATCGAACTCGGGACGTCGGTGGTCCCGACCTATCCGCGCCATCCGAGCGCGATCGCACAGCAGTGTCTCACCGTCAACGCTGCCTGCGAAGGGCGCCTGACGCTCGGGATCGGTCTCAGCCACAAGGTGGTCATCGAGAACATGCTCGGCATGAGCTTCGACAAGCCGGTGCGTCACATCCGTGACTATCTGAGCATCCTCGGGCCGCTGTCGCGCAACGAGCCAGTGAGCTACCGCGGCGAGGACTACTCGACGAATCTCGCGCTGAACGCCAAGGGAGCACCGCCATTCGGGATCGTCGTCGCCGCGCTCGGCCCGCAGATGCTCAAGGCGACCGCCGAGCTCGCGGACGGCACGCTCACGTGGTGCACCGGCCCGAACACGCTCGCCGACCACACCGTGCCGACGATCAACGCTGCCGCGGAGGCCGCCGGTCGACCGGCCCCTCGCGTCATCGCCGCATTGCCGGTGTGCGTCACCGACGACTCCGAAGGCGCCAAAGGCCGTGCCGCCAAGGTGTTCGAGATCTACGGATCGCTGCCGAGCTACCGGGCGATGCTCGATCGCGAAGGTGCAGCGGGTCCGGAGGACATCGCCATCACCGGGTCGGCGAACGAGGTCGTCGATCGCATCCGCGCGCTTGCCGACATCGGCGTCACCGACTTCGCCGCCGTCGAATTCCCCGGCAACCCCGACGAGGCCGGGGCGACCCGGGAGGCGATCAAGCAGGCGATGGCATGACGACGGTTCGCCCCACGGTCGACCACCGTGGGGTCGCAACGGTCGTGATCGACCACCCGCCGATCAATCTCATCACACTGGGCGTGTTCTTCGAACTCGCTGCCGAGGTCGAGCGGCTGGCGCACGACGACTCCGTTCGTGCGGTCGTGTTCCGATCGGCGAATCCCGAATGGTTCCTCGCTCACTTCGACGTCGAGGCGATCCAGCAGTTCCCTCGCGAGCAGCCGGTGCCGGTCGAGATCGGTCCGTACGACCAGATGTGCGAGACGCTGCGATCCATGCCGAAGCCGACGATCGCGATCATCGCGGGACGAGTCGGCGGCGGTGGGAGCGAGTTCGCACTCGCCTGCGACATGCGGTTCGCCACGCCCGATGCGATCTTCGCCCAGCCCGAGGTGGCGCTCGGCATCATTCCCGGCGCCGGGGGCACGGTCCGGCTGCCGAGGCTGATCGGTCGGAGCCGTGCGCTCGAGGTGGTGCTCGGCTGCGACGACATCGATGCCGACACCGCCGAACGGTGGGGGTGGGTCAACCGGGTGTTGCCGAGCGACGCGATCGATGCGTTCGTCGATCGACTCGCCGGACGTATTGCGTCGTTCCCGTCGGAGGCAGTCGCGGCGGCGAAGGAGATCGTCGTGCGATCCGAGACCGGCGTGGTGGAGGACCTGCTGGCGGAGACGGTTGCCTTCAACGCCACGCTGGCCAGCGACGACACGCAGGATCGAATGCAGCGGTTCCTCGACGCCGGCGGCCAGACCCCCGATGGCGAGCGTCGCCTCGGCGACCTGGCCGCCGAGCTGTGACCGTTACGTCTGGGGTCTGACCCCTGCGGTAACGCTCAGCGCACCGACACGGGCATCGACGCTGCGGCGCGCACGTCGGCGTAGAAGTCGTTGCCCTTGTCGTCGACGACGATGAACGCCGGGAAGTCCTCGACCTCGATCTTCCACACCGCCTCCATGCCGAGTTCGGGATACTCGAGCACGTCGACCTTGCGGATGTTGTCGAGCGCCAGGCGTGCCGCCGGGCCACCGATCGACCCGAGGTAGAAGCCACCGTGCGCGCTGCACGAGTCGGTCACCTGCTTCGAACGGTTGCCCTTCGCGAGCATGATCATCGATCCGCCGCTCGCCTGGAACTGCTCGACGTAGCTGTCCATGCGGCCCGCAGTCGTCGGCCCGAAGGAGCCCGACGCATACCCTTCGGGCGTCTTGGCCGGGCCGGCGTAGTAGACGGCGTGGTCGCGCAGGTATTGCGGCATCTCCTCGCCGGCGTCGAGGCGTTCCTTGATCTTGGCGTGGGCGATGTCGCGAGCGACGACCATCGGCCCGGTCAGCATCACGCGGGTGGTCACCGGATACTGCGACAGCTCGGAGAGGATCTCGGTCATCGGACGGTTCAGGTCGATGCGCACGGGCTCGGCCTCGCCGAGGTGCTCGTCGCCGACCTCGGGGAGGAAGCGCGCCGGGTCGCGCTCGAGCTGCTCGAGGAAGATGCCGTCCTTGGTGATCTTGCCGAGCGCCTGGCGATCGGCCGAGCACGACACGGCGATCCCGACCGGGCACGAGGCGCCGTGGCGGGGGAGGCGGATGATCCGCACGTCGTGGCAGAAGTACTTGCCGCCGAACTGGGCGCCGATGCCGGTCGACTGGCTCAGCTTCAAGACCTCCTGTTCGAGGTCGAGGTCGCGGAATGCGTGCCCGTCCGGCGAACCCGACGTGGGCAACGAGTCGAGGTAGCGGGTGGAGGCGAGCTTCGCGGTCTCGACGGCGAACTCCGCCGACGTGCCGCCGATCACGACGGCGAGGTGGTACGGAGGGCAGGCCGAGGTGCCGAGCGACTGCATCTTGTCGAAGATCCAGGGCAGCAGGGTCGCTTCGTTGAGCAACGCCTTGGTCTCCTGGTAGAGGTAGCTCTTGTTGGCCGAGCCACCGCCCTTGGCCATGAACAGGAACTTGTAGGCGTCGCCGTCGATCGCCGAGATCTTGATCTCCGCCGGCAGGTTCGTGCCGGTGTTCTTCTCCGTGTACATGTCGATCGGCGCCATCTGCGAGTACCGCAGGTTCGACGTCTGGTACGTGTCGTGGATGCCGTGGGCGATCGCCTCTTCGTCGCCACCGCCAGTGAAGACGAACTGGCCCTTCTTGCCCTTGACGATCGCCGTGCCGGTGTCCTGACACATCGGCAGCACACCACCGGCGGCGATCGCGGCGTTCTTCAGGAGGTCGAGTGCGACGAACCGGTCGTTGTCGGACGCCTCGGGGTCGTCGAGGATGTTGCGCAACTGCTGGAGATGGCTCGAGCGCAGGAAGTGCGCGATGTCGTGCATCGCCTCGGCGGTGAGCCGTCGGATCGCATCAGGCTCGACCTTCAGGAACGTGCCCTCCGGCGTCTCGAACGTCGACACCCCCTCGGTCGTGACCAGGCGGTACTCGGTGTCGTCAGGCCCCAACGGGAGCAGCTCGGTGAAGGAGAACGGGGCAGCATCGGCCATAGCGCCGAGCCTACGACCGCCCGATCGTCGGGCTGAATTCCCGTTCTCGTGAACCCGTGCGGTATCTATTCGCGCACGAGTTCACGAGAACCGGGGATGATCAGGTGAACGTCTCGACGACGAGGGCGAGGGCGGCGAACGTGCACACGACGAGCACGGCGGGGCGCACCACTTCGGGTCGCAGCAGGTGCTTCACCTTGCGGGCCGTGACGACGCCGAGGCCGACCGCCGGCAGGATCAGCAGGGTCAACTGCAACTGGCGTACGCCGATCTCGCCGGCGAGCGTGAGCGCGGTGATCGACATCAGTGCGCCGATCGCGAAGAACGCCGAAATCGTGGCGCGCATCGTCGCCGGATCGCTGTTCTGGTAGGTCAACGCCATCGGGGGGCCGCCCACGCCGGTCGTCGTGCCGGCGAATCCCGACGCAAGACCGGCGACGACGAGCGCCCGGCTGGTCGGCTGGAACAGGCGGCCCGTTATCGATGCGACGACGGCGAGCAACACCGACAACGCCACCATGACCGCGAGTACCCGGTCAGACAGCGTGGCGACGACCAGCGCACCCGCGATCGTTCCCGGCACCCGACCGACGAGCGCGAAGCCGACGTCCCGCGGCTCGATGTGCTGGCGGTCGACCCAGGCGATCGTGAACGTCAACGGCACCACGGCGAGCATGATCGCCGCCGGAATGAAGTCGGTGTCGGCGAGCGCCAGCATCGGCGAGGCGATCATCCCCAACCCGATGCCGATCGATGCCTGCACCGTCGCTCCGACGTAGACGACGAGCACACAGGCGACCGCAACCGCGACCGGCAGACCGACCATCAGCGGTCCTTCATCCGCTTCGGGTCCGCGGTCGCAGGATCGTCCGGCCACCGGTGTTTGGGGTAGCGCCCGGCCATCTCCTTCTTCACGCCGGCCCACGATCCGGACCAGAACCCGGGTAGGTCCGCGGTGACCTGGATCGGTCGGTCGGCGGGCGACAGCAGATGGAGCCGGATCGGGACGCCGCCGGCGGTTGGATGCGTGGTGACGCCGAACAGGTCCTGGACGCGCACGAACGCATCGGGTTGATCCCCGCTGTAGTCGATCGCCACCGCTCGCCCCGTCGCCAGGGTGAGCTGCGCCGGCGCCAAATCGTCGAGGTCGCCGCCCTGGGGCCATGGCAGCTGGCTGCGCAGCACCATTGCGACGTCGAGCCGTTCGAGGTCGGCGCGTCCGGTCGCCCCCGGCAGGTACGGCGCCAGCCAGTCGTCGATGGTGTCGATCAGGTGGTCGGTCGACCAGTCCGGCCACGGCTCACCGACGGTGCGATGGAGGAACGACACCCGCTCGCGCAGGGAGATCGCGGCCCCGGTCCAGGGCAGTGCGTCGAGTCGGCTGGCACGCACGTGTGCCATCAGCGCCGCCGTCGTGTCGTCGCCCGGCGGTGGGTGGCCGACCCGCTGTCCGAGTTGGATCGATCCGAGGCGCCGCTCGACGGTCTCGACGAGATCGTCGCGGTCGGGGTCCCAAGCGACCGTGCGGCGTTCGGCGATCTCGGCGCCGAACTCGGCGATGACGTCGTCGGCGTCGACGACGGCGGCGAGGCGGATCCGAGCGCGTTCGCGACGACCGTCGAGATCGGCGGCGACGACAAATGCCTCCTCGGCGAGCGGATCGTCGTCGGGCAGCCAGGCACCCGAACCGGACCGGAGCTGGAACTGGCCGGGGCGCCGACGGGCGGCGAGGCGATCGGGGTAGCCGAGCAGCAGCACGACGCCGGCGCGGTCGGCGTCGACGTCGTCCAGGTCGAAGCGGATGCCGGCGCGGCGGGCCAGGTCGCCAGCCCGCTCGCGCAGGCGGTGGACCGCTCCCCGGTCGGCGGCATCGTGGCCGCGGCGTCCGGTCAGCGCGCCGACCCGCAGGGCGAGGTCGGCGGGGAGATCGTCGGGACGTCCCCGCAAGATGTCGCGCTCTTCGACCAGCGTGGCGATCACACAGGCCAACGTCGACCGGTCGACCGCGACCATGCGAGCGAGCCGAGGATGCACCGGGAGCCCGAGCATCGTGCGTCCGAGCGGCGTGATCGAGCCGTCGTGGTCGACGGCGTGGAGATCGGCGAGCAGCTCACGGGCCTGTGCGAGCGGACCGGCCGGTGGCGCGTCGATGAACCGCAGGTCGTCACCGCCCCCCCATGCGGCCAGTTCCAGCGCAAACCCGGCCAGATCCGCCTGTGCGATCTCGGGTGTTCGATGCCGGGCGCGGGTGCCGTGCTCGAGCTTGCTCCACAGCCGGTAGGCGGCGCCCGGCTCGGTCCGCCCGGCGCGTCCCGCTCGCTGTTCTGCGGACGCACGGCTGGTCGACACGGTCGTCAACCGAGTCATCCCGGTGCGAGCGTCGAAGCGCGGCTCGCGGGCCAGGCCGCTGTCGACCACGATGCGCACGCCGTCGACCGTGAGGGACGTCTCGGCGATGTCGGTCGACAGCACCACCCGGCGCCGCCCCGGGCGTGACGGTGCCAGCGCGGCGTCCTGTTCTGCGAGCGACAGCGCTCCCGCCAGCGCGAACACGTCGACGTCGGCACCGACGGTCTCGGTCAGCATCGATTCCGTACGGCGGATCTCGCCGATCCCCGGCAGGAACACGAGGACGTCGCCGGTCTGCTCGCGCAGTGCCCGCAGCACTGCGGCGACGACGTCGGGCTCGATGCGACCCCCGATTCTCGAACCGGGCCCGCCACTGCGACGGCCACCGCGACGGCCAGCCGACTTCGCCGCGGATCGACGTTCACCTGCCGACGGTGAACGCGGCAGCCAGTGCATCTCGACGTCGAACATGCGGCCCTCGCTCTCGACGACCGGTGCATCGAGGAGGCCGGTGAGCCCTTCGACGTCCGGTGTCGCCGACATCGCGAGGATCCGCAGGTCCGGGCGGATCGTCGAGGCGACGTCGAGTGCAAGGGCGAGCCCGAGGTCGGTGGTGAGGTTGCGCTCATGGACCTCGTCGAAGATGACCAGGCCGACGCCCGGGAGTTCCGGGTCGTTCTGCAGTCGCCGGGTGAGGACGCCTTCGGTCACCACCTCGATGCGTGTGCCGGCGCCGATGTGGCGCTCGTCGCGGGTCTGGTAGCCGACGAGTGCGCCGACTTCGGTCCGCGTCGTGTGCGCCATCCGTTGCGCGGCCGCCCGCGTCGCGAGGCGCCGCGGTTCGAGCATCACGATGCGGCGCCCCTCGAGCCACGGTTCGGCGAGCAGCGCGAGCGGGATCACCGTGGTCTTGCCGGCACCCGGTGGGGCGACGAGGACACACCGACCGCGGTCGGCGAGCGCGACGCGCACGTCGGCGATCGCCTCGACGACGGGGAGGTCGGGGAGGTCGGGCAGCTGGTTCGGCCCCGAGGGCACGAGGTCAGCCCAGTGCGGGCGAGCCGCGGAACGGACCCGGGTCGCCGGGGCCGGGCATCGAGATCGAGGTCCACCAGCAGACCGCAGCGATCTCGTCGGCGACGGTTTCCCATTCGGGCGGGTTCCAGCCCTGGGCGGCGGCGGCGACGACACCGTCGACGCGTGTGAACACGAACGCCGGGAGCTCACTCAGCCCCATCGCCTTGACGATCGCCCGTTCGGGGTCGCAGAAGACGAGGAACCGGTCGGCATAGGGACCGAGAAACCGGCGCGCATCGGCCGCATTGGAGGTCACGACGAGGTTGATCCGGGCATCGGAGCCGCGGAACTGCTCGAGCACCCGGGTGGCCGGCTTGAGCACCCAGGAACTCTCGTTGGTGTACGGGTCGAGCACGACGGAGGCGAGGTGGAACGTGGTGAGCCACTCCATGATCGGGCGGCCCGTGCCGGCTTCTCCGTCGACGAGCGGAGTCAGGACGAGATCGGCCGGGAGCTTCTCGCCCAGGCGTGACGGCGCCGGTGCTGCAATGTCGGGGGTCGTGTCGGCCACGGCCAGCGATCGTAGCCACTGCACCCCCCGATCCCGATATCCATCACCGTCACACCGCACTGTCACACCGTGGCGGGTCAAACGTGAGACGTCGCGCTCGGCGAAGCCATGGCAGCGCGAGACACGCCCGTCCGGCAAGGGGTACGGTCGCGTCGTGCACCCGATCGAGCATCTCCGCTACGTGGCGAGGGCGCAGGGCGCGGATCCGACGTCGCTGGTCGAAGAGACGGCCCACGCACTCGGGTCCCTGCAGTTCGATCCCTCGAGTCTCGTCGTCGCGTGCCGTCGCATCGTCGAGCGGCATCCGTTCACCGGGGCGCTGTGGTGGCTGTGCGCCAACGTGGTCACCTCCGCCGAGCCGTTCGAGGCGGTCTGGGAGTTGGCGGACGAGATCCGAAGCGACCGTACGGGTGCAGAACTCGCTGCGGTGCTTCCCGACGAGGCAGCCGTCGTGACGATCGGGGATCCGGACGTGATCGGCGACGGGCTGACCCGTCGCGGCGACATCCGCGTGCTCGCACTCGATGCGGGGTTCACCGCGACGTCGTTCGTCCGCCGTCTGGAGCGGTACGACGTCGACGTCGAACCCGTCGACGCAGGGGTCGCCGGCACGGCGGTACGACACGCCGACGTGGTCCTGATCGAAGCGCTCGCACTCGACTCCGATCGTGCCGTCGTGCCCATCGGATCGTCGACGATCGCGGCGGCCGCGTCGGCGTTCGGTCGTGAGACGTGGGTCGTGGCGGGGGTCGGTCGACGGCTGCCGGCGGGATTCCTCGACGCGATGACGGCCCGAGTGGACGCGCTCGGCGTCGACGTGGATCCGTGGGACCTCGACGTGGAGGTGCTGCCCACCTCGATGTTCACCCACGTCGTCGGACCCCATGGCAAGGTGCCGATGGGTCCCCCGGCGATCGTCGCCGAGTGCCCGATGGCGCACGAACTCCTCCGCCCCAGCCACATCTGACGCTCCCATCTTCCGTTTGCGTGCGGAATCCGGTGGACCGGGTCACCCGAACTGCAACGCAGGCGACGGGTTCAGGCGGCAGTGCGCGGATCTCGCGTGGTCAAGCGGGCACGCAGCGTGCGCCGGACCATGGTGGAGCGCTTGGTCACGTCGTCGAAGGTGTACTCGAACACCCGCATACCGAGATCCTGGAGTTCGTTGCGTCGTTGAGCGTCGCGGGCACGCTCGGCGGGGCTCGCGTGACCCTTCTGGCCTGACACCTCGACGACGACCCCGAACTCGTCGAACAGGAAGTCCACGCGGGCGACGTGGCGTCCGTCGACCCGGAACACGACCTGGGTTCGTGGCGTCGGCAATCCGGCTTCCCGGACGAGTTCGAGGAAGCGGCGTTCGAGGTGCGTGTGTCCGCCCGAGTCGGTGATCATCTCCTCGACGAGTCGGCATCCCCATCGACCCGACCCGCGCAAGGCCTCCAATCGTCGGCCGAGCACCTCGGGCGACGAGAGCTGCAGCCGCACCGCACTGTCGATCGCTGCCTCGATGCGCTGCGGGTGAGCGCGGGCGAGTGCCAGGTCGAACACGGTCCGCGTGGCGGACATCGTCCTGAAGCCGTCGACGACCACCTGGTCGATCGCGTCGAGTCGCTTCGTCGTGTGGACGGCGAAGGGAAGCAGTGCCGGGCGGTACGAACGGTCGATGGTGAATTCCACGGCGTGGGGCCGCGATCGATCGAGACCGTGGAGTGCCGCCGCCGCCTCGAAGCTCACCCAGCTGCGCTCGCCGAGGCAGAGCAGCCCGCACCGAAGGCGGCGACGATGCGTGTCGGGCGATCCCCGCAGCGCATGGACTCGGGGAGCGAGCCGGAACAACCACCCGTCGGCGACGAGCCGGCGCTGGGTCCATGCGGTGACGCCTCCCGATCGCAACTGTTGCGTGGAGAGCAGGCCCTCCTGGCCGGCGGCGAGATCGGCGAGTTCTGTCGACAGCTTCACATCCGACCAGTGGGTCTCCACCCGAGCGAAGCGGAAACCACTCGTTTGTGTGGCAGTTTCGGTGACCCGCCCCACCGGGAGTGCAACCCAAGCGGGAGGGGTGCCGGCGAACGTTGGCGTGTCAGATGCGGCGTTGGGCGGGGGGATGGCCGAGGATGTCGGTCATCACCTCGCGGGCTTCGGCCTTGCGATCCTCGGTGACGAACACCCTCGCCATCGGCTCGCGGCTGTTCATGTACGGATTGAGGTTGTAGTCATCGGTGGTCACCGCCGGGATGCCCTGGGCACGCAGTTCGTCGACGATCATCGGCGCCATCCACTGCGGCACCCAACCGGCCTCGACGGTGCGGTCCGGATTCGGCGGTTTCGGTTCGTGCTTGCCGAACACCCAGTGCCACGCGCTGCGAAACGTCGGCACCTATTGTCCGCCCCTCGGTGCGTCACTAGTGTCGGGTCGTCCTCCCATGCGCTCAACCTAGGCGCCCGATCGACGAGGTGTCATGGCCAACATCATCACTGCAGCGCTCCTCCAGACCGACTGGACCGGTGACAAGGAGTCGATGATCGTCAAGCACGAGGACGCTGCCCGCGAGGCAGCCGCCCAGGGTGCGCAGATCATCTGTTTCCAGGAGCTCTTCTACGGTCCGTACTTCTGTCAGGTGCAGGAGACCGAGTACTACGACTACACCGAGTACATCCCCGACGGCCCGACCACGAAGCGGTTCCAGGCGCTGGCGAAGGAACTCGGCATGGTGATGGTGCTGCCGATGTACGAGATCGAGCAGCCCGGCGTGTACTACAACACCGCGGCGGTCGTCGACGCCGACGGCAGCTACCTCGGCAAGTTCCGCAAGCAGCACATCCCGCAGGTCAAGGGCTTCTGGGAGAAGTTCTACTTCCGGCCCGGCAACGGTGGCTATCCGGTCTTCGACACCGCGGTCGGCAAGGTCGGCGTCTACATCTGCTACGACCGCCACTTCCCCGAGGGGTGGCGGGCGCTCGGCCTCAACGGCGCCGAGATCGTGTTCAACCCGTCGGCGACCCATCGGGGCCTCAGCGAGTACCTGTGGTCGATCGAGCAACCTGCCGCGGCGGTCGCCAACATGTACTACGTCGGAGCGATCAACCGGGTCGGCATCGAGCCGCTCGGCGACAACGACTTCTACGGGCAGAGCTACTTCGTCGACCCGCGCGGTCAGTACGTCGGCGACAAGGGCGACCCGTACGAGTCGGAACTGATCGTGCGCGAACTCGACATGGATCGCATCAAGGAGGTGCGCGACGGCTGGGCGTTCTACCGCGACCGCCGCCCCGACGCCTACGGCGAACTGGTGGAGGGCTGAGATGGCGACAACACTGATCTCCGGCGGCACGGTCATCTCTGCCGTCGGGCGCCGCGAGGCCGACGTGCTGATCGACGGTGAGACGGTCGCCGCGATCCTGGCGCCCGGCCAGGCTGCGGCGATGGGCGTCGATGCCGACCGCACGATCGATGCGACGGGCAAGTACGTCGTCCCCGGCGGTGTCGACGTGCACACGCACATGGAGCTGCCGTTCGGCGGCACGGAAGCGTCGGACACGTTCGAGACCGGCACCCGGGCGGCGGCGTGGGGCGGCGTCACCACGATCGTCGACTTCGCCGTGCAGAACACCGGCCAGAGCGTGCACGACAAGCTCGCCGTGTGGCACGAGAAGGCCGCGGGCAACTGTGCGATCGACTACGGCTTCCACCAGATCATCGGCGGCGTCGACGAGGAGTCGCTGAAGGCGATGACCTACCTCGTCGACAACGAGGGGATCACCAGCTTCAAGCTCTTCATGGCCTACCCGGGGGTCCTCTATTCCGACGACGGCCAGATCCTGCGGGCGATGCAGAACGCGTCGGAGTCCGGGGCGATGATCATGATGCACGCCGAGAACGGCATCGCGATCGACGTGCTGGTGGCCCAGTCGGTCGCCCGCGGCGACACCGATCCGAAGTTCCATTCGCTCACCCGTCCGGCGGAGTTGGAGTCCGAGGCGACCCATCGCGCGATCCAGCTCGCGAAGGTCGCCGGCAACGTGCCGCTGTACATCGTGCACATGTCGGCATCCGACGCCCTCGAGGAGGTGGCGGCTGCCCAGCATGCCGGCCTCAACGTGTTCGCCGAGACGTGCCCGCAGTACCTGTATCTCACGCTCGAGGACCAGCTCGCCCAACCCGGTTTCGAGGGCGCCAAATGGGTGTGTTCCACGCCCTTGCGCACCAAGCACGAACACCATCAGGCCGACCTCTGGAAAGGCCTGCGCATGAACGAACTCGCCGTGGTCTCGACCGATCACTGCCCGTTCTGCTTCAAGGACCAGAAGGAGCTCGGGCTCGGTGACTTCTCCAAGATCCCCAACGGCATCGGCGGCGTCGAGCATCGAATGGAGCTGATCTACCAGGGCGTCGTGCTCGGCGAGATCAGCCTGGAGCGGTGGGTCGAGACGTGTTGTACGACCCCGGCGCGCATGTTCGGCCTCGACCGCAAGGGTGTGATCGAACCCGGCGCCGACGCCGACATCCTCGTCTGGGACCCGAACCGCAAGACGAAGATCGGGATCAACGACAAGCACCACATGAACATGGATCACTCCGCGTACGAAGGCTTCGAGATCGACGGCAAGGTCGACACCGTCATCAGTCGAGGCACCGTCGTGATCGAGAACGACACCTACGTCGGCCGCAAGGGCCACGGCAAGTACGTCAAACGCAGCCTCAGCAACTACCTCCACTGATCGTTACGCCAGGGGTCAGACCCCAGGCGTAACGCTCATGTCGCCATCACCTCAGCCGTTACGCCGGGGGTCTGACCCCTGGCGTAACGCACATCGAAACGAGACCGAGATCATGAAGACCATTTCGCATTGGATCGACGGACGGATCGTCGAGTCGACGTCCGGCAATGTCTCGCCGGTGTTCGACCCGGCGACCGGTGAACAGACGGCCACGGTCGGTCTTGCGTCGGTCGACGAGGTCGACGCAGCGGTGGCGGCCGCCAAGGCGGCCTTCCCGGCGTGGCGTTCGGCGTCGCTGTCCAAGCGCGCCGAGGTGATGTTCCGGTTGCGCGAGCTGATCGACGCCAACCGCAAGGAGATCGCCTCGCTGGTCACCGCCGAGCACGGCAAGGTGCTGTCCGACGCGATGGGCGAGGTCGCCCGCGGGCTGGAGAACGTCGAGTTCGCGTGCGGGATCCCGCAGCTGATCAAGGGCGACTACTCCGAGCAGGCCGCTGGTGGCATCGACGTCTACTCGATCCGCCAGCCGCTCGGCGTCGTCGCCGGCATCACGCCGTTCAACTTCCCGGCGATGGTCCCGATGTGGATGTTCGCCAACGCGCTCGCCTGCGGCAACACGTTCGTGCTGAAGCCGTCGGAGAAGGACCCGTCGGTGGCGCTCTTCCTCGCCGAACTGCTCGCCCAGGCCGGACTTCCCGCCGGGTGCTTCAACGTGGTGCAGGGTGACAAGGTCGCCGTCGACCGGATCCTCGAACACGACGACGTCGCTGCAGTGAGTTTCGTCGGCTCGACACCGATCGCCAAGTACATCTACGAGACCGGCACGTCGAACGGCAAGCGGGTCCAGGCCCTGGGCGGAGCGAAGAACCACATGCTCGTGCTCGCCGATGCCGACGTCGACATGGCCGCCGATGCCGCAGTCGGGGCCGGCTACGGATCAGCGGGCGAGCGTTGCATGGCGATCAGCGTCGTGCTCGCCGCCGAGTCGATCGCCGATGAACTCGTGGCCAAGATCGCCGAACGGATCCCGTCGATCAAGGTGGGTCCCGGCAACGAGCCCGACAACGAGATGGGTCCGCTGGTCACCGCCGAGCATCGCGATCGAGTGAGGGGCTACGTCAACAACGCACCGGAGGAGGGTGCCACGCTGGTCGTCGACGGGCGAGCGGGGGTGCCGGCGAAGGGCTACTTCCTCAACCCGACGCTGCTCGACCACGTGACCCCCGACATGGCCTGCTACCGCGACGAGATCTTCGGGCCGGTCCTGTCGGTGATGCGGGTGTCGGGTTACCAGGACGGCATCGACACGATCAACGCCAACCCCTACGCCAACGGCACGGCGATCTTCACCCGCGACGGCGGGGCGGCCAGGCAGTTCCAGTTCGACGTCCAGGTCGGCATGGTCGGCGTCAACGTGCCGGTGCCGGTGCCGGTGAGCTACTACAGCTTCGGTGGGTGGAAGGCGAGTCTGTTCGGCGACACCCACATGTACGGCCCCGAAGGCGTCAACTTCTACACCAAGGCCAAGGTGGTCACCAGCCGTTGGCCCGACCCCGCCACCAGCAGCGTCGACCTCGGCTTCCCGGAGACACGCTGATGGACATCGGCGTCGTGCTGCAGACGACCCCGCCTGCAGCGCGCGTGGTCGATCTGGCGACGCGGGCCGAGGCGTACGGGTTCTCGCACGTGTGGACGTTCGACTCGCACATCTTGTGGGAGGAGCCGTACGTCATCTACGCCAAGATCCTCGACGAGACCCGCAACATCGTCGTCGGGCCGATGGTCACCAACCCGGCGACGCGCGACTGGACGGTCACCGCGTCGACGTATGCGACCCTCAACGAGATGTACGGCAACCGCACGGTCTGCGGCATCGGGCGCGGCGACTCGGCGGTGCGGGTGACCAACGGCAAGCCGACCACGCTCGCCACGATGGGCGAGTCGATCCACGTGATCCGTGAACTCGCGAACGGTCGCAGCGTCGACTACAAGGGCTCGACGATCACGCTGCCGTGGGCGTCGAAGAGCCGCCTCGAGGTGTGGGGCGCGGGCTACGGACCCAAGGCGCTCAAGCTGATCGGTGAGACGTGCGACGGGTTCATCCTGCAGCTCGCCGACCTCTCGATCGCCGAGTGGACGATCGGTGCCGTGCGGACGGCGGCGAGCGACGCCGGCCGGAACCCCGATGACATCACGATCTGCGTCGCGGCCCCGGCGTATGTCGGCCCGACCGAGGACCTGCCCCACATGCGCGATCAGTGCCGGTGGTTCGGTGGGATGGTCGGCAACCACGTCGCGGACATCGTCGAGCGCTACGGCGACTCGGCACCGGTCCCTCGCGCGCTGACCGACTACATCGCCGGGCGTGAGGCCTACGACTACAACCAGCACGGTCAGGTCGGCAACACGCACACGTCGTTCGTGCCCGACGAGATCATCGACCGGTTCTGCATCCTCGGACCGGTCGACGCCCAGCTCGAACGCCTGCATGCGCTCGCCGACCTCGGCGTCGACCAGTTCGCGATCTATCTGCAGCACGATGGCAAGGAGCACACGCTCGCCCAGTACGGCGAGCACGTGATCCCCGCACTGCAGGACCGAACGCTCGCCCGGTCGTGACTGCTCAACTCTCCAACGGATGAACACATGGGCCCGTCACCGGCCCATTTTGTTCACGCGTTGCGGGCGGACCGGCTCGGGCGGGGCCGGAACGACGGTCAGCGGCGGGGCCACAGGCCGTGCACGGTCCAGCCCCGATCTACGAAGCCGACCGCTTCGGCGACGCGGGCGCTGGCGATGTTGTCGGGCGCGTGGAGATACGTCGGCACGGCGCCCTCGGCGAGAATGCGCCGCGCGGCAGTTGCGACGAGGCGGCGGGCGAGCCCTCGTCCCCGGGCCGCTTCGTCGGTGACGACCGACAGCTCCTGGCCGTAGCGGTCGTGCACCTTGATGCCGACGCCGGCGATCGGTCGGCCGTCCTCGAACACGACGAGTCGAGGTCCGTTGAACGGGCCCAGCCATTCGGGGAGGTCGTCGGTCTGGTGCTCGAACCACTCGCCGACGTCGCCGAGCCCAGGATCGACGCGGTCGGTGGTGCGGAACACGCCCACACCGAATGCCGCCGGCCCCACGCCGAGGATCCTGCCCAGTTCGTCGCCGAGACCGGGGCGTTCGAGGTCATCGCCGATCGCTTCGGTGACGGCCGACACGGCATCCGGTGGCACGGCGATCACCGTGCCGGCACCGTCACCGACGCCCTGCAGCGGGCGGATGGCTCCGTCCCACGTCGGCTCCAGCCGCGCTGGATCACCCACCACGTGGACACCCTCCGACGGCGGCGGCCACTCGCCCACCCACGTGTGCAGGTGCAGGGCGAGCCTCTCGTCGAACGTGTCCGTCGAGTCGGTCATCGTGGCAACGTAGGCCGGTCCGGTCGACCCGCGCCATGCGCGCCGGCATTCCGTGAACAAGTACGCCACCCGGGGGCGACGTTGTTCACGAGAACGGATCAGGAGACGGCGTCGTCGGCGACCGAGAGGGCGGCGTCGAGGATCGCCAGGCCGTCGCGGGCGAGATCGTCGGGCGTGTTGCACGGTGGCACGACGTGGATCCGGTTGCCGGCCGACAGCGGCCACATGCCGTTGCGCTTGCACTCGGCGACGACCGCGGCGACCGTCGACGGCGCCGCCGGCTCCCGCGTCGCCGGATCGGCGACGAGTTCGACCGCCCAGAACACGCCGAGCCCGCGGACCTCGCCGACCGACCGATGACGCTGCTCCATGTCGCGCAAGGCCGGGCCGATGACGTCGTCGCCGAGATGGCGCGCCTGGGCGAGCACGCCTTCCTCCTCGAAGATCCCGATGCTCGCGACCGCGGTCGCACAGGCGAGCGGGTGTCCGGAGTAGGTGAGCCCGCCGGGGAACATCTTGTCGTCGTAGGCGTGGGCGATCGCCGAGGAGATGACGACACCTCCCAGCGGGACGTAGCCGGAGTTGACGCCCTTGGCGAAGCAGATCAGATCGGGCTGCGCATCCCAGTTCTGCCAGGCGAACCACTGTCCCGTGCGACCGAAACCGGCCATGACCTCGTCGGCGATCCACACGATGCCGAACTCGTCGCACAGCGCCCGCAGGCCCTCGAGGTAGCCGGGCGGCGGCACGAGGATGCCGTTGGTGCCGACGACCGGCTCGAGGATGATCGCTGCGATCTTGTCGCCACCTTCCATCACGATGGTGTCGCGCAGGTGCTGCAGGGCGCGCTCGGTCTCCTCTTCGGGCGACGTCGAGTGGAACGCCGAGCGGTACGGGTACGGCCCCCAGAACTTGACGAGCCCGGGCACCGAGGGCTCGTTCTCGAGGCGGCGCGGCTCACCGGTGAGGCCGACGCTCAGGGCCGTGCCACCGTGATAGCTGCGGTACGCCGACAGCACCTTCATCCGGCCGGTGTAGCCCTTGGCGAGACGAACGGCGTTCTCGACCGCTTCGGCGCCCGCATTGGTGAAGAACACCTTCTCGAAATGACCTGGCTCGAAGTGTCCGCCGGCGCCGTCGCGGTTGGCCTTCTCGACGATCAGCCGGGCGGCCTCGCTGCGCTGGTCGTTGGCGAACGGCGGCGCCACCATCGTGAGCACGTCGGCCTGGTCCTTGATCGCCTGGATCATCTTCGGATGCTGGTGGCCCAGGTTCATGTTGACCAACATGCTGGTGAAGTCGATCCACGTCGTGCCGTTCGGATCCCAGAACCTCGAGCCGGAGGCACCAGCGATGACGGTGGGATCGAGTGCGCTCTGGACCGACCACGAATGGAACACGCGGGCACGGTCGTTGGCGTAGGCATCGCCGAGGAGCGCCGAAGGTGGGGCGTCGAGTTGGGTCACCTCGCGATCGTATGGCACCGGCGCCGATCGGTCTACGGTTACGCCATGGGAGACATCGTCGAATTTCCGAGCAACGGCAACGACGCGTCGGGCTACCTGACGCTTCCGGAGGGCGGGACCGGCCCGGGCATCATCGTGGTGCAGGAGTGGTGGGGGCTCGACTCCGGCATCAAGGAAATGACCGATCGGCTCGCCGCATCGGGGTTCGTCGCACTCGCACCGGACCTGTTCCACGGCGAGCTGGCCGGGCACACCGAGATGGACAAGGCCGGTGAGCTGATGAGTTCGATGCCGCCGGATCGAGCGGCACGCGACATGAGCGGCGCCGTCGACTTCCTCGCGGACCACGACGCGACCACCGACAACGGCATCGGCGTCGTCGGGTTCTGCATGGGCGGCATGCTGACGTTCGTGCTCGCCGCATTGCGGCCCGACAAGGTGAAGGCCGCCGTGCCGTTCTACGGGTTCCCGCAGGGTGACGACCAGCCCGACTACTCGAAGATCGAGGCGTCGATCCAGGGCCACATGGCCGAGCACGACGACTTCTTCCCGCCGTCGGCGGCGATGCACCTCCAGGACGAACTGAAGGCGCTGGGCAAGGACGTCGAGATCACGGTCCACCTCGGTACGGGTCACGCCTTCATGGCGCCGCACAACGCGCTCGGCACCCAGGACCAGGCGAAGTACGACGAGATCTGGCCGAAGGTGACCTCGTTCCTCCACGACAAGCTCGGCTGAGGCGACCGGTGACCACGCGGTTCGACGCCCTCCTGTTCGACGCGGGCGGCGTGCTGGTGCTGCCGGACCCACTCGTGATCGGTCCGCTGCTCGCGCACTACGGCGGTGACACGTCGATCGATGTGCACCGCCGCGCCCACTACGCCGGCATGAAGGCGAAGTCGGACCGATCCGAACCGGAAGGGTCGTGGGGCGCCTACGACGACGCCTATGTCGCCGCGGTCGACGTCGATCCTGCCGACAGGGAGGAGGCCGCGTTCGTTCTCGGGCGTACCAGGTCGCCGTGGCTGTGGCGATGGACGATCCCCGAGAGCCGCTCGGCGCTCGAGATGCTCGCCGCTGCGGGCGTACCGATGGGCGTCGTCTCGAATGCCAGCGGGCAGATCGAAGCGACGCTGCAGCGTGAGATCTGCCAGGTCGGTCCCGGCGCCCACGTCGAGATGCGCTGCATCGTCGACAGCCACGTCGTCGGTGTCACCAAGCCCGACCCGGCGATCTTCGATCATGCGATGCCGTACTTCGCCGAGTTCGAGCGATCACGGATCGCCTACGTCGGCGACTCGGTGACGATGGACGTCGGCGCCGCGAGGGCGGCCGGGCTGCACCCGGTGCTGCTCGACCCGTACGAGGACCATCCCGACGCCGAGTTCGAGTGCATCTGCTCGGTGGCCGACCTCGCCGCCGAACTCACCTGACCCCTCCACGCCGGCCCGCCACGCCAGCCCGCCACCCACGTTTGCGTGGCATTCCCGGTGGGGCGGTCCACCGAAATCCGCACACAAACGAACAGGGAGCCCGGCCATCCACGTTTGTGTTGCAGTTCCGGTGGGGCGGTCCACCGGAAATCTCACGCAAACGGAGAGGAGTCGGGGGTTGGTCAGGCGTTCGTCGCCGAGATCAGCTGGCGGGCGATCACTTTGAGGCACAGCGTCTCGTCGGCGCCCTCGAAGATCGACAGCACCCGAGCGTCGACGAACAGGCGGCTGACCGGGAACTCCTCGGCGTAGCCCATGCCGCCGTGGATCTGCATCGCCTCGCGGCTCACCCACTCGGCGGCCTTGCACACGTACGCCTTGACCATCGACGCCTCCATCGCTCCCTCGCCCTTCGCCATCAGCGTGGCGACCGCATAGGAGAACTGGCGGCCCGCCTGCGTGAGCACGGCCATCCGGCCGAGCTTGGCGCGGGTGAGTTCGTAGTCGATGATCGCCTCGCCGAACACCTTGCGGTTCTCGGCGTAGTCCAGGGCAGCCTCGTAGGCGGCCTGCATGACCCCGACGGCGCGGGCGGCGGTCTGCAACCGGCCGTTCTCGAATCCGGCCATCTGGTAGTAGAACCCCTTGCCGAGGCCGTCTTCCATGCCGACCTGGTTCTCGGCGGGCACCCACCAGTCCTCGAGGGCGATCTCGTAGGAGTGCATGCCCCGATAGCCGATCGTGTCGATCGGACGGCCCTCCATCTTGCCGACGCGCTGGTTGCCGTCGACGTCGATCGGCTCCTGCGTCAGCTGGAAGCCGTGGCTGTCGCCGCGGGGCTTGGGCACGATGAACAACGTGAGGCCGCGGTGGGTCTTCGAGCGGTCGGGGTCGGTGCGCGCGAGCAGCGTGAGTGCGTCGGCTCGGGCGCCGAACGTGCACCATGTCTTGACGCCGTTGATCACCCATCCGTCGGCACCGTCGGGGCCGGGCGCTGGAGTGGCGGTCACCTTGATGCCGGCGACGTCGCTGCCGTAGTCGGGCTCGGTCACCGCCACCGCGGGCATCACCTCGGCGGTCGCCAGCTTCGGCAGCCACTTCTGCTTCTGTTCCTCGGTGCCGCCCTTGACCAGTGCTCGGGTGAGGATCTCGGGCCGCGTGATCAACGAACCGCCGATGCCCAGGCTGGCGCGCGACAGCTCCTCGGTTGCAGCGACCATCGCGATGTACTCCGAGTCGCCTCCCTCGCTGTAGCCGCCGTACTCCGCTGGCACGCTGAGGCCGAATGCACCGAGTTCGGCGAGACCGGTCACGATCTCCTCGGGCACGTCGGCGTTGTTGCGGTGGACGTGCTCGGCGTGTGGTGCGATCACGTTCTGGGCGAAGGCGCGGAACGTGTCGGCCACCATCTCCATGTCGTCGTCGAGGTGACGTGGGCCGGCCTGGTCGGCGAGTGAGGCGAGGAACTCGGGAGCACGGAAGCGGGTGATGAACGCATGGGCTTCGGCGAGCGGGTCGCGCTCGACGCCCCAGTCGTCCTCACGCCCCAGCACCTTGCCGGCGAGGTCGTGCAGCATGTCGGCGGCGAATGCACAGGTGATCTTCGCCTCGACCTCGCCCTTCGCGCCGTAGTCGATCAGCGACCGCGCCGTGGCCACTCCGGAGGCGGCGTGAGCGATGTCGTAGGCGAGCACCTGGTGGACGTCGGGTCCGCCCGATGCGGCCAGTTGACGCACCGCCTTGCCGACCAATCGGTCCGCGAGATCGATGGCGTCGGCGGCAGCAGGCAGGTCGGGAGCGGCGATCTCGGTCATGCACCAGACGTTACTGGCCGGTAATCGACGCAGCCATTTGAGCAGCCCACGGTGCGGGACCGGCCGCTACGACACATGATGGGGTGATGGCAGCCATCTGTGTGTTCTGTGGATCGAGTTCGGGATCCGATCCGGAGTTCCGCCGGGCGGCGCACTCGCTCGGTGCCGCAATCGCCGGCGGCGGACATCGCCTGGTCTACGGCGGCGGCCACGTCGGGTTGATGGGTGTGGTCGCCGATGCTGCGCTCGTAACCGGCGGTGCGGTCACCGGCGTGATGACCGAGCAGCTGGTCGCCGCAGAGGTCGCCCACCGCAGCCTGAGCGAGTTGGAGGTCACGGCGAGCATGCATGCCCGCAAGGCTCGGATGGCCGAGCTGTCCGACGGCGTCATCGTGATGGCGGGCGGGTTCGGAACGCTCGACGAGGCCTTCGAGATGATCACCTGGAACCAGTTGGGTCTGGTCGCCGTGCCCGTCGTGTTCCTCGACGTCGCCGACTACTTCGCCCCGCTGTTCGAGTTCATCGAGTCGTCGGTCGCCGCCGGCTTCGTCAGCTCGGCAAATGCGGCGCTCGCTCGGCGTACCGTGAGCGTCGACGAAGCGATCGAGATCGCCGTGTCGCCCGCAGCGGCGTTCACGCCGAAGTGGATCGGCTGACCTGGCCGATCAGGGGCAGGGGCTGGCGGCGGCCGGCACGACGGTGCCGTCGGCGCTGATCTCGAAGCGCACGGAGAGTTCCCGGATCATCTGTGTGTCGAGCAGGTCCTGCTGGCTGGTCGGCAGCGCCCCGTTGAGCAGCTCGTAGGCCTCGACGGCGCTCTCGAGGGTCTGGCGATCGAGGGTGCACGCAGCGTCGGCCGCCTCACCGGGTGCCGCCGCGGCGACGGCGATCGCCTTGCCGATCGCACTGCCGCCGCCATCGACGGGCGCCGGCGCAGCACCGACGGCGACGGCGTCGCCGTCGATGGTCGCCGTCGCATCGCCGGCATCGGGATCACCGGACGATCCGCACGCGGCCAACGTGGCGACGGCGACGAGGACGAGGGCGGCGAATCGGCGCTGCGGCATGCCTGGTCATCGGCACCGACTCCGCCCGACTGAAGCTCGATCCTGACCGGGTCGTCGTCGGGCGGAGCAGTAGCGTCGCCCCCGTGCGTCGTGTTCTCGCCCTGGTGACGCTCGTCATCGCCTCCGCCGCGTGTTCGGCGTCGCCCGATGTCGTCACCGTGGGCGCCGATCCACTCGGCGGTGCGGTCACCGAGACGGCGCCTGCGTCCCCCGAGCGCGATACCGGCACGGGCGCCCCTGGCACCACCGACCCGGGCACCACCGACCCGGGCACCGGCGATCCGGACACGGGCACGCCGGGCCCCGCCGCCGGAGCCGGCACGCTCGAATGGAGCTCGTGCGGCGATGCCGCAGGAGAGCTGATCGAGCTGGAGTGTTCGACGCTCACGGTGCCGCTCGACCACGGCGCACCCGACGGCGAGACGATCGACGTCGCAGTCGCACGCGTCGCCACGGCGGACGACGACCGCCGCATCGGTTCACTGGTGTTCAATCCCGGGGGCCCCGGCGGCTCGGGAATCGAGTTCCTGACGACGGCGGCTGCACTGGTGCCGTCCGAACTCGCAGATCGGTTCGACCTGGTGTCGTTCGATCCGCGCGGCGTCGGCGCCAGTGCGGCGATCGACTGCGCGGTCGACTTCGACGACGACGTGGCGCTGCTCGCGCCCGGCGACGATGCCGGCTGGGAGGCGCTGGTGGCAGAAGCGCAGGGCCGTACCGACACGTGCACCGCCGAGTCGCTGGCGCTCGAACCGTACGTCGGTACCGACAACGCAGCTCGCGACCTCGATGCGCTGCGCGCGGCGCTCGGCGACGATCAGCTGAGCTACGTCGGTTTCTCCTATGGCACCAGGCTCGGCGCCACGTACGCCGAGCTGTTCCCCGACCGCGTGCGCGCCCTCGTGCTCGATGGTGCGATGAAGCCGACCGACAACCTCGCCCTGCTCGGTCTCGAACAGGGTCCGGGCTTCGACGCCGCACTCGAGAGCTTCGCTGCCGAATGCGATGCCGATGCCGACTGCGTGCTCGCCGAACTCGGTCCGACCCTCGACGTCTACACCGGCCTCGTCGCCGAGGTCGCCGACGTCGGCAGCTTCCCCACCGATGGCGGCGACCGTGTCCTCACGCCGGGTGAATTGCAGCTCGGCGTCGTCGCCGCGCTCTACACGACCCAGCTGTGGCCCGTGCTCGCCGACGCCCTGTACGTCGCCGACACGCAGCAGGACGGTTCGCTGCTCCAGGTGCTCGCCGACACCTATCTGGGCAGGCAGCCCGACGGCTCCTACGACAACAGCCAGATGGCCGGACTCGCGATCAACTGTGCCGACGACCCGCGTCGACCTCCGATCGACGAGGTGCGCGTGCAGGCCGAGCTGACGGCGCAGGCGTCGGTCCACTTCTCGGACTTCCTGCGTGCGAGCACCGGATGCATCGGCACGGCGGACCCGATCGACCCGATCACGATCGGCCCGGCCGACGGCGCAGCGCCGATCCTCGTGATCGGCAGCACCGGCGACCCTGCGACCCCCTATCAGTGGGCCGTCGAGCTGGCCGACCTGTTGTCGTCGGGCGTCCTGTACACCGTCGAGGCCGAAGGCCACACCGCCTTTCTGTCGGTGGCGTGCGTCAACGACGTCGTCGTCGACTACCTCGTCGACCTGCAACTGCCGCGAGCAGGATCGTCGTGCGCCGCCGACGAATCGAACGACGTCTTCCTGCCGGCGGGACAGGGTGAGTTCGACCAGGTGATCGCGCTGTTCGACTGCCTGCGCGACAACGGCGTCGACCTGCCCGAGATCACCGTCGGCGATCTGCTGGCCGATCCGAACGGCGACACGTTGATCGACCTGATCGATCCGACCGACCCCGCCTTCGCGCAGGCAGCGCTCGCGTGCCGCGACCTGATTCCCGGGTCGTGAGGGCGCCGCCCACAACCATCCCACAGCGATCCCACAGCTTTGGCCGGTTGTCCCCAGCCCTGGCCCGGAAATTCACAAGCAATCGGCACTGACGCTCCACAGGGCCGGTCGTTCAAGATGTCTCCATGGTCGCTCGAGCCCTTCCCACGCCCCGTCAGCGGATGATGCGCCAACGCCAACACGGCGCGATCCTGCAGCAGGCGGACCGTCGAGAGCTCGAACGGGCGGGGTGGCGCACCACGCTCGAGTTCCGGGAGAACAACGTTCGAGGACGTGACGGCCGTCTGCTCCAGGTCGAGGAGATCTGGCATGCCGAAGCCGAGCGCGACGCTGCGCAGCGCACCGATCTCGACCCCGTCCACGGCGTCGAGCGCGGGGTCGATTTCGTGCATGCGACCGCCGAGTCACTCGACGAGGTGTGGTCGAAACTGCGCCGCCAGGCCGAACTCGCCGACGTGCGGCGCCGCGACGAGTCCCGTCGGACGCCCAGTGCGCAGGCGTGTTGACGGTTTCTGGACGAGACGGTTGACACGCCCGTAGTTTCACTGCTGTAATTACGGACCCGTTGCCACGACATGTGGTGCCAACGGCGGGGGATGACCACGACATCTGGTGGTCGACAGCAGTACGACCGATTCCCGGCCATCCGGAATGCCCGACGACGACGCAATGATGCAGGAGAACCCACGGTGACAGTGATCGACGACAATGCCGCGACGACCGAATCGACAGTCGGGGCCGGCTCGGCCCCGACGCTGACCGACACGGCCAAGACGCCGGCGGCGCCGGCGGGAGCGCAACCCACTGCGGGCGGCATGCGGGTGAAGAAGCGCAGCGGAGCGCTCGAACCCGTCGACGTCAACAAGATCGTCAACGCGATCGCCCGGGCCTCCGAGGGGCTCCTCGGCGTCGATCCCATGCGTGTCGCCACCCGCACGATCTCGGCGCTCGCCGACGGTGCGACCACCCGTGAACTCGACGACCTGTCGATCCGCACCGCCGCCGGGCTGATCGTCGAGGAGCCGAACTACTCCAAGCTCGCCTCGCGCCTGCTCGCCACCGTGGTCGACAAAGAGGTTCGCAACCAGAACATCCCGTGGTTCTCCGAGTCGATCGCTGTCGGCCACGCCGAGGGGCTGGTCTCCGACGAGGTGCTCGCGTTCGTCAACGCCAACGCACCGGCCCTCAACGCAGCGATCGACTCCGACCGCGACCGCAGCTTCGAGTTCTTCGGGCTGCGCACCGTGTACGACCGGTACCTGCTGCGACACCCGTCGCGCCGCGAGGTCATCGAGACGCCGCAGTACTTCTTCCTGCGCGTCGCGTGCGGGCTGTGCAGCGACGTCGACGAGGCGGTGCGCTTCTACGACCTGATGTCGTCGCTCGCCTACCTGCCGTCGAGCCCGACGCTGTTCAACTCGGGCACCGCCCACAGCCAGATGTCGAGCTGCTACCTGCTCGACTCGCCCGAGGACAGCCTCGAGGGGATCTACAAGCGCTACACCGACATCGCCAAGCTGTCGAAGTTCGCCGGTGGCATCGGCGTCGCCTGGCACCGGGTGCGTGCGAAGGGCAGCCTGATCCAGGGCACCAACGGGCTGTCGAACGGCATCGTGCCGTGGCTGCGCACGCTCGACTCGTCGGTCGCCGCCGTCAACCAGGGTGGGCGCCGCAAGGGCGCTGCGTGCGTCTACCTCGAATCGTGGCACGCCGACATCGAGGACTTCCTCGAGTTGCGCGACAACACCGGCGACCACGCCCGTCGCACGCACAACCTCAACATCGCCAACTGGATCCCCGACCTGTTCATGGAGCGCGTCGAGAAGGACTGGCAGTGGAGCCTGTTCGACCCCAAGCAGGTCCCGCACCTCACCGACCTGTTCGGCGACGACTTCGAGCGGGCGTACGTGGCCGCCGAGGAGGCCGGGCTCTACGAGAAGCAGGTGCCGGCGCGCCAGCTCTACTCGAAGATGATGCGCACGCTCGCCCAGACCGGCAACGGGTGGGTCACGTTCAAGGACGCCTCGAACGAGAAGTGCAATCAGACCGGCGAGGCCAACGCCGACGGCACGCCGCGGGTCGTTCACCTGTCGAACCTGTGCACCGAGATCCTCGAGGTCACCGACCAGCAGAACACGGCGGTGTGCAACCTCGGCTCGCTCAACCTCGGCGCCTACGTCGATGCGAACGCCGAGTTCGACTACGCCAAGCTCGGCGACGTCGTGCGCCAGGTCGTGCCGCTGCTCGACCGGGTGATCGACATCAACTACTACCCGACGTCCGAAGCCGAGTTCTCGAACCACAAGTGGCGCCCGGTCGGCCTCGGCCTGATGGGCCTGCAGGACGTCTTCTTCAAGAAGGGCCTCGCGTTCGACTCCGCCGACGCCAAGGAACTCAGCCGCACGATCAGCGCCCACATCTACTTCCATGCGTTGTGGGCGTCGACCGAACTTGCCGAGGCCAACGGGCCGCACGAGGCGTTCGAGGGCACACGGGCGGCGAAGGGCGACCTGCAGTTCGACCTGTGGGACCGCGCCAACGGCGGTGTCACACCGCCGGCCGAACTCGACTGGGATGCACTGCGCGCTCGCATCGCCACGCACGGTCTGCGCAACAGCCTGCTGATCGCCATCGCGCCGACTGCGACGATCGCCTCGATCGTCGGCTGCTACGAGTGCATCGAGCCGCAGATCTCGAACCTGTTCAAGCGCGAGACGCTGTCGGGCGAGTTCATGCAGATCAACCGCTACCTCGTGCGTGAACTCCAGGCACGTGATCTGTGGGACGAGCAGATGATCAACGACATCAAGCGCGCCGAGGGTTCGGTGCAAGACGTCGACCGCATCCCCGACGAGTTGAAGGAGATTTTCCGCACCGCCTGGGAGATCCCGCAGCGCGCACTGATCGACATGGCCGCCGAGCGCGGTGCGTTCATCGACCAGAGCCAGTCGCTCAACCTCTTCATGGAGACGCCGACGATCGGCAAGCTCTCCTCGATGTACCTGCACGCCTGGAAAGCGGGCCTGAAGACCACGTACTACCTGCGCAGCCGGCCGGCGACGCGCATCAACCAGAGCACGACGACCGCCACCAAGTCGGCGCCCTCGGCGCCGACCGGCGGCGGCCAGAAGGCCCCCGCGGGCGACAGCGGTATCGCACCGCTCGTCGACGAGGCGTCGAAGAAGACCTACACCGATGAAGAGGCGATCGCGTGCAGCCTCGAGAACCCCGAAGCTTGTGAGGCGTGCGACTGATGGCACTCATCGACCCGATCACCGACTACCAGCCGGGCGCCGAGCCCGCCGAGACCCTCGCCGACGAGTTCGAGTCGGCGTCACCGGTCGGCGCGAAGCGCCCGACCAACATCCTCGACCCGGGCTACGACCTGACGTTGCGGCCGATGCGATACCCGCAGTTCTTCGACATGTACCGCGATGCGATCAAGAACACGTGGACCGTCGAGGAGATCGACTTCTCCGACGATCTCGTCGACCTGCAACGCAAGCTGATGCCCGCCGAGAAGCACCTCGTGTCGCGGCTCGTCGCGTTCTTCGCCACCGGCGACTCGATCGTGTCGAACAACCTGGTGCTGAACCTGTACCAGCACATCAACGCTCCCGAAGCCCGGATGTACCTGTCGCGCCAGCTCTACGAAGAGGCGTTGCACGTGCAGTTCTACCTGACGCTGCTCGACAACTACATCCCTGACATGGCCGAGCGCGAGGCGGCCTTTGCAGCGGTCGAGCACATCCCGTCGATCCGGGCCAAGGCCGAGTTCTGCTTCAAGTGGATCGACTCGATCCAGGGCCTGCAGAAGATCGAGACGCCAGAACAGCGCAAGCAGTTCCTGCTCAACCTGATCTGCTTCGCCACCTGCATCGAGGGTCTGTTCTTCTTCGCCGCATTCGCCTACGTCTACTTCCTGCGTTCCAAGGGACTGCTCAACGGCTTGGCCGACGGCACCAACTGGGTGTTCCGCGACGAGAGCTGCCACATGAACTTCGCGTTCGAGGTGGTCGACACCGTCCGCAAGGAACAACCCGAGCTGTTCGATGCCGAGCTCGAGGCCGACATCCGTCAGATGCTCAACGAGGCGATCGACTGCGAGCACTTGTTCGCCGCCGACGTGCTCGGCGAGGGCGTCCCGGGAATGAGCCTTGCCGATACCCGCACGTACCTCGAGTTCGTCGCCGACCAACGGCTCGCGCAGCTCGGTTACGCCCACGAGTTCGGCTCGAAGAACCCGTTCAGCTTCATGGAGCTGCAGGACGTGCAGGGCCTGTCGAACTTCTTCGAGCGCACGGTCAGCAGCTACCAGGTCGGCGTCGCCGGCGACGTCGCCTTCGACGAAGAGTTCTAGCGTGACGCCAGGGGTCAGACCCCGGCGTCACAGCGATCACCGATCCGTCACGTGTGTTACGGCTGGGGTCTGACCCCTGGCGTGACGGTCAGCGGTAGTGGTCGGTGTGTTCGCCGAGGTCCGGGCCGACGTCGGTGATGCTGCCCGGCGTGCGCGAGAACTTGGGGACCACGCCGAGCATCGGGGTGTCGATGCCGGTGCGGGCGGTGCGTCGCTGGATCATCTCGCGCGCTGCGTAGTGCTCGTCGGCGAGCATGTCGGCCGCGGTGTACACGCGGCCCGCCGGCACGCTGTGGGCGCGCAGCACTGCGAGCAGTTCGTCGGACTGCATCGTGGAGGTCCATTCGCCGACCAGCGCGTCGAGTTGGCGTTCGTGCTCGCCACGAGCGACATGGGTCGCATAGCGCGCGTCGGTCGCCAGGTCCTGACGACCCATCGCCTCGCACAGCCGGGCGAACACGTTGTCGGCGTTGCCGGCGATCAGCACCTCCGAGCCATCGAGTGTCGGATAGGCGTTGGCCGGGGCGACACCCGGCAGCGTGCCGCCCGAGCGGCCCCGCAGCACGTCGGCGACGTCGAAGTCGACCATCGACGACTCCATCAGCGCAGCGACCGCTTCGTAGATCGCCACGTCGACCTCCTGGCCCCGGCCGCTGACCGATCGCTCGTGCAAGGCCGCCAGGGTGCCGACGACGGCGAACATCGCCGCCAGTGAGTCGCCGAGGCTGATCCCACACCGAGCCGGCGGTCGGTCGGCGTCGCCGGTGGTGTGGCGGATGCCGCCGACGGCCTCGCCGATCGAGCCGAATCCCGCCTCGACCGAACGTGGACCGGTCTGCCCGAATCCCGACACGTGCGTGACGATGATCCCCGGATTGGTGACCGACAGCGTGTCGTAGTCGAGCCCGAACTTGGCGAGCACGCCGGGCCGGAAGTTCTCCAGGATGACATCGCATTCGCCGGCGAGTCGGCGGACGAAGGCGAGGTCGTCGGCGTTCGTCAGGTCGGCGACGACCGAGCGTTTGTTGCGAGCGATGATCGGCCACCACAGGCTCGAGTCGTCGACGCACACACCCCACCGCCGCATCGGGTCGCCGCCGTCGGGCGATTCGACCTTGATCACCTCGGCGCCGTAGTCGCCGAGCAGCTGGCCGGCGAACGGGCCAGCGATGAAGTTACCGAGTTCGAGCACGCGCACGCCGAGGAGCGGGCCGGTCCGTGTCGGTGTGTCGCCGTCCATCGTTGTTGTCTACCGAGTCGACGACGACGCAACGAAAGCGGGAGAATGTGCAGATGTCCGTGGGCGATCGACTGCCGGCTCGTGTGTCGCTGCGCGACGTCAGCCTCCGAGACGGCCTGCAGGACGAGGTGCCGATCTCCACCGACGCCAAAGCAGCGATCTTCGAGGCGCTGGTGACCGCCGGGGTGCGCGACCTCGAGCTCACGAGTTTCGTCCGCGCCGACCGGGTGCCCGCGATGGCGGACGCGGAAGCGCTGTGTGCGGCGACCGCGGCATCGGCGAAGGACACCGGCGTGGTCCGGTGGGGTCTGGTCCTCAACGGACGCGGGGCCGAGCGGGCGCTCGCCGCCGGGCTCACTCATCTGCAGTACGTGGTGTCGGTGAGCGACACCCACAGCCGCCACAACGCCGGCGTCGGCACCGAGGACGCACTCGACGAGTTCGCCAGGTTCGCGGCGGCGGCCATCGATGCGGGCGCGGTCGTCGAGATGACACTGGCGACCGCGATGGGGTGCCCGTTCGAACACCGCGTCGAGCCCGAGCGGGTGGTGGAACTGGCTCATCGAGCGGTGGACGCCGGCGCTTGCTCGATCGGTCTCGCCGACACGATCGGCGTCGCCGTGCCGACCGAGGTCGCCGTCCTGGTCGGCCTCGTCCATTCGAGCGTCGCCGTGCCGATCGGTGTGCATCTGCACGACACCCGGGGCCTCGCCATCGCGAACGCCATCGCAGCCCTCGAACACGGTGCCTCCCGCCTCGATGCGAGCGTCGGCGGACTCGGCGGGTGCCCGTTCGCCCCAGGCGCAGGCGGCAACGTCCCCATCGAGGATCTCGCACACGCCCTGGAGGCGATGGGGGTCTCGACGGGCGTGTCGGTCGAGGGCCTGCTCGACGCCGCGACGCTCGCCTGCGCCGCGGTCGGCCGCCCGGTCGCCAGCCACATCGGCCTCGCCGGACCGCGCTTCGCCGGCTCCGGCACCCATCGCACCTGATCGGCAGTCGGACACCGTCGGGAGCCGGCGTCGGCACGACACCATCGCTGGCGGTTCGTCGCCGAGCGGGGCCGATACCGTGATGGATGTGGCTGCACCTGATTGGCTCACGAGCACACGGGTGGCGGTCGTCGCCGGCAAGGGCGGCGTCGGATCGTCGACGGTGGCAGCGGCGTATGCGCTCGCTGCCGCACGCGAGGGTGCCGACGTGCTGTTCGTGGCGGTCGACGGACGTCCCGGGATGGGGCCCCTGCTCGGGGGGCGCGAACTCGATTCGACCGATCGGATCCTTCGCCGCATCAAGGGGGCGGGCCAGGTGCGCGGCCGGACGATCCCGGCCGATCAGGCGTTCGGCGACTACCTGGAGTTGAAAGGCGTCGGCGGCATGTTGCGCCGGGCGGCGTCGGCTGCCTCGCTGCCCATGATCGCCGCGGCGACACCGGGTCTCGAGCACCTGCTGGTGCTCGGCAAGATCAAGGAACTCGAACGCGAACGCGCCGCCGACCTGATCATCGTCGACGCACCACCGGCGGGGCACGCGGCACCGTTCCTGCGCTCGGCGACGGGGCTGTCCGACGTCGTGCAATCGGGTCCGGTGCGCGAACAGTCGGTCGAGGTCGATGCGATGCTGCGCGATCCCAAGCGGTGCCAGGCGATGATCGTCACGCTTCCCGAGGAGACACCGGTGACCGAGGCGCTCCAGCTCGGCGAGGAGCTGCGCAAGGACATCGGGCTGTCGTTGTTGCCGGCGGTCGTCAACTCGTGCTGGAAGGACCGACCCGGCCTCGCGAAGACGCCGGCGATGGCGGCGCGCTCGCACAAGGTCACACTGTCGCCGGCTGCCAAGTCGGCGTTGGCGTCGTCGACCGACTTCGGTCGCGAGCGTCTGGAACGCCAACGTCAGCAGATCGAGCGTCTGGCCGACGGGATCGGCGTCCCGCTGGTCCTGCTGCCGAGGCTCGCCACACCGAGGCTCACGCTGCATCAGCTCGGCGAACTCGCCGATGCACTGGTCGAGCCGATGATCGGAGATGCGCTGTGAGCGACAACATGGACTCGTTCCGCGATGATGTCGCACGAGCCGAACTGATCGTGACATGCGGCCCCGGCGGGGTCGGCAAGACGACGACCGCCGCTGCGCTCGGCGTCGCAGCGGCGCGCGCCGGCCGGCGGGTGGTCGTCGTCACCGTCGATCCGGCTCGCCGGCTCGCCGATGCGCTGGGGCTCGCCGCTGGTGCCGCAGCCGACGCTCCCCACCGCGTCACGGGCATCCCCGGTGTGGCCGACGATCCGGGCAAGGGAGCGAACGGTTCGAAGGGGGAGCTCTGGGCGTTGATGCTCGACGCCGCCTCGACGTTCGATCGGCTCGTCCACGAACAGACCGCCAACCCCAAGCAGGCATCGGCGATCCTCGAGAACCCGGTCTATCGCGCGATCTCCGGGTCGTTGGCCGGCGCTCAGGAGTACATGGCGATCGAGCGCCTGCACCAGCTGTACACGAGTGGTGACTGGGATCTCGTCATCGTCGACACGCCTCCGTCGCGCCATGCCATCGATCTGCTCGAAGCCCCCGACCGGCTGATCGGCTTCCTCGGTCATCCGGTGTATCGGGCGCTGACCGTCGGCCAGCGGGCGTTCGCGAAGGTGACCAACGCGGCGGCGTCGATGTTCCTGTGGGCGGTGCGGCGACTCGCCGGCCCGCAGATCGTCGAGGACACGATCGAGTTCTTCCGGTCGCTCGCCAACATCGAGCCCGGTCTCCGACGCCGCGCCCGCGAGGTGTCCGAGCTGCTGCGTTCGGACGTCGCGTCGTTCGTCGTCGTGTCGAGTCCTCGCGCCGAGGCGATCGGCGAGGCCGAGCACCTGATCGGTGCACTTCGCGACGGATCGTTCCCGTTCGGCGGCGTCGTCGTCAACCTGATCCATCCGATGCCCGAACCGCTGAGTGCGGCCGACCGTGTCGCGCTCGAAGATCTCGACGACGGTCCACTCGCCGACCAGGTCGCCTGGCACGACGAGCTCACCGAGCTGGCCACGGCCGAACGTGAGGAGATCGCCGGCCTCGCCGATCTCGCCGAGGACGTGGTGGTCGTCGAGCTTCCGCTGCTGGCCGTGGATGTCCACGACGTCGACGGTCTGGTGGGGCTCGCCGACCGCCTGGTGACCGGGAACTAACGTCGTCGACGTGGCTTCGCTGACCGCGCTCGTCGACGAGCTCTTCCAACGCCCGCCCGACGAGGGTGTCACGCTGGCGTTGCTGGTGCGACACCGAGGCGATGTCGTCGCCGAGCGTTACGGCATCCAGCCGGAGAACATCTTCCAGCCCGCCATCGAGATCACGGCGCAGTCGACGCTGACGTCGTGGAGCATGGCGAAGTCGATCACCCATGCCGCCGTGGGGATTCTCGTCGGGGACGGTGCGCTCGACGTCGCTGCCCCGGCACCGGTGCCCGAGTGGGCCGGCACGCCGAAGCAAGCGATCACACTGCTGCAGTTGCTCGAGATGCGGTCGGGCCTGCGATTCGTCGAGGACTACGTCGACGATCAGATCTCGCACTGCATCGAGATGCTGTTCGGCGAGAGCGGGCCGAGTCATGCCGCCTATGCCGCAGCGCTCCCGCTCGACCACGAACCAGGCACTCACTACAGCTATTCGTCGGGCACCACCAACATCGTCGCCCGCATCGTCGGTGACGTCGTCAGCGGCGGCCCGGGCGGTGACCCGCTCCAGCGCCGAGCGGCGATGGAGACATTTCTCCACGAGCGTCTGTTCGGCCCGACCGGGATGGACTCGGCGCTCCCGAAGTTCGACGCCGCCGGCGACTTCGTCGGATCGTCCTACGTCTTTGCCACCGCCGGGGATTTCGCCACGTTCGGCGAGCTCTATCGCCACGACGGGGTGACGTCGTCCGGCGATCGCATCCTGCCGCTCGGCTGGGTGGCCGACGCCGCTACGGCGGTGTCGCACGACGACGAGAACGGTTGCGACTATGGCCGTCACTGGTGGATCTGGCCGGAGTTCCCCGGCAGTCTGGCCTGTCACGGACACGAGGGCCAGTACATCGTCGTCGTACCGGATCGTGAGTTGGTCGTCGTGCATCTCGGCAAGACCGATGCGGCGATGGCACCACAGCTGCGGGCGCGGCTGCGACAGATCATCGACGTGTACTGATCGATGCAGGATCGGGTTCAACGGTGAACGAACAGGCCGACGGCAGGCACGACGCGGCGTCTCTGCGCGGCATCGACGATGTCGACGACGACCGCACCCACGAGATGGATCGCGACGTACTGCCGACCGGCGAGCTGCCCGCACTGATCCGCGACGACACCAGCACCGGCCGCCGGATCAAGCCGATCCGCTTCACGATCAAGGCGCTGCTGCTGATCGTCATCGCAGTGTTCCTGGGGCCCGGCGTGTTGGCAGGCTTTCGCGAGGCGATCCAGACGGTGCGCGACGTCAATCCCGGTCTGCTCGCAGCCGGATTCGTGTTGCAGCTGCTCGCGCTGATGAGCTATTCGCTGTTGACCCGAGCGACGCTGGGGACCGCCGGGCGGACCCTGTCGCTGGCGCGGATCTTCCGGATCCAGCTGAGCACCAAGGCGCTGTCGAACATCGTTCCCGGTGGCAATGCTGCGAGTTCGGCGCTCGGCTATCGGCTGCTGACGCTGTCGGGGATCAGCGGTCCCGACGCCGGGTTCGCCCTCGCGACGGCGGGCATCGGCTCGGCGGTCGTGCTGAACATCATCTTCTGGACCGGGCTCACCATGTCGATCCCGTTTCGCGGGGTCAACGAGGGCTATGCGCTCGCTGCGCTCCTCGGGATCATGATCATGGGCCTCGCCGCCGGCCTCGTCATCGGGGTGATGGACGGCTCGGGCCGAGCCGAGCGCCTGCTGCGTTGGGTCGCCCGCAAGGCGCACTTCAACGAGGACCGGTTCGCTGCGGTGCTCCACCAGGTCGCCGAGCGACTCGAGGAACTCTCCGGCGACCGCCAGTTGCTGTGGCGAGTGGTGTTCTGGGCGACCGCGAACTGGCTGCTCGATGCTGCGTCGCTCTGGGTGTTCCTGCGGGCGTACGGCGTTTCGCTGCCCGTCGATGCGCTGCTGGTCGCGTTCGGATTGGCGAACGTGCTCGCCGCGATCCCGATCCTTCCCGGTGGCCTCGGCGTCGTCGAGGCGACGTACCTGACTGCGCTCATCGGCTTCGGCGTGCCGCGCCGCGTCGCTGCGCCGGCGATCGCCACGTATCGCTCGGCGCAGTACCTGATGCCGATCGCGATCGGGGCACTCGCCTACGCCTCGCTGCGCGTGGGGCCGTGGAAGATCGAGAAGCGCGACCGGCTCGTGCGACTCCGCGACCTCGCCCGCACCGAATCGGCCCGCGGTGAGACGAAGATCGACTTCGCGCTGCGATTCGGCGGGCGGCGACCGGTCGGTGACCCGGAACAGGATCCCGCCATCGCCGCGACGTTCGCGCATGATTCCGACCACGACCTGGGTGTCGACCGCGACGACTTCGGCGACGAGCGCGAGGATGGTCCCGACGCCCGGGCCACCGATCCCCGTCCCGATCCCGATCTCGGCGATGGCGACGCCGATCACCGCGGCTGACGCTTTCGCATGGCTGCATGCGCAGCGATACCGTCACGACCATGACAGTGCACGAACGCCCCTTCGGCCGGTACCTCGAGGACTTCACCCCCGGTGACGTGCTGCGCCACTGGCCCGGCAAGACGATCACCGAGTACGACGACCACCTGTTCTGCATGATCACGATGAACCACCATCCGTTGCACACCAACGACTGGTTCGCTGCACAGTCGGTGCAGGGCCGCAACGTGGTCGTCGGCAACCTCGTGTACAGCCTGGTGCTGGGCATGAGCGTGCCCGACGTCAGCGGTGCTGCGATCGCGAACCTCGAGGTCGAGACGTTGCAGCACAAGTTCCCGACGTTCCACGGCGACACGATCCACGCCGAGACCCGGGTTCTCGAGGTGAAGGAGTCGTCGTCGAAGCCCGACCGCGGGGTGGTGAAGGTCGAGACCAAGGGCTTCAACCAGGACGGCAAGGAAGTGTGCTACTTCGTTCGCAAGGTGCTGATCTGGAAGCGGGAGTTCGCGCCCGATCGCAAGCGGCCCTACGACGACACCGACGTCTGGGCCGACTGAGCCTCGCGTCGTTGTTCGACCCAGGCGCCGTTCTCGGCTGGGGCGCTCCACAGCTGCGCGACCTGCCGTGGCGCCGCGAGCGGGATCCGTGGACGATCCTCGTCGCCGAGGTGATGCTGCAACAGACCCAGGCCGACCGCGTGATCCCGAAGTGGACTGCGTTCCTCGAAGCCAACCCCGACCCGGCGGCGTGTGCGTCGGCGACGTTGGCCGACGTCCTGCGCCTGTGGCAGGGCCTCGGCTATCCGCGTCGCGCGCGCGCAACCTGCATGACGCTGCCCGTCTGATCGTCGATCGCCACGACGGCCGGATGCCCGACGATCTCGATCGGCTCCTGGCGCTGCCCGGCGTCGGTCCGTACACCGCTCGCGCCGTGCTGGCGTTCGCGTTCGAGCGCGACGTCGCCGTCGTCGACACGAACATCGCCCGCGTGCTCGCACGCGCCTTCGGCGAGCGATTGACGCCGAAGCGTGCCCAGCGGTTGGCCGACGAGCTGGTGCCCCACGGGCACGGATGGATCTGGAACCAGGTGCTGATGGATCTCGGTGCCACCGTGTGTCGCCCGACGCCGAACTGCGATCGTTGCCCGATCGCGGCCTCATGTCGCTGGCACGTCACCGGCCAACCGATTCCCGATCCGGCGGTCGGTTCGGCGGGCGTCAGTGGGCGTCAGGCGCCGTTCGACGGGAGCGATCGCCAGGCGCGCGGACGGGTGCTCGCTGCGCTCCACGACGGTCCACGCCCCGCCTCCGAGTTCGACCGACGCATCGTCGACTCGCTCGTCGACGACGGCCTCGTCGAACTCCGCGACGGTTCGGCCTCTCTACCGACCTGACCCTCCCTCCAACCCCCGAAAATGCCGCTCCTGTCGCGCTGAGCGCGACATCCTGTGCAGATTTCGGGCAGGCGGGTCCGGGGGACCGGGGCGGGAACCACGATCTCGGCGGTTGGCTGGTCGTGGGGCGCGCCGCGTACGGTTGGGACGTGCGTCCAGCAAGAGACTTCTTTCGTCCGCTCGCCGTCGGAGCCCCCGAGCCCGTTCGCGAGATCCCGTTCCGCCCGAGCCGGATGATCCACTTCTTCCCGGCTGCCAACGAGAAGATGCGATCGAAGGTGCCCGAGATCGCGCCGACGGTCGACATCCTGCTCGCCAACCTCGAAGACGGCGTGCCCGCCGATCAGAAGGAGGCAGCACGCGCCGGTCTGGTCGAGGTCGCGCAGTCGGTCGACTTCGGCGAGACCCAGTTCTGGACACGTGTGAACAGCCTCGATTCGCCGTGGGGACTCGACGACCTGACAGCAGCGGTGCTCGAAGCCGGCGATGCGCTCGACGTGATCATGATCCCGAAGGTCGAAGGCCCGGAAGACATCCACTACGTCGATCGGCTCCTCGCCCAGCTCGAGGCGAAGGCCGGGTTGACCGAGCCGTTGCTGATCCATGCGATCCTCGAGACCGCCCGAGGCGTCGCCAACGTCGAGGAGATCTGCGGGGCCTCACCACGCATGCAGGGACTCTCGCTCGGCCCCGCCGACCTCGCTGCCAATCGCCGGATGAAGACCACGCGCGTCGGTGGCGGCCACCCCGGTTACCTCGTACGAGCCGACCCGACCACCGATGCCGACGGGAACACCGACATCGAGGCGCCGCGCACGACCTACCAGCAGGATCTCTGGCACTACACGATCGCGCGCATGGTCGACGCCTGCGTCACCCACGGCATCCTGCCGTTCTACGGACCGTTCGGCGACATCAAGGACACCGTTGCGTGCGAGGACCAGTTCCGCAACGCCTACCTGCTCGGCTGCGTCGGCGCCTGGAGCTTGCATCCGGTGCAGATCGGCATCGCCAAGACCGTGTTCAGTCCCGATCCCGACGACGTGGCACACGCCCAGCGGGTGATCGATGCGATGGGCGACGGCACGGGCGCAATCATGCTCGACGGCAAGATGGAGGACGACGCCTCGGTCAAACAATGCCGCGTGGTCGTCGAACTCGCTCGCTCGCTGTCCGAACGCGACCCCGAACTCGCCGCCCGCTACGGCTTCTGAGGAGATGACGATGACCGATGAACTGCGCCCCCGCCGCTCGGTGCTGTACATGCCGGCGGCCAACGACCGCGCACTCGAGAAGGCTCGGACGATCCCGGCCGACGCGATCATCTTCGACCTCGAGGACGCTGTTGCGCCCGATGCCAAGCCGGACGCGCGCACCAAGGCGGTCGCTGCGGTGCAGTCCGGTTCCTACGGCCACCGCGAACTGACGATCCGCTGCAACGGCCTCGACACCCAGTGGGGTGACGATGACGTGAAGGCGGCCGGTGCGGCGGGCCCTGCGGCTGTCGTGATCCCCAAGGTCGACTCGGTCGACTACGTCGATCGGGTGTCGGCGTTGCTCGACGAGGCGGGTGCTTCGGGTGACGTCAAGATCTGGCCGATGATCGAGACGCCGACGGCGATGTTCAACGTCCGAGCGATCGCTGCGCACCCGCGCGTGGCGGTCCTGGTGATGGGAACCAACGACCTCGCGAAGGAGCTGCGATCCCCGTTGGTGCCGAGCCGCCATCCCCTCGTACCGCACCTGGCTGCGGCGCTGCTCGCTGCCAGAGCGGCGGGCAAGGTGATCCTCGACGGCGTGTACAACGACGTGAAGAACCCGGACGGGTTCGAGGCCGAGTGTCGCCAGGGCATGGAGATGGGCTTCGACGGCAAGACGCTGATCCACCCGAGCCAGGTGGAGCCGGCCAATGAGATGTGGGCGCCGTCGGCCGACGACATCGAGTACGCCGAGCGGGTGATCGCCGCGTTCGACGAGGCGGTCGCCGACGGGCGGGGGGTCGTCACCGTCGATGGTCGCATGATCGAGAACCTGCACGTCGACAACGCGCGTCGGGTGCTGGCTACTGCTGAGGCCATCGCTGCCCTCCGCTGAGCTGCCCTCGGCTGAGCTGTCGGGCTCGAACTGTCACGGTCGAACTGTCACGGTCGAACTGTCACGGTCGAACTGTCACGTTTGACCCGGCACGGCGTGGCAGCGGGGTCAGTCCACGGACGTGATCGTTGACACGATCTCGTCGAAGGCGGCGTCGGCGTAGGCGACCATCTCGTCGTCGGTGCGGTCCTGGATCGGGTGCGGGGTGAACACCCGGGCCACCGACGGGAAACCGAGCGACGTCGATTGGGCGACGGCGGCGTCGACGAACCCCTCGGACGCCACGAACACGCCCGGGACGCCCCGCAGTTCCAGATCGCTGATGTCGTGCACACTGCACGACGTGCAACTGCCTCAATCGGCGAGGGCCTCGATCACGACCTGGCACTCGACGGAGATCCGGTGGCGCAGGTCGACGGGAGCCGGCTTCGTGAACGTCGGCTTGCGGTAGCGGTTGACGGTCGCGCCGACGCCGGTGAGCCGCTCCTCGAGCCGGTCGAGGAACACGTCGCCGCGCGGCTTGGAGATGTCGAGCAGCCCGACGGTCAGCCCGGCGAGCGTCGCCGGACGTTGCAGCCGCTCGCGTTCGCCGACCGTCCGCTCGCTGGTCGGATCGAGGATCGTGCGGGCGCTCATGACCCGTCAGTATGTCACGGCGCGCGTGACCGGCTTCGAGCCGACATCGCCGTTCGCCCAGCCACCGATGATCTCCGAGAACAGGCCGGTTCCGCTGCCGGCGAACGCGAGCATCAGCCCGCCGGGTCGGAACTTCGGCAGCGCCTCGGCGTCGGCGAACCCGGCGGGTAGGCCCTCGGCCATGCCGCCGGCGCCGCGCACCAGCTCCGCGCCCGGACGGTTCAGGTGTTCGGAGATCCCGGCCACGATCCGTTCGCGATCCCACCCGGCGTCAGCGAAGACCCGGGCGTGTTCGGGGCCCATCACGAGGATCGCATCGAACCCGAGGATCAGCTTGGGATGGTGCATCGCCTGCAGACTCGCAGCGAGCGACCGGGCGAGCGAGTCGGGTTCGCGTGACAACTGATCGACGACGCAGCGGGTCCCCTCGCCGGCGAACAACGTCAGCGCGTCCACGCCGGGCTCGATGCCGTGCTCGACGGCGAGTGTTCCGTACGGCGACTCGGCGTCGTTCTCGGCGAAGCAGAACCCGATCTTGCCGGGGGTGCCGTGGGTGGCACGGTCGACCTCACCCGGTCGACCACCGCCGACGTTGCGCACGACCAACTGCAGGGCGCGCCCGATGGTGGAGTTCGCCCGGTTGCCCTGACCGAGCGCGTTGCCGCCGCAGTTCATGCCGATCGCTCGCGTGCCGGGCCCGCTGCACACGATGACCGGACCGACCGGCATCGTCGTGGCGAGCAGCCCGTGCATGTTGAATTCGTCGGTGCACGCCGCTTGCACCGCCGTGAGCACCCAGGGCAGGTACTCGGGCAGGCATCCCGCCATCACCGCAGCGATCGCCACCTTCTCGACGGTGACGTCGACGAGATCGGGCGGCACGGTCGCCACCACATCGGCCGGAGCACGCGTCGTCCCGGTCAACATGCGCATCACGCGCGCTTCGGTCGGCGGCACGACCGGCAGCCCATCGGTCCACCCCCGGGTGAACATCATCTCGATCTCGTCCTCGGCGTCGGCGACGCCGATGCGGCGCGACGAGAGCGTCGTGGCCCCGAAGCGGACATTCAGTTCGTCGACGAGATCGGGGTCGACGCTCATCGAACCGCAGCCCGGTCGCATCGCTGGGAGATCGGGACCCAGGCCGTCGATCCCGGTCACGCGTTCCCATTCGCTGCGGCTCCAGCCGACCGTGCGTTCCGCCTCGACTCCGCCGACGACGCGGATCACCGTCGGCACGGTCTCGATCTGGTGGTGCCAACTCACGGCGAGGTCGGCGTCGTGGATCGGCGTGGGGGTCTCGGGGAATCGGGGGTCGTCCTGGGTGTAGACGGTCAGCGGTACGGAATCGTCGAGTTGGAGGAGCACCGACTTGATCGAGTGGCAGGTGGCGCACTCCTCCTTCACGACCACGACGATCCCGTCGGGAAGTGCAGGGGGATCGGTCCGAGACGGCATGGGCGCGACGGTAGCAATCGGCTCGACGGCGGAGATCACTTGACAGGGCGAATGCCGTTTGCGGCCGGCGACGCCCGTCACGCAGCACGAGTTGTGTCGACGTTCGAAAAAGGCTCTATGGTTCGTCTCATCGGGGGCACAACAGACGCAGATGCCGCAGTAGACGGTATGCAGTTGACGTTTCACGGCGTCCGTGGTTCGACGCCCTGTCACGGCCACGAGATCGCCCGCTACGGCGGCAACACGTCGTGTGTGTCGCTCGACGTGCCCGGCCACGATCCGATCCTGTTCGATCTCGGTACCGGCCTTCGGTACTTCGGGCTCACGCAACCCGCCGACGAGCCGTTCCGTGGGACCTGCCTGCTGAGCCACCTGCACTGGGATCACATCCAGGGTCTGCCGTTCTTCAAGCCGTTCCTGCGTCCGGGCGCCAACGTGACGATCTATGCGCCCGAACAGCCCGGTGACATCACCGTCGCCGACGTGTTCGCCGACACGATCAAGCCGCCGCTGTTCCCCATCCACTTCTCGATGTTCCCCGGCATGGTCGACATCCACGAAGTCGGCGACGACGAGTTCACGTTCGGCGACGTGACGGTCATGTCGCGGCTGATCCCGCACGTGGGCCACACGGTCGGCTACCGGGTCGAGTACGAGGGCCGGTCGGTCGTGTACATGAGCGACCACCAGATGCCGACCGACGGCTCGCACTCCGCGTGGCCCGGAGCAATCGAGCTGTGCGAGGGCGCCGATCTGCTGATCCACGATGCGCAGTACACGCCCGAGGAGTTCACGACGAAGCGCGACTGGGGGCACTGCACGCCCGATTACGCCGTGTGGCTCGCTGCGACGGCGGGCGTGAAGCGGCTTGCGTTGTTCCATCACGATCCGGCTCACGACGACGACGAACTCGACGCCATCCTCGCTCCGGTGATCGACTGTGCGGCGAAACTCGGGGTCGAGGCGTTCGCGGCGCGCGAGCGCATGACGATCACGGTCTGAACGCATGGCCGCCGCCGGGGTGGGGGCGTCGATCCTGCTCGGACTCGTGTTCGTCCTCTCCGGTGGATCGAAGGTCGCCGCCGGACCGCAGTGGCCAGCACAAGCTCGATCGCTCGGCGCACCCGCCGCCGTCGTGCCGGTGCTGCCGTGGATCGAGATCGTGCTCGGTGCGGTGTTGGTCGTGCAGCTGGCACCGGTGGCGGCAGCGGCGATCGCACTGGCCGTGCTGGTGGCGTTCACCGTCTTGATCGTGCGCCGCCTGGCGGAGGGTCGGCACCCACCGTGCGCGTGCTTCGGCACGTGGTCCGCTCGGCCGCTCGGATGGGGACACGTCGCACGCAACGTCGGCTTCATGGCGCTCGGCGTCGTCGCGCTGTTCGCCTGAGCCAGCAGCGAGTCAGGTGGTGGCGAGGAGGAACGCGAGCGTGCGCGCTTCGTCGCGCCAGGCGTCGTAGCGGCCAGTCGGACCACCGTGGCCCGCTCCGAGTTCGGTGCGCAGCACGATCGGCGCCGTGCCGGTCGACACGTCACGCAGTCGGGCGATCCACTTGGCCGGCTCGTGGACGCTGACCCGCGGGTCGTTCAGGCCGGCGGTGGCGTAGATCGCCGGATAGTCGGCGGCCACGGTGTTGTCGTAGGGCGAGTACGCGAGGATGCACGACGCGTAGGGCTCGCTTCGCGGGTCGCCCCACTCCTCCCATTCGGTGACGGTGAGCGGCAGTGTCGGGTCGCTCATCGTGTTGACGACGTCGACGAAGGGGACCTCGGCGACGACACTGGCGAACAGGTCGGGCCGCTTCGTCATGCACGCAGCGACGAGCAGCCCGCCGGCAGACCCGCCGCGGATCGCCAGGCGCTCACGAGCGACCACGCCGCTCTGGATGAGGTGTTCACCGCAGGCGATCATGTCGCTGAACGTGTTCGCCTTCGCGAGGAGCTTGCCGTCGAGATACCAGTTGCGGCCCAACTCGCCGCCGCCGCGCGGGTGGGCGAGTGCCCAGACGTAGCCACGATCGAGCAACGACAACCTCGCCACCGAGAACCACGGCGGCAGCGACGCCTCGTACGCGCCGTATCCGTAGAGGACTCCTGGTGCCGTGCCGTCCAACGCGGTGTCGCTCCGTCGCACGATGTCGATCGGCACGCGGATGCCGTCGTCGGCGGTGGCCCACACCCGCTGCGCGGTGTACGCCTCGAGGTCGACGTTGGGTGTTGGGATCCGTCGCAGCAGCGTCCGTTCGCCGGTCGCCACGTGTTCGTCGTACAGCGACGTCGGCATCGTGAGCGACTGGACGCTGAAGCGGATCAGATCGGTCGCCCACTGCGGATTGGCGGCGGGCTCCACGTCGTGCGGCTCGGCGCCGAGGTCGACGGTTCGCTCGCTGCGGTCACGGAACAGGATGCGCAGGCGTGGCTGGGCATCGACCCATTCGTGGATGACGAGGTGGTCGGCGAATGCGTCGACCGAACTGATGCGACGCCCCAGCTGGTGCCCGACCAGCTCGCTCCACGCGGCCGGGTCGCTCGTGTCGGCGTCGTCGTCGGCGATGAGCAACCGGAAGTCGACGGCGCCGTCGTTGGTGTGCATGACGAACGAGTCGCCCCAGTGGTCGATTCCGTACTCGACGTCGTCGCGGCGTGGCATCACCACGACCGGTTCGTCGGTGGGCCGGTCGGTGGACACGATCCGGGCGTCGGCGCTCGTGCGGCTGGCGGAGTGGATCACGATCCACGCCTCTGATCTGGTCGAACCGATGCCGACGAAGAACCGTTCGTCGGTCTCCTCGAACACGCACACGTCGTCGGAGTGCGGTGTGCCGAGCCGGTGGCGCCACACGGTCGACGGCCGTTCCTGTTCGTCGGGGGTCACGTAGAACACCCATTGTCCGTCGCGTGACCAGGCGACACCGGCGTTGGACGTGTCCTCGATCCGGTCGTCGAGGTCGATGCCGGTCGTGAGGTCACGCAAGCGCAGCGTGTAGTGCTCGTCGCCTGCGGTGTCGGTCGACCAGGCCACGAGGTGGTGATCCATCGACACGTCGAACGCTCCGAGGTCGAAGAACTCGTGGCCCTCCGACTCGACGTTCTCGTCGAGCAGGACGTCACGGGTCGCGAGTTCAGCGCTCGGGCCGCGGTGATGGACCGGGTAGCTCATCCCCTCGACGGTCGAGGTGACGTACCACCACGGACCGAACTCGACCGGTGTCGACAGGTCGGTCTCCTGCACCCGCGACCGGATCTCGCCGAAGATCTGCTCGATCGTGTCCGCGTGCGGTGCGAAAAACCGCTCGGCGGCGTCGTTCTCCGCTCGGAGATGGGCGAGCAGGTCGGGGTCGTCGACGTCGCGCATCCACGCATACGGGTCGTCGACGTCGCCGGTCGGGCGGTGCCAGGTGTGCGGTCGACGGGGTGCGACCGGTGCATCGACGTCGGCGGTCGGTGCGGCGGCCGGTGTCGTGGTGGCCGGTGTGTCGGATGTCTGATCGGCTTGTTCGCTCACGGTCGAGCCAATGTAGACAGCCAGCGGTACCGTTCGGTCACCATGCGAGTGTGGATCGACCAGGACCTCTGCACCGGCGATGGACTGTGCGTCGACCACTGTCCCGACGTGTTCGTGCAGCTCGAGGACGGCATCGCCTATGTCGCCGAGGGTGGCGAGGTGCTCAACGATCCGGGTGGATCGGGGAGCTTGGCCTGGGTCAGCGAGCGCAACGTCGGCGACGCGATCCACGCCGCGGAACTGTGCCCGGGTGAGTGCATCTTCATCGAGGTCGACGTGCACGTCGGTGTCGGTGGCGACGACGTCCCCGATCTCGTCGACCTCGCCGACGACGCAGCCTGACCGTTACGCCAGGGGTCAGACCCCCGGCGTAACAGCACAGCGTTCGATGGTGGATGTCAGAGGTAGTAGCCGAACACGTCGACGATGACGTCGGTGCTGCCGGTCTGGTTGCCGCAGTACACCCGGATCGTGCGGTCGGCAGCGATCGGCACCGTGATCGCGTTGGCGATCTGGATGTCGCCGTTGCTCCAGTTGAGTACCGACGTCTCCGTCGTGGTCACGTCACCGGCCGTCACCGACAGGAAGTTCGGTCCCGTCATGGCGGCTGCGGTGAGGTTGATCTGAACCGCCGTGGCACCTGCGGGGACTGCGTCGGCGTTGGTGACCGTGCCGTTCTCGCTGTGGCCGTCGGCGACGCTGATCACGCGGCTCGGTGCTCGGTGCCATCTTGCCCTTCAACGCTGCGGGATAGTTCGGCTGACGTGAGTCGTACGCGCGCTGCGGGTCGATCGGATGGTACGAACCGGCAGCCGGCGTCCCCGCCAGCTTGACGAAGCGCACCTCTCCGGCCGTCGCGGTCGGCACGGTGAACCACAGCGTGCCGTCGGCGTCGACGTACAGCTCACCGGCAGCGTGGGTGCCGTTGGCCGGACCGGCCTTGGCTCCCGGAAGGAAGAAGACGTGGGCGCCGGTCGAGGCGATGGCGAGTGCCTTCGTCGTCGCTGCTGTGCTTCCGTCTGGGTTGGCGGCCAGGTTGGCTGCGACTGCGCCGAAGCCCGCAGGATTGATCGTCGAGCCGTGCAGTCCGCTCGGGATCATCGCCCTTGCCGTAGCCGCCAACCGCAGCCGGATAGACGTTGTTGCCGTCGGTCGCGTTGGGCTTGTCTTCGCCGACGCTGAGCAAGCTCGACTCGGTCAGTGCGGCAGAGGCGTCGTCGTACACCAGGAACGTCGGAGTTGTCGGCTTCGTTGGCCGCGGCGGATGCCGAGAACCAGGTTCGCACCGTCGGCGGCCGAAGCTCGACCGTTGCTGAGCATGACGGCGCCGGCGGCGGCTCCCGCACCACCGATGGCGATCTTGCGCAGCAGGGCGCGGCGGTCGTTGGGTGTGAGCTCGGTGTCGGTGCTCTCGGGTGTGGCGGTGGTGTCGGACATGGCGGTTGCTCCTGTGTGATTTCGGGAATTCACGGATGGGCTCTGTGCCGACGAATCGACTCCCGTCGGGTCGTCGTCATGCAATTGTAATATCTGCGACGTCGCATGTAAACGCCGCCCCTTGGTGTGTCACTTCATCGCGAAGACCAAACCTCGCCCTGCACGGCGGGTGTCGGACCTGCTCGCGTAGAATCGACGTGATGCCGATGAAGATCGAGTGCAAGAACTTCGAGAGTCGCACGTATCCCAACGGCGACACGGTTCGCAAGTGCAATCTCGATCTCGCTCCCGACGCTCCGTGGCGTTGTCCGGAGAGCTGCCCGAAGTACGAGCGTCGACTCGCCGATGTCGCGTGGACCCATGGCTCGCTCGTCGTGCCTCCCACGCCGCCCGAGCCGCAGGGCCTCGACGACGGCAGTGCCGCCGCGATCCTCGACGAGGCCGAGGACATCTTGAACGCCGCAGGCTCGAGCATTCGTGCCGAGGTCGAAGCCGAACGCGACGCCTCCGACGCCGGCTTCTTCTCCCGCATCTTCAAACGCCGCCGCTGAACTGTGACACCGTGCCGGGTCGGACGTGACACTTCGCCGGACGCAGCAGCCAGACGGTCGACGTGATGCGGCGGGGTCGGCGGACCACGGCCCGATTCCCTAACGTCGGCGGGATGGTCGACGCAGCTCCGCAGGATCTCGCCTCGGACTCCGCTGCGCACGGCCGGTTTCCCGGCTGGTGGGTCGTCGCCGGATGCTTCACGGTCCTCGCCGTGTCGTCGGGACTCGGGTTCTACGGGCTCGCCGTCTATCTCAACGCCTTCAGCAAGGAGCGCGACTGGCCGTTGAGCACCATCTCGCTGGCGACGACCGTGTTCTTCGTGGTCGGCGGCGTCGTCGGCGTGTGGGTAGCGAGATGGATCGCCCGCATCGACGTCCGGTTGGTGATCGTTGCCGGCGGGCTCGTCGGTGGTGCTGCGCTCGCCGTGCTGGGCCAGGTGCAACAGCAGTGGCAGCTGTTCGTCGTGTACGCCGTGTTCGCCGCCGGGTGGGCGGCAGCGGGACTCGTCCCGGCGACGACGGTGGTCACGCGGTGGTTCCACGCCAAACGATCGGTCGCACTGTCGGTTGCGTCGACCGGGCTGTCGGTCGGCGGCATCGTGTTCACCCCGATCGCGAAGCAACTGCTCGACAGTCAGGGCCTCGCTGCTGGCACGCCCTGGCTGGGTGCCGTCTTCGTCGTCGGCATCGTGCCCGTGGGGTGGTTCGTCGTGCGAGCCGATCCGGAAGCCGAGGGATGGGCTCCCGACGGCATCCGTCGTCAGGTCGGCGAGGTCGTCGCCGCTCCCGGCGGAACGCCGTTCGCGCAAGCGGTGCGCACCCGGTTCTTCATCGCCGTCACCGTCGGGTTCACGCTGGCGCTCGGCGCCCAGGTCGGCGGCATCCAGCAGCTCGTCAAACTCGTCGAGGACCGCACCGACGAACGCACCGCCCAGTTCGCTCTCACCGTCATCGCCGGGACGTCGGTGGTGGCGCGGCTGATCGGCGGGCGTGTCGTGCAACTCGTGCCGATGATGCGTCTGACGGTGGTGCTGGTCGCAGCGCAAGCACTCGCCCTGGTCGTCATCGGCCTGTCGACCACGACGTGGCTGCTGTTCGCTGCGATCGTCTTGTTCGGCGCGACGATCGGCAACGTCTTGATGCTCCAGCCGCTGGTGATCGCCGAACGGTTCGGCGTCCGCGACTATCCGCGCCTGTTCAGCCGCACGCAGCTGGTCGCCGTGCTGGGAACCGCAGGCGGACCGCTGGTGCTCGGAGCGCTGTACGACGTCTTCGGTTCGTACCGCATGCCCTACGCCGTGGCTGCGTCGTGTTCGTTGCTCGGTGCGGTGGTGTTGGCGCTCGGCGGGCCGGCCACGGTGCCCGACGACGCCTGAACGCTGACGGGAACCCTGCCGGGCTGTTCAGGCCTGAACGGCGATGTCGTAGGCGCAGGTGTGGGCGCCGTTGGTCTTGTGGGTCACCCGGGCGACCGCTGCATCGGGAAGCACGCCCTGCAGGAACTCGAGCTCGCTGGCGCATGCTTTGCGGAAGCGGCTGGCGACGCTCCAGATCGCACAGCTGTGCAGGTTGATCCGGAAGTGGTCGTGCGCCAACTGTTCCCAATCGCACAGGTAGCCCTGGGCATCGAGCAACTCGGTGACCTTGGCGATGCGTTCCTCGATGGTGGTGCCTGCGAGGTGGTCACGGGCGTCGGCGACGAGGCGTCTGCGGCGCTGGTCGAAGAGCCGGTCGACGAGGTCGGGCTGCTCGTCGTCGACCAGGCCGAGCAGCTCGATCGACAGATCGTCGGCCCTGACGAACAGCGGCTCGGTGCGCTCGGTGGCGTGGTACCGCTCGGCGGGTCGTCCCGTCTGCCCGCGCTCGCGGCGGGACTCGATCAGCCCTGCCGTCCGCAGGACGCTGAGGTGCTGGCGTACGGCGCTCGACGAGATCTCGAGCGTGGCGGCGAGCTCGTCAGCGGTCGCCTCGCCGTGGCGTTTCAGTGCCTCGAGCACACGGCGCTGCGTGGGTGTGGGCGTGGGTGTCGGCGTCGGCGATGGGGGAGCATCGGTGACGGCCATGGGGTGATCGTAACCCGTTTCCACACATTCGCAAGGTGGAACTTGTGAAACCCGGTTCGTGCTGGTAGCAAGGTGTGTGATGGCGACGTCACCACGACACCAGCCCGTCCAGGCACCGACCGAGGCGTTCGGACGGTCGGTAGCGTGGCCGACGGGCGGACCCACTGGCCACAGAGAGGAACGGCGATGAGCGAGACGCTGCGCGAGATCGAGGAATTGACCAACGCCGGCTACCAGTACGGCTTCAGCACCGTCCTCGACACCGACATCGCGCCGCCCGGTCTGAACGAGGACATCGTGCGGTTGATCTCGGCCAAGAAGAACGAGCCGGAGTGGCTGCTCGAGTGGCGTCTGTCGGCCTACGAGGCCTGGACGAAGATGGACGAGCCCGACTGGGCCAAGCTGCAGATCGCTCCCATCGACTACCAGTCGATCAGCTACTGGGCGGCGCCGAAGAAGAAGCCGGTGCTCGACAGCATGGACGACGTCGACCCCGAGATCCGTGAGATGTTCGACAAGCTCGGCATCCCATTGCACGAGCAGAAGATGATGAGCAACGTCGCAGTCGATGCGATCGTCGACTCGGTGTCGGTGACCACCACGTTCAAGAAGACGCTCGCCGAGGCCGGCGTGATCTTCTGTTCGTTCTCCGAGGCGGTCCAGGACCACCCCGACCTGGTTCGCGAGCACCTCGGCTCCGTCGTCCCGGTGCGCGACAACTACTTCGCCGCACTCAACTCGGCGGTGTTCTCCGACGGCTCGTTCTGCTACATCCCCAAGGGCGTCCGCTGCCCGATGGAACTGTCGACGTACTTCCGCATCAACTCGCAGAACACGGGGCAGTTCGAACGCACGCTGATCGTCGCCGAGGACGACTCGCACGTGTCCTACCTCGAGGGATGCACCGCACCCCAGCGCGACGAGAACCAGCTCCATGCGGCCGTCGTCGAGCTCGTCGCCAAGGACCGTGCCGAGATCAAGTACTCGACGGTGCAGAACTGGTACCCCGGCGACGAGAACGGTGTCGGCGGCATCTACAACTTCGTCACCAAGCGGGGTCGGGCCCACACCGACGCCAAGATCTCCTGGACGCAGGTCGAGACCGGCTCGGCGATCACCTGGAAGTACCCGAGCGTCATCCTGCAGGGCGACCGCTCGGTCGGCGAGTTCTACTCGGTGGCCCTGTCCGGTCAGCGCCAGCAGGCCGACACCGGCACGAAGATGATCCACATCGGTCGCGACACGACCAGCTCGATCATCTCCAAGGGCATCTCGGCCGGGCACGGTCAGAACACGTACCGCGGGCTGGTCAAGGTGATGCGGTCGGCCGAGAACGCGCGCAACTACACCCAGTGTGATTCGCTGCTGCTCGGCAAGGAGTGCGGCGCCCACACCATCCCGTACATCGAGGTGAAGAACCCGAGCGCCCAGGTCGAGCACGAAGCGTCGACGTCGACCGTCGGCGAGGACCAGCTGTACTACTGCCGCCAGCGCGGCATGTCCGAGGAAGACGCGATGTCGATGATCGTCAACGGCTTCTGCCGCGAGGTGTTCAACGAACTCCCGATGGAATTCGCCGTCGAAGCTCAGCGCCTGCTGAGCGTGAGCCTGGAAGGAAGTGTCGGCTGATGCTGCACGTCGAGAACCTCACCGCCGCCATCGGCGACAAGCAGATCCTCAAGGGCGTCGACCTCGACGTCGGCGCCGGCGAGGTCCACGCGATCATGGGCCCGAACGGGTCGGGCAAGAGCACGTTCGCCCACACGCTCGCCGGGCGCGAGGGCTACGAGATCGGCGGGACCGTGACGCTCGATGGCGCCGACCTGCTCGAGATGTCGCCCGAGGCGCGCGCCGCTGCTGGCATCTTCATGGGCTTCCAGTACCCGGTCGAGATCCCGGGCGTGAACAACATGTACTTCCTGCGCACGGCGCTCAACTCGGTGCGCCGGGCGCGTGGCGAGACCGAGATCGGCGCCCGAGATTTCCTCGCCGTCGCCAAGGAGGCGATGCAGCTCGTCGAGATGAAGCAGGACTTCCTCGATCGCGCCGTCAACGCCGGCTTCAGTGGCGGCGAGAAGAAGCGCAACGAGATTCTCCAGATGGCCGTGATGCAACCCCGTCTTGCGATCCTCGACGAGACCGACTCCGGCCTCGACATCGACGCACTGCGCATCATCGCCGGCGGCGTCAACGCGCTGCGCGGACCCGAGCGCTCGATGATCGTGATCACGCACTACCAGCGGCTGCTCGACTACATCAAGCCCGACTTCGTGCACGTGCTCGTCAACGGACGCATCGTCGAGTCGGGCGACCACACGCTGGCGCTGCACCTCGAAGACCACGGCTACGCCGACTTCGTCAACACCGACCTCAACGACGCTCCCGAGCGGCCGCTCGCGGGCGCCCCGTCGTCACGATGAGTTCGACCGCTCCCACCGCACCGCGATCCGCCGACGAACGCCTCGTCCGGCTCGGCGTTCCTGTTCCGACCAAGCGCGACGAGGCCTGGCGCTACGCCCCGCATCGTCAGCTCGCCGAGTTGGTGTTCGGCGCCTCCGAGGGTCCGACCGACGACCTCGGCTTCGATCTCGACGAGCGCGTGCCGTTGCTCGACGGGCCGCGCATCGTGGTCGTCAACGGCGTGGTCGACCAGGCGCGGTCGAGCTTCGTGGCCAACGCCGTCGCCGGCGCCGGTGTGTCGTTGACGTCGTTGGCCGACGCATCGTCCGACATCGCGGCCGCCCACTTCGAGCGCAGCGACGACGACGTCACCGACGCCTACATGGCGTTCAACCTCGCCCATGGCACCGACGGCGCCGTCATCGAGATCGCCGACGGGGTTCGCGTCGAGGTGCCGATCCACGTCGTCACGGTCTCGCTGCCCGGATCCGACACCGCCACCAACATGTGGAGCAGCGGTGTGGCGATCCGTGTCGGCGACGCCAGTTCCGCCACCGTCGTCGAGACCCGGATCGGTGCAGGCGACGACCGCGGTGGTTCGAACGTGCTCACCACCGTCGAGCTGGGCGACGACGCCACGTTCGAGCACATCGTGCTCCAGGACCTGCCAGCGAATCAGCTGCATCTGAGCCGCGTCGAGGTGACACAGGGTGAGCGCAGCACGCTGCGTACCCGGTCGTTCAACCTCGGCGCTTCGTACGGGCGTCTCGCCTACCACGTCGAACTCGCGGGAGCGGGAGCGCTCGCCGACATGTCCGGGCTGTTCTTCGGGCGTGGCGAGCAGATCCTCGACCAGCAACTCACCGTCGTGCACGACACGAAGGACGGCACGAGTCGCCAGTCGTTCCGGGGTGTGCTCGACGACGCCAGCGTCGGTGTCTTCAACGGCGGCATCGACGTGTGCCCGGGTGCCGACGGCACCGACGCCGAACAGTCCAACGACAACCTGCTGCTGTCGAACCGGGCCGAGGTCAACACCCAGCCACGCCTCGAGATCCTCGCCGACGAGGTCGCCTGCAAGCACGGCGCCACCGTCGGCCAGCTCGACGACACGGCGCTGTACTACCTGCGGTCGCGCGGCATCAACGCCGACGACGCCCGCCGTCTGCTGATCAACGGGTTCGCCGACCAGGTCGTCGACGATGTCGGCGTCGAGGCGGTGCGCGAGTGGATCACCAGCCGGCTCGGACACGACCATGACTGAGTCCGACGCCACGGCCGACCAATCGACGGTCGATCAGCCGGTCTCCGACCAGCCCGTCGGCATCGGACCGACCAAAGGTTTCACGCTTCCACGCGATTGTGAAGTCACGATCGTGCCGGCCGGACACCGAATCGTGCTCCCCGCCGGCGACCGGGTCACCCTCCTGCAGGCGCTCGGTGGGACGGCCACGGTGAAGACCCGTGCCGGTGAGATGGCACGCCTGGGCCGCAAGGACTCGATCGATTTCGGATTCATCGAGGGCGACACCGGCGACGTGTCGTCGCCGTCCGACGACGAGCCGTTCAGCATCGACCGGGTCTGGGAAGCGGCGACCACGGTCTACGACCCCGAGATCCCCGTCGACATCGTCGAACTCGGCCTCGTGTATCGCGTCGACGCCGAACAGCTCGAGAGCGGAGCCTGGCGTGTCGAGGTCGACATGTCGGTCACCGCACCGTTCTGCGGCATGGGCGACATCCTGCGCCAGGATCTGCACGATGCGGTCGCCGCATTGAACGGTGTGGAGGAGGTCGAGGTCAAGCTGGTCTTCGACCCGCCGTGGGACGCCTCGCGCCTGTCCGACGTGGCTCGCCTCGAACTCGGCATGATGTGACCGGTGCGGGCCCGTCGCCCGTCGCGCCCCGCCTCCGCCACCCTCCCGCCACCTCACCTCCCGCCACACGATTTGTGTGAGCGCAGATCGCCTCGGTCGACGTTGTCGCTCACACAGATCGAGCCGACCGGGTTTGTGTGAGCGCAGATCCCTCCCGTCGACCTTGTCGCTCACACGAACTGGCGTCGGTGCCGATCCCGCTAGGTTCGGGGGAGATGTCTGACGCACCGCATCGCAACGTGGTCCGGGTGATCGAAGCTGGGGCGAAGATCGGCCTCGACGTGCAGCCCATCCGGTTTCCTGATGGGACGAAGACGGCCGTCGATGCCGCGACGGCGATCGGCTGCGACGTCGGCCAGATCGTCAAGAGCCTGATCTTCGCGGTCGACGGCGAGGTCGTGCTCGCGTACGTGAGCGGATCGAACCAGCTCGACGAGGACAAGCTGGCGATCGCTGCAGGCGGAGTGACCTGCAGCCGTGTCGACGCCGACACGGTGCGCGCTGCGACCGGTTTTCCGATCGGTGGCGTGCCACCCTTCGGCCACGACACCGACTTACGCGTGTTCGTCGACCCTGATCTCCTGCAGTACGACACGGTCTGGGCAGCAGCGGGCACCTGGCACGACGTGTTCTCCCTGACACCGCAGCAGCTGGTGTCTGCAAGCGACGGCGTTGTCGCCGATCTGGCGAGGGTCTGATCTCGTTGCCTGCGTCGTTGTGCGTGCGGCAGATGTGATCGTCGAGCTCTGAGGGTTTGCGTTGACGTCCATGCTCCCAGAGTCGACTCCGGACAGTCCGGCGGCACCGATCGGTAGCGGACGTTCGGATGATCGAGCTCGGACCGCACAGATCAAGGGTTCGATCGTGGGTGCAAGCCTGGCGATCGGCGTCGGACTCGTCTTCGTACTTCATGCCGCAGTGCGGCACCCGATCAACAGCGATGACGTCGCATGGCACGTGGCACTTCGCACATGGCGACCGGGCATGGAGACGCTGGTGCTGCCGGACAACTCGTACGTGTTGAAATGGCCGCTCTTCCTCGTGGCGAACCTGATGTCGCCCGCCTCGGTCGAGGCGGTCATCGTGCAGTCCCTGCTGCTCAACGCCGTCGCGTTGTTCCTCGTCTGGCACTTCGCCCGGTACGCCGCGAGGTTGGCAGTGGCGCAAGCGCCGCATCGCCCACCGTGGGTCGCCGACGTCGTCGCCGGTTCGGCAGTCGCATTCACGTGGGCGAGCAGCGAACTGACCTGGGATCTCACCGCCCGACTGACGAACAGGAACCTCGAGATCGGCTTGATTGCTGCGCTCCTCGAGCTGCTTCACCGCCTGTATCGCATGCCCGATACGGCACCGAATTCCTTCCGATGGTCGGCGGTGGCCGGCATCGTGGTCGGGATAGTGCTCTTGGACGACCCTCTGATCGCGTACACGATCGTTCTCCCCGTCCTCGCGTTCCTCACGGTGGCGGCGCTCCTCGGCTACCGACGGCCGGGGCTGGTGCCGACCGTGATCGTGAGTGTCGTAGCGATCGCAACGTGGCGTGTGGCCGTACTCGCGGCCGGCGCCATCGGTGTCGATCAGGTGTCGCTCCGGCCGACCGTTGTAGATGTTCGGGACCTACCGCGACAGGCACTCATCGGCCTCGATGCTTTGGCGAGGACATTCGGTGTCACCGTGTTCTCCGCCGAACCGTCGAGTGCCGAGTTCTGGCTCGGTGTGGTGAGGATCGTCGTGTTCGTCGGCGCCGTCGTACTGGCCGTTCGCACCTGGAGGAGGCGTCGAGAGTTCGACGCTGGTGCGGCTGCGATTGCTTGGGTGGCAGTGGTTCTTGCCGTGTTCGTCTTCTCCAGCTTCGGCGCAGGTCTGTGGAACATCCGATACGTGGCGGTTGCCGTCGCCGCCGCTCCAGCGGTGCTTTCGGCGAGCATGATCCGGCTCTCGAACAGGTTCCTCGGGGCAGTCTGCGCCGTCCTGCTGCTCATCACGGCGTTGACGCTGTTCGCTCGATTGCCCGGAGTGGCCGATCCCGCCGTATCACCGAACGACCCCGCCGTCGAGATGTCGGGCGTGCTGGCCAGCCTGAGCGGAGACCGATCCGACACGGTGGTGTTCGGCGACTTCTGGAATGCCCACGTTCACAGCTACTTCACCGATCTCGAACCGCAGGTGCTGGCCGTCGGATGTGCGAACGGGCTGACGGTGCCCCGGTACTGGATCTCCGACTTCAGCCGGTTCCATCGGGGTCCGGCGCAGCGGACGGCCTTCATCTACGACCCGAGTCCCGGCTTGTTCACGTGTCCTCGTGCCGACTTGCTCGCGCAGTTCGGTGAACCGGACGAAATCATCAGTGTCGGTGTTCGTGAAGTCTGGGTTTTCGAACGCGACCTCGGACTGTTCGAATGATCTTCGAACCCGTCGGTGATCGCCGTGCGCCGAGGATTCGGCGACCGCTCAGGCGCGGTCGAGGGCGTCGGCCAGGGTGTTCCAGCCCAGCACGGCGCACTTGATGCGCACCGGGAACTTGACGACACCCTGCAATGCCTCGAGGTCGCCGAGATCGATCTCGTCGTCACCCGGCTGCGTCTCGACGTCCTCGATGCCCATCATCGAACGGAACCGGCGGATCAAGGCGCGTGCCTCGGACACCGGCTTGCCGATGACGGCCTGGCTCATCATCGACGCCGACGACTGGGAGATCGAACAGCCCTGGCCGGCGATCTTGACGTCGCTGACGACGGCGTCATCGCCCTCGCCGTCGACGAGGAGGTACAGCGTGATCTCGTCGCCGCACAACGGGTTGTGGCCGCGCGATTCGACGGCGGGCGGCGATTCGAGTTCCCCACGGTTCCGCGGCGTGCGGTAGTGGTCGAGGATGATCTCGCGGTAGAGGTCTTCGAGGCCCGACATCAGAATCCGAAGATATCGGTTGCGCCGTCGAGCGCATCGGCCAGGGCGTCGACGTCGTCGGTGCCGTTGTACAGATACAAGCTCGCCCGGGTGGTCGACTGCACGCCGAGCACCTGCATCAGCGGCTTCGCGCAGTGGTGGCCGGCGCGCACGCAGACGTTGCGCTCGTCGAGGATCTGGCTCACGTCGTGGGGATGCAGATCGCGGAACGAGAAGCTGAGGACACCGCCTCGAACCGCAGTGTCGTCGGGGCCGTGGATCGTGATGTCGTCACCGAAGCGGTCCGTCAGCGTGTCGAGCGCGTAACGGGTGAGCTCGATCTCGTGCTGGCGGATGTCGTCCATGCCGAGCTCCTCCAGGAACTCGACTGCGGCGCGAAGCCCGACGGCTTCGGCGATCGGAGGAGTGCCGGCCTCGAACTTCGCGGGCACTGGCGCCGCCGTGTAGCCGTCGAGGGTGACGGTGTCGATCATGTTGCCGCCACCCAGGAACGGTGGCATCGCGTCGAGCAGTTCCATCCGGCCCCACAACATGCCGATGCCCGACGGCCCGCACATCTTGTGGCTCGAGAACGCGACGAGGTCGGCGTCCCACGCCTGCACGTCGGTGGCGTTGTGGGGCACGTACTGGCACGCGTCGACGACGGCGAGTGCGCCGGCGTCGTGGGCGGCTGCACACAGCTCGGTGACCGGCGGCAGCGTGCCGAGCACGTTGCTCATCGCCGTGAAGGAGAAGACCTTGGCGCCGTCGAGCAGCCGATCCAGGTCGGTGAGGTCGAGCTGACCGTCGGCGGTGAGCGGCACCCAGCGGATCTCGATGCCACGTTCGTCGCGCAACATCTGCCAGGGGACGATGTTGGCGTGGTGCTCCATGTGAGTGAGCACGACGACATCGCCTTCGGTCAGGTTGGCTGCGCCCCATGACCGTGCGATCAGGTTGATCGATTCCGTCGCGTTCTTGGTGAAGACCACCTCGTCGGCCGAGCGTGCGTTCACCAGGCGGGCGACGGCGCGACGACCGCCTTCGTACGCCTCGGTGGCCTCGCCGGCCAGGCGGTAGGAGCTGCGGTTGATCGGTGCGTAGGAGTTCTCGAGGAAGTCGGTCATCGCATCGATCACACGGCGTGGCTTCTGCGACGTGTTGCCCGAGTCGAGGTACACGAGCGGTGCGCCGTCGATCTCACGGGCGAGGATCGGGAACTCCTTGCGCACCATGTCCAGATCGAACGCCATACGCCAATCCTACCCCCGCCCCGAATTCTCCTATCCCCATAGGAGAAACTCCGAGCTTGGGTGTCGGATGAGACTCCTCGATCGTTCCCGTGAACAATTTCACCTCCGAGGGGCGAAGTTGTTCACGGGAACGTTGGGACCCGGCACCGTGTGACAGTTCAGCGGGTGCGTTCGATGTGCTTGGCGACGAGATTCTCGAGGGCTTCCTGGCGGCCGCTCGTGCGGGTGGGCTCCTTGTCGCTCTCGAGCTGGGCGTCGTGGAGCTCCTGCAGCGTGGCGCCGCCGGTGATGTCCGTGGCGGTGTCCCAGCCGGCGTAGCGGTCGGCGAGCCGGGCGTCGAGTTCGCCGTCCTCGATGATCGCAGCCGCGGCGAGGAGTGCTCGCGCCATCGTGTCCATCCCACCGATGTGGGCGTGGAACAGGTCGTTGCGATCGATCGACTGACGGCGCAGCTTGGCGTCGAAGTTCAGACCGCCCGACGTGAACCCTCCGCCACGCAGGATCTCCAACATCCCGAGGGTCATCTGCTCGACCGACACCGGGAAGCGGTCGAGGTCCCACCCGAGGCGGTCGTCGCCGGCGTTGGCATCGATCGAACCGAAGATGCCGGAGGCGAACGCGGCAGCGATCTCGTGGGCGAAGTCGTGGCCGGCCAACGTCGCATGGTTGACCTCGATGTTGACCTTGACCTCGTGCTCGAGGCCGTACTTCTGGAGGAACGCGTACACGGCGGCGACGTCGTAGTCGTACTGGTGCTTCGTCGGCTCGAACGGCTTCGGCTCGATCAGGATGTGGCCCTCGAAGCCGATCGCATGCTTGTGCTCGACGACGAGGTTGAAGAACCGGCCGAGCTGATCCAGCTCTCGGGCCATGTCGGTGTTGAGCAGCGTGTCGTAGCCCTCGCGGCCGCCCCACAGCACGTAGTTCGCTCCGCCGAGCCGGTGGGTGGCGTTCATGCAGTGGGCCACCTGAGCGGCGGCGTAGCGGAACAGGTCGGGGTCGGGGTTGGTCGCCGCACCCGCCTGGAAGCGGGGATGCGAGAACAGGTTGGCGGTCCCCCACAGCAGCTTCACGCCGGTGCGTTCCTGGTACTCGGCGGCGAGGTCGACCATCTCGTCGAAGTTGCGGCACGACTCGGCGAACGTCGATCCTTCCGGCGCGATGTCGCGGTCGTGGAAGCAGTAGAACGGCGCCCCGAGCTTCGACACGAACTCGAACGCGACGGCCATCTTCTCCTTCGCTGCCTCCATCGGGTCGCGGGCCGGATCGAGCCACGGCCGGTCGAGCGTGCCCGACCCGAAGATGTCGATGCCCTCCGAGTTGAACGAGTGCCAGTACGCGACGGCGAAGCGCAGCTGCTCGGCCATCGTCTTGCCGGCGACGACGCGATCCGCGTCGTACCAGCGGAACGCCAACGGGTTGTCGGAGTCGGGGCCCTCGTAGGCGATGCGGTCGATGTCGGAGAAGAAGTCGTTGCTCATGGCGGACACGTCCTGGCGTGATCGGTTCGGCCGATCGGGGGCCGAGGCGGATGTTTGTTGACAAGTATGACAAACATCTGCCTAGAGTGCAATCCCATGTCGATCGCATCGAGAACGCCCCACCTGCGGCGTTCGAATCTGGCGCTCGTGCTCGACCATCTCCGGCGCTCGGGCCCGTCGTCGCGATCACAGCTCGTCGCCGCGACCGGCCTGACCCGCAGTGCGATCGCTGGGCTCGTCGGCGAACTCGAGGCACTCGGATTGGTCGTCGAAGCCCGATCCGAACCCGACGGGCGTCCGGGGCGGCCGTCGCCGGTGGTGCGCGTCGACACGACGTCGGTGCTGGCACTCGCCATCGAGATCTTCGTCGACGAGATCGGTGTCGCCCTCGTCGCACTGGATGGATCGATCGTCGAGTCGGTGCGCATGTCGAGGCCTCGATCGCGCGTCGCCGTCGCCGAGACGATCGACGACGTGGCCGAACTCGTCGGACGGCTCGAAGTGCCGCTCGCCGACCGCTCGAGGCTGGTCGGCTGTGGCGTCTCGGTCCCGGGCCTCGTCCGCGGCGCCGACGGCATGGTCGTGGCGGCACCGAACCTCGGGTGGGTCGACGTCGCCCTCGCCGACGAACTGGCATCGGTGTTCGGCGTGGCCGTGCCGATCCGTGTGGGCAACGACGCCGACCTCGGCGCCCTCGCCGAATCTCGCTTCGGCGCCGGCCGTCGCTCCGATCACATGGTGTACGTGTCGGGGGAGGTCGGCGTCGGAGGGGGGCTCGTCGTCGCCGGACGGCCGGTGGCCGGTCACCTCGGTTTCGCCGGCGAGATCGGCCACCTCCCGGTGAACCCGGACGGTCGGCGATGCCGATGCGGATCGGTCGGCTGCTGGGAGACCGAGGTCGGCGAACGAGCGCTGCTGGATCGTGCCGGTCTCGACCCCGACGGAGGTCGCCGTGCCGTCGACGACCTGCTCGAACGTGCCGACGCCGGCGACCCCGATGCGTTGGCGGCGCTGGCAGCCGAGGCGCGCTGGCTGGCGATCGGCATCGCCGGTCTGGTCAACGTGCTCGACCTCGACACGGTCGTGCTCGGCGGCCTGTTCGCCCGTGTCCTGCCGTTGCTCCGCGAGCGCCTGGACGTGGAACTCGATGCGCGTGCGTACCGGGCAGCTCGCCGCCAGGTCGCAGTCGTGGGTGCATCGCTCGGACCGCAGGCGGTGACCGTCGGCGCCGCCGAGTCGGCCTTCGGACCGCTGCTCGACGACCCAGCCGGCGTGATGGCCGCAGCCGTCGCCTGAATCGGGCGCTACGGCGTCGGCGGCACCCCGACGATCGCGGCGGTGGCGCCGCGTTCGATCGTGACGAACTGATCGGCATCGATCGTCATCCACGCGCCGACCTCGCCGTCGGGCCACGTGACTCGGACATCGGCGCTCGAAGCGCCCCCGAGCCCCGCGTGGATCCAGCCCGCCTTGCCTCCGGCATGACCGCCGCCCACCGTCACCTCGCGGACAGTCGTCGCTGCGGCGGTGCGGACCTCGATCCATGCGCCCACCGCATCGACGTTCGGCGCAGCCTGATCGAGATCGACGGCGAGCCAGTGGCCCATCGGCGAGACCTCGGACGAACCACTTGCGCCGACGTTGTGCCACACCGTGACGTTCGCCTCGCGGTTGACGACCACCAGATCGAGCAGCCCGTCGAGGTCCAGATCGACGAGCGACGCCCCGCGCGCTCGACCGAAATCGACGATGCCGGCGACCTCGGCACCCTCGACGAACGTCCCGTCGACCTGGCCGATCAGCAGGTTGTTCGGATCGCGCATCGCGTGGTCGGTCTGACCTTCGACGTTGCCCTTGGTCACGAACAGATCGACGATGCCGTCGTTGTTGACGTCCTCGAATTCGGGGTGCCACGCCGTCGACGGCAGCACGTCGCCACCGGCGTACGGGCGCTGCGCCGTCACACCGCGGCGCAGCGCGATGTCGCGATAGGTCGGTCCGGTGGCACCGTCGTCGAGCGTCTGCAGCTTGTTGTCGCCCTGGCTGGTGACGAACACCTCGGGACGCCCGTCGCCGGTGAGGTCCCGGCTGGCGAGCCCCATACCCCACACCTGCAGCGGCAGCCATCCGTCGGCCCGGGTGTACAGATACGGATCGGCGTCGGGCGGTACCGCCCACATCTGTTCGCTGCCGTCGAGGTAGTAGTGGCGGTCGTTGGCGACACGCAGGTCGCGCTGACCCGTCCGACTCCAGTCGCTGAACAGCATCGACAATGCGCAGTAGCCCGGTGTCAGTTCCGTCGCCGGCGCGTAGCTGTCACCAGCGGGGCGCACGAGTTGGCTGTCACCGCAGGTGGTGCGGTCCGCATTCAGGTACGTGCCGAAGGCCAGGGTCGGCAGCCGGTTGTCGCCCTCCCACGTCGCACTGAACGCGGCGGTCCAGTCGTCGCCGCCGTCGATGCCGAGCGCCTCGGTCGCCGGCTCGAACTCGCAGTCGCCGACTCCCCGCAGGACCGTGTTCTCGCCGTGGCGCAGCACGACGAGATCGAGGCGACCGTCGCTGTCGATGTCGATCGGGTAGGCGCCGGTGACCGACGTGAGGTCGGTGATCGGCGACGGCACGGCGTCGAAGGTCAGGGCGCCGGCGGTCGGCGTCCGATTGCGGTACAGCGCCGCCGGTGAGCTGCCGCCGGCGAAGTACAGATCGGTGCGCCCGTCGTCGTCGCAGTCGAACGCAGCGACCCCACCGCCGACGTAGTGATCGAAGCCGCCCGTGTACGAGTGCTCGATCCCGGACTCGGGGGTGGCGTCGACGAAGCGCGGCGCCGGGGCGGCAACTGGCGGGTCATCGGAGTTGCCCGTGTCGGAGATCACGACCGCGGCACCGCCGATCGCGATCAGGAGTGCGGCGCCGGCGGCGACGGCTCGCCGACGACGGCGGCGACTGCGGCGGGCTCCGCTCGTGTCGGACACCGCAGGCGTGAACGGGTCCGGCGAGGTCATCGAAGTAGATTCTCGCGCCGCATGCCTCCGCCAGCACATCGCCGCTCGTTGCTCGGGTCGGCAGCGGCGATCGCGCTCACCGCATCGCTGACGGCGTGCGGGAGCGACACGTCGAGCTACACCATCTCCGGCTGCACCCGCGCCGACCTCGGGGGCCACAGCGTGGCCCGTGTCTGGGACGACACGATGCTCGAGCTGATCCGCCAGGTCGTGCCTGCGCCGACCGTCCACGCTCGGAACCTGTTCCACACGTCCGCAGCGATGTGGGACGCCTGGGCTGCTTACGATCCCTCGGCCGACGGCTACTTCGTCACCGAGAAGCACACCGCCGACGACGTGCAGGCCGCTCGGGAAGCGGCGATGAGCGAGGCGGCGTACCGCATCCTGCTGTGGCGCTACGCGACCGTGTCCGACCTCCCGGCCGCCACCGAGCAGCTCGATGCGGTGATGGCCGACCTCTGTTACGCCACCGACGACGAGACGACCGAGGGCGACGGACCGATCGCGCTCGGCAACCGCATCGCTGCGGCGGTGCTCGAGTACGGGGCCGCCGACGGTGCGCTCGAGGACGAACGCTACGTCGACAGCACCTATCGACCGGCCAACGATCCGCTCGTCGTCAGCGATCCGGGAGCGCAGATGCGCGACCCGAACTCGTGGCAGCCGCTCTCGCTCGGCGTGCAGCTGTCGCAGAACGGCCTGCCGATCCCCGGCAACGTGCAGACCTACATCGGCCCTCACTGGGGGTTCGTCACGTCGTTCGCGATGGCGCCGTCTCCGGCCGGCACACCGATCGAGGCGGGGAGCCCGCCGCGGCTCGGCGACGCCGAAACCGACGCCGACTTCAAGGAGGCCGCGCTCGAGGTGCTGCGCTACAGCTCGCAACTCGATCCTGCCGACGGCGTGGAGATCGACATCAGCCCGGCGACGCTCGGCGACAACACGCTCGGCACGAACGACGGCACCGGCCACGACACCAACCCGGTGACAGGCGAGCCGTACGTTCCCGAGTCGGTGCTGCGCGGCGACTACCTCCGCGTGATCGCCGAGTACTGGGCCGACGGTCCGACGTCGGAGACGCCGCCGGGCCACTGGAACGTGATCGCGAACGCAGTGGCGGACACGCCCGGCTTCGAGCGGCGCTTCCGGGGGGAGGGGCCCGAACTCGATGCGCTGGAGTGGGACGTCAAGACGTACTTCGCACTCAACGGGGCAACGCACGACGCGGCGATCGCCGCATGGGGCTTGAAGGCCCGCTACGACTCCGTACGTCCGATCTCGATGATCCGCTACATGGGCGGCCTGGGCCAGTCGAGCGAACCGTCGGGCCCGTCGTACGACCCCGACGGCCTGCCGCTGGAGGTCGGCCTCGTCGAGGTGGTGACGCCAGAGTCGAGTGCTCCCGGCGAGCGGCACGAAGCGCTCGCCGACCACGTCGGCGAGATCGCCGTGCACGCGTGGCGCGGCTCGCCGGCCGATCCCTCGACCGAGACCAGCGGTGTGGGCTGGATCCTGGCGGTCGACTGGGTGCCCTACCAGCGCCCGACGTTCGTCACCCCCTCCTTCGCCGGCTTCGTCTCGGGGCACAGCACCTTCAGCCGGGCCGCCGCCGAGGTGCTGGCCGGCATCACCGGCAGCGCGTACTTCCCCGGCGGACTGTTCGAGTGGACGATCGACGAGGGCACGCTGCTGCACGAGGAGGGTCCGACCACCGACGTCGAACTGCAGTGGGCCACGTACTTCGATGCATCCGACCAGTCGGGGATCTCTCGCCTGTACGGCGGCATCCACATCCCTCAGGACGACGTCGCCGGACGTCGCGTGGGCCACGACGTGGGCGTCGGCGCCTGGGCGCTGGCCCAGCGGTACTTCGACGGCTCCGCCGAGCCGTGAACATTCGTCAACCTCGTCGACAAAGGTGACCTTCGGTCCTTCTCGCGCGGTCCTCGTTGGGTATACGGTTCCTTCGCTCGCCGCTCACCTGACGGAGGGCTCACAACTTGAGGGGAGACCAGAATGAGAGTACGGCGCATTGCGTCAGTCGCAGTGGTGGCAGGCTTGGTCCTGGCAGCATGCGGCAGCGATGACGATTCGTCATCGTCGGGCACCGAAGCACCAGCAGGCACCGAGGCGCCTTCTGGCACCGAGGCGGCCGGCGGAGGAGGCGGCGGCGACTGTGTCGTCGGCGTTTCCTGGAACAACTATCAGGAAGAGCGTTGGGCCAAGTGGGACGAGCCCGCACTGAAGGCGGCCATCGAGGCCGGTGGCGGCACCTACGTGTCGAACGACGCCAAGTCGTCGGCCGAGACGCAGGCGAGCAACATGGAGAACTTGATCTCGCAGGGCGCCAACGTGCTCGTCGTGCTCGCCCAGGACGGCACCGCCGTCATCCCGGCCGTTCAGGACTCCATCTCGCAGGGCGTGCCCGTCATCGCCTACGACCGCCTGATCGAGGATCCGGGTGTGCTCTACATCACGTTCGACAACCAGTTGGTTGGCGAGATGCAGGCCCAGGCGCTCTACGACATCCAGCCGTCAGGCAACTGGGTGATCATCAAGGGCAACTCGGCCGACGCCAACGCCGACTTCCTGCGCGCAGGTGCTGAGAAGGTCATCGGCGATGCGGTCGCCGCTGGCGACATCACCATCGTCGGCGAGGACTACACCGACAACTGGGATCCCGCAAACGCCCAGACGACGATGGAGCAGTTCCTGACCGCGGAGAACAACGACATCCAGGTCGCCCTCGTCCAGAACGACGGCATGGCCGGTGGCGCGATCGCCGCACTCGAAGCACAGGGCCTCGCCGGCCAGGTGCCCGTGTCGGGCCAGGACGGCGACCTCGCCGCCCTGAACCGGGTGGCGCTCGGCACGCAGACCGTCGACGTCTGGAAGGACGCCCGCGAGCTCGGAACGGCTGCTGGTGAAGCAGCGGTCGCCCTGTGTGGCGATCCCGATCCGTCGGCCGTCTCCGGTGCGTCGGCGTTCACGACGCCAGGTGGCAACGACCTCAGCTCCATCTTCTTGGAGCCGATCCCCATCACGCAGGACAACCTCAACGTGGTGGTCGACGCCGGATGGATCAGCACCGACGACCTCTGCAAGGGCGTCGACGCCGGTTCGGTGGATGCCTGTCCGTGACCGCACGGTGACGTGAACACCGTTTGAGCACAACTGAACAATGAACAACGCGACGTGCCCCTCGCCCGTGACTCACGGGTGGGGGGCACGTCTGGTGTACAAAGGGACCGGGATGACGAGGGGGCACCGCACATGACTGACGCGAACACCGAAGTTCCCGGCGGGCCGCCCGCTGGGCCGCCGCCCGCCGTGACGGCGCCGACGGTGACACCGGTTCCCCCCCGTTCGTCGTGGCGCTCGAGTTTCGCGGCGGCCGACGTCGACACCCGACTCTTCGGCATGATCGCTGCCGTCATCGTCATCTGGATCGCCTTCAACGTGCTGTCGGAGGGCAACTTCCTGACGTCGCGGAACCTGTGGAACCTCTCCGTGCAGAGCACCTCGATCGCCATCATGGCGACGGGCATGGTGCTGATCATCGTGTCGCGGAACATCGACTTGTCCGTCGGGTCGTTGCTCGGGTTTCTCGGCTACTCCATGGCGCTCGTCCAGACCGACGGCGTCATTGCCTTCTTCAACGTCAAGATCGACCTCGGGTCGATCGGCGACAGCTCCTGGATCTGGGTGATCGCACTCGCGGTCGGCATCGGCCTCGGCGCCCTGGTCGGTCTGGTCCAGGGGTTCATCATCGCCTACGGCGGCGTACCGGCGTTCATCGTCACGCTCGGCGGCTTCCTCGTCTGGCGCGGCATGATCTTCCGCACCGGCGACAAGCAGGGCCAGACGCTCGCCCCGCTCAATCGCACCTTCCGGTTGTTCGGCGGTGGACCGGACGGATCGCTCGGCGAGTGGAAGAGCTGGGTCTTCGGGGCGCTCGGCTGCGCGCTGATCGTGCTCGCTCTGTGGCTTGCGAGACGTCGACGACAGCGCTACGACCTCAAGGTGCGCCCGCTGTGGATGGACGTCGGATTCGGCGTGGTCGGATGCGGCGTCGTCTTGGCCGGCGTCGGGCTCGTCGCGAACAACTACATCTCGCCGATCACCGGCGATCCCACCGGCATCGCCTATCCGGTCGTGATCCTGATCGTCGCGACACTGGCGATGTCCTACCTGGCGCGCCAGCGTCGCTTCGGTCGCTACGTGTACGCCTACGGCGGCAACCCCGAAGCCGCCGAGCTGGGCGGCATCAACACGCGGCGGACCGTGATGCTGACGTTCGTCCTGATGGGCGTGCTGGTCGGCGTCAGCGCAGCGATCCAGACCGCCCGCCTCAACGCCGCCGTGACGAACCTCGGCGTCCAGAACGAGCTCGACGTGATCGCCGCTGCGGTCATCGGCGGCACGTCGTTCGCCGGCGGTGTCGGCACCATCGCCGGCGCCGTGCTCGGAGCGGTCATCATGCAGTCGCTGCGGTCCGGCATGGTGCTGCTCAACATCGACTCGCCGTCGCAGGACATCGTGGTCGGTGTGGTGCTCGTGACCGCTGTGGCCATCGACTCGACGTTGCGGCTGGGACGCAGGCGGGTCGCGCTGGCTGCACTCGTGATCGGGCTGTTCATCGCCGCGGTCGTCATCCAGACCGGACGGGCCTGAACGGGAGGGCATCGACATGACCGACACGACCACCACCAACTACCACCCCTCGCCGCAACCCGAGGGCACCCCGCTCGTCGAGATGCGCGACATCCGCGTGTCGTTCGGCGGCGTCCACGCCGTCGACGGTGTCACGATCGACCTGTATCCCGGCGAAGTCGTCGCACTGGTCGGCGGTAACGGCGCAGGGAAGTCGACGTTGATCCACACGCTCGCCGGCGCGCACCCCGCCGACGCGGGGCAGATCTCGATCAACGGCAAGCCGGTCACGATCAGGAACTCTCGCGATGCGCGAGCGCTCGGCGTCGAGGCGATCTACCAGAAGTTGGCGTTGGCCGACAATCTCGATGCGGCGGGCAACGTGTTCCTCGGCCGCGAGCTGCGCACGCGGTTCGGTTCTCTCGACGACTCGGCGATGTTGTCGGCGACGCAGAAGCTGATGGCCCGGCTGAATCCCCGTTTCAAGAATCTCCGCACGGCGGTGAGTTCGCTGTCGGGCGGGCAGCGTCAGTCGGTGGCGATCGCCCGAGCGGTGCACTTCAACGCCAAGATCCTGATCATGGACGAGCCGACGGCCGCACTGGGCCCGGCGGAGACGGCCGAAGTGCGTGATCTCGTCATGCAGCTCAAATCGGAGGGCATCGGGATCTTCCTGATCAGCCACGACATCCACGACGTGTTCGACCTCGCCGACCGCATCAGCGTGATGTTGCAGGGCAAGCTCGTCGGCACCGTCAACAAGTCCGACGTCACCAAGGACGAGGTGCTCGCGATGATCATCATGGGCAAGCACCCCGGCGAGGTCACCAGCGACGACGTCAAGGGACTCCACGACAGCACCTGACGACCTCACCGCCTTCTCGTGAACTCGTGCGGCAATAGTTCCCGCACGAGTTCACGGGAAACGCCGGGCGCGAGTCGTTCACGCGTCCCGAAGGTCTTCCTTCCATGCTCGGAATCGATCGTGGCGAGTGCCGCTCGGGCCGACACCGTCGGCGGTGCCGTCGGGGAACAACCGCAGCGTGACCGGTTCGTCGAGCATGTCGACGTGGGCCGCCCAGTAGCGGGCGTCGCCGCCCTTGGCCGGCCCCGCCCGCCACAGGAGCCACGGTCCGATCCGCCGCTTGTACTCGGCGGTCGGGCGATCGGGTAGGTCGTCGCCGAGCGCCAGGAGGCCGTCGGGTGCTTCGACCCATGCGGTTGCCGGGATGTTGCGGTCGCGGACCGGTGTCGGCGGGAGGTCGTCGGTGTGGAGGGGCGAGTCGTCGATCGGGCGCTCGTCGTAGCGCATCGCTACCAGCCCCGCTCGATCCACTCCTCGAGATGGGGTCGCTCGGTGCCGATCGTGGTGTCGAGCCCGTGGCCCGGCAGCACGATCGTGTCGTCGGGGAACGTGAACAGATTGGAGGTGATCGACGTGATGATCGCGTCGAAGTTGCCGCCGTCACCCTTCGTGTTGCCGGGGCCTCCGGGGAAGAGCGTGTCGCCGGTGAACAGCAGCGGCGTGCCCTCGACTGCGAACGAGATCGATCCCGGCGTGTGGCCCGGGTTGTGGATCGCGTGCAGGCGCAGACGTCCGACCTCGATCACCTCGGCGTCGTCGATGAACACGTCGTAGCCGACGTCGTTCAGCATCGGCGCGTCGAGTGACGTGACGGCCACCTCGTAGCCGGCTTCGCGCATCGCCGGTACCGCTTGGATGTGGTCCCAGTGGCCATGGGTCTCGAGCACCCGTTTGACGCCGAGGCGATCGCACAGCTCGAGCAGTTGTTCGTGCTCGTTGGCGGCGTCGAGCAGCACCGCGTCCCCGGACGCGCGACAGCGCACGACGAAGACGTTGTTCTCGTACGGTCCGACCACCACCTTGTGGACCTCGACGTCGGCATTCGACCAGTGCAGCGTGTCGGGTGCAGCCATCGTCACAGTCTGGCAGCGAGCGGTCGGTCTCGCATCGGCGGGCTGCAGCGGACGGACCCGGTGCGGTGTCAGCCGGTGATCTTCACGTTTGCGTGAGGTTTTCGGTGGGCCGCCTCACCGGAAACGCTACGCGAACGGAGGTGCGAGGCCACGACGGCGCGGTGGGTGATCGATAGCGTGGCGAGGGTGTCCACCTCTGGTCGACCTCGGCGTCCGTCGACCGACGCCGGCGTCACGTTGGCGTCGCTGCTCGATCATGCGCCGAAGTACCGACGCTGGATCGTCGAGTTGTGTACGCCGCACCTCGTCGCGCCGGTGCTCGAGGTGGAGTCCATGCACCGACCTCGCATCGACGGTGAGGAAGTGCAATTCGGGTCGGCGGTGATGATCGACGTCCTGGAGCGCATCGAGGACGATCAGGCCCTACTGCGCGACGTGTTCGATCGCCTCGAGCCTGGTGGCCGGCTGTGCATCTGGGCGCCGACCTACGAGTTCCTCTACAGCCGGTTCGATGCGCGTCTCGGAAACGTCCGCCGCTACCGCAAGCGCCAGCTCGAAGCCGACGTCCGATCGGCGGGTTTCGAGGTCGTCGAGGGTCGACACGTCAACCTGTTCGGTTGGCTCGGTTGGCTGGTCTTCTGCCGGATGCTGCGGCGTGAACCGACGTCACCGACGCTGCTGCACAACGTCGACAGGTGGATCGTTCCGGCAGTGCGCTGGTTCGAGACCCGCGTTCGAGTCCCGATCGGGATGTCGGTGTTCCTCGTCGCCCGACGCCCCGGCTGATCAGGAGCTCACGACATCGAAGCCGAGGCCGAGCGCCACGCTGATCTGGGCGGCGTCGAAGGTGACGAACCGGATCGGCGGCGGCATCCGTTCCGCTGCGGCGAAGTGGATGGCGTCGCTCAGCCGAACCGGCTGCGTGCGTGAGAGCGAGGCCGCCCGGTCGAGGCATCGCTGATCGACGGGGACGACGTGGAGGTGGTCCCACGCCAGACGCACCCCGTCTTCGAGATCCAGGCGCAAGATCGACTGGTCGGTCATCCGGTCGATCGCCGGCAGTGCCTCGGTCAATGCGAGCGCCGACGCCGCCCACACCGGGTCGTCGGCGAGCGCAGCCAGCGTGATGGATCGCATCGGCCCGTCGACCGTCAAGGCCAACAGCGCACTCGTGTCGAGCGCCACCGTCACCGCCCACCACCCCCCGGCCCCAACCCCGACCCCCACCCCAACCCCGACCCCCACCGCAACCCCGACCCCGACCCCCACCCCAACCCCGACCCCCACCCCGTTTGTGTGCAGTTTCCGGTGGACCGGCCCGCCGGAAATGCAACGCAAACGGGCCAACGGTGTGGCACCGACGTTTGTGTGCGGTTTCGGGCGGACCGGCCCGCCGAGAATGCAGCGCAAACGGGGAAGCGCTGAGCGTGCAGCACCCACGTTTGTGTGCGGTTTCGGGCGGACCGGCGCACCGAGAATGCAGCGCAAACGTGGGGGTGGCTCGCCTTGGGGTGCATCAGCCGCGGAGTTCTCGGAGGATCTGGTCGAGGCGGACGCCGGCCCACACGGGCACCGGCTCTGGTGGACGCCACTCGCTGGTGCGTCGCGGCGGGATCACCGAACCGGAGCCGATGAGGCGTTCGAGGTCGGGGGCGTCGGCGTCGAGCGGGCCGAGCTGCGCCACGGGGCGCCCGCCGACGGTCACCACGGTGCGCTCGCCGGCCTCGGCAATGCGCACCGCCTCGGTGAGTCGTGCCCGGAGTTCTCGGATGCCGACAGCTCGGCTCGACGATGTGGTCACATGTGTACACAACCAGAATTGCGTGCGCCGGCGCAACCCCGCGATGATCTCGCCCATGAACTTTGCCTTCACCGACGAACAAGAAGAACTGCGCAAGACCGTCCGGTCGTTCCTCGAGAACAAGAGCTCCGAGGAAGCCGTACGTGAGCAGATGGAGACCGAGGAGGGCTACGACGACGCCGTCTGGAGCCAGATGGGCGAGCAGATGGGTCTGCAGGGCCTGTCGATCCCCGAGGAGTTCGGTGGGTCGGGCTACGGCTTCGTCGAACTCGGCATCGTGCTCGAAGAGATGGGCCGCGCCCTGCTGTGCGCTCCGTTCTTCTCGACCGCCGTGCTCGCCGCGAACACGCTGCTGCAGTCCGGCGACGACGCCGCCAAGTCGAAGTACCTGCCCGGTATCGCCTCGGGCGAGACGATCGCCACGCTCGCCTACGTCGAGCCGTCGGGCAAGTGGGACGAGTCGGGCATCACGATGCAGGCCACGAAGTCCGACGGCGGCTACACCCTGTCGGGCACCAAGTCGTTCGTGCTCGACGGCAACACCGCCGGGCTCATCCTCGTCGCCGCGAAGACCGACGCCGGCACCAGCCTGTTCGCCGTCGACGGTGACGCCTCGGGCCTCACCAGGACGAACCTGTCGACGATGGACCAGACCCGCAAGCAGTCCAAGCTCGACTTCGACAACACCCCCGCCGAGTTGATCGGCGAGGAGGGCAAGGGCTGGGACACGCTCGAGACCGTGCTCGACCTCGCCGCCGTGGCGCTCGCCGCCGAGCAGGTCGGTGGCGCCCAGAAGGTGCTCGAGATGGCCGTCGACTACGCCAAGGTCCGCGTGCAGTTCGGTCGCCCGATCGGCTCGTTCCAGGCGATCAAGCACAAGTGCGCCGACATGCTCCTCGAGGTCGAGTCGGCCAAGTCGGCTGCGTACTACGGCATGTGGTGCGCCAGCGAGATGAACGACGAACTGCCGTCGACGGCATCGCTCGCCAAGGCCTACTGCTCCGAGGCGTACTTCCACGCTGCTGCCGAGAACATCCAGATCCACGGCGGCATCGGCTTCACCTGGGAGCACCCGGCCCACCTGTACTTCAAGCGTGCCAAGAGCTCCGAGCTCCTGTTCGGTGATCCCACCTATCACCGCGAGCAGCTCGCCCAGCGCATCGGCATCTGACAAGTACCTGTTCTTCCGGACCGACGCCGAAGGACCAACGGTCCTTCCGGACCCGACCGGGAAAGACACCTCACGAATCGACGAGCCGTGTCCCGTACTGCGGGGTGCGGCTCGTCCGCGTTCGGGATGAGTCCGGAAGTGTCACGTTCGACCCGGCACGGTGTGACAGTTCGTAGACTTCCGGGCGATGGACGGCATCACGATCGTGTTCGCAGTGGTCGCCGCACTGCTCGTGTTCGCGATCGCGGCGGCGGTCGTCGGTCGCGAGGCGCATCGCCTCGACGCCGTGGCGCCGCGGGCGGTGTACCAGCTCGACGAGGCGGTCGACTTCGTGTGCGATCGGCTGCCCGAGGCGAGCCAGGCCCGACTGACGCCCGGAGAGGTCGAGCAGCTGCTCATGTTCCACATGCGTTGGCTGCACGAACAGGGCCTCCAGCCCGATCGGGTCGTCGACCAACCGCAGTCGATCTCCGAGCCGGTCGTGCTCACCGAGGACACCCTCACCGCATATCTCATCGGGGCCGCAGAGGACAACGGCATCGAGCTGCTCGACGATGTCGACGCCGTCAACGTCGTCGAGGCCCACCTGCAGTACTTCGATGCAATCGGTGCCGTCGGTCCCCGCGCCGGACTCGACGACGCACTCTGACCTGCCGAGATCGACCCGCTGCAGCGGGTCGGCGCCCACTTTGCCAAGATGCCTCCATGGCATCGAACATCCCGAAGGACCGGACCGTCGCTGCGCTGGGGGAGGTGTGGGCGAGCATGAGCGAGCTGCTCGGTGAGCTCACCGACGACGAGTGGCGTCTGCCGTCGCCGCTGCCCGGTTGGAGCGTGCAGGACAACGTCGCCCACATCGTCGGCACCGAGGCGATGCTCGCCGGCGAGCCCGGACCGGACGTCCAGATCGACCGCGATGCCAACGCACACGTGCGCAACGACATCGGCGCATTCAACGAACAGTGGGTCGAGTCGTTGCGCGCGGTGCCGTCGAACGAGGTGCTGTCCCGGTTCCGCGAGCTCACCGGCGCTCGCCTGGCAGCACTCGAAGCGATGTCCGAGGACGAGTGGAACGCCGAGTCGTTCACCCCCGCCGGCAAGGACACCTACGGGCGCTTCATGCAGATCCGCGTGTTCGACTGCTGGCTGCACGAACAGGACATCCGTGACGCGGTCGGCCGGCCGGGCCACGAGACCGGCCTCGCCGTCGAGGTCGTTCTCGACGAGATGGCAACCGCACTCGGATTCGTCGTCGGCAAGAAGGCCGGCGCGACGGCGGGCCAGTCGGTGACGTTCGCGCTGACCGACGGGGGAGCGGTCGTGCGCGAGATGAACGTCGAGGTGGGCGAGCGCGCGGCAGTGGTTCCCGTCCTCAGCGCGCCGGCCACGGTGGTGCTCACGATGCCGGTCGGGGTGATGACCAGGCGGTGCGCCGGTCGAGTCGGGCCGGACGATCTGCTCGATCAGGTGGTGATCGACGGCGACCTCGCGCTGGCGTCGAAGATCCTCCAGAACCAGACCTACACCATCTGACGCCGGGGCTCAGACAGCGAGCGCCACCACAGCTCGCCTCGAGCTACCACCACTTCTCAGACGGTTCGGCATCGACCATCCGTTGGAGACCAGCCCGAACGGCGATCCACTCGTTGGAGTGAATGGCGAATACCGACTGGATGCGAGCGTCGTCGCGTTCTACTCTGTCCGTCACCAGAGAGAGGAGGTGGTCCAACACATGCCAGACAATTCATACGGGACCCTGGAGGTGGTTGGCCGCTAGGCCGACAGGCTGGACCGCCTGGCGAATTTCCGCCAACCCCCGCTGAAGCCCATCGCCGCAGCTGGTCCCCGCGGTGTCCGAACGTTACGCCAGGGGTCAGACCCCACGCGTAACGCCCGGTCGTGATGGCTTCAGTCCCACAGTCCGTGCAGTGCCGGAGTCGATCGTCGGCTCCGGCACTGTCGCGTCCGGACATCGGGTGGCCTGCCCGACGGATGCCGCCGCCGGTCGATACTTTTGCAGCGTGAACCGGCACCGCCCTCTCCATCGGACAGCGGTGCGACGCCGTTCGTTGGCGGTCGCACTGGCGGTCGGCCTCGCTGCGACTGGCGGCGCACACGTGCTCGCTGCACCGGGCGACGGCGACGTCGGGGTGTCCACCGACCAGCCCGACACCGAGCAGCCCGACACCGAGCAGCCCGACACCGACCAGCCCGACACCGAGCAGCCCGACGGTGGCCTGCTCGAGGGCGCTGATCTCGACGTGACGCAGGGCGCAGAAGCGGTCGAGCAGCTCGAGCAGACCGACACCCTCGACGACGTCGCCGCGGACGCCGGATTCGAGGCACAGGAGCTGAAGGGCGAACTGCTCGACGACACCTCGATGTTCGTCACCGACTCGGGGTATGTCGGCTATGCGGAGGCGCTGGAGGCTCCGACGTCGCCCGTGACGACGTCGGCACTGACGTCGGCGGCGGTGCCTGCGGATGTGTTCGCGCTCGACTCGCGCCCGACGTCGAGTCGGGTGGTCTATCTCGACTTCGATGGTCACACGGTCGTCGATCCCGCCTGGGGTGCTGCGGGCTATTCGGCGGTGATCTCGTCGGCTCCGTTCGACGCCGACGGCGCACCCGGCTTCTCCGCCTCCGAGCGGGCGATCATCTTCGAAGTGTGGCAGCGCATGGCGGAGGACTACCGCCCGTTCGACGTCAACGTCACGACCCGCGATCCGGGAATCGATGCACTGCGACGATCCTCCGCCACCGACACCGCATACGGCCAACGCGTCGTGATCAGCCCGTCCAACTTCACGACCGGCGGCCTCATCGGCATCGCCCTCGTCGGCGTGTTCACCGCCGAGCAGGATCACGCCGCCTACGTGTTCACCGATGCCGCCTTCAAGCAGACCCCGAAGACGGTGGCGGAGGCTGCGTCACACGAGGTCGGCCACACGTTGGGCCTCAGCCACGACGGGGCGCTTCCCGCCACCGGCTACTACGGCGGCCACGGCGCCTGGGCCCCGATCATGGGCCGCGGCACCAGCCCGAGCACGCCGGTTACGCAGTGGTCGCGTGGCGAGTATGCCGGTTCGAACAATCTCGAGGACGATCTGGCGATCATCGCCGACGGCAAGAACCGTCAGCCCGGACTTGGCTACCGACCCGACGATCATTCCGGTCTTCTCGGTCGCCCGACCGTGGTCGCAGCCACGTCCACCACGTCCGGCAGCATCGATACGACCGGCGACCGCGACGTGTTCGCCGTCGACGTCGCCGACGGCACGCTGTCGGTGCAGCTGCGCCCGCCGGCCGGCCAGGCAGCGTGGTCGAACCTCGCTGCCCGGTTGACCGTGCGCAACTCCGCTGGAGCGGTCGTCGAATCGAAGGACGTGGGGACACCGTCGGGTTGGACGGTCGATGTCGCCCCGGCCGTGACCGCCGGCCGCTACACGATCGAGGTCGAGCCGATCGGTTGGCTGACGGCCTCGACGGGCTTCACCACGTACGGATCGCTGGGCGCCTACGAACTCGTCGTCGATGCACCCCAGGGTGCGGCTCCGCCGACCGCTGGTGCGTCGTCGTTCACGCCGGTCACGCCGGTTCGTCTCGTCGACACCCGCAACAGGCTCGGAGCGACCGGCCGGGTCGGTGCGGGCCGCCAGGTGGTGCTGCAGGTCGCCGACGACGTCACCGTGCCGGCGGACGCAACGGCTGCGGTGTTGAACGTCACCGCCGTCGATCCGGCGATCGCGGGGTACGTCACCGTGTATCCGTGCAGCGACGCCCTGCCCGACACCTCGACGCTCAACTACGTCGCCGGCCAGACGGTGGCGAACACGACCATCGCTGCGCTGTCCGGCGCCGGGCAACTCTGCGTGTGGAGCTACGGCGACACCGACATCCTGGTCGACATCACCGGGTGGCTCGGCCCGCGTGGAGCATCGCAGCTCGCCCCGATCGGTCCGAGACGGGCGGTCGACACCCGTTCGGGCATCGGCGGCCGACGTCTCGCCGCCGGTGCGACGATGGCCGTCGACCTCAACGGACTGGTGCCGCCCGGGTCGAGCGCCGTCGCCCTGAATGTCACGGCGGTCAACGCCTCGACGGCCGGCTTCATCACCGTGTTCCCGTGCAGCGGCAACGTCCCGAACACGTCGACGGTCAACTACGTCTCGAAGGAGGCGCGACCCAACAACACCATCGTCGGTCTGAGCGGTGGGCGGGTGTGCATCTACTCCTACGCCGCAACCGAGGTGCTCGTCGACGTGCTGGGCGCCTTCGCCCCCTCGGGCCTCCGCTACGAGCCGACGCCACCGATCCGCGTGCTCGACACCCGCCGTTCGGGCACTCCCGGCGCCGGCGTCGATGTCGGATACAGCGTCGGTGCGGCGGCACTCGGCGGGCAAGTTCCGGGAGCGGCGTACGTCAACGTGACCGGCGCCAACCACGTCGTGGACGGCTACGTGACCACCTACGACTGCACCACACGTCGTGAGACCTCGACGGTGAACCAGAAGGTGGGACAGGTTGCGGCGAACGGGGCGATCGTGCCGCTCCGCGGCGTGCAGTCGTGCGCATGGACGTACGGCGGCGGCGATCTGATCGTCGACCTCAATGGTTGGTGGGTGCCCTGAGCGCAGTCGGGACTACCGTGGGATCTCGATGGAACACCACCCGAAGTTCGAGCACAGCCGCTTTCTCGGCGACAAGCGCACCCAGCTGGTCTACGACCTCGACTCGTGGGAGGACGCTGAGGTCATCGACGAGTTCGTTGCACAGGGCGTCGCACTCAGCTTCTGTCCCGACACGCTTCCCGAAGCGCGCAACCGCGGCTACACGCTGGCGACGCCGGGCTCGCGTCGGCGTTACCGCACGCCACGGAGTGTGACCTGGGGGCCATGACATGCCGGGGATGAACGAACGGTTCGTCTCGAACGGATTGTCGCTGGCCTGCCACATCGCCAGTCCGTCCGGAGCGATCGAGGCCGGCCCCGCCGTCATCCTCTGCCACGGCTTCCCGATCGCTTCGCTCGATGCGCAACGTGCCGGGGGCACGTTCCCGCAGCTGATGGATCGGATGGCCCACGAACTCGGCTGCATCGCGATGACGTTCAACTTCCGGGGATGCGGCGAGAGTCAGGGCGACTTCTCGCTGCAGGGCTGGGTCGACGATCTGCGCAACGCCATCTCGCACCTGCTCACGCTGCACGAGCCCACAGGGGTGATCTTGCTCGGCACCAACACCGGTGGCTCGATCGCGATCTGCGTAGCGGCCGATGATCCGAGGGTCTCGGCTGCGGGCCTGTTGAGTCCGCGGGCGGATTTCGACGACTGGGCCGATCATCCCCGCCGCTTCCTCGAGCATGCCCGCGACATCGGAGCGATCCACAGCCGCGACTTCCCGCCGTCGGTGGAGGAGTGGACGCGCGAGTTCCGCCGGTTCCGTCCGGTGGCGTCAGCCCGCCGGTTCGCGCCGCGTCCGCTACTGGTGATGCACGGCGAGGAGGACGACAGCGTCCCCGTGTCCGACGCCCGCCAGCTGGTCAACGCCCACGGCAGCGCCGAGCTGAGCCTGTTCGAAGGTGCCGGCCACCGGCTGCGCCACGATCCTCGTGCAGTGGCCGTGCTGTTGGGCTGGCTGGACCGGATTCGCTCGACGCAGGTCCACCCGTCGGCTGAACGGGTCTGAGTCGTTGGCTGCCGCCGTCGGGCCTTGCGTGCGGCGTTCGTAGAATCGGCATGTGAAACTCATCGCAACGGACCTTCCAGCGGCCGGTCTCGAGGTCGATGTCTGCATCGTTGGCGGTGGCCCGGCCGGCATCGCTGCGGCGCTGCGACTAGAGGAGCATGGGGTCGACGTTCTGCTGCTGGAAGCTGGAGGTGATGAACCATCGATCGATGCGAAAACCATGGATGGAGTGAACCTCGGGAACGAGTACCCGATCCTCGGGACGCGTCTGCAGGGACTGGGAGGAACCAGCGGTCACTGGACGGGCGTGTGCCGACCCCTCGAGCCAGAGGATTTCCAGCAGCGCTCTTGGATACCGCACTCGGGGTGGCCGATTGGGCGGGACGATCTCGACATCCACTACGAGGCAGCGCACCGCTTGCTCGAACTCGGACCCTACGACTACCGGGCCGACGTCTGGTCGGACTCGTCGGACATAGAGCGGCCTGCTGTCTTCCAACCGATCAGACCTGCGGTTTTCCAGTACAGCCCGCCTACCCGGTTCGGTCCGACGTACGGCCCACGGCTGATTTCAAGTCGCCATGTCACCGTCGTAACCGAAGCGCGCGCCAACCGAATCCATTCCAACTCGGATGGTCGCGTCACAGGCGTCGAGGTGCGTGACCTTACCGGTAGGACCGTACCGGTGAAGGCGGCAGACACCGTCCTCGCCGCTGGTGCGCTGGAGACCAGTCGCCTGATGTTGGCATCCGATGATGTGCAATCGTCGGGCATTGGGAACGCACAGGATCTGGTCGGCAGGTTCTTTATGGAACATCCGATCGTCTGGGAAGTACCGACGCTGTTCCTCGGGCGACTTACCGATGTCGAATTCTTCGGTGTCGGTACTGCTGACTTTGCATCGGCAGTCCATCGTTGGCGCGGCCACTTCGTACTGGATCCGGAGACCCGTCGTAGGTATGGGCTCCTGGGTAGCTATGGCGCACTCTCGGTTCCTGGGCTGCAGGGCCTCGGAGCCATGTCTGCACTTGCAGATCCCGCAAGCATCGCTCCCGTCGTCGGCGTCGCAGGCACAATTGCGGAAACACGAGATCTCACTGAGATGTTCGGTCATGTTTCCCTCGTGCTCGAGCAGGCACCGAATCCGGACAGTCGTATCTCTGTCGACAAGATGCAGATCGATGAGACCGGGCTGCCGCGCCTACAACTCGATTGGCGTTTTACGGACGATGACCGACGGAGTCTGGAGACCACGCTTGACATCGTCGCCGTTGCCTTTGGTGCGGGTCACTTGGGACGGCTGAGAACGGCGCCTCGCGATGTCGAGACGTTGCTCGATGTGGTGGGGCCGGCATCGCACCACCTCGGTGGAGCACGAATGGCTGACTCACCGCGAAATGGAGTCGTTGACGCAGACTGCAAAGTCCACGGCGTCACCGGGCTGTGGGTGGCGGGCGGCGCAGTCTTTCCGACTGCCGGCTTTGCCAATCCGACGCTGACCATCGTGGCTCTGGCCCTCCGGCTTGCGGATCACCTGGCCGTGCAAAGGTCGTAGCGGTGGACCGTCGTGAATTCTTAACCCTCGGTGGCACGGCGGCATTGGGGCTCCTCGTCGGTTGCGGGGATCGTTCGACGAATCCTCGTCTACTCACAGATGTGCTCGCAGACGCCGAGCTCGCCCGCAGCTTCGGGCAGGCCTTTCTCGACGAGGGCGGGAAGGCGAGCGCGGACTGGGAGATTGCAGAGCTCGGACTGATCCCTACCAGTCGGGGCATCGAGGTGCCCGATCCAGTCGCATTCCTCTCCGCTTTGGAGGAGTTCATGCATCGTGACTTCAGTGAGGGGAGGATCGTAACGGTCGATGGCTGGCAAGTCTCGCAGACCGAGGCTCGACTCGCAGCCTTGCTGGTCGGCGTGAACCCGAGTGAGGAAGGGGCTCATGACGCATGGACCACAGGCCAGTGCTATGAACGCAGACCTTCGATGACTCCTCGGAGACGTGTTGATGCCGGCCACCGGCGTTTGCCTGATCGATGCAATGCGGTTCGCAACTGGTCGATCTCGTCAGCCTGAGCGGCGATCACGTTGGTGAGCTCTTCTGTTCTTGCTCTCCAATCCCGAGGGGCACGCGCATACGTAGTGTAGAGCTGGCGTCGACGCAACTTGTTCCTCGAAATCGCATCGGCCCTTTGGGCTTGATCCGCCGGCTTGCGGAGCACCATGTTCAAGACCGGACGAGCAAACGCCATCGGGACTTCAGTATTTCGCTCAATCATGTACTCGAGCAATGTGAGTTCCTCGAGGTTGATCCCGAACCACGACGTAATTTCGTCCTCGTAGCCGTCGGCGATCACTATCTCCTCCAAAGGATCGTCGATCGCGGCGACGAACTCGTGGAAGCTCGCTCCGAGGCCGAAACGGATACGGAGCTGATGAGCCAGCGCCGGATCGTTGGTGCGAGCCGCCCGCTCCATGACGTCTCGGTACGCCTGGCGAGGCGACTCCTTGGCAAGCTGGAATGCTAGGTAGTCGGGCAGTAAATGAACGAAATCCTGTTCGCTGCTGTGGCTGTCGAAGTAGCTCAATCGGTTGGGCGTCTCGATGATCGCGAGGGCGCCTCCCGGTTCCAATGCGTTCCACAAGTGGTGCAAGGTGTCGAACCGCTCCTGCTCGTGAGATGCTCCAGCACAGCGAAGAGCACGTAGAGGTCCGCCTTCTGCGAGAGCGCAACCTGGAGGATCTCCTCGGCTTCGCACTGCGCTATCGAGACGCCATCGACATCATGAGCGTGCACCCGGGACTCTGCTGCGGCGACGGATGGTTGGTCGATGTCGATTGCGAACACCGCTGCGTTGCGTTCGGCAAGTGCGACCGTGCTCGATCCAGTCCCGCAGCCGACCTCCACCACGTTTTTCCTGAGATTCCGACAACATTGTCGAGCCATGTCACGGCATGGCGACGCGATGCTAGGTAGCGGTCCACAAGGGCGGCGCGCATGCCGTTTCGGCCTTCTTCGGTCAGCAGGAAGTCCTGATCCCACGCACTGAAGACCAACTCCTTGAAGGTATCCTGCAGTCGCTCGACGATCGCTTCCGCCGCACATTCGTCATCCATGTCTCGAATGGGAACCGCCTCGTTGGGCATGCTGGCACCCTAGACGATTGGTTTCAGGGGCGGGTCCGCTTCTGATCTGGTGGACATTGTTGACTGCGAGCGTTAGTCCTTGCTCGACCGATGACCATGATGTCAAGGTGTTGTTTCGAAGTTCCGTAACGAGGTCGTGCGACTTGCTCCGCGATACGTGTAACTCTCGAGCAGACGAACGAGGACTTCGGACTCTCCGGTGCACCGCTGATTTGCTCTCGTTGTCGACGACGCTTACCAACTGTGGTCTGTAGCGGCGCTCGAAAATGAACAGTCGAGGTTGGAGTGTGATGCCTGTGGAGGATGTGGGCGGTGATTCCAGGTCTCGCTGCGAAGGGGATGCCGAAGGAGCAGATCGCTGAGGTACTGGCGAACTTGCGCACAACGGTGGGCAGGCCGGCGACCACTTCGACGGGCATCACGAGCCCGCCGTGTGTCAACAAGTCGCGGCGCTCGTCTCCGGGCACGTTCCGCACCCGAGCCCACGACTCGCCAAGTTGCCCGTCGAGTTCGCCCGGCTCTGACGTTATGGGTCATCATCATCAACGAAGTCGGCTACTTTCCCTTCAGCAAGGCGCCTGGAACCTGTTGTTCCAGCTCGTGTCGTCGCTGCGAACAAAGTCGCTGGCTCCTCAGGTCGAACCCGCCGTTCATGGCTTTGGGTGGGTGTTCGAGACCACGCTGACAGCGATGTTCGGCTGGATCCGCCATCACGCCGATGTCCCACGCTTCAAGCCGTCAGCTTCCGGCTCCTCAACTGCGGCATCTACGCCCCCCAGCACCCGGACTACTACCAGCGACACCGACAACCAACGTGGCGAGCGGAAGATCGACGGTTCAGTTTTCGAGCGACAAAGCGCAGATTTCGATCGTCATCGACTCTCGGCGGAGACTGAGTGCTGGACTCGCCACCGACGCGGTCCGGCCGAGCTAACCGCGGAATTCGAGTTTCTGTCCAACCTCGTACCGTCAGATCTTCTCCGTCAACCGGACCCCACAAGCCGGGTCCGCGCACGGGTGGCGCTCCGGGACCGGTAACGTTCGCCGAATGGATCTCCGGGAGCGAGGCGTCGGGTCTGGGAACCGGCATCCTTGGGAGCTGGCCCGTGCCCAGTTCTTAAAGCGTCTCATATTGAAGTCAGCTAGCGACCGCTGTGTTCGGCTCCTCGACATCGGGGCTGGTGATGCGTGGCTCGGCACTCAGCCCAACGAGTACCTACCCCTCGGGTCGACGATCACTTGTTGGGATATCAACTATTCCGAAGACGACGTGGCTGCGCTCAGTGCTAAGTGGCCAACGACAGAGTTCACTGCAGACGAGCCGACCGGTTAGTTCGATCTGGCGACGATGTTCGATGTCCTTGAGCACATCGATGACGACAACGGCTTTCTGGCTTCTGTGGTTGCATCGCGGCTCGCACTCGACGGTCAAGCGATCATCACGGTCCCCGCGTACCAAGCGCTGTTCACGCACCACGACACCAAACTCGATCACCGGCGAAGATATTCGCCCGCAGCCTGCCGGAATCTCCTGGCGACATCGGGATTGCGCATCGTGTTGGAGGGCGGTCTCTTCTTGTCGCTGCTGCCCGTCCGGTTGCTGCAGGTAGCCCTCGACAAGACACGACGAATCTCAGACGATGACGATGCCATTGGAGTCGGAGGCTGGAACGCGAGCCCGTTCACCACCGCAGCGATCGGGTCAGTTCTGCAGGCCGATTCGCGCCTGTCGCTCTGGGCATCTCGTCGCCATGTTTTCTTGCCTGGGCTGTCCTACTGGGCCGTGTGTGTCCACGACAAATGACCGAGCGTCAGCGCAGAAGCGCGAACTCGTTACCCCTCGCTGGCCGGGGCGACCGTTGTCATCCCGTGCTACAACGAGATACAGCGCCTCGATGTGGACCTAATCGTCCGTCAACTCTCCCAACCATTCGACTATTGTTCGTCAACGACGGCTCCGACGACGGCACCGGCGATTTGCTGCTAGATGCCGCTGCGAAGTATCCAACAACTGTATCGGCCCTCGGACTGGCTAAGAACAGTGGCAAGGGGGAAGCGGTTCGTCAAGGTCTGCTGCACGCTATAGGCGCAGGAGCGAGCGTCGTTGCCTACTTGACGCCGACCTTGCTGCGCCGGTCAACGAACTCAATCGCCTCGTCGACATCGTGGTCAAGTCGGAATCCATCGACGTCGTCCTCGGATCTCGAGTCGTATTGCTCGGGCACCAGATTGATCGCAGCCGAGTTCGACATATCCAAGGGAGAGTTTTTGCGACGGTCGCCTCTCTTCTGCTCGGACTGAGGGTCTACGATACGCAGTGCGGATTGAAGGTGATGCGCACCACTCGGCGCTTTCTTCTGGTCTGGCGCGTGGTAGTTTACATCGCGATGGTCATTCGACGTTGAATTGTTGTTGCGCATGCTTCGTGCTGAGGAGTCGCTCGCGCCATCAGCGATTCTGGAGGTGCCGCTCAAGGAGTGGCGAGATGTAGATGGTTCCAAGCTCTCCATGATGTCTCGGGTTCGCGCCGGCCTCGACTTACTCGCATTGGAGTTCCGGTACCGCTAGCCGTGTTCACCTCAGCGTTCCATGCGGCTCTCGGTGTGGTGACCGCAACTAGTCCGCGATACTGGCGCAGAGAGCAAACGCTCGGCCCACGAGTAGCTCAGGTCGATCTTCGCAGGTCCTAGAGCCGACGACCAACAGCGATCGGTCGGGCGACCCAGTGACTTCGGGATACACCCATCCGACATCTGCGTTGCGAATGCAGTTCCCACACCGAAGTCCATTCGACTCCAGAACCGACACCAGGCCGTTAATCAATACACGGTCGTCGTCGGTTCCCGTCATATCCGACGGCTGATCGAGCTGCGGTCGAACACGGGCCCTGCCGATGTGAGCGAGCCGTCCCATACGGCGGTCGAAGCCTGTTGGAGTCGCTCGGCCAAGTCGTAGTGCCAAGCGGCCGCTCGATGGTCCGTTGCGGAGGCGGTCCACAACGAGGCTTCGGCAGTTGAAACCGCCAGGTTCAGGCCGCCCACCGATACCAGCCCCACGGCGCAGAGAATCGGTATCGCTCGCGGTCGGCGAGGACTCGTCACCCGAACGCCGTCTACCATCGCTATGAATGCGACGCCGATGGTCACCGGAGCGAGCGTCCACAACCACATCATGGTGAAGTAGGTCTGCGACTCCCATTGTGTCAATCGGAGTACGACCAAGCCGCCGACGTACACGCTGATCACGGCAGCCCACAGCCTCGCAACAGTCGCCTCGGCCGGCTGCGCCGTCCGACGAACGCCTGCGAAGACTGCGGCGCTCAGGCCGACGGCGAACGCCACACCGAAGACGAGCGTCCACCATGGGCCGGCCAGCACATCCGAACTCACTCTGAATGGCCCGATCGCAAACTCCGAAGCGCCAATCACATATGCGGATTGGGCGTGAAAGGGAATCGTTCCCAGCATGCTAGCCGGCAAGCGGGCTGTCGCATAACGGAATTCCTGTATACCGGACAAGCAGGTTCAATGACTCGACGTAGCGTTCGGCGTCAGACACATTCTTGAGCCAAACCAGGTTGGGTATGCCCAGCGCAATGAATGCAGCAAGGAACCCCAACAGCGAAGACTTCCATAAATCGAATGCATCGCGAACGACTCGCAGACGGGTTGAGCCGAGCAGCGCCAAGACCAGAGCGGGGCCGATCACCCAATACGGCGGAACCATGGCAAGTGGCACCACGCACACGGTACCGACGCACCACCAAGCGCTCGCATCGCGCTTTGCATCGAGGATCTGATGTGCAATCACGAGCAGCCCTATCAATGTCCACGTGACGAAGACCTCCCGAGTCATGTACCCCTCTGCGTACAGAGATGTGAAGCTGGCGCTGCCGCATACAAGCACGGCACACAAGACTTGTATCCAGCGTCGGTGCCCGGTCCGGGCGCAGTAGCCAGCCAAGAGCGCTGCCAGCAGGGCGAACCCGGCGAGACGCATCAACACGACGGCGTCGGACGGACGCTCGAGAAACGGACCCCATGTCGCTGCACGGGCGCTGTAGTCGAGCAAGCGGAAACCGTTCCCAAAGTCCGTCGACGCCGATCTCGCCGATTCGCCCCAGAACAGCGCAGTGAGGTTGAACGTGTCCATCACATCGGTCTGGAGAAGACCGATTGCCCACCGCTGCGAGACCAAGTACCAGACCAGCCAGGTCGTCGTGACGATGCTGATAGCAATCGGTACGCCCGTCGGTTGCCATTGGGCTTGTTTCGTGACGACGTTGTCGTCGGTGAACGAAACGGCTGGCTGCGACAAGTGCCAGCTGCCAACTGCGCACAACGGCACGATGAACCAGACCGCCCACTCCACGGAGACGACGTAGTTGGCAGCGCCGACGACCAACATCGACAACGCAGCTCCGTAGCAAAGCGTCCGCAAGCCGGCGTATGCCTGGGTTCCAAGCCGCCGAGGACTTGCGCCATGACCGACGAGCGCAACCGCTGCCAACACCGCTAGGGCGGCCAGCACCACCTGCGCCAGTTGCAGAGACTCTGCGAGTAGGGTTCGCACTGCGTCGGCCCGTGACACATGGACTGTCGTGATGCGCCCAGACGCGTCCGTGTCGGTCGACACCTCAACATCCACGATGCCATTGATGCTGTGGCCACATCAGCTGGCTGAACTAGCCCAACATCGCCTGTCAGCCACCACAGCGACTTCTTGCGTTCGTTGACCTCCTGAGCGGCGGTGACGCGAACCCCGCGCACATCATTCACATCGACCGACGTCGAGCCGACACCTTCGACTGCAAACTGGGCGTTGTTGGAAGCGTCACTCGACACGAGGAAGTCCACAGCTGAGAACAACCCGCGAATCAGCAACGTTGCGTCGGGCTCCAGCGCCGTCAGCACTGCCGGATCGTCCGGCGAGACCTGCCATCCGGTTGCGACGACACCAGGAAGTCTCCCAGACAGTCCGAGCGCAACCGGCCGTGGCACCGTGATCGTCAGCCCGGGTGAGGCCGCTGATATCTCGATGTTAGTTCTCGCGGAATGCCAACCTTTGCATCGTTCGGCGGATCGACGACGATGGCTGTCGAGCCGTCGATCACCGAGCTGACGGACACCGGCATCAGTGCCAGCATGACCACGCTGACGACCGCACCCGTAGCCAGGAGGGTCAGGACGAAGCAAGCAGGGCGTCGGAGCGAGGCGACGGTCTCATCAGCGACCGAGCGCCAGCTTCCGAGACGACGAGCGGTGCCGACGAGCCAAATTGTGAGACACAGCAGACCGCCGACAATCGCAACGAGAGATCGTCCGAGCTCCATCAGCGAACCATCTCCGCAGTGCAGCAGAAGCCGCTTGCGTGTGGAACCAGCCACCTCCGGCGCAGTCGTCGTCGAGGGCACGGCTCAGGCCTCGTCAGAGCCCGGTGGCGTCGCATGATCGTCGAGAAGCTAGTCGACGGCCGTCTGGACATCGTTCCGGCGTTACCATCAGCGGGGCGTTGACCACTGGGTCCGCTTGGAGATCCGCTCCGGTCCACGCCTCGTTGGTGCTCGAGTGATCGAGGAAGCTGCGGACTGCGGTGTGCCGCCAGCTGTAATTCGAGCGCAAGAGCGTGTTGGGCAGGGCGTTGGGATTAACGACACGGTGGATCCGCAGATGTGTGGTTCGGCGTGGTGAGTGCTCCGATAACTTCCTGGAGCGGAGACCTCCCGACGGGGGAGAATCGTCATACCCTCAGCGGTCGAGCTGGAGTCGTGTCAATTCTTCTGCCTGGCGCCTGAGCAGTTCGCGCGCTCGGCCACCAATGCGTCTTGGGACCGGATCAAGGCGGCCTGTTCATCGATGTACCTGGCTTGGGCGGTGATGGCTTCGTCCCGATCCTTGATCAGAGCGTCCTGCGACTCGATCACGGCTCGCTGTTCGTCAATGTACTTCGTCAGCGATGCAATCGTTCCATCGCGGTCGGCGATGAGTGCATCTTGGGCGGCGATCGCGTCATCTCGACCTCGAAGCATGGCTGCAAGGTCCTCGACCTGCATCGCAGCGAGATCCCGCGCGGCCTCCACCTCGTAGATCGGCATCACGTGCCGAAAGTCCGGGCTCAGGAGCAGCCGGGCGGTGCTCTCGCCGATCGGCAGCACGCCGAGACCGAAATTGTGGAGGAACTGGATGCTTCGTATCGCTGGGTCAGCTCTCGCCAGTGTCGGCCGAGCCGTACCCCGATGCGGGATCGATGTCGTGGAGGAGCACGACCGCATTGTCGCTGAGCGTCGGAAGCCAGGTCGTGAGGTCGTGTTCGAGCGCTTCGTATGAATGGAATCCGTCAATGTGGAGGAGATCGACCGAGCCCAGCGGCTGTTCCGCGAGCGCCTCGTCGAACGTCATCCGTTTGACGGTCACGTTCAACTCCTCGAAGTGCTTGAGGTTTGCGCGGAAGAGGTCGTAGACGTCGTCTGAGTAGCGACCCGCATGGTCGTCACCTTGCCACGTATCGACGGCTGTCAGGCTGGTTGGTAGCGAGCCATCTCGCACGGCCTGACAGAACGAGAAGAAGGAACATCCGAAGTGAGTGCCGAGTTCGACGATGCTGGACGGCTTCATCCATCTGATCAGGTCGTAGGCGAACCATCGGTGTCCGGACCACGGCGATGAACGGCGGTCTCGATCGAATTCGTCGGCTTCGAAGGTCGTTCTATGAACCTCCCATCCGGTGCCACTCGACGTCGGTTCAACCTGCACCAGGCCAGCTCTTCCGTCACACGTGTTGAACGGTATGGTTTCGGACGCCTCCATCCGTCGGATCGTAGCTGTTGTCCACCCGCTTCAGCTGCCGATCGCGCTGACCGGCGACCGTCCCGCGCTGGCTCGGTCACCGCCTCCGGGCCGCGCCGCATGGACTCGCCACGCCTGGATCGCAAGTATCACCAACGTGAGTCCCAACACCACCTGAAAGTACTGGTAGCGGAAGCGTACGACCGGGGCCGTGAAGTAGAGACCTAGCTGCAGGGCCACCTGCATCGCGAACACCATGGCCCAGAGCGCTCTATGCCGGTCGATCCTTGCGAGCACGGCGCTCGCAAGAAGGCCGGCGCCGAGGTAGAGCGCGGGAGCATACGCCAACCGGCCCGTGTCGGACTCGCTCAGCCGAAGAAGCACGCGGTGCTCGTCGCTGATCATCGGCCAACGCTGCTGGAAATCCGAGCTGAGGTACCAGTCGAGGTCGTCGGAACTGCCATAAAATGGAATATCCGAAAGGCCGGTCAAGCCGAGCTGACGGACGTAGAGATCGGTCCGGGATTGCAGGTAGGCACCGGGCGCAGATCCGATGGCGCTGGTCCAACGAGTCCGGAGTCGGCCATTGATCTCACCACTCCCGGGCTGATCTTCGTAGATCATGGGCGTGAGCACGCCGGTCGCGACGGCGTCACCCAGCATCGTGGGGCCTCGCAACTCATCAAGTGTCGCAGAGTCCTGAGATGGAAACACCTCGATCGGAAGCCAGGTTCGTCCCGTTCGAACGGTCAGCTCGGCAAGGTCGTTCAGATACAAGAACTGTTCAGGGTGATGATCTTCCCGCACGACGGTCGCCTGAGCGAGGGACAGCGAGATCCAACCAATCGAACCAGAGAGCAGAACGACCGAAAGAGTGGTCCGTTTCCGCTCGACGCGGCGAAGCAGGTCGCCCCTGCGGCAAATACGACGAAGACGAAGACGGGAACGCCGTTCTGACGAGCATCTGCTGCGAGGAGGCCGAACATCCCGGCGGCGCCGACAATCCGTAGGAACGTCTCGTCCGGTTGGCGCGAAATGTGGCCCGAATGGCAAGAAGCAGCCAGCTCGCGAACCAGACGTCACGGCCAACCCAACTCAGGAGTCCGAACACCGGTGGCCAGAGGATGACAACTGCGGCGGACATTGCGGTCGGTACGGGCGCCAGCCTCAATGAGAGGACCGCCATCACCGCCGCGACGAAGAGGCCGACTCCGGCGATGGTGATGATCCAGACAGGCATGCCGAGGCGTCCGGTGGCGCCCCAGCGGCCGTGTGCAGGGGCGCATACCAATCGCTGACGTTCCCTTCGAGCCCGCTCCGGTACATCGCCTGCGAATCGACGGTGAAGACACCCGGCCATTGCGGTACCGCAGAGACGACGCTGAGCGCGAACCACATCGCCGCGAGCGGCCACCAGGAGCGGGCGGTCGTGGCCGCACCTGACACTGCACCGCAGAAGCCACGCACCGGGACCGATGAGCGTTGCTCGGGAGCTGATTGGGGCATGAACAGTGATTCTCTCGTGCTGCGCGCCGTGCTGGCTCCATAGCCCGCTGCGCTAACCCGCCATTCCGCCACGTAGACCGACCGCAGCCTGCCAGTAGTTCGGCATCGCAGACGGTACTCTCTTTGCGCCCGACTATGTCTTTGCCTCCGACCGCCGATCTCTTCGGCGACGACCGACCCCCACCAGAGGGTGCCGCCCGTTTGGCCCTTGGGTTTCGTCGTCGAGCCGGTTACGAGTTGCGCCGCATTCACGCGATCGCTCGTGCGAGCGCTCCATACCTTCCGGAGTGGATGCGAAACATCTCGTTCGCAGCCAAGCGAGCTGTCGGTCGGAATCGGTATTACCGGCGGCTCCCGGCATGGCCGCACCGTCGATGAACTCTCCTCTCCAGGAGGTATTCGAAGTCTTCGATCCCGACTTCTACACACGACGCTACGGGTCACCCGGCGGCTCGCTGACCCCGCTCGACCACTATCGCCAGTTTGGTTGGCAACGAGGGTTCGACCCGTCGCCTCTCTTCGATGGGCCGTGGTATCTCGACCAGCATCCAGACGCGAGAGCGAAGCAGGTCGATCCGCTCGAGTTCTATCCCGCGACCGATGCGCCGGGGCGACGATCCCCAGCCTGGTTCGACAGCGCATGGGGCAGCGCCGAACAGTGATGTGCAGGCGGGTGCCGTAATCCCGCTCGTGCATTATCTGCGAGTCGGACTCCACGATGGAAGGGCCGTCAACGCCTCGCACTTCAAGTCCTCACCACCTTCGTGTTGGCGCGGGCCCCCGGCGCTCGCTGTCGCCGATGGCCGTGCTTCATGAGCCGAACGGTCGAGAAGTGAAGCTTCCGGTCGAGGCGATCGAGCATCTGGACGGATCTGGTGACCTTCGACCTCTGGGACACCCTCATCAAGCGCACTCGGCCGGCGGACACTGCGAAGGTTGCCAGTGCGCGCCGGCTGTGGCTCGAGCTGGGCTCACCGCGCTGGAGCGTCTGGGAGCTCTACAAGGCGCGGGTCGAGGCCGAGAGCGAACTCGCACTCAGCGCCGACGACGAGGAGTACGAGATTCACCAGGTCGTAGAGAGATGGCTGGACAGCCTCGGCATCGAAGCGCACGATCGGAGTGGCCTCACTGCGTCGGTCGTCGAAGCCGAGATCGCCGATGAGATCGCAGGAACCGTTCCTGTCGGGGCAATGACGGCGTTAATTGCACGGCTGAGCGACGCACCGCGCTCCGGGCGCTCACTCGCCGTGCTCTCCGATTTCTACATCGGCGCCGATGGTCTGTCGAAAGTCCTGGACCATCACGGGCTGAACCTGGGGATCGACGACATCCACGTGTCCTGTGAGCTGGGCGCTTCAAAGCGTCTCGGTACGGCCTTTGCGGCGGTAGAGGCGGTGTACGGCGCCCCACCGGATCGGCATGTTCACATAGGGGATCATCCCGTCTCGGACGTGCAACGAGCGCTCGAGAACGATCGCGCCGTGCTCTACCAGCACGACGAGACCCACGCTCACCCCCCACCTGGATCCCTTTCCCGTCGGTGGTACACGGGCGCTGTGGAGTCCCTGGAAGCTGATCTGGCTCAGCTCGCCCGGGTCCGGAACTCGACGTACTCCAGCACCATGGCCGAGCAGCGGGCCTTCGCCGCCGGAGTCATCTCTTCCGTACTCCCCGTGGCGCACGTGGCCGGTGTCATCGAGCAGGCGGCACAAACCGACGTCGAGAAGGTCTATTACGTCAGTCGCGAGGGCAACTTTCTGCGACGTGTCCACGAGGTGGTCGGTCCCATCCTCGCTGGCCGAGACGTTCCACAGCCGCGTCACCTGCAGGTCAGTCGCCGCTCGACCTTCGGTCCTTCGCTCCGGTCGCTCGATCGGGCCGACTTGATGCGTATGTGGAGCCAATACAGCAATCAGAGCCCGAGGGGTTTCCTGGTGTCGCTCGGCTTGGACGCCGACGACTACGCGGACGACCTCAGAATGTTCGGCTTGGCCACCGACGAAGTCCTCATGGACGTTTCCCGCAATGAGCAGCTGAGCGAGTTCCTCGCTGACCGCGCCGTATCGAAGCGAATCCTGGAATCACTCGACCGCAACAGGTCGCTTCTCACGTCGTACTTGGCGGACCGTGGAATCGGGAAGGCTTCGACACTCGTCGCAGATATCGGCTGGCGGGGAACGATCCAAGACAACCTTTGCCACCTGCTCCCCGATGTCGAGTTCCACGGGGTCTACTTCGGCCTGTTCCCGTACCTCAATCCGCAACCTGCCAATTCGAGTAAGCACGCCGTGGTCTTCGACGGCAACCTTGGCGAATCCTTCGACCACGTGTCTCCGCCAGCAGCAGTCGAAGCGGCATGGACTCCGCTGATCCCAACCGTCCACGGTTACGAACAACTTGCCGACGGGCGAGTCATGCCCGAAGGCCCGCTCGAGCATCACCGCGCCGACGGGCTCATCGTTGCCTTCCAGGCCGGAGTGCTCGATTCTGCACCGGCGGTCGCTCGGTGGATGGTCTCGGTCGGCGCAACCACCGGACTTATCCGGTCCGGTCTGCAGGACCTGCTGCGCCGCTACTACTCGAATCCGCTCCCGGGGGTCTGCGATATCTGGTTCGAGAGCGCCCACGACGATACGTTCGGCGTATTGAACGAAACGCCCTATGCCAAGTCGAGAGTCAGCCGAGATTTTCTCGACCTGCCGGATGGTGCCGAGACGCATCCTGCGGCGATCTCCTCACTTTGGCCGGCTGGCTACGCCTCCTGGCTACCGGTGCAGGCTGCGGCACTCATCGCGCACTATCGGGCGGAAGCTTCATCATGAACTCCGACGATCCGTATCTCCACGACTACTTCTCTCGATACTGCGTGACGAATACGGGTCCCCGTGACAAGAGGAGCGTCGTGTTCCTCGTCGGTTCCACCGGGATCAGCGGAGGCACCTACGTGATCCTGCAGTATGCGGATCACCTGATGGACCTGGGGTGGCATGTGACTCTGGCAGCCCTGACCGTTGACCACCACCTCGACCCCTGGCACCCGGCACTCGAGCGGCTCGAGATCTGCAGCATCGACGAGGCGTCCTCGTGTGAGTACGACCTCGCCGTTGCAACTTGGTGGCCGACGGTGTTCGAGTTGCCGAGAATCAGAGCCCGGCACGACCTCTACCTGGTGCAGTCGATCGAGGCTCGATTCTACGGGGGGTCAGTCGAGGATCGGTGGGCGCAACCCCTGGCCGAGCTCACGTATACGTTCGGCATTCCGATTGTGACGATTGCGTCCTGGATGCAGATCTACCTGGCACTGCGGCACAAGGCTCCGTCATTCCTCGTGCGCAATGGCGTGCGGAAAGACGTATACACCCCTTTTGGTCCGGCGTTCGCAGACCGGCGCAAGGGGCACATGCGAGTGTTGGTCGAGGGCCCACTTTCCATCCCGATGAAGAACGTGGATGCGGCCGTGAGGCTGGCGAGGGCCGGAGGGGCGGATGAGGTTTGGCTCATGACCGGAAACGGTGGCGAAGCTGGAGTCATGGCTGATCGCGTGTTCGAGCGGGTAGGCATGGAACTGACTCCGCTCATTTACCGCTCCTGTGATGTCCTGCTGAAGCTCAGCCAAGTGGAAGGCATGTACGGTCCACCGCTGGAGATGTTCCACTGCGGCGGTACTGTGGTTACCTACGACGTAACTGGGCACGAGGAGTATGTTGTGGACCGGAGGAATGGTCTGGTCGTCGCCATGGGCGACGAGACCGCCGTCGTCGACGCGATACGGGAACTCAAGCGGGACGAGCGGCTCCTTTCCCAACTTCAGCATGATGCCCTTCTCACGGCGAGTGACTGGCCGAGTTGGGACTCCGCTGCAGCCGAGTTTGCCAAGTTTGCTGAGGGGGTTGCGAAGCAACCCGACTCGGCGTGTATGCATCGCATGCTCACCATCCAGGGCGCACAACGAGACTTCCCATGAGCTCGCAACTGCGAAGGATCTCATCTCGAGCGCGCAGCGATCGCAGTACCACACAACTCCAGCTCGTTGTGAAACTCGCTCGCCGACAGATCGATCAGCGTTACCGAGAATCGCTCTTCGGCGCCGGTTGGACGCTTCTGAATCCGCTGGTACTCCTCGGAATCTACTGGTTTGTATTCTCGGAGGTGTTTGGCTCCAAATGGAGCGGTCCCGGTTCTGACCGACCCTACGCACTCCTCATGTTCTCCGGCATCATCTTGTTCAACATGTTCGCCGAAATTGTGAACGGCTCCACGTTTCTCGTCCAGTCCAATTCACTGTTGATAAAACGGACGACGGTGAGCAGTCGTGTCCTGCCCCTCGCTGCGGCGCTCAGCGCCGTGTTCACACTTTGTCTCAATCTCATCCCGTTCTTCGCAATGTACGTAATACTGGAGCGTGAGTTTCCTCCGCTGACAGCGGTCCTGCTGCCGATCGTGCTGTTGCCCCTGGTCGTACTCTCGACGGGAATAGCTCAGGTTCTTGCGGCTGGAGCAGCGTATTTCCGCGACTTGCAGCAAATTGTTCCGCTGATCACAACGTCGATCTTGTTCTTGAGCCCGATCTTCTTCGCGTCTTCGGCTCTGCCGTCTTCCGTGCAGCCGCTTGTCGAGAACGTCGGGCCGTTGAGCGTGCCACTCACCGCTTCCAAGGATCTGCTTTTCCTGGGCGAACTGCCTGATCTCAGCTCGTTCATGTGGTACTCGGTCGGTGCGGGCCTCGTGTTCATCGTCGGATGGAAGATCTACGGCTTGGCAGCGAGAGGCTTCGCCGATGTCGTCTGATCCCGTGCTCTCGGTCCAAAACGTCTCAAAGACGTATCGCGGTCGATGGGCGCCCCCATCACCGGGTGATGCAGGCGATCTCGGATCGGCGCGGCCGCGGGCCCACTCATTGTTTCGAGGTGCCAGCCGTCAAGGACGTGTCATTCGAACTTGGTCGGAGCGACGGCATCAGCATCATCGGCAGGAACGGCAGCGGAAAGTCCACGCTGCTCGAGATGGTCACGGGAACCCTCCAGCCGTCGGAGGGGACGATCGAACGTCACGGGCGGGTGTCGGCGCTGCTTGAACTCGGAGCTGGATTCAATCCGGACTTCACTGGGCGTCAGAACTTTCGTCTCGCCGCGTCCATACAAGGCCTGACTGAGGAGGAAATCGACAGCATCGAAAGGGAAGTCGAAGCATTCGCCGAGATCGGGCCGTTCATCGATGAGCCGGTTCGCACGTATTCGTCGGGTATGTATGTCCGCCTCGCATTTGCTGCGGCCGTCCACGTGCTGCCTGATCTCCTTGTTGTGGATGAAGCGCTCGCAGTTGGTGACATCTTCTTCCAGCAGAAGTGTTTCGATTTCCTCGAGCATCGCTTGTCTGATTGTGCAATGGTGATCGTCACCCACGATCTAGCTAGTGCAGTGAGACTGTCATCTCGGTGCATGGTCATGGACCAGGGCGAAGTCGTGTTCGACGGTCCTCCCCTCGAGGCGGTGGAGACGTACACGGCCCTCAGCTTGCGGGAACGGTCCACGCGCACTGGCTCCCGTGCGGCTATGACCTCGCCGCAGCCGGTGGCACCGCAGCGCGCCGCTGAACGGACCCCGAGTCTCATACCGGTTGGACGTGCAACCGATGTTCCAGTCGATCGGTCGTCGGACCCCAGCCTCATGCACATCGAGCGGTTATGGGTCGAGCGCCGGACCGCCGGTGATTGGAAGGGTCTCGACGGCGAGGCTCCAATCGTCCACCCCGGCGACATCCTGCGAGTCACAGCCGTCGCCGACGTCGGTATCGATGTAGTTGAACCGGTCTGGGGGTACCTGGTGCGCGATCGTGTGGGCAACGCCCTCTTTGGTCAGAACACGCTTGGGTCCCGAATTGCTGTGCCCCCGCTGTCACCGGGTGACCATCTGCTACGGCTCGAGTTCGCCTGGCCCGAGGTAGAGGAAGGGGAGTACACCGTCACACTGGGATTGGGCAACGGTCTACACCCGCTTCATCACGACATCATCGCCTGGGTGCAGCGCGCTCTGAGACTGGTATGCGTCCCGGCCCGGCCGGTGCACGGCAGCTTTAACAATGACCTGCTCGCAGCGGTGGTCGAGCCTTTTGCCGTAGATGTCGATACAGCTACGGTCTCCTAACGAGGCTCTGGGGATCGAGGCGGGAACCTCGAGAGACCAACCGCTCGTCTCGATCATCGTCGTGACCTATGGCACGGGACCGATCGTGCTCGACACGCTCGACTCCGTTGCGCAGCACACCACGGTGGACCACGAGGTGATCGTGGTCGACTGCCTGCCGTCCGATCCATCGACTCGAACCGCGCCCCTGCTCGCCGGTCGGGCCGACGTTCGGCTCTTGGCGGTCGACGACAATCTCGGATTCGCCGGCGGGAACGAGTACGGCGTCGAGCACGCCCATGGCGAGTACCTCTGCTTCCTCAATCCTGATGTGATCGTCGGCGCCGGCTGGCTCGAACCACTGATCGCCGCACTCGAGGATCCCGCCGTCGGCATCGCCGCACCGGTGTTCCTCGACGAGGACGGATCGCTGCAGGAGGCCGGACAGCTGATCTTCGCCGACACCTTCACGGCCCCGATCGGTGGGCCGGGTGTGATGGAGGACGATCGCACCAACATCTTCAGTCGCGACGTCGACTACGCATCCGCAGCCTGCTGGCTGGTGAGGCGTGCGGACCACCTCCAACTCGGCGGTTTCGACCGGCATTACCACCCCGCGTACTTCGAGGATTCCGACTATGCGTTGCGCATGGAGGCGACCGGGCGGCGGACACGTCTCGTCGCCGACGTTCCGGTCGTGCACCGGCGGGGGCAGGGGACCGGCACGCGCTCGGCAACGCTCGGCCAGGTGACCCACGCCCGATTCAAGCGCCGGTGGGAGGTGCAACTCGCCGATCGCCCGTGCCGCCCTTCGACGGTCGGTTGCGCCATTGCGGCGCGGGATCGACTGGCTGGTGCGACGACGTTGTACATCGCTTGGTCCGACGAATCGACCGTCGAGGACCGAACTGCTGGGCTCGAACGGGCGGTTTCGGCGGCACAGGCGGCGCCGCGCGACCGAGTGATCTTCCTGACGGATGTTCCGCCGCCTTCGCCGGACGGCGACCGCGCCCGGATCGCCGGACTCGAGGTCGTGGTGGTCGGTGGAGACCGTGGCGGAGTCGAGGCCGAACGCATCACGATGGCCGATGAGGTGGTCCGTGTCGGAACTCCGGCACCGCCCGTGAGATTTCGTGGCCCGTTGACGTGGTTGACGGTCGCCGTCGGGTTCGTCGCAGGTGTCGCCATCCGCTGGCTGCTGTTCGACACCCCTGCAGCGGCGATGAACGCCGACGAGGCGTATGTGGGTATCGAGGCCTTCGAGATCGTCGGTGGACACCTTCCGGTCGTACTGGGCGGAACGGTGTACACCCTTCCGCTCGAGGCGTACTTCTATGCCCTGTTCAGGGAGCTCTTCAGCCAGGACAGCTTCGTCGTGCTGAAGTTGTTGACGACGTTCTGGTGGGCGGCAACCGGGGTGGTTCTGTATTTCGTCGGCCGTCGGCTTGCGAGCAAGCGGGCTGGTTTCATCGCGGCGGCACTCTGTTGGGTCGCCCCCGGTGCGCTCATGATCCTCTCGATCGGCGCCTTCGCGGCCTATGCGTCGGGCATGTTGGTCGTGACGCTCGGATTCCTGACGGCGGTTCGCATCATGGATGCGGTCCCGCCTGGACCGTCTCGTGTGCAGACCACGGCGTTCGGAATCCTCGCGGGGTTCGCCTTCTGGCTTCACCCGATGTTCTTCACCGTGATGGTCCCGATGGCTGTCGTGGTCTTGTGGACCGTGCGGCGGCGGCTCGACGGGTGGCTGACCGTGATCGGCGGCGCGATTGCCGGCTGCCTGCCGCTGCTGCTCTGGAACGCCGTCAACGGATGGCCGTCGCTCGAAACCCCGGTGAAGGTGCCGGGCACGTACACCGACCGCCTGCATTCCTTCGCGTTCGACCTTCTTCCACGAGCGTTCGGGCTGAAGGACTCCGGACTGAACTGGTACGGCGAGGTCTGGGGGCCGGCGCTGTACCTCCTCCTGCTCGCCACCGCCGGCTTCGGGCTCTGGTCGATCGCCCGTCGCTCGACCGCCCGCGGGCGCGTCGTGCTGTTCGTCGTGCTCGGATCGGTGTTCTTCCTGATGGCGCTGCTCCCGAACCTCATCTACGCGAACGACGGCCGGTATGCGATGATCTCGTTCCCGTTCCTGCTGATCGCCCTCGGCGCGGGGATCGACCGACTCGCCGGACAGAAGCCGCCGTGGCGTGTGATCGGCGTGCTGGCGCTCGTGGCCACGATCTGGATGGTCGGGTTCGTGCGACCCAATACCCAGCCGTTCCTCGACCAGCGTGGCGTCGACCCCAACGCCCAGCTCGACGAGATCGTCGACCTGCTCGACGAGCGGGGGATCGACAGGATCTACGGGGATTACTGGGCGGTGTTGCCGGTCGACTTCGCTGGCGACAACCGCATCGTTGGCGCCGTGTTCCCGTTCTGGCCGATCCGCTTCCCCGAGCGCCAGCGCACCGTCGGAGCCAGCCCTCCGGAAAACATCGCCGTGATCTACATGGGCTACGACGAAAACCTGGCGTACCTGCTGATGCCCGTCGATCGCTACGAGCGCATCGTCGTCGGCGACCGAGTCGTCTACCTGCCGCTCGCCGCCGCCGACGACTCGGCATCGGCCATGGCTCCCACCGGCTGACCTGGCAGACTTGCCGCCGATGTGGAACGGACGCACGCTGGCGGTGGTACTGCCGACCTACAACGAGGCCGAGAGCATCGCCGAATGCATCCGAGGATTCGAGGCGCTCGGCATCGTCGACGACATCGTCGTGGTCGACAACAACGCCCATCCCGACACGGCTGGTGAAGTGGCGAACACGTCGGCCAGGGTCGTCCACGAAGTCGTGCAGGGCTACGGCTCAGCGATCCAACGGGGTATCGCCGAGACGCTCGACGCCGACATGGTGTGTATCTGCGAGCCCGACGGCACCTTCGATCCTGACGACATCTTGAAGCTCTTGCCGTTCACTGCGGACGTCGATGTGGTTTTCGGCTCGCGGACCGTGCGGATCTTCATTCTGAGCGGGGCCAACATGGGCCTGTTCCTCAAGTGGGGAAACTGGGCCGTCGCGAAACTCACCGAGCTGTTGTTCAACACGATGTACCTGTCCGACGTGGGCTGTACCTACCGGGTGCTCACACGCGATGCGATCGACCGACTGCGTCCCGAGTTCCGCTCGACCGGTTCGGCATTCGGTTACGAGATGATGCTGCTCACGGTCGAACAGCGGATACCGATGGTGCAGGTTCCCGTCAAGTACCAGCCTCGCGTCGGCGACAGCGCAGTCACCGGCGACAAGGTGAAGGCGTTCTGGCTCGGTCTCGACATGATCAAGATGTGTGTCCGTCGCCGCATCACCGGCCGCTGAGCCCAGGGCACGCCGCCGGCGGCATGCTCACTTCTTGCGGCGAGGTCGGCGCTGGAGCGGGGCCAGCAAGCGACCGACGACTCGATCATCCAGTCCGAGGCGGTCCCGGATTCTCGCGTAGCGACTCAGCGCCCAGTTGTCGGCGCGAATGATCCAGGCTCGGCGCCCATCGTCGGGCCGAGGACGGTAGTTCGTGGCACGAAGGCCGACTTCCTGGTCCTCTGCGGTGAAGTAGTAGAGCGCAACCGAGCATCGGTATCGGTCAGGAGGCGTTGCGAGCCGGTCGGGAACCCCGTGGTACGAGCGCTCGTCGGTCGCGAAGATCACGCATCGATTGAACGTCGGTGCGACACGCACGACACATTCGGACACATCACTGTTCCAGAGTTCGAGATCGCCTCCCCACGTTTCGTCCCAATCCTCGTTGAGGTACAAGAGCAGGTTGAGGCGGCGCCGCCAGGTGCGGTTGCTCGGGTGGGTGCTGAAGTCGGTGTGGACATTGAGGAATCCGCCGGAGCCGGTCATGTGCAGGCCCCCACCCGAAAGAGCGGGGTCGGCAAGGAGCCCGTCGATGCCCGAAACGGCCGAGAGCGACTCGAGAAAACTCTCCGAGTTCAGCGACTGGATCAAGGCATCGAGCGGAGCCGGAATCTTCGTGATGTCGGTCAGACCCCACTTCGCAGAGTTGTAGTGCGAATAGTGGATCCAGTCCTGGGAATCCGGCGTGGGAAACGCACGAGCGCAGGCCGCCGCGTAGTGCTCGGGAAGGAAATCGTCGATGACGACATGCGGATACGGCTCGGCCGAGAGCATGGTCACCGAGGCTGCACTCAAGCGATCGTGAATTGCGCCCAGCCAACGGTCGTCCAACGTGGATGGTGAGTTGGCTTCAGTCATCGCGACTCGAGCTCATCTCGGGTCGGCGCGCGACGACGAGCATCTGGCTGGCAAACGGTCGATAAGGAAGCCGGAGATACACGGGTGTGAGCATGTGACCGTGGCGGAGGCGTGACTTCAACGTCAGCGGAAGGAAACGTGGCTCGATTCTCACGACCTCGAATCCGCAACTCGTCAGGAGGTCTCGGAGTGAGTGGTGGGTGAGGATTGCGCGATGCGTGAAATCGTCGAAATAGTGCTTGGGCCGAATCCTGAAATTCGGCTGGATGACGATCAGGTGCCCGCCGGGAATCAGGACTCGGTAGATCTCCCGAAGGCATGGTTCGAGCTGATGCCACTCCAGGTGCTCGAGGAAGTTCGAGGCCATCGCCGTGCCGAACGTTTCGTCTGCGATCGAGGTCATTGCGCATGCATCGCCCACGATCGGTTCGACACCGTCGATCCCGATCGATTCGATTGCGGGATCGATGTCCAGCGCAACGCGACGCGGAGCGGTCGTCACCGCGAGGAAGTCGCCGGTTCCCGATGCGACGTCGAGTATCGGTGACGAGGAGTCGATCCAGCGGTCCAAATACCGTACGAGGTGAGTCCATACCGCTCGACGCTCGGGGGCGCTGTTGGAGAGTCGCAGATCTCGATATCCATCTCGCACGCCGCCAGTGTGCCATGCGGATTCGATGGACCGACGTGAGCGGGGCTCCATTGCGGCGCGCGCAGTTCAGGGACGCAGGCACTCCCACGTGGCGAAGTGGTAGCAGGGTTCGAAGCCCATGCGGCGGGCCTGTTCCTCGTCGGCGGCCGGCGTCAGGTCATCGACGCGGACATGTTCGAGCAGGGTGTCGACGTGGAACCCGTCGCCGTGCGGATCGGGGGCCGACAACTCGCCTCGCAGCACCTGGTCGTACTCCTCGGTGACCAGGACCGTGGTCGTGAAGCCAGCGGACCGCAGACGGTCGGTGAGATCCCAGCCGAAGTTCCAGAACACCGGCGTGTTGTCGGCGTGGAACTCGGGCGTCGTCGGCGCCGAGGTCTTCCCGTAGACGAGCGGGACCTGGAGATACATGCGCCCGCCGGGCGCGATCACCCGGAACAGTTCGCCCAGCGCTCGATCGGTGTCCGGCACGTGTTCGAGCACGTGGGGCGTGAGGACGACGTCGACGGATGCGTCGGGCAGGTCGATCTGTTGCAGGTCGAGCTGGATGTCGCCGCGGTGGGCACTGAGGTCGAAGTCGCTCGTGCGGTACGAGAACCAACGCTGCATGTACGTGCGGTATTCGCCGCCGAGGCGAGGGCTGGTCTCGATCACCCGGGCGCCGCGCATCTTGCCGGATCTGCTGGTGAAGCACCACAGGAGGAATCGGTCACGGGCGATCGATCCGCACTGCGGACAGTTCGCCGACTCGGTATGGGGAGAACCGAGGAACGCCGAGCCGGTCCACCGGCACACGTTGCACCAACGGTCGCGGAGTTCTCGACCCTTGGGACGCTTCCAGACGGGCGCCGCTTCCTGCCACCAACCATCTGCCGGTGCGGCGAGGCCGACCTTGCGCGCCGCCGGCCGGGCAACATCCTTCACGCCGTCGGGCACGAGGGCCGCCACCTTGGTGCGCAAGGAGGACGGGACGACCGGAGTCTCAGCGGACATGCCGGCAGGCTAACCACCTCGGCGACGCCCCGACCCTCCATCCAGCGATGAGCCAACCGACCATCGAGCGATGAGCGAACCGACCAGATGTCGTCGTTTGGCTCATCGGTGCAGATGCGCTGGTTGTTGCGATGAGCGAACCGACCAGATGTCGTCGTTTGGCTCATCGGTGCGGACGGCGGGCCGGGCGCTGAGGGGGCACGGCTAGCATCGCGACGTGGCATCGTTCAAAGGGGTGATGGGTCGGATCCGCGGCGACCAGGTTGCGGCACTGGCCGCAGAGGTCGCTGCACTGCGCGAGGTGGTGTTGAACATCAACCACGTCGTCACCCAGCTCAGCGAAACCGTGAACGAACTCAACCACGACGTCCGGTCGGGCTCGGAGCAGGCGTTGCCGCTGTTCCTCGGCTACTCCGAGCGGCTGCGGCTCGACGCCGATACGGCGATCGGCGCCACCCAGGTGATCGAGCGACAGCTGGCCCTCCTCGACGAACGGCTGGCGGCGACCTCGGGATCCGACGCCCCTTGACCGTGTCGACGCTGCTGGTCGACGCACGTCCGGTCGACCATCCGACCGCTCGCCAGCGCGGGATCGGCCGCTACGTCACCGGGCTGCTCACCGGGCTGCGCGACGTCGACGCCCCCGTGGTCGCCCTCTACGGCAGCAACGCCGAGCGCGATGTGCTCGCCGACGCAATCCCAGATCTCGCTCTGCGACGTTGGAGTCCACAGGTCGTGCGCGACCATGCCGTCGACGGCACGTGGTTCCTCGCCACGCAGCTGATGCTCCACCCGATCCCACTCGATCCGATCCCGCGTTGCGTCACCGCCGCCGGCCTCCCGGTCGCTGCCGTGATGTACGACGTGATCCCGTTCCGGTACCCCGACGTCTATCTCCGTGAATCCAACGCCCGGCTCCAGGCCGCGCTGCGCACGCCGCTCGCCCGCACGGCCGACGCGCTGCTCGCCATCTCCGACTTCGCTGCGACGACGGCGGCCGCGGAGCTGCGGTTTCCGATCGAGCGGATCGGAATGATCGGCGCCGGCGTCGACGCCAAGTTCACGCCACCGGTCGGCGATCCTCGAGCGCATGCGCGGCGTGTGCTGCCCGATCGGGTCGACCGCTACGTCGTCACGATCGCCGGGGGCGACGACCACAAGAACACCCACGGTCTGCTGCGCGCATGGGCTGCGGTCGAGGATCGACTCGGCCGGTCGTACCACCTCGTGGTCGCCGGGTCGCACACCTCGGCGGCGCTGCAACGGTGGCAATCGTGGGCGTCCGGCGCCGGCGTCGCCGACCGGGTCGTGTTCACGGGACGGCTCGACGACGACGAACTCGTCGCCGTGCTGCAGGGTGCCGAACTGGCCGTGACGCCGTCGTTCGAGGAGGGCTTCGGTCTGCCGGTACTCGAAGCGGCGGCATGTGGCGTGGCGGCGATCGCCTCGAACGTGTCCTCGCTCCCGGAAGTCTTGGACGAACCCGCGGCCGGCTTCGATCCCCACGATCCCGAAGCGATCGCCGACGCGATCGTGCGGGCGCTCACCGACGACACGCACCGTGGCGTTCTCCAGGCCGCCGGTCGACGTGCGGTCGAGCGCTGGACGTGGTCGAACGTCGCATCGGCCACCGTCGATGCCCTCGCCGCCATCGGGCCCCGCTGGCCCCAGCAGATCCGCCGCTCCGAGGCGCGGCTGGCGATCGCCGGGGTGTTCGCGTCCGGTCTGGTCGGTGACACGGGAGGCCACGTCGACGCTTCGACGGCGTTGATCGCAGCGGTCAACGAGCAGCTGCTCGCCATCGCCCGCGCCGATGGAAGCCACGTGACGGCGCTGGTCGACCACGCGCGATCCCCCGAACCCACGGATGCGACGACCGATCGTTGGCCGGTCCGGTCGCTCGGTCGGTACGTCAAGCCGTGGGACTTCGACCACGTCGTCGCCGTGCTCGGGGCTGCACCGGACCATCTGGCCACGTCGGCGATGGCTCGCGAAACGCCGTGCCATCTGTGGATCCACCACGATGCGATGCTCGGCGTCCGCTTCGGCGCCAACCTCCAGGCGCTGGAGATCGCTCGTTCGGCGATCGTCGAGTCCGACGAGGCAGCCGAACTCGTCCGTCGCGCCGCTGATCGTCCATGTCCGATCCTGGTGCTGCCCTCGGACATGGACCCCGCACATCGGACCGCCGCCCTGCTGAGCTGGCTCTCGGTCGTCGACGACCTCGATCCCTCGACGATCCGACACGATGCGTCACCGGTAGTCTCATCCGACCCATGAGCGCCGCCGATGTACCGACCGTTCGCATCGTCGTGTTGAACTTCGACGGCGGTGACATGACCCTCGAGTGCCTCGACTCGCTGCTGGCGACCGACTGGCCGAGCGATCGGCTCGACATCGTCATGGTCGACAACGGATCGCTCGACGACGTCGTCGAGCGGGTCGCCACCGATGAGCGCTACCGGACGATCCGAGTGCTCGAACCGCTGGCGAACCTCGGCTTCGCGGGTGGCTGCAACCTGGGCATCGGCGTAGCCGGCGACCATCGGTACGTTGCGCTCGTCAACAACGACGCCACGGTCGATCCCGGCTGGCTGCGCGCGATGGTGCCCGTTGCAGAAAGCGACGAGCGCATCGGTGCGGTTGCGGCGAAGATGCTGTTCGCCGACCGATTCCACGGCATCGACTTCGACGTGCCCGACGCGTCGCACATCCTGCGCGGCGAGCACCGGTTCCTCGGTGTGCGCGTCACCGGCGTGCGTCTCGACGGCACGCGTGTCGACGATCGCCTGGCATTCGACGAGGGATTCCACGGCGCCGAGCCCCCGCAGTTGAAAGACGGCGAGGAGATCGCTCGCTGGTCGAGTGCGAGGGCGGCACTCCGGATCGCCTCGGACGGCACGGTGCCGTCAACCATCTCCGTGCGCCTGTCGTGCCTCGAGCCTCGCTCATTCACGTTGCGGTCGGCGATCGACACCGTCAGCGGGACCGTCGGGCCTGACGCAGAATGGTTCGACGTCCGGATCCCTCCGGAACCATTCGACGTGATCAACAACGTCGGCTCGAATCTGTTCGCCGGCGGTTTCGGTGGTGACCGTGGATTCCTGGAAGTCGACGAGGGGCAATACGACGCGCCCGCGGACGTCTTCGCCTGGTGCGGGGGAGCGGTGCTGCTGAAACGCAGCTATCTCGACGACGTCGGCACGTTCGACGAGCGCTTCTTCCTGTACTACGAGGACACCGACCTGTCGTGGCGCGGACAGCTCCGAGGTTGGCGCTACGTGTACGAGCCGACGGCGCTCGTTCGGCATCACCACGCCCAGTCGTCGGGTGTCGGCTCACCGCTGTTCCGGTTCGCCACCGAACGCAACCGGCTGCTGATGCTCGCCAAGAATGCACCGGCGAAGCTCGCCTGGCGATCGGGCCTCGGCGAGGTGCGGCGTGCGATCACCACGACGATCCGCCACTACGTGCTTCGGCCACTCACCCTGCGTCTGCCTGCTCGACCGGAAGTTGCCCACCGCTGGAAGGTGTGCAGTGGTTACCTGCGTCTGCTCCCCGCGATGCTGCGTGACCGGTGGACGCCGGGGCGGATCATCGGGCGCAACGAGGTGATGGAGTGGGAGGTCGTCAAGTGGCCCCAGGCGTGACGCCCTCCGAAGGCGCCTCCCGCCGTCTGCGCGTGGGGGTGTACGACCTCTACTGGTCGACGCTCGGCGGTGGCGAGCAGGTCGATGGCAGCATCGCCCAGGTGCTCGCGGAAGATCACGACGTCACGCTGCTCGGGCCGCACGAACCCGACGTCGACGCCACGATGCGGCGCCTCGGCGTCGACCTGTCCGGGTGCGGACATGCCCGCGTCGTCGACGATGCCGAGGCGAGCGAGGCCAGCGGCGACTTCGACGTGTTCGTCAACGGCACCTATCTGAGCAAGGCGATCAATCGCGCGCCGGTGGGCTACTACTACGTGCACTTCCCCGGCGAAGTACCGACTCGTTCAGATCAGCTGCGAAGTCGGCTCGGCGTAGCCGGCGTCAAAGCGCTGTCGCTGGCGCCTCGTCTGCCGCACCGGCTGACCGAGGTGCAGGCAGCGTTCGATCGTCGCGTCACCAGGGTCGAGTTCGTGCCGACCTACACCCGATACCTGTCGAACTCGCGGTTCACGGCGTCGTGGGTGGAGCGGTTGTGGGGCCGGCCCAGTGACGTGCTGTATCCGCCGGTGCGTCCCAGCGTGCGCCCCGGAGACGAGCAACCGCTGATCCTGGTGCTCGGTCGGTTCTTCGATCCGTCGTTCGGTCACAGCAAGAAGCAGCACGAACTCCTCGCCACATTCCGCGATCTGGTGCGGTCCGGGCGCCTCGACGGATGGCGCATGGCGATCGTCGGCGGCTGTGACGGCGCCAACCGCGACTATGCCCTCGAGGTGAAGCGGGCCGCCCGCGGCCTGCCGGTGGAAGTGCACGTCAACGCGCCCGGAACTGTCGTCGAGCGGCTCCTCGGCGAGGCGTCGCTCTACTGGCACGGCGCTGGGCTCGGCGAGGATTCGGATCGGCATCCCGAGCGATTCGAACACTTCGGGATCTCGGTCGTCGAAGCGATGGCGGCCGGGGCGGTGCCGTTGGTGTTCGGTGCCGCAGGTCCGGCCGAGATCGTGCAGGACGGCCAGAACGGCCGGCACTGGGGCAGCCTCGACGATTTGGCTCGCATCACGCTCGAGTTGGTCGGCGACGACGCCCGACGCCACGAACTCGCCGCAGCGGCTGTCCGCCGTGCGGCCGACTTCTCGGCCGGCGCCTTCGCCGAGCGTCTGACCCGATTCCTGTCGACCGACACCCGTTGCTGACCCGGTCACGCCGGTCACGGCACAGCGCAGCCAGGTGAACCGTCACGTTTGGCCGGCACGGTGTGACAGTTGGTCAGTTGACGTAGCCCATCACGTCGAGCAGGACGTTGGCGGACCCGGGACCGTTGGAGATCGAGAGCTGCCCACCGGCCCCGAGCTTGAGCATCACGAGGTTCGGTACGGTCTGTCCGCCGAGGAAGTTGAGGTTCGACGACGCCGGTTGCGGTGCGCCCGCCGGCCAGGCTGCCAAGAAGCCCCACGAGGTGGTACCGGTCGCCGTCAGGTTTGCGATCACCGCCGTTGCCCCTGCGGGCACGCTGCCGCGGCCGGCGACGGCAACGTTGCGCACTTCGCCCTGGCCCCACGGGCGAGCGGCGGTGCCGATGCCGGTGCGCGAATCGACGATGCGTTCGGGGGTGATCGTGGTGACCTTTCCGCCGTAGGGGCCGAAGCTTCCGAGTACATCGACGATCACGTCGGCGCTGGCTTCGGCCATCAGCAGGTTGATCCGGCCGTTGGCGCCGACCTTGACGACGGCGGTGTTGGCGCGGACGCCTCCCGGCACGATGTTGACATTCGACGCATCCGGAACCGGTTGGCCGTCGGGAAAGGCGGTGATGTAGCCGATCCGATCGGCACCGGCCAACGTGATGTTGACCACGACGCTCTGCGCATTCCGTGGGACGCCGGCTACGTCAGCGACCTGCAGGCTGCGGATCTCACCGGCGGCGAACTTCGAAGCCGGCCCGCCGATGCCGTTGCGGCTGTCCATCAATCGATCGGGGACGACGCCGGCGAATCCGGCGCCATCGGTGTGCGCGCCGCCGGTGCCGAACCAGCCGGCGATGTCGGCGATCACATGGGTAGGGCCGAGGTAGTTGGAGATTCGGATCTTGCCGCCGGCGCCGACGCGGGCCAGTACGAGGTTCGGAACCGGGTCGTTGTTGTCGATGTTCAGGTTCGAGGTGGCGGGGTAGGCGCCGTAGGTCGCCTGGTCGTTGAAGATGTCGCCGATGCGCGGCGGCTTCGGCACGATGGACATGAACCCCGGCCCCGGCGCTCCAGCGTTGACAGCGGTGACGTTGAGCAGGACGGCAGAGACACCGCTTGCGGGAACCCCGTACCGGCCGGTCACCTGAAGTTCGTGGTTCGCCGCTTCGTCACGGCGGGTGATCGGATCGGGTGACGGATGGCGACCGTCGCCGGTACGCACCGGACCGATGATCCCGAGCCAGCGGCGGGTGTCGAGGATGCGCGTCGGCAAGGTGGGATGGAACGTTCCTGCCGTCACCCCGGGGCCGCCGGCGAGGTAGTTGCAGTTCTCGAAGCCGAAGCAGATGGCGTCGAGGTCGATTGTCGGGACCGCATTCGGCGCGATGTCGGCGGTGGCGGTGATCTTGTTGCCGGTTGCCGTGTCCGTGATGAAGAGGATGTAGCGCCCCGGCCAGCCGATGCCGCCGCTCCACGTTGCGCCCCGGTTCAGCGCCGTGGCGAATGCTCCGTACCCCGTGCGTCCATTGTTCTGCAGCGGCGCAGGTGGTTCTGGATATCCCGTCGGAATCTGGAACGTGTCGATCGAAAGGCGGCCGTCACCGATCGGCGAACTCGACAGGATCCCACCGCGGAGTGCAAACGCCCCTCCCTGGCCGTTGACCGGCATGTTGATCGCTCCGAGATCGGTGCTGCTCGAGCCCGTCTCGATGTGGACTCCGCCGACGTCCTCCCACCCGGTGTAGGGACCGCATTTCGCGCCGGGGTACATCTCGACGCGAACCTTCGTCGGAGACGTATTGACGCTGAAGGTGATCTGGCCCGGGCCGCCGTCCAGGTCACAGGGCGAGATGTCGTAGCCCGGTCGACTGTTGCCGCCGATGGCATCGATGCCGATGTGCACCGGCATGTTGGGTGAGACGCTGTACTGGGCGGCAGCAACGGATCCACTCGACCCGACGGTGACGACGGCGGTGGCGACCAGGGCGCCGAGCAGGGGAATCGTGGAGCGGAAACGCACGGTTCGGAATCCTTCGAAGTGAGATGGACGTCGTCGACCGTTCATCGGCCGCTGTCGCCCGCAACTTGAGCCGCCCGTCGAATCGTCACCGTATCGCCACGGCGAGTGCCGCCGGCGGCGCGACAGTCGATCACCCTCTCACGCAGGCGTCGGGCGGTCCTGCTTGTCCTTCTTGGCGGCCTTCTGAGCCTTCTTCCACTCGCGGACCTTGCCGAGGGACACCTCGTCGTGGATGTCGGCCACGGAGCGGGGGCTGTCGTCGCCGAACTTGCCGGCCGCCGCTCGCCAGCCGGCGAGTTCGACACCCTGGGTCTTGGCGAGGATGGCGAGGAAGATCTTCGACTTCTCGTCGCCGTAGCCGGGCAGGGCTCGCAGGCGCCGGTACACCTCGCCGGCGTCGTCGACACCCTTCCAGATGTTGGCGGCATTGCCCTTGTAGTCGGCGACCAGCGCCTCGCAGACAGCGTGGATCCGCTTGCCCATCGAGCCGGGGAAACGGTGGATGGCCGGCTTCTCGCAGCAGATCGACACGAACTCCTCGACGTCCATGGCCGCGATCTTCTTCGGGTCGAGGTGTCCGAGGCGCGCCTTCAAGGTGGCTGGGCCGGCGAAGGCCCATTCCATCGGTACCTGCTGGTCGAGCAACATCCCGATCAAGAGTGCGTTGGCGTTCGTGTTGAGCAGCTTGTCCGCCGCCGTGTCGCCGGTGATGTACAGCGTGCCAGCCATGCCCGTCAACCTACCTGTTACGCCAGGGGTCAGACCCCAGGCGTAACAGGCTGCTGCGCAGGTATGACGCGGGGATGTTGTTACGCCGGGGGTCTGACCCCTGGCGTAACAAT
>CAVSIX010000014.1:0-192342 GCA_963728195.1 Ilumatobacteraceae bacterium | reverse complement strand
CCCGACAGCGTGGTGCACAGGGCGTGGGTGCGATGGGACAGGCCGACGTGTTCGATCATCTCGAGTGCGTGCTGGCGGCGTTGGCGGTGCGGGACGCCTTGGTAGGTGAGTCCCAACTCGACGTTGTCGATCACGCTGCGGTAGCCGACGAGATGGAACGCTTGGAACACGAACCCGATCCGATGCGCACGCACAGCGGCACGCTCAGCGTCGGAGAGGTCCGCGACGTCGATGCCGTCCAACCGGTAGGTGCCACCCGTTGGGGGGTCCAACAGGCCCAGCAACGACAACAATGTGGTCTTGCCGAACCCGACGGGCCGGTGATCGCCACATACTCGCCGTGCTCGATGCGGAATGTGCACGGAAACAACGCGGTCACCTCGGGCGGACCCTCGAACACCCTCGACAACCCGTCGACCTCGATCACCGGACCGCTGATCTCACCGCTGATCTGGGCGGGCTGGTGGTCGACGTCGGTGTCGATGCTGGTGGCGGTCGGCGAGCGGGTCATGTTCCGATCACCACGAGATCACCCTCGACGAGGGTGCCGGCGTCGACGGGCTCGACTGCGACGAATCCGTCAGCGGAGATCCCCGCCACCACGGCCACATCGACGCCTTCGGCATCGTTGGGTCCTGACACGACGGTGACCCGCGACGTCCCGTCAGCACTCGTGGACACCGCTGCCAGTGGCACAACGCGCACTTCGGTGTCCGTCGACGCCGCGGTGAGCGTCACCCGCAGATTCACGCCGGTCAACGAATCCGGCAACGGATTGTCAGCGGTGATCGTGGCCGGATACCCGGCTTGGCCGTCGATACCGGTGGTTGGTTCGGTCGCCAGGTCACTGATCGTGGCCGGATACACCGTGGAGGTTGTCTCGTCCAACAACTCGACGGGCAGTCCGACCCTCGCCAAACCGATGTCACCGGGTCGGATCGTCGTGGACACCACCAGTTGGCCCGCGGCCAGCTCCACCAACGCCCCCGAGCCTGCCGGTCCGCCCGCCCCAGGGTCTGCTGTTGGAGAATTCACCGGTCCAGTTGTTGTCGCCGCCGCGAGGACGCGTGCGGGCATCGATGGGACGAACACGATTTCGCCTTGGGGCACCGTTGGGCCGTTCGACGCCCGCAACTCGTCCAGTGTCGCTTGGGCCTGATCGTGAGCCGCGACGGCTGCGTCGAGGTCAGCCTGGGCGCCACCCGCCGGGTCGCCAGCGACCAACTCGTCATAGGTGACCGCTGCCACCCACAACGCTTCGTTCGCAGTGTCCACCGCGTCTGCGGTTGTGCGACGGGTCTGCTCCAACTGGGCGCCCACCTGCTGCACCTGTAACTCCGCTGCCTCCAACTCCGCCGGTGGCGTCGCCGGGTCCCCGGCGAGACGGTCACGGTTCCGTACCGCCGAGTTGTACTCGGCCTCACCAAGACGCACCTGCTCCACCTTGGTCGCCGTCGCGTCGTCGACAGCACGCGCCGCCTGGTCCTTGGTGGCCTGCGCCTGGGCAACAGCCGAACTCGACGTCCCCGCCGCCGTCACCGCATCCTGAGCGCCACGAACCGTGCTCTCAGCGGCCAGCACCGACTGCTCGCCGGCTGCGATGTCCGCTGCCGCGGTCGGTGACACCGGGATCGTGTCGTAGCCGGCCTGCTCATACATGCCTGCGACCGCCGACTTGGTTGCTTCGCCGAACACACCATCAGTGTCCGCATCGAAACCCAGCCGCACGAGCGCGTCCTGCAACTGGGTGACGTCCGCGCCTGACATGCCCGGCCGCAACGCCCGATACACCGGCACATCACCGGCCATCGCGAACACCGGACGCCCAGACACCTCCACCACACGATCACCATCAGCAACCTCATCACCCGCCCCAACAACCACACGGGTCACCACCGGATCGCCCTCCACCGATGCCGGCACCCCAACATCGACCGTCACCTCAGCATGCACATCACCACGCTGGATCACCGTTGCCGACAACACCTCGAACTTCACCGGTGCCGTCACCCACGACGCCACCGGCTCCGACGCCCGCGCCGCAGCCTGATCCGGCGACTGCGCGGACGAACCAACCCACCACGCCACACCCGCGACACCCACCAGCACCACACCAGCCACCAACCACACCAACCATCGCAGTCGGCGCGCACCGCGCGCCGGGGCCGCCTCGTCGGGTACTGCGGATTCGTCGTTGCTGGCGTGTGGGGACAGTTCCTGGGTCGACTCCGGCGCAGTCATGTTCGGCGTCTCGGTGCCCTCGGCAGCGGGCGGGGAAACGTCATCGGGGGCCGACGGTTCAACTGGGTGCCGTCCCGCGCGAGGGCCGCGCCCAGCGCGATGCCTCCAATCAGAAGATGTAGGCACTGCTCACACGGTTGTCCCACCCCGACGACATCGACGACGCCCACACCCCCGCACTGGTGCTTCCCGGGTACAACGTCGCGCCACTGGTCGTGTCATACAAACGGGCCGAGCACGCCCCGATCTTGTAGCTCGACGTGACGTTGCTGAACCCGTACGACGCCAAATTCAGCACCGTGCCCCGCACCGTGAGCTGCAGCACGTTTCCCCCATACGAGGTGTTCACGTACAAGCGAACACTCGGCGTACATGCCGCACGGGCAGGATCACCCTCACGAGCGATTCCAGGTTCCTGGCGGTCCATTTCGGCTTCGCTGCGATAGCAGCGCGTCCCCGATACATCAGAAGCGCACGCCTGGGCGTCACCCCAGTCGTCGGCAAGGCGTAGCCAGCCGCCCTCGAACGACGCAATGACACTGTCGTCGGGCGCCGTCGCCTGAGCATCGGCGCGTTGCGCCCCGAAGCCGCCAGCTGCGGCCACAAGCGCGAGTGCGGCAGCAGCAGCGGCGATCCTCGGAAGCGATCCGGTCGAAATTCTCATCACACGGTCCTTTCAGGTTTCGATGACATTCACAGTCTTTGTGGCGGTGTCGACACCGGTCTTGGCACACGCACTCGATCCGGCGTCACCGACCACGACGACCGTCCAGTCGTTCAGGCCGGACTCGTCCAAAACGGCTTGCGCCTGTCGTTGCACCGTCGAGGCCGGTTGGCAGTCGGCAAGATTGATCTCGTCAACCAGTCGTTGCTGGAGTGCCACCACCGACTGGCTTTCGGTATCGAGTGTCCGATCGGCAGGTTCCAGCCCCAACCCGGCACACACCGCGACCTCACCGGGAAACACGTTGATTGCGCCGCGCGGATCGATACACGCCACCAACGGCGGCACCAGTCCCCCAGTTTCGAGCACCCCGACCCGTCCCTCAGCCCACAACTGACCACAGCCCTCGACAGGGTCCCGACCCGCCGCGACCGTGACCGCATCGGCATCAAGGGACGCTTCCACCCGACACAACGTCCCCGCCTCCGGTGCATTCGGCTGACCGGAACGCAACATCAACGCGGCCGCCGTCCCGCCGAGCGCCAACACACCCACCGCAACCCCCACGACTGTTGCCCGTCGACGACGCTGACGTGTCCGCTGGCGACGCTGCACCGCACCCGACAACACATCATCCACGATCTGATCCATGTCGAGATCGGGACCGTCGGGAGCGGCGTAGTCCCACACCTCTGGATGCGACCGGATCCACTCAGCGAGTTCGGAATCCGTCATCGGGGTCTCTCGACGGTCAGACATCACGGGCGTCCTCGTTCTCGTACACGGTGGCGAAAACTTCACGGAATCGGGCGCGTGCCCTTGCCAGGCGCTTTCTTGCAGCACCCGGGCTGATACCCATCGTCGCTCCAATCGAGGTACCGGTTTCGCCCAACGCATCCAACACCAGCACCTGGCGGTAGTCCGGAGTCATCCGCTCAAGAGCCGAAAGGACCCTGCGAGCCTGTCGATCAGCCTCCTCCGTCAATTCAGACGTCGCGAACACATCAGCCGGTTCTGGCACCACCGGAATGGGTTCACGGGCGAAACGCTCCACGAATCGTCGACGGGTCAGGGTTCGACGAACATGATTGGCGCAGAGGTGGCGCGCGGTGCGCACCAGCCATGCGTGAAGCTGCAACTCCGTCAGGTCTCGCAAGTCATCAAGACGTTGTGCCGCCAGGATCAGTACGTCGGCTACAAGCTCCTCGACCTCGCCCGGATCCCGTTCACTCACACGAATGACACTCGTCATCGCGCGACCGTGCACCCGTGCCATCTCGCGCAGCGCATCATCGTCGTTGAGTTCTCGGTCAAGCATCGGCATCACCGCCTCCGAGATCCGGAAGGCATCACACCCTAGATGTCGCTCCGAACGGAGCTGTCCCGCCCGACCACTCCAAACAGCGGTCATGCCTCCACCCAACTGGCGCCTCGCCGGTCGCCGATCAAGGCGTAACAGCCAACACCTGCAATCAGAAGCAATCGAAATCCCTAGGCCGCTCCAAGGGGACCACCGAAAACGTCATCGGCCGACACCCCCCCCCCGAGCCTTCCACCTCGCGTTCAATCCGATCTGCGAAACTCACCGCCTCGAGCGGGTTGGCGAACGGTCCAATCACGCTGTGAACAGCAGTCATCGAGTCGAAGAAGTGGACCATGTGCGGCGCAAACCACTGGTCCGGAGGCGAATCGGCCGCCACCACCGAAAGCGGTGCGTGCCCGTCCGAGGACCATCCACGAGCGCCCGCGGTGCGAGGATGAGCCAGATCGACACGCCGCCGGGTTACACACAGCCGAGCGGCCATTCGGATGCCATTGAGGAGCCGTCGCACAATCAATAGATGTCGCTCGCCGCACAACCGTCCCGTAACCGTCGCTTCGCCGGCGTCTGGTGGAACACGGCGCCAGTCAGGGGCCGTGCGTCAAACATCGAAAGTGGTGTGAACCGGCGCACGCGACGAGATCCAAGAATCGGGAAGAATCCGCCCAGGTTCCCACCACCGGTCCCATTGACACCGAGAGCTCGCCGCGCACCGGGACAGCCTGATCGTGGCCGACATCTAATAGTCAGGCGCCGTCCGGCACCTGACCACCAAGATCGGAGAAGGGCAATGAAGAACTTCAAACTACGGGGCGCGGTTGCTGGCATGGCGATCGCAACAGCGTCGCTGCTCGTTGCCGGATCGGTAGCCGAAGCTGCCAGCCCGGTGCAGGTGTCCTCGTGCCCATCGGGCTACTTCTGTGGCACAAGCTCGAACGTTTCGGGCTACGTGAACCCGAGCAATGAATGGGCTGCCTCAAGTGGCGCAGCGGTGAACTTCGCCGGATACACCTATCAAGATGGCAACGGGATCGACAACAACGTGAACTCGATTCGGTCTCGAGGCTCATCAGGCACGTACACCGGTGCTTGCTTCTACTGGTTCGCTGGAGCGGTCACGCCGAAGGCATACGTGTCGAACAGCAATGCCGGGTGGTACGACAACTCGTCCACGAGTCTGTCGTCCGCCCGTTGGGTGACGTCGTCCTGCATCTGACCGATTTGTCCCACCACGAACGGTGACCAAGCACAATTTCGAGCCCGTCCGTAAACCGGTACCCGGCTCTGCAGTCAGTCCCCACTCTGCCCTCGGCCGGCGGCACCCCGGGTCTGGTCGAAGGCATGAGTCAGGATCCCAAAGCAACGGTTCCTACAGCGCGAGATACTGCGACACGAGGAGCATGACCGGACTTGCTCTGCTCATGCTGATAGCACTCGCGGCAGGGTGCTCATCAGGGCAAAGCACCGCCCCCGCCTCGGTCGACGACAGCTCTCCCGGGTCAGGCGGAGCACCGCTTGTCCCATCCGACGTCACTGCGATCCCAACCCAACCAGCAGCGGAACCGAACCCGTTGAGCGCGTTTCGGCTCACCGACGAGGACAAGGACTTCGTGTACGAGACCTGGCAGCTCGGCATGCAGAGTTGCATGGGCGATCTTGGCTTCCAGTACGACCCGGTCAATCCGGACGACCTCCCCGCAGACCCGACGATCGCCAGTGACTCCGAAGACGTGGCGCTCTACGGCTACGACTTCCCACCCGGAAGCGACGAGATGTTCCAGACCGCCAACGACGACCGCATAGCAGACGACCCCGCCTACAAGTCTGCGTTCCTCGGCCCCGACGGATCATCTGGATGCCGCGGTAATGCACAAACCCGCGCGTTCGGTGAGGGCGGAGACTTCGGCAATATCGACTCCATCATCGCAGAGGCCTACGGCGCCGCACTTGAACAAGCAGGGGCATCCGATGCGCTTCCCGCACTCAACCAAAAGTGGGCAGCCTGCATGGCCAAGGATGGACACAGCTTCGACACCCCCGGAGCAGCCCTCGCCGAGTACAACGGCGGTGCCACGACCCCGTTGGAGATCAACACCCGCGTCGCGGACCTGGCCTGCCAAGCAGAAACAACGTACGAGCTGACCTTCAGCCAGATCGTGAACGACTACGCGAAGAAATGGATGGACGCCAACCCAGGATCGCTCCAGCAATGGACCACAGCAAAGGACGCATACCTGGCCGACTTGCGCACGTACCGTTCCGAACAGTCCGGCTGAGCCCCAAGCAGGCGGGCTGAGGGCCAATCTCGACCATAGAACTCTCCGGCGACTACCTGTTATCGACGTGACGCGACGTAGCTGAGAGCATGCGCGGCACCACAAACTTGTCGCCGTGTTTGACGAACATCGCATCGCCAACGCAACCGACCACGACAACGTATGCACCGAGTGGACCTCCCGGGCTGAGGGCTGAGGGCTGAGGGCTGAGGGATGTTCCGACGCCAGCTGTGCACATTCCCAAGCGCCGGCGGATTCCTGCCGGATCGCGAGCGGGTGAAGGCGACTCAACAGACCGTCGTGATGGGCGCGCGCCGAACCGGCGATTGGTGGCGCTGAACGACACGGGGACCTGCGCCGAAGAACTCATAGTCCGGGTCGCTGGGCGGCTCGCGAGTGGACGTCTTGGGAATGCCGAGACCCTCGGACCGCACGTGGTAATGACTGTCGGCCGTCGAGTTGAGCACGGCGACCTCTGGGAATGTTTGCCGGTGCGCCGTACCCGTGCTCCGCGAGCCATCGGGTCGACATCAGACCCCGCAGCGACCAGTAGGCCCGAATCACGTCGATGTCGACCTCACCGCCATATCCGGCGATGACATCGTCGAGGTGCTCCTCGTGAGCGAGCGTCAGCGTGGCGAGGTCGTACGTCGCGTCGCCCTGACCGCTCTCGGACCAGTCGAGGACGCCGCTCAACTCGTCACCGTCGACAAAGACATTGACAATCTGCAGGTCGCCATGGATGAACACCGGGGTCCACGGCCGCAGAGCCGCCTCGGCAACACGACGATTACGCCGGACTACCTCTGCGGACACGACCTCGTTGGCGATGAGCCACTCGCATCTTCCGTCGAACACTGGCGGGATGTCCGTGGTGTCCCGGCTACTGCGAGCTGGCTGCTGTGGCAGCTGTCGCCAGCGGCAAAGGCGGATTGATGGTTCGGATCGAGCCTGACGTCGCGGACCACGAAGTCAATCAGGGGCAGCGGAACTCGCCGTGATGCGAGGCCGCCAAATGCGAGGCTGGCTACGCGTCAGCGCCAGCAATGTGGCGACTACTCACGCGCTACTCAAGTGGATCGACCTCAGTCTCGAGTACGTCGCGACGTTGCCGCCCAAGAATTGACGAAGTGCGATGACGAACCGGAGATGAACAGCCCGACTTGTGAGGTCGTTGCAGTCCGGTCCGTCCCGCTAACCGGTCTCGGGGCCGTCACCCGCTCCATATCGCCGCTGCTGCATCGCACCCGAGACCGCGCGCTGAACGGCTACACGTATCGCTCGGTCAGGACGAGCCGAGACCCGAGCGATAATCCCGTCGCGAGACGCTCTCGCTCGCGCCGCATCGCCGGCGAAGTCGGTCGCCTCTTCGGGCCGGAGGGGCGCCGCATAATCTCGCGTTTGGGTCGCTTCTCGGGCGAGGCGGTCTATCGGCTGAGCGACTGGCCTCTCCGCTCGTTCGTCAGCCGTCGGAGTCGCTCGGCGGCTTCTGCCGCCCGGGAGGAGGGGATGTTCGTCGGGACCGGGCCCTCGCCGTCGGTGCCCTGGTCTCCTCGGTTCCGTTCGACGGCGCCGTTGACGAGGTCGCGGAGCTGGCGTCGTCGTGCGATCGCACTGGTGGCATCGGGCTGCCTGTTCAGCGCGGCAGCAACGGCATCACGAGGCAACCAGTCCTCGTGGTCGCTTGCGGGTCCGTGTTGGTCGGGATCGAACGCTGGTGGTGCGGTGTGGATGTGGTTGGCTCGCCGTCCGCGGGTGGCGGCGACGTAGAGCTGGCGGTTGTTGGTGCGGTCGTTGATGATCACGTGGGCTTCGTCCACGGTGGCTCCTTGGGCCCGGTGGATGGTGGACGCGTAGTTGACGGTGAGGTTGCCTGCTGCTATGTACTCGGCTGGCAATGCGAGCCGATCGCCGGTGGCCGTGTTGGTGAGGTACAGCTCGTCACGTGTGCCTGCGTGCACGGTCCAGCGGTCGCCGTTGCGAACCCACTCGTCGGCTCCGTATCGAAGGGTGCGGTTGTTGGCTCGGGTGACGACGGGTTGGCCCGGATAGAAGACGTGGCCTGCGATGTTGATCCGGGCGGCGGCGTCGAGGTGGCCGGCGGCGAGCAGTCGTTCGGTGAGCGTGGCGTTCAGCTCGTCGACGACGGCATTGGTCGGTGCCATCACGAGCACGTCGCGCCCCTCGACCAGTCCGACATATGCGGCGTCGGCGACGGCATCGACTGCTGCGGCGTGGTCGAGGTGGCCGTGGATTCGTCCATGCGAGTCGTAGGCGTCTAGTGCTGTGTGATCGCCGTCCCGCAGCAGCAACGAGGCGTCGGCTTCCCAGCCGCGATGGAACCGGTGGAGCGTGTCGAGTTCGACGCTGACGACGTCACGGTCTCCGACGAGCTCGGCGAACATGCCACCGGCATCGACGGCGTCGAGCTGGCGGTGATCACCCACCAACACCGTGCGCCACCGCTTCGCCTGCGCGATCTGGGCGTATTCGTGGAGGAGCCGCGTGTCGACCATCCCGCTCTCATCGATGATGACCACCGACCGTGCGGGTAGGTCCCACATCGCATCGGCGGGCCCGCGCCCGGCGGTCTGTTTGACACTGTGTTCGTAGACAAGTTTGTGCAACGTGTCCGCAACAGTCCCGGCACCGTCTCGAAGTTGCCGTGCTGCAGTCGCTGACGGCCCGACCCCGAACACGCCGATCCCTGCACGGTGCCAGGAGGTGACGGCGGCGGCGAGCATGGTCGTCTTGCCTGCACCGGCCGGGCCGACCACCGTGATCACCGGACGCGGGTCGGACAGCATCGCCACCACGGCGGAGACCTGGCCGTCGTCGAGACCATCGAGGAGTTCTTCGTCGACCTCCACGACACGGTGCTTCGCGGTGTCGAGTGCGGTGGCCCACTCGACGATCGCGACTTCGCGCTCAAGATGACGGCGGGTCGTGTAGCGGACCGCGGACGGTGGGACATGCACCGGTCGGCCATCCGATGCCCGCAGCCGATCACCATCCTCGACGGGTGGAGTGAGATCCACCACACCGAACGATCCCATCGCCTCGGCACGCACCTCGTCGATGACCTCGGCGATCGTGGCCGGGTCCGGACCGGTGATGCGGGCGGCGATCTCCTCGAGCAGCTGCGCCTCCGCCCACTGTGCATGCTTCGTCTCGACCGCGTCGAGCACCTCTTGGACCGTCGGTCGACTCACCGCAGTCGGCGAGGGTTCACCGAGCGCCATCTCGAGCATCCGTTCGACGTCCACGATGCCGTCGGCACGTTCGCGCCAGTCCGCCCGCAGTGTCGCGGTTGGCAACGCAGCGTCGGCTGGCTTCGCGGTGCGAGTGGCGAGCGTGATCGTCTTGTGCGCTTTGCCGACCTCGACCGCTGACGGCTTGCGTCCTTCGCGTTCGACGAACCCGGACACCCAGTTCTCGAGTTCGGTCTCGATATCGACACTGCGCGTCGAGAACTCGACCAACACCGTGTCATCGATGCCGACGATGTCGGCCTGACCATTCGCGTCGACTTCACCGAACTCGACACCGAGCGACGCACGGAGCCCGGCGCGGAGGTGGGTCTGGTACTCGACACCGGCCGCCTTCGCCTGCCGATACAAACCGCGGGCGTCGAGTGTTCGCCACTCACCATCGGACACGGTCCGCACTGCGTTGGAGATCAGCACGTGATCGTGGAGTTGCGGGTCCAATGCTCGGCTGGTGCGGTGCCGGTACCGAATCCCCAACACACCCTCAGCGTCAACCACTGCGACACCGGCATGACCGGTGCGTGTGTACGCGATCCGCGGCGACAGCGAATCGACTGCTTGAAGTACCGCGTTGGTGTGTGCCGCCTCGACCGCTGCCACCACTCGGGTGTCGCCGAGGGCGTACAGCACGCTCACCGACTTCGGCGCCGAGAACGTCAGATCGAACGCCGTCACCGAACGCTCCGTCACCACGGATTTGCCGAGCCGGCTGCCATCCGGCGCGGCCTTCGCCTCCAGCAACAACCCCGCCTCGATCGCCGTCGCCACGCTGCCAGCGAGAGCACCGACGAGATCCGCTCGGCCGACCCATCGGCCGGGGGCGTCGCCGTCACCGGCGTAGTAGTCCTCAGCCCCTTGCACGACAGCCGACTGGTAGTAGCCAGCATTCGCCGGGCCGACCTTGCCGACGCTCAACACGCCCGCACCCGATCACCATGGTGCAAATGTCTGAACCTGAAACCCACACCGCAGGCACGAGCCACCAGCGGCAGGGACCCGACCAGCACGACGAACCCAACCGGCCCGGAACGCGACCCGGCCGACCGAGCCCGACGCCACGCGGCCGAGGACCGGCCACGGCACACCGACGCAGCCACCCGCCCAACCCGGCACGCCACCGGACACGGCGACCTCCACCAGACCTCGGACCTCGTGTTCGCTCTCCACCACTCGTGCACCTCCGTCAAGCCATTGGCGAAGACGGCGGGTGCTTCAGGGTCCGCTGCGAACAAACTCGATGAGCGCACCACCGTCACTGACGTAAAGGCGCGCCCGAACACCAAACGGGACGAACTGAGGTTCAGGAACTGCGCGTGGTGACCAGCGAGAGACCTGGCACCTGCTCGAACACGGCGTCGTCCGAGATCAGATCGAGGTCACGAGCGATCGCCGTCGCTGCAATCCAGCGGTCCGCATCGTGAACCTTCTGTGCGAGGGCATGACCGACAGCACGACACGCTGCCTTCAGCTCGGCACTCGTCGACGCGAGCGTGTCGTCGGCTTCGACGGCGGTTGCACGTGCGATCTCACGCTCGAGGCCCCGACGCCGAAACGCTCCCCACTCCGCAACGATCGCGCCGTATCGCAACTCGGACACGGTGATCACCGAGATCAGGATCGCTCGGCCCGCGATGGCCGATCGATATCGAGCCGCGACGTCCGGTCGGCGAGCTTCGTTGACGATTGCCGACATCGCCATCGTGTCCAAGACAACGGCGTTCGAGCGACCGGATGTCACTGCTCGGTGAGGGCCCGCATGAACGCATCCCACTCGTCGTCGGTGAGACCTTCGATGTTGATCTCACCAGGAGGAGGAAGTGGCTTCGCCATCCGCAGCGCCTCGTCGATCGGAACCACCTTGACGCGCGCGTTGTCGTCAGCGTCACGGGGAGAAGCCGCATCAGACATCGCGCAATGCTACCGACACGGACCGAGCCGGTCGAGCGATCGCATCTCGCAGCCCGATTTGCGGACCTTGCGCCCGTCCATCTCCGGCACACGATCACCCCTGGTAGAGGTACCGAATCGTGTGGCCGATCGGGTCTGTTCGATTCGATCGGGTCCACCTGACCATGCGCTGCGTCCAAGCGACACGCGACGACCGAGTTCGCGCCGCTTCTTGTCGCGTTCGCAACTGGTGCTCGCCTTTACGTACACATGGAGACGCAGCACCCCGAACGTCCGACCCGTGCGCTTCTCGACGTGAACCAGGTTGCTGAACGGATGTGCGTCAGCCCCCGATTCATCCGTCGGCTGATCGAAGAGCGCCGTATCCCGTTCTGCAAGCTCGGGAAGTTCGTTCGGTTCGACCCCGTCGACATCGAGGCGTGGATCGAAGCCCGTCGAGTGGACCCGGCATCTTGATCGGTTGCGGCTCGCGTCGTGGCGGTGCGATCAGTGCTGTGCAAGCTCGGCGTCGATGCGGGCATTCGCGATCGCTTCGTCGCCCTCCAGCGCGCCAACGTATGTCGACACGAGCGTCTCCACGCTGTGGCCGAGCCGCCTCGCAACCTCGCCGAGCGGCACACCAGCGCGCAACCATGTCGTCGCAGCGGCGTGGCGGCAGTCGTAGAGCCGAAGGGGAGCGTGGTCGATCTTGCCGAGCGCACGGTGCCACGCCCGGAGCCAGTTCGACAACGTCGGCATCTTCCCGGTGCGAGTCCGGAACAGCAGGTCCTCGGGCTCGGGTTCGAGGTCCCGAACCCATGCCGACAGTTCGGCCACCAGAACGGGCGGGATCGGCACGGACCTCGCACCCGTCTTCGGTTCTCCCGGCTCGTCGTGCAGAACATCTGCCTCGGTGACGTCGATCCGACCCCAGCCGCTCCTCGGCAGCCGCAACGAGGATGCTCTGAGCATCACGACCTCGGACGGTCGCAGGCCTGCGTAGTACGCGACCGCGGTCATCACCTGGTACGTGCGGCTGGCGGCCTGTTGTGTCTCCATCGCTCGGAGGGCTCGACGCATCGTTGCCGGATCAGGAAGCGTGCGGATGTCGAATGACGGCTTCGAACGTGTGCTCTTCCTCGACGATCGCCCGCGACTCACCGGAGGCCACGGGTCGGTCGGCAAGATCTCGAGGTCGACAGCGCGCCGGATGCACGAGCGCGACACCTTGCGGAATCGGCCAGCAGTCGATGGAGCAAGCTGCGATCCGTCGAGAGCGACGCCCAACGCGATGTCGATCGTCGACAGTCGCTCACGATTCAGGTCGGTCAGCGGAAGCGACCACCTTTGCAGCCAGCGTTCGGCAGCGGACTGCGGGTCGATGTCCGAGCCTGGTTCGAGCGTGGTCTTGAGATGCACCCGGATCTCCGGCGGTGGTTCGGGCGCTTGACTGGATACGACGAGCGGTACGAACTTCACCAGCGCCTCGACCGCCGAGCGACGAGTACGAGGTTGCCACTCGGCCCATTGGTCGGCCAGCCACCGGCGCGCCCACTGATGGATCTGGGTGTCGCCGGGCAACGGAGTCCAACTGACCGGCTCGCCCGACGCACGATCGAACTCCTCGCCGTCGTCATGAGCCAGCAGTATCGATGCTCGGAACCGGTCGGCGAGGGCTCGCGAACGAAACGACCGACTCGATTGCTTTCCATCCACCACCCAGCGGACTACCCACGGCTGGACGTTGCGTCCGCTGCCCCGACGGTCCTGGACGTTCCAGACGCGCACGTCCTGGCGCCGTCGACTCATCGCAGCGGCGTCCAATGAACGAGGGCTACTTGCGGGAGGAGCACGGGAGGAAGCGTACCCAACCGGTCGGCGATGGGTGCTGATCAGGGATGACTCAATCCAAGAGCATCGGCCTCCGGAGCCGTGTGCGCAGGTTCGAATCCTGCCGAGGGCGCCACCTGGATCAGCCGCAGAGGTCGACGTCGACCGCATGCTCTGCGGGTTCGTCGGCGCAGGCGTACGGCTGCTCGGGGCCCGTCCGTGGCCCCGCCGTTGCCGAGGCTCGATCGCTGTACACCTCGGCGGTGCTACCGCTCGATCGGACGACGAGGGCATGAGAATCGTCGCCCTCGACCGTGGCGGTCTCACCTGACCCTGCAACTGCGGCGGCGGAAGAGCGGTCACCGACGACGGTCGCGGTGTCGGAATTGCCGCTGGCTGCGGCAGAAGAGTCCTCGCCCGTCACCGTGGCGACGTTGTCGGACCCGTACGAGATGGTGGCCGTCGAGTCGTCACCGACGACGGTGGCGGTGTTGGAGTTGCTCGTCGAGCACCCGATCCGACAGCGGCTTCCACTGATGACCGCCGCGGACCGGTCGCCGTGAACCGTTGCGGTGTTCTCCTCGCCATCGATCGCGATCGCCGTCGAGTCGTCGCCGTTGACCCTGGCCGTGTTCCCATCTCCGGGAAGCAGGTACTCGATACCCGGGACCGGCCAGAAGACGGTGGAACCGGCCTCGGCGTACGACCGGTCGCCGTTCACCATGGCCTTGTTGCGCGAGTGTCCCTCCGACAGCCCGGCGATCGCCACCGAATCCTCGCCCTTGGCTCGTGCCACGTTCGCTCCGCCGTCAGCAGCGACGCTGGAGCACTCGGCGCTGCCGTGCTGCACCTTCAACTCGCCGTTGACCGAGACGCACATGTCGGGCCGCTCGGCCGATGCGACCGTCGCACCCGCCGTCATCGTTGCCGTGGCGGCCGCCGACGACAGCACCAGAGCCAGTACTCGTTTCATGGGATTTCCCTTCCTCGCGTTCGTCGCGTTCTCGATGTTCGACGTGCCCGCCCGGTTCGCCCGCCCCTGCCTGACCGCCCGTCCCGGCGATCGGCGATACCCGGGCGCTGTCGGCCCAAACCACACGCCCCCCGTCCGAATGGGCGCAGGCGTCGGCGACTCAGTGCTGGTCGGCGAAGCGCTCGACGCCGTCGATGACGACGAGCACCACGCGGTCCACGCCGGCTGCGTCCATCTCTCGACGTACCGCATTGGTCGGGTCGAGCAGCTCGGACGACCACCTCGTCCACGCCGTCGTCGAGAACGGCCGGCCGCCGGCCGCAGTCCGCGCAGCAGTGATGAACTCGTCGCGGCGGGGATGGTGCCAGGCGACGTTGATCCCCTCGGCTCGACGGCCGGCGAGCACGCTCAACCCCACGCTGTTGACACCGATGATGCGCGGTGGCGCCGTGGCCGGCAGCGGGAACGTCTCGAACTGCTCGCTGCGCTGCGGATGCCACATCTCGTCGGTGAGGTCGAGCAGTTGCTCGACCCGAGCGTGCCGATCGGCGAGGTCGCTGGCGAGTTCTGCGCCGACGGCGTGCTGTTCGACCGCCCACGCGCTCTTCGGCGACGTGCCCGCTCCGATGCCGAACAGGAACCGACGACCGGAGATCCGGCTCACCGAGGCCGCTGCGACGGCGAGGGTCCCGAGCTGGCGGTTGAAGGAGTTGGCCACCATCACGCCGAGCTCGACCGACGACGTCGCTTCGGCGAGTGCGCCGAGCCACGTGAAGCACTCGAGGTTCGTGTGCCCGCCGAGCGAGACCCCGGCGAGGTGGTCGAAGACCCAGATGGCGTCGAATCCGGCCTGCTCCGCCCTGAGCGACGCCGCTCGCAGCGTCGGCCAATCGGTGTGGGTCGACGCGAACTGCACGTCGAGGTGGGTCACGTCCGCATCCTACGAAGGGCGCCGGGATGCGGCACCCGGTCCGCCGGAGGCGCACCGGGGGACGGGCGGTTCAGGTCGTCCAGTCCAGCACTGTGCCGGTGCCCTGCAGCAGGAGCGCGCCGGGGAAGACGCGCAGATGGAATGGTTCGAGGCGCAGGATCCCGAACGACTCGGACTCGGGAGCGTCCCAACCGGGGACGATGCGTGGGTCATAGCCGACCGGTGGCGGCCCGTCGACGAAACGCCGCCAGCCGGCGCGCTTGGATTCGAGGTCGTTCTCCCAGGCAGTGTCGCAGTCAGCGGTGGCGACGTCGTGCGACGGGTCCCAGTACGTCAGCGACACGCGTGGCTCGTGGGCCAGGTCGGTCGCTTTCGGCGACGTCGGCCCCGTCGCGATCCATCCGGTGAGCCGCTCACCGTCCCGTTCCCAGATCGGGTGGAGGATCCGGGTGCGCGGCGCACCGTGCGTGTCGACGGTGGCAACGGTCGCCCAGACGATCCGGTGGGCGATCGCGACGAACGCCGGGGCGGTCTCGGTCAGCGAATGATGTGGCATCGTTCGATCTCTCTCGTCCGGGGCGATGGTTGCGAGCCCGCAACGAGAAGGTACCCGTCGAAGCACGGCGACGTGGAGTGGAACGTCCGTCGGGCGACGACCTGTGAGTCGGCTCGTCCGATCCGGCAGACTGTCGCGACCATGTCGGACCCCATCGCCACGATCACGACGCTCCTCGAGCCGGTCTTCGCCGGGTTGAACAGCGGCGAGCCAGCCCATCCCACGGTCCGGCCTTCCGATCGCGCCGACGCCCAGGTCAACGGCGCACTGCCGCTCGCCAAGCGCACGGGGTCGAATCCCCGCGACATCGCCCAGGCCGTCGTCGACTCCGGTGTGCTCTCGGGTGTGGCGAGCGAACTGGAGGTCGCCGGTCCTGGCTTCGTCAACGTGACGTTCTCGCCCGAGTTCCTCGCCGCGCAGCTCGCCGAGGTGGCCGACGACGATCGCCTCGGTGTACCGCCGGCTCCGGTGTCGAAGACCGTGGTCGTCGACTATTCGGCGCCGAACGTCGCCAAGGAGATGCACGTCGGTCACCTGCGTTCGACCGTGATCGGCGATTCGCTCGTGCGGATGCTCGAGTTCCGAGGGCACCACGTGATCCGCGAGAACCACATCGGCGACTGGGGGCGCCCGTTCGGCATGCTGATCGAGCACCTGCTCGATCTCGGCGAGGACGTGGCTGCCGCCGGTCTGACCCAGGGCGACCTCGACGGGTTCTACAAGCAGGCCAACGTCAAGTTCGCCGAGTCCGAGGAGTTCCAGGCACGGGCGCGAGACCGCGTCGTGCTCCTACAGCGCGGCGACGCCGAGACGACGCGTTTGTGGCAGCGGCTCGTCGAGATGTCGACCGCCTACTTCAATGCGGTGTACTCGAAGCTCGGCGTGCTGTTGACCGACGACGATCTCGTCGGCGAGAGCGTGTACCAGCCACTGATGGATGCGACCGTCGAACGTCTCGACGATGTCGGTCTTCTCGAGGAGAGCGACGGCGCGCAGGTCGTGTTCCCGCCTGGGTTCGAGAACCGCGACGGTGACCCGTTGCCGTTGATCATCCGAGCTCGCACGGGTGGCTTCAACTACGCGACCAGCGACCTCACGTGCGTGATCGACCGTGTCGAGCGCCTCGGCGCCGACCTGCTGATCTACGTCGTCGGCGCACCGCAGGCGCAACATCTGCAGATGGTCTGGAAGGTGTGCGAGATGGCCGGGTGGCTGGTGCCGCCCGTCGAGGCGGTCCATGTCGGCTTCGGCAACGTGCTCGGTGCAGACCGCAAGATGTTGCGCAGCCGCTCGGGTGACTCCGTCAAGCTCGTCGACCTTCTCGACGAGGCGATCGAGCGCGCCGACGCTGCGATCGCCAAGAAGAACGCCGACCTCGACGGCGACGAGCGTTCGCACGTTGCGCGCATGATCGGCATCGGTGCGGTCAAGTACGCCGACCTGTCGACCGACCGGGTGAAGGACTACGTGTTCGATCTCGACCGGATGGTGTCCTTCGATGGCAACACCGGGCCGTATCTGCAGTACGCCCACGCCCGGATCTGTTCGATCTTCCGGCGCGCCGGCATCGAGCGCTCGTCGGTGCGAGCTCTGCCGATCACGATCGGCACGCCGCAGGAGCGGGCACTCGCGCTGCGGCTGCTCGCCTACCCCTCCGCGCTCGACACGACGCTCGAGACCTACAGCCCGCACAAGCTCTGCACGTACGTCTACGACCTGGCGACCGACTTCACCGCGTTCTACGAGCACTGTCCGGTGCTCAAGGCCGACGAGCCGGTGCGCTCGAGCCGGCTCGCACTCGCCGATCTGACCGCTCGCACGTTGCAACATGCCCTCGGCCTGCTCGGCATCGACGCCCCGGAGCAGATGTGACCCTCCCCGTGCGCCCATCTCCCCGTTCGTGTTGCATTCCGGGTGGACCGGCTCACCGGATTCGTCACGCAAACGTGGTGGAGAGGCACGGGCGGCGATGAGCGCGATCCCACGTCGGTTGTTGCCGGACACCGCGCAGATCGGCCACGACGGATGGCTCGAGGTCGGCGGTGTCTCCGTCGAGGAGTTGGCCGAAGAGTTCGGCACACCGCTGTTCGTGTACGACGAGGCCCATCTGCGCGCCCGCTGTCGAGAGGCGGTCGCCGCATTCGGACCCGAGCGGGTGATCTACGCAACCAAGGCGTTCCTGTGTCGGGCGATGGCGAAGCTGGCCTACGACGAAGGACTGCTGCTCGACGTCGCGACCGGTGGCGAACTGCACGTCGCGCTCGCCGCGGGCGTGCCGGCAAGTGCCTGCACACTGCACGGCAACAACAAGTCCGGCGACGAACTGAGGCAAGCAATCGAGGCGGGGGTTCGCTACATCGTCGTCGACTCCTTCGACGAACTCGACCGGCTCGACGTGCTCGCGGCCGCCGGGATCGGTCCGACCCCACGGGTGGTGCTGCGGATCACACCCGGCGTGCACGCTCACACCCACGAGTTCATCGCCACCGGACAGGACGACTCGAAGTTCGGGTTCAACCTCGCGAACGGCGACGCACTTCGTGCCGTCGACCACGCCCGCCGGTCGTCGGCGATGGAGCTCGTCGGCCTGCACTCGCACATCGGCTCCAACGTGTTCGAGGCGTCGTCGTTCGCGAAGGCGGCCGAGGTGATGGCCGACTTCGCAGTTCCGCTCGACCTGCCCGAGTTGATCCTCGGCGGCGGGCTCGGCGTGGCCTACGTCGAACACGAGGAGGCGCCGACGATCACGCAGTGGGGCACTGTCCTGCTCGATGCCTGCAACTCGCTCGGCGTGCGGTCGCGCGTGAGTGTCGAGCCGGGGCGCGCGATCGTCGCATCAGCGGCGATGACGGTCTACACCGTCGGAACGATCAAGGAGATCCCCGGGGTGCGCACGTATGTCGCCGTCGACGGTGGCATGAGCGACAACCCTCGCCCGGTTCTCTACGGCTCGGGCTACGAATCGTTCCTTCCGCGCGCTGTCGACGCCGACCGTGAGCTGACCGTCCGCCTCGTCGGCAAGCACTGCGAGTCCGGCGACGTGCTGGCGTTCGCCGCTCGCGTGCCGTCGGACCTCGCCGTCGGTGATCTGCTGGCGATGCCGGTGACCGGCGCCTACGGTCACTCGATGGGGTCGAACTACAACAAGATCACCCGACCGCCGGTCGTGTTCGTCGCCGATGGCACCGCCCGCCTGGTCGTGCGTCGGGAGACCTACGACGACCTCCTCGCCACCGACCTCGGCTGACCACCGCTGTCCGTTTGCGGTGCGCCGAGAGGGCTCGATCCTCGACCGGCCGCGATTCGATGCGGTCGTCGCCGGCGTCGGCCGCCACCACCCACTCGACTTCGTGTGAGCGCGGATCGCCAGGGTCGACGTTGTCGCTCACGCAAACCTGCGTTCCGGCGTTTGTGTGAGCGCAGATCGTCGGGGTCGACGTTGTCGCTCACACAGATCCCGGGCGGGGAGCAGCCTGCTGGGTGCGTCAGCTGCGGCTGGCGGTGATGGCGTCGGCGACGGGATCGAACAGTTGCTCGGCGAGGGCGGTGCCGGTGGCACCGTTCGCCTCGACGACCAGGTAGGCGCCGTGCCCGCTCGCGGGATCGAGCCACGGATAGGCGCCGTAGGCGCCGGGGTCACTGCGGCGTCCGGTCGTGCGGTTGATCCACCAACCCAAGCCATATCCCGACCCGTCGGCCGACCCGCCGTAGACGTCGCCGATCCGGTCGGCCTGCATCTCGGCAACGGCGTCCGGAGACACGACCTGCGTGTCGCCGCATCGGCCGTCGCGGAGGTGCATCAGCAGTAGTCGGGCGTAGTCGGGAGGTGTGATGTACGCACCGCCCTCGATGTTGGGATTGGCCGTCTCCGCCAGCGTCGACGGGTCGGCGGCAAACGCCTCGGGATAGCCGAAGCCAGAGCCGAACTGGGCCCAGTGATTGCCGAATCCCAGCGAGTCGACGCCGCAGGGCTCGACGTAGGTCTCCTCGACGAGCTCCGCCCACGACCGGCCTGACACCGCCTGCGCGACGGCGCCTGCGACCTGCCACTGCCCGCCGCCGTACCGGAACTCGGTGTCCGGCGGAATCACGTCGGCGTCGTCGTCGGGTGTGGTGAAGATGTGCGACCCGCACTCGGCGAGCGTGCCCGTCGGCAGGAACTGACAGATGTAGGGCACGTAGCCGACGTTCGGCCCCAGGCCGACGAGCCCTGAGCTGTTCGAGAGCAGTTGTGCCGGCGTCATGTCGGGATTGGCCGCTGCCCAGTCGACGGCGTCGACCACCGGTGCGTCGACGTCGAGGAGTCCCTGGTCGTCGAGGCGCATCAGCACACCGGCGACGAGCATCTTGCTCGCCGACGCGACGAGCGAGACACGATCGGCCGAGAATTCGCCCCAGTACTGCTCGTGCACGATGCCGTCATCGCGATCGACGACGACGAGCCCGGCGCCGTCCAGCCCACGGTCGTCGACGAACTCCTGCACGATCGGGTCGACCGCCGAGAAGTCGTAGCTGCGCTCGGGCCTGGCCTCCGTCGTCGCCGTCGTACCGGGAACCGTCGTCGCGATGGTCGCAGTTGTCGCAGTGCTCGCCGGAACAGTGGCATCGGTTGTCGCGGTCAGGGCGGCGCCCGGGTCGCTCGTCGACGCCACCGCAACTGAGGATGCACTCGATTGGCCGCTGTCCGACGTCGAGCACGCGGCCAGCGCCGAGGCGATCGTCAGCGCACCGACCAGCGCCGGACCGATCGACGGAACTCGAAGTGCGGTCGTCGCGCTGCGGCGCCCGGAAACGGTCATGGGCCGGACGGTACCCGATCCCCTAGCCTCCCAGTCCGTGACGAGCAACGGGCGAACGATCAGGATCGGCGTACTCGGGTGCGGCAACGTCGGCGCCGCATTCGTACAGCTCGTCGAGGCTCAGCGGGCGACCGTCGAGCGACGCACCGGCCTGCGGCTCGACGTGACCAGGGTGGCGGTGCGCAACCTGTCGGCACCGCGCGACGTCGAGCTGGCCGACGGCGTGCTCACCCGCGATGCCCACAGCGTGGTCAACGATGACGACATCGATCTCGTCGTCGAAGCGATCGGCGGGATCGAGCCGGCCCGCGAGCTGATCCTGGAAGCGCTCGCTGCCGGCAAACCGGTGGTCACCGCCAACAAGGAACTGCTCGCCAACGTCGGCGCCGAGCTCTATGCAGCGGCCGACGCCGCTGGTCGCGACCTGCTGTTCGAGGCGGCGGTCGCCGGTGGCATCCCGATCATGCGAGCGCTGCGCGAGAGCCTCCACGGCGAACCGATCAGCAGAGTGCTCGGGATCATCAACGGCACGACGAACTTCATCCTCACCAAGATGACCGATGCGGTCGCCGGTGGGGGAGTAGCCGACTACGCCACGGCATTGGCCGAAGCACAGCGCCTCGGTTTCGCAGAGCGCGATCCGACCGCCGACGTCGAGGGCTTCGACGCAGGGGCCAAGGCGGCGATCATCGCCACGGTCGCCTTCGGTGCGAAGGTGGTGGCCGGCGACGTCTATCACGAGGGCATCAGCCGGATCACCGGTGCCGAGATCGCGATCGCCCATCGACTCGGCTACGTCGTCAAGCTCCTCGGAATCGTCGAACGTGACGAAGCGAGCGGCGACATCAGCGTCAGGGTGCACCCGGCGATGGTGCCCGTCCACCACCCGCTCGCCTCGGTGCGCGACAGCTTCAATGCGGTGTTCGTCGAAGGGCGGTTCGTCGACTCGCTGATGTTCTACGGACGCGGAGCCGGCGGTGCGCCGACGGCCAGCGCGGTGTTCGGCGACGTCGTCGATGCTGCGATCAACCTGCGCAACGGCACGCACGGCTCGCTCGGAACGCTCGAGCGTGCCACGGTGCGAGCGATCGACGAGACGTCGGCGGAGTACCTCCTCGGCCTCGACGTCGCCGACAAGCCCGGCGTGCTGCACGCGGTCACCGGGGTGTTCGCATCGCACGGCGTCAGCATCCGTGTCGCCGAACAGGAGGGCAACGGTCCCGACGCCCGTCTGGTGTTCATCACCCACTCGGCCCGCGAGTCCGACGTGCAGGCCACGGTGCGCGCACTGCGCGAGCTCGACGACGTCCGCAACGTCGGCGGCCTGCTGCGAGTGATCGGCGCCTGACCGTGCGCTACGTCTCCACGCGCGGCGCTGCACCAGATCTCGGCTTCGCGGACGTCCTGCTCGCCGGTCTGGCGAGCGACGGGGGGTTGTACGTCCCCGAGCGTTGGCCGACGCTCGCCCCGTCGAGTGCGCACACCTACGCAGAACGCGCCGTGGAGGTGATGCTGCCGTTCGTCGAGCCCGACATCGACGAGCTCACCCTGACGCGACTGTGCGTCGAGGCGTACGGCGCCTTCCGCCATCCGGCCGTCGTCCCGCTGGTCCAGGTCGACCATCGCCAGTGGATCCAGGAGTTGTTCCACGGGCCGACGCTCGCGTTCAAGGACGTCGCGCTGCAGCTCGTCGGGCGGATGTTCGACCACGTGCTCGGCGAACGCGGCCAGCGCGTCACGATCGTGGGGGCGACCAGCGGCGACACCGGCTCGGCAGCGATCGACGGCGTCGCCGGATGCGAACACATCGACATCGTCATCCTCTACCCGCTCGGTCGCACGAGCGAGGTGCAGCGCCGCCAGATGACCACGGTCGACCAGCCCAACGTCCACACGGTCGCCGTCGAGGGGACCTTCGACGATTGTCAAGACCTCGTCAAGGCGATGTTCAACGATGCGCCGTTCCGCGAGCGCAACCGGTTGTCGGCGGTGAACTCGATCAACTGGGCGCGGGTGATGGCTCAGACCGTCTACTACGTCACGGCGGCGGAGACGTTCGCCGAACCGGTCACGTTCAGTGTGCCGACCGGCAACTTCGGCAACGTGCTGTCGGGCTGGATCGCCCGGGAGATGGGAGCGACGATCCGGGATTTCATCGTGTCGTCGAACTCCAACGACATCCTGACCCGGTTCATCAACGACGGCGACATGAGTGCCCGCGACGTCGTGCCGACGCTGAGCCCGTCGATGGACATCCAGGTCTCGTCGAACTTCGAGCGCCTGCTGTTCGAGATGAACTCACGCGATGGCGGGATGACCGCCGAGCAGCTCGGCCGCTTCCGTGCGACCGGCCGCCTCGACATCGAGGCCGATCAGCGTGCGGAGTACATCACCGGCCGATTCCGTGCGGCCGCTTTCGACGACGAGGCGACGCTTGGCGAGATCGCGCGGGTCCATCGCCTCACCGGGATGGTGCTCGACCCGCACACCGCCACGGGGACGGCCGCCGCGGCGATGCTCACCGGGCTCGATGTCGACGACCACCCCGTGATCACGTTGGGCACCGCCCACCCGGCCAAGTTCCCCGACGCCGTCGAGCGTGCGATCGGCCGTCGCCCGTCGTTGCCCGACCACCTCGCCGACCTGTTCGAACGGCCCGAGCGCACGAACTCGGTCGCCAACGATCTGGCGGCCGTCGAGTCGCTCGTCGAACGACTCACCCGCCACTGACCATCCGGCTGGTGGGGTTGGTCCAGGATGCGTGGTGTGCGACGGCGGTGGTGCTAGAGTGGTGTCTGCCCGGTTGTCCGGGCCGCACCCCGAGATCTCGGTCGTGTGCGAATTCTGCCAGGGGAGTTACGTCTGCGGGCGCGTGATGCGTCTCCACACACCCCCTTCCTCTGGTGCTCGACGACTCGTCCAGCCGATGGCGGCGGACGAGAAGAGAGGAATCCTCGTGGCCGCAGCCGCACTCGAACAGTCAATGCTCGAATCGAAGGACAAGGACACCCTGCTGGAGATGGCCAAGGCGCTCGGCGTCAAGGTCACCGCCCGCCAGAAGAAGTCCGACATCATCGAAAAGATCCTCGACACGACCGGCTCCGGTACGGCGTCGGCCCCCTCCGCCCCGACCGATTCGGCATCGTCCTCCGACGCAGGGCCGGCCCCGTCCTCCGAGGCCGCTTCGCGCAACGGTGACAGCGCTGCGAGGTCGTCGGGCGCCGAGACGGACGCATCGGGTTCCTCGGGCTCGTCCGATTCCGACGACGTCGTGCTCGGCCCCGATGGCGAGCCGCTCGCCGACTGGGAGATCGAGCTCGCGAAGAACGGCGCATCCGCCGACGCCGAGGATTCCGGGTCATCACGCGACGACGCCAACCGTGGCGGTGCCGGGCGCAACCACGACCGCACCCGCAACGACCAGCAGCGCAACGACAACCGGGCCGACAACCGGGCTCGCAAGACCGACGACCGGGGTGGCAAGAACGACGACCGCAAGAACGACGACCGCAAGACCGACGACCGCAAGGGCGCAGAGCAGTCCGGCGGCGGGCGGAACGACGGCCAGTCCGATCGCAACCGCAACGCTCAGGGCGGCGGCGGCCAGCGCAACGACAACCGCAACGACAACCGCAACGACAACCGCAACAATGAGCCCGGCGAGGGCAACCGGCGCCGCCGGCGGCGCCGCAAGGGCCGCGGCGGCCAAGAAGGTCCCCAGGGCGAGGACGTCGAGCTGATCGAGCAGGACACCGGCTTCGAGAGCAGCGAGCCCGTCGACGTCGAGGGCTACCTCGACATCCGCGACGAGGGCTACGGCTTCCTGCGCATCAACGGCTACCTGCCGAGCAAGTCCGACGCCTACATCCCGCTGAAACTCGCCCGGCAGTACGGGCTGCGCAAGGGTGACCACGTCACCGGCAAGGTGCGCCCGGCGGGCCGCAACGAGAAGAACCCCGGACTGCTCGAGATCTACACGATCAACGGCGGCGATCCCGAGGCAGCCAAGAAGCGGCCGCACTTCGAGAGCCTCACCGCGCTGTTCCCCGATCAGCGCCTGACCCTCGAGGATCCCAACGATCCGGCCAACATGACCGCTCGCATCATCGACCTCGTCGCCCCGATCGGCAAGGGTCAGCGCGGCATCATCGTGTCGCCCCCCAAGGCCGGCAAGACCACGGTGATGAAGACGATCGCGAAGTCGATCGAGCAGAACAATCCCGAGGTCGAACTGCTCGTGCTGCTGATCGACGAGCGCCCCGAGGAAGTCACCGACATGCGCCGCAGCGTCAAGGGCGAGGTGATCTCGTCGACGTTCGACCGTCCGAGCGACGAGCACACCCATGTCGCCGAGATGACCATCGCCAAGGCTCGCCGCATGGTCGAAGCCGGCAAGGACGTGGTGATCATCCTCGACGGCATCACCCGACTCAGCCGGGCGTACAACCTGGCGGCGCCGGCGAGCGGCAAGATCCTCTCCGGCGGTATCGACGCCGGCGCCCTCTACCCGCCGAAGAAATTCTTCGGATCGGCTCGCAACTGCGAGGAGGGCGGATCGCTGACGATCCTGGCCACGGCGCTCGTCGACACCAACAGTCGCATGGACGACGCGATCTTCGAAGAGTTCAAGGGCACGGGCAACATGGAGCTGCGCCTCGATCGCAAGGTCGCCGAGCGGCGCATCTATCCGGCGATCGACGTCGACGCCTCGTCGACGCGTCACGAAGAGCTGTTGTTCGACCGCAAGCAGCTCCAGCAGGTGTGGAAGCTGCGTCGGGTGCTCTCGGGCCTCGCCCAGGACGGCAGCGCCGCTGCCGGCCTCGAGCTCCTGATCGACCGGCTCAAGACCTTCCGCACCAACGACGAGTTCCTGGCCGAGATCGCCAAGCAACCCGGCTGAGCCCGTCACGCGGTGCCTGCTGGCACCTCGTGACCGGGTGGAGCGTTGTCGTGGCGTCGGTAGTGTGGAACGCCGATCTGGGTGACGACCGGGGGCACAGGGCCCGCCCGCTCAGCCACTCACAGGAGATCCATCATGAAGACCGACATCCACCCCAACTACTCCGACACCACGGTGCGCTGCTCGTGCGGCAACACGTTCGTGACCAAGTCGACCCGCGAGGGTGACCTCACCGTCGAACTCTGCAACGAGTGCCACCCGTTCTTCACGGGCAAGCAGAAGCTCGTCGACTCCGGTGGACGTGTCGAGCGCTTCAACAAGCGCTACGGCCAGCGCAAGAACGCACCGGCGACCCCCGCCGACGACGACTGACCACGCCCGACGTCCGACGTCGATCGACGTCGAAGGCACCCCGAACGCCGCCCCACCCGGGCGGCGTTCGTCGTTTTCGGCTCCCTTCGCCGAATCGTCGGTCGCTTGGTGGGATCACGCACAGCGTTCGTATAACCTCAGGGCGTGGTGACATCGGGGCAGGGGTAACTGGAGCATGGCAGTGCCGCCACTGAGCGAGTCGAACGTCCGACACCTGCTGCGCCGCACCGAGTTCGTCGATCGACCGCATCGCGTCGAACAGTTGCTCGGACTCGGCTCGATCGCCGCTGCGGTCGCCGACGTCCTCGCCGTCGTCACCGATCCTCCGTCGGTGCAGTTCACCGCTCCGGCCAGTCGCGACTGGGAACGCGGGTACGACCTCACGCATTTCTGGCTCGACCGGATGGCGCACGACTCCCCGCGCCCGTTCCAGGAGCGCATGGCGTTCTTCTGGCACGGGCACTTCTGCAGCGAGTTCACGAAGGTCAACTCGTCGCAGTGGATGCGCGAGCAGATCGACCTGTGGCGCCGCCAGGGCCTCGGCAACGTGCGCACGCTGGCGACGACGATGTCGACGCAGGTCGCGATGCTGCGCTATCTCGACAACAACCAGAACCAGAAGTCGTCGCCGAACCAGAACTTCGCCCGAGAGCTGATGGAGCTGTTCCTCCTCGGGGTCGGCAACTACACCGAGGACGACGTCGAAGCCTCGACGCTCGCCTGGACCGGCCACAGCGACCAGTGGAACGACGACGTCGCTGCGTACCGGTGGCGCGCCGACTGGCACGACCCGTCGCCGAAGCGCTTCCTCGGTCGTCAGATCAACGTCGACGGCTCGACGTCTGCATGGCCGAGCCACGGTCCCGAGACGATCCGCACGATGCTCGGCGACGGTGTCGTGCCAGCTGGCGCCACGAACGTCGCCAACCGGGGTCGAGCGACCCGAGACGTGGCCGCAGAGTTCCTCAGTCGCAAACTGTGGACGTCGTTCGCCACCGACACCTCACCGCCGCCAGCTGTCGGCGCAGCGATGCGCGACGCACTGGTCGCCGGGGATTTCGACATCCGCCGGTGGGTGACCGCGATGCTGACCCATCCCGACTTCTACACCGACTCCGTCAAGCGGGGCCTGGTGCGCACGCCGGTCGACTACGTCGTCGCGCTGCTCGCAGCGACGGGGCTGCGGTCGCGCGACTCGGGAGCGATCTGGCTGATGGAGTCGATGGGCCAACGCCTGCTGTACCCACCCAACGTCAGCGGTTGGCGACCGAACGGCTACTGGGTCAACGCCAGTGCGATGGAGGGGCGCGCTCGTACCGCCCAGCAGATGTTCTGGGCCGCCAGCCGCGACTACTGGCAGGGCTCCGGTGACCTGAAGCTTGCCGGAGGGTCGATCCTGCGATCGGAGATCACCGCCCGCACCCCGTGGCCCGAACAGGCGCCGGTGCTGTCGGACGACGCGTTCGTCGATCGGCTCCTCGGGCTGATGCGTCTGGACCTGTCGCCGGCCGCCACGGCGGAGGTCGTCCGCTACGCCGGCCGGGCAACGGTCTGGGAACGCAACAACGCCGTCGTGTTGATCATGCTCGCCCCCGAGATGCAGCTGGCCTGACCGTGCTCGATCCCGACATCTCCACCGCTGACGCACTCGCCCACCTGCGAGTCGCGGAAACCGATGCCCACGTCCTCGACCGTCGCCGGTTCCTCCAGCTCGTCGGGCTCGGCGTCGGCGCCGGTGCGCTCGCCGGACCGGCGAGTTCGCTGCTCGACCTCACGCTGCCCGGCCACGACCCGTCGGCGTGGGCTGCCGGGCCGGCAGGCCCGAACGACGGCGTGTTGATCGTGATCGGCATGTTCGGCGGCAACGACGGGCTCAACACCGTCGTGCCGGTCAACGATCAGCTGTACTACGGCCAACACCGGAGCCTCGCGATCCGTCCCGAGAGCACCCTGCCGATCGATTCGGCGACCGGGCTCAACCCGGAACTCACCGTGTTCAAGCAGTTCTGGGACACCGGCCAGCTCGCCATCGTCGAGGGTGTCGGGTATCCCGACCCGGACCTCAGCCACTTCAACTCGATGGCGAAGTGGATGGCGGGCAGCCCGACGGGGCTCCCGACATCGGGGTGGCTCGGCCGGTGGCTCGACCGCTACCTCGGCGGGGCCGAGAACCTGTACGCCGCCGCCCACATCGGCCAGTCGGTGCCGTTGCACCTGATCGGCCGGGTCCAGCGCGGCACGGCGGTTCCGGCCGGCCGCCCCGCCTTCGGTGCGTCGACCGATCCGAACGACATCCAGATGTACGAGGGCGTGCGCAGGCTGGCCGCCGGCGACCCCTCGACGTGGCAGGGTCGCGTCGGCAAGGCGATGATCGATCAGCTCGATCTCGCCGGACGGCTCGCACCGCTGGTGCCCGAGAACCTGTCGGACGTACCGCTCGTCGCCGAGATGGAGGTGATGGCCCGACTCGTCAACGCCAACCTGGGCCTTCGCGTGCTCAGCGCCGGATGGGGTGACTTCGACAGCCATGCCGGCCAGCCGAACCAGCACTCGGCTCGGATGCGTGAGCTGAACGCCGCCGTCAGCCGGTTCTTCCAGGTGCTGTCGCCGACCTGGGCGAACCGGGTGACGATCATGACGTTCTCCGAGTTCGGCCGTACGAGCTGGAGCAACGACGGCGCCGGCACCGACCACGGCACGTCGGCGCCACACTTCGTGCTCGGTGCGAACGTGCGTGGTGGCCGCTACGGCCAGCGCCCCTCGCTCGGCGGGCTGCAGCGGTGGGACCGCATGGCGTTCCACGTCGACTTCCGCGACTACTACGGCAGCCTGATCGACGGCTGGTTGGGTGGCGGCGGCTCCGACGTCCTCGGCGGTCGTGCCGTACGCGACCTCGGCCTGTTCGCCCACGGCCCGGGTGCGGTGGCTCCGGCGCCGCCGCCCGTCCCGCCACCCGCACCGTCGAGCCCGGTCGTGGTCGCCGATCCGGTCGTCACGAACCCACTCGCCCGCAGCGGGCGGATGGTGGCGGTCGCGCCGCAGCGCATCTGCGACACGCGCCACGGATTGGGCAGCGAGCGTCGACCCCTCGGGCCCGGCGAGACGCTCGCCGTGCAGATCGCCGGTCGGGGCGGGGTGCCGGCGGGTGGTGTCCTGGCCGTCGCGGTGAACGTGACGTCGGTCAATCCGAGTGAGCCGGGGTTCTTCAGCGTCTTCCCGTCCGACGCGGCGACGACCGGATCGTCGACCCTCAATCCCTGGCCGGGTCGAGCGGTCCCCAACATGGCGATCGTCGGCGTCGGCCCCGATGGCCGGATCGGCGTCTTCAACGCCTCGGGGACGACCGACTGCATCGTCGACGTGATGGGGTACGTCCAGGAGGGCTCCGGTCCTGGTCTCGTACCGCTCGTGCCGAACCGGCTCCTCGACACCCGCGTCGGCCTCGGCGCGGCGCCGACGCGGCTGCGCGGCGGCGACCGGATCGACCTCCGTGTCGCCGGCCGGGGGGGCGTCGCCGAGCAGGGAACCGATGCCGTCGTGCTGAACGTCGCTGCGCTGCGGCCGTCGGTGCCCGGCTACCTGTCGGTGTGGCCGACCGGTACGGCGCTGCCGGACATCTCGAATCTGAACTACGAGCCGGGCCGCAACGTCCCCAACCTCGTGCTGTGCAAACTCGGTGCCGGGGGCAGCGTGAGCCTGTTCGCGAACGCCGGTGAACTCGACGTGATCGCCGACGTCGTCGGGTGCTTCACGGCCGGCGGTGCGAGCGTGGTGCCGGTGGCTCCGTCGAGGTTGCTCGACACCCGCCACGGCCAGGGCGCCCGCAAGGGCCCCGTCGGTGCCGGCACCGAGATCGACCTCACCGTCGTCGGTGTCGGCGCAGTCGCCCCGGCTGCGAGCGCGGTCGTGCTCAACGTCACCGCCACCGGTGCGAGCGACGAGACCTACGTGACCCTCTATCCCGATGGCGTCGCACGTCCCGACGCCTCGAGCCTCAATGTCGCTCGGGGTGCCACGATTGCCAACCTGGTGGTCGCCAAGGTCGGAGCGAACGGCAAGGTGCGGCTCTACAACCACGCCGGCGGGGTCGATCTGATCGCCGACGTCACCGGCTACTTCATCTGAGGCACAGCACGTCCGGTGCCCACAACGTCGGACGGACGCGAGGGGTGCCTCGGGTGGTCGGCCGGTAGGTTCGCGTCGATGAGCGAGATCCCTGACGGCCTGCGACCGCCGACTGCGTCGACCGACGACGATCGGCGCAGCCGGCTGATCGGGATCAAGCTGCGCGCGCTGGTCGGCGACCACCTCGGTCGCCCGGTCGATGCCGAACCCGAGGCGTTCCCGAAGGGGGCCGCACTCCTCCACGACGGCGCTGCCTGGGTGCTCGTCGACGGCCCAGCGGCGCGATCGCTCGGCGCGGCGTTGGCGTGGTCGGTGCGGCGGGGCGCGACGGCGCTGCAGCTCGTCGCCGAGCACGACACCGGACTGCTCGCTCGCCGGGCGCAACGGCTCGCCTTCCCGGTGACCGTCTGGTATCCCCAGGACCGGATGCTGCTGCCGGTCGTGCCCGAACCGCTCGTCGAGCCGCCCGCGGCGCTGCCAGAGCACCTGGAACTCGTCGGCGTGATCGAGGCCGCCGGGGCGACCGCGAACGTGGAGCACGGCGTCGTGGTCGGCGAGGTGCGAGGCCTCGAGGTGTGCCGCGTGGTCGATCAACCGACCGTCGGCCACTTCGCCGAACTCGGCGACATCGACATCGCACCGCCTGCCGACGCAGCGGCCGACGACGGCGTCCTGCTCGAGGTCGGCGTCGGCGCCAACGACCGCGAGGCGTTCCGGTTGCTGCACGGAGACATCCCGACCGTCGAGGCGCTCGCAGCCGTGGTCGACTCGGTGCTCGCCCACCGGTCGCCGGATGCGCCGCAACATCCACTGAACCGACTGGGCCAGGAGCGCTACCTGCGGTGGCGGCTCGAACAGGATCCCGAACTCGTCGACATGGCGGCCGTGTCGCCGGCGCAGCCACCCCAGCCGCGTCCGAACCTCAAGGATCCGATCCCGTGCGTCGCCCGTGCCGTCGGCGCCGACGGGCGCGAGACGACGGTCGTCTGCTCGGTCGGAGTCGACGTCGATCTCGTCGGGTTCGTCGCAGACGTGCAGGAGATGGCCGACACTCCGGTCGTCGTCGCACTGCGAGAACGCGATGCCGTGCGGATCACGCGCGAACTCCTGGCACTGCTCGCAACGCCTCCCTCCGTTCGCGTCGTGTGACGTCGCGCGGCGGCACCGACTCCGATTCGCTCGACCAGTAGCCTCGAACCGCCATGCTCGAACGCCTCCGCCACGTCGTCGACGAGTACGAGACGCTCGAGCAGCAACTGTCGGATCCCGACGTGCTGGCCGACTCGGTCGAGCTCCGCCGATTGTCCAAGCGGTACAACGAGCTCGGCCCGGTCGTCGAGGCGTACCGTCGCCGCGAAGCGCGGTGTGCCGACGCCGACGCCGCCCGCGACATGCTCGTCGGGGCGTCCGGCGCCGAACGCGACATGCTCGTCGGCGAGATCGACGCCGCCGAGCGCGATGCCGAGGCGATCGAAGACGAACTGCGCGAACTGATGCTGCCGACCGATCCGCACGACGGCAAGAACGTGATCATGGAGATCCGTGGAGCCGAAGGCGGTGAGGAGGCGAACCTGTTCGCCCGCGATCTCTACGAGATGTACCTCGCGTACGCCGCCTCGCAGCGCTGGAAGGTGGAGACGCTCTCGTCGTCGCCGAGCGACATGGGCGGTTTCAACGACGTCACGTTCGAGGTGCGTGGTGCCACCGCATGGCGGAACCTGAAGTTCGAGGGCGGTCCGCATCGCGTCCAACGGGTGCCGGTCACCGAGAGCCAGGGCCGCATCCACACGTCGTCGGCCACCGTGACCGTGCTCCCCGAGGTCGACGAGATCGACGTGCAGATCGACGACAAGGACCTCGACATCGACGTCTACCGCTCGAGTGGACCCGGTGGCCAGAGCGTCAACACCACCGACTCCGCCGTGCGAATCACCCATCGGCCGACAGGTGTGGTCGTGGCGATGCAGGACGAACGCTCACAGCTGCAGAACAAGGCCCGCGCGATGCTCGTCCTACGGGCCCGGCTGTTCGAACTTGCCGAGCGTGAACGCAGCGACGAACTGTCGGCCGAGCGCCGCTCGCAGGTCGGCGGCGGTGGTCGCAGCGAGAAGGTGCGCACCTACAACTTCAAGGAGAACCGGGTGACCGATCACCGCATCGGCTTCACCGTGTACCGCTTGGCGGCGATCCTCGGCGGCGACCTCCAGGTGGTGATCGACGCACTGCAGGCCGAGGAACGAGCGCGCCTGCTGGCGGACGGAGAATGACCGGCGACCCGGGCCCCGCCCGCCCGGTCGAGGACGGCGGAGCTGCGGACGATGGAGGTGCGGACGGTGGTGTGACGGTCACGTGGCGGGAGCTGTGGGCGCAAACCGCCGAAGCCGTCGACGATCGCATGCAGGCCCGCTGGCTCTGCGAGGTCGCGTCGGCGAGCGCCGATGGCGACGACTTCCTCGCCCGGCTCGACGAGCCGGCGTCGGTGCGTATGGTGTCGCACCTCGATTCGATGGTCGCACGATTCCGCACGGGCGAACCGTTGCAGTACGTGCTCGGCGAATGGAGTTTCCGTCGGCTCACCCTCGCAGTCGATCGCCGGGTCCTGATCCCGCGGCCGGAGACCGAACTCGTCGCCGAGGTGGCGATCGGTCTGGCTGCCCGGGTCGGGCCGACGCGGACCGTGGCGGACCTCGGTACCGGGTCGGGCGCGATCGGGTTGTCGATGGCGGTCGAACTGCCCCGCCACGGCACGGTGGTGTGGATCACCGACGTCAGCGCCGACGCCATCGACGTGGCGCGCTCGAACCTCGCCGGCATCGGCCCGGCGGCGGCGAACGTGCGCGTGGCGCACGGATCGTGGTTCGAGGCCCTGCCCGGCGACACGCGGTTCGACGTCATCGTGTCGAACCCACCCTACGTGGCCGTCGGCTCGCCGGACCTCGATGCGGGCGTCGCCGACTGGGAACCGTCGAATGCGCTGTTCGCCGGTTCCGACGGGCTCGACGACATCCGGACGCTGGCCGCCGGAGCTGCCGATCGACTCCGGCCGGGGGGGAGCCTCGTGCTCGAGATCGGTGCCGATCAGGGCCGTGCGGTCGACGATCTGCTCCACCGGGCGGACTTCGTCGACGTGGAGATCCGCCCCGATTTCAGCGGGCGCGATCGGGTCGCCGTCGCCCGCCGCCGGGTCTGAACCGACCGGAGCGTCAGTCGAAGCGAACGGCGACCTGGGCGAGGATCGTGCCCTCTTCGGGGCTGACGCCGCTGTCGACGTCGGCGAGGTCGCGTGCTGCGGAGAACAACGCCGACCGCAGGACCCGGCTGCTGATGCGGCCGTCGATCGAATCGAGGAACGACTCCACCTGACCGCGTTCGATCGCGTGGCGGGCCTCTTCGATCGCCGGACGGATGTACTGCTCGAACGTCGCACCCTCCTCGCGCCATTCGGCGCTGATCTCGCGGAGCAGTTCGATCTCCTCGTCGCTGATGTTGTCGTCGGACAACATCACCAGTGCCAGCAGTTCCAGTGCTGCTCGATGTTCGAGGTCGGCGGTGGCGTGCACGGCCACGCCGCGGTACAGGTCTTCGAGACGTCGGCTCACGAGGGTTCCTTGGAGATGGTGGGGTCTGTGGGGGAGTGGTCGGTGGGCGAGTGGTTGGTGGGCGAGTGGTTGGCGGACGGTGGCAGCGATCGGCGGAGGAAGTCGAGCTGGTGCAACAGCAGGTTCTCGGCCACCTCCTCCTGTGGCGTCATGTGGGTGACGCCGGCGAGTGGCAGCACCTCGTGGGGGCGACCGGCGGCGAGCAGCGCGGCCGACAGCTGCAACGTGTGGGCGGCGACGACGTTGTCGTCGGCCAGCCCGTGGATCAGCAACAGGGGACGGGTCGAGTCGGCGGCGAGCGTCAACAGCGAGTTCGCGTCGTACCGCTCGGGGCTGTGCGCCGGGTCGCCGAGGTAGCGCTCGGTGTAGTGGGTGTCGTACAGCCGCCACTCGGTGACCGGCGCCCCGGCGACCGCCGCATGGAACACGTCGGGCCGGCGCAGCACCGCGAGGGCGGCGAGATAGCCACCGAAGCTCCATCCTCGGATCGCGACACGGTCGAGGTCGAGGCCCGGCACGTGCTGCGCAACGGCGTGCAGGGCATCGACCTGGTCGTCGAGCGTCGGTCCGGCGAGATCACCGAGGATGGCACGCTCCCACTCGGAACCACGACCGGGGGTGCCACGACCGTCGGCGACGATCACGGCGAAGCCCTGGTCGGCGAACCACTGCGACGTGAGGTGAGCGTTGTGGGCCCGGGTCACCCGGAGCGCGTGAGGCCCGCCGTAGGGGTCGAGCAAAACGGGCAGGGGTGGTCCGTCCGGATCGTGACCGCGGGGGAGCAGGACGGCGACGGCGAGGTTGCGGTCGCCGACCGTCAGGAGTTGCAGATTCGGTTCGACGAGCGGGGTTTCGGCGAACGACGCGATCTCGTGGTCGCCCGACGTCGTGCGCACGACCGTGGTCGTGCCCGGATGGGCGAGCGTCGCCGACCGCACGACGGTGGTGCAACCGCCGACGGCCGCGCCGTGGACGCCGGGAGCCGTGGTGATCGGCCGCAGCTCGTCGTCGGTCCACTGCCACACGTGGAGTTCGGTGGCGTCGTCGATCGGATTGGCGCAGAACGTGACCACCGGCTGTTCGGCACCTCCGGTCGACACGACGGAGCGCACCTGCAGGTCCGTCGGGGTGACCGGTTCACCGCCGACGAGGAGGCGGCGAGCGCCCTCGCGATCGGCCGCAGTGACCAGCCGTCCGTCCGCGAGTCGGGCCGGCGTGCCCGCCACGAGCTCGACCCAGGCGTCGTCGTAGTCGTGCGAGAGCACGGTGGTCTCGCCGCGTGTCGGCCCGTCGCTCGTGTCGACACCCAGCACCATCGTGCCCTGCTGATCGCGGGCCTGCACGAGCAGGATCAGCCCGGCCTCGCTCCAGTCGACGGCAGCGAGATAGGGGAAGAAGTCGCGATCCCAGTCGACGGCGGTCCGTGACCCGTCGAGGCCGAGCAGGTGGAGCGTGACGTCGGGGTTCGCGGTGCCGGCGGCTGGATAGCGGATGGTGCGAGCCGGCCGTTCGGGATGCGCCGGGTCAGCGATCACCCACTGGTCGACGGCGGCATCGTCGACCCGGCAGGCGGCGATGGTCGTGCCGTCGGGGCTCCACCAGTACCCGCGGAACCTACCCATCTCCTCGGCGGCGATGAAGTCGGCGCTGCCCCACGAGACGGTGTCGGGCTCGGCGCCGTCACCGCCCGCGAGCACCCGCGACGACCCGTCGAGTTCTCCGATGCGCAGGCTGCGGCCGCTGACGTAGGCGACCCGCCGGGCGGTCGGATCCGGTCGGGGGTCGAACACGGGGCCGTCGACGGCGAGTTCACGCGCCTGGCCCGACACGAGCCCGCCGGCGAAGAGACGCCCGGCCAACGCGAACGCGACGACGGTGGCCTGGCGGTCCGTCGCATAGGACGTGATGCCGCCGGCGCCCTCGCGGGCGCGCTCACGCCGGGCTCGCTCCTCGGCGGGCAGCTCGTCGGTCGCCTCGTTGATCGCGTCGGATGTCGCGAGCAGGAGCTGGGGGTCAGCGACCGGTCGTTCGGTCCCCGAGTCGACATCGAACACCCACAACGCATTCACCGGGTCGCTGCCACCCGCGCTGCGCAGGAACACCACACGTCGGCCGTCCGGTGACACGGTGACGTTGCGAGGCTCACCGAGCGTGAATCGCTGCGTCCTGGCGTGCTGCCGCGGGAAGGTGTCGGTCACGGCCCCACTGTAGGAAACCTGCGCGGTTTCGGACGTCACGGCTCGACGAGGTTCCCGGCGTGCTCGGGTCGAGCTCGGCGAAAAGGCCCGACTCAGTGACTGAAGTGGGCAATGGCGTCGATCAGCAGATCGAAGCCGGCGTCGGCGTCGACGGCGGTCAGCACGTTGCAGTTCGGTGCGTTGCGATCGGTGATCGAACGCCGGTCGATGACGGTCATGCCCCGGGTGTGTTCGCCGCGAGTCTCGACGACGACGTGGCGTGCGGTGCCCTCGAACAACCAAGGATGGGTGACGGCGAACACGGCGAGCGGGTCGTGCACCGCGGCGCCGAGCAGCGAGCCGGGATCGTGGCGCTGGAGGTAGTTGGCGCTGAAGAAGCCGAGCAGGTGCGACAGGACGTCGGCGAGAGTGCCGGGAAGGGCATCGATGCGAGCGATCCGTTCGGGCGTCGCCTGGAACTGGTGGGTCACATCGAGGCCGGCCATCACCAGCGGGCAACCCGAGCCGAACACGATGGCGGCTGCCTCGGGATCGGCCCAGATGTTGAACTCGCCCATCGGTGTGCGGTTGCCGAACGTGCCGCCGCCCATCAACGAGATTCCGGCGATCCGATCTGCGATGTCGGGCGCTGTCCTCAACGCGAGTGCGATGTTGGTCAGCGGCCCGACCGGCACGAGCCAGACGCCGTCGAACGAGCGGCACGTTTCGACGATGAACGCCACGGCGTCGGTGCCGTCCAGCGGCGTCGTGGGTGGGGGCAGGTCGGCCCCGTCGAGACCGCTCTCACCGTGGACGGCAACGGAGTGAGCCGCACCGTGGCCGAGCGGGCCGAGCAGTGGCTGGGCACTCCCCGAATGCACGGGAACGTCGATACCCAGCAGGTCGCGAACGACGAGCGCGTTGTACGTGGTCCGTTCCAGCGGTGCGTTGCCGGCAACGGTCGTGATCCCGATCAGCTCGGCGTAGCGAGCCGCAGCGATGATCGCCATCGCATCGTCGTGACCGGGATCGCAGTCGAGCAGGACGGTGGGTCGCATCGTCCGAGCATGGCACCTCCCATCCCCCCGAGCGATGAGCGAAGCGCCGGTATGTGGTCGGTTCGCTCATCGGTGGCTCGGGGTCGGGGTGTGCGATGAGCGAAGCGCCGGTATGTGGTCGGTTCGCTCATCGGTGGCTCGGGGTCGGGCGTGCATCGAGATCGAGGCTGGCCGGGCACACTGGAGCGATGCACCGAGGGTCGTGGCGTCGTCGATCGTGGCGTCGTCGATCGTGGTGGCGGGGGCCGGTACTGGCGGGCGTCGCAGCCGTGGCATTCGCCGGCGTCGCAGCGGTCGGATGCAGCGACAGCGACAGCGATGGGGGAGCAGCGACCGCAGTCCCGTCGACGGCGGGCGCGTCCGAGGCGACGTCGGCTCCGTCGGACGTCGATACGGCCGACGCATCGGCGACCACGACGACCACGACGACCACGGCGACCACGACGACCACGACCCTCGACGAGACCGCCACGATCGCCACCGTGCCGGAGCAAGGCGTGCCGGGCATCGAGAGCGAGGATCCGTTCTGCCGGGCGTGGAGCGAGTTCGCCGGGTCGTTCCAGGCGTTGGCGTTCGCGTCGGCCGTTGCGACCGACGCCCTCGCCGCCGCACGGCTCGAAGTGGTCGCTGCGGGAGCGGTGTCGGCGGCGGTGCAGACGTTGGCCGACGAGTTTCCCGATGCGATCGTGTCCGAACGCGACGTGTTCGTCGACGACATCGTCGGACCCTTTGCCCGCCGGGCTGGCAGGGCGTCCGACGAACTCCTCGCAGCCGGGCTCTCGGGGGAGCAGGTCGAACAGCTCGGCCGAGCGTGGTTGGCTGCGCTGGTCGATGCCGGCGTCGACGACCCCGATGTCGTCGTCGCCGTTGCGGACGATGTGATGGATCCGGTGGCCGAGGCCACCGCGGCGTTTGCGGCCGATGTGCCGTCGATCGCCGCCGATCCGTCGTTGGTGACAGCGGCCGAGGCCCCTGGCACGTTCGATCACATTGCGCGGAACTGCCCCGACCAGGGGATTCTCGCCGGCAACGACGCCGTGGGTTGACCTCAGGCGGTGTGCAGGTCGCCGGCCGCGTCGAGCTCGACGGTGCGCCCCACCCACTCGCCCTCGCACATCGCTGCGGTGACGTCCGAGGAGTTCGACGTACCCCAGGCCCGGCGGCCGTCGTCGATCAGCAAGGTGGCGATCGATCGTTCGGGCGCACCGTCGCGATCGAACATCACGGTGTAGGCCTCGATCGTTGCCGGCCCGGCGGCCTCGGCCACCGTGGCGAGTTCGCGGCGCGGCAGGGCGTCGACGATCGCCTGTGGCTTGTCGTGGCGGAACTCGGCGGGAGGCGTCGTCGAGTACACGCCGAACGCGTGCTTGGTGACGAATCCGCCGTTCGCCCACACCAAGCCGTACTCGCCGGGCCGGTCGCGCAGGTCGTTGACCACGGTGGCGATGGCGTGCATCACGTAGTTGTTCCACGGTCCGCCGGCGAAGGTCATGCCGCCGGTGCGCGACCACTGGCGCGTGGCGAGGTCGATGCCGAGCGACCGTGCGCCGAGCTGCACGGCAGCGGGGAAGCAGGAGTACAGGTCGATCACCGAGATGTCGTCGATGTCGACGCCCGCCAGCTCCAGCACCCGACGCCCGCCGATCTCGATCGCCGGTGTGCGCGTGAACGTGTCGCGATGGGACACGAACTGGTGCTCGTGGCAGTCGGTTCCGGCGTGCGGGAACACCCATCGGTCCTCCGGAACGCCGAGGCGCCGCGCCTCGCCGACCGAGCACATGACGAGTGCAGCTGCCATGTCGACGCCGTTGTTCGAGTTCATCAGCTTCGGGTACGGCAAACCGATCATCCGGTTGCGGTCGGTGACGGTGACGATCTCGTCGGCGCTCTTCTCGTCGCGGATCCACGCGTACGGATTCTGCGCAGCGACCTTGCTGAGGCCGGCGTAGAGCCGGCCGAGGTGCGCCTGATGCTCCTCGACCGATCGCCCCGACGCCGCGCGGATCGCCGACTCGAACATCGGGTAGATCTGGACCGGTGCGCCGATCCCTCGCTCGATCTCCGCGTCCATCGCCATGTGCAGGTCGTCGCCGACGATCGTCGGCTCGTCGCCCGGCTCCGACTTCGGCCAGTCGAACTCGACGCCCGCGGCCCGTCCCCGCTGGCGGCTCCGGGTCGCCTCGCCTCCTGCGAGGATGGCGATGTCGATCTCGCCCGACTGGATCTGCAGCGCGGTCATGTTGACGAGTGACTGCGGGCTGTTGCCACCCATCGTCGTGTAGTCGAGGTGCGCCGGCGCCAGCCCGAGGCGTTCGGCGAGGAAGCGTGGCAGGTTGCCGTAGCGCCACGACAGCTGGCCGACGACCCGCACCGCATCGGCCTTCGGCGGCCCGTCGAGCTTGGCGTCGGTCGATGCGGCGAGCACCGCCTGCTCCATCAGGGCGGCCGGCTCGAGCGCATCGTCGAGCGAGTCGCTGCGGTTCAGGAACTGCCCCACACCGACGATGACGGGTGTCCGATCGTCGAGGTGGCGGGACGCGGGTCGATGGTGCGATGTCACGTCCGAACCATACGCAGCCGTCGAGTTCCACTCACACCTGGCGTCGGCGTGGCGACGACCTACACTCGGCCGATATGGAAGTGGCCGCCGATGCACGACGGATCGCGATCGGTTCCGACCACGCCGGATACCAACTGAAGCAACATCTGGTCGAGATGCTCCGTGCGCAGGGCTACCTGGTCGACGATCAGGGGACCCACTCCACGGAATCGGTCGACTACCCCGCGATCTGCGCGGGCGTCGGTCGCACGGTGCGCGACGGCGACGCCGACGTCGGGATCGTGCTCGGCGGCAGCGGCCAGGGCGAACAGCTCGCCGCCAACAAGGTGCGCGGTGTTCGTGCCGCGCTCTGCAACTGCCTGTACACCGCGCGCATGGCGCGGGCTCACAACGACGCCAACGTGTTGTCGATCGGTGCCCGGGTCGTCGGCGAAGGTCTCGCCGAGGAGATCGTCACCACGTTTCTCACCACCGATTTCGAGGGCGGTCGCCACGCCCGGCGCGTCGACCAGCTCACCGAACTCGAAGCCAATTTCTGACCAACTGGTCACGAGGTGCCAGGCACCTCGTGACCACACCATCAACGACGAGGACCACCGATGCCGTTTCCCTCCGACACCGATCCCGACACCGAGGTGATGAACCTCATCGAGCGTGAGGTCGAACGCCAGACGACGGGCATCCAGCTGATCGCCAGCGAGAACTTCACGTCACCGGCGGTGATGGCCGCCGTCGGTTCCGTGCTGACCAACAAGTACTCGGAGGGATATCCGGGCAAGCGCTACTACGGCGGCAACGCAATCGTCGACGACATCGAACAGCTCGCGATCGACCGGGTGAAGGCGCTGTTCGGCGCCGATCACGCGAACGTGCAGCCGCACTCGGGCGCCAACGCGAACATGTGCGTGTACCAGGCGCTGCTCGAGCCGGGAGACACCGTACTCGGCCTCAGCCTCGACCACGGTGGTCACCTCACGCACGGCTCACCGGTCAATGCGAGCGGGCTGCTCTACCACTTCGTGTCCTACGGCACCGGCGCCGAGGACCGCATCGACATGGACGACGTCCGAGCGCTGGCGCTCGAGCATCGCCCGAAGATGATCGTCGCCGGCACCACTGCGTATCCGCGGCGACTCGATCCCGAGCCGTTCAAGAAGATCGCCGACGAGGTCGGTGCGCTCCTGCTGTTCGACATCGCCCACCTCGCCGGCCTCGTCGCGGGTGGCGCCCACCCCAACCCGGTGCCCTACGCCGACGTGGTCACGTTCACCACCCACAAGACACTGCGCGGCCCGCGCGGCGGGGCGATCCTCTGCAAGGCCGAGCACGCCAAGGCGATCGACAAGGCGGTGTTCCCCGGTTGGCAGGGCGGACCGCTCGAACACGTCATCGCCGGCAAGGCGGTCGCCTTCCGCGAAGCCGCCGATCCGTCGTTCCGTGACTACGCCCACCAGGTCGTGAAGAATGCGTCGGCGCTCGCGGAGGCGCTCGTGCAGGAGGGGTTCCGGCTGGTGTCGGGCGGGACCGACAACCATCTGATGGTCGTCGACCTCACGCCGTTCGACGCCGAGCTGACCGGCAAGGAAGCTCAGGCCAAGCTCGACGACGCCGGCATCACGCTCAACAAGAACACGATCCCGGACGATCCTCGCAGCCCGTTCGTCACCAGTGGCGTGCGCATCGGCACCCCGTCGGTCACGACGCAGGGGATGACCGAAGCGGAGATGCCGTTGATCGCCGGCTTCATCGCCCGTGCGCTGCGCAATCGTGACGACGCAGCCGAACTCGAGCTCGTCCGCAAGGACGTTTCGGAGCTGTGCGCCCGGTTCCCCGCCTACCCCGCCACCTGACGTCGGCGTAGGCTGAACGGTCGTGCCCGAGTTCGGTTCCTTTCTGTTGATCGGAGCCGTCGCGGCGGTCGTCACGTTCGCGACCACGCCGCTCGTCGGCATCATCGCGAGGAGCCGCGGGTGGGTCTACCTGCCCAACGATCGCACCGTCCACCAGAGTCCGCTGCCCGACGTCGGCGGCCTCGCGATGTATGTCGGTTTCCTCGCCGCGATGCTCACCGCGTGGTTGGTCGACGCCTTCGACGTGCTGTTCACCAGCAACTCCGAACCGATCGGCGTGGTGCTCGCGGCGACGATCGTCTACGTCGTCGGCTTCATCGACGACGTCCGTGGTCTGTCGCCGCCGGCGAAGGTCGCCGGCACCGTCCTCGCCGGCCTCGCCCTCGTCCAGTTCGGCGTGGTGATGTACGCCTTCCGGTTGCCGTTCTTCGAGGGCCCGATCCTGCTCGCTCAGGAATGGCGCCCGCTCGTGACCGTGCTCTGGCTGCTCGGCATGACGACGGCGATCAACCTGATCGACGGTCTCGACGGCCTGGCGGCGGGAATCGTGGCCATCGGCGCCGGCGCGTTCTTCCTCTACAGCCAGCAGCTGATCGACAGCGACGTGCTCGACGTGAAGAACATCGGCCCGCTCCTCGCGATCATCGCCGTCGGCGTGTGCCTCGGGTTCCTCCCGCACAACTTCAATCCGGCGCGCATCATGATGGGCGACGGAGGAGCGTTGCTGCTCGGGTTGCTGCTCGCGGTGGCGACGAGTGTGGTCGGGGGCCGTGCGGATTCGTTCAGCCAGGAGTTCATCGGGCAGACGTACTTCTTCCTGGCGCCGCTCGCGATCCCGCTGCTCATCCTCGGTGTGCCCATCTTCGACATGGGCTTCGCGATCTTCCGGCGCGCCACCAGCCGGCGATCGCTGTCGACGGCCGACAAGGGGCACCTGCATCACCGGTTGATGAACCTCGGCCACGGGCACCGGCGCAGCGTCGTGATCCTGTGGACGTGGACGCTGCTGCTGTCGGCGTTCGTGTTGTATCCGACGTTGACCGGCCGCAACCCGACGTACCTGCCGTTCGGCATCATCGCGCTCGGCATCGTGCTGTTCACCGTGCTGCATCCGAGCGTGCGGGCGCGCCGCAGGGAGGCGGGGCGCTCGTCGGAACAGCCGACACCGACGATCCACGTGGCTGCCGAGCCGCCGGAGGCGCCGACCGTCGGAGAACCGCCGGCGTCCGACCGTGAACACGACCAGCCCGACGACGAGACTTTGGGCCGGGAGTTGCCGCCGACCGGATCGGACGACTAGGTTGTGCGTGCGTTCACAAGCGCCGCCGCTGAACCGCAGCGCACGCTCGCACGCACACCTGGATCAATGAAGCTCCTCCCCAAGCAGACACGCGTCGACACGCAGGATTCGCTCGGCCTCGGTATCGAGGCGGCGGTGATCATGGCGTTGTTCTTCGGTCTGGGCTACGGCCTCGACCGCGTGTTCTCGACGACGCCGCTGTTCATGATCGCGATGACCGTCCTCGGCGCCGTCGGGCTGTTCGCCAAGTGGAAGTACCGCTACGACGAGCGCATGGACGAACTCGAAGCGGAGCGTGTCGCGAAGAACGCAGGCGGGAGCCGGGCCGCATGAGCGACCGCAGCGCATCGCCCGATCTGATCACGACTCGCCTCGACGGTCCTGCGCCCGAGGTCGCCGTGTCGACCGACATGATCAAGCGAGGTCTCCTCGCGGCTCCCGTGCTGATCGCTGTCTGCGGCATCATCTGGGGCATGGACGGCGTCTGGTCGGCCGCATACGGCATCGCCATCGTCCTGACCAACTTCGCACTGGCCGCCGCGTTCATCGCCGGCGCCGCGCGGATCTCGCTCGGGCTGATGATGGCGGCCACGCTGTTCGGCTACCTGATCCGCCTCGCGCTGATCTTCCTGGCGGTCTGGTTGGTCAAGGACGCCGCTTGGATTTCGTTTCCGGCACTCGGATCGACCATCATCATCACGCACCTCGGTCTGTTGTTCTGGGAGATGAAGTACGTGGCACTGTCGCTCGCTCATCCCGGACTCAAGCCCACCAAGACGCAATCCGCCGCCTGACACCACGCACACCCCCGCTCCCACCGCACTGACCACTCGCCCACCCACTCACGACTGAAACGGAAACCACGTGTTCGGACTCGAGTTCCCGCCGATCAACGAGCTCCTGCGCTGGCAGGACATCTTCCCCTCGTTCAACAAGATCGCCCTGATCGCCGTCCTCGCGGCGCTGATCAGCATCGTGTTGTTCCTGCTGGCCGCCCGCCGTGACCCGATGGTCGCCCCGACCGGCGTCCGCAACCTGGCCGAGGTCACCGTCGAGTTCGTCGAGGAGAGCATCGTGATGCAGACCCTCGGCAAGTCGGGCCTCAAGTGGACCCCGTTCCTCTTGAGCCTGTTCCTCTTCATCTTCCTCTGCAACATTCCCGAGGTCATTCCACCGTTCAACATGCCGGCGACCGCGCGTATCGCGATCCCGCTGTCCTTGGCGCTGCTCGTGTGGGTCATCTACATCGGCACCGGCATCAAGCACCAGGGGCTCGGTTACTTCGGCCACCTGCTGTGGCCCCCGGGAGTGCCGACGGCGCTCAAGCCGCTCGTCGGTGCGATCGAGTTCATCTCGACGATCATCGTGACGCCGTTCTCGCTGACCGTCCGACTCATGGCCAACATGCTCGCCGGCCACATCCTGCTCGTCACGTTCGCGCTGCTCACCCATGCGCTGTTCACCGCCGAGACGTCGCAGGCGTTCCTCGTGCCCCTGAGCATCCTGCCGTTCGGCATGTTGATCTTCCTGACGGCGTTCGAGATCCTCGTCGCCTTCCTGCAGGCGTACATCTTCGCCATCCTCGCCGCCGTGTACATCAACAACTCCACGGTCGGACACGCCGACGACCACTGAGTCACGGCCAACGCGTCACCCGAACACCGATCTCCCATCTACCGAAAGCACACAGGAGAAAATCCAACATGGAAGCATTCAGCGCTCTCGTCGCCCAGGTCGAGGACCCGGCCGATCTGAAGAACATCAGCGCCGCCGCAGGCGCCGGCTACGCCTACGGCCTCGCCGCCATCGGCCCCGGCATCGGCATCGGCTACCTCGTCGGCAAGTCCGTCGAGGCGATGGCCCGCCAGCCCGAGGCCGCCGGCATGGTGCGCACCACCATGTTCCTCGGCATCGCCTTCACCGAAGCCCTGGCCCTCATCGGCTTCGTGGTCTTCATCCTGCTCAAGTTCGCCTGACGGCGAGCGCCGGTCCAGGTCAAGTTGCCGCTCGAGATGTTAAGGAGATGACGTGCTGACAGCCGTCGTGACCTTCTCCGGCCCGACGACGTTCGAGGTGGCCCTCCAGGGCGCCCCGTTCGTCACCGCCGAAGAAGGAGTGGAAGCAGAGGGTCCCGAGAACGATCTCAACCCGATCGCTCCCGAACTGAAAGAAGTCGTCTGGGGTTTCGGCGCGTTCGTCGTGCTCGCCCTGGCGATGCGTCTGTTCCTGTTCCGCAAGCTGCGTGACGGGATGACGTCGCGCTACGACCGGATCGAGGGCGACATCGAGTCGGCCCAAGAGTCGATGGCATCGGCGCGTGCCGACGTGGCCGACTACGAAGCGCAGCTCGCCGGTGTCCGTGCCGACGCGCAGACGCGCGTGGAAGCTGCCCGGGCGACACTCGAAGCCGAGCGCACCGAGCAGATCGCAGCTGCGAATGCCCGCATCGCCGAGCGGCGCGGCGCCGCAGCTGCCGAGGTCGACGCCGCCAAGCAGGCCGCGCGCGGCCAGGTCGAGTCGGCGGTCGTCGACGTGTCGGCCCGCCTCGCTGAACTGGCGACCGGTCGCCGGCCGGAAGATGACGTCGTGCGACGAGCCGTCGGCGATTCGATGAACGAGGGAGTGTCGGCATGAGCCTGTTCACCGCCGCCACGCTCGCCGCCGGGCGTCTGTTCCCGGGTGCCGAGGAGATTCCGTTCGACGACAAGGGCTACACGACCGTCGATCCGATCTTCGCGCCGGTCAAGGAGCTGCTCCCCGCCACGCTGGCGTCGATCATCGTGTTCAGCCTCCTGTACTGGAAGGCCGGCCCGATCATCAAGAAGAGCTTCTCGGATCGCACCGCCGGCATCCAGAAGCAGCTCGACGACGCCGCCGCAGCGAAGGCGGCCGCCGTGGGCGAGGCCGCCCGGATCCGTCAGGCGCAGGGCGACATCGACGCCGAACGCGCCCGCCTCTACGCCGAGGCCGACGCCCAGGCCGAGGCGTTGCTCGCCGACGGACGCACCCGCCTCGCGGCGGAGATCGCCGAACTCGAGGCTCGGGCCGACGCCGACATCGCATCCGCCGCAGGTCGAGGCAGCGACGAGTTGCGCACCGAGATCGCCAAACACTCGTCGGCTGCCGTCGACGCGATCGTGCGCGACACGCTCGACGATGCGGCGCAGCAGGAACTGATCGAGAACTTCATCGCACGAGTCGGAGCCAGCCAGGGAGTGACATCATGAGCGGTGACGCAATGATCGAGGGCTACGCCCGGGCCCTGTTCGAGGTCGCCCGCGCCGAAGGCACCCTCGACGAGGTCGAAGACGAGCTGTTCCGGTTCGCCCGGTCGTACGAGTCGAGCGACGCGCTGCGCAATGCGCTCAGCGACGAGCACGTCCCGGCCGAGAAGCGCCAAGCGATCGTCGAAGACCTCCTCGGCGGCAAGACGACGACCACGACGATCCAACTCGTGTCGATGGTGGTCGGCTCGGGCCGCAGCCGCGACATCCCCGCGATCGTCGACAGCCTCGTGCAGCGTGCGTCGAGCGCCAAGAATCTCGACGTCGCAGAAGTCCGTACCGCCATCGCACTGACCGACGACCAGCAGGCGCGCCTCAAGGCGGCGCTGGAGAACGCCACCGGCAAGAGCGTCAACCTGAAGACGATCGTCGACCCCTCGGTCGTCGGCGGCGTCGTCGCCACGATCGGTGACACCGTCATCGACGACACCGTTCGCACCCGCATCGACCAGCTGAAGAGCCGGCTCTGAGCCGGGCCCGCTCACAAAGGAACGAGACAACCACATGGCTGAGCTGACCATTTCCGCCGCCGACATCGCGTCGGCGCTCAAGTCCAATCTCGACGGGTTCGAGCCCTCACTCGAGGCCCGCACCGTCGGCCGCGTGGCCTCCGTCGGTGACGGCATCGCCCGCGTCAGCGGACTCCCCGACGCCGCGGTGAACGAACTCCTCGAGTTCGAGGACGGTTCCGTCGGCCTCGCCCTGAACCTCGACGAGACCTCGATCGGCGCCGTCGTGCTCGGCGACGTCGACAACATCCAGGAGGGACAGACCGTCCGGGCGACCGGCAGCATCCTCTCGATGCCCGTCGGCGACGGCATGCTCGGTCGCGTCGTCAACGCTCTCGGCCAGCCGATCGACGGCCAGGGTGATCTCATCGGCACGCAGACCCGGCGCATGGAGATCCAGGCGCCGGGCATCATGGGCCGCAAGCCGGTGCACGAGCCGCTGCAGACCGGCATCAAGGCGATCGATGCCATGACCCCGATCGGACGTGGACAGCGCGAGCTGATCATCGGCGACCGCAAGACCGGCAAGACCACGATCGCGATCGACACGATCCTCAACCAGCGCGGCCTCGGTGTGAAGTGCATCTACGTAGCCGTCGGCCAGAAGAGTTCCACCGTGTCGCAGACCGTCGACACGCTGCGCCAGGCCGGTGCGCTCGACTACACGGTCGTCGTCGTCGCATCGGCGTCCGACCCGGCGCCGTTCAAGTATCTCGCCCCGTACGCCGGCTGCGCCATCGGCCAGCACTGGATGGACAACGGCGAACACGCCCTCGTGGTGTACGACGACCTGTCCAAGCAGGCCGAGGCGTACCGTCAGCTGTCGCTGCTGCTGCGCCGCCCGCCGGGCCGCGAGGCGTATCCCGGCGACGTGTTCTATCTCCACAGTCGTCTGCTCGAGCGGGCGGCCAAGCTGTCCGACGAGCTCGGGGCCGGCTCGCTCACCGCATTGCCGATCATCGAGACCAAGGCCGGCGACGTGGCGGCGTTCATCCCGACCAACGTGATCTCGATCACCGACGGCCAGGTGTACCTGCAGGACAACCTGTTCAAGTCCGGTATCCGCCCGGCCGTCGACGTGGGCATCTCAGTGTCACGAGTCGGCAGCGCCGCGCAGATCAAGTCGATGAAGGCGGTTGCCGGCACGCTCAAGGGTGACCTCGCACAGTTCCGCGAGCTCGAGGCGTTCGCCACCTTCGGCTCGGAACTCGACGCCGTGTCGGCCGCCCAGCTCGAGCGCGGCTACCGCCTCGTCGAGTTGCTCAAGCAGCCGCTGAACAGCCCGATGCCGGTCGAGGAGCAGGTCGTGTCGATCTTTGCCGGCACCAAGGGGTATCTCGACTCGATCCCCGCCGCCGATGTGGTCCGCTTCGAGCGCGAGCTGCTCGAGTACATGCGTACCACCCACGCCGGCCTGCTGTCGGAGATCCGCACCTCGGGCCTTCCCGAGGGCCTCGACGACGCCATCACGAGTTTCAAGGAGAACTTCACCGCCTCCGACCACAGCTATTCCGTCGATCCCACGGCGATCGACGCCGACGAGGTCGGCGCCGCCCACTCCAACAAGACCCTCGCAACGGAGTGATCTAGATGGCAGGTGGCAAGGAGCGCATCCTCAAGGAACGGATCCGTACCGTCAAGGCGACGAAGAAGATCACGCGCGCGATGGAACTGATCGCGGCGTCGCGCATCGTCAAGGCGCAAGCGCGTGTGGCCGCTGCGGTTCCCTACTCCGAGCAGATCACCGAGGTCGTCAAGGACCTCGCCGCCGGTGGCGCCTCGGCCGACTCGCCGTTGCTGACCGGTCGCGGTGAGATCAAGCACACCTGCTACGTCGTCATCACCGCGGACCGCGGCCTCTGCGGCGGGTACAACTCGGGTGTCCAACGCGCCGCCGAGGGCGAGGTCAAAGCCGACGTCCTGCGCGGCGACGACTACACGATCATCCCGGTCGGCAAGAAGGCCGAAGGTTACTTCCGGTTCCGCGGCTACACGCTCGGTAAGCCGTTCAACGGCTTCTCGGCGCAGCCGAGCTACGAGGACGCCCGCCAGATCGGCGAGCACGTCGTCGACCTGTTCCTGTCGGGCGAGGTCGACAAGGTCGAGCTCGTCTACACCCGCTTCATCTCCGCCGGCAGCCAGGAGGTCGTGCTGCGACCGCTCGTTCCGCTGAGCGCCGAGACGGTCCGGGGAGGCGACGGCAGGGCCGGCAGCACCGACGGAAGCGGGGGCGACTACGAGTTCGAACCCGATCCGGCAACGATTCTCGACACGCTGCTTCCCCGGTACGTCGAGGCTCGCGTGTACGCCGCGTTGCTCAACGCTGCTGCGTCGGAGCATGCGTATCGTCAGCGGGCGATGAAGTCGGCCACCGACAACGCCGAGGAACTCATCAAGTCCCTGAGCACGGTGATGAACCGGGCCCGCCAGGACTCGATCACCACCGAGATCATGGAGATCGTCGGCGGTGCCGAAGCGCTCGACGCAGGCAACGACGCCGTGCCGTACCTCGACCTCGGCGACGACATCTACGAAAACTTCCAACCGGCCGACTCCGGCGCCACCCACTGAGCGCAACGCAATCCCCAGGAGAACCACAGTCATGACCATGACCGAAACGCCAACCACCGGCAACGAGACCAAGGACGGCCGCATCGTCGGCATCGCCGGTCCCGTCGTCGACGTCGAGTTCCCGCGCGGTGCACTGCCGGAGCTGAACTCGGCGGTCGAGTTCGACATCACCCTCGAAGGCGAGACGATCACCGTGCTCGCCGAGGTCGCCCAGCAGCTCGGTGACAGCCGTGTGCGCGCAGTCTGCATGAGGCCGACCGACGGTCTCGTGCGCGGCGCTCCGGTCCGCAACCTCGGCCACGGCATCACCGTGCCGGTCGGTGACAAGGTGCTCGGCCACATCTGGAACGTGTGGGGCCAGCCCCTCGACGAGGCTCCGGAGGGCTTCGAGGACATGGAGCGATGGGAGATCCACCGCGACGCCCCCGATTTCGATGCGCTCGAGCCGTCGGCGCGCATGTTCGAGACCGGCATCAAGGTCATCGACCTGCTCACCCCGTACGTCGCCGGCGGCAAGATCGGCCTGTTCGGCGGAGCCGGCGTCGGCAAGACCGTGCTGATCACCGAGATGATCAACCGAGTCGCCTCGCAGCACGGTGGTGTGTCGGTGTTCGCCGGCGTCGGCGAGCGCACCCGTGAGGGCACCGACCTCCGCCTGGAGATGATGGAATCCGGCGTGTTCGAGAAGGCCGCCCTCGTGTTCGGCCAGATGGACGAGCCACCGGGCGTGCGCCTGCGTGTCGCCCTGTCGGCGCTGACGATGGCCGAGTACTTCCGCGACGTCCAGAACCAGGACGTGCTGCTGTTCATCGACAACATCTTCCGCTTCGTGCAGGCAGGCTCCGAGGTGTCGACGCTGCTGGGCCGCATGCCCGCCGCCGTGGGGTACCAGCCGACGCTCGCCGACGAGATGGGCCAGCTCCAGGAGCGCATCACCTCCACGCGGGGTCGATCGATCACCTCGCTGCAGGCCGTGTACGTGCCCGCCGACGACTACACCGACCCGGCACCGTTCACGACGTTCACGCACCTCGATGCGACGACCGAGCTGTCGCGCCAGGTCGCCGCTCTCGGCATCTACCCGGCCGTCGACCCGCTCGCATCCACCTCGACCATCCTGTCGCCCGAGGTCGTGGGTGACCATCACTACGCCGTCGCCCGCCGCGTGCAGGAGACGCTGCAGCGCTACAAGGAGCTGCAGGACATCATCGCCATCCTCGGCCTCGACGAGCTGTCCGAAGAGGACCGCCTCATCGTCAACCGGGCCCGCAAGGTCGAGCGCTTCCTGTCGCAGCCGTTCTACGTCGCCGAGGTCTTCACGGGTCTCACACGGCGAGTACGTGCCGGTCGCCGAGACCGTCGAGTCGTTCGAGGCGATCATCAACGGTGAACTCGACGAGGTGCCCGAGCAGGCGTTCTTGAACGTCGGCGGCGTCGAGCAGGTCCTCGCGTGGGCCAAGCAGCTGCAGGGATCCTGACCGTCATGCCCGAGCCCTTGATCGTCGAAGTGGTGTCGCCCGAGGCGGTGCTGTATTCGGGTGAGGCCGACATGGTGATCACCCGGACGCTCGGCGGCGGCGAGGTCGCGTTCCAAGCCGGCCATGCCGCCTTTCTGGGCGCTCTCGTCGAGAACCACACGCGGGTGTTCCAGACCGACGGCACCGTGCAGGACATCGCCGTCCACCGCGGCTTCGTCGAGGTGAGCGGCACGCCGACCAAGGTGTCGATCCTGTCCGACACGGCCGAACTGGCTCAGGACATCGACGTCGAGCGCGCGAAGGCCGCACTGGAGCGCCACCAGCACATGCTGCGCGACCAGAGCATCGAGTCGTCGCTGGTCGAGGTCGCCACCGCCGGCCGCGACCGCGCCGAGGCGCGCCTGCGCGCCACCGGCACCAGCTTCACCGCCTGACCGGTGACGAGGTGCCGGGCACCACGTCACCATGCGTGGCAGTAGGTTGCCGGTCATGTCCGCGTACCCCTTCACGGCCGCCCTGGTCACCGGTGCCTCGTCGGGGATCGGAGCCGAGATGGCGCGTCTGCTCGGGGAGGCCGGCGTGCCGACCGTCCTGGTGGCGCGTCGCGCCGACCGCCTCGTGGAGATGGCGGACGGCTACGACGACTTCGAGGTGCTCGAAGCCGACCTGTTGACCGCTGACGGCCAGGCGGCCACGACGGCTCGCATCGGATCGACCGACGCCCCGATCGACCTGGTGGTCAACAATGCCGGCTTCGGGACGAGCGGTGTGTTCCACGAGCTCGACGTGCATCGCCTCGCCGACGAGGTGGAACTGAACGTCAAGGCGTTGACGGTGCTCAGCCACGCTGCGCTCGGTGCGATGGTGCCTCGTGGGCGCGGGTACCTGCTCAACGTGTCGAGCGTGGCGAGCTTTCAGGCGTCACCGGGCCTGGGCGTGTACGCCGCGACGAAGGCGTACGTCACGAGCCTGACCGAAGCGCTGCACGCGGAGGTGAGCGGCGCCGGCGTGCACGTCACGGCGCTGTGTCCCGGTCTCACCAGGACCGAGTTCCAGGAGCGGAGCAACAGCGGTGGCACCGCACTGCGGGTTCCCGAGCTGGCCTGGACGACGGTGGAACAGGTGGCCGCGACCGGGCTGCGCGACGTCGCATCGAACAAGACGATTTCGGTGCCCGGGGCGCTCTACAAGGTCGCGGTGACCGCCAGCGACCTCATGCCCCGGTCGTTCACGCGTTGGGTGAGCGGCGTCGTCACCCGCCAGTGACCCGCCGGTCCTTCCGGGACCCCGACCCCGAAGGACCTCCACGGACCTTTTCCGGACCCGTCCCCGAAGGTCAGGCCATCAGTAGTCGATCGCCGCGAACTCGCGAAGCTTCGAGACCTGATGGTGGGCGTCGATCATGCGCACGGTGCCGCTGCGCGAACGCATCACGAGGCTCTGCGTGCGAGCCCCCGTCGAATCGAAGCGCACGCCGCGCAGCAACCCGCCGTCGGTGAGCCCCGTCGCGGCGAAGAAGCAGTTGTCGCTCCTGATCAGGTCGTCCTGGCCGAACACGCGTGACAGATCGAATCCCGCCTCGGTCATCGCGTCGCGTTCGGCGTCGCTCTGTGGCGCGAAGCGAGCTTGGATCTCACCGCCCATCGCCTTGCTCGCAGCCGCGGAGATGACGCATTCGGGGGTGCCGCCGATGCCGAACAGAGCGTCGGCGCCGGCGTCGGGCCAACACGTCGCCACCGAGCCGTAGACGTCGCCGTCGGTGATCAAGCGGATGCGGCAGCCGCTGGCGCGGATCTCGCCGATCAGGTCGGCGTGGCGGGGACGGTCGAGGATCACCACGGTGAGATCTCGGACCTCCTCACCCTTCGCCTTGGCGATCCAGCGCAGGTTCTGCGTGGGTGTGGCGGTGATGTCGATCGCACCGACCGCATCGGGTCCCACGGCGATCTTGTCCATGTAGAACGAGGGGCCCGGGTCGAGCATCGATCCACGATCGGCGACGGCGATCACGGCGAGGGCATTGGTCTTGCCCTGCGCAGTGAGCGTGGTGCCGTCGATCGGGTCGACGGCGACGTCGACGGCGGGAGCGCCGCCGTCACCGACGTGCTCACCGTTGTAGAGCATCGGCGCCTCGTCCTTCTCGCCCTCGCCGATCACCACGATGCCGTCCATCGACACCGTCGACAGCGAGAGGCGCATCGCCTCGACTGCGGCGTGGTCGGCGGCGTTCTTGTCGCCCCTGCCGACCCAGCGCGCAGCGGCGAGACAGGCGGACTCGGTGGCTCGCACCAGCTCCATGGCGAGGTTGCGGTCGGGCTGTTGACGTGACGACGTTGTCATGGTCTCACGGTACTTCCTCGCCTCCCGGCGGGTCACACCCCCGACGGACCCCGCCGCAGCCGGTTCGCGCCCTGCGATGAGCCAACAGGCGGTATCTGGTCGGTTCGCTCATCGTTGGCGCGGTGCGCTCCGCTGCGATGAGCCAACAGCCGGCATCTGGTCGGTTCGCTCATCGCAGCGCGGTTCGTGGTTCGCGGAGACCTGGGCTCGGGGAACCTCGAGCACGACTTCGAGTGGGTGCCGGGTGCCGATAGCGTTCAGCCGTGGCTTTCGTCAACAAACAATCCGGTGACGAGGCCGAGCAGGACCGCGCAGCATCCGGTGAACCGCTCGACTTCGACCCGAACGACCCCGACGTCGTCAAGGTGCACTACGACGTGTCGGTGTGGAACTTCGACCAGCGTGCCGAGCTGTCCGAAGCGTTGGCCGACGCCGAGATCCCACACGTCTGGGACGGCGACGAGGTCATCGTGCCCGAAGCGGTCGAGGCGCAGGTCGATGCGCTGTTCGACGAACTCGACGAGGTCCTGGGACCGTTCCCGATCGTGCTCGACGACGAGGCGGAGTCGACCGAGTTCGGTCTCGACGAATGGTCGGCCGCCGATCGCGCGGTGCTGACGGAGGCACTGATCGCATCGGAGGTGCCGCACCGCTGGGACGGCACGACCGTCGTCGTCGCCGCCGATGCCGAACACGCCGTCGACGACCTGCTCGACGCGATCGAAGCCGGCGAGCTGCTCGGCGACGGCGGCGATGACGGTGGCCACCAGGGCCCACCGGAGGGCGCACTCAGCACGATGTTCCTCGCCGGCGATCGCCTGGCGAAGGACCCGATGGATGCCGGCGCCCGCACCGACCTGCTGGAGTTGGCACCGCACATCGACGCGAAGACCCCGCCCTACGGGATGGCTCATCGCCCATGGGCGGGAGCGGTCGCGGGTGTCGACGCCCTCGTCGAGCTGATGGGCCACGACGCCGCCACCGGATCGCCGGGCGACAGCGCCGAGTCCGACATCATCGGTGCGGCGCAGGAACTCCGTTCGCTGCTGCGGCCCTACGTCTGAACGTCGTGCTGCTGGCCGAGATCGAGATCTGGCACACCCGGCCGGCTCAGCCGACCCGGCGGCTCGCCCTCGGCCACCTCGTGCTGCCGGTCGACCCCGCGCCCGGCTTCGGCGGGCTGCTGCTCGGTGCGATCGTCGCCGAGTACCTGTACGGGGTCGAGGACGATCTGGTCACCGACGTGCACCGTCTGCTCACCTCGATCGAGGCCGGCGAGCGCATCGTGCAGCCCCGTCTTCGCCATCGCTTCCAGGTCGACCGTCACGGCCTCGCCAAGAGCCACCATCGCATGCTCGGCAACGGCGACGACATCTCGTTCGACTTCCACTCGGTCGGCACCGACCTGTCACAGGTCCTCGGTGCGATCTACGCCGTCGAGCGCCTGGCACCCGAGCACCGCCGCCGCATCGTGCCGGTGTTGCAGAAGGCGGCGAGGTGGCGCGGCCCGATCGGCCCGGCGATGATCTCCTACCTCGCCGGTTCCCAGACACTGGCGCTCGAAGCGCTGGCCGATCCCAAGTCGTGGGCACTGCAGGTCCTGGGCTTCGACCTCGGCGGCAAGACGCCGTCCAAGCGAGATGTCATGGCCAAGTTCCGCGAGCGCATGCGCGACGTGCATCCTGACCACGGCGGCGACAGCGTCGACGCAGCGAAGGCGATGAGCGATCTCGCCGAGGCCCGCCGCGTCCTGAGTTCGACGTCGGAATGACCGGACACGACCAGCGGCGGAGCGGCTGATGGCCAAGCCCAGCGTGCTGCTGTATCCGGGTGCAGGATCGGACCGCGACCAGGCCGCCCTCGTGGCGATCGAGCAGACGTTGGGCGCCGCCGCGTTCGTCGAGCGACGCGACTTCCCGTATCGCGCGCAGGGCCGCCGTGCGCCGGACCGGGCACCGAAGCTGATGGAAGCGATCCGTGACGATCTCGGCTCCATCCGGCGACGCCGCGGCCCGGTCGTGATGGGTGGACGGTCGATGGGTGGGCGGATCGCCTCGATGGTCGCTGCGGACGTCGACGGTGTGGGGCCGGTCGACCGCCTCGCGGGCCTGGTACTGATCTGCTATCCGCTGCACCCGCCCGGCAAGCCGGATCGGCTGCGGGTCGAGCATCTCGTCGATCTTGCCGTGCCATGTCTGTTCATCTCGGGGACGAGGGACCCGTTCGGCTCGCCCGAGGAACTGACCGAGTGGACCGCGACGATTCCGGCACCGGTGGAACACGTGTGGATCGACGGCGGCCGCCACGACCTGAAGGGCGCCGACGACACGATCGCCACGGCCACCGCTGCGTTCGTGCGCCGCTTGGGCTGAGCTCCGGGGCGAGACCGTCTCGGTCCGTCATCGTTCGCGTCGATCGTCGGGTTCGACGGGGTCGGCGTGACCGGCCTGTTCGGGGGCGATGTGGTCGGGCCCGACGTGATGGAGGTCGATCGGGCGGTCCTCCGGATTGAGCGCCTCGAGTTCGAGGTGCGCCGTCTCGGGATATGCGACGACCACGAGCACGGTGACGGCCAGCTGGCACAGCCCGAGCATCGCCATCACCTGCCCGTACGTCCAGCCGGAGTCGAGCAGCCAGCCGGTCAGCAGCAGCCCGCCGATCCCGCCGACGAGCGCTGCTGCGGTGATCAGCCCGGCCGCGCGGCTGCGGTTGCCGGTGGGGAACAGCTCCGATCGGTACACGGCGAGAGCGGGGTAGGCGGCGCTCGACAGGATGCCGCCGATCAACGAGAACGCCCAGAGCGGCGGCCCACCGACGGCGAACGCAGCGACGATCGCCGCCGTGCCGAGCGGCAACGTGAATGCGATCAGGCGGCGCCGTCCACTGGTGTCGGCGACGCGGCCCCCGATGATCAGCCCGATGCTCGCCGGGGTGCCGACCGCGATCGAGAAGATGCCGATCATGCCGCCGGAGAAGTCACGGATGTCGGCCAGGTACCGGTTCTGGAAGAAGCTCGCCGGTGCGATGAAGATGTTGCCGATGAAGCCGACCGCGGCGATCAGCGCGAGCCGGCGGAGGTTGAAGCGCGGCGCCCTCGTGGTAGGAGTGGCGCGGGCGGCGGTGAACCGGCGCGTCTCGGGCAACCGGCGCGTCAGGTCGAGCGCGACGAGGCACCAGACGGCGGCGACCAGGTACACGTACCGCCATCCACCCTCGCCGAAGTCGGCGAATCGCAGCGACAGCACGGCGACACCCGCACCGAATCCGGCCGCCATCGCCAGCACGCTGACCGCGTAGGCGCGGCTGTTGCGCGGCATCTCCTCCGACGCCACCACACCGACCAGGAACGCGAGCGCGATGCCCATCGGCCGGGCGAGTGTCTGCGTGATCACCAGGATCACGAAGCTCGGCGCAAGTGCACCCAGCAGCGACAGCAGCGGGCCCAGCCATGCGACCGCCACGATCACCCGACGGCGGCCGATGCGATCCGCGATCACCGCCGCCGGCAGTGCGATCAGGATGCCTGCTCGCACCACCGCGCCGGCGATGCCGATGCCGGTGTCGCTGATGCCGAAGTCGTCGGCAGCGAAGTTGACCGTCTGGGTGAACAGCGTGTTGACGAACGCCGCACTCATCGACGCCGCGGCGAGCAGGCCGATCACCAGCAGTTGCGTCGCATCGAGCCGGTCCGGCGGCACCCACCAGCTCTGGTGCGAGCCCTTGCGGGCGAGGACTCTCCTGACCGGGAGGCGGAAGAGCCAGCCGAACCACGGGATCGTCACCGCATACCGTGTCGTCTCGACGAGCTGTCCGCGTGTCCGATCGGTCGTCACCGTGCGTTCGTAGGCCGCGAAGGGACCGTCGTCCTGGCGGAACCGGTCGGCGCGCACCCTGGTATCCGCTGGCGTGTCGGGCGTTTCCAGGAGCAGGTCGTCGCGCGGGGCCAACAGCCGATCGCGTTGTTCGGGCGTGTCGGGCCAGCGACGGATCAGCATGCGCCCGCCTGACTCCACGATCCGAGCATACTGGTGGGCCATGATCGAGAACCTCGAGCCGCTCGCCGACGCGCCCGTGATCGCCGTGCGCGGCAACGGCCCACTCTCGGGCACCGTCGTCGTGCCCGGAGCGAAGAACTCCGTGCTCAAGTTGATGGCGGCGACGCTGCTCACCGACGGCACGTTCGAGATCACCAACGTGCCCGAGATCGCCGACGTCACGATCATGGGCGACCTGCTGGCGGCGATCGGCGTGCAGATCGAGCGACCGTCGTCGGACCGTCTCTTGCTGACCGACACCGGCGATCTCACGCCGGTGGCCCCCTACGAACTCGTCGAGCGCATCCGCGCGTCGATCAACGTGCTCGGCCCGCTGCTCACGCGCTGCGGTCATGTGCGCCTCTCGATGCCCGGCGGCGACGACTTCGGCGCCCGTCCGATCGACATGCACGTCGCCGGGCTGGAGGCGATGGGCGCCACGTTCAAGTTCAGTCACGGGTACCTCGAGGCGTTCGCCGACCGGCTCCACGGCGCCGACATCACGTTCGACTTCCCCAGCGTCGGCGCCACCGAGAACCTGCTGACCGCAGCCGTACTCGCCGACGGCCGCACCACGATCGACAATGCGGCCCGCGAGCCCGAGATCACCGATCTCTGTGACTTCCTCACTGCGATGGGGGCTCAGATCTCCGGTGTCGGTACGTCGACGCTCGTCATCGATGGTGTCGAGCCGGGCACGTTGCACCCCGTCAGCCATCACACCGTGCCCGATCGGATCCAGGCCGCGACCTACCTGGCGGCGGTCGCGGTCGCCGGCGGTGAGCTCGACGTGGTCGGTGCGCGCGCCGAACACATGACGATGCTGCTCGACCGCTTCGCCGACATGGGCCTGGAGGTGTCGACGGTCTCGGACCGCAACGGTGAACGCCTCCGGATAGCGGCGCCGGAGCGGCTGCGGTCGATCGACGTCGCCACCCTCCCGTATCCGGGCATCGCCACCGACTACAAGCCGTTGGTCATCACGATGCTCGCGGTCGCCGACGGCGTCGGCATCGTCACCGAGAACCTCTACCCGGGCCGGTTCCGCTATGTCGAGGAGCTACAGCGGCTGGGGGCCGACGTGCGTACCAGCGGTCACCATGCGGTCGTGCGCGGCGTGGCGCGTCTGTCCGGTGCGCCGGTGCGCGCCCACGACATCCGTGCAGGTGCGGCGATGGTCGTCGCCGGATTGGCCGCCGAGGGCGAGACCGAGATCACCGGCGTTCATCACATCGACCGCGGCTACGACGACCTGGTCGGGCGGCTGGCCGCCGTCGGCGCCCACATCGAGCGCCGCTGACCCCGGTCACCCCACGTTTGCGTGACGGTTCGGGTGGGCCGGCCCACCAGGAATGCAGCCCAAACGGGACTCAGTCGGCCGATGGGCGGGTGTCGGTGTCCGGGCCGGTGCCGGTCTCGGGTCGATCACCGGTGCCGTGGAGCGATGCTGCATGATCGACGCGGCGCTTCGCCAGCCACAACAACCCCATGATCACCAGGATCGGTCCGCCGATCAGCAGCACCTCGTCCCAGCCGCCTTGGTGGGCGAGGAGCACGGGGCTCGCCTGGGACACTGCCATCACGCCTGGGAATCGTACGGGCCACGCTGATTGAATGGTCGTCGCCATGCGCGAACAGGTCGAAGCCACCATCGAGATCATCCGTCCGGCCCTCCAGGCCGACGGTGGCGACATCGTGCTCCGCGATGTCGACGAGGCGACGGGGCTCGTGTCCGTGGAGCTGGTCGGCGCCTGCGTCGGGTGTCCGTCGTCGAACCAGACGCTGAAGGCCGGTGTGGAACGGATCATGCGCGATCGCATCGACGGCGTCACCGCGGTCGTCAACGTCGCCGACGTGGCCGCGTGAGGTCGTCGACGTGAGCCGACGGCAGTTGCCCGCACCCGAGCTGTTCCGGGCCGCACTCGAAGGCGATCGCAGCGCGCTCGCCCGGTTGCTGTCGCTGATCGAGCGCGGCGACGACGACGCCCGTACCGTCGGCCGCCTTGCCTACCCGATGAGCGGCTCGGGCTACACCGTCGGGCTCACCGGCGCCCCGGGCGCCGGCAAGAGCACCTTGACCAGCTCGATCATCGGACACCTGCGTGCCCAGGACCTCGAGATCGCCGTGCTGGCGATCGACCCGTCGTCGCCGTTCACCGGCGGAGCGATCCTCGGTGACCGTGTACGGATGCAGGACCATGCGACCGACCCTGGCGTGTTCATCCGCTCGATGGCGACGCGCGGGCACCTCGGCGGGCTGTCGCTGGCGACGCCCGAGGCGGTCCGCCTCCTCGATGCGATCGGGCGCAAGTGGATCCTCGTCGAGACCGTCGGCGTCGGCCAGGTCGAAGTCGAGGTGGCGGGCAAGGCCGACACGACGGTCGTGGTCGTCAACCCCGGCTGGGGTGACAGCGTCCAGGCGAACAAGGCCGGTCTGATGGAGATCGCCGACGTGTTCGTGATCAACAAGGCCGACCGCAAGGGCGTCGAGGAGACCAGCCGCGATCTGATGCAGATGCTCGACCTGTCCGATCTCCCGCACGACTCGTGGCGGCCACCGATCGTGCCGACGGTCGGGTCGACCGGACAGGGGATCGCCGAGCTGTGGGACGCCGTGCTCGCCCATCGGGAGTACGCCGAGCGGTCGGGTGACCTCCGCGAGCGGCGCGAATTCCGGCTCGGCGAGGAACTGCGTGAGATCGTGGCCCAACGGCTCGGTCGCCGAGCCCGCCAGATCTGTTCGGGCGAGCGCTGGGAGGAACTGACCGCCGAGGTGGTCGAACGGGTCACCGACCCGTGGACGGCCGCCGACGAGATGCTCGCCGCCGTCGACGCCTGATCCGGTCAGGATCGGGTCACAGCGAGATCATCGCGACGGCGAGTGCCACGAACAGCAGCGGGCTCGCATACGACGTCTGACGGCGCAGCCGGAGAAGTTTCGTCTTCACACCTGTACATCGTCACGTTCGCCGGTCCCCTGAAGTGACATTTCCACCCGAGCGATGAGCGAAGAGCCGGTATCCGGTCGGTTCGCTCATCGCAGCGGCGCTGGTGCTGCGAGCGATGAGCGAAGAGCCGGTATTCGGTCGGTTCGCTCATCGCAGCGGGGTGGGGCGGGAGTGCGCGAGGAGTGGAGCGGGAGCGTCAGTGGCCGGTGAAGGTGGCCTTGCCGGGGCCGTGTTCGAGGAAACTGGCCACGCCGGTGCGGGCATCGTCGGTGCGGAAGACCTCGACGAATTCGAAACGTTCGAGGGCGAGGCCATCGGCCAGCGAACCGTCGAGGCCGTCGTCGATCAACCGCTTGCAGATCGCCTGAGCGGACAGTGCGCCGGTGGCGACGTCGCCGGCCAGGGCGAGCGCGCGGTCGGTCAGCGCGTCCGGCGCGACGACCTCGTCGGCGAGCCCGATCCGCAACGCCTCCTCGGCGCGTACCTGGCGACCGGTGAGGCACATCTCCTTTGCGCGGCTGGCGCCCACGAGGCGGGGGAGCCGCTGGGTGCCCCCACCGCCGGGGATGATCCCGAGCAGGATCTCCGGCTGGCCGAAGACCGCCTTCTCCGATGCGATGCGGTAGTCGCAGGCGAGGGCCAGCTCGCATCCGCCACCGAGCGCGTAGCCGCTGACCGCCGCGATCACGAACCGAGGAATCGCGGCGACGGCGTCGAGCGCATCGTGGAAGGCGGCACCGATCGTGGCGGCCTCGTCCGGTCCACCGAACTGAGAGATGTCGGCGCCCGCTGCGAACAGCCGATCGCCGCCGGTGATCACCACGGCGCCGGGCGGCTCGTCGGTGAGCTCGGCGGCCGCCTCGCGGATCTCGGCGAGCAGTTCGGTCGACAGCGCATTGACCTTGCCGTTGGCGAGCGTGAGCAGGGCGACTCCGTCGGAGCGCCGTTCGAGAGTGAGCAGTTCAGCCATGTGCCGAGTCTTGCCGATCGGGCGCCACGTCGGCGGTGCCGGTCAGGCGGCGAGGTCGACGTGGAGCGGCCGCTTCATCGACCACGCCGAGCGCGCCAGCCAGGCGCCGGCGGCGACGAGGCCGAGCATGACGGCGGCGCACACCATGTAGGCGGTCGCACGCCCGAAGTTGTCGTAGAGGGCGGCGGTCACGACCGCCATGATCCCCGCCGACAGCGCCTGGGCGGCGCCGAGCACACCTTGGGCGCCGGCCTGGCGGTCATCGGGTACGACCATGCCGACCGCGACGCCGCTGCTCGACACGGTGATGCCGTCGGCGATCGCGTGCACCATCGCCAGCGCGAAGATCCACGTTCCGGTCGGAAGGATGCCGTAGAGCGACATGAACAGTGCGCCCAGCGACAGCCCGATCACCGCGATCCGGAACGGTCCGTGCACCTGCGCCAAGCGGCCTCCGCGCGGTCCGAGCAGGATCAACGGGAGGGCGAACAACGTGATGCCGAGGTTCGCGATCCATTCGTTGGTGCCGAGGTCGGTGTGCACGACCGCCCACAGTGCGTCGAACGACCCGATCATCACGAACAACGCCGCACCGAACACGACGGCGCCGGCGAACGGCCGGATCGCGAGGAGATCGACGGCCAGGCGCCGCTTCGGCGGCACGGTGTTCTCGGCGACCTGCACCCGCGCGACGAACGGCAGCAGCACGGCCGTGGCGACGGCGACGACGACGAACGGTGCCGGGATGCCGAACGGGCCGACGAGGATCGCCGACAGCGCTGGGCCGAGTGCGAAGCCGAACACGTCGGCGGCGAGCAGCCGTCCCAGGTTCTGGCCGAGATGATTGGGGTCGGCGAGGATGACGATGCGTCGAGCGGCGGGGACGGCCGCCCCGATCCCGATGCCGGAGATGAACCGCCCGATCAGGATCGGTGTGAGCGTCGTGCTGAACCCCATCAGCAGCAGCCCGACCACGTTGACCGCCACGCCGAACAGCACGACCTTGCGCGCGTGACCGCGATCGGCGAGCGGGGCGATCATCACCTGCGACAGGAAACCGGCCACGAAGCCGATGCCGATCACGATGCCGATCGCAGTCTCGCTGATGCCGTAGTCGTCGCGGTAGTCGTCGACGATCGTGAACAGCACGCCGTAGCCCGCGGCCAGGCTGGCCATCAGGCCGCCGAATGCGAAGAAGAGTGTGGTGGGCGACGGGGGGTCGAGTCGGGTTTCCGGCGCCACGTCCGGCGGTGACGTCGTCATCGATCGCAGGTTACCGAGACCACTGCGCCGCCGCAGGCTCGGATTGTCGCGTCAGCCGACGGCAACGAGACCGGTGTCGAACGGGCCCCGGAGGTACGGATGCGTCGGCATCGCCCGGGCGGCGACACCCCAGCGTCCGGCCCGGTCGGGGACGAAGGTCGTGCGGAACCGGCCGTCGTCGCCGGCAGTCATCGGCAACACGCTCAGCACGGGCTCGTCGAACGATCCGTCGGCCAGCAGTGGACCGTGCAGCAGCTGCACGACGATCGAGTCGCGTTCGATCGAGCCGGCGTCGAGTTCGACGACCGCATCATGCGGCGCACCGGCGACCCCGCCATCGACGTTCGACTCGCGCTCGAGCAGCCGTACGGTCACGTCCGGCCACGCCGCCACGACGCGCTGCTTCCAGGCCGCCAGTTCCCGAGCGGGCGCACCGGCGTCGGCGGTCATCGTGTCGGTGCCGATCGCGGCCGGTTCGTAGTACTGGGTGACGTAGTCGCGCACCATGCGCCCGGCGATCACCTTCCAGCCCAGCGTCGCCCAGTTGGTGGTGATCTTCTCGATCCAGCCGTGGGGCAGACCGTCGTCGTGGCGGCCGTAGAACAGCGGCACGATCTGGTCTTCGATCACCTCGAACGCGGCGGCGGCCTCGCGGTGGTCGCGACGGTCGAGGTCGGGGTCGTCGTCGAACGACGGGATGTCGAAACCGTTCTCGCCATCGGACATCTCGTCCCACCAGCCGTCACGGATCGAACAGTTGAGCCCGCCGTTGAGCGTGGCCTTCATCCCCGAGGTGCCGCACGCCTCCATCGGGCGGCGCGGTGTGTTGAGCCAGACGTCGCACCCGTGGTACATCGTGCGCGCGATGCCGATGTCGTAGTCGGGGACGAACACGAAGCGGTGCCCGATGTCGGCGTCGCGGGTCAGCCGATCGATCTCTCGGATCAACGCTTTGCCAGGTTCGTCGGCGGGGTGCGCCTTGCCGGCGAACACGAACTGCACGGGCCTGTCGGCGTCGAGCAGCAGCGCCCGCAGCCGTTCGAGCTGGCCGAGCAGCAGCGTCGAGCGCTTGTACGTGGCGAACCGCCGGGCGAAGCCGATCGTGAGGACGTCGGGGTCGAGCAGCGAGCCACCGAGGCGGTGGCGGACCATGTCGACGAGTTCGCGGCGTCCCTCGTTGCGCACGTCCCAGAGCTCGCGGCGATCGAGGTGCCGCACGCGCTCCCAGGCAGGTTCGTCGGCGAGGTGCCACTCGTCGCCGATGACCTGCGACAGCAGTTCGTCGACGCGGTCGCTGACCCACGACCGGGCGTGGACGCCGTTGGTGACGTGACCGATCGGTACCTCGCTCGTCGGCAGGCCCGCCCAGAGGTCGCCGAACATTTCGCGCGACACCTCGCCGTGCAGGCGCGCGACACCGTTGGAGTGCGCAGCCAGGCGCAGACCCATGATCGCCATGTTGAACTTGTCGGTCTCGGCGTCGCTCTGGCCGATGGCGATCAGGTCGTCGACGGTGACGCCGCAGTCGGCGGCGAACGACGTGAAGTACTTCTCGATCAGTGCCCGGGGGAAGCGGTCGATGCCGGCGGGGACCGGCGTGTGGGTGGTGAACAGGCTCCCGGCGCGTACCGCTTCGATCGCCTCGCTGCAGTCGAGGCCGCGCTGCACCCATTCGCGGATCCGCTCGAGACCGAGGAAGCCGGCGTGGCCCTCGTTGGTGTGGAACACCTGCGGATGGATGTCGAGTGCGCGCAGCGCCCGCACGCCGCCGATGCCGAGAATGATCTCCTGACGGAGCCGGTGCTCCTCGTCGCCACCGTAGAGGCGGTCGGTGACGGCGATCGCCTCGGGTGGATTCGACGCGACGTTCGTGTCGAGCAGGTAGAGCCGGATCCGTCCGACGTCGGCGCGCCACGCCCGCACGGTGACCGCGACGCCGGCGAGGTCGACGACGACCTCGACCCCGGTCGGGTGCAGTCCGAGCGCATCGGGATCGATCCGGTCGTTGCGTTCGCGTTGCCAGCCGTCGCTGTCGAGTAGCTGGTGGAAGTACCCCTCGGCGTACAACAGGCCCACGCCGACGAGCGGGATCCCGAGATCGGACGATGCCTTCAGGTGGTCGCCGGCGAGCACCCCGAGACCGCCCGAGTACTGGGGCACGGCTTCGGTGATGCCGAACTCGGGGGAGAAGTAGGCGACCGACGTGAGTGCGGTGTCGCCGTCGGCGCCGCGTCGGGCGAACCAGTTCGGCCCGTCGAGGGCGTCGGCCAGGCGCTGGTGGGCGACAGCGAGCTGTTCGACGAAGTGTTCGTCGTCGGCGAGCCGATTCCAGCAGGCGGCCGAGGTGCGCCGGACGAGGTCGACGGGGTGCTGGCCCGTCTCACGCCACGAACGGCCATCGGGGGTGCCGTCGAGCCGGTCGAACACCCGAGCCAGCTGCCGGTCCCAGGCCCAGTGGAGATTGGCGGCCAACGTTTCGATCGCCCGAAGCGATTCAGGGACGTTGCTGTCGACGGTGAACTCGTGAACTGGGCGCATCGCCCGGTGACGATACCGACTCGGTGACGCCGTCTCGCCGGGTCGCTCAGGTGGTGATGCGGCGGCCCAGCTCGACCGCCTCGCCGTACACGTCGGCGGTCTTCCTGGCGATTGCGGCCCAGGCGTACTTGTGCTCGACGAGATCGCGGGCGTTCGCTACGAGGATCGTGGCGAGTTCGTGGTTGGTCAGCACCTGTTCGATCGCATCGGCGAGGTCGTCGGGGTTGCCGGGTTCGAACGTCACACCGGCGTTCGTGCCGTTGATCAGTTCGGCGAGGCCACCCGTCCGAGCGACGATCAGAGGGGCCCCGGCCGCCAGCGCCTCGAGCGCGACGATGCCGAACGGCTCGTAGAGCGACGGGATCGCCACGCAACCGGCGCGGTGCACGAGGTGGCGCAGGTCGGCGTCGTTCAAGAAGCCCGGGAGCTCGACGATGTCACTGACACCTTCGACGTCGACCTGGGTCTGCAGTTCGGGCAGGTAGCTGCCGCGACCCGCGATCACGCTGCTCACGTCGGGCACGCGGCCACGCAGCTCGTGCATCGCTCGGGCCAGCACCTGGAAACCCTTCTCGTACTGCACCCGGCCCCACGACACGACCAGCGGCGGGCGTGGCGCCGAGGGCACCGTCGGCGTGTTCGCCGCGCGCCACTGGTCGGGGTCGATCCCGTTGGGGATGTGCACGACGTGCTCCTCGGCGAGCTCGAAGGCCGTGATCAGCTGTTCGACGATGAAGCGCGTCGGGGAGATCAACCGGTCGGCCTGGAACGCGAGCCACCATTCGATCGAGTTGATGTCGGTGGGGTGCCCGAGCGGAAGTTGGCCGCCGTGGCGTACCCGTTCGGTGCCGTGCATCGTGAGCACGAACGGGACGTCGTACCGGTGGGCCAGCGAATCCGCCGCCCAGCCGAGCTGCCAGTCGTGTCCGTGCACGATGTCGGGCCGCCACCCCTCCAGTTCGCCGACGAGGCGGCTGCCGAGCTTGGTGACGGCATGGTTCGCCGAGGCGATGCGAGTGACCTCCTCGGCCGGCGGCAACCACGGCAGATCGACGAGCGTTCGCAGGACCCGCACCTGATCGGGCGGCCTCGCTTCGAGCTCGGCCGGACGATCGGCCACGGTGAGCACGACGACGTCGTGGCCGGCCTTCGCCAGGGCCGTACCGAGCCCGGCGACGTGGGCGGCGATACCCCCGGTGGAACGTGGAGGGAACTCCCACGACAACATCAGCACGCGCACGGACGCGCACCTTAGTGTCGCGCCACCCGAATCCCGGTTCCTCGGATCGGCAACGGTCACGCGGGTGTCGCCGGTGGACGTACCCTTGCGGTCGATGGTCAATGTCGCGCGCCCGATCGGTGAGCTCGACCTGCATCTCTTCGGCGAGGGGACGCATCGACGGCTGTGGGAGTTGCTCGGTCCGCAGCCGTTGCACGTCGACGCCGACGGCCTGGTGTCGGGTGTTCGATTCGCGGTGTGGGCGCCCAATGCGGCGTCCGTCGCAGTGGTCGGCGACTGGAACGACTGGACGCCCGAGCCGCTCGCGCGCGTCGAGCCCGACGTTCGAACGGGAATCTGGTCGGCGCCGGCGCCGAGCGCCCGCAGCGGGCACAGGTACAAGTTCGAGATCCTCACCTCTGACGGCCGGGTGCTGCGCAAGGCCGATCCGATGGCGCGCCGCACCGAACGGCCGCCGAGCGATGCCAGCGTGGTGCCCGAGGCCGTCGATCACCCGTGGGGGGACGACGCCTGGATGGCCGGACGCGGTGGGGTGCTCGCCTCGACCTCGCCACTGCGCATCTACGAGGTGCACGTCGGCTCCTGGCGTCGCGGGGTCGACACCTGGGATCAGCTGGCGATCGACCTCGCCGACCACGTCGCCTCGCTCGGCTTCACCCACGTCGAGTTGATGCCGATCGCCGAACACCCCTTCGGCGGTTCCTGGGGCTACCAGGTTTCCGGCTACTTCGCTCCGACCGCCCGCTTCGGTGACCCTGCCGCGCTGCGCCGGTTCGTCGATGCGTTCCACCAGCGCGGGATCGGCGTGCTCGTCGACTGGGTGCCTGCGCACTTCCCGCGTGACGATTGGAGCCTCGGACGCTTCGACGGCACCGCGCTGTACGAACATGCCGATCCGGATCGCGGCGAGCATCCCGACTGGGGTACGTACGTGTTCGACTACGGCCGCAACCAGGTGCGCAACTTCCTCATCGCGAATGCGCTGTACTGGCTCGACGAGTTCCACGTCGACGGCCTGCGCGTCGATGCCGTCGCATCGATGCTGTATCTCGACTACTCGCGCGCCCACGACCGGTGGTCGCCCAACGAATACGGGGGGCGCGAACACCTCGAGGCGGTCGCATTCGTCCGCGAGCTGAATGCCGTGGTCCGCGAAGAGTTCCCCGATGTGCTGATGATCGCAGAGGAGTCGACGTCGTGGCCGGGTGTCACGCGAGCGGTCGACCAGGGCGGCCTGGGATTCAGTCACAAGTGGGACCTCGGATGGATGCACGACACGCTCGACTATCTGTCGCTCGATCCGGCGCATCGGCGCCACCACCATCACGAGATGACGTTCCCGATGCTGTACGCCTACGACGAGCGCTTCGTGCTGCCGCTCGGCCACGACGAGGTCGTGCACGGCAAGTCCAGCCTGCTCGCGAACATGGTCGGCGACGATGCGCCGCAGTTTGCGGCGCTCCGGGCACTGTTCGCCTGGCAGTGGGCCCTGCCGGGCGCACCGCTCGTCTTCATGGGATCCGAACTGGCGCCGTTGGAGGAGTGGACCGAGGCCACCGACCTGCCCTGGCACCTGCTCGACCAGCCGGCGCACCGGGGGGTGCGTGACCTGATGACACACCTCAACGCCGTGGCGGCGGCCTGGCCGGCGCTGTGGCGGCGTGATCTCGAGCCCGGCGGCTTCCAGTGGCTCGACGCCGACGATGCAGCGAACAGCACGTACGTCTTCGTGCGCTGGGACGTCGACGGCGCCGCTGCGGTGGTGTGCATCGCCAACTTCGCACCGGAGCCCCGCCACGACTACCGCCTGGGGCTGCCGTGGGGCGGCGAGTGGGATGTCGTGCTCGACACCGACGCCGCTCCGTGGTGTGGAAGCGGAGATCGCGACGCTCGCACGACGGTCGAGGCATCGGATGAACCGTGGCAGGGTTGCAGTTCGTCGGCCGTGCTCGACGTCGGCGCCCTGTCCGTCGTGTGGCTCGCCGGCCGAACGCCCGGCTGAGCCGGCCGCGGCTGGGCCCGCCGTCGGCCACGGCTGAGCCCGCCGTCGGCTACGGGGTTGCGACGGTCGTCGTGGTCGTCGTGGTCGGCGCCGCCGTGGTGGCGGAGGCCTGTGTGGTGGCGACCGTCGTCGGCGCGGCGACCGTGGTCGGCGGTGTCGTCGTGGTCGTCGTGGTCGTCGTCGTGGACGTCGTCGTGGTCGTGGCGTTCGGGTCGGGCCGGTTGAACGACGGCAACGATTCGCGCTCGCTGTACTGCTCGGGTTCCTTGCCGTCGTGGCCCCACACGTACACGCTGTCGCCGCGCTCGACGAGGTCGGGGAACACGTCGGCGAGCGAATTCGAGATCCGGATGCAGCCGTGCGACGCCGGCTGGGTCGGCACGTTCTGGGCTCCGTGGATCGCGATGCCGTAGTTGAAGTACCACGGGTTCTTCATCCCGCCGAGGGGACTGACACGGTTGCCGTCGTAGTACCGGCGGAACGAGAACACGCCACCCGGCGACTTCGCTTCGGCACAGACCTGCTTGGTGACCGGCTCGGGGTACGGATTGCCGTTCTCGTCGGTGTCGTAGGTGGCGGTCTCGCAGAACGTGGCGGGCTCGCCGTCGGCGTTCAGTTGTCCCGAGGAGATGTGCGAGATGAAGATCGGCTCGTCGTCGCGGTACACGGCCAGCACCTGCTGGGGCAGGTAGATCTCGACGTGCGTGCCCCGACCGGGCCGCCGGGGCAGGAAGCGCACGGTCGGGTCGGCCATCTGCTGCCACACGTCGTCGGTGACCACGGTCTGGTCGTCGCGGGTGGCGAAGTCCTCCCACGCGACGTTGCCGATCAGCTTCTTGAAGGCCCACACCGCCTGCTGGGTGCCGCTGCCGAACTGACCGTCGGCCGGTCCGGGCTGGAACCCGAGTTCGGCCAGCCGTTCCTGCACGCGACGCACGTCGTCGCCGGCCGATCCCAGCGACACCGGCGCCGCCAGCGGCGTCGCGGTCGGGGCGACCGGTGCCGGCGTGGACGTCGTCGCCGCGATGATGCCGTCGAGGCGGTCGGTCACCGGCGTCGTGACCGCCGTCGCCGGCTCGTCGGCGTCGACGTCGCTGCCGTTGCCACCGAGGAACACTCCGATGCCGACCACGAGCGCGAGCACGAGCCCCGCCGCGATGGCGGGCAGCCACGGGCGGGCATCGGAGGGGCGTGGTCGCTGGGCGGTCATCGAAAACGGTTCATCGGGGGGCGTTCATCAGGACGGGGGCGTTGATCGATCGGTGTGCAAGGAGGGGAGCCGACGTGGGTCGGTCCACTCAGGCCGAAGCCGCGACCGAGCGTAGGCTGTCGCAGGCCTGTTCGGGAGGCACGATGTTGATCATCACGCCGGTGCCACGTTCGAAGCCGGCCTGGGTGACCAGGTTCGGCCAGATGTGGATGTGCCAGTGGTACTGGCCGGTGTGCTGGTGGGGCGCGGTGTGGAAGCCGAGGTTGAAGGCGACGTCGCCGAGCGCGGCGTTGAGGTGGCCGAGCGCATCTCGCACGGCGCGTCCGACCGACTCGAGGCTGTCGTTCGGTGCATCTTGGAGGTGGGGTTCGTGGTGCCGTGGCACGATCAGGAGCTCGTAGGGGGCGCCGCTCCAGTACGGGGTGATCACCGCGACGTCGTCGTTGGCGAACACGACGCGCTCGTCGGCGGCCAGTTCGGCCTCGACGGTGGTGCAGAGCAGGCAACCGCCGGCGAAGCGGGCGAACGCCCGTTCCTCGTCGAGGATCTCGCCGGGCACGAACGGCAGGCCGAGGATCTGACCGTGGGGGTGAGCCACCGACGCTCCCGCCTCGCGGCCGTGGTTGACGATCGCCTGCGTGTAGCGGACCTGCGGGGTGGCGGCGTGCTCGGCGAACCGGTCGCGCAGAACTCGCATCAGCTGCGCAGCGTGCTCGTCGTCGAGCAGGTGGAGACCGGAGTGGTGTTGGGGCGTGTAGACGAACACCTCGTGGATGCCGCTCGCTTCGGCCATGACGAACACCGGGCCGAGGTTGTGGACGGCGAACGCCTCTTCGCCCGCAAAGGCCGGATAGCGGTTGGGGATCACCCGCATCGACCACGTGCCGTCGAGTTCCGCGGTCTCGAGTGCGGGCGGCGTCGACTCCTCGTGTCCAGGGCAGAACGGGCAGGGCCGTGACGGATCATCGTCGACGCTGCTCTGACGTGGGGCGAAGTCGGTCGGCCGCTGGGCCCGTTCGGCCACGATGGTCACCCACCGTCCGTTGAGTGGGTTCAAGCGCATCTGACTCATTGTCCGATCAAGGATACGGGCATCGGTCTCGTGATGCGTGACACTGTGACGAACCGCTCAGGACGAACTCGTCAGGAGGTCCGGTCGTTCGTCTGGCGGTCGAGGCGTTCGTCGAGCAGCGGGTCGTAGGGCGCATTCTCGGACGTGTCGGCGTCGGCGGCGACGAGCGCGGCGTGGCGACGGTCGAGCCGGTCCTGGTTCCATCGATGCAGCCCCCAGCCGATCAGCGAGCCGAGGCCGAATGCGATCAGTCCGCCGACACCGTCGAGCCAGAAGTGGTTGCCGGTGACGACGATGCAGAACAGTGTCGCAGCGGGATACAGCAGCACGAGCGCCTTGACCCACTTGCGGCGCAGCAGCGGCCAGATGGCGATTGCACACCACGTCGACCAGCCGATGTGCAAGCTGGGCATCGCGGCGTACTGGTTGGAGATCGACGCCATCGTCTCGGAGTCGAACGACCACGGGCCGCCGTACTCCGCCAGCGTGTCGACGAATCCCCAACCACCCTCCGGTCGCAGTTCGCTCTCGATGCAGGCGCCGCCATAGCTGATGCGCACGTCGTGCGCCTCGGCGATCGCCGCCGGGATCGGACACGGCTCGTCGAGCAGTCGCGGTGGCATCAGGGGGAACCAGGCGAAGCCGACGATCGCCAGTGCGGTCATCGCCGCCAGCGAGTTGCGCCACTGCGCGAAGACATCGGCGCGCCTGGTGAACAGCAACACGAACACGCCCAATGTGACGATGAAATGAGCGGTGCCGTAGTACGTGTTCCAGAACTGGATGAACCACCGGTAGTCGAGGAACCACGACTGGATCGTCTGCTCGTGGAAGAGGTTGAGGTTCGTTTCCCAGCGGATGATCCGCTCGGCGTTGGTGAACGCCTGCTCGGGGACGCCGTCGGCGGCGATCTTGTTCGACCCGAACAGGTTGCGCGTCCACGAGTAGATCGCGTAGAAGACCGCGACGATCAACGCTTCCTTCCACCAGTGCATCCGGTGCTGGCGTACCGGTGCCGGAGCGGGGTCGGGCACCTGCATCGAGTCCGTACTGTAGGCGCGCATTACGGTTGAGTGACATGGCAGAAATTTCGGGGCACGCCGGTCAGCAAGCGGTTACGGCGATCGGTGCATACGGCACCGATGTCATGTTCACGTTGAACGGTGGCCACATCTGGCCGCTCTACGACGCGGCACGTGACCAGGAGATGCGCGTGATCGACACCCGCCACGAGGCCTCGGCCACGTTCGCGGCCGAGGCCTACGCGAAGCTCACCCGCCGTCCTGGCTTTGCCGCGCTGACCGCCGGGCCCGGCATCACCAACGGCGTGTCGGCGATCACGTCGTCGCACTTCAACGGCTCGCCGGTCGTCGTGCTCGGTGGGCGCGCCCCGCAGGGGCGGTGGGGCGCCGGCTCACTGCAGGAGCTCGACCACGTGCCGATCGTGTCGTCGATCACGAAGATGGCAGCGACGGTCACCGACCCGACGAAGGCGGGTGCGATGGTCCACGAGGCGGTCCGGCTCGCGATCGAACCCCATCGCGGGCCGACGTTCCTCGACTTCCCGCTCGACGTGTTCGGTCCGTCCGCCGGCGAGGTGCCCGAGGTCGGCTCGTGCGACGGCATGGGCGCAGCCCCCGACGACCACGCCGTGGGGGCGCTTGCTGCGCTGGTTGCGGGTGCCGAACGTCCGGCGTTCATCGTCGGATCCGACGCCTATTGGGACGGCGCCTGGGAGGAACTCGCCGCAGCGGCCGCCCAGCTCGGAGTGCCGTGCTTCTTCAACGGGATGGGGCGCGGCATGCTGCCCGCCGACCACGACCTGGCGTTCCTGCGGACGCGCGGCCTGCTCAAGCAGCGCGCCGACGTCGTCGTCGTGCTCGGCACGCCGCTCGACTTCCGCCTCGGCTTCGGCACGTTCGGAGCGGCCACAGTGGCCCACGTCGTCGACGCCGAGTCGCAGCGCGCCTCCCACGTCGACGTGCTGACCGTTGTCGGCGACCTGCGACTGACGTTGCGCGGCCTCGCCGACTACGCGGGCGACCGCATCGACCACGCCGGTTGGATCGCCGAGCTGCGCGACGCCGAGTCGGTGGCGGCCGACGGCGAGCTGGCGTTGATGGAGGCCGACGCCGACCCGATCAAGCCGAGCCGGATCTACGGCGAGTTGCGCCGACGCCTCGAGCGAGACGCCGTCGTGATCTGCGACGGAGGTGACTTCGCGTCGTACGCCGGCAAGTTCATCGAGGTGTACCAGCCGGGCGGCTGGCTCGACACCGGTCCGTACGGGTGCCTCGGCAACGGGCTCGGCTACTCGATCGCGGCGCGGGTCGTGCGCCCGTCGTCGCAGGTGGTGCTCCTGCTCGGCGACGGTGCGGCCGGGTTCAGCCTGATGGATGTCGACTCGCTCGTGCGCCACGGGCTGGCGGTGGTGATGATCGTCGGCAACAACGGCATGTGGGGCCTCGAGAAGCATCCGATGCAGGCGATCTACGGCTGGGACATGGCCTGCGACCTGCAGCCGGGTTGCCGGTACGACGAGGTCGTCAAGGCGCTCGGCGGCGGCGGCGAGACCGTCAGATCACCGTCGGAGATCGGCCCGGCGCTCGACCGGGCGTTCGCCAGCGGCGTGCCGTACCTCGTCAACGTCCTCACCGATCCCGGCGACGTCTACCCCCGCTCGAGCAATCTCGCCTGACCACCCACCCGCGCTGCGCATTTCGTCGTTTGCGTATGGAATCTGGTGGGGCGTCCCACCCGGAATGTCACGCAAACGTGGTGTGAGCGAGGTCGGGGGAGGCGGTGGTGGCGGGCCGGTGCGGTCGGGTGGCGTTCAGGGGGCGCAGCACTTCGACATGAAGCGGTCGAGGTCGACGACGACCCGGGTGATCTTGCCCGCGGCCACCAGGCCGCCGGGATCGGAGGCTGACACGGTGAACTTCAGCCGGCGCCCGTCGATCTTCTCGAGCACCGCCTCGGCGATGACCTCGGCGCCGATCGGGGTGGGCTGCAGATGATCGAACTGGATCCGCATGCCGACCGAGGTGGTGCCGTCGTCGAGGGCGTTGCTGATGGCGTTGCAGCACGCCTCCTCGCACAGCGCGACCAGCCTCGGCGACCCGAGGACCTCGACCACGCCCGAACCGAGTGCCAGTGCCGTATCGGCCGGGGTGACCACCAACTTGGCGTCGCCGCGCATGCCTGTTTCGAGATTCACGCTCACAACGCTAACAAGGCGGTGGCGGTGCACCTCGTGACCCGACGCCGACACCCGACGCCGACGATGCCGGCGCTGGAGCGGCTCGAGCTCGGACATGTACCTGGCCTGTCTCGTACGTAGGCTCGACCGGGTGATCGAACGAGACGTCCTGCAACGAGTACTCGCCGGCGCCGTCAGCGGGGGAGCCGAGTTCGCCGAGGTCTACGCCGAGGACAAGCGGTCGACGTCCGCAGGCCTCGACGACGGCCGCATCGAACAGGTGTCGAGCGGACGAGATCGGGGCGCCGGCATCCGCGTGGTCGCCGGCGAGACCACCGGCTTCGCCTACACCTCGGATCTCTCCGAACCCGGCCTGAGCGCAGCGGCGACCGCAGCGGCAACCGCGGCCAGGCAGGGTGGTGGTGGCGTCCGCACGGTCGCGCTCACGCCGTCGGCGGCGCACCGGCCGAACGTCGTCGAGTGCGATCCCGACACCATCGCCAAGGCCGCCAAGGTCGAGTTGTTGGAGCGGATGAACGAAGCGGCCCGATCGTTCGCTCCCGAGATCGTGCAGGTGTCGGCCGGCTACGGCGACAGCCGCAAGCAGGTGCTCGTCGCGAACACCGACGGGGTGCTCACCGACGACGAGATCGTGCGCACACTGTTGCGCATCAGTGCGGTGGCCGACGGCGACACGGGCATGCAGACCGGCTACCAGTCGATGGGTCACACGATCGGCTTCGAGGTGTTCGACAAGGTCGACGTCGAGGAGCTCGCCCGCGAGGCGGCCCGCCAGGCGGTCACGAAACTTCGTGCGCGTCCGGCCCCGTCGGGCGCGATGCCGGTCGTGATCAAGCACGGCACCGGCGGCGTGCTCTTCCACGAGGCGTGTGGTCACGGTCTCGAGGCCGACCACATCCAGAAGGGGGCGAGCGTCTACGCCGGCAAGGTCGGCCAGCAGGTCGCTTCGCCGCTCGTCACGCTCGTCGACGACGGCACGATGCCGGGCGAGTGGGGCACGCTCGGCTTCGACGACGAGGGCCACATCACCCAACGCAACGTGTTGATCGAGGACGGCATCCTCACCGACTACATGTGGGACTACCTGCGTGCCCGCAAGGACGGCCGTCCGCAGTCCGGCAACGGTCGGCGCCAGAGCTACCAACACCTGCCGATGGTGCGCATGACGAACACGTTCGTGCTCGACGGCCCCGACGATCCCGACGACATCATCAGCTCCACCGCCAACGGCGTCTACGTCGCCAAGCTCGGTGGCGGATCGGTCAACACGGCATCGGGCGACTTCGTGTTCGGGATGACCGAGGCCTACCTGATCGAGAACGGCGAGATCACCGAGCCGCTGCGCGACGGCAACCTGATCGGCAACGGCCCCAAGGTGCTCGCCGACATCGACATGCTCGGCAACGACTTCGCGATGGGCAGCCCCGGCACCTGCGGCAAGGACGGCCAGGGTGTGCCCGTCGGTGACGGCCAGCCCACCCTGCGCGTGAAGTCCCTCACCGTCGGCGGCACGGCATGAACCGTTACGCCAGGGGTCAGACCCCAGGTGTAACGGGTCGGGACCAGCCGCCGATTGCCGAGCGTTACACCTGGGGTCTGACCCCTGGCGTAACGATGGGGGTGCTGCGGTGAGTCGGTTCGAGAGTGAGCTGCAGGTCGTTGCCGACCGGGTGGTCGAGCAGGCTGCGCCGGGCGAGCAGATCGAGGCGTTCGTCGCCCGTGGCGGCGAGACCGAGGTGCGGATCTACCAGGGTGACGTCGAGCACTTCGTGTCCGCGCAGAGCGAGGGCATCGGGATCCGCGTGATCCGCGAGGGACGCACCGGATTCGCGTACGCCGGCACGCTCGACGAGGATGCCATCCGCGAGGTGCTCGGCGAAGCGCGCGACAACGTGCAGTTCGGCACCGTCGACGAGTGGGCGGCACTGGCGGAACCCGACGGCGTCCCGGTCACCGAGCAGACGCTCTGGAACGACGAGCTGGCCGACTATCCGACCGATCGCAAGATCGACCTCGCCAAGGAGCTCGAGCGGCTCGCGTCGGGCACCGATCCGCGGGTGCGCGTCGACGACTCGAACTACGCCGACGCCCACGGCGAATCCGCTGTCGCCTCCACGACCGGCATCCGCATGTCCGGCCGCGAGAACGGCTGCTACGTGTCGGTGTCGACGCTCGCCGACGAGGGCGAGGGCGACGACGCCGAGACGCAGACCGGCTTCGGCTTCTCGGTCGGGCGGTCACCCGACGAGTTCGACCTCGACCGTGCCGCCCGCGAAGCCGTCGACCGTGCGACCCGGCTGCTGGGCGCCACGCAGCCGCCGAGTCGGCGCGTGACCGTCGTGCTCGATCCGTTCGTGACCGCACAGTTGATCGGCGTGATCTCCTCCACGCTCAACGGCGAAGCGGTCGTCAAGGGCCGGTCGCTGTTCCGGGACCGCATCGGTGAGACGGTCGCAGCACCGCTCGTCACGCTGGTCGACGACCCGACCAACCCGAAGGCCTACACCGCCACCGACGTCGACGGCGAGGGGTTGGCCGCTCGCCGGAACGTGTTGATCGAAGAGGGCGTGCTCCGCCAGTTCGTGCACAACTCCTACTCCGCGCGCAGGGCCGGCACGACGTCGACGGGCAACGCGACCCGTGGCGGATTCGCCGGCACGCCCGGCGTCGGCTGTCTCGCCCTGTCGCTCGTGCCGGGCACGCGCAGCCAGGAGGAACTGATCGCCGACGTCGACGACGGCCTGCTCGTCCAGCAGATGCAGGGTCTGCACTCGGGCGTCAACCCGATCAGCGGCGACTTCTCCACCGGCGCAGCGGGCCTGTTGATCCGCAACGGCACGGTCGGCGAACCGGTGCGCGAGATCACGATCGCATCCACGCTGCAGCGGATGTTGCTCGACATCGTCGAGATCGGTGGCGACCTCGAGTGGCTGCCGATGCGTTCGGCCGGCATGAGCCTGGTCATCCGCGACATCACGATGTCGGGGTCCTGAGCCGCGGTGGGAACGCCGTCGCCCTCGGCCGTCGTGCGGCATCCGCACCTCGGTGCGCCACAGCCGGAGGGCCGCCTGCGCGTCGACATGCACACCCACACGATGTGGAGCGGCGACTCGACGACCACACCGGAGGAATTCGCCGCCGCCGTCGCGGCGAGCGCTCTCGACGTGGTGTGCGTCACGGACCACAATGCGATCGACGGTGCCCTCCAGCTGCGCGAGCAGCTGCGGGTACGGGTCGTGATCGGCGAGGAGCTCCGGACCGCGGCGGGCGAGATCATCGGGCTGTTCCTCACCGAGCGGGTGCCGATGGGCGTGTCACACGTCGATGCGGCCAAGTCGATTCGCGACCAGGGAGGTGTCGTCTACATCCCCCACCCGTTCGACCCGATGCGACGCAATCTGACCGAACCGGCGCTCTACGAGCTCGCCGAGGCCGACCTGATCGATGCGGTCGAGGTGCTCAATGCGAAGACATCGCTGAGCAGCCTCAACCGGCGTGCCGCGGAGTTCGCCGCCGAGTTCGGGATCGTCGGCGGGGCCGGCAGCGATGGCCACGTGCCCGATGCACTCGGTTCCGCCTACGTCGAGATGGCGGACTTCCACACGCCGATGGAGTTCCTGGCATCGCTGGCGAGCGCCGACGTGGTCGGCCACCACTGGGACGAACCCCGCCCGTGGAGCCCGCGCATCGTGCCGAGCGTCACCGGCCGCTGAGCGCACTGCACGGCGCAGGCCCATGCGGTGCCCCGCCGTCGTGTCGGGTTTCTGGAGCGGTTGACGGGTAGACATGTCCTCCGTGCCGATCTATCAGGCGATCATCCTCGGAATCGTGCAAGGTCTGTCGGAGTTCCTCCCGATCTCCTCCAGCGGCCACCTGTTGCTCGTGCCGTGGCTCGCCGGCTGGAACGAACTCGATCCGGCGATCAAGAAGTCGTTCGACGTCGCACTGCACTTCGGCACGCTCGTGGCCGTCGTCGGCTACTTCCGGCGTGACGTCAGCACGTACGTCGTCGAGGGCACCAAGCTGGTCTTCGCCCGTAGGGTTCCGCCGACGACCGACGGCAAGCTGGCGTGGCTGTTCGTGCTGGCGACGCTTCCTGCCGCGGCTGTCGGCGCACTGTTCGAGGACCAGATCGACGGCCATCTCGGCACGCCGACGATCATCGGCATCTCGCTGATCGGCTTCGGCCTCGTCCTGGCGATCGCCGACCGGACGGTCGGCCGCCGCAAGGTGGACGAATTCCGTGCAAAGGACGCTGTGCTCGTCGGTGTCGCCCAGGCGTTCGCGCTCAACCCCGGCACGTCGCGCTCGGGCATCACGATGACCGCCGGCCGCTTCTTGGGCTTCGACCGGGACTCGGCCGTGCGCATCAGTTTCGTGATGTCGATCCCGGTGATCTTCGGCGCGGTCGTGTTCAAGTTCGGCGGGATGGTCGCCGACGGCGTGCCGGACGGCTTGCTCGTGCCGATGGTCGTCGGCACGATCACCGCAGGTCTGTCGGGGTGGTTGGCGGTGTGGGGCACGCTACGGATCGTGCGGACACGCAGCTTCATGCCGTTCGTGATCTACCGCGTCGTGCTCGGCGTCGTCGTGCTCCTCGTCGTCGCCACCGGCGCCCGCTGAACCGGTGACGCGCGCACACGTCGTGCGTTTCGAGCCGCACGTGCCCGTGACGAATCCGACGCATCGTGCCTCGACGGTCGTCACGCCGTCGAGTCCATGCGTCACGCCGTTCACCCTGTCCTCCGTCGCAGAGTCGTCGCGCCGGCGAGCAGGACGGCGACGGTCAACGCCACGCTGATCCCGAGATCGCGAAGTTCGCCGGACTCGATGCCGGGCTGTTCGGCGACGGCGTGCAGGGCGTCGTAGGCAGGGGTGAGCGGCAGTACTCGGGAAATCAACTCCAACGGGCGGGCCATGTCGGAGCGTTCGACGAGCAGACCGCACAGCAGGAGTTGGGGGAGGACGATCGCCGGCATGAACTGGATCGCCTGGAACTCCGTGTGCGCGAAGGCACTCACCGAGAGACCCATCGCCATGCCGAGCATCGCGTTCGCGAGGGCGACCACGACTGCGAGCCAGAGTGGGCCGATGACGTCGAGGCCGAGCACGCCGAGGCCGACAGCGATGGTGACAGCCACCTGCACGGACGCGACCACCGCGAACGCGATGGCGTAACCGAGCAGCAGTCCCAGCTTCGTCGTCGGCAACGCCATCAGTCGCTCGAGGGTCCCCGACCGACGCTCGCGCAGCATGGCGATCGATGCCACCAGGAACATCGACACGAGCGGGAACACGCCGATCAACGGCAGTCCCACGCGCTGGAACACCTCGGGGCGTTCGTCGAAGGAGTAGCGGACGAGAACGAGCAGCAGGCTCGGCACGCCGATCAACAGCACCAACGTCCGCCGGTCCCGACGAAGCTGGCGGAGAACCCTCGTCGCGGTGGCGAGCGTGGTGTCCCAGGTCATCACGGTTCCCCACCTGCGACGAGCGAGAGGAACGCCGCCTCCACGTCGTCGGTCTGCGTGCGCTCGAGCAGTTCGGCCGGAGAACCGTGCGCGAGGACCCGACCGTTGCGGAGGAGCACGAGCCGGTCACACCGGTTCGCCTCGTCCATCACGTGGCTCGACACGAGCAGCGAACGACCGGTCGTGGCGAGATCCGCGAACTGGTCCCACAGCTCGTTGCGCAGGACCGGGTCGAGGCCCACGGTCGGCTCGTCGAGCACGAGCAGCGGAGGCTCGTTCAGCAGTGCCACCGCCAGTGACACGCGGGTCCGCTGCCCGCCGGAAAGATCGTCGACACGCTGGTGGGCAACGTCGCCGATGCGAGTCGACGCGATCAGCTCGTCGATACGACCGTCGCCCGTTCCCAGCAGACGAGCGAAGTAGGCGAGGTTCTCGATGGCCGTGAGATCGCCGTACACGGCAGGATCCTGTGTCATGTAGCCCACCCGGCCCCGGCGCGAGGCCGCACCGGCCGGCTCGCCCAGGACCTCGACGATCCCCGTCACCCGCTCCTGCACACCGACGATCGACCGCATCATCGTCGACTTGCCCGACCCGCTCGGGCCGATGATCCCGGTGATCTCGCCGGCCGGGATCTCGAGATCGATGTCTCGCAGGACCGCACGCCCTCCGCGTTCGACCGAGACGCCACGGAGCCTGACGGCCGGGACTGCCGGCTGCGTCGCGCTCGCCGATCGCTCGTCGCCGTCAGGCATCGGTTCAACGGGGTCCATCGCATGCTCCATCCTCCATGATCAGAGCGTCGGCCGGCTCGAACCAGAGTCGATCGGCCCTCGGCGTGAGCCCGGTGGGAGACATGCGGGACCAGCGAACCCAGACGCCGGGTCGCCGAGACGGGTGGTCGTGGCACCTCGACGATGTCGGCGTCGCTCCAGCTCCGAGGCCGGGAGCTCGCTCACGGCAGGTACAGCAGGCTCGCGAGGCCCTGCTGCGCGGCCGAGGCGACCGCTGGCGCGTCTGCGGCCGAGACCGCCACGAAGACCACGTCGTCGACGACGGCGGTCACCTGCGCACGAGCGGCGATCACGAGACCGTCAGCGGCGACCTGCACGCGCAATCCGACGGCGACGTGGCGGGCGAGCGGGTCGGAGACTGCCACGACGACGGTGCCCGGCTCGGCGAGCGATGCAGGCCCGCTCCGGGCGGTGACGTCGAGTGCCGTGATCGCCTCGCCGGCAGCGATGCGCTGGCGGACGAGTGCGGAGTCGGGCATCTCGGTCAGGGCGCCGCTGGGCACCGCTGCGAGCGGACGGGCGACGAGCTCGCCGGTCACTGCGTCGCCGGGTTCCATCTGGCTGGTGGCGACCAGCACGGTCTGCGTCGAGCCCCAGCGGTCGCGTTCGGTGGCGATCGACGTCATCTCCGCATGGACGGTTGCGGCGGCGAGTGCCGCGAGCGTGGCGACGACGGCCCAGTAGATCCAGGGCCGCCGGGCGAGGACGAGTCGGACTCGAGCCGCGACGTGCATCGGTGTCTCCTCGGATCGGTGGACGATCGGAGGGAGTCGGTCGACGCCGACGCTATCGACGTTGCGGCGCGATCGTCAGCGGGCGCCCGCCGGTGGCGCTCAGCTGTCCGACGACGAGCTGGAACCGCTCGACGAGGTGCCACTCGAGCTGCCGGTGGAGGCCGACGACGATGACGATGACGATGACGACGACGACGGTGCGGCGGCGTCACTGCTCGACGAGCTGGTCGACTCCTTGGCGTCCTTCGACGGGGTCGACGTGGCGGATTTCTTGCCACGGTTGTCGGTCTTGAAGAAGCCCGATCCCTTGAACGTGACGCCGACGGGGGTGAACACCTTCTTCACCGCCAGCAGCTCGCCGCTGTCCGGATGGGCGATCTCGGTCAGGTTGTCGTCGTGGAAGCCCTGTTGGACCTCGATGGTCTCGCCGGTCTCGACGAACTTGTAGACGTAGGTTGGCATCGAACGCAAAAGGATATCGTCCGAGCCATGCAGGTCCGCAGTGCTGTCATTCCCGCGGCTGGTCTCGGGACTCGATTCCTCCCGGCCACCAAGTCGGTCCCGAAGGAGTTGTTCCCGATCGGTGACCAGCCGGCGATCCAACTCGTCATCGACGAAGCGCTCGGTGCGGGCTGCGATCACATCGTGGTCGTCAGCAGCCGATCCAAACCCGCACTCGAGGCGTACTTCGCGCCCGATGAAGCACTGCTCAACGCACTGGAGGAGAAGGGCAAGACCGAGACCGCCGAGCGGCTGCGGGCGATCGGGCGCGACTGGCGCGTCGACATCGTCTACCAGGACGATCCGAAGGGCCTCGGCCACGCTGTCGGGTGTGCCCGCGAGGCGGTCGGCGACGAGCCGTTCGCCGTCCTGCTCCCCGACGAGATGATGTCGACGTCGGCGTTGCTCGCCCAGATGAACGGGGTGTGTGCCGCCACCGAGGGCAGTGTGGTCGCCGTCGTCAACGTGCCGCGTGAGCAGGTCAGTTCGTACGGCGTGATCGATCCGGCCGGCGAGTTGACGCACGACGGCGTGATCCCGGTGCGCGACCTCGTCGAGAAGCCGTCGCCGGACGATGCACCGAGCAACTTCATCCTCACCGGGCGCTACGTGCTCACCGCCGATGCGTGGGGCGACATCGAAGCGCTCACGCCCGGCAGCGGGGGAGAGCTGCAGCTGACCGACGCGCTGCGTGCGCAAGCATCCCGGGCCCCGTTCCATGCTGTCGTGGCCGACGAGAGCCGTCTCGACACCGGGACCCCGCTCGGCTTCCTCACCGCATCGATCGAGCTCGGTCTGGCCAACCCCGAACTCGGCGCCGATCTCCGCGAGTTCCTGCGCCGCCTCCACCTCTGACTCCCTGCCGCGTTCGTCACGCGGCGGATCGGGGATCAGAGGCGGCGGAACTCGTCCGGATAGTCGTGGACGAGCCCGTACTCGTCGACGTCGAACACGGTGCGGTAGCCGGAGTCGATGTTCGAGTACTCGAAGCGGCGCGGGGCGATTCGGCGGTACCGCTGGTGAACCGGCAGCACACCGAGCGTCTCGACGTCGATCATCGCCGCCGTCACGTCGGCGCTGTCGCCGACGTCGAGGCCCAGCCGGCGGATCGGCACCGAGTTGGTGAACGGCGTGACCGGGAGGTCGATGTCGGTACAGCCGGCGAGGTCGTGGCGGTGGGCGCCGTTCACCTCGCCCCAGCGGCCCGTCCCGTCGGCGCCGAGCCACAGGTCGGGCTGATCGACATCACGGAACAGCAGGAACTGGCGCACCTGCCACGTCGCCGACAGGCGCAGCACGTAGGTGACCGCTTCTCGTCCGACCTCGCCGGTCGCAGTCCAGCCCTCGTTCTCCCAGCGCAACGTCAGCGTCTCGAGGTGCTCGTGGTCCCAGGTGCGCCAGCGGGCGGTGTAGCCGTCGGCGGGAAAAGCGGTCAGGGTGTCGGCCACGGCCATCCAGGTTACGAGCCCGGGCCGGGGCCCGGTCGGCGCCTGCGGTACCTTGCGTGCGTGACCCCGTTGGAGGATGCCCAGGCGTTCGTGCTCGAATCGTGCCCGCCGCTCGACGCCGTCGAGGTCGACCGAACCGCGGCGCTGGGGCTGGTGCTCGCATCGCCCGTCGTCGCCGGCGAGGTGGTGCCGCCGTTCGACAACACCGCCGTCGACGGCTACGCGGTCCGATCCCGCGACGTCGCCGACGTTCCCGTCGAGCTGCGCGTGGTGGGCGAACTCGCCGCCGGTGCCGCACCGACGGTGGGTGTCGGAGCCGGCGAGGCGATCAGGATCATGACCGGTGCGCCGATTCCCGACGGCGCCGACGCCGTCGTGATGGTCGAGGACTCCGAACGGGTGGGCGATCACGCCGTCCGGCTCGACCGCTCGGTGCCCGCTGGCGCATCGATCCGGCGCGCCGGCGACGACGTGCGCATCGGCGACGAGCTGTTCGCCGCGGGCACCATGATCACGCCGGCCGTCGACGCCGTACTGGCGAGCGTGAACGTCGGTCGGCTCCGGGCGTACCGCCGGGCGCGAGTCGCCGTGCTGTCGACCGGCGACGAGTTGGTCGATGACGGCTCGCCGCTCGAGATCGGCCAGATCCGCGAGAGCAACAAGACGATGCTCGCCGCACTGCTCGCCGAGGCGGGATGCGAGGTCGTCGACCTCGGTGTCGTGCGCGACGACGAAGCCGAACTCGAGCGGGTGTTGCGGGCGGCGGCGCTCGACGGTGACGCGATCGTGTCGAGCGGCGGGGTGTCGATGGGCGACTACGACGTCGTCAAGGCGGTGCTCGGTCGCATCGCCGACATGACGTGGATGCAGATCGCCATCAAGCCGGCCAAGCCGTTCGCGTTCGGACGGCTCGACGGCACTCCGATCTTCGGCCTGCCCGGCAACCCGGTCAGTTCGCTGGTCAGCTTCGAGCTGCTCGCTCGTCCGGCGTTGCGTCGCATGATGGGCCACCGTCGCCTGACGAGAGCCAGCATCGTGGCGGTCACCGACGTCGCCCTCCACCGTCAGCCCGACGGCAAGGTGCACTTCGTGCGCGTCAACGGCGAGTTCGGCGACGACGGGCGCTACCACCTGCGTCCCGTCGGCGCCCAGGGGAGCCACCAGCTCGCAGCGACCGCCCTCGCCGATGCGATGGCCGTCGTCCCCGACGGCCCCGGACTCCCCGCGGGCGCCGATGTCGCGGCCCTGCTCCTCCACGGCGACGCCTGACCCCGATTGGTCAATAGGCTGAGCGGATGTCCCTGGGGAGCGACGTACCACACGAGGAACTGGTCGACCCGTTCGGGCGCCTGATCGAGGATCTGCGGATCTCGATCACCGACCGGTGCAACTTCCGCTGCACCTACTGCATGCCCCAGGAGGGGATGAACTGGCTGCCGCGCTCCGAGGTGATGACGTTCGAGGAGATCGAGCGGCTCGCGCGCATCTTCGTGCAGCGGTACGGGGTCCGCGGGATCCGCCTCACGGGCGGTGAGCCCACCGTCCGTGCGCACCTTCCCGTGCTGGTCGAGAAGCTCGCGGCGATCGAGGGGCCCGGCGGTCCGGTCGACCTGGCGATGACCACCAACGGCGCCTCGATGCGCCTCGTCGCCCAGACGCTGCGCGATGCCGGGCTGCGACGGGTCAACATCAGCCTCGACACGCTCGACCGGGCGAAGTTCGAGCGCATGACGCGGCGCGATGAGCTCGACAGCGTGCTCGACGGCATCGAGGCGGCCAAGGAGGCGGGCTTCTCGCCGGTCAAGCTCAACGCGGTGATCGAACGCGGGGTCAACGACGACGAGATCGTCGACCTGGCCGACTTCGGCCGGCGTCGCGACGTCGAGGTGCGCTTCATCGAATTCATGCCACTCGACGCCGACGGCCACTGGATGAACGACCAGGTCGTCGGCCAGGACGAGATCGTCGCCGCGATCGACGCCGTGCACCCGCTCGAACAACTGCCCGCGCGTGGGGCTGCGCCGGCGGACCGCTTCCGCTATCTCGACGGCTGTGGCACGATCGGCGTGATCCCGACGGTCACCAAGCCGTTCTGCGGCGACTGCGACCGTGTCCGCCTGACCGCCGAAGGCCAGTTCCGGACCTGCCTGTTCGCCACCAAGGAGTTCGATCTGCTGGCGGCGATGCGATCCGGTGAGTCCGACGACCAACTCGCCGCGCGGATCGAAGCGGCCGTGGCGACGAAGTGGGCGGGCCACCGCATCAACCAGGTCAACTTCGTGCGACCCGGCAAGTCGATGAGCCAGATCGGCGGCTGACGGGCGCGTCGGCTACAGGGCGGGGAATGCGCGGAATCGCTCGGCGACCTCGGTGTCGCCGAGGATCTCGACCGGTCCGGCGTCGCGCCGCCACAGCCACAGCAGGAGATCGTTGGCCCGGCCCCGAACCGCGGCGTCGCCTTTCGCGTGTTCACGGGTGAACTCGATGCCGGACTCGTCGAGGCGGCGCACCATCCACTCGCCGTTCACCGTGGACCGGTCGTCACTGCCTTCGGAGACGTCGGAGTCGGTGTCGGTGCAGTGCAGGTGCACGGTGCCGCCGACCGGCTGCGCCCCGTCGCTCACCCGGCGCGCTGCGAACCACGTGAGGAACTCGTCGATGCCGTCTGCGGCGACTGCCGCAGGAATCTCGTAGGGGATGCCGACGGCGTTCGAGGCATCCCAACGATGCACGGCCGTCTCGTGCGTCATCCGCCGTTCCACCCAGATCTCCGGTTGATTGGTGCCGGTCCACGTCCACACCTCGGTGTCGTCGGTCGCGCGAGCCAGCGCCGAGAACATCGCCGTGTGCGCAGAGGTGACCCACTCGAGCAGGAGGTCGTCGGATGGTCGAGTGGGCTGACCGAGTGCCTGGACTCCCTCCAGCGTGGTGATGCCCTCCGACACGATGCGCCCCCACCGGTTCCAGACGCCACCGAGGTGCCATGCGAGGTCGCCGAGGTTCCAGCCGGGACACGACGGCACCGGGTGTTCCAACCCGTTGTCGGCGACGATCTCGAGGAACCGGACGGCGTCGGTGCGCAGATGCGTGTGGGGGTCGAATGGCAGCTCGGCGGGTGTCGAGGCAGCGGCGTCGGTCATGGCTGCGACGGTACCCCGGGCGACGCACCCCCCGCACGCCCGACGTCGTGTCGCGTCACCCGGGCCCGACTAACGTGCGGAGCCACATGAGTGATCTCTCCTTCACCCACCTGGACCCGCTCGGCCGTGCCCGCATGGTCGACGTCACCCCCAAGGAGCCCACCCACCGGCGTGCGGTGGCTCGCTGCAAGGTGTACATGAAGCCGGAAACGACCGCTGCGATCGCCAACCGCGAGGTGAAGAAGGGCGACGTGCTGTCCGTCGCCCGTGTCGCCGGTATCCAGGCCGCCAAGCGCACGTCCGACATGATCCCGCTGTGCCATCCGTTGCTGGTGGGCGCGGTCTCCGTCAACTTCGAGATCGGCGACGACTTCGTGGCGATCGAGGTCCACGTCGACACCGTCGACCGCACCGGCGTCGAGATGGAGGCGCTCCATGCGTGCGCCACGGCGGCGCTCACCGTGTACGACATGTGCAAGTCGGCCGACCGGGCGATGGTGATCGGTGACCTCGCCTTGTGGGAGAAGACCGGTGGGCGATCCGGTGTCTTCCGCCGCGACGACGCCACCGCTGACACCTCACCGGACGGCGCCGACGGGCCCGCGACGTGACCGACGTCTCACCGATGATTGCGTCCCTCGTCACAATCGTCGTAGAATCGTCACACAACGCCCCGCACCGACGGTTCGGTCCCGGCGCGACCTCACCGATGATGACCACGCTCACCGCACCCCTCACCGCAACGACTCGAATCTGACTCATGGCCCAACTCGTTCTCCTCGTCGTCGCCGCCGCCTGGGCGGCCGTGCTGATCCCCCCGATGCTCCGCTCCCGAGTCGAGAATCGACCCAACTCGTCGGTCACCGACTTCCGTCGCCAGCTGAGCACGCTGCAGAGTTCGTCGAACCCGCGTCTGCGCACGATCGGTCGACCGCTCGCACCGTCGCCACTGCACCGACCCGCCGCTGCGGGCCGTCCCGGCCATCCCCATCATCGCCAGGCGGCGCTGCACGGCTCGACCGCCACCCGGACCCGTCCGGCCGGCGCTCGTTCGGCCGACCGCACCGGCCAGCCGGCGTTCCGCACCCACGGAGCCGGTGAGGCGCCGCACCGCCAGACGCACATGGAACGGCCTCATGGCCCGACGCGTGCGGCCAGCGCGAGCACCGACGTACGCCGTCGGCGCAGCAACGTGTTGTTCCTGCTCGTGATCACCACGGCCTGCAGCCTGTTCCTCGCCGCGACCACGTCGTCGACCGTGCTGCTCTACGTGTTCGCCCTGGCGTTCCTGGCGCTGTGCGGCTACGTCTACCTCCTCGCCCAGCTGCGCCAACGCGAAGCGTCGGGGTGGGGCGACGGCTGGCTCGAACAGCGCTGACCGGTCGCTGTCCGAACCCCGATCACCGGCGCCGACCGGCGATGCGGGCGCTACACTCACCGGAGCCTTTGGGGCTATAGCTCAGTTGGTAGAGCGCGTCGTTCGCAATGACGAGGTCAAGGGTTCGATTCCCTTTAGCTCCACAAGAGGCCCCCGACCGGGGGCCTCTCGTGTTCTCTCCGGGTCAGCCTGGTGTCACCCGAGCGAACGACCGCACGCTCGGCTACGGAGTGGGCGAGTGGGTTCGCCACCGGTTCGAGCCGCACCCTGCGGCCCACCTGCTGTGCTTGCAAATCGCATCCGCCACTCGCCGTGCGTGTAGATATACGGCGGTATCTCGTAGATACTGGCGGCGGACTCAGCGCACCGTCGATCCTCCAGCGAGTCGAAGAACTCGACAGCGAAGGCTTGGCACGCACCACCTTGACCGACTTCGAAATCGGCTACTCGGCGCGAAACGGAGACGAGTGGGATCGTCTCATCGTGGCGCTCGGGGCGTTCCGCCGAATCGATGTCGAAGAACATCACTTCGACCGGGCACGACAGGTTCAACGCGAACTGGCCGCCCGTGGACTGAAGGGCCGCAAGGTCCCCGATCTCCTCATCGCCGCCGTCGCCGAGGCCGCATCGCTCACGGTCTTGCACTACGACGCAGACTTCGACACATCGCGACCGTGACCGGTCAACCCACGCAATGGATTGTCGAGCGCGGATCGATCGACTGACCGAAATCGTTACGACCTGGGTCTATCTGAAGCACGACCACCGCTCGATATCGCTCCGCGTAATCGCCGCTCGGGTCGACCTGACCGTGAGCGACGACGCACTCGTCGATGCTGAGCGCTCACACGAACTGGAGTCGGTCCCACGACTCCGAACGCCCCGTCGACCGTCCTGCCATTCGCTACGGTGCGAGCGATGGACACCGCGCACGATCTACCGCCCCACGTGGCCGAGAACCGGCGTCACTGGGACGCCATGGCGGCGCAGTGGGTGGCCCAGGGCGAGCGCAACTGGGCGGCGACCGAGGCGACGTGGGGGATGTGGGACATCTCCAACGATGACCTCGCGCTGCTGCCCGACGAGATGTCGGGGCAGCGTGCCATCGAACTGGGCTGCGGTACCGGGTACGTCTCGGCCTGGATGCGCCGCCGCGGTGCCGCCGTGTATGCGATCGACAACTCCGAACAGCAGCTCGCGACCGCCCGGCGCCTGGCGACCGAACACGGCGTGGACGACATCGAGTGGGTCCACGGCAACGCCGAGGCGGTCGCGGAGCCCGACGCCGGTTTCGACTTCGCGATCAGCGAGTACGGCGCAGCGATCTGGTGCGACCCGTACGTGTGGATCCCCGAGGCGCACCGGCTGTTGCGACCGGGCGGCCGACTCGTGTTCCTCGGGAACCACCCGCTCGGGATGGTGTGTTCGCCGATCAGCGGTGATGCGCCCGCCGGGCTCACCTTGGAGCGCGACTACTTCGGTCTCCGACGACTCGACTGGACCGAGGCGCTCGACGACCCCGGCGGCATCGAGTTCAACTTGGAGATCTCGTCGTGGCTGCGGCTGTTGCGCTCGACCGGTTTCGACGTCGTCGACTACATCGAGATCCAGGCGCCGGCCTCGGCGGAGGGCATCAGGTACTGGGTCGACGCCAGCTGGGCGAAGCGGTTCCCGTCCGAGCAGGCGTGGGTTGTCGAGAAGCGTTGAGGGCGCCCCGTCAGCGCCCGCTCATCCGACGGGAACGGCGTACACGACGATGTTCTCGCGGTAGCGACGGATCTCCGGGTTGTAGTCGCCGCCGCAGGTGATCAGCACCAGCGTCTCTTCGCCGGTGTTGCGCCAGATGCGTTCGCGCGGCAACTCCGACTTGCCGTAGATCGTGCGCTCGGTGACCTCGTAGAGGCGGACGCTGCCGTCGTCGAGGGCCACCTCGATCTGCTCGCCCGGTTCGACGGTGCCGAGGCGGGCAAAGGGCCCCTGGGTGCGGTTCCACGACACGTGCGCTGCGAGCACGGTCGCACCGGGTTGTCCGGCCGTGGCGCCGTACTGGTACCACCCGATCTCGGTCTCGTCGGGGATCTCCATCTGCCCGTCGGGTTCGAGCCCAACCGCTCGGACGGGGAACCGGGCGACGTCGATCGACTGCATCTGGAGCCCCACCGGTCGCGGTCGGGGAGTGACGGCGTCGGGCACAGCGCTCTGGCGAGGTCCGAGCTGCTGTGCCAGCGGCGACAGCGTGTCGCCGGAGTCGACGTCGGGCGATGGTGGTGCTGGTGGTGTGTCGTCGGCGCCGGAGTTCTCCGACTCGGTGGTCGGATCGAGGCGGGGCGGCACCGTCGAGGGGATCACGTCGGCGGTCGCGTCGTCGACGTCGAGAACGACCTCGTCGCCGCCCCCTCGGGTGACGAGGCCGGCGACTGCCAGCCCGCCACCTGCGAGGAGTGCGGCGACGATCAGGATCGTGAGTCCGAAGCGCCGCTGGTCACGCGACGACCGCCCCGAGCGGAGGGGAGGGGTGGGGCGGTCGTGCACGTGATCAGTGTGGCAAACGAATCGGACGGGGTGAACTCAGGACGGTGAGTTCAGGCTTCGACCGAGCGGCGGCGCAGGACCATCGCTCCGCCGGCGAGGGCGAACAGGCCCGCAGCGGCTGCGAAGAGCGCCACCGACGAGTCCGAGCTCGAACCGAGTTCGCCGCCGGTGTTGACGGCGGTCGGCGCCGGCGTGCCGTCACCGGCGGGTGCGCCGGCCGACTCCAGGGCCACTTCCTGGGTGTAGAACGTGAACGTCTCGTCCTCGAGCGAGCCGACGGCGTACACGATCAGGTTCTGGCCGGCAACCACCGTCACGGTGGGCACATCGGCGATCGGGTCACCGCCGGTCGGGGCGATCTGGGCTCCGGCGATCTCGCCGGCGGGCACGTCGAGGCTGGCCTCGTTCGGGTTGGAGAGGTTCTCCACCGGGCGGGCGTCACCGAGGACGATGTCGACCGCCGGCGCAGCGGCGGTGTGGCGCACGGTCAGACGGCCCTGGCCGTCACCGGCGGCGGATGTGTCGTTCTCGAACGGGGTGATCGTCGGGTTGCCCTCGGCGTCGAGGTGGGCGACGACGGTCCAGCTGCCGGAGGCGGGGACGTCGAAGCTCGGCACGGGGCCGATGGCGACGTCTTCGGTGCCCGCCGGGCGGACCTCGAGGTTGGTCAGGGTCTGGCCGGCGAACGAGCTCAGGTCCTGCATGTCGCCGGGCTCGAAGCCCTCGATGACGACGGCGCCGTCGACGGCGACGTCGACCGTGATGCCGGGGATGCCGTGGAGCAGCATGATGTCGGCGGACTGTTGAGCGCTGGAGGTGCCGGCGGGAACGGCCAGGAGCGTGGCGGCGAGGGCCGCCGCACCTGCGAGGATCTTCTTCATCGGGTGGTCCTTTCGGATTGCAACGACCGTGGGACGTTCCCACCGTCGTGCATCTCTACGGAGCCCGACGACATCCGGATGACGATTCTTCGGTTTCGTCGACGATCAGCCGTCGATTCTCAGCTGGTCACGTCCGCTTCTCGCATGCGCAGCCGGGTGTTCACCCGCTGTCGTTCCAGCAGTTGTTCGAGGGTCTTGGTCGCCTGCTGGATCGGATGGTCGGCGAAGAACGACGTGGTGTCGTCGACGAGTTCCGGTGTCGACAGGTACGTGATCGATTCGACCATGCGCACGATCGTGTTGCTCGGGAAGCGTTCGAGCGCTTCGTCCCAGTGGTCGCGCACGAACGCCCACGCTGCCGGACCGTGACGGCGATTGGCGATCGCCATGCGCAACACGAACGGTGCATTCTGTGTGCGTACCTGCGGGCCCAGCGCGAACTCGCACGTCGACAGCACGAGGGCTTCGTCGTCGAACTCGGTCAGCGCATACAGGTGGCGCAACTGCTGCTGCGGGGTGGTCGCAGTGAGGAAGCGGTTGCGCATCTGCTCGTAGGTGTCGGCGTCACCGGTCGCCGCCACGACCGTGGTGGCCGCCGAGATCAGCTCGGGATCGACCGCCGCCGGATCGGTGGCAGCGGCGGCGAACCACTCGCGGCACCTCGCCTGGACGCCGGCGTCGTTGCCCAGCACGCCGGCGAGGCCGATCAACAGGCCTCGCAGCTTGCTCGTGAGAGCGCTCTCGTCGTCGGACGGCTCGCCGAGCGAGTCGAGTGCGGGTGAGGCGAGCGCCCGGACCTGCGCCTCGAAGCGGTCGCGTTCGGCGCCGTCGTCGACCAGCCGGCCGAGCCCACGCAGCACCTTGGCAATCGCCTGCCAGACCGTGTACTCGCGCTCGCCGGCGAACGCGTCGAGGAAGTCGCGCACGTCGGCCGCCGACATGCGGCCGGCGAGGGTGGCGGCCCAGGCGTCGTCGACGAGGTTGTACCGCTCGAGCGTGGACAACGAGGCGATCACCGCACCGTCGAGCCGTGCGCGCAACTCGTCGCTGTACGCGACGCGGTAGAAGCCGTGTCCGCCGGCGTTGACGACGATCGGCGCCGACGGATCGTCGGCGCCGTCGAGTGCGAGCGTGACGGTGGCCTCGTCGAGCAGCAGCGTCGTCGTGTCGCTGCCGACTCGGACGTGGACCGGGATCGCCCAGCGTTGGTCATCGGACGCGTCCGCGATGTCCTCAGCGCCGTCGGGATCGCCTGCGTCGAAGCGGAACCGGCGCTGGCGCAACTCGAGGGCGCCGTCGACGACGGCTGCGCTCACCAGCGGGTAGCCCGGCTGCCAGATCCACGAGTCCATGATGCGGCGCACCGGGTCGCCGCTGGTCGCTTCGATCGCATCCCAGAGATCGTTGGTCTCGGTGTTCTCGTAGCTGTGGAGCTCGAGATAGTGGCTGACGCCCTCACGGAATCGCCCGGCGCCGAGGTACTGCTCGAGCATGCGCAGCAGCGCGCCACCCTTCTGATACGTGAGCACGTCGAACATGCCCTCGCAGTCCGCCGGCGATCGCACCTCGTACTCGACCGGCCTGGTGCTCACCAGCGAATCGGTTTCGAAGGCACCGCTGCGTTCGACACCGAACGCCGTCCAGCGCTGCCAGTCGGGGCGGTACGCGTCGCATGCGGCGACCTCCATGAACGTGGCGAACGCCTCGTTCAACCAGATGCCGTTCCACCAGCGCATCGTCACGAGATCACCGAACCACATGTGCGCGAGTTCGTGGGCGATCACGTCGGCGACGACCTCTCGCTCGTTCTGCGTGCTCGTCGTCGGATCGACCAACAGCAGGCTCTCGCGGAACGTGATGCAGCCGAGGTTCTCCATCGCGCCGGCGGCGAAGTCGGGCAGGGCCACGAGATCGACCTTGTCGCCCGGGTAGGCGATCCCGTAGTAGTCCTGGAACCACCGCAGTGAGAAGGCGCCGACGTCGAGGGCGAAACCGGTGAGGTGGCCCTTGCCGGGCACGTGCACCACGCGCAGCGGGATCCCGTCGACGTCGACGACGTCGGTGGCCTCGAGCCGGCCGACGACCATCGCCACCAGGTAGCTGCTCATCGCCATCGTGTCGGCGAAGCGGATCACCCGACGACCGCCTGCGGTCGTGCGTTCGATCTCGGGGGCATTCGAGATCGCCGTCAGGTCGTCGTCGACGTCGAGCGTGACGGAGAACACCGCCTTGAACTCGGGCTCGTCCCAACACGGGAACGCGCGGCGGCAGTCGGTCGCCTGCATCTGCGTGGTCGCGATCACCTGCTCGACGCCGTCGGCATCGACGTACGTGCTGCGATAGAAGCCGCGGAGCTTGTCGTTCAGGACGCCCTCGAATCCGATCGTCAGCACGCTCGATCCCGCACCGGTGGTCGTCGCCGGCGTGACGAACAGCCGCTCCGAGGCGGCGTCGAGGCTCCAGGGCGCCGGTCGGCCATCGACATCGCAGTCGGTGATCGTCAGTTCCTTCGCGTTCAGCACCAGCACCTCGGCCGGCTCGTCGACGCGTAGCTCGATGCGAACGGTCCCCGTGAACGTTGCATCGGTCAACGATGGCCGTAGCCGCAGGTCGTAGCGCTCGGGACGAACGCCGGTGGGCAGCCGATACGGGTCGAGATCCGACGGTGTCGCAGGCATCGGGTGAGGGTACCCGAGGTAGCGTGGTCCCCCGTGTCCGACCTGCTCCGACGGTTCTCAGCACGAACCAACACCGATCACGCCCGCTTCGACGTGGTCGGCATCGGCAATGCGCTGGTCGACGTGATCGCTCCGGCCGAGGAACACTTCCTCGAACGCCACGATCTGGTCAAGGGGGCGATGACGCTGATCGAGACCGAGCGCGCCGTCGAGCTCTATGCCGCACTCGAGACTGCGGTCGAGATGAGCGGCGGGTCGGCCGCGAACACCGTGGTGGGCGTCGCCAGCCTCGGTGGCCGTGCGGCCTACATCGGCAAGGTCAACGGCGACGATCTCGGTGACGTGTTCGGCCACGACATGCGCGCCGTCGGTGTCGCGTTCCATCGACCCGCGGGCGATCACGGCACGCCGACGGGTCGGTGCGTGATCGTGGTCACCCCCGACGCCGAGCGCACGATGAACACCTATCTCGGCGTGTCGAGTGAACTGTGCGTCGACGACCTCGACGAGTCGGTGGTCGCCGAGTCGCACGTGCTGTACATGGAGGGATACCTCTTCGACCGCGACCACGCCAAGGCGGCGTTCCGGCGGGCGGCCGAAGTGGCGCACGAGCACGGTCGGATGGTGTCGTTGACGCTGTCGGACTCGTTCTGCGTCGATCGTCACCGAGACGACTTCCGGGCGCTGGTGCAGGACCGCGTCGACCTGTTGTTCGGCAACCACGACGAGCTGCTCTCGCTGTACCAGCTCGACTCGTTCGACGATGCGGTGGCGGCGCTGCGCGACGAGTGCGAGTTCGCGGCGATCACCGTCGGCGCCGAGGGTTGCGTGATCGTGACGCCCGACGAGCTGCTGCGCGTGCCGGCCGTGCCCGTCGATCGGGTGATCGACACCACCGGCGCGGGCGATCTGTTCGCCGCGGGCTTCCTGCACGGGTTGACGTCGGGGCGCGATCTCGAGACCTGTGGTCGCTACGGAGCGATCGCCGCCGCTGAGGTGATCAGCCACGTCGGGCCGCGTCCGCTGGTCGAGTTGCGTAATCTGATCGGTGATGGCTGAACGCAACCGACGGGGGCTGCCGTGGACACGAACGACCTGATCACCACCGCCGAGGCGTGGCTCGCCGCCGAGCCCGACGACGACATCCGCGAGGAACTCGCGTCGATGATCGCCGATGCCCGAGCCGGCGACACGACCGAACTCGCCGGGCGCTTCGACGGCCGGTTGCAGTTCGGCACCGCCGGACTGCGCGCCGCCGTTGCGGCCGGCCCGATGCGGATGAACCGGCTGGTCGTGCGCCAGGCGGCAGCCGGTCTCGGCCGGTGGCTGCTCGACGCCGAGGAGTCTGGCGACATCCCCGATGCTGCCCGGCGCGGTGTGGTGATCGCCCACGATGCTCGCCGCAAGAGCGACCTGTTCGCCGAGGACTCGGCCCGTGTGCTCGCGGCGATGGGCATCCGCACGATGGTGTATCCGGGTGTCCAGCCGACGCCGGTGCTCGCCTGGTCGATCTCCGGTCTCGGCGCCGCGGCGGGCGTCGTCGTGACGGCGTCGCACAACCCGCCGGCGGACAACGGCTACAAGGTGTATCTCGAGACCGGATCGCAGATCGTGTCGCCGATCGACACCGACATCGCCGAACGGATCGCCCGGTTCGACCCGCTCGCGGTCGAACTCGCGAGCGGTGACGATCCGCTGATCGAGCACCTCGGCGACGAGTGGGTCGAGCGGTACCTCGAGTTCGTGCCGTCGGTTCGGCTGCGCCCGGATGTTGCCGGCGTGCCGGTCGCCTACACGGCGATGCACGGCGTCGGCGGCGAGATCGTGGTGCGGGCGTTCGAGTCGGCGGGCCTGCCGGCGCCGCACGTCGTCGCAGCCCAGCAGCAACCGGACCGCACGTTCCCGACCGTGGCCTTCCCGAACCCGGAGGAACCGGGAGCGATGGACCTGCTGCTCGCCGAGGCCCAGGCCTGCGACGCCAAGGTGGCGCTGGCGAACGACCCCGACGCCGACCGCCTCGGCGTGGCGATCCCGCAGCCCGACGGTTCGTGGCGCCGGCTGAGCGGCGACGAGATCGGGTGGCTGTTCGCGGACTACATCCTCGCCAACACCTCCGGCGACGATCGCCTCGTCGTGACCACGCTGGTGTCGTCGTCGTTGCTCGCCCGGATGGCCGAGGCCGCCGGCGTGCACAGCGAGGAGACCTTCACCGGCTTCAAGTACATCGGCAAGATCGCCACCGAACGGCCCGACCTGCGCCTGATGCTCGGCTACGAGCAGGCGCTCGGCTACCTGGTTGCGCCTCGACCGCTCGACAAGGACGGGATCACCGCTGCGGTCCTGATGGCCGAGATCGCTGCGGTCGCCGAGTCGGAGGGGCACACGCTGCAGGACCGTCTCGACGCGATCGCCGAACGCTTCGGGCGGTACGTGACCGCCGAGCTGTCGGTGAAGCTTCCGCCTGCCGTCGGGTCGGCGTGGGTGGCATCGATCGAGGCGGCGCCGCCGAGCGAGGTGGGAGGTCGCGCCGTCCAGTCGGTGCAGACCTATCCCGAGGCGAACCTGGTCCGCCTGATGCTCGACGGAGGCGTCCGGCTCCAGATCCGCCCCAGCGGCACCGAACCCAAGGTCAAGCTCTACGGCGAAGCGGTCGACATCGACGTCGACGAACTCCGCGCGATCCTCGATGCCGCCGCCCGCATCCCCCTCCCCGCCTGACCCGGACGTCCATCCCCCCATCCGAAAAATTGCGCTGGTGTTGCGCTCACCGCAACACCGTCGCGCCATTTCGGGAGTTTCGGCCGCTGACATCCGAAATGGCGCGCTGGTGTTGCGCTCAGCGCAACATGAGCGGGATTTTTCGGGCGCTGGGGCTGGGGCTGGGCTCAGCGCGAGGGCGGGCGGTCGTCAGGCGGGGGTGCCGAACTGGCGGTCGCCGGCGTCGCCGAGGCCGGGGACGATGAACGCATCGTCGTTCAGGCGGTCGTCGATCGCAGCGGTGAACAGGTGGATGCCGAGGCCGGCGTCGTCGAGCGCAGCGATGCCCTCGGGGGCGGCGAGCGCACAGACGACGGTGATCGGCTCCGGCGCACCGCGCTCGAGCAACAGCCGGACGGTGTGGATCAGCGAACCGCCGGTGGCCAGCATCGGGTCGAGCACGATGACCGGACGCCCTGCGAGCGACTCGGGCAGCTTGTTGACGTACGGCTCGGGCTGATGCGTCGTCTCGTTGCGCGCCATCCCGATGAAGCCGATGTCGGCGTTCGGCAGCAGCGCCTGGGCCGGGCCGACGAAGCCGAGACCGGCGCGCAGGATCGGCACGACCACCGGCTGCACCGCGATGCGCCGCGCCGGCGCCGTCGTCAGCGGCGTCTCGACCGTGCCGTCGACGGTCGGCAGCGACCGTGTCGCCTCGGCAATCAGCAGCCCGCCGATGCGTTCCAGGTTCTGGCGGAACAGTGCGTTCGGCGTGTCGCGGTCGCGGATGCGTGCGAGCGCATCAGCGCAGACCGGATGGTCGACCAGGGTCGTCTCGACGCCCATCTCAGGCCACCCCGAGCGAGAGTTCGCTCTTCAGGATCGAATAGCGCGGCTTGATCACGCCGTTGATCAACTTCAAGCGCTCGGGGAACGGCGCAAACGCCGACTTCATCGCGTTGACGGTCAGCCACTCGAAATCGTCGAGACCCCAGTCGAAGGCATCGCTGAGCTTCTGCATCTCCTTGGTCATCGACGTGTTGCTCATCAAACGGTTGTCGGTGTTGACCGTGACGCGGAACCGCAGCCGCCGCAACATCCCGATCGGATGATCGGCGATCGACGGGACGACGCCGGTGTTGACGTTCGACGTCGGGCACAGCTCGAGCGGGATGCGCCGGTCGCGGATGTAGGTCGCCAAGCGGCCGAGCTTCTCGGTGCCGAGGCCCTCTCCCGGGTCGATGTCGTCGACGATGCGCACGCCGTGCCCGAGCCGCTCGGCGCCGCAGAACTGCACTGCTTCCCAGATCGAGGGAAGTCCGAACGCCTCACCGGCATGGATCGTCGAGTGGAAGTTCTCGCGGTTGACGTACTGGAACGCGTCGAGGTGGCGCGACGGCGGGTACCCCGCCTCGGCGCCGGCGATGTCGAAGCCGACGACGCCGGCATCGCGGAAGCGCACCGCCAACTCGGCGATCTCGAGCGACCGGGCGGCGGTGCGCATCGCCGACACGATGGCATAGATCGTCAGGTCGGTGTCGGCCGAGCCGCGCCGGTAGCCCTCGAGCACGGCTTCCATCACCTCGTCGAGCGTCAGCCCCTTCTCGGTGCTCAGCTCTGGCGCGAAGCGCACCTCGGCGTACACGACGCCGTCGGCAGCCAGGTCCTGCGCGCACTCGTAGGCGACCCGTTCGATCGCGTCACGGTCCTGCATCACTCCGACGGTGTGGGCGAACGTCTCGAGATACAGCACGAGGTCGTTGCGCTTGGCCCCGCGGTTGAACCAGGTGGCGAGCTCGTCGACGTCGGTGGTCGGCAGATCCTCGTAGCCGAACTCCTGGGCGAGTTCGACGACGGTCCGTGGCCGCAGGCCACCGTCGAGATGGTCGTGGAGCAGCGCCTTGGGCGCTCGTTGGATCACATCGGCCAGAGACATGGCGACACGCTAGCGAGTCATGACGGCGAGCCGAGCGGCCGTCGAGCCGGCTCCGAGGTCCGTGGTCACTCGACGGTGACGTCGGCCACCATGTCGGGGTGCAGCGTGCAGAACAGCGAGTACACGCCGGGACGGTCGAAGCTGAGCGCGAAGTTGCTGCCCGGCGTGAGCAGGCCGGAATCGAACTCGTCGAGGTCAGGATCGGCGGGCGTGCCGGCGGTCACCGTGTGCGGCACCGAGTCGACGTTGTTGAAGAACAGCGGCTGGCCGACGCGCACCTCCAGGTCACCGCCGTAGAGGAAGTCGGTGATCAGTGACTGCTCAGCGCCTTCGGGGAAGTCCGACCCGCGCACCTCACGGGAGTCGAGCACGCCGGCGGCATCCGTCACCGGCTGGATCGACGAGTTCCACATCGCGAACACGCCGAGCTGGTTGTCGTGTTCGGGGTCGACCCAGGCGTGGATCATCCAGCCGAGCGCCGCGGAGAAGTTGCCGCCGGCGGCCTCGCACTCGCTCTTGGGGATGAACGTGTCGCGGCCCTGCGCATTGCCGCGGCACAGGTTGTAGTGGATGTGCCAGTTGTCGAGCGGCCCGGCGAACGCCTGCGGGTGGTCGTTGCCGATCACCAACGGCGGGATGATGAACGAGGTGCCGACGAGCTTCATCGGTGGCCCGTCCCAGCGCCCGTCGACGCACTGTCCGACCGGGCCGTTCGGCATCGTGCCGTCGGCGAGCGCGTACAGCAGGATCTCGGGACGCGACGGGAAGAAGCCGTCGCCGATCCAGGCGGGTTGATAGAAGTGCGAGCCCATGTTGGCCGTCTGGATCCGGTCGCTGACGAAGCCGTCGGCACAGGCGGTCTCGACGTCGCGGTGGAGTTCGGCGAACGCGTTCAGTTCGTCGAGTTGGGCGACCAGCGTCGACAGCTCGTCGGTCGTCATCTGCAGCTCGGCGGGAATCGGGGCTCCCGACGACGCCAGGTCCTTCAGCTCGAGGTACGAGCAGGGGAGCGCCTCGTCCTGGCACCGCACCGTTGCTTGCAGCGGGCCCTCGACGAGCGTGGGAACCACTCCGTCGGAATGCTCGCGGAACACGTAGCGCGAGTAGCCGGGCGCTCCGCCGGCAGCGAACGTCAGGCCCTGGGGGAACTGGGCATCGGCGCCGGCCTGGTCGAAGGCGGCCGCCTGTGCGACGTACTCGTTGACCTGCTCGATCGTGCGCGCCTCCTCCGGGTCGATCGTCGTCGTCGGGGCCGTCGTCGACGCAGCCGTCGTCGGAGCGGCGGTGGTCGGTACCGCCGTCGTGGACGCTGGCGGTGATGGTGGAGGCGACGGCGCCGAGGTCTGCTCGCCGTTCGCCGACGAGCACGACGCCACGCCGGTCGCGGCCGCGAGGCAGATCAGCAGGAGATGTCGATGCTTCACGTTCGGCTGACCCCCGATGGTTCGCCTGATCGTCGGTGCCGATCAACGTACAGGGTGCAGCCGACGATGTCGCCGCCGGCGGTCAGTAGGCGGGGGCGATCTGTTCGGCGACGATGCGGCGGCGGACGTCCATCGGCGCGAACGACGACATCATCGCGTTCGTGGCGAGCCGCTCCATCTCGGCTGTCGTCAGGTCGTGGGCGACGGCGACGGCATGCAGTTCGCTCGACGGCGTGACGTTGCTCATCAACCGGTTGTCGGTGTTGTAGCCGACGTTGAACCCGGCACGCAGGAACGGCCCGATCGGGTGCTCGGCGACACTCGGCACGGCTCCGATCTGTACGTTGCACGTCGGTGCCATCTCCAGATGGATCTGGTGGTCGAGCACGTACTGCGCGAGTGGACCGCAGGCGAGATCGGTCGCCCGCACGCTCGCGGCATCGTGCGCACCGACGAGGTTCGTGTCGGTGCGCAGGCGGACGCCGTGACCGATCCGGTGCGCGCCGTGGACCAGGGCGTCGGAGATCAACTCGAGATCGGGTGGCTCGCTCGCGTGGATGGTGATGTCGAGCAGGGCGGAGCGAGCGAACGCCAACGCCTCGGCGTGCAGCGACGGCGGGAACCCGGTCTCGGCGCCCGCCAGGTCGAACGCGACGACCTTGTCGTCCCACGCTCGGAGCCGGTCGACGAGCCGTGCGATCTCGAGTGACCGATCGCCGGTGCGCATCGCGGACAGGATCGCATTCACCGTGATCCGTCGACCACCTTCGGCGACGGAACCCTCGCCGCGACGGAATCCCGACGTCACCGCATCGACGACCGCTTCGAGCGCGAGTCCCTGCTGTTGGTGCAGCTCGGGTGCGAAGCGGATCTCGGCGTAGACGACGCCGTCCGCAGCGAGGTCGACGACGGCCTCGTGGGCGATGCGCTCGACGTTGTCGGTGCTCTGCATCACCGCGAGCGTGTGCTCGAACGTCGCGAGGTACTGCAACAGGTCGGCGGTCTCGGCGCCGCGGGTGAACCACGCTTGGAGTTCGTCGGCATCGGTCGCCGGCAGGGTCCAGCCGATCGAGTCGGCCAGCTCCATGATCGTCGCCACCCGCAGCCCGCCGTCGAGGTGATCGTGCAAGAGCACCTTGGGTAGACGCCGCGCGTCGTCGAGCGTGATCGTCATGACCAGCGGCGCGCGCCTACTGCATTCCCTTGAACCACGGGATGCCTTCCTCGGCGGGCGGTCTCAACCGTTGGGCGCCGACCGACACGGCGATCAGCGTGACGACGTACGGCGTCACGAAGACGAGCTGATTGTTGGGCTCCTTGACCGCGAAGTAGGCCCAGAAGGTGACGACGGCGAACGCCAGCACGGTTCCGGTGCCGGCGAGCGACTGTCGCCACCCCATGTACACGGCGATCAGCACGAGTCCGATCGCCGCGGCCAGGAAGAGCGCATTGACGAGGTCGGAGGGATTGGTGCGCAGCGTGATGCCCTGGGCGTAGCCGAACAGACCAGCTCCTGCAGCCGTGCCGGCGGGCATCCAGTTGCCGAAGATCATCGTGGCGAGGCCGAGGAAGCCGCGGCCGGCCACCTGGTTCTCCTGGTACCGGTTGGCGAAGAGCACGAGCACGGCGCCACCCATGCCGGCGAGCCCGCCCGAGATCGCCATGCCGATGTAGCGCATCTTGTGCACCGACACACCGAGGGAATCCGCTGCCGACGGGCGCTCACCGCTGAAGCGCAGCCGCAGGCCGAGCGGTGTGTGCCACAAGAAGTAGGCCATGGCGAAGAACAGCCCGATGGTGAGCAACACGTCGTAGGTGACCGACGTCGTCATGCCCTTCATGAATCCGGCGGCGTCGGCGAGGAAGAACCACCCGGTGTCCTCGAACCAGCCGAGGATGTCCGGTGTCTGCCAGCCGAAGAGATCACCTCCCGACAGGAACGGCATGGTGAACGATCCCATGCTCCCCGAGTTGCCCGGCGACGACGTGACCGACCCGCCCTGCACTCCGACGAACAGTTCGCTCGCCATGAACCGGGCGATGCCCGGTGCGATCAGGTTGATCGCCACGCCGGCGACGATGTGGTTGACGCCGAACGTGGTGGTCGCCACGCTCATCAGGAGACCGAACAGCATGCCGCCGAAGATGCCGCCGAGCAGCGCCATCCACGGCCCGTACTGCCATCCCCACCAGCCGGCGAAGATCGTGCCCATCACCATCATCCCGTCGAGGCCGATGTTGATCGTGCCGCTGCGTTCGGCGATCAGTCCGGACAGGCCGGCGAGCGCGATCGGCGCTGCGGTCCGCAATGCGACACCGAACGTTCCGCTGGACGTGAGGTCGCCGTTGTCGGAGATGATGCGGGCGGTCGACATCACGGCGACGCCGACCATCACCAGTGCAACCATGCGCCAGCGCGTCGACGCCAGCAGCGGTGGCCGCCCGGACGTCACCGTCTCGGCGTCGATGGTGAAGCTCATGACGTCGCTCCGATCGGTGTGACCTCGGACGCCGGCGGAGACCGGTCCTCTCTGGTGGCGGCGGCCGCTGCCTCTGCGGCGGCGGCGTCGTTACGTCGCCGCACGACCTCGTAGGCGATCACTGCGGCGAGGAGGAACGATCCCTGCAGGATCTTGCCGATCTCCGGTGGGATGCCCAGCGATCCGAGACGGCGGGTGGCGACCTCGATCGTGGCCCACACGATCGCTGCCGCGGCGACGCCGATCGGGCTGTTGCGACCCAAGAGTGCGAGGCCGAGTCCGGTGAAGCCGAGCGTGACCGGGAAGGCATCGCCGTACTTGAGGAAGTTGGGGTCGGCCAGGAGGAACGGCAGGCCGATCATGCCGGCGACGGCGCCGGACATGAACAGCGTGATCAGCACCATGCGCTTGGGGTTGACGCCGGCGGACTGCGCGGCGTCGGCGTTCATGCCGGACAGCTTCAGCTCGTAGCCGAACAAGCTGCGGTTCAACAAGATGTAGTAGACGACCCCGAGCAGGATCGCGATGGGGAGGAAGCCGAGGAGGTCGACGCGCTCGCCGAAGTCGAACCCGAAGAACTCGAAGATCGGGTCGAGTGTCGGAAGTCGGGCCGACTCGGGCATCACCTTGGTCTGGGCGACGAGGCCGCCGTTCTCGGAGTCGCGGAAGTACTCCTGGAGCAGGAAGGCACTGAGGCCGATCGCGATGTAGTTCAGCATGATCGTCGAGATCACGACGTTCACATTGCGGGTGACGTTGAGGATGGCGGCGATCAGCGCCCACGAGCCGCCGACCACCATTGCGACGACGAACACGAACAGGACGTGCAACACCGGCGGGAGGCTCACCTCGGCGCCGGCCCACCCGGCGATCAGCACGGCGAGGATGTACTGGCCGTTCGAGCCGATGTTGAACAGGTTCATCTTGAAGCCGATGGCGACGGCGACACCGGAGATGTACAAGGGCACCGATGTGTTGATGATGTCGACGACGGCGGCCGTCGAGTCGATCGTCTTCCACATCTCGACGAACGCGTCGATGGGGTTGTTGCCCGAGATCAAGAGGGCGATCGACGAGATCAGGATGGCGGCTGCGGCCGCGGCCAACGGGGCGAGCGACGCCCGCCAGATCCGCTCGAACATCAGTGCACTCCCGTCTTGGCGCCGGTCATGTACGACCCCAACTCGGCCGGGGTCACCGTGGCCGGGTCGACCTCGGCGACGATCTCGCCGCGCAACATCACCAACAGCCGGTCCGACAACCCGATCAACTCCTCGAGATCGGCCGACACCAGCACGGTGCCGAGCCCGGCAGCCCGGGCGTCACGAAGGATGTCCCAGATCACCGACTGGGCGCCGACGTCGACGCCGCGGGTGGGATGCGCCGCGACGAGCACCTTGGGTTCGGCGGTCATCTCGCGTCCGACGACCAGCTTCTGCTGATTACCTCCCGACAACGTGAACGCCGGGACGTTGATGCTCGGCGTCCGGACGTCGAATTCGTCGACGATCACCTCGGTGCGTTGCTTGGTGCCGGCGAGGTCGAGCCACGGTCCCTTCGCGAACGGCGGTCGATGGTGATGGCCGAGCGCGGCGTTCTCCCACAGCGTGAAACCGAGGACGAGGCCGTCCTTCTGGCGGTCCTCGGAGATGTAGCCGACACCGGCGTTGCGGCGCTCGCGGGTGGAGAGTCGAGTGACGTCCTCGCCGTCGACGACGACGGTGCCGGTCGACGGCAGGAGGCCCACCAGCGAGCGCACCAGCTCGCTCTGGCCGTTGCCCTCGACGCCGGCGATGCCGACGATCTCGCCGCGGTGCACGGTGAAGCTGACGTTGTGCACGAGGTCGCGCCCGCCGTCGTCGCCGGCGCTGACGCTGACGTCGCGGAGCTCGAGCACCGGTTCGGTGGTGACCGTGCTGTCGCGCGTTTCCGGAGTCGGGAGTTCGCTGCCGACCATCATCTCGGCGAGATCGCGCGAGGTGACCTGCGTCGGGTCGTGGATCTCACCGACGGTCTTGCCCTGACGGATCACCGTGATCGCATCGGCGTGCTTGAGGACCTCGTCGAGCTTGTGGGAGATGAAGATGATCGTGGCGCCCTGGGTGGTCAGCTCGCGCAGCGACGCGAACAGCGCATCGACCTCCTGGGGCACGAGCACGGCGGTCGGTTCGTCGAGGATCAGGATCTCGGCGCCCCGGTAGAGGACCTTGAGGATCTCGACTCGTTGCTTGTCGCCGACGCCGAGGTCGGAGATCAGTGCATCGGGATCGACCTGCAGCCCGTAGCGGTCGCCGAGATCGCGGATGCGGGTGCGGGCTTGCTTCGCATCGAGGGACACCTTGGTGCCCGGCTCCTGGCCGAGCACGATGTTCTCCCACACCGTCAGGTTCGCGGCGAGCATGAACGCCTGGAACACCATGCCGATGCCGTCGGCGATCGCATCCTTCGGCGAGGAGAACACCCGCTGCTCACCCTTGACCGTGATCGTTCCCTCGTTGGGCTGGTGGGCGCCGTAGAGCGTCTTCATCAACGTCGACTTGCCGGCCCCGTTCTCGCCGACGATGGCGTGCACCGATCCCTGGCGCACGGTCAGGTTGACACCGTCGTTGGCGATGACGCCCGGGAACCGCTTCACGATGTCGGTGAGCTGAATGGCGATCGGGGCATTCGCCGTGTCGATCGAGACCCCACCGGTGTCACTCATCACGTGTTTTCTAGTCGATCGCGCGCCGGTGCGAGGAAGAGCTGCGCGATTGGAGTCCTTGGTCCCGGCATCGCACGCGGTGCCGGACGCGACGATGCCCGTCCGGTCGGGACCGAACGGGCATCGTCTGGGTCGTTCAGCGGCGCATCGGCTGATGCACCGTCGAAGGTTCACCGCGATGATTCATCGCGGTGGAGAGCCGGCTCAGGGAGCCGTCGGGCACCTCGATCTCACCGGACGCGATCTGCGCCGCGTACTCGTCGAGCTGGTCGGTGATGTCGTCGATGAAGCCACCCGAGGTCGAGTAGCCGATGCCGCCGGACGCCACGTCGAAGACCTGGACGCCACTGGCGAACGAGCCGTCGTCGAACGCCTTGATCGTCTCGAACGTGGCGACGTCGACCTTCTTCAGCATCGAGGTGAGGATGTACGGCTGCAGCTCCGGCGACACCAGTTCGTACTGGTCGGAGTCGACGCCGATCGCCCACACTTCACCGGGTGCACCGGCTTCGGCAGCGGCCTCGAAGGCACCGAGGCCAGAGCCGCCGGCGGCCGAGTAGATGACGTCCGCACCGGCTTCGTACTGCGCGGCAGCGATCTCCTTCGCGCGGGCGGGGTCGTTGAAGCCACCGAAGTCCGGCGGCTGGGTGATGTAGTTGGTCAACACCTCGATGTCGGGGTTGACGGCCTGGGCGCCTGCGACGTAACCGGCCTCGAACTTCTGGATGAGGTCGTTCTCGACGCCACCGATGAAGCCGATCGTGCCGGTCTGGCTCTTGAGCGCTGCCGCGGCACCGACGAGGAACGAGCCCTCGTTCTCGGCGAACACCAGCGAGGCGACGTTCGGCAGGTCGACGACCGAGTCGATGATCGCGAAGCTCGTGTCGGGGTTGGCTTCGCCGACACCGGTGATCGCGTCGCCGAACAGGAAGCCCACGCCGATGACGAGGCCTGCGCCTTCGTCGACGAGTCCCTGCACGCGCTCGGCGCGGTCGCCGTCACCTGTCGGGGTCGACTCGAGGCCGGTGACGCCGAGCTCTTCCTTCGCCTGGTCGAGACCGGCACCGGCTGCGTCGTTGAACGAACGGTCGCCACGGCCGGTGATGTCGTAGACCACGCCGACGGTGGCGCCGTCGCCGGTCGCCGGTGCATCGGTGCCAGCAGGCGCTTCGGTGCCCGCCGGTGCTTCGGTGCCCTCGGGCGCTTCGGTACCTGCGGGTGCGTCGGTCGCCTCGGGCGCATCGGTCGACGCGCTTCCGGTGTCGTCGTCGCTGCCGCAGGCTGCGAGGCCGAGCGCGGCGATGACGCCGATGGCGAGCAGCTTCTTGCTCTTGATCATGTTCTCCCCTTCAGGATGAATTGGTTGGGTTCACGTAGCGAGTCGACGCGTGGCGCCGGTCGTGTTCACGCACGTACAAGCTACCCGGTGGTAATGGGGCTCTTGCGCCACGCGCCTCGTCGGCGGTCGTGCGTTCATGGTCCGGTCGGCGTGCCGCCGGCGATGACGTCCTGGCTCGTATCCTGGGAGTCCCGTGCCCTCGACACCTTCTCCCCGTCGCCGTCACAGCAGCCGGCGGTATGCGATGCGTCGTCTCGGCGCGCTCGTGGTCGTGCTGTTGCTGGGTCTCGTGGTGTTCCGGGGGATCGGTGCGCTCTTCTCGGGTGGTGACGGCGGCGTCGCCGATGCCGAGACGTCGCCCGGCGCCGACGCGGGCTCCGGCGTCGAGTCGGGCGGTGGTGCGACGGACGGTTCGACCGGTGACTCGATCGTCGTCGATGGCTCGTCGGCGTCCGAGGACACCGCACCCGCCGACACGCCGCCGGTCGACACCGAGCCGGTGAACACCGGTCCGGCGACTGCGCAGGATCCGGCGACGGTGTTCATCGTCGGCGACAGCGACGCCGGCACGTTCGGTCCGTACCTGCAGACGTTGCTCGACGGCACCGGAGTGGTGGAGACGCAACTCGACTACAAGGTGTCGTCCGGGCTCGCACGTCCCGACTTCTTCGACTGGCCCGCCGAGATCGATCGTCAGCTGCCGGTGGTCAACCCCGACATCGTCGTGGCCACGTTCGGCGGCAACGACGCCCAGGGCCTGGCGGTGGCGAGCGGTGAGTTCATCGTGGGTGACCCGGTGACGAACGAGGCGGAGTGGACCGCGGAGTACCAGCAGCGCGTCGGTGCCGTGATGGATCAGCTGCTCGAAGGAGGGCGCACGCTCGTCTGGGTCGGGATCCCGAACGACGACAATCCCGACGTGACCGCGCGCATGGCGATCCAGGACCGCGCCGCCAAGGCTGCCGCCGCCGAACGCCCCGACGTGATCTTCGTCGATACCTGGAAGCGCTTCTCGGGTCGCGACGGTGGCTGGGCGGAGTTCGTGATCGATCCCCGCGACGGCGAGGGCAAGGACGTCCGCGCCGACGACGGCTTCCATCTCAACACCACCGGCGCCGAGATCCTGGCGCTCGACATCGCCCAAGCCATCCGCGACACCCTCCGCGCCCAAGGCGCCACGATCTGAACGTTACGCCAGGGGTCAGACCCCAGCTGTAACGGCAAGAAGGCGCCGACCCGTATCGAGGCAAGCCCCGTTACAGCTGGGGTCTGACCCCTGGCGTGCAGCGACCGCGTCAGAAAGCGACACCGCGGCCGAAGCACCTATTGCTGTTGGCCGCGGGCCTGGATGGAGGCGCGGCGGGCGGCGACGGCGTCGGGGCTGAAGCTGGTGCGACGCCACGCCCGGCTGTCGCGTGACTCGATCTCCCAGTGGTCGTCGTCGGTGGCGATCTGGGCGTACGTGTCGCGGATCTGGCGCACGCCCGGCTGGTCGTTGCCGATGATGTCGCTCGCAAGCCGGCGGGTGAACGGGATCAGGTCGTCGTGGGCGACGACGTGGTTGACCAGCCCGAAGGCGAGCGCTTCGTCGGCGAGCATGAAGTTGCCGGTGAAGCTCATCTCTCGGGCTCGTCGGATGCCGATCGCCTGCGGGAGCAGCACGGTGAGCCCCCAGCCCGGCATCACCCCGACGCGCGAGTGCGTGTCGCCGAACTTGGCCCGCTCGCTCGCCACGAGGAAGTCACAGTTGAGGGCGTACTCCAGCCCGCCGGTGACGGCAACGCCGTTGACCGCTCCGATCAGCGGCTTGCTCAGCGCCGGGAACGGGCCGCGAACGCCGTAGCTGTTGCGGCTGCCGTCGGCGCCGGACCCACCTGCGAGGTTGCTGCCGTCGGTGCCGAGTTCCTTCAGGTCGAGCCCGGCGGTGAACGCAGGGTCGGTGCCGGTCAGGATGATGACGTCGACGTCGTCGTCGGCCTCGGCCTCGAGCATCCGCTGTGGGATCCTCGCCAGCATCTCGCTCGTGAGTGCGTTGCGCGCCTCGGGTCGGTTGATCGTGATCGTCGCGATCCGCTCGGACACCTCGTACAACACGTCGCTCTCGGCCATCCGAGCATCCTGTCACGCCCCGACGAGTCCGAAAAATGCCTCGATCGGCGCGCTCAGCGCGACATCTGAGGCATTTTTCGGGCTGGTGCGAGTGGGGCCGTGTTCGAGAGGCGGGTCAGTCGTCGGCGTCGTCGGCGGGGTGGAACTCGAGGGGGAGGTCGCCGAGCTTGACCAGCGTCGAGGCGATCCAGCCACCGAGGGCGCCGAAGTGCTCGTCGAGCAGCGTGCTGGTGCCGTCGGCGACCGTCTCCTCCGCCAGCTCGTAGAGGCCCTCGTAGGTGATCTCGGCGGCGTATTCGGTGCGCAGGTCGAGCGGATCGACGTCGGTGTCGGGATGCGACGTCTCCGACGTGAGCCCGGCGCGTTCGAGCCGGTCGTCGCCGACGAGCGGGCTCTGCTCGGGCACCGTCTTGTACAGCACCGACGGGTCGACCGGCTCGGCCAGACGCTGGATGCGCAACACGATCTCCATCTCGATCGCCGGACGCTTCTCGAGCTCCTCCTCGACGTACCACTGCCGGTAGGCGGCCTGGCTCCACGCCGGCCAGTCGAACGTGATGTGCGCGACCACGCGCGGCGGTTCGCCCTCGCCCGGCAGCCCGTAGCTGGTCTCCCACGTGAGGTCGCCGAGCAGGACGTCGCTCTGGAAGTGCTCCTCGAACGCCTGGCGTTCGAGGAACGCTGCCTCGAACGCGTCGCGCAGTGCGCTGATGGCATCGGTGAAGACGTGGTCGAGCATGTGCGCCACGAAGGCTAACCGGGCGCGAGCGCGGTGGCGTCGGGCACCTCGTGCCACACTGGCGCGCATGGCTGGTACCGACCCGTTCGTGCTCACCGACGTCTCCGACGGTGTGGCGACGCTCACGTTGAACAACCCCGACGAGCGCAACACGCTCACCGCCCCGATGGTGGCGCAGATCCTCGAGGCGATGGACGCGTTCGAGACCGACGAGTCCGTCGGCGCACTGGTGGTCACCGGCACGCCGCCGGCGTTCTGTGCGGGCGCGAACCTCGGCAACCTCGCCGAGGCGACCGGCGACAGCCTCGGCACGATCTACGAGGGCTTCCTGCGCATCGCCCGCAGCCCGCTGCCGACGCTGGCGGCCGTGAACGGCGCGGCGGTCGGTGCGGGGATGAACCTGGCACTCGGCTGCGACGTGCGCATCGTGGCCGACTCCGCCAAGCTCGACACGCGCTTCCTCCAACTCGGCATCCACCCCGGCGGCGGCCACACGTGGATGCTGCGCCGCATCGTCGGGCCGCAGGCGACGATGGCGGCGGTCGTGTTCGGCCAGGTGCTCGACGGCAAGGAGGCCGAACGCATCGGCCTCGCCTACCGCTCGGTGCCCGCGGAGTCGTTGCTGGAGGTGTGCCACGAGTTCGCGGCGAAGGCCGCCAGTGCGCCGCGCGAGCTGGCGATCGTGACGAAGCAGACGATCCAGGCGATGGCCGACGTCGACGACCATCCCGCAGCGGTCGCCCGTGAACTCGAACCGCAGCTGTGGAGCACGAAGCAGCCGTGGTTCGCGCAGCGCCTGGCCGCACTGCAGGCCCGCATCTCGAAGAAGTAGTCCCGCCGGCGGGCACGGCCACGCACACGGCCGGCGCCCGCAGCCAGGACCACCAGATCGACTCAGCGCGGCGGTCGCTCCAACGTCGCCAGCGCCGAGCGGGTCTGCTCGTAGCGTTCGTCGTCGTCGACCCAACTCGGATCGAAGCCGGCGCGATCGAGTTCGCCCGCGACCTGCCTGGCGACGTCCGCACGGGCGGCGTCGGTGAAGCTCGATGCGATGTGCTCGTTGGTCACCACCGTCGGTGTCGCCGTCGATGTCGCGGCCGGTGTCGCCGTCGATGTCGTGGCGGATCGCTGCTCGTCGACCAGTGCGGTGAAGCGGTCCTGCAGGAGTCCCCACCGGCCCCGCCGGCGGCGGTAGCGAACGAGCGAGGCGACGCCGACGAGGCCCCAGACGAAGCCGGCAACGAGCACGACGATGCCGATCTGGAGACGGTGCGACACGATCGACGAGATCGCTGCGCCGATCAGGTCGCCGCCGACGGTCTCGCCACCGGCGTCGGCGGCCAACGGCACCTCGGCGGTGGGATCGAACGGCTGCCAGCCGGTCTGGGGGAACCACACCTCGACCCAGGCGTGGGCGTCGCTGCCGCGCACGTTCCACACGCCCGACACGCGGTCACGCTCGCCGGCGACGTAGCCGGTGGCGAGGCGAGCGGGCACGCCCTGGCTGCGCAGCATGATCGTGAGCGTCGATGCGATCTGCTCGCAGAATCCGAGCCGCGACTCGAACAGGAAGTCGTCGACGGCGTCGGTCCCCGGCGAGGGCACGGGGGCGTCGAGGTCGTACTCGGTGTTCGCGGCGAGCCAGGCCTCGTAGGCGAGGATCGTGTCGTAGGTCGACTCGCCCGGTGTGCGCAGCGCCGTCGCCAGCTCGATCGTCCGTCGGGTCGTCGACTCGGGCAGGTCGAGGAACGGGTCGATCTCGTCGCCACCGGCCATCTCGCGGAACCCGGCGAAGAAGGCGCCGAGGTCGCCCTGGGCACGCAGGATGTCGGCGTCGACCTGCGGGCGCTCGGAGACCACCGTGTACACGGAGCCCGCGGTGAGCGTGACGTCGGAGCGCAGCGCTCCGTCGGGCCGGGTCCACAGCGAACCGTCGAAGATCACCTGCACGGGACGCGGCGCGGCGAACACGACGTTGGGGAGATCCTGCTCGACGAAGTAGGTCTGGACGAGTTCGCTGGTCGGCACGACCCCGCCGAGCGCATCGCCGACGGTGGCCGCCACGTCGATCACCGGCCCGTTCTGCGGTCTTCCACGCTCGGGCGACACCGTCCACGTCCGTCCGTCGAAGTCGGTGAAGGTCTGGCCGCGCCAGAACGCCGGCTCGGGCGCTCGGACGCGCATCACGATCTCGTCGCCGAGCTGACCGCGGATGCTGGTGTCGAGCGTCTCGGTGAATCCGGGGTAGCCGACGACGCCACCGGCCGACGCCCGATCGGGGTCGGCGTCCGCAGCGGTCGACGGCGCCGAACCGTCCGGGCGTGCGAGCCCGCCGGGGGAGCCGACGATCGGTGCATTCGACGACAGTGCCGGCAGGCCGAGCCGCGCTGGTCCGTCGGGAATCGGTACCAGGCTCAGCACGGCGAGCGTCGCGACGCCGATCGCGACGACCGAAGCCGCCCACCGTCCGGTGGTACGCGCCGACGCCGCCCGGGGCAGGCCCAGTTGGGCCACCCGGTGCGACGGCGACGTCCGGTCGACGGGTGGGCGCGCGAGCCGGGAGGTGGTGAGCATCGACACGGCGAACGGAACGGCCCAGGCGGCCAGCCACCAGCCGAGGGCGGCGTCGATCCGCAGCCCGGCGGCATACGACGCGAGCACGAACGTGATCGCCAGGTGCACCCGCAGTGTCCGGCGGTCGACCGTTTCGAAGCCGTGCAGCACGACGAGCAGCATCAGCACGCTCGGCAAGGGTCCGCGCAGTGCGGAGAGCAGGCCATCGACATCGATCGCCTGGGCGACGATCACGGTCAGCGTGAGCACCACCGCCGCCACGATCGCCACCTGCAGGGCCAGTGGACGTCCGCCGGCCCGGCGAGCGACCCACAGCGACACGGCCGCACCCGCCACCACGGCGACGAGCACGAGCGCGAGCGTGGCGGTCGATCCGCCGATGGCGCCGACGAGCATCGCCATGCTGGCGAACGCCGCCGCTGCGGCGCTCCATCGGGTGGGACCGGTGATCGCCCTGACGGTCTCGATCGGTGGAGGGCGAAAGGTGACCCGCCGGTGGAGGATCCCGACGCGCGGGGCATCGGCGAGTGCGGCATCGTCGGCGTCCGCCTGGGCGGCGATCGCCGACCACCGGGCGGCGCCGTCGTCGCTTCGCACCGGATGGTGAGCGCCGTCGCCGGTTCGCACGACGACGTCGTGGTTCTGGCGGCGGCCCTCGTCGAGGGTCCAACGCAGCCGGCTCGGATCTCCGGCGTCGAGGTCGACGAGCCACCGCTGGTCGGCCGCGGTCAAGCGGTCGTGCACGATCAGTTCGTCGCTGCGCAGCGACGACATCCAGTGCACCGAGTTCGTGGCATCGCCGGGTCGCCACGGTCTCACGCCGTCGATCTCACCCCCGTGATTACCGCGTCGCGCGGCGTACCAGCCCTCCGACGTCGACGTCGACGACTCGATCGGCACGGGCGGACCCTGTCCGATCGGGGCCACGTACAGCGCGTCGATGGGGATCGTCCGGGTCCGCTTCCACCAGATCAGCCCGGCCGGTCCGGCGACGTCGACGCGCACGCAGACGGCGGTCACCACACCGGGCGACTCGAACCGCGCAGCGATCACGCCCGAGCCGTTCACTGCGCAACCGGCGGCTCGGTCGACAGCATCGGCGCAGCGGCGGACGACGTGTCGCCGCCGACGACGGTGCCGTCGCTCAGCAACAGGGTGACCCGCCGGCGTTCGACCGCCCGGGCGCTGGTCGGTGCGTCGAGCGCGACCAGCAGGTCCACGGGCTCTGCGACGTTCGCAACCGCCGGCGCGACGATCGAGCGGACGTGAGCGGTGCGCGCCGACCACCATCCGGCGACGACCTCGAACCCCATCGCCACCAGGGCCGCCGCCAGCAGGAGGATCACGGCGCTGGCGCCGGTGAGGCGAGCGATCGCTGCGCCGGCGAGCCACGCCCCGACCAGCGTGCCGGCGCCCGGCGACCACCCCGCTGGCCGGACCCGCCCACCGTCCGCCGGTGACGTCCGGTGCTCGGACCCGTCGCGCCCCGTCATCGGTTCGCCCGCACTCACACCGTCGGCGGGGCGATCCCGGAGAGGCAGTCGGCGACCAGCTCGCGTCCGACGTCGACGCTGACGTGGCCACCCGCGACCCGGTGTGCGAGCGCAGGGCCGGCGGCGCGCACGACGTCGTCTGGCGTCAGGAACGTCCGGCGCGACATCGTTGCGAACGCCCGTGCCAGCGCGATGACCGCCACGCCGCCGCGCGTCGAGGCCCCGACGCGGATCGAGGGGTGCTCGCGAGTCGCCTGCAGGAGCTGTACGACGTAGCGGCCGATCGCATCGCTGACCTGCACGTCGGCGACGGTAGCTCGTGCGGCGACCAGTTCGTCGAGCGTTGCGACCGGCTCGATCGCGTCGAGCAGGGTGCGGCCCCTGCGACCGGTGAGCACCTCGAGCTCGGCGGCCGCCGATGCCCGTCCCGGAGACAGCACGGAGCGGAACCGATCGAGCGCACCGTCGCCGAGGCCGTACGTGCCGGCGATGTCGATCGGGTTCTGCGTGGCGACGATCATGAACGGGTCGGGCAGCGGATGAACCGTGCCGTCGACCGTGACCGTCGCCTCCTCGGCGAGTTCCAACAACGCCGACTGCGTTCGTGGGGTGGCGCGGTTCAGTTCGTCGAACACGACGATGTTGGCGAACACGGGACCCGGCCGGAACGTCATGCTGTCGATGTCGAGGCGTCCGCTGGGCACCATCGAGCCGGTGATGTCGCCGGGCAGCAGATCCGAGGTGCCCTGGATGCGGTGGAAGGTGCCGCCCACGCTTCGTGCCAGCACCTGGGCGAGCAGCGTCTTGCCGACGCCCGGGATGTCCTCGATCAGCAGATGACCGCCCGACAACAGCGTCGCGACCGCCACTTCGGCCACCTCGTGCTTGCCGGCGATCACCGAGTCGACCGTCGCGACCAGCCGCATCGCCACATCGTCGTGGTCCGAGCCCAGGCCCGGGGGAACCACGACGGCTCCCGCAGCCGCAGGTGGAGCCAACCGCGCCGCGGGTGGTGCGAACCGCTTCACGGGTGGAGGCAGCCGCGTCACGGTCGGGGGCGGCAACGTGTCCATCACGTCGGTATCGGCACCGAGAACGGGCGTCTTGACCGGACACTCTGACATGGATGGCACGCGAACGGGTGGTGGACGAATCGCGCACGATCGTTACACAAGTCCCACGACACGCCACTACCCGTTGCACTAGGTTGAGTTGCGCAAGCACCGAAACCACCGTGGCACGGCCACGAAGCAGGAGGTAGCCCATGAGCCAGCGTCACCGGTCCCCCGAGACCGTGTTGCCACTCAAGCAGGAAGTGCGTGCCCACGCCCACAGCGAACGGCACCGAATCCATGTGGAGTTGCAGAACGTCGCTCAAGACGTGAGTGCCGGTCTCGAACCCGAAGACGTGCACGAACCCGGCATGGCGTGGAAGCCGATCGGCCACCACGACGCCGAGATCGCGAAGAGCAAGCTCGCCAAGCGGAGCCGCTCGAAGCGGCACTGGAAGACCAAGATGTGGAAGCGGCGCACCCAGCTGCGACGCGACCGCGCCGACCAGATGCGGTTGGCCGGGGAGCACTCCGGCCTCATCTGAGCGCGATCGCACGCGATCGTCACGAAACCGGACGTCTGCCTCGTCACACGAGGTCGCGAGGTCGATGGATCCATGCGGCGACGAGTTCGTCTCGCCGCTGGGTCCATTCCTCGACGGTGATCCCGTAGCGGACGTGGTCCTCCCACGTCCCGTTGATCTCGAGGTATCGCTCGGCGACGCCCTCGTTGCGCACATCGAGTTTCTCCATGATCCGTCGGCTGCGTTCGTTGCGCGGCACGATGCAGATCTCCAACCGGTGCAGCGAGAGCTGCTCGAAACCGAACTGCATGACCACTGCGACCGCTTCGGCCACGTACGAGTTGCCCGCCTGGCGTTGGTCGATCCAGTACCCGATCGTCCCCGACTGCATCGCACCGCGGATGACGTTGTTGAGGTTGACCTCGCCCACCACCTGTTGATCGACGAAGAGGCCGAACTGGTACGCACTCCCTGCCGCCCGGTCGCGGTCGCGTTGCTGGCAGCGCGCGGCGAACGCACTGCGATCGGTGACCGGATCGGGCTGGTGCAGTGGCCGGCTCGGCTCCCACACCGTCAACCACTCGGCGTTGCGCCGGCGCACCTCGCTCCAGGAGCGGAAGTCGTTGGCGGCCAGCGGGCGCAGCATGACACGCCTGCCGTACAGACGCACCGGCGACCCCGATCGGGAAGGGTGTCGCAGCACCATCAGCGGTCCGCTCCCCGGTCGGCGCCGGACTCGTCGCTGTCGATGTGGACCGCACGCAGGTCGAGACGACGCATGATCCCCAGTATCACGCAACACGTGGCGACGATCGACTCCACGTGCTCGTCGGGCAGACCGGGGTTGTGGCGGCGATCGGCGACCGGTTCGACGGCGAGGGTGCGGAACACCTCGTCGGCGTCGGCACGAAGCAGCTCGTAGCCGGCCGGGACGTGATCGGCGCCGATCTCGACGCGGGCGATCGCTTCGGCGTGTGGCCCGACGGCGATCACCTGCTGCATTTCTGCGATCGACGGTTCCTCGATCAGCAGATCGTCCAAGTGGTCCTGGACGAGGCCGAGCGCATTGGTGAGGTCGGCCGGTGGGGGAGGGTCGCCGCCGCGCAGCGGTCCGTCGACGAGGCTGAGCGGACCGACCGGCAACGTGCCGACTCGTCGACCGTCTACGTCGACGCTCACCGTGTGGTCGTCGATGATCACCGTCAGCGTGCCCCTGGTCATCGCCGGTACCTCGCGGTGATCGAGGGGTCGAGCCGTTCGAGGGTCCATCGGCCGACGGGATCGTCGCCGCCGGCGAGCAGGTGGGCGAGATGGGCATGGAGGCACTTCACGCCGACGCGCGTGCCGCCGACACCACCGGACGGTCGTGGCCCTTGGTGGTCGTCGTCGATCTCGGCGTCGCGGGCGGCGCCGTACCGGCGGTGGAGTGCAGACAGTTCGTCGGCGTCGACCTCGGCTTCGGCCGCCTTGACGCCGCCGGCCGCCTCGAGGCGGCTCACCTCGCGGACGAGGTCGGGCGCGACGAGATAGAAGCGCGTCGGCATCGGGGTGCCGTCGTCGAGGAACGGTGCGTTGCGCACCACGACCGGGTCACCGGTTTCGTCGCGCACGACCACGTCGAAGGCGCCGGCGGGTTCACGCCCGAGCAGTTCGGTGACGCGAGCGCGATCGCCCATCAGCCCCGTCGGCGGCGCACGAGCAGCAGGAGGATCACGACGGCGATCAGTGCCGGCGCGACCCGCTTGATCAACGACGAACCTCCGACCTCCATCAGGTCGATCGGCTGCGTGGCGGGCCCTTCGATCTTGCGGACCTGCGGCTTGACCGTCTCGGTGGTGTCGGCGCTTGCGGTCTCGGCGGGCGCACCGTTCGCCGTCGACTCAGGCCCGGCGTCCGTCGTCGCATCCGCCGGTGTCGCGGCGGCGTCGCCTGCGTCGGCCGGTGCTACAGGAGCGACGCCCTGCTCGTCGATCATCTCGTTGAGGTTGTCGGCGAACTGCGCCATCAGCTTCGAGCTGACGTCGCCCATGATGCCGCGGCCGAACTGGGCGACCTTGCCCGTGATGTGGAGATCGGTGGTGACCGCCACGCGTGTGCTGGTCGGCGAGAGGCTCTCGGCCTGGGCGGTGATCTCGGCGGAGGCATTGCCGCGCCCGCCGGTGTCGCGCCCCGTGCCCTTGATCACCGCACGGTAGTTCTCGTCGTCGCGCTCGATGAAGTGCGCTTCACCCTTGAACTGGCTGCTGATCGCACCGAGCTTCACCTTGACGACGCCGCGGTACGTCTCGCCCTCGACCTCTTGGAGTTCGGCGCCGGGCAGGCACGGGGCGATGCGCTCGACGTCGGTGATCAGCGGCCAGGCTTCCTCGATCGGCCGGTTGACGGTGAACTCGTTGGTCAGTTGCTCTGCCATCGGCGAAGGTCCTCTGTGGTGTCGATGTCGGCGGGTGAACCAGGGCACGCTACTTCACGAACCAGTTCGGGACGAACGCGCATCAGTGCGCGGGCTCCCTCGTCGCCCGTGGTCGGGAGCAGATCCCACACCTCGGCGTCGAGGGCGACGGGGTTCGCCCGGCGCCCGTCGTAGGTCGCGACGGCGATGGGCCCATCGGCCGCAGCGACGGCGCGCCAGGCGGCGGGGTCGACGAAGGGCTGGTCGCCGAGGCCGACGACGACCCTCGTGGCGCCGAGCGATCGGGCGGCGTCGATCCCGGCGTGCAGCGACGTGATCTGGCCGTCGGCCCATCGTTCGTTGTGGCAGACCGTCACGTCGGCGAGCCGGTCGGCCGGTACGACGCCCAGGGCGGCGCCGGTGACGACAACGACGGGTCCGATGTCGGCATCGAGCGCGCTGGCGATCGACCGTTGGATCACCGTGCTGGCTCGTTCGGACCCGGCGCGGCTGATCGTGGCCGACAATTTGTGACCGTCGCCGTCGAAGCGTGATCCGGCCCCTGCAGCGAGCAGAACGACGACGTTGCGTCGGCGCGTCATCCCAGCATGGAGGCCCGATTCGGGGCTGCGAGAGGCCGGCATGCTGGCAGTCTGGCCGATCACGACCGGTCGACTCGGTGACGGTTGCATGACGAAAAGTTCTCGGGCGCGCTTGAGTATTGCGATTTCGTGACGATATGTTACGCAACCGTCACGGCAAGGGCGCCGTGGTGGTACCCACACCATGAGCGCATCACACACTTTTCCTGCCGATCGATACCCGACGGCCCGCACCGGCCGATCGGCGCTCCGAGGAGCGATTCGAGCGACCGTGCTCGGTGCCGTCCTCACGGCTGCGACGCTCGTCGGAACCCTGGCCGTCGCCGACCAGACCGCTGCTGCCGCATCGAATCCGATGGCGACGAACGCAATGGCACCGGTGGTCACCACGTCGGCCCGCCAGGCGCTCGAGAGCTACGACCAGTGGATGTCGACCGACGATCCGTCGGCCTACCGTTCGTTCGTGTGGTTCCGCACCCAGACCGCCCAGTACGCCGCAGCGGAGCTCGGGTATCCGCAAGCCGAGATGGTCGAGGCGTGGGCGGCGACCCCGACCGGTCATCAGCTGGCTGTGCTGGCCGCCATGACGCAGGTGGGCGTGCCCTACCGCAGGAACACCAGCGAAGAGGGCGTCGGGTTCGACTGCTCGGGCATCACCACCTTCGCATGGGCCCGTGCCGGCGTCGTGCTGGAACGGCAATCGTCGGCGCAGATCCGCAATGCGGCGCCTCTCGATCGCTCCAGCGCCAAGGCGGGCGACCTCGTGCAGTATCCCGGTCACGTGATGATGTATCTCGGCGTCGGCGAGGCGATCATCCATTCGGTGATGACCGGCCGAACGGTCGAGCTCGACACGATCAGCGAGCGCCGCGCCAACTCCGTCCGCTTCGGCGACCCGAGCTACTGACGTCTCGGCCTCACCGTCTTGGCTTCTCGGCCTCAGCGAAGGCCGGAGCGGTTCACGTCAGGTCGGCCTCGTCCGGCTCGTCGCTGGCGCTTCCCTCGCCGGCGCAGGTTGCGATGAGCGAAGCGCCGCTATCTGGTCGGTTGGCTCATCGCAGCGGGTCCGGCGCAGGTTGCGATGAGCGAAGCGCCGCTATCTGGTCGGTTGGCTCATCGCAGCGGGTCCGGCGCAGGTTGCGATGAGCGAAGCGCCGCTATCTGGTCGGTTGGCTCATCGCGGCGGGTCCGGCGCAGGTTGCGATGAGCGAAGCGCCGCTATCTGGTCGGTTGGCTCATCGCAGCGAGGGGTGCGACGGCTTCCGGACGGGAGTGCGCCGGCGAGGCAAGCGCCAGCGACGAGCCGGAGGGCGGCCGATCTGAATCGAGTGGCACCGAGTCTCCGTGAGGCCGCCCCATCGAACTACGAATGGATCGCACCGTCGCCGTCGCGCAGGGACGGGACGTGGCGGCCGGTGCGCCGGGCGATGATCTCGGCGCAGATCGACACGGCGGTCTCCTCGGGGGTGCGCGCACCGATGTCGAGGCCGATCGGTGACATCAGGCGGCTCAGCTCGTCCTCGGACACGCCGGCCTCGAGGAGGCGTTCGGTGCGGCGCTCGTGCGTCGACCGGCTGCCCATCACGCCGATGTAGCCGACACGGGAGGCCAGCGCTCCGCGGACCGCCGGCACGTCGAACTTGGGGTCGTGGGTGAGGATGCAGACCGCGTCGCGTGCGCCGAGCTCGTGGCCGTGTTCGTCGAAGACCGGCATCGGCCACGTCACCTTGACCTCGTCGGCCATCGGAAAGCGCCGGGTGGTGGCGAAGATCTCGCGGGCGTCGCAGACGACCACGCGGTAGCCGAGCACCTTGGCCACCCGTGCCAGTGCGGCCGTGAAGTCGACCGCTCCGAAGATCCACATCTGCGGCGGCGGGGCGTGCGACTCGACGAAGATGCGCACGGTGGGCTGGTCGATCAGATCCTCCGGCGTCGTCTGCCCGCTCGGCCCGTAGTTGCGGACACCCGACTGGGCGGCCTCGAGTTCGGCGAGCGCATCGCGGGCGACGACCCGGTCGAGTTCGGGGTGTCCGAGCGTGCCGATCGGAGGCTGCTCGGGCTCGACGAGCAGTTTGGCGCCGACGTTGGGTCCGTCGATCACGGTGGCGAGCGCGACGGGACGCTCGGCGCGCAGCAGGGCGGCGTAGCGCTCGAACAACGTGCCGCGATCGGAGTCAGGAGCGCTCACCAGTCGAGTTCCTCGATGTACAGGTGGATCGTGCCGCCGCAGGTGAGGCCGACGGCGAACGCTTCGTCGTCGGAGTACCCGAACGTGATCACACCGGGCGCCCGTTCGCCGTCGAGAATCGACAACGCCTCGGCGACGACGGCACCTTCGACGCAGCCGCCGCTGACGCTCCCGGCCACCTCGCCCTCGTCGGTCACCGCCATCGCGGCGCCGGGACCACGCGGGCCGGAACCCTCGATGTCGACGACGCGGGCCACCGCGATGCGGTGCCCGGCGTTGCGCCACCGGTCGATGTCGTCGAGCAGGTCCTGCATGTTGGGCTCCTCAGGCTCCGGGATCGCTCATGTCTCGGCGATCACCCGGGTCAGTTCCTCCATGGCTGCCACGGAGTGGCCTTCCACGAAACGGTCAACATAGGGCAGCGCCGCCGCCATTCCCCACGCGAGCGGGGCGTAGCCGGGGGTCACCTTGAGCGGGTTGACCCAGATCAGGCGGTGCGTGACGCGCTGCAGGCGCTCCATCTCGGCGCCGAGCTCCTCGGGGTCGCCGCGGTCCCAGCCGTCGGAGAGGATCACGACGATCGAGTTGCGGGCGAGCCCGCGCACGCCCCATTCGTCGTTGAACTGGCGCAACCCGGTGCCGAGGCGTGTGCCGCCGCTCCAGTCGGCGACGCGGTCACCAGCTGCACGTACGGCGATTTCGGGATCGCGGCTCGTCAACTCGCGTGTGACGCGCGTCAGCCGGGTGCCGAGCGTGAACGCCTCGACCTTCTGGCGGCCGGCGACCGCGGCGTGGACGAAGCGCAACAACGCGCGGGCGTAGGGCTCCATCGACCCGCTGACGTCGAGCAACAGCACGAGGCGGCGCAACCGCGGCGTCGGCGCGAGGTGGTGGCGTTCGATCGGTTCGCCGCCGGCACGGATCGCCGAGCGGACGGTCCGGCGGATGTCGGGCATCGACGTGCGCCGCGCCGTGGGGCCGCGTCGCAGGGAGGCGCGAGGCGCACCGCTCAAGCGCAGGTGGCTCATCAGTTCCTGTGCCTGCGCGAGTTCGTCGGCGGAGTACTCGGCGAAGTCCTTGTGGCGGAGGATCTCGGTGGCGGAGAACCGCAGCTCGATGACGTCGTCGTCACCGGCGCCCGACCCGTCGTCGGCCGAATCGTCGGAGTCGTCGTCGGTGTCGACCGCGATCGTGATCGACAGCGGTTCGACTGCCTCGTCGACGCCGCCCGATCGTCGACCCTCGAAGAACACGGCGAAGGCACGGTCGTACAGCGCGATGTCCTCCATCCGCCGAACCAGCGTGGAGCGGCCGGCCCAGTAGGTGGTGTCGCGGTCGCCGAGCCCGGTGGCGCACAGCGCAGCGGCGAACGTGTGGGTGCTGCTGGTCGGCACGCTCATGCCGAGACCGCGCAGGATCTGCGTGAAGGCGACCGCGATGTCGGCCGGTGATGCGGCGGTCGCGGCGTCGGTCACGCGCCGTCGAGGGTGAGCTGGCCGGGGGCCTCGCGATGGGCCCGCCCGGCGGCGATTGCTTGGTGCACGAGGTGTGCCATGCCGTGTTGTTCGACGCGCTGGGTGTCCTCGCGGTACTTGACGACGGTGCCGAGCGTGTTCGCGACGACGTGCTCGTCGAGTTCGGTCGCGCCGAGTCGTCCGAGGGCGGTCGCCCAGTCGATCGTCTCGGCGACACCGGGGGGCTTGTACAGCGAGAGGCTTCGCAAGGTCTCGACGGCGCCGGCCACCTGCCGCGCGAGTTCCGCCTCGATGCCCGGCACACGAAGTTTGACGATCGCCACCTCGCGGTCGAAGCCGGGGTGTTCGACCCAGTGGTACAAGCACCGCCGCTTGAGGGCGTCGTGGACGTCGCGGGTGCGGTTGGAGGTGAGGATCACGATCGGCGGACGCTCGGCACGGAACACGCCGACCTCGGGGATCGTGATCTGGAAGTCGGACAACACCTCGAGCAGGTACGCCTCGAACTCGTCGTCGGCGCGGTCGATCTCGTCGATCAGCAACACGGGCGGCGGGCCCTCGACTGGTTCGATCGCCCGCAGCAGTGCCCGTTTGACGAGGAAGCGCTCGCCGTACAGCTCGGCCTCCAACTCGTCGGCGGTACGGGTGGTCGACTCGCCGGTCGCTTCGGTGGCGCGCAGGTGCAACAGCTGGCGGGCGTAGTCCCAGTCGTACACCGCCTGCGACACGTCGATGCCCTCGTAGCACTGCAGGCGGATCAGTCGCCCACCGGTGGCGGTCGCCAGCGTCTTGGCCAGCTCGGTCTTGCCGACGCCTGCTTCGCCTTCGAGCAGCAGCGGGCGGTGGAGTGTCATCGCCAGGAACACTGCGGTCGAGATGCCCTCGTCCGGCAGGTAGCCGTGGCGTGAGAGTGCGCCGGCCACGGTGTCGGGAGTCATCGCGACGACGCTACCGGAGCCCTCGCCGTGACGTCCGCTCCGCCGCTCGGCTGCGGTTTCCCGGCAGAATGTGCGGGTGGGCGGCGAACCTGGAGGACGCGACGGTGCAGGTCGTGGGCGCGAATGCTTCGACGTCGCGATCCATGCAGCCGGCGGCCGCCCGATGCAGGTGCGCATCGACGGCGGCGATCGGATCGCACTGGAACGTGACCCGATCACCGGCGACCGGGTCGGTCAGGTCCCGACCGGCGCCCGCTACGTGGTGGCGGTCGACCACGGCCGTCTTGCGCTCGACCCACGAGCGACCGAGGTGTGGTTCCCGCCGGACCACTCACGTGCTTCGCACGAACCGGGCGGCGTCGTCGACCCGGCGGCGTTCCCCCGGGCGGTGGCCGCACCGTGGCCGGCACCTCGCCCGCAGCGCCGCACGACGCGACCCCTCGTCGTCTACGAGGCGCACGTGCGCGGCCTGACCGCCGACCGCCGCCGCCTCGACGCCGGCACGTACCGGGCGGCGATCGACGAGCTTCCCCGGCTCGAACAGCTCGGGGTGTCGGTGCTCGAACTGCTCCCGGTGCACCAGTACGACCCCGACGAGGGCAACTACTGGGGATACATGCCGCTCGTGTTCGGTGCGGTGCACCGCCAGTACGCGGCCGGAGAACATCCGGCGGAGGAACTCGCCGACCTCGTGTCGGCAGCCCACGCCCACGACATCGAGGTGTGGCTCGACGTCGTGTTCAACCACACCACCGAGGCCGACCGCACGGGCCCGTCGTACTCGCTGCGCATCCTCGACGAACGCGAGTACTACGTCGTCGCTCCTGACGGCACGTATCTCGACGACGCCGGCACCGGCAACGTCATCGACGCGTTCTCGCCGCAATCGCGCCGGCTGATCATGGAGGCGCTCGACCGCTTCGCCGACCTCGGTGTCGACGGCTTCCGGTTCGATCTCGCCGCGGTGCTCGCCCGCGACGCCGACTTCGTGCGCGCGATCGGCGACTGGGGTGAGCGTCGCGGCATCCGCTTGATCGCGGAGCCCTGGGACATGGCGCGCTACCTGCTCGGGCCCGACTTCCCCGACCACCGCTGGATGCAGTGGAACGGCGAGTTCCGCGACGACGTGCGCGGCTTCCTGCGTGGCGAGCCCGGTATGGTGCCGCTGATGGTGCGCCGCCTGGCCGGCAGCCCCGATCTGTTCACGTCACCGATGCATTCGTTGAACTTCCTGACCGCTCACGACGGGTTCACGATGTACGACCTCGTCGCCTACGACCATCGGCACAACGAGGCCAACGGCTGGGACAACACCGACGGCCATCATCACAACCGCTCGTGGAACTGCGGCTGGGAGGGCGACGTCGCCGTGCCCGACGACGTGATGACGCTGCGGCGCCGCCAGTTGCGCAACGCCGTGTGCCTGCTGCTGCTCAGCCACGGGGTGCCGATGTTCGTCGCCGGCGACGAGTTCGCCCGCACGCAGGGCGGCAACAACAACGCGTACAACCAGGACAACCCGACGTCGTGGCTCGACTGGGACCGGGCCTCGCAGTGGTGCCATCACGAACGCTTCGTCCGCGACGTGATCGCACTGCGCGCCGCTCACCCGGTCCTGTGGGATCCCGAGCGCTGGGGGAGCCGGCTGTCGACCTACGGCGCGAACGGCGATCCAGATGTCGGCCACGAGTCGCGCTCGCTCGCCTGGGCGGTCGACGGTCTCTACGTGATGGCCAACATGTGGTGGGAGCCCGTCGACTTCACGATCCAGGTGTCGGGCGATTGGCGGCTCGCCATCGACACGACGAGCGAGCCGGGCGCCGTCGCCCCGCCGTCGATCGACGTGGCCGTCGGCACGTCGGTGACCGTCGGCCCCCGCTCGATCGTCGTCCTCGAGAAATGACCACGATCACGCCTCGGGCCTGACCCCTGGTGTGACCCCCGGTGTGATTCCTACGAGTCGAAGCCGAGGCCCAGCCGGTCGAGGGTGCGCAGCCAGGCGTTGCGTCTGCCGGTGCGGTCCTCGCGGTCGAGCGACCACCGCGTCGCCTGGATGCCGACGAACCGGAACGGTTCGGGCGGGAACGGCAGCGGCTTGTTCTTGACGAAGTCGGTCTTCGTCGCGATCGACTTGCGGCCGCCGAGCAGCTCGAGCATCGTCGAGGCGGCGAACCTCGTGGCTGCGACGCCGAGGCCGGTGTAGCCGACGGCGTAGACGACCCGATCGGACAGTGCCGAGCCGAAGAACACCGAGAACCGGGTGCTCGTGTCGATCGCACCGCCCCAGGTGTGGGTGAACTTGACGTCATCGAGTTGCGGGAACGTCTCGAAGAAGTGCGCCGACAGCTTCGCCCACGTCTCCGGGCGGCTCTCCTGCTCGGCCGACACCTTCGATCCCCAGAAGTAGATCGCGTCGTAGCCGCCCCACAGGATCCGGTTGTCCGAGGTGAGCCGGTAGTAGTGGAACTGGTTGGTGATGTCCGAGAGCCCCTGGCGGTGCGCCCAACCGATGCGGTCGAGCTGCTCGCTCGACAGCGGTTCGGTCACCAAGCAGTAGTCGTACACCGGCACCATGTACTGGCTGATGCGCTTCAACAGCGGCTTGTCGGCGTTGGTGCCGAGGACTGCCTTGGCGCAGCGGATCGTGCCGAGGGGGGTGACGACGGCGACGCCACGGCCGTCCTTGTCGATCGAGGTGGCCTTGGTGTGTTCGTAGATGCGCACGCCGAGTTGCTCGGCGACCCGCTTGAGTTCCCACGCCAGCTTGGCGGGATCGACGAGCGCGGCGCGCCCCATCCGGAACAACCCACCGGTGTAGGTGGGCGAGTCGACCTCGCTGCGCATCGCGTCCTGATCGAGCCACCGGACCTGCTGGCCCATCGAGCGCAGCACGTCGTGCTCCTCGCGCAGTTCGTCGAGGTACGACGGCGGATGGTGGACGTGGGCGACGTCGATCACGCCGTTGCGTTCGTAGTCGCAGTCCATCGCGTACCGCTCGATCGCGGCTTCGATCTCGTTCAGGTTGCGCAGGCCGAGTTCTTCGAGCGTGTCGATCTCGTCGGCGTGGCGATCCATGCCGTTTCCGACGCCGTGGGTGAGCGACGCCTCCATGAACCCGCCGTTGCGTCCGCTGGCCGCGCCGCCGACCTCACCCTTGTCGATCAGCACGACGTCGCGCGAGGGGTCGCGTTCCTTTGCGATGACGGCGGTCCACAATCCGGTGTAGCCGCCGCCGACGATGCACAGATCGCAGTGCTCGTCGCGGACCAACGTCGGATTCGACTCGGGGATGTCGGCGCTCTCGAGCCAGAACGGATACGGCTCGGCGTCGGCGATCGCATCGAGTGCTCGCTGGTCGTAGGGATGGTCGCCGTTGCCCGATTCGTCGATCATGATCTCACTGGGCCCAGATGGTAGCGCCCGCTCGGCTGACGCCATGACGCCTCGCCGTCGGTGATGGCGAGGTCATACGGTGTTCGCCATGGAACTGAGCATCAGCGGCCGACGCGCCGCCGTGGCCGCAGCGACGTCGGGGTTGGGGCTGGCGTCGGCGGTCGCATTGGCCGACGAAGGCGTCCACGTCGCGATCTGCGGACGCGATCCCGACCGTCTGGCGGCAGCTGCGGAGAGGGTCGGACACGGCTGCGTACCGATCGTCGCCGACGTCTCGACCCCCGCCGGTGCCGCCCGCTTCGTCGACGAGGCCGCCGGTGCGCTCGGCGCCGTCGACATCCTCGTGCCGAACGCGGGAGGACCGCCGCCGGGGACGTTCGCGTCGACGCCGGTCGAGGCCTATCCGGCCGCTCTCGAGTTGAACCTGTTGTCGGTGGTGGCGATGTGCAAGGCGGCGGTGCCGGCGATGCAGGAGCGGCGCTGGGGACGCATCGTGGCGATCACGTCGCTGTCGGTGCGCCAACCGATCGGTCAGTTGATCCTGTCGAACACCGCTCGGGCGGGTGCGACCGGCTTCCTGAAGACGCTCGCCCTCGAGGTCGCCGGCGACGGCGTCACCGTCAACAGCGTGCAGCCGGGCCTGCACCGAACCCCGCGGATCACCGATCTCTACGACGAGGACCAGCAGGCGTCGCTCCGGATGGGGGACCCCGCCGACTTCGGCCAGGTGGTGGCGTTTCTCTGCGGCGAGCCGGCGAAGTTCACGACCGGCGTCCAGCTGCACGTCGACGGCGGCGCCTACCTCGGACTGCAGTGATCCACCGGTCGCACCCGGCGTGTGTGTGCGGTGGTCAGGCGGCGTCCTGGGGGTTCGACACCAGGTAGCCGGCCGCATCGATCGGCGCTGCCTGCGAATAGCCGACCGGCAGTCGCACCGTGCCGGCCGACGTACCGACGAACACCTGGAATGCGTGGTAGCCGGTGTACAGCTCGGGCTCGTCGCGCAGGCTCTCGGCGTAGGCGGTGACGACGGCGACGTAGCCGTCGTTCGGGTTGTACTGGTACAACGCCGCCGCCATGTCGTCGGGGCCGCCGCTCTGTGCGAGGTAGGTGGCCGCGCCGATGATCGCGTCGCGGGCGATCGTGGGGTCACCGGTGCAGCACACCGCCCACGTCGTCGGCAGGAACTGCATCGGTCCCACTGCGCCGGCGGTCGAGACGCCCTCGATCCGTCCCATCCGCGTCTCTTGGAGGTGGATCGCCGCCAGCCAGTACCACGCGATGCCGGTGAGGCGTTCGGCCTCGGCGTAGTCGGCGAGCAGTGTGGCGACCGGTTCCGCCTCGGCGATCGTCCACGCCGGGAGCTCGTCCGGGAGCGGTTCGGGCGGTCGCGCAGCGGTGCGCTCCTGGAGGAACCTCCGTGCCCTGATGATCCGCTCGACCGCCGGCCGGGCCGCCGGTTCGAGTGCAGCGAGCACCTCGTCGTCGAGTTCCGGTCGGGCGGCGAGCGCGCGCAGCACGAGCTGATGATCGATGCCGGCGGTCGCTCGCTCGCCGGGGTCGGCCGTCGGATCGATCATCGTCGAGTGGCTCGCCGAGAGCCGAGCGGCGATCTGATCCACGTCGAGCGTGTCGTCGAGCCGGGCGGGCGGTGCCGTCGCGGTGTCCGCGACCGCACCGCTGGTGGTTGCCGAGGCCGCCACCGGTGCAGTGGTGTCGGCCGCAGTCGAGGCGGCCGCGACGCCGGCCGTGGTGGCAGGGGAGTCAGCCGAGGTGACCGTGATGTCGGCCGTGGTGGCGGACGCTGCGGTGGCGGACGTCTGCTCGGCGCCGCTGGTTCCGCTGCACGCCGTACCACCGACGATCACGGCGGCAGCGACGACGAGAGCAGTTGGCCGCGAGCGCATCACCCGGCAGGCGAGCTGTCGCCGTACTCCGCGCGCGCTGCACGCAGGCGGAGGTCCTCGAGCACCCTTCGGTTCGCCGCTTGGAGATCTGCGAGGAACGCCACCGCCCACATCTGCGCCGCCAGCACGATCAGCCCGATCCCGGCGAGCAGGCTCGGCACACGACTGGTGTACTCCTGCTCGAACGCGTACAGCCCCAGCCATCGCAGCATCAGCAGGGCACCGAGCACGAACGGCACGAGGCCGATCAGCGAGAAGAAGCGGAACGGCTTGTACAGCGCGAAGCTGCGGATGATCGCCTGCGCCGAGCGCCACACGTACCGCGAGCTGCTCTTGACCAGGCGGGACTCCCTCGTCTTCGGGTTGACCCCGATCGGCACCGACTCGATCGCGATGCCGTTCCACCCGGCCTGCACGATCGTCTCCATCGTGTAGGTGTACTTGCCGAACACCTGCACCCGCATGGCGGCATCGCGCGAGTAGGCGCGAAAGCCGCTGGCCGCGTCCTTCACGCCCGTGCCGGAGAACCTCCGCACGACCGAGCTGCCGAGCCGTTGCAGCGCCTTCTTCCGGCGCGAGAAGTCGTCGATGTCGGCGATCGGTCGCTCGCCGACGACCATGTCGGCGCGACGTGCGAGCACCGGTGCCACCAGGTCGGGGATCGAAGACCCCTGGTACTGGTTGTCGGCATCGGTGTTGACGATCACGTCGGCACCCGCCCGCAGGCACGCATCGAGTCCGGTCATGAATGCGGTGGCGAGGCCTCGGTTGCGACCGTGCGACACGATGTGGTCGACGCCGAGTTCCCGGGCGACCTCGACGGTGCGGTCGGTGCTGCCGTCGTCGATCACGAGCCATTCGACGACGTCGACACCAGGCACGTGGCGGGGAAGGTCCGCAACCGTCATCGGCAGCGTCTGCTCCTCGTTGAAGCACGGGATCTGGATGATCAGCTTCACCGTCTGCCTCCGCGGGCGACCCGGGACTCACCGGCGTTCGACATCACGGCGCAGCGTAACGGTCGGCGGTCGGCTGCTGGGTCAGCTCGTCGCCGAGCGGCGCCGGTGCGGGCGCCGTCCGCGCAACCGCCACGGCCAGCGCGGCACCGATCAGGTCGACGGCGATCGACACCACTCGGCTCAGCACGGCGACCGACACGGCGACGCCGGCACCGAGCGATGCGGTGGTCATCGAGATGAAGATCGTCTCGCGCACGCCGATGCCACCCGGCACGCCGACGACGACGAACCCCGCCATCCACGACACGCACGTCACGAAGATCAGCTCGACGACGAGCGAGGCGTCGAGGTCGACGCCCAACGCCACGGTCGCGAACACGTTCATCCCCGAGAACGCCAGCCACACCGGCACGTGACGCAGCACGAGCAGCGTGAACCAGCGCGGATCGGGGAGGCGGAGCTCGCGCTTGGTCGTGCGGCGGGCGGCGTCGTGGACCGCGGAGCGGGCGACGGGGAGGGCGAGCGCCACGAACGACACGACCAGCACGACGGCGATCGCCGCCGGCAACAGCCGGCCGTCGGACGGGGAGATCAACCCGGCGGCCGCGGCCACGGTCGCGGCGCCGAGGAACGTGGCGACCATCGACATCGCGGTCGAGAAGTAGGCGGCGCTGCGGGGGGTGGCGCCGCGGTGGGCGAGCTCGGCCTGGCCGACGATCGGCCAGATCCCGCCGGGTACGTACTTGCCGAGTTGGCCGACGAAGAACCAGGCCATCGCGTGCCGCCAGGGAGCCGCAGCGCCGGACCGACGCAGGATCAGCAGCCAGTTGAGCCCGATCAGCGCCATCGCGATCAGTCCGGCGACACCGCCGACGACGAGCCAGCTCGGATCGGCCGACGACAGCGCATCGGCGATCTCCGAGCGGTCGCGAATGATCCGGCGGGTGACGAAGGCGATGCCGGCGACGCCGATCGCGATCCCCACCAGGTTGACGAGCCGAGTCCGGTTCATCGCTCAGGCCGAGCGGACGCCGCCGCCGGTGTGCGCCGGGCCGTCGGTGCGTGCGATTGCGAGCACCATCGTCCACGGCAGCGGGGTGGACCGTTCGACGACGTCGAACCGCGAGGCGACGAGCCGCTGGAATCCGCGGTGGGTCCAGTGGTTGACGTGTCCGGGCGTGTTGCCCAGGTCGCGCACGTAGCGACCGCGCGCCAGGTTCCCGATCCGCCAGACCGGCTCGAGCGGCACCGAAGCGATCAGCGAACCCGAGCACACGCGGGCGAGTTCGGCGATGGCCGCCTCGGGATCGGGGAGGTGTTCGAACACCTCGATGGCGAGGACGAGGTCGAAGGCCCCGTCGGGAAACGGCAGGCTCGACGCATCGCCGAATGCGCACGACAGGTCTCGTGACTGCCATTGGGCGGCCAGCTCCTCGTCGGGGAGATCGAGGCCGATCACCGGGACGCCGGCGAAGCGGTCGATCACCCGGCTGGTGACGATGCCCTCGCCGACGCCGATCTCGAAGATGCGCGTCGGCGACGTCCGGTCGAGGCAGCGGTCGAGCGCGGCGAAGAACCCGCGCATCATCCGGCGCTCGATCGGGTTGGTCGATCCGTACTTGTCGTACGTGTTGCCGGTCGGGGTCGGCGCGGTGGCGGCGTCGGGCGTGGTCATGGGGCTCCCGCGGGAGCGTATCGACCCACCGTCGAAGGCGAACGTCAGGGCGCGTCGACGGTCGGTGGGGTGTCAGGGAGTCGCCAGAGGATCCAGCGTTGGTCCGACCACACCTCCTCGAAGCCCGCCCGCGCTGCCTCCGCCCGGGAGAGCTCCGGTTGCCAGTACGTGGAGTTGCGCCGTTCGGCGTAGTAGTCGGCACGGCCGATGATGCGATCGAGGTCCTTGGTCTGCAACGAGCGCCGGTCGGTGAGCAGCGTCATCGTGCGCGCCCGGTAGTAGGCCACGATCGCGTCGGGCGGGGTCAGCGAGCCGACGGCCTCGAAGATCGGTGCGACGACGGGATTCGACGGACCCGACTGCACGCGCCCGGCGTCGTTGTAGTCCTGGGCATCGGAGATGTCACCGCTCAGCACGACGGCGTGGCCGACGACGAGCGCCCCGAGCGGGACGAGCACGGCGGCCAGTGCGAGCCACGCCGCCCGAGCGCTGGCGGCGCTCGGGGCGCTGGTGGCGCTTGCGGCACCCGACCGGCGGCGGGCGACGATCCACCCGCCGGCGGAGACACATGCGACCGTGGCGAAGTACACGACCCACGGCGTCACCTGGAACCAGTACCTGTCGACGCGGCGAAGGTGCGTGCTGATCGCGATCGTGCTGAGCACGGCGAGCAGCGCGAGGGGACCGTCGAGCGCAGGTCGCCGCCGCACGCCGACGACGACGCCGACCACGGCGATCAGGAGCACGGCGACGCCGATCGCGGTGTGGTCGCCGAGTCCCAGCTGGTCGCTCAGGATGCCGGGGTACTCCGACATCCGGTCGTCGAGGAACGCCGAGCTGTTGCCGTTGTCGGGGAGCAGCTCGGTCGGCAGCAGCAACTGGGCGAGCACGGCGCCGGCCGCAAAGGCAGCGAACGGCGTGACGATCGCCCGCCAGCGGCGCTGCAGTGTTCGTCGCAGGGCGGTGGGCCAGCCGTCGCCGGTGCGCGAGCGGTCGTCGAGCAGCTCGCCGACGACGTCGTACGCCGCCATCACGCCGATCACGCCGAGCAGCACGATCGATTCCCGGCGCACGTTGAACGCCAGCGTGACGAGCAGGCCGAGCGAGATCGACGAGCCGGTCGATGCGGTGAGCAGCGTGTCGTGGCGTCGGATCCGGTCGTAGCACCAGATGACGAGCGCCGTCGCCGCGAGGTGCGGGAACTCGCTGAGCAGCTGGTCGGTGTGTGCGAGGTAGGTCGGTGCGGTGGCGAACACGGCGACGATCGCGATCGCCGGCCACCAGCCGATGCGCCGGCGCACGATGCCGTGCAGCAGGACGAGCCACAGGCAGTACGCCGCGACGCCGACGAGCTTCAGGCGGTCGTAGTCGAGGCCCCAGGCGTGGACGAACGGCGACAGCAGCAGCGGCCACACCCACGGATACGCGATCGGGCTGAAGGCGCCGTCGGAGTTGAGCACGGCGAACCGGTTGTCGGCGACCACCTGGCCGATGTCGCCGTCGAACACGCTGCGCGCCTGGCGGAGATAGAGCGCGAAGTCGTCGCCCTGCGTGTGGCCGGTGCGGTGAAGGAGCACGGCGAGCACCGCAGCGATCGCCACGATCACCGCCAGCACGACGGTGCGAACGACGCGAGGTACAGCGGGAGGCACCGTCACGGTCGGCTCGGACATCGGCGACACGTTACGGCCCTCCCCGCCCCGAAAAATGCAGCGATCGTCGCGCTCGGGCGCGACGATCGCTGCAAGTTTCCGACGAATTCAGGAACTGGCGGCTTCGAGCGCCCTGCGGGTGAGGACGCGGGCGAGGTGCTGGCGGTACTCGACGCTGGCGTTCAGGTCGGCCTGCGGGTCGGCATCGGCGGCCGCCTGTTCGGCGGCATCGGCGGCGCTGGCCCCGCTCGCGATGGCGGCGGCGACACCGGTGGCGAGGATCGGGGTGGAGCCCATGTTGACGAGCCCGACGCCGGCCTGGTCGCCGTTGCGCCACGCTGCCACGCCGACGATCGCCCAGTCCTGGGCACGACGGTTGAACTTCTGGAAGTTCCAGCCGGCGCCGTTCATCTTCGGCACGCGGATCTCGGTGAGGATCTCGTCGGGCTCGAGCGCGGACTCGAAGAACGTGCGGTAGAAGTCGGCCGCGGCGATCTCGCGGGTGCCGTTCGGACCCTGGGCGACATAGGTGGCACCGAGCGCCAGCGTGGTGGCGGGCAGGTCGGAGGCCGGGTCGGCGTGGGCGATCGTGCCCCCGAGCGTGCCGCGGTGACGCACCTGGGGGTCGCCGACGTGGCTTGCGGCGTGGGCGAGCAGCGGGACGTGCTGCTTCAGGACGTCGGACGTCTCGACGTCCATGTGTCGCGTCATCGCTCCGATTGCGACGTGGTCGCCCTCGTCGCGGATGTACGACAGGTCCGACAGCCGGCCGATGTCGATCAGCACGCTCGGCTGGGCGAGGCGCAGCTTCATCATCGGCAGGAGGCTGTGGCCGCCGGCGATGAACTTGGCCTCGTCACCGTGTTGGCCGACGAGGCTGATTGCTTCCTCGGCGGACTCGGCGCGGACGTAGTCGAACGGTGCGGGGATCACTTGGTGCCTCCGGGGTTGGTGCTGTCGGGCGAGGAAGTTCGAGCGGACGCGATCGCGTTCCAGACGGTGTTGGGGCTTGCGGGCATGGCGACGTCGCGCACGCCGAGCCCGGACAGGGCGTCGACGATGGCGTTCATGACGGCGGGTGCTGATCCGATCGTGCCAGCTTCGCCGACGCCCTTCACGCCGAGCGAATTGGTCGGCGACGGCGTGACGGAATGACCGAGCGTGATCGGCGGAACATCGCTCGCCGCCGGCACGAGGTAGTCGGCGAGGGTCGACGTGCGCAGGTTGCCGTCGGAGTCGTAGTCGGCGCCCTCGTACAGCGCCTGGGCGAGGCCCTGGATGACGCCACCGTGGACCTGGCCCTCGACGATCAGCGGGTTGACCTGGTTGCCGCAGTCGTCGACCGCGACGTACTGCAGCACGTCGACGTCGCCGGTCTCGGTGTCGACTTCGACGAGGCACATGTGGGTGCCGAACGGCCACGAGAAGTTCGGCGGGTCGTAGGTGACCTGGGCCTCGAGGTTCGGCTCGAGACCGTCGGGAAGGTCGTGGGCGGTGAATGCGGCGAACGCAATCGCAGCCAGCGGTGTGGACTTCGAAGGCGTGCCGGCCACCCGGAACTCGCCGCCGACGAACTCGAGGTCGGCCGCGTCGGCCTCCATCTGGTGGGCGGCGATCTGCTTGGCCTTCTCGATCACCTTGTCGCACGCCATCGCCACGGCGACGCCGCCGACGGGCAGCGACCGCGACCCGTAGGTGTCCATGCCGAGCGGAGCGATCGCCGTGTCGGAATGCAGGACGTCGACGTCGGCCGGGTCGATGCCCAGCTTGTCGGCGACGATCATCGACCACGCCGTCTCGTGACCCTGTCCGTGCGGTGACGTGCCGGTGACGACCTGCACCTTGGCGGTCGGCAGGATGCGCACCGTGGCAGCCTCCCAGCCGCCGGCGGAGTAGTTGAGCGAGGCGAGCACCCGTGACGGTGCGAGGCCGCACATCTCGAAATAGCTGGACACGCCGAGCCCGAGACGTTTCGTCGAGCCCTCGACGTTCTGTGCCGCCTGGCGGGCTCTGACGCCGTCGTAGTCGATGAGGTCGGCGGCGATCGTGGCTGCCTTGTCGTGGTCGCCCGAGTCGTACACGAGTCCGGTGAACGCCTCGTAGGGGAACTGTTCGGGGCGGATGTAGTTGCGCCGGCGCAGCTCCATCGGATCGACGCCGATCTCGCGGGCCAGCGCATCCATCGCCCGCTCGATCGCGTACGTCGCTTCCGGACGGCCGGCGCCGCGGTAGGCATCTGTCGGCGTGAGCGTGGTGAACACGCCCGTGCACGAGAAGTCGTAGGCCTTGGGTAGGTCGTAGACGCCGGCGTAGAGGAACGCACCGAGCAGTGGGATGCCGGGCGTGATCAGCTGCAGGTAGGCGCCCATGTCGGCGGTGAGGCGGATGCGCACGGCGGTGAGCTTGCCGTTGGAGTCGGCGGCGAGTTCGACGTGCTGGATCTGGCCCCGACCCTGGATGCTGGCGACGGTGTTCTCCGAGCGGGTCTCGTTCCAGCGCACCGGAGTGCCGAGCTTGCGGGCGAGCGCCACGCACAGCAGTTCCTCGGCGTACACGTCGAGCTTGGCGCCGAACCCGCCGCCGACGGCGGGGGCGACGACGCGGAGCTGGTGCTCGGGCACGCCGAGCGTGACGGCGACCATCACCTTGAGGACGTGGGGGATCTGGGTGGCGGTGTACAGCGTGAGGTCGCCGCCGAACGGCTGGGGCACGGCGACGACGGCGCGCGGCTCCATCGCCATCGGGATCAGGCGCTGCTGGACGTAGCGCTCGGTCACCGTGTAGGTCGCCTCGTCGAACGCCCGCTGGACGGCGCCGTCGGTCTCCTCGACGAGCAGGTTCCAGGTGTACGACGAGTTCGTGCCGAGGTCGGCGTGGACGATGACCCGGTCGGACAGGGCGTCCTCGAGGTCGGTGACCGCCTCGAGCGGGTCGTAGGTGACGTCGATCGCCTCGATCGCGTCGTGGGCGATCGCATCGCTCTCGGCGAGCACCACCGCCACGCCGTCACCGACGTAGTTGACGGTGTCGGTGGCGATCGGGTGGTGCGGCGGATTCAACATGTCGTCGGTGACCGGCCACGCACACGGCATCGGTGCGGCCCACAGGTCGGACAGATCGGCGCCGGTGTAGACGGCGCTGACGCCGGCCATCGCTTCGGCTGCGCTCGTGTCGATCGAGACGATGCGGGCGTGGGCGTACGGGCTGCGCAGCACTGCCATGTACAGCGCACCCGGCACCTTCATGTCGTTGGTGAACACCGCCTCGCCCGTGAGCAGGACCGGGTCCTCCTTGCGCAATCGACGGCTGCCGATCACTCCGGTGTCGGTTGTCGGATCTTGCGTGATGGTCATGTCTGGACCCCCATCCAGTCGACGCTCGTTCTGTCATACCGTGCCGGGTCCGACGCGACAGTTGCACGAACTGTCACGTTTGGCCCGGCACCGTGTGACAGTTGGTTGTTCAGGCTCCGGCCGACGCTGCGGCGAGGACCGACTTGACGATGTTGTGGTAGCCGGTGCAGCGACAGAGGTTCCCCTCGAGGCCGATGCGGACCTCGTCCTCGGTCGGGTTCGGATTCTCCTCCAGCAGGCTGGTGGCGGCCATCACCATGCCGGGTGTGCAGTAGCCGCACTGCAGGCCGTGGTTCTCCATGAATGCCTGCTGCATCGGGTGCAGGGTTCCGTCGGCGTCGGCCATCCCCTCGATCGTGCGGATGTCGGTGCCGTCGGCCTGCACGGCGAGCACGGTGCAGCTCTTGACGGCCTCGCCGTTCAGGTGGAGCGAACAGGCGCCACACGACGACGTGTCGCAGCCGATGTTCGTACCGGTCAAGCCGACGTGCTCGCGGATGTACTGCACGAGCAGCGTGCGCGGCTCCACGTCGTGGGTGTGCTGCGTGCCGTTGACGGTGACCGTGATCTCCACTGGTGCCCCCAAGTGTGTCGAGTGATGTCGTGGTGGATGAGCGACCCCGTCGCACGGTGTCGGCTCCCCATCATGCACCATCGGCGTCGTCACGTCGACATCGAGCATGACGCAACTCGCACGCCACGCCGGTCACGCCTCGGCGCAGCGCGAGATCAGGACAGGATCGTCGACAGGTCCTTGACGGCCAGGTAGACGAGGAAGCCGATGATCACGGTGCCGAACACCGTGTAGTGCCAGCGCTTGGAGTGGTTCGCCCGCCAGAAGCGGCGGATGCTGTAGACGATCGACACCATCGCCAGCACGCCGATCGTGACGCCGATGTACGGCCCGACACCGCGTGCGATGCCGACCGCCGGGAGCACGAACGGGAAGATGATGTACATCAGCAGGCACCGGCACGTGCTGATGAACAACGACTTCTGGAACGCCGAGCGGGCTTCGGCGGCGGTGGCGGTGCGTCCCTCGGGGAGACGCAGGAGGCGCCGCATGAACCGGTCGGCCGACGACGACGCTGCGGCGACCGTCTGTGGCGCCGGCGACGCCGTGTGGATCGGTGGTTGGTCGGCGGTGGTGCTCATGGCCGCACCGAACGGTACGTCGCCATCACGGCCGCGGCAACTTCGCCCGGCGTGTCGACGACGGCGGCCGCCCCGGCGCCATGGAGTTCCTCGGCGGAACCGAAGCCCCACGTGACGCCGATGCAGTCGATGCCGTTGAGGTGGGCGCCCTCGACGTCGTGGTTGCGGTCGCCCACCATCACCACACGGCGCAGGTCCGACGGGCCGAGGCGCAACTCGATCAGCGCGAAGTTGATCACGTCGGCCTTCGTCCGGCGGCCCAGCCCGATCTCGATGGTGGCACCGGCCTCGACCTCGAAGCGGTCGGTGAGGCCGAAGTGTTCGATGATCCGTTTCGCCGTCGGCTCGGGCTTCGCGGTCGCCACTGACAGCGTGTGTCCGGCGGCCGCCAGTTCGTCGAGCATGTCGACGATGCCGGGATACACCGTGTTCTCGAACAGCCCGACGTCCTCGTAGCGGTCGCGGTAGGCGTCGACGACACGTTCGAGGTCATCGACGGGGATGCCCAGTTCGGGCAGGCCGATCTCGAAGGGCGGCCCGATCACGGTGCGGACCTCCTCGTCGGTCGGCGGTTCGTAGCCGCACACGGCGAAGGCGTGCTGCAGTGAGCGGGCGATGCCGGGCGACGAATCCGAGATCGTGCCGTCGAGGTCGAGCAGTACGTGGGTGGGGCCGTCAGCGTGATGCAGCGCGCCCGCCGGCCCACCGTCCATCGGCACCGTTCATCGTGCCACCGTTCATCGTGCCACCTTGTCGAGGCGGTCGAAGTCGGTGTCGGTGCCGACGGCGATCAGCACCTGATGTGGTTCGATCACGATGTCGGGGTCGGGGTTCGTCGTGAACGAGCCGTCGACGCGGCGCAGCGCCAGCACCAACACGCCGGCTCGTTTGCGCAGGTCGGCTTCGCGCAGGGTGTGGCCGGCGAGCGGCGAGCCCTCGGGGACGTCGAACTCCTGCATCCGGAACTCGAGCGACCGTTCGTGCATCACGACGTCGACGAACTCCGCCACGTGCGGCCGCGCGACGAACGACGCCATGCGCGCTGCGCCGAGTTCCTGCGGATTGACGACCCGGTCGGCGCCGGCGTTGGCGAGCTTGGGCACGCTCTCGTCCTGGCGGGCCCGTGCGACGATGAACAGCCCGGGCACGATCGCCCGCGCGGACAGCGTGACGAACAGGTTCTCGGCGTCGCCTTCGAGCGCGGCGATCAGCGCCCGCGCGCGGTCGATGCCGGCGGCTCGCAGCGTCGAGTCGAGCGTGGCGTCGCCGACGATCGTGGGGTGCGGCACGTCGGCGACCCGGTCGGCATCGACGTCGACGACGACGACGGCGTGTCCGGCCTCGACGAGGTCCTCGGCGACCGCTCGCCCGACGCGCCCCCAGCCGCACACGATCGTGTGGCCCGACATCTTGTTGATCTCGCGATCCATCATCCGCCTCCCGACGAAGTTACCGAGTTCTCCTTCCACCACCAGTTGCACCCCCAACGTGAAGGTGTACAGCACCGTCGAGACACCGGTGACGATGATGGCGATCGTGAACCATTGCTCGAGATTGTTGAAGTCCTGGAGCTCGCGGAAGCCCACCGTCGTGATCGTGGTGACCGTCTGGTAGGTGGCATCGGTGAGGCTCATCCCGAAGAGCCAGTAGCCGATGACCCCGACGACGACAACGGCGAACACCATGCCGACGGCGCGTCGCAGCCGGCGGATCGCGGAGTCGTTCACGCCGCCGACGGTAGCCCTTGGCGCCGTCGCCACACCGGTTCCCGCCGCTGCGGGCGAGCCGCGATCAGCGGCCGTGCAGCAGCTCGCGGATCAGCGGTTCGTAGTGCTCGAGCGGATTGCTGGCGTAGTCGGCGTCGAACGCGGTCTGGTCGTACTTCGCGCAGAACTCCTCGGTGTACTCGAAGTACGGCGAGTCGCGGTGCTTGTCGCGGGCGTTCTTGTCGAGGCCGATGTAGTCCCAGAAGTAGTAGCCCTGGAACTCGCCGTGGTGCTTGACCATGAAGTGGTTCGCCTCGGACACGAACGGCTTGAGGATGCCCGCCGCGATGTCGGGATGGCTGTACGGGCTGAGCGTGTCGCCGATGTCGTGCAGCAACGCACACAGCACGTACTCGTCGTCGCGGCCGTCGCGCTCGGCCCGGGTGGCGGTCTGCAGGCTGTGTTCGAGGCGGTTGACGGGGAAGCCGCCGTGGTCGAACTCCAGGGCGCGCATCAGCTCGATCACCCGCTCGGCGACGAACGACTGGGTGATCGCCAACTGCGGCGCGATGATCGCCCAGTCCTCGGCGGTCGACTCCTCGAAGCTGGTGAAGCTCGTACGTGGATGCTCGGTGGTGGTCATGTCGCTCCTCTCGTTACGCCAGGGGTCAGACCCCAGGTGTAACGCATCGTGGGTTGGTGCGGGCGAGTGGCCGTTACACCTGGGGTCTGACCCCTGGCGTAACGGTCAGGTCGTCGCGGATTGGATGGCTCGCCAGACCTTCTCGGCGGTGGCGGGCATGTCGATGTGGCGGACGCCGAGGTGGCTCACGGCGTCGATCACCGCCGACTGGACGGCAGGTGTCGAACCGATCGTGCCGGACTCGCCGATGCCCTTGGCGCCGAGCGGGTTGACGAACGTCGGAGTCTCCATGTGGATCACCTCGAAGCTCGGCAGCTCGGTGGCCGAGATCATCCCGTAGTCGGCGAGGTTCGACGTGACCGGGTTGCCGTCCTCGTCGTAGCGGACCTCTTCGAGCAGCGCCTGCGCCGTGCCCTGGGCGATGCCGCCGTGGATCTGGCCGTCGAGGAGCATCGGATTGACCACCCGGCCGGCGTCATCGCACGCGACCTGACGGAGGTGGCGCACGTGGCCCGTGGCGGTGTCGACCTCGACGACTGCGACGTGAGCGCCGAACGGGAACGTCGCCTGCCCGGCGTCGAAGCGGGTGTCGATCGTCAGCTCGTCACCCTGGCTCTTGGCGGCGACGGCGAGGTCGGCCCAGGTCTTCGACACCGCCGGTGTGCCGGCGACGTGGAATGCGCCGTGGTCCTTGTCGAGCACGATGTCGGCCTCGTCGGCCTCCAGCAGCGAGGCCGCCAGTTTCTGGGCCTTCTCGACCAGTTCGATCGACGCCTTGTTGACCGCCACGCCTCCGACCTGCAGTGAGCGCGACCCCATCGTCCCGCCGCCCTCGGGCACCAGGTCGGTGTCGCCCCAGATCAACGTGATCTGGTCCATCGGGATGCCGGTCTGGTCGCTCGCGATCATCGACCACGACGTGTCATGGCCCTGGCCGTGCGGCGATGTGCCGGTGTACACGAGCGCGGATCCGTCGTCCTGCACCTCGATCTTGGCCGCCTCGCCCATCGGATCGACGCCGCCGGTGATCTCGACGTAGACGCTGACGCCGATACCGAGCTGCTTGTCGTCGCCGGCTTCCCGGCGTCGTGCCTGCTCGGCGCGGAGGTCGCCATAGCCCGCTGCCTCGAGCGCCTTGTCGAGCGCACCTTCGTAGTCACCGACGTCGTAGGTGTGGCCGATCGCGGTGGCGTGCGGCTCGAGGAACTTCGGGATGAGGTTCATGCGGCGAACCTCGGCGGCATCCTTGCCGATCTCCGCGGCGAACAGATCCATCGCCCGTTCGGCAGCGGCGGTCGCCTCGGGACGGCCGGCGCCCCGGTAGGGCACGGTCGGGGTCGTGTTGGTCAGCACGGTCGTGGCACGGCACTCGACGTTCGCGATGTCGTACACCGCCTGGGCCATCGGGCGGGTCATCGCGAAGCCGAGCACGCCGCCGACGTCCATGAACCCACCGGCGTCCTGGAACAGGTGCAGCTGGTAATGGGTGACCTTGCCCTCACGGGTGCCACCGATGGTGACGTACTGCAGCTGGGCGCGGCCGTGGCCCATGTTCATCATCGATTCGCTTCGCGTCTCGCGCCAACGGACCGGCCGCCCGAGTGCCTTCGAGATCGGGCCGAGGAGCATCTCTTCGGGGTAGGTGCCGATCTTCGCGCCGAACGCTCCGCCGACGTCGGGCGTGATGACGCGGACCTGGTCGGGTTCCACGCCGTTGGCCGTCGCGATCGGCGCTTTGACGCCCTGGGCGTGCTGCGTGGAGAGCCACTGGTGCAGGCGCCCGTCGACCCACGCGGCCGCCGAACCGCGAACCTCCAACGGACAGGGTGCGACCCGCTGGTTGAGGAAGCGTCCGGTGACGACGACCTCGCAGTCGGCGAAGTAGTCGTCGGTGGCGGTGTTCTCGGGCATGCCGAGCGCGGTGGTGTCGAACACGGCGTTCGAACCGGCGGCCTCGAAGATCAACGTCTCCGACGCCATCGACGCCTCGATGTCGATGAGCGCCGGGAGGAAGTCGACGTCGACGAACACCATCTCGGCGGCGTCGGTGGCCTGGGCGAGTGTCTCGGCGACGATCGCGGCGACCGGTTCGCCGACGAAGCGGACCTTGTCGCTCGCGAGCAGCGTGCGGGCCACGGTGGGATTGAACGCCGACGGCACCGGCTCGAGAGCGAGCGACTCGGCGGTGAACACTGCGACGACGCCCGGCATGTCCTTCGCTCCGTCGACGTCGATCGACAGGATCGTGCCGTGGGCGACCGCCGAGCGGGCGTACACGACGTGGAGTGCGCCGGTGAGGACGTCCTCGTGGAGGTCGTCGACGTACATGCCGCCGGTCGTGAGGAACTTGGGATCTTCCTTGCGCTGTACTCGGGTCCCCAGGATGCTGCCGGCCACGTGTGCCCCCTTGTTGATGAATCGATCGTCGGAGTGATCGGATGGAGTGATCGGGTCTCGGTGATCGCCTGCGAACCTAGTCGGCCACGGCGGGCGCAGGCCCAGCCGTGCGGGCGGCGAAGATCTGGGTGACCACGTTGTACGGCCAACCGTCGGGGAGATCTCGGGGCACGGGCGGCAGCGGCAGGATCGTCGAGCGCTGGTCACCTTCCTCGACGAAACCGATCTCCTCGCGCGCCGCTTCACGTACGCCGTCGTCGGTGCGCAGCCGTTCCACTTCGCCCGACAGTTGACCGTTGACGCGCTGCAGCTCGTCGAGTTCGGCCTGTCGTTGTTCCAGCTGGTCGCCCTGGTCGAACCAGGTGCCGACCGGCAGGATGAACACCGCCGCGGCGATCGTGCCGATCACGAGGAGGACGGCGACGCCGCTGAAGATGGCGAATTTCGGACGCCGGAAGATCCGCTTCTCGATGGGGATCGGCCGCGTGAAGTCGCCCAGCCGCGAACGCCCCTCGTCGGACGCCTTCGCAGGCTCCTTCGGCCTCTGGATCGACGTCGTGCGTGAGCGGCTCACTGCGTCATTCTCGCAGCCCGGGCTCGCGATTGCGTGGCACGATCGTCCCCCGCCGTCGTGCGTGCGATGAGCGAGGCACCGGCTATGTGGTCGGTTCGCTCATCGGTGTGGTGGTGTTGGTGCGTGCGATGAGCGAGGCACCGGCTATGTGGTCGGTTCGCTCATCGGAGATGGCGCGCCGGCGAGGGAAGCGCCAGCGACGAGCCGGAGGCGGCGCGAGGAGGAAGCGGAGCGGACGACGAGCCCGCCACCAGTAGCGAAGCGGAGCGGACGACGAGCCCGCCACCAGTAGCGAAGCGGAGCGGTCGACGAGCCCGCCACCAGTAGCGAAGCGGAGCGGTCGACGAGCCCGCCACCAGTAGGGGAGCGCCAGCGACGAGCCGGACGAGGCCGACCTCGACAGTCGATCACCGACGTTCGGTGAGGCCGAGAAGTCAGAGCGGCGCGAGGGCGCTTCGGCCGCGGTATTCGGCGGTGTCGCCGAGTTGGGACTCGATGCGCAGCAGCTGGTTGTACTTGGCGACGCGGTCGCTGCGGGCGGGGGCGCCGGTCTTGATCTGGCCGCAGTTGGTGGCGACGGCGAGGTCGGCGATCGTGGCGTCCTCGGTCTCGCCGGAGCGGTGGCTCATCACCGACGTGTAGCCGTGGCGGGTCGCCAGTTGCACCGTGTCGAAGGTCTCCGTCAGCGAGCCGATCTGGTTCACCTTGACCAGGATCGAATTGGCGACGTGCTGCTCGATGCCCATCTGCAGCCGCGTCGAGTTGGTGACGAACAGGTCGTCGCCGACGAGCTGCACCTTGTCGCCGACCGCCGCGGTGAGCGTCGCCCAGCCCTCCCAGTCGTTCTCGTCCATCGCATCCTCGATCGAGACGATCGGATAGCTGTCGACGAGGCGCTTCCAGTAGTCGGTCATCTCCGCCGGAGACAGCACCTTGCCCTCGCCGGTGAGGTGGTAGGCGCCGTCGCGGAAGATCTCGCTGGTCGCAGGATCGAGGGCGATGGCGATGTCGTCGCCGGGCGTGAAGCCGGCCTTCTCGATCGCTTCGACGAGCACCCGGATCGCTTCTTCGTTCGAGTCGAGGTTCGGCGCGAACCCGCCTTCGTCGCCGACGGCGGTCGACAGGCCGCGATCGTGGATCACCCGCTTGAGCACGTGATACGTCTCGGTACCCCAGCGCAGCGCCTCGGAAAAGCTGGGGGCGCCGACCGGCATCACCATGAACTCCTGCAGGTCGATCGAGTTGTCGGCGTGGACACCGCCGTTGATCACGTTCATCATCGGGACCGGCAGCACGTGGGCGTTCGGGCCGCCGAGATAGGCATACAGCGGCAGGTCGAGTTCGATGGCGGCCGCCTTCGCGATTGCGAGGCTCGTACCCAAGATGGCGTTGGCGCCGAGGCGCGACTTGTTGTCGGTGCCGTCGAGGTCGAGCATCACCCGGTCGAGGAACCGTTGGTCGGTGGCGTCGAATCCTTCGAGCGCGTCGGCGATCTCGTCATTGACGAACCCGACCGCGGTGAGCACGCCCTTGCCGCCGTAGCGGTCGCCGCCGTCGCGCAGTTCGACCGCTTCGTGTTCGCCGGTCGACGCACCCGACGGCACCGCTGCGCGGCCCATCGCGCCGGAATCGAGGAGCACCTCGACCTCGACGGTGGGGTTGCCCCTCGAATCCAGGATCTCGCGGCCGGTGATGCTCAGGATCTCGCTCATGGCCCCAACGTATCCGAGGACGCCGATGCCGTCGGAGAGCCGTTGGACCCGACTCGTCGCAGAGTCGCCGAAGGAGCGCCGACGATTGCCCGGCAGATTTCCCTCAAGTTGTTCAGCCTCGCGGTCGATGACGTCGACATGGAACCGCTGGATCCTGGACCGCGGACAGCGATCATGCCGACGACCCCGTCGTCGTCGGCCTCGTCGACGTCGCCCCGCCCGCCGGCCGCGGGCGTGCTGGCACCGGCGCCACTTCGCCCGATGACGCCGTGGCGGATGGTCGGAGCGATCGCACTGGCTGCGATGTCGGCCACGATCGGTTGGCAGGTCCAGCGGCTGACCGACGATCAGGCGTGGTCGAACGGGCTGATGTCGATGTCGATCGCTGCCGGCATCGCGGTGGTGCTGTGCGTGCTCGGGTGGACCTGGATCACCACCGACAACGCCCGGCGCCTCGTCGGGCCCGCCGTCCGGGCGAACATCCCCGACCCGAAGGTGGCGGTCCGCACGTGGATCGTGCCGTTCGTGTTCGTGGCGATCGCCCTGGCTGTCGTCGCCGTCGCCGGCCGACGCGTCGGGTCGAGCGGTGATCAGACGGTGTCGGTCGTTCCACTGGCGGTTGCCTTCGTTGCGCTGCTCCTGGCGGTCCCGACGACGTATCGGCCGATGAACCATCTCGCCGGCGTCGTACGCCAGGTCGGTGGATCGTCGGTTCGTGTCGCACAGTGGATGTGGGTTCCCGTCGTGATGGCGATCGTCGGCGTCGCATCGATCGTCGCGCTGCGGTATGCGGCGATCGACTCGACGACCGGCACGTTCGAATCGGCTCGCTCGGAGCTGACCGATGCGTCGGGTTGGGTGCCGCTCTGGGTGGTCGCCGTCGTGGCGATCGGGCCCTTCGTGGTGACGGTGCTGCTCGCCTGGCGTGCCGCTTCGGCGGTCGAGGAGGCGATCGGCGTCGCCGATGCCCGCCGCCGTCCGGGTGCCGCGAGTGCCAGTGAGTTTTCGGCGATCGGAACGATCGCCCGGACAACGCCGCATCGGTCCCGGCGACACCACGAAGCGGATCGAATTGCTCCCCGGCGCCGACCTGCTGCGACTCGTCGTCGTCACACTGCTGGCCGGGCTCGCACTGCTCAGCATGGTCGGCGCTGCGCTCACCGGCAAGGTGTGGCTCGACTCGCGCAACGGCGCTGCGCTGCTCAGCGAGCGCCAGCGGATGTGGGACTCGCTCGATGCGCTGCGCACGGCGTCGACCGGCGTGACCGCAGCGCTGCTCGCGGCAGTGGCCGTTTGGACGTTCGTCACCGTGTCGAACGTGCGCCGCACGTCGGGCCGACGACGGAACCCGTTGATCGCTGCGCTGGCCTGGCCGGCTGCGGCCGCCGGGGTGTGGTGGATCGCCGACCGGGTGATCGTCGACGCAACGATCGCCGGCGTGATGCTCGGCTTCGCCGCCCAGGCCGCTGTGCTCGCCGTCCCGTTCCTCGTGCTCGAACGCAGCGCCGAGGCGGTCGGTGCGCAACGGACGCCGCTGCGCATCGTGTACGCCCTGAGCGTGCTCATGCTCATCCACGTGCAGGGTCTCGGTGGACTGTCGCGGCTGCCCGATTCGGTGACGACCACCGACATCGGTCGGCTGTCCGGCTACCTCGCGATCGGTGCGTTGATCCAGCTCTGCTCGACGATGTCGGTCACCGAAGGCTGCCATGCGCTGTCGCGTGCGTGCCGGCACGAGGCCGACCATCACAACATGCTCGTGGCCCAACGGACCGCGCTGAGCGAGCGCTCGAAGGCGGCGGCCGAGCGATGAGCGGTCGGCGCAGTCTTCCCGACCAGTCCGTCGACGTCGCGCCGTTCCCACCACCTCCGGCGCCGCCGGCCGTTGTCGTGCCGCCTCCGGTGTCCCCACCGTTCGTCCCCCCGGGTCCAGCGCCGCCCCCGGTCCCGCCGGCAGCGGTGGCGCCGGCCGTCGTGCCGCCCCCGCCCGTAGCGCCGGCAGCGGTGGCGTCCGCGGTCGTGCCGCCCCCTCCCGTCGCGCCGGCAGCCGTCGTGCCGCCACCGCCAGTCGCGCCGTCGCCGGACCCGACGACCGGATCGCCGTCGGCGATGGCGTCGCAGTACACGTCGATCCAGCCGCCGGTGGAGCACCCGTCGGACGCTCATGTCGCCCTCGGGGGTCACTCGTTCGCGGCGCTGCGGTCGGAGCCTCCACCGCGTCTGTTCGCCACGTGGTGGCTGCGCTACCTCCTCGCACTCTCGCAGTTGGTCGGCATCGTCGTGGTGCTCCTGCGCGAGTACGCAGAGCCCGGTGCGATGGACACCACGTTCGTGGTCGTCCCACACGTGATGGCCGCCGTCATGCTCGTCGGTTGGAGTGCACTGGCCATGCTCGACGCTGCCCGCCTCGTCCCAGCGACGCGCTATCGACGTACCTCACGCGCCTGGGTCGCGATCGTGTTGTGGCTCGGTGCGTTCGTCGCTCCGGTCGCTGCGATCGCCGTCGTCGACGCACTGCGCGAGCGCTTCGGCGAGGGCAGCGACGATCTCGGACCCATCGTGATCGGCGTCGTCGCGATCCTCGCCTGCTTCGTGATGGTGTGGTTGCCGTTCCGCTACCACGTCCGTCAGGCCCACCGCATCGGCGCGCCGGTGCGAGTCGTCGCGGCGTGGTTCTGGCTGCCGCTCGTCGCCACGGTCGGCGTGCTCGCGGTGATGGCGCTCGGCCTGCACGACGTGCTCGCCGACGGCGGGTTCACCGACGTGGAACGCATGGTGCAGGTCGCGGTGCTGTACGGCGTGCCGGCGTTGATGTTCGCGATGTCGACCTGGCGGGCGACGACGGTGTTCGACGAGGTGATCGAACTGCGCTGGACTCGGTGGCGCAACGAGTGGGAACAGACGCTCGCCGCACTCGCGGCGCAGCCGCCGCCAGGCCCCGAGGCGTCACCGGTCATCGACCACCACCACGCCTGAACGCGGCGCTCGCGCGCTCCCGTGATCGCCCACCACCACGGCCGCGCGCTGCGAACACCGACGTCCCGGTCGGTGCGCCCGGCCGCACGTTTCGGAGTCAGCGCGACGGGTCGGCGTGCGACTTGACCTCGTCCCACAGGCCGTCGAGGGTCGCCAGGTCGGCGCTGCGCAGGTCGATCGATCGGTCGCGTGCCAGCCGTTCGACGCGTTCGAAGCGCGTACGGAACTTGTCGGTCGCTGCACGCAGCGCCAGTTCGGGATCGAGGCGGAGGTGACGGGCGACGTTGACGACCGCGAACAGCAGGTCGCCGAGTTCGTCGGCGGTGGCGGCGTCGTCGAGGCCGTCGATCGCAGCGTGCAGCTCGGCGGTCTCCTCGGCGATCTTGGGCAGCGCACCATCGACGTCGGGCCAGTCGAACCCGACCTTCGAGGCCTTGGCGCCCACCTTCGCGGCGTAGGCGAGGGCCGGCATCGACCTTGCGATGCCGTCGAACACCGACGTGCGGCCCTTCTCCTCGCGCTTGATGTCGTCCCAGTTGGTGAGCACGTCGTCGGTGTCGAGATCGGTGCCGACGAGGTCGCCGAACACGTGCGGGTGACGGCGCACGAGCTTGTCGTGGATGCCCGTGGCCACGTCGGCGATCGTGAAGCGCCCCTCCTGTTCGGCGATCGTGGCGTGGAACTCGATCTGGTAGAGCAGGTCGCCGAGTTCCTCGATCAGGTGCTCGTCGGTCGCGGGGTCGTCGGCGTCCAGACCGTCGATCGCATCGACGACCTCGTAGGTCTCCTCCAGGAGATGGGGCACGAGCGACTCGTGCGTCTGTTCGATGTCCCAGGGACACTGCTCGCGCAGCGTGCGGGTCAGCTGGTGGAAGCGCACGTACGCCGTGCCGACCGGTGCGGCGAGGTGGGGGATCCACAGCGAGGTGAGGTGGTCGGCCTCGATCGTGCGATCGAGTTCGGCCCAGGCGACCTCCACGATTCGTTCGTCGGGCGTGCCGAGCGCATGCAGGATCGTCACCGCCTCGTCGCCGACCGCCTCGTCGACCGCCAGTTTGATGTCCGACAGGACCCAGTTGGCATGCGTGTGCGCGACGAGGAGTGGACCTCGCTCGCCCGCGGCGGCGGTGGCGAACCGGTGGCCGTCGACCAGGCGGACGCCGGCCTCGACCGGATCGATGCCGAGTCGGGCCCATGCCACGTCGAGGAACGACATCGCCGGTCGTACGTCGCACTCGAGGTCGTCTCGTTCGAGCAGGTGACGCACCGTGCGTTCGAGCACGAGCGGAGAGCCGGGCACCGCGTACAGGATCTCACCGTGATCCGCGGCGGCTGCGGCGAGGGTCTCGGCGATCTCGCTGTACACGTCGTCGAACGTGTCGGCGGTGTCGTAGAGGTGATCGAACGTGATCGCATCGGGCACGAGATCGGCCGACGGGTGGATCGCGGTGCGCAGGTAGCGGTGCGTCACCCGCTCGATCGCCGTCAGCGTGTCGACGGTGACGTGGTCGTGGCCGCCGGGGCCGAGACCGACGACGACGATGCGCGGCCGCTCGACTCGCTCCATTCGTCAGCCCAGTGCGACGACTTGGCCGGTGGCGGCGTCGAACGTGCCGTAGCGCGGGTCGACGAACACGTCGGCGGTCGCGAGCCGGTTGGCCGAATCGATGGCGGTGGTGACCGTGTCGACGTCGGCGGGGGAGAGCTCGGCGAACGGTCGGAACGCGAGCACGACCCAGGCGAACTCGTTGCCCTGGGGGTCGACGAGCGGTGAGATGTCGACCGGGTTGTCGGCCGACAGCGACGCCGCGACCTGGACGAATTCGATGTCGGCGGCCTCTTCGACCTGGCTGGCGGCGATGCAGCCGACGTCGCCACCGACGTCACCGAGGCTCGGATCGAGGTTCTCGGCGGCGAGCAGCTCGGCGAAGTCGGCGCCGTCGGCGAGATCGCCGGCGATGCGTTCGGCGGTGTCACGGTCCTCGACGACGATGCCGCTGATGCAGGCGGTTCCGCCCGAAGCGATGCCGGCGTCGTAGAGGGCAGCGGCCTCGTCGGCGTCGATGCCCGTCGAGTCGTCGGCGGCAACCTGCTCCTGGATCCAGCTGGTGATCTGTGCGCGGACGGCATCGGCGGGCAGCAGCTGGTCGCTCGGGGCGCCCGCTTCGGTGAGCTGGGCCTGGAACTCGTCGGAGGTCAGCGCCGTGTCACCGACACGGGCGACGTTGTCGCTGTCGGAGAACGTGGAGCACCCTGCGGCGAGTGCCGCGATCGCGGCGACGGACAACGCGAGCGGGAGACGTCGATTCACCCGCCGAACGCTACCCGCCCTGGTCCCTTCAGCCCAGGTCCCCCGGAACCGCCGGTCCTTCCGGGTCCGAATGCCGAAGGGCCGCCGGCGGCGAGACGGTCAGGTGTCGGCGGGGACGAGATCGCGGAGGAAGCCGGCGAGGAAGGTGCTGGCGTCGGCGCCGCGGGGGAGCGGCACGACGAGCTGGCCGAGGTCCTCCTTGTACTTGGCACCCTTGGAGATTCGGCGCAGGCGCATCGTCTCGGAGAGCTTGAGCTGCAGGGGCGCCAGCTTGGCGGTGCCGCCCGTCGACGCCGACCCGGAGATCTGGATGTCGTTGATCCCGAGGCGGTGGCACTCGGCGCGCAGGTGGCCCACCTGCAGCAGCGCGGCCGCCGGCTCGGGCAGCGGGCCGTAGCGGTCCTCCCACTCGGTGCGGATGTCGTCGACCTCGGCCGCGGTCGTCACCGCCGCCAGCCGTCGGTACGCCTCGAGCCGCAGCTCCTCCTTCTCGACGTAGTCGGTCGGCAGGTAGGCGTCGGTCGGCACGTCGAGCTTGATCTCGGCGGGCGCGTCGGGTTGCGGCTCACCCTTCATCTCGCTGACCGCCTCGGTGACCATCTGGCAGTACAGGTCGTAGCCGACCGCCGCGATGTGGCCGGACTGCGACTCGCCGAGCAGGTTGCCGGCGCCGCGGATCTCCAGGTCGCGCATCGCGATCTTGAAGCCCGAGCCGAGATCGGTCGACTCGCCGATCGTGCGCAGCCGTTCGTAGGCCTCCTCGGTCAGCACCTTGTCGCGCGGATAGAAGAGGTACGCGTAGGCGCGTGACCCCGAACGCCCGACGCGGCCGCGCAGCTGGTGCATCTGGCCGAGGCCGAGGAGATCCGACCGTTCGACCACCAGCGTGTTGACCGTCGGCATGTCGATGCCCGATTCGATGATCGTCGTGCACACGAGCACGTCGTAGTTGCCGTCCCAGAAGTCCTGCACGACGGTCTCGAGCGTGCCTTCGTCCATCTGCCCGTGGGCGATCGCGATGCGCGCCTCGGGGACGAGTTCGCGCAGCCGGTGCGCTGCAGTGTCGATCGACTGCACGCGGTTGTGCACCCAGAACACCTGGCCTTCGCGCAGCAGCTCGCGGCGGATCGCCTCGATCGCCACCCGCTCGTCGTACTCGCCGACGTAGGTGAGGATCGGCATGCGGTCGGCGGGCGGCGTCTGCAGCAGCGAAAGATCGCGGATGCCGACGAGCGACATCTCGAGCGTGCGCGGGATCGGCGTGGCGGAGAGCGTGAGGACGTCGACGTTCGTCTTCATCTTCTTCATCGTCTCCTTGTGCTGCACGCCGAAGCGCTGCTCCTCGTCGACGATCAACAGACCCAGATCCTTGAACTTCACGTCGTTGCCGAGCAGGCGGTGGGTGCCGATCACGCAGTCGACCTCGCCGCTCTTGACGCCCTCGATCACCTGCTTGGCCTGGCCGGCGGTGAGGAACCGCGACAGCGTCTCGACGCGGATCGGAAAGCCGGCGAAGCGGTCGGCGAACGTGTTGCCGTGCTGCGTGGCGAGCAGGGTCGTCGGCGCGAGCACCGCGACCTGCTTGCCGTCCTGGATCGCCTTGAACGCCGCGCGGATCGCGACCTCGGTCTTGCCGAAGCCGACGTCGCCGCACAGCAGCCGGTCCATCGGGTGGGCGAGCTCCATGTCGCGCTTGATGTCGTCGATCGCCGTGCGCTGGTCGGGCGTCTCGACGTAGGGGAACGCCTCTTCCATCTCGGCCTGCCACGGCGTGTCCTGCGCGAACGAGTGGCCCTCGGCGTTGACGCGCTTCTGGTAGAGCACCACCAGTTCCTGGGCGATCTCGCGGACAGCGGAACGGACCTTGCTCTTGGTCTTCGCGAAGTCCGATCCGCCGAGCTTGTGGAGCTTCGGCGCCTCGCCACCGACGTACTGGCGCAGCGTGTCGATCTGGTCGGACGGCACGTACAGCTTGTCGCCGCCCTTGTAGGAGATCAGCAGGTAGTCGCGTTCGACGCCGCCGATCGCCCGCTTGACCATGCCCTCGTACTTGCCGACGCCGTGCTGGTGGTGCACGACGTAGTTGCCGGCCTTGAGGTCTTCGAACGTGCTCGCGCTCTCGCGCTTGGCCTTGCGCACGGTGCGGTGGGCCCGGCGGCGGCCGGTGAGGTCGCTCTCGGCGACGATCGCCACCTTGGCGTTCGGGAGGGAGCAACCCCGGTGCAGCGGGGCAACGGTGATGCTGCCGCCCGTCGGCACGTCGGCGCCAGGTCGCACGATCGGGAAGTCGAGCCCGTTGTTCAGCAGCAGATCGTGGAGTCGTTGGGCCGAACCGGTGCCGTCGGCCGCCACGACGACGCGGTAGCCCCGGCCGATCAGCTCGATCAGCCGGTCGGTGAGGCCGGAGCCGTCGCCGGCGACGGGACCCCAGCCGGATGCTTCGACCAGCGGCGTGTCGGGCGACTCGGGGGTGGAGTCGATCGACCAGAACGAACCGGCGCCGTCGAGCAACGTGCCGGGATCGGCGTGGAGGCGCGGGAAGGACTTGTCCGGATCGCGCGCCCAGGTCGACGCCAGCGTGCGGGCGAGGTCGTCCTCTTCGGCGATCAGGTCGAGGGCGCGGTCGCGCATCCGGCGCGGCTCGACGAGCACCACCTTGGCGTTCGACGGCAACACGTCGGTGAGCAGCTGCGCTTCGTCGACGAGCCACGGCAGCCAGCTCTCCATGCCGTCGAAGTGGGCCCCTTCGGCGAGGCGCTCCCACTGCTCACGGCCCCACGGTTCGCTCGCCACGAGCTGGCGGGCGCGCTCGCGCACGTCGTCGGTCGGCATCAGCTCGCGTGCCGGGAAGATGCACACCTCGTCGAGATCGTCGGTCGAGCGCTGGTCGTTGACGCCGAATCGGGTGAGGCGGTCGACCTCGTCGCCCCACAGGTCGATGCGGATCGGAGCGTCGGCGGTCGACGGGAACACGTCGACGATCGCGCCGCGCCGGGCGAACTCGCCGCGGTGTTCCACCAGCTCCTCGCGCCGGTAGCCGAACTCGACCAGCCGGCGGCCGAGCACGTCGGGATCGATCTCGCTGCCGGGCCGCACGACGATCGGCTCGACGGTGGTGGCGCCGGGCCCGAGCTTCTGCATGAGCGCACGGACGCCGGCGACGATGACGGCAGGGCAGCGGTCCGGGTCGCGCAGGCGCCACAGGACGTCGAGTCGCTGACCCATCGTCTCGACGCTCGGGCTGACGCGCTCGAACGGCAGCGTCTCCCATCCGGGGAAGTGCACCACCTCGCCCGGCGGCAGGAACTGGGCGAGGTCGTCGGCGAGCTGGCCCGCCATCGTGCCGGTCGGGCAGCTGACGACGAGCGGTCGCCGCGACGACAGGGTCGCCAGTGCCGCGATCGAGATCGGGCGCGCCACCTCGACGACGGCGAGGCGTGCGTCGGGCTCGCCGAGCGCTCGCGTCAGCCCCGGCTCGTCACGCAACAGCGCCGGCAACGCCCCCAGCGGCGCCGTGGTCACTGTCGACTCCCCCTCCGAAAAATCGCGCTCGTGTTGCGCTGAGCGGGACGTTGTCGCGCCAGATCGGGTCGGGGCGGGGGAGGAGGAGCCCTGGTCGGTCGGCGTCATTGCCTGCCGTTGTACCGCTGCATTGCGGCGTCCACACCGCGGGCGACGATCAACTCGACGGCGTCCGCGGCGTTGGCGATCTCGATGTCGAGGAGTTCGCGCTCGCGCTTCGGGACCTTCGACAGCACGTGGCCCTTGCCGACGTCCTTGTGGTCGGGCTTGCCGACGCCGATACGAACCCGCAGGTAGTCCTGCGTCTTGAGGTGCTGGGTGATCGATCGCAGCCCGTTGTGGCCGGCCAGCCCGCCACCCGCCTTGATCTTGAGCTCGCCCGGCGGCAGGTCGAGTTCGTCCTGCACGACGATGATCTGCTCGGGCGTCGAGATGCGGTACCGGCGCACGAGTGCGCTGACGGCCTGGCCCGACTCGTTCATGAACGTGATCGGGAAGGCCAGCACGACGCGTTCGTCACCATCAGGCCCTGGGAGGCGGGTCTCGGCGACCAGTGCGTTGTCACGCCCGCCTTTCAGGGTCACGCCGCATCGCTCGGCGAGCAGCCGGACCGCTTCCTCGCCGACGTTGTGGCGTGTGCGGGCGTACTTCTCGCCCGGATTGCCGAGCCCGACGACCAACCAGTCGTACGGCGCCCCCTTGCCGATGCGCCCGAACAGTCCCATCAGTGCACCTCGACGGTCGTCAAACCCCGAAAAATCGCGTGGGTGTGTCGCTCAGCGCAACACCGACGCGACATTTCGGGTCGGGAGCGCGGGCAGGGACCGGTCATCGGGCCGGTGCCGGACCCGTCACTCGCTGTCGGAGTCGGAGGCAGCTTCGGCGCTGTCGCCGGCAGCTTCGCCGGACTCGCCTTCGGCAGCGGCCTCGGCTGCTGCAGCCTCTTCGTCGTCGAGGACGGGGGTGCGCATCGTGAGCACGGTGACGACCGGCGTCTCCGGGTCGGCCTCGGCGGTGACGCCGGACGGAAGCGGGAGGTCCTCGACGCGGATGACCGTGTCCATGGTCATGTCCGTGATGTCGATCGTGATGCCGTCGGGGATGCTTCGCGGCGTGGTGCGGACCTGCAGCTCCTGCATGGTGAGGTCGACGAGCCCGTTGTGTTGCGAGACGTCCTTGGCTTCGCCCTCGAGGTGGATCGGGATCGACACCACGATCTCCTCGTTGAGGTTGACCTGGATGAAGTCGATGTGCTGGACCGAGCGCTTCACCGGGTGGCGCTGGATGTCCTTGATCAGCGACGGGTACACGGTGCCGTCGACGGTGAGGTCGAGGATCGTGTTCATGCCCGCGGCGCCTGACAGCGCCTGGCGCAGCTCGCGACGATCGACCGACACGCTGATGGGATCCATCCCGTGGCCGTACACGACGGCAGGGATCTTGCCGTCGGCGCGGAGGCGACGCGCATCGGAGCTTCCGGCGCGGCGGCCGATTTCGGCGGTGAGAACGGTCTCAGACATGGTGATCGGCTTCCATCGAATCTCGTGACGACGTCCGCACAATGGACGCCAGGTCGTTACAGCAGCGCCCCAATCTACCGCCCCCCGCCGCCATCCCCTCCCGCCGAGCAGCTGTCCTCTCAGCTCGCCCTCACCCCGAAAAATCGCGCTGGTGTTGCGCTGAGCGCAACGTGACCGCGCCATTTCGGTTGGTGGTTCAGCGGGATGCGTGAATTCTCCGGATCTGGCGCGCGGCCGACAGGAAGTCGGATCGGATCGATTCGTCGAACCTCACGATCTGCCACCCAAGTTCCACGCAACCTCGATCGCGCGCCTGATCGCGCCGGACGGCATGACGTCCACTGTGGAACCACGCATCTCCCGGCTCGACTGCAAGCTTGACGTCGGGCCAGGCGATGTCCAGATGCACGACTTCGCCGCTTCGCAGGGTCAGGGGGTACTGCAGACTCGGTGTCGGGAGCCCGACCACTTCGAGCGCCTCGATCAGGCGACGTTCGAGATTGCTCTGCGTCGCCCGCGATCGACCGAGTGCGCCCTCCAGCCAGGTCTCCAGCCGGGCCACGCCGTCCTTGCCCCGGCAACGGTGGTCCTCGAGATAGTCGGCGGCGGTCTGCGGATCGATGAGGCCGAGATTCCATGCGTCCTCCGCCGCGCGATCGAAGCGGAACTGGTTGAACGACGCTGCAAGCCCCCACAGCATTCGCATCGGTGTGGCGACGACGAGACCATCGGCGAGTTCCTGGCGGTCGGCGACGTGGTCGTACCAACGGGTGATGTGCAGATCCGCCCACGATGGAACGGTGCGTCGGAACGATCGAGGTGCGGTGTAGTTCACCGGGGCGAGGGGCATCGCTCGGAGTCCGAGGATCCGGGCGGCGGTCATGCCGCCGATGAACCCGACCGATCCGGCGTGCAGCTGGAGGATCATGCAGCGCTGACGGAACGTGTCGGGTGACGAGGCGACCCGGACCACACCCGGAGCCACGTCGACCAGTACGCCACGACTCCGAGCGCGGCTGATCGCGGAGCGGCTGCGGCCGCGGCCGGCCAGTTGTCGGACCGTCAGCACCCCGTGCTGGCGGGCCGCGAGGGCGAGGAGGTCATCGTCGAACACGTCCTCGCAGTGGGTGTTGCCGGCCGGAAAACGGCAAACGATCACCGAAATGGCGCGCTTGTGTTGCGCTGAGCGCAACACCAGCGGGATTTTTCGGGAGAGGGAGGCTGGGGGCTGGGGGCCGACCGGCTGGGGGTCAGGCGAGGTTTTCGCCGTCGAAGATGTCGCTGACGCTGGTGTCGTCGAACACGGCGCCGAGGGCTTCGGCGATCAGCGGGGCGACCGACAGCACCTCGATCTTGTCGAGTTGCTTCTCGGGCGGCAGCGGCAGCGTGTTGGTGAGCACGACCCGCGCGATCGGCGCATTCTTCAGCCGATCGATCGCCGGCCCGGACAGCACGCCGTGCGTCGCCATCGCCCACACCTCGCTGGCGCCGCGCTGCACGAGAAGCTCGGCCGCCGCACAGATCGTGCCGGCGGTGTCGATCATGTCGTCGGTGATCACGCAGAGGCGGCCCTCGACGTCGCCCATCACCTCGGTGGCTTCCGACACGTTGGCGGTGCCCTTCGGCCGACGCTTGTAGATGAAGGCCAGGTCGGCGCCGCAGTCGTTGAGGTGCTGGGCCATACGCTCGGCGACCTTGATGCGACCGGCGTCGGGCGACACGATGACGGGCTCGGTCGCGTGTGAGCGGATGTACGCCTCGAGCACGGGCATGGCGGTGAGGTGGTCGACCGGGCCCTCGAAGAACCCCTGGATCTGCCCCGAGTGCAGGTCGATCGAGATCATCCGCTTGGCGCCGGCTGCCTTGAACATGTCAGCGACCAGGCGGGCGGTGATCGGCTCGCGCCCCTCGGCCTTGCGGTCCTGGCGGGCGTAGCCGTAGAACGGGCACACCGCCGTGATCCGCTTGGCGGAGGCCCGTGATGCGGCGTCGATCATGATCAGGTGTTCCATGATCGAGTCGTTGACCGAGTGGTGGTCGACGCCGTAGTGGCTCTGGATGACGAACACATCCGAGCCGCGGATCGACTCGCCGAAGCGGCAGCGCACTTCGCCGTTGGAGAATTCGACGAGGTTGTCGTGGCCCAACTCGATGTTCAGGTGGGTCGCGACCTCCTGCGCCAGCTCAGGATGGGTCCGGCCCGAGTAGAGGGCCAGTCGCTTGGTGGTGACCTTCTCCATGAGTTGACGTCCTCCCCGAACGTCGTACCTGTCGTGCTGGATCGGTGCTGGATGGTGCTGGTGCTGGTGGTTGGCGAAGGTGCGGGTCAGCCGACAGGAGCAGTGTAGAAGGCGCCGGTGGTCGCATGAGAAGCGACACTTGATCCGGCAGGAAGATGGGCGTACGGGCCGACGACGGCGGACGGGCCGATCTCGGCGTCGTAGCCGACGGTGTGTTCGACGACCGAGTCGTGGCCGACAGCACAGTCGACGAGGCGCGTGTCCGGGCCGATCTCGCAGCCGTCGCCGATCACGGTGGACCCCTGCAGGATCGTGCCCGGATACAACGTGACGTCGCGGCCGATCGTGACGGTGACGTCGATGAACGTCTGGCGCGGGTCGAGCATCGTCACGCCGTTCAACAGGTGCGTTCGGTTGGTCCTCGACCGCAGCTCGCGCTCGGCGAGCGCGAGTTGCCAGCGGTCGTTGACGCCCTGGGTCTCGCCTGCGGGCGCCTGCAGCACACCGATGCGGTGACCCATCGCGGCGAGCACCGACACGACCTCGGTGAGGTAGTACTCGCCCTGTGCATTGTCGGTGGTCAGCTTGCGCAGCGCCGGCCCGAGCAGGTCGCGACGGAACGCGTAGATCGAGGTGCAGATCTCCTTGACGTCGAGTTCGTCGGGCGCGGCGTCGCGGTGTTCGACGATGCGAGCCGCTTGGCCGTCGGCCTTGCGGATCACGCGGCCATAGCCGGTGGCATCGTCCATCACGCTGGTGAGCAGCGTCGCCGCGTTGCCGCACTGGACGTGCGTGTCGACGAGGTCGCGCAGCGTGCCGGGACGCAGCAGCGGGGTGTCGCCGGGGAGCACGACGATCGTGGAGTCGTCGTCGTAGTCGTCGCCGCCGAACGCCGTCATGCCGATGGAGGCGGCGTCGCCGGTGCCGTTCTGTTCGTGCTGCTCGACGAAGGCGACGTTGGCCCAGCCGGGCGCCATCTGCTGCACCTTCTTGGTGACCTGCTCGGCGCCGTGGCCGACGACGACGGCGGTGCGGTCGGGCGCGAGCTCTTCGAGGGAGTGGATGACGTGGAGCACCATCGCCCGGCCGCAGATGAGGTGCAGCGGCTTGGGCCGAGTGGATCGCATGCGGGTGCCCTCGCCGGCTGCGAGGATGATGGCGGAAACGCTCATGGCTCCGGGGAGAGGATTCGAACCCCTACACGCGGCACCAAAAACCGCTGTCCTACCATTAGACGACCCCGGACTGACTCAACTGTCGGTGGTTCCACGGTATCCCGCCGGGCGGAGGCTGCCACGGTGGCGTAGCGGATCCGACCCGGTAGCGTGGCGACCCTTATGGGTTCTCTGATCAAGAAGCGCCGCAAGCGCATGCGGAAGAAGAAGCACAAGAAGATGCTGCGCCGCACGCGTCACCAGCGTCGCAAGTAGTTCCACGTCCGCATCGGCCGATCGGGCGCCGACACCGCGCACTCTCCAATCGCACTGCTCGGTGCGATTCGGGAGCATCAGGAGGCGGTGTCGCCAGCGTCGCGGTTGGTCGCCACGTCCAGCGGCACGGTTCGTGCCAGCACCACTCGAGCGCCCTCGTCGACCAGATCGTCGAGGGCGTTTGCGCGTTCGCCTTCGACGAACCACGTGGCGCCGCTGCCGGCGAGCACGGGTGCCTCACCGACTCGGTCGCCGATCAGGTCACGCCAGCGGCGGAGTTCGGGTTCGACGACGAGCGCCGCCGGTTCGAGGTCGTTGGGGCCGTCGGCGAGCGGACCGCCGAGGGCATCCCACGCCCGATAGGCGGCCGGCGTGCTGACGCCGAGCGGCGGGATCACCAGCGTGACCGTGCGATCGACGTGGGGGAGCGGCTCCACCAGCTCGCCGATGCCTCGCACCCGGGCGCGCCCGCCGACGACGCAGAACGGGATGTCGGCACCCAGGTGCGACACTCGTTCCAGCTCCGCCGCCGTCGCTGCGATGCCGCACCAGCGCAGCACCGTGGCGGCGTCGGTCGAGCCCCCGCCGAGTCCACCGCCGTGCGGGATCTGCTTGTCGAGGTGCACTCCGACGTCCGTGCCGGCGCCGGCGAGTCGCATGGCCCGCGTGACGAGGTTGGTCTCGTCGAGTGCGATGCCGTGCGCGAAGGGGCCCGACGCGGTGAGTCCCGACCCGCCGGGCGTGAGCGTGATGAGGTCGTGAAGGTCGAGGCTGACCATCTCGGCGTCGATCAGGTGGTAGCCGTCGCCCCGTACGCCGGTGATTCGCAGACCGATCGTCAACTTGGCGTGGGCGCGCAGCATGACCGCCTCGCCCGCCCCCGAACGTGCACCGTCAGTCGTCATCGCCGTCCCGGGCATGGGCATCGGCGTGGGCGTCGGCATCCGCCGAGGCGGCGAGGTGGGCGTCGGTGAGCCGGCACCACGCGTCGACGTCGAGCTCTTCGGGCCGTGCCGTCGGAGCGATGCCGGCGGCCTCGTAGGTGCCGGGTGCGACGATGCCCGCCAGCGATCGGCGCAGCATCTTGCGACGCTGCCCGAAGCCGGCGCGCACGAGCGAGAACAGGGTGGACGGGTCGGTCGTCGGGGGGTGGCGCCGGGTGATCGCGACCAGCGCCGATTCGACGTTGGGCCTCGGCACGAACACCGACGCCGGCACGTGACCGACGATCTTCGCCGTCGCCCAGTAGGCGGTCTTCACGCTGACCGCGCCGTAGGCGGATGTGCGCGGCGCGGCGGCGAACCGCTCGGCGGCTTCGCGCTGCACCATCACCAGCATCGTCGAGATCGACGGCACGTCGTCGAGCAGGTCGCAGATCAGCGGCGTCGCCACGTTGTACGGTAGGTTCGCCACCAGCGCCCAGTCGTCGTGGCCCGCGAGCAGCTCCGTCCAGTCGAGCTGCATCGCGTCGGCTTCGACGACGCGCACGTTCGGCCGGTCGGCGACGACGTGGCGCAGGATCGGGACCACGCCGCGGTCGACCTCGATGGCGACGATGTCGGCACCGGTGTCGGCGAGCGCAAGCGTGAGCGATCCGAGCCCCGCCCCGATCTCGACGACGTGATCGTCGACGCCGACGTGGGCGAGTTCTGCGATGCGTCGCACGGTGTTCGGATCGGCGACGAAGTTCTGGCCGAGGTCACGCCGGGGGGCCAGCGATCCCGAGTCGAGGAGTTCGCGGATCGTGGGTCGCGAGTGCGTCACCGACGGATCTCGACCGAGATCGGTGCGTCGGTGAGGTCGGCGATGCTGGCGAAGTCGGCGGTCCGCATCACCATGACGTCGGGGTCGGTGCCGGGCGCCAGGACGGTCGTGCAGCTCATCGATCGGTTGTTGTCGAGGTTGACCACGGTGATCAGTGTGCCGCTCGCCAGACCGCCGACGAGGCAGGTGCCGTCGACGACGGTGCTGCGGAACGTGGCCTTGGCGGTGATGCCGTCGACGAGCGGTTTGGCCGGGATGGCGATCGGTGACTGGCCGGCGCCGGCGGCGCTGGCGGGACCCTCGAGGAACACGGGGGCGACGTCGCCCTCGGCGTCGTCGTTGCCGGCGGCGGGGCCGGTACCGGACTCACCCGCTGCGGCCGCCTCTGCACCGGCGTCGATGCCCGTGACAGCGAGGTTCGGTGCAGCCGAGTTCTCCGACGAGTTCGCCAACCACAGCGCGGGCAGTGCCAGCAGGGTCAGGACGGTCGCTGCGATGAAGCGGCGCCGGTCGGTGTCGGTGAGGGCCATGGGTCTCGTCGTTGCTGTCGGGGCGGCTTCGACGACCTTGGTGCCGCCCGCTCCGTTTGGGTTGACCAGCGTACCGGCAGCTTTCCGCCGGTGCGAGTCGGACGGTGACGGCCAACCACGCTGCGTGGTCGCCGGGTTCCCTCCGCCGAGGTCTCCGGGAACCTGCGTGGTTCCCGCAGCGCTGGGTTCGGAGGACCCCGCTCGGGCGTCAGGCGGTGAGGGCGAACACGGTGCGGGCGTTCGCGGTGGTCGCTGCCGCGACGTCGGCGACGGGGACGTCGCGCAGATCGGCGATGTGTTGGCCGACGTGCGGGACCCACGCCGGACGGTTGGGCTTGCCCCGATGGGGGACCGGTGCCAGATACGGGCTGTCGGTCTCGACCAGCATCCGGTCCAGCGGGCACAGGGCCGCTGCGGCCTGGACCTCGGGTGCGCCCTTGAAGGTGACGATGCCCGAGAACGACAGCAGCGCACCGATGTCGAGCGCTCGACGTGCCTCGTCGGGGCCGCCGGTGAAGCAGTGGAAGATCGTCCGGTCCGGCGTGCCGGCCTCGGCGAGCACGGCGAACGTGTCGTCCCAGGCGTCGCGTGTGTGGATCACGAGCGGGAGGTCGCGTTCGTTGGCGAGGGCGATCTGCTCGGCGAAGACGCGCTGCTGGGCCTCGCGCGGTGAGTGGTCGTAGTAGTAGTCGAGACCGCACTCGCCGACGGCGACGATGCCCTCGGTGTCGAGGAGATCCACGATCGTGTCCACCCCGTTCACCGCATCGTGGGGATGCAACCCCACGGTCGCGTACACGCCGCGGTGCGCTCCTGCGGCGGCGATCGCAGCGAGCGACGTCGCGCGATCGCACCCCACTGCGATCAGCGTCGTGACCCCCGCATCGGCCGCCGCAGCGACCGCGGCCTCGGGACCGTCGGGCATCCGCTCGTCGTACACATGACAGTGCGAGTCGATCCATTCCGAGTTGCTCGGCTTTTCCGAGTTGCTCGGCTTTTCCGGGTTGCTCGGCTTTTCCGGGTTGCTCGGCCTCACGGCATGTCTCCGCGTGACGATTGGGGTCGGCCTCGCTCCGGCTCGTCGCTGGCGCTTCCCTCGCCGGCGCGCCGGGACCGGGTTTGCTGCTCCTGGTCTCGCTCCGGCTCGTCGCTGGCGCTTCCCTCGCCGGCGCGCCGGGACCGGGTTTGCTGCTCCTGGTCTCGCTCCGGCTCGTCGCTGGCGCTGGCCTCGCCGGCGCACCGGGACCGGGTTTGCTGCTCCTGGTCTCGCTGTGTGCGCATCGGGTTCACGACAGGCGGGGGAAGAGGGCGTCGCCCTTGGTGACGGGGGCGCCGGGGGTGTACTGGCCCCATCGAGCGGCGTCGGGGAGACGCTGCTCGGACACCGATCCGGGCAGGCCGATGCGCTCCCAGATCGCCTGGGCGGTGTCGGGGATCGCCGGATGCACCAGCACCGCCACGATGCGCAACGCTTCGAGCGCATCGCCCATCACGGCGTCGACACCGGCGCCGGGCTCTGCCTTCCACGGCTCGTTGGCCTCGAGATGGGCGTTGGTCGCGCGCACGAGCTGCCACGTCGCATCGAGTGCCTTGCTCGGCTGCACCGCGTCCCACTGGGCGGCGCTGTCGGCGTAGGCGGCCGCCGCAACCGCGGCGAGCGCACTGTCGGGGTTCGGCGCCGTGCCCGTCCCGTCGCACTTCTTCGCGACCACGGTCGCCACGCGGGCGAGCAGGTTGCCGAGGTTGTTCGCGAGGTCGGAGTTGTAGCGCGACGTGAAGCCCTCGATCGAGAAGTCGCCGTCGTTGCCGTATGCGGTGTCGGCGAGCACGTAGTAGCGGAACCCGTCGAGGCCGACCTCGTCGATCAGGTCGAGCGGATCGACGACGTTGCCCGACGTCTTGCTCATCTTCTCGCCGCCCGACAGCAGCCAGCCGCCGATCGCCCAGCCCTTGGGCAGCTCGACTCCGGCCGACATCAGCATCGCCGGCCAGTAGACGCAGTGCTGGCGCACGATGTCCTTGCCGATCAGGTGGTAGTCGACCGGCCACCAGGCCTGGTAGCCGTCGGTGCCGTCGCCGAAGCCGACCGCCGCGAGGTAGTTGGTCAGCGCGTCGAACCAGACGTAGGTGACGTGCTTCGGATCCCACGGCAGCGGGATGCCCCATTCGAGCGAGGTGCGACTGATCGAGAAGTCGCGCAGCCCGCTCTTGATCAATCCGATCGCCTCGTTGCCACGATGCTCGGGCGTCAGCGCCGTCGGATGGGCGGCGTACCAGTCGAGGAGCCGGTCCTGGAACCGTGAGAGGCGGAAGAACCAGTTCTCCTCCTCGAAGTACTGGACCGGGCGCTGGTGGATCGGGCAGCAGTCGGTGACGCCGTCGACGGTGACGAGTTCCTCGTCGGCGTAGTACTCCTCGCAGGCGACGCAGTACTTGCCGGCGAACGTGTCGAGTTCGATGTCACCGGCGTCGTAGCAGCGCTGGAGCAGTTCGGCCACCGCAGCCTTGTGGCGCGGTTCGGTCGTGCGGATGAAGTCGTCGTTGCTGACGTTGAGGCGCTCCCACGCCGCAGCGAACTTCGGGGCGATCTCGTCGGTGAACGCCTGCGGCGAGACGCCGGCGGCCTCGGCGGCCTGCTGGATCTTCAACCCGTGCTCGTCGGTGCCGGTGACGTACTTGACGTCGTCGCCGAGCAGGCGATGCCACCGGGCGAGCGCGTCGCCGACGATCGTGGTGTACGCATGGCCGAGATGCGGCTCGGCGTTCACGTAGTAGATCGGTGTCGTCAGGTAGAACCGGGTCACGGCCTGCACGCTAGGGCCTGCGCCGCATCGGACCACCGAGGATTGGGATGGCCTCTGGTTCCGTGAGACCTGGGCTGCGGGGACCAGCGTGGTTCTGCGAGACCTGGGCCGGGGGACCACGCGGATACCGTGCGGGCGATGTCCGGAATCTTCGCCGATGCGACCACCGTGCACCGATTGGTCACCGAAACCGTGCCGGGTGCTGGTCCGGGCGGTGCCCAGATGACCCGATTCGCGGCCGAGGTGAAGCCCGGTTGGGACATCGGCGGCAACGCCAACGGTGGGTACCTGATGGCGATCGCCGGTCGGGCGATGGCCGAGGCGGTCGGGCGGCCGCCGGTGACGCTGACCGCGCACTACCTGCGGCCGGCACCGGCCGGTCCGTGCGAGATCGACGTGGTCACGGTGCGTTCGGGCCGCCGCTTCGCCACGGCGACCGCGACGCTCGTGATGGAATCCGGCCAGATCCTGCAGTTGCTCGGCACGTTCGGCGACCAGACGCCCGGTGGCCCGGCACTCACCCGCGAGGCGCCCGTCGAGTTGCCCGACTACGACGACTGTGAGGTGCCGCCGTCACCGGCCGACGGTCCCGGCCCCGAGATTTCCCGGCGGCTCGCCGTGCGCGTCCGTCCCGGCGACGAAGGCTTCCGCACCGGCAACCCGTCGGGACGACCGGAGATCCGAGGGTGGTTCGCATTCGCCGATGGTGAACCGATCGACGCGGTCGGGCTCCTGCTCGTGGCCGATGCGTTCCCGCCGCCGATCTTCAACACCGACCTGCCCGCCGCCTGGGTGCCGACGGTGGAGCTGACCGTGCACGTCCGCGGCGTGCCCGAGCCGGGCCCGCTGCGCTGCTGGTTCCGTTCACGGTTCATCCACGACGGTCTGCTCGACGAGGAGGGCGAGATCTGGGACTCGACGGGCAAGCTCGTCGCCCAGAGCCGCCAGCTGGCGTTGTTCCCGCGGCCGCCCGCCTGACCGGTCAGCGTCGGCGGCGCGACGGCCGGCGTTTCGGCGTGCGTGATCCGGCGACGGCCGCACCGGCGGCGAAGCTGGCACCGGCGATCGCGATCGTGCCGACCGATGCGGCGGTGCGCCGCACGACCGATTTGGTCTGCTGGCTGAAGATCACGATCGGCCATCCGTTGCGGCGGGCGTGGCGTTCGAGCCTGGCGTCGGGGTTGACCGCCACCGGATGCCCGACCGCTTCGAGCATCGGCAGGTCGCTCGCCGAGTCGCTGTACGCGTAGCACTGGTCGAGCTCGTAGCCGTTCCAGTTCGCGAGCTCGAGCATCGCTTCGACCTTGCCGTAGCCGTAGCAGAACGGTCCGTCGAGTTCGCCGGTGTAGCGGCCGTCGACGACGTGGCTGCGAGTGCCGATGCCCGACGTCATCCCGAACGAGTGGGCGAGCGGCTCGACGATCTCCTGCGGCGCCGCCGACACGATGAACGTGTCGCGCCCCGCATGCCGGTGGCGGTCGAGCAGCCGGCGGGCCTCGGGACGAAGGCGCGCCAGCAGGCGCGGCAGCACCTCGACGTTGAGCGCCTGCAGGTCGCTCTGGCGCATCCCCGCGACCGCGTTCAAGATGCGCGCCTTGACCGCATCGGTCGTGTCGTCGCCGGCTCCGAACAGCTTGAACGACACCGCGCCGACGGCGTCGCGGGCGAATTCGACGTTGGGGATCAGGCCGGCCTTGCGGGCCTGGAGCGCCAGCGTGAACGCCGACGACCCGGAGATCAGCGTGCGGTCGAGGTCGAAGAACGCGGCACTCGGACCCGAGCTGGCGACGTTGACGTACTCACTCATCGGCGGTGCCGCCTGCGTCGTTGTCCGTGCCGCTGTCCGTGCCGCTGTCCGTGCCGCTGTCCGGGCCACGCCCGCCCGCACCGTCGTCTGTGCCGTCGTGGAGCCCGACCGCCAGTGCGTACACCTCGCGTTTGGGCCGTCCGACGTCCTTCGCGACGGCGGCCGCAGCGTCGCGCGTCGACGACCCGGCGGCCAGCTCGCCACGCAGCGCGTCGCGGACGTCGTCGTCGCTGATCGGCCGCTCCTCGACGGCCGCACCCTCGAGCACCACGACGTATTCGCCGCGGGGACCGCCGATGTCGATCGTGCCGAGCGGACCGCGCACGACCTCTTCGTAGAGCTTCGTCAGTTCGCGCGTGACGACGACGACACGATCGTCGCCGCACGCCGTGCGCAGGTCGTCGAGCGTTCGCACGATGCGATGCGGGGCCTCGTAGATCACGGTGGTGCGGCGCTCGGCGGCGATCTCGGCGAGACGGGCGGCGCGCTCGCTGCCCTTGCGGGGGATGAAGCCCTCGAACACGAACCGGTCGGTGGCGAGGCCGCTGATCGTCAGCGCCATGATCGCCGCACTCGGACCCGGCACCGCACTGACGGCGTAGCCGGCGTCGATCGCCGCCCGCACGATCCGTTCGCCGGGGTCGGAGATGCCGGGGGTACCGGCGTCGCTGACGATCGCCACGTCACGCCCGTCGGCGAGCACGCCGAGGGCATCGGCGACTCGGCTGAGTTCGGTGTGGTCGTTGCACACGGCGAGCCGCTCGGCCTTGACGCCCGCGTGTTGGAGGAGGAGCCCGGTGCGGCGGGTGTCCTCGCAGCAGATCAAGCCGACGTGGGTGAGCACGTCGACGGCGCGCGGCGCGAGGTCGGCGAGGTTGCCGATCGGCGTGGCGACGAGCCAGAGCGTGCTCATGGCGTTACGCCCGGACCGCCGGAATCCGGAGAGTCGGGATCGTGGCCGTCGGTGGGAGACGGTGCGTCGGATTCGTCGTGGCGGAGTTCGACCTCGTCGCCGACGTGCAGGCCCCAGCGCCCGAATGCACCGCCTTCGGCTTCGATCACCCAGCTCGCACGCCACACCGGGATGCCGAGACGGAACCGGTTCATGTGCATCGTCTTCACGACGATGCCGTCGTCGTCGAGGTAGGCGACATCGATGGGAAACCGCATGCCCACGGTGTGGATCCACCGGCAGTGCTCGATCACGAGCGCACCTTCGAGACCGTCCCTGCCGAGCAGGCCGCGGCGACGGGCCCGGCGGGTGTCGGCCACTTCCGCCGAGGCCAGCACGCGGGCGTCACTGACCAACCAAGCCATGTTCGCAGTGTGCCAGATGAGAGCCGATGTCGGCAGGCGTGGGACGAGCTCTCGGTCGGTGCATCGGTCGGCTGGTCGTCGAGGTGGTCGGTGGGAGTGCGACCGGTGGCCGCACTGCGGTACGTTCGCCGGGTGACTCCGGCGCCGTCGTTCGACCATGTCGTCAGCTGACGCGTTCGAGCTGATCGGCGTCGATGCCGGGCCGGTCGACGGCGACCCGATCCTGCGCTCGATCGATCTCGTCGTGCCGGCGAACGGCGTGACCGTGCTGGCCGGTCCGTCCGGTGCGGGCAAGTCGACGTTGTTGCGCCTGTTGAACCGGCTCGACGATCCGGTCGCCGGCGAGGTGCGGTGGCGGGGCCGCGCGCTCACCGAGTGGCCGCCGACCGAGCTGCGGCGCCAGGTGGCCATGGTGTTCCAACGCCCGCCGCTGTTCCCCGGCAGCGTGCTCGACAACCTGCGGGTGGCGTCGCCCGACGTCGATGCGGACCGCGCCGGCCACGTCCTCGAACACGTCGGGTTGAGCACGTCGCTGCTCGAACACGAGGCCGACAGCCTCTCGGGCGGCGAGGCGCAGCGGATGTGCGTGGCCCGGGCGCTGCTGACCGATCCGGTGGTGCTCCTCGCCGACGAGCCGACTGCGGCGCTCGACCGCGCCGCGCGCGGCACGGTGGAGGACCTCGGGCGGATGCTCGCCGACTCCGGCGTCGCGGTGATCTGGGTGAGCCACGACACCGATCAGCTGCGGCGTCTCGCCGACCACGTGATCGTCCTCGCCGACGGCGCCGTCCGTGCGGTCGGTCACCTCGACGAACTCGACGTCAGCGCCGACCCGCTCGTGCGTCAATCGGTGGGCGCCCCATGACCCCCACTGCGCGTGTCGCCGCTCCTTCGGGGTCAGGTCCGAAAGGACGGGCAGCCGGTCCTTCGGGGTCGGGTCCGAAAGGACGTGACAGTCGTCCGAGCGGCGGTCCGGTCGGGACGGTCCTTCGGGGTCGGGTCCGAAAGGACCGGCGGTCGTCGTGATCGGGGTCGAGCAGGGCGATATCGGCATCGCAGGGCTCGCAGCGTCGGGGATCCTCGTCGCCGTCGCGGTCGCGGTCTCGCTGTGGCGCCAACTCGGCCTCGAACGCAGCCTGCTGTGGGCGTCGCTGCGGGCGCTCGTGCAGTTGTTGCTCGTCGGCTGGGTGCTGCAGTTCGTCGTCGATCCCGACGACCCGATCATCTTCTCGGTGCTCTGGATCGTTGCGATGGTGAGCTTCGCCGCCTACACGACGTCGCGCCGCGCCGCCGGCGTGCCCCGGGTGCTGGCGCTGGCGCTGCTGTCCTACACCGCATCGGCGATCGTGGTGCTCGGCGTGCTGTTCGGCTTCGGGATCTACGACCTCGAGGGCCGCACGCTCGTGCCGCTCGCCGGCATGGTGATCGGCAACTCGCTCGCCGCGACGGTGCTCGTGTCGCGCCAGCTGATGATCGCCGCGACCGAACAGCGCGGCGTGATCGAAGGGCGCCTGGCCCTCGGACTGTCGGCTGCCGACGCGTTCCGGCCACATCTGCGACAGGCGTTGCGCACCGCGCTCGTTCCGCAGATCGAGTCGACCAAGGCGGTGGGGATCGTGTTCCTGCCCGGGGCGATGGTCGGGTTGATCCTCGCCGGCGTCGATCCCGCCGACGCCGTCAAGGTCCAGGTGTCGGTGATGTACCTGGTGCTCGGCAGCGTTGCGACGACGACGGCCGTGATGAGCCTCGGGATCTCCCGCGAGCTGTTCACGCCGGCCCAACAGCTGCGCCGCAACGGCCAGCGCACCGAGCCCTGATCCCGTCCGTCGCCGTCCGTCCCCGCTGGGCACCGGCCGGCCGCGGCGGGTCCGCGAGACTGTCCGTCACAGGATCGGTCGCAAAGAGGGAGTCCCCATGTACTCAGGTGAGATGAACGGCGCGGAGAGCCTCCTGCGCACGCTCGTGACGAGCGGTGTCGAGGTGTGCTTCGCCAATCCCGGCACGTCGGAGATGCACTTCGTGTCGGCGATCGATCGTGTCGAGGGGATGCGTCCGATCCTCGGGTTGTTCGAGGGTGTCGTCACCGGCATGGCCGACGGCTACGCCCGTATGGCGGAACGTCCGGCGGCGACCTTGCTCCATCTCGGGCCCGGTCTCGCCAACGGCCTGGCCAACCTCCACAACGCGCGTCGCGCCTCGTCGCCGATCGTCAACATCGTCGGCGATCACGCCACCTATCACGCCCAGTACGACGCACCGCTGACGTCGGACATCGTCGGATTCGCCCGGCCGGTGTCGGGGTGGCTGCACGAATCGACGAGTGCGGGTTCGGTCGCCGCCGACGGGGCACGGGCGGTGCAGGCCTCCCGCCAGGCGCCCGGCCAGATCGCCACGTTGATCGTGCCCGCCGACGTCGCGTGGCTCCCCGCAGCCGTCCCGGCGGATCCGCTGGCGGTGCCGCCGCCGGCCCCGGTGTCGACGCAGGCGGTCGACGCTGCAGCGGCCGCGTTGCGCAACGGCAAGCGCACGGCGATCCTGCTGCGCGGCGCCTCGCTGCGCGGCGACGGACTGGTGGCCGCCGGGCGGATCGCTGCGGCGACCGGCGCCCAGTTGTTCTGCGACACGTTCGCGCCGCGGCTGGAGCGCGGCGCAGGGCGGGTGGTCGTCGACCGGCTGCCGTACTTCGCCGAGCAGTTGGTCGACACGTTGGCGCCGTTCGAGCAACTGGTCCTGGTCGGCTCGACGCCGCCGGTGGCCTTCTTCGCGTATCCGGGCAAGCCGAGCTGGTGCTCGCCGGAGGGTGCCACGATCCTGCACCTCGCCCATCCCCACGAGGACGGCATCGGCGCGCTCGAGGCGGTCGCCGAGGCGCTGGCCGCACCGACGGGTGGGCTCAGCGTGGCGCCGCTCGCGCTCGGTGACGCTCCGACCGGCGCACTCGATCAGTTCAGCGTCGGCACGATGATCGCCCGGCTGCTGCCCGAGGGGGCGATCGTTTCCGACGAATCGGCGACGTCCGGGCTCGGTGCGGCGCTCGCCCTGGCGACTGCGGCGCCCCACGACGTGCTGTCGCTGACCGGTGGAGCGATCGGCCAAGGGCTCCCGCTGGCGGCCGGCGCGGCGGTGGGGGCGCCCGACCGTAAGGTGGTGTGCCTGCACGGCGACGGCGGCGCCATGTACACGGTGCAGGCCCTGTGGACGATGGCGCGCGAGCGCCTCGACGTGACGACGGTGATCTTCGCCAACCGCTCGTACGGGATCCTCAACATCGAGCTGCAACGCGTCGGGGCCGACAGCGGCCCGCAGGCACTGTCGATGCTCGACCTCGGCAACCCGGATCTGGACTGGGTGTCGCTGGCGGCGGGCATGGGCGTCGAGGCCGTGCGCACCGAAACCGTCGACGCATTCAGCGATGCGTTCGCCTCGGCGATGTCCCAGCGCGGCCCCCGCCTCATCGAAGTCGTCCTCTGACCGTCGCGCCCCAAACCGTTACGCCAGGGGTCAGACCCCAGCCGTAACGCCCGTGATCGCGACCATGGCAGCTGACCGTTACGCGTGGGGTCTGACCCCTGGCGTAACGCTCGGTTGCATCGGTCAGACGTTGAAGCGGAACTCCATCACGTCGCCGTCCTGCGCGACGTAGTCCTTGCCCTCGACGCGCATCTTGCCGGCGTCCTTCGCGGCGTTCCACGAGCCGAGCGTCAGCAGCTCGTCCCACTGGATCACCTCGGCCTTGATGAACCCACGCTGGAAGTCGGTGTGGATCCGCCCGGCACACACCGGCGCCGTCGAGCCCTCGTAGAACGTCCACGCCCGCGATTCCTTCTCGCCGGTGGTGAAGTACGTGCGCAACCCGAGCAGGTGATACGCGCTGCGCACCATCCGGAACAGCGCACCTTCGCCGAGGCCGAACCCCTCGAGGATCTCTGCGCGCTCGACGGGGTCCTCGATCGCCGCGGCCTCGGCCTCCATCTGCACGCACATGCCGATGATCTCGACGTTGTCGCCGGCGTTGTTGAACTCGGCGGCGACCATCGCCTCCTTCTCGGGGATCGACTCGATGTCGTCCTCGCCGACGTTCACGACCACGAGCACCCGCCGGTTGGTCAGCAAGAAGTAGGGCGCCAATGCCTCACGCACGTCGTCCTTCAGCCCGGCGCGGTAGAGGGGCAAACCCTCGGACAGCGCGTCGTAGGCGACCTGGAGGTTCGCGGCCTCCTCGGCCATCGAGCGGTCGAGCTTCGCCTGGCGCTGTGTCTGGTGGAGGCGCTTCTCGACCGTCTCGAGGTCGGCGAGGGCGAGTTCGATCTCGACGACACGGAGGTGTTCGAGCGGATCGGACGGCCCGGTGATGTCGTCGTTGACGAACGCCCGCAGCACGAACACGATCGCGTCGACCTCACGGATGTTGGCGAGGAACTTGTTGCCGAGGCCCTCGCCCTTGCTGGCGCCCTCGACGAGCCCGCCGATGTCGACCACCTCGACGGCGGCGTGGATCGTCTGCTTCGACTTCGACATCTCCGCCAGCCGATCGAGGCGATCGTCGGGCACCTTGGCCACGCCGATGTTCGGATCCTTGGTGGCGAACGGGTACGGAGCGGCGAGCGCACCACCGCCGGTCAACGCGTTGTACAGCGAGCTCTTGCCCGCATTGGGGAGACCGACGAGTCCGAAACGTTCCATGAGCCGCCCGAGGCTACCGATGCGGGCGGCTCGGGAACGCGGCCCGTGCACTTCTCGTCGGATCCGATCGCGGCTGTCGCGACCAGTTTCGACGAGAATTGCGTGGGTTGGTCGACGGCCGCCTCATGCCGCATCGGGGGGCACGCGACCGGCCGAGGCGGCCGGCGCCCAGCGGTCGACGGCAGCACGGATCCGGTCGGCGGTCGCCTTCGGGCGCGTCGTGATCGAGCGGTACGTGAAGCGCAGGACGAGCCAGCCGGCGGCCACGAGGTCGGCGTCGCGTTCGCGATCACGTTCGAAGGTGTCGCGGTCGAGACCGTGATACTGCCATCCGTCGCACTCGAGCAGGATCGGTGTGCCGATCACCCGGAAGTCCACCTCATGGCCCTCGATCACCGGGTGGAACTCCACCGGCGGCAGGCCGAATCGATCGACGAGGCGCTGCATCACCAACTCGAGGATCGAATCGGCGGGCTTGTCGTCGATCGACCAGTCGGCGACCGCATCCCGCAACGCAACCGTCCCGCCACGTCCCCGGCGGGCGTGGCCGGCTGCCGCGGACTCGATGGCGCCGAGCGTTGCCAGGCCGCTCGTGACCGCATGACCGACTGCGGTATGGACGCCGGCGGGGTCGACCGCGCCGAGGTCCACGAGCGTGCGCAGGACGTTGGTGCAGGTGATCCCGTAGCGCCGCAATTGGGTCAGGCGGGCCCGGTCGGTCGGGTGGTGGATGACGACGCCGTCGAGCTGGAGGTCGCGTCGCTTGCCGGTGATGATCACGTCGACGGGATCGTCGTCGGGTCGTGGGATGCCCCACAGTCGGGCAGCGGATCGGTGGGAGGCCAGCGTCGGTTCGCCCGTTGCGAGCACCGCGGCGATGATCCGCTGTTCCGGGGTGTCGGGCGTGCCGACGAGCCGCGCTACGTACGGATGCAGCCCCACGAGGTTGCCCCGCTGGAGCGCCCGGTACCAGGCCGAACGGGTGAGCCCCGACGCCTCGAAGGTGATGATGCCGTGGTGGGCGCGTGCCCAGTCGTCGAAGTCGGAAAGCCTCATGTCCGAGTAGTGGGCGCCGGGCGGCCCGTTTCGGAACGCCTGCGTCGCGACGTGCGATCGGCCGTGCACTTCTCGTCGGATCCGATCGCGGCACGTCGCGGCCAGATCCGACGAGCTCTACGACGGCGGGTACGATCGGCACGATGACGCCCGAGCAGGCGCTGCTGCGTGTGATCCACTGCCTCGACCGGGCCCACGAGTCCGGTTTCAAGGCCAAGGCTTTCACGCGGGCGCTCGACGTCGTGCGCACCGCGCCTGCCGACGAGCTCGCCGAGCGGGCGCAGGCCGGCACGCTCACCGACCTCGACGGGATCGGATCGTCGACCGCGGCGGTGATCGCCGATGCGCTGGCCGGCCGTGAACCTGCATACCTCGCCAAGATCGAAGCCGAATCGCAGGTGCCGATCACGCCCGAGGGTCAGGTGTACCGAGATGCGCTCAAGGGCGACTGCCACCTGCACTCGGTGTGGAGCGACGGGGGAGCGCCGATCGAGGCCATGGCGGCGACGGCGATGGCGCTCGGCCACGAGTACATGGTGCAGACCGACCACTCGGCTCGCCTCACGATCGCCCACGGGTTGAACGAACAGCGCCTCGCCGACCAGCTCGACCGGATCGCCGCGGTCAACGCCGACATCGCCGCCGCCGGCCATGACTTCCGGGTCCTGTCGGGGATGGAGGTCGACATCCTCGAGGACGGTTCGCTCGACCTGTCCGACGAGATGCTGGGCCGCCTCGACGTCGTCGTGGCGAGCGTCCACTCGAAGTTGCGGATGGAACGCCAGCAGATGACCGAACGGATGCTGATGGCGGTGGCGTCGCCGCACGTCGACATCCTCGGGCACTGCACGGGCCGGATGATCGGCAAGCGCCCGCCGTCGGAGTTCGATGCCGATTACGTGTTCGCTGCGTGCGCCTCGTTCAATACCGCGGTCGAGATCAACTGTCGGCCCGAGCGGCTCGATCCGCCCCGCGAGCTGCTCGACGTGGCGATCGAGCACGGCTGCTGGTTCTCGATCGACACCGATGCGCACGCCACCGGCCAGCTCGAGTGGCAGCCCCTCGGTTGCGATCGCGCTGCCGAACGTGGCGTGCCGATCGAGCGGATCGTCAACGCGCTCCCCGTCGACGACCTCCTCGCCTGGACCGCCCCCGCCTGAAACGACGTTTGCGCGCGGATTTCGGTGGACCGGGAGGCTGTTGCGCAAATGTCGTGGTGGGACCGGGCGGCGTGGCGGTTGTCGATGGCGTTGCGGGTTTGTCGAACGCGGTCGGTGCCGCTCAGGTGGTGGCGAGCCCGGCTCGGAACACTTTGAGCAGGTTGTGGCTGGCGCAGAGCAGTTTCCATTCCATCTCGACGCCGGCATGGCCACGTAGCACGAACCGATCGACACCCCGGTTGTGCTTGATCTGACCGAAGATCGGCTCGATCATCTGAGATCGCTGCTTGTAGAGACGCTTGCCTCGCTTGGTCGCGAGTTTGCGGTCCATTCGCTCACGAACGCCGAGCCCCCCAGGAATCCGACCCCTCGGCGCCGGGGCTTCGTGCTCACCTTGACGCCGCCGGTTCCGGGTGGCGATGAGCAACTCCGGCGCGCCCACAGCGGTCAGGTTGTCCTCGCTGAGATAGCCGGCATCAGCAACCACAGTCCCGATCGGCTCGCTCACACCCGCAGCCCGCAACGCCTCATCGGCGGCTGCGATCATCGGGTGCAGTTGGCCGACATCAGCAGCATTGTTCGTGATCTGCGCCGCCACCACCACCTGTTCGCGTGTCGCCATGGCCTGGGCGTTGTAGCCCTGCAAATATTTGATCTTCTTGGAGCTCATCACCCGACTGTCAGCATCCACGATGCTCACTCGGACATCTCCATCAGCCTGGAACGGTTTGGGCTTGCGGCCCGGCATCCGTTGACCGGTGACCGCCAGCACCTCGTGCTCACGGCGCTCACGTTCCGCCATCTTGGCATCGAACACGGCACGCTCAGCTCGCTCGTGGGCATCGAGCACCGCCTTGGCTTGGCGCAAACGTTCCAGACGCGCCGCCCGACCACGCAGCATCCCCGGCGACACATCATCGTCATCGTCGCTGGCCTCATCGACGCGATCAGCAGCCTCCGCAGCGGCCAACATCTCCGACACCTGCTCCTCGATGAACGACCGCGACCGGTTCATGTCCAACGACGCCGACGCCGCCATCTTCGTGCCGTCCAACGCCACCAACCCCACCCGCACCAACCCGGCCTGAGCACACAGCCGCAACGTCTGCACGAACAACCCGCCCAACGCGTCCACATGACGCCGCCGGAACCTCGCAATCGTCGTGTGATCAGGCTGCTCGTTCGCCGTGATCACCCGGAACGCCACATCGCTCTGACACGCCTGCTCGATCCGCCGCGACGACTGCACCCCCGTGCAATACGCATACAACAACAACGTCACCATCACCTGGGGATGATGAGCTGCCCGACCCCACCCATCAACTCGATACGCGGCGTAGAACTCCGACAGATCCATCTCAGCTACCGCGTCAATCAGAAACCACGCCAGATGATCCTCCGGCAACCACTCCGCCATCGACGGCGGCATCAACAACAACTGATCACGATCACACGGCAAAAAGTTGAACGACACCCACCATCATCCCAAACCTCCATCACCAACGCGAGCACCCCGAAGGTTTACGCAACAGCCTCCCGGCCCGCCGAGAATGCGACCCGAACGGTTGGGTCAGGACATGAGTGCGCCATATGCGGCGAGGAGCAGGCCGGCGCCACGCAGGTCGCCGGTGGTGCCGTCGCCCATCTTGTTCATCACGTAGCTGAAGCTCATCTGCGCATCGACGTCGATGATCGCCAGTGAGCCGCCCCAGCCGCCCCAGAAGCACGTGCGCGGATTCGGCACCGGCAGCATCGGGCTCGGCAGGCCGAAGCCCATCCCCATCTTCAGCTCGACCGGCAGAATCAGGTCGGGTCCCTCGTACTGGGCGTCGAAGATCCGGGCCACACCATCGTCGGACAGCAGCGTGACGCCTCGCGCCGAGCCGCCGCAGGCCGTCGGGGTGTGGCACAACGCAACCGAACGGGCGTTGCCGTGACCGCCGGCCGCCGGGATCTCGGCGCGCCGCCAGTCCTTGCGCCACGAGAACTCGGCGCCGAGCGCAGGATTGCCGAGCGTGCGCATCGCAAGCGAACCGGGTTCGACGTCGGTGCCTCCGAGGCCGGACGTCGGCGGGATCACACGGGCGACACGCGAGTCACATGATTCCGGCGTGCCGATGTGGAAGTCGGCGCCGAGCGGGCCGGCGACCTCGTCGGCGAAGAAGGTGCCGAGGCTGCGGCCCGTCACGCGCTTGACGATCTCACCGAGCAGGTATCCCTGGCTGATCGCGTGGTAGCCGGATTGCGATCCGGGCTCCCACCACGGCGCCTGCGCAGCGTGCAGCGCAACCAGCTTGTCGTGGTCGAGCAGATCGGTCATCTCCAGGGGTTCGTCCCAGCCGGACAGTCCCGCAGTGTGGCTGAGCACGTGGCGCGTGGCGACGGCCTCCTTGCCGCCGGCGGCGAACTCCGGCCAGTAGGTCGCGATCGGTTCGTACAGGTCGAGTTCGCCGCGGTCCGCGAGGATCAGACAGCACAGCGCGGCCATCGTCTTGGTCGTCGACCAGACGTTGATGATCGTGTCCTCCTGCCAGTCGCCCTCGACGCCCGGTGCGCCGCTGGCGTCGTCGTCGGGTCCGTCGAACGTGGCCGTGCCACCCCACAGGTCGACGACGAACTCGCCGCCGATCGTGATCGCCACCGACGCACCGACGTCGCCGTTGTCGTCGAAGTTGGACTCGAAGGCGGTGCGCACCGCGTCGAATCCGGGAGCGACCGTGCCGTGGATCTCTGCCATCGCCGCAACCTAGGCCGTGCCCGCCGCCCGCCCCGATTCAGACGTTCGTGTGCGGATTCGGGTGGACCGCCCCACCGGGAATGCAACGCAAACGCAAAGTGCTCGCCCCGACCCGACGACGTTCGTGTGCGGATTCGGGTGGACCGCCCCACCAGGAGTGTCACGCCAACGGGACCGGGTGCGTCGGCATGGCTAGTGTCGTACGACACGACGAGACGACGGGGGGTCGCACGATGGTCGACAAGTGGTTGGTGCAGACCGATCTGAGCGAGGAGTGGGACTTCTACACTCGGGCCAACATCGGCGAGGTGTTCCCCGACCCGGTGGCGCCGCTGTCGTTCCAGTACTTCCAGCACGGCGGTGGCCTCGGCGGCTCGGAACTCGGCTTCCGCAACGCCTATTACCGCATCGGGGCGATGACGCCCGACGAGCTCCCCGCCGACCAGTGCGTCTTCCTCGGCGTCACCGGCGGGTACGCCTACCTCAACGCCAGTGCGCTACGCATGCTCGGCCACCGTGCGCCCGGCATGACCGCCAAGGACATCGACGACTCGTTCTTCGGCGACGCTCCCGGCGTGCCGGAATTCGTGGTCAAGCCCGGTTTCGAACGGCCGGATCTCACCGAGAAGATCGGCGCGACGTTCACGTGGGTGTTGACCACGCCGGACCTGCCCGACGTGCTCGCCCACGAGCGCACGATGAACGAGCTGCGCGCGAATCGTCCCGACTTGTCCTCGATGACCGACCGGGAGTTGATCGACCACGCGACCCACCTCGCCGACACCCACTTCGAGACGCTGTTCACCGAGCACATTTTCATCTCGTTCCTCGCCACCCTGCCGATCGGCATCATCACCAAGGTGTGTGTCGCCGTCGGGCGTCCCACCGACACGCTGAAGCTGCTTGCGGGCCTCGGCGACGTCGAGTCTGCGGCACCGGCGATGGCGATGTGGGACCTCGGCCGACTGGCTCGCAAGTCCGATGATCTGAACGCACTGTTCGACGGGGGGTATGCGGGGTTGCACGGGCGTCTGCAGGCGAGCGACAGTCCCGATGCGGCGGCGTTCCTCGATGCGTTCGACGACTTCGCCTTCCGCTACGGCTCGCGGGGTCCCAACGAATGGGAGACCCGTTCGCCGACGTGGGAGACCGAGCCGGACCTCGCCCTGGCTGCGATCGACCGGATGCGCCTGTCGGATGAGTCGGCGGCGCCCCGTGGGCACAACGCCGACCGTGCCGCCGAGCGCGAGCGCGTCGGCGCCGAGATCACAGCGATGCTCGACGGCGACCCGGAGACCCAAGCCCAGTTCCAGGCGGCGCTGCATTCGGCGACGGTCTTCATGCCGGGCCGGGAACGCACCAAGACGAACAACATCAAACTGGTGCAGGAGATGCGCGTCGCGTACGTGGAGTTCGGCCGGCGACGCGTGGCCGACGGCACGTTCCGCAAGGTGAACGACTTCGGACTGCTGACCCGTGCCGAGTTGGACGAGACCGTCGGCGATCCCGGCAAGTACACCGCCGTCCTCGCCGAACGCGAGGCGCTGTTCGATGAAGTCGCCGCGCTGCAGGAGCCGTTCCTGTTCCACGGTGGTCGCCCCGACATGTCGAGCTATCCGCGCCGCGATGCGGCGGTGATCACCACAGTCGAGGCGGGCGAGGTCGTCCACGGCGTTCCCGGTTGTCCGGGCGTCGTGCGGGGGATCGCCAGGGTGGTGCTCGACTCGCACGATCCGACCGCACTCGAGCCGGGCGACATCCTGGTCGCGCCGATCACCGATCCGTCCTGGACGCCGCTGTTCGTGCCCGCCGGCGGCGTGGTCGTCGACGTCGGAGCCCCGTTGAGTCATGCCATCATCGTCAGCCGTGAACTCGGCATCCCGTGCGTCGTGTCGGCGACCGACGCCACGAAACGCATCCCCGACGGCGCCCTCGTCGAAGTCGACGGCGACACCGGCGTGGTCACGATCATCGACCTCCCCTGACCGGCTGACCAAACTCCGCGCCGCGCCCGAGACCACCCCCGTTTAGTGTTGCATTTCCGGTGGGCCGGTCCACCGGAAGTGCAACACAAACGCAGATGGCGCGCGCCGGCTCGAGCCCGGCCCCCTGTCTGCGTGTCACTTCGGGTGGGTCGGTCCACCGCAAATGCAACACGAACGCAGGTGGTGGTGGGGTGACGGTGGGCGGGGCGGCGTTGGGGGTGACCTCGGGGCGCCGTAGCATGGCAGCCCTATGTCGAAGAAGACCAAGAAGAAGAAGGCCAAGATGCGCCGCTCCAAGGCGAATCATGGCAAGCGCCCCAACATGGGCCGCGGCTGATCCACCGCTGATCGAGCCGTCCGATCGCTGAAGCGCCCGATGTTCCGCTCCCTCCGGAGCCGTCGATCGGGCGCTTTGTCGCGTTCGGGGCCGGATGCCCGGCTTCGGCGACGGCGTCGCGTCGGGCGAGACTGCCGTGATGAGCGACGCCGCCACGTTGGATCCCAAGGTCGAGTGGTTGACCGTCGCCGGCGATGCCGAGACCTGGCGATCGCTCGGCTTGACGGTCACCGACGACAGGCTGATCCCGCTGGTCGGCACATCGATCGAACTCGTTCCGACGTCGGCGGGGGGCGAGCCGACGCAGGAGGGGATCGTCGGCTGGGCGCTCAGCGGAATCCCCGGAGCGGCCTCGGTGCCTCCGGTTCCGCACGGCGAGACCCAGGCCGCCGAGATCGGCGGTGAACGTGCTGCATCGTTCGACATCGACGGGCTGTCGACACACATCGTCGATGCCGCCACCCCGATGTACGCCAACCATCCGCTGGGCGCATCGGGGCTCGACCATCTGGTGGTGCTGACCGCCGACCTCGAGCGCACCAGTGCTGCCATCGCCGAGGCGACCGGCTGCGAGTTGCGTCGCGTCCGCGAGGTCGGTGCGATGCGCCAGGGCTTCCATCGAATCGGCCGTGGTGGTCTGATCGTGGAGTTGGTGGAGCGGCCCGACCTGCCCGACGGCCCGGCGAGCTTCTGGGGCCTGGTGCTGATCGTCGACGACCTCGACGCCGCCTGCGAACTGATCGGCACCGACCGCATCTCACCACCGAAGGATGCGGTCCAGCCCGGCCGGCGGATCGCCACGATCCGCGGCGACGTCGGTCTGGGGCTGCCCGTCGCACTCATGACCCATTGACCCTGCGCGGCCGGTGCGCCCGAACGGCGCCGCGACGTACCGAGAACAGCAGTCCGGTGCCGACGAGTATCAGCGCCACTGCGCCAAGCGCCGTCGATTGCGCTCCGCCGCTGCCCGTGCGGGCCAGGCCAGGAGGCGGAGAGGTCGGTGAGGTGGTGAACGTCGTCGGTACCGGCGTGCTCGTCGTCGGGCCGCCCGAAGCGCTGATCGTCGTCGTCGCGACGGTAATCGGCGGCGACGTGGTGCTCGGCGGCGACGTGGTGCTCGGCGGGATCGTGGCCGGTGAGGTCGTGGTCGGCGGTGCGGTGGTCGGCGGCGGGGTGTCGGCGAAGTGCACGGTCTGCTCGACGGCGTCGGGGTCGGCGTGGACGGCCACGATGCGTCCCGACGAGGCAACCGCCAACTGTTGGTAGACGACGGTGACGTGACCGCGCAGTGGTGAGTCGGCAGGCACGGTGAACTCCACGTCGACGTCGCCATCAGCTTCGCCCGGCACGAACGTGGCTGACGCAGTGATGCCCGTCGGGATCATCTTCACCACGGCGACGGTCGACGTCGCCACCGTGTGGCCCAGCCCGGCATCGACTGTGATCCCGAAACGAGCATCGACCGTGTCGCTCGACCCGGCTTCGGCGCTGACGCCCGGGCCGTCCGTCGTCGAGTCCGTGATCGCAGGGCGGCCCTCGTCGGTCGCAGGCGGACCGTCCTCGGGTCGTACCATCAGCTCGCCGCTGGCGATGTACTCGGTTCCGGGCACGAGCCCGAGGTAGCTGACGGTGTCGACGATCGTGGCATCGCCGAGATCCAGCTCGACGACCTGGTCGCCGTCTCGCGCATCGCGAGCGACGGTGGCGATCGATGCCGCCGGTACACGGTTCGTGTACATGAGTTCTCGAGGGTTGGAGGCGTCCGCGGACGCGTCGGGATCCAAGGTGAACGTCACCGGGCCGCCGTCGACGAGTCCGGTCGCCCACGAGGGACTGCCGACTTCGGTGATCGCATACGTCCCAGCAACGGCTTCGAGCGGCGGAGTGCGTCCGTCCGCTGCGGTGGTCGGGCGCCCGATCGTTTCGCCGTCGGCGCCGGTCACCTCGAACTCGAAGCCGGACATGTCGCGGTCGCCTTGCACATCGGGATCGTCGAGCACCTTGCGCACCACGAATGCCCCGACCGCCGGTGGTGGTGGAGGAGGAGGGGGCGGTGGTGCGACCACGGCGTGTACGGATGCAGATTGCGGCGGCCCGGTCCAGGTGACCTGGCCCTGGATGCCGGTGCCGGCGTAGAGCGACACGTCGGCGGTCGGCGCTTGGGTGTGGAAGGCGAGCTGCCAGCCGTTGCCGGCGACCGTGACGTCGAAGCGAGCGGTGCCCGATGCGTCGGTGACGTCGGCGCCCGATGGATTGGCGGCAAGTCCGAAGCGTGAGTCGGCGGCCATCGATCCGGCCATGTCCATCGTCGGCCAGCCGAGCGCCGCAGCTGCGTTCCACCGGGCTGCTTCGTCGGGCGAGTCTCCCGAGCGGTCGACGGTGGCCACGGCTCCGGTGGTGCGGGCGCCGTCGATCCCGATCTCGGACAGCACCACGACGGGCACGAACCCGACCGGCTTGCCGGTCGCATCCGACGCTCGCACCTCCAGCGCATACGTCCCCGCCTCCGTCGGCGCAGCACCGTCGATCGTCGCCCACACCATGCGCAGTTGGATTCTGCTGACGGCATGCTGCGCCTCTGCCACGCCGATGAGTCGCTGCGCCATCACGTAGCCGTTGCGCAGGGCGGAGAACTCGCCACCGGATCCGTCGACGACGGAGTGTCGCGAGCGAGCTTCAAGCCCGGCGACTGCACCCGACGGGCTGACGTCGTCGAGGAACATCTTGACGCCGAAGTTGACGGCGACGTGACGCCGGCGGGTGTACTGCCCGGCGCCGAGCAACGACGGCTCGCTGCCACTCACCCGTGACGATGTCGTACGGACCGCTGGCGTCGATGCCGTACGGCACCACCCGATCGCCGCCGAAGCTGGACATCAGTGCTGCCGCCCGTGCCATTTCGCCGGTGTCCCACGCGGTGGGGTCTGGGTGCAGCGCCACCGTCCCTTCGCCGGTGACGTCCTCCATCACGCAGTAGCCCACGCCGCTCGAGTTGTTCGCCGACGGCGGCACCTGCCACAGCGCGCCGTAGTGGGCGCCGATGAAGGCGAGCGGACCGCCGTTGCCGCCACCTCCGGTGCCCGGCCACGACCGCATGGTCGGCGAGGCCGCGATCGATCCGCCGAACCCGTTGCGAGCCGATCCTGCTGCGCCGAGAGCGAACCCGCCCGCCGGTGGGGCGGCAGCATCGGTCCCCGGTGTCCGGCCGGTGCCGGCGAGCAGCAGCAACGCCACGATCGCTACGGCGATCATCGCCGTGACGGCGTCGACGCTTCTGTTCGCGGTGGCCGATCCACGGTCGCCGAGAGCGCCGATCCAGTTCATTCCGTTCATCCCGTTCTCCCCTTGTTCGTGGGCGTATGCACGGACAGTGGGCGCGGGAATCCCGAACGGGGAATGCAGTGTCGAGTCGAGTGTGGACGCTCAGTACCCGTTGACGCAGATGGAAGGGCGGGTTCGAGGCGGACATGGATGGACGGGCGCAACCTCAGCACTTCGCTGACCTCGCCGACTGACGAACGGGTGTCTGGGTCGCATCGTGCGCCGGACAGGCCGTTGCAGGTCGGTCGCACCTATCGGCTGCGCAGCCTCCGGCATTTCCGAGCGCTCGCCGCCTTCGTCGACTGTTGATCGCCTCCGACGTCGTCGCCGTCATCGTCGGCTACGTCGTTGCCACCGTGATCCAACAGTTGACCCTGCCGGTACCGGACGAGACGCTCTGGGAAGAGGTGCTCTTCGCCGTGTTCGTCGTGCCGGTCTGGGTGCTGATGTTGGGCGCCAACAATCTGTTCCTCGCGCGAGCGGTCAGCCGCTTCGAAGAGGAGCTGCGGCGGTTGTTCGCGGCCGGTCTGATGGCAAGTGGTTTCGTCGTCGCCGTGCTCTTCGTCGCTCAGTACGACCAGCTCTCGCGGCTGTGGGTCGCGCTGCTCTTCGTGTGCGTGACGTCGTCGCTCGTCGTCTCTCGGCTGTTCGGCCCGTCGGGTGTTCAACAGATCTGCGGCGTGAGGGCCGGATCCGTCGACCGGTGATCATCGTCGGCACCGGATCCGAAGCGGTCTCGTTGCTGCATGCAACCCAACGCCGGCCTGATCTCGGCTACGAAGTGCTCGGCTTCACCGGCGACCCGATCGGTGCGGCGCGGCGGCTGAGGTGCTCGGGTCGATCGACGAGACGTCCGACGTCGTCAGTGCGGACGGGCGCGATCGGAGCGATCCTGTCGGTGGCGTCGCTCGACCCCGCCGTCGTGAACCGACTGACCCGCACGTTGACCGATGCCGGCTGCCACGTCACGTTGTCTTCGTCGTTGCACGACATCGACATCAGCCGCACCAGGTCGCAGTCCATCGACGGTCGCTTGATGATCTACGTCGAGCCCACCAATCGCTCGCGTACCCATCTGATTCCTGAAGCGGACGTTCGACGTCGTCGGTGGCGAGTTCGCGCTGCTGGTCCTGACCTTGCCGATCGTGGCGATCGCTGCAGTGTTGATCAAGCTCGACTCGCGCGGTCCGGTGTTGTTCCGACAGGTCCGCGTCGGCAAGGACGGCGAGCACTTCGAGATGCTCAAGCTCCGCTCGATGGTCCGCGACGCCGAGGCGTTGCGATCGGATCTCGAGGCGCTCAACGAGCGTTCCGGGCCGTTGTTCAAGATGAGCGCCGACCCCCGCATCACGAGGATCGGACGGCTGCTGCGCAAGACGTCGATCGACGAGCTGCCGCAGTTCTGGAACGTGCTACGCGGCGAGATGAGTGTGGTCGGCCCGCGGCCTGCACTTCCGTCCGAGAGCGAGCTCTGGACCCCCGACGTCCGCGGACGTCTCCGCGTGCTTCCCGGCATCACCGGCATGTGGCAGGTGTCCGGCCGGTCGGAATCCGATTTCGAGCTGTACCGCCGACTCGACCTGTTCTACGTCGACAACTGGTCGTTGGTGCACGATCTGCGGATCGTCGCCAAGACGTTCCGTTGACGCAGATGGTGGCGGTCTTCGAGTCGGCGCCTCCCCCCGCCGGACGAAGCGCGAAGTCGAAGCCGCTCGTCAGTGTGTACAGGTCGAGTGGCGGCTGATACGTGGTCGGCGTCGCGGTGTAGTTGTCGCCGTTCGGGTATGGCTGCCACCCGACGAAGTTGACCATGCGGCCGGCGCCAGGATCCGGGCCTTGGCTGCGGTGAGGTCGACGTCGGTGGTCCAACCGTAGAAGAACGGGTTGTCCGCAAAGTCGGTTCGAGTTGTCGCAACGGTCACTACGACGCACGCCTGCACGTCGGTCCAGGTGCCTTGTGTCGTCGTCACCGCATACCAACTCGGGTCGGCGGGCAGTGGTGCCGGCGTGTTGTAGTTGCAGATCGTGATCGTCGCCGTCTGTGCGCTCGTGATGGGCGTGTTGTTGGTGCGAGCGTTGAACGGTCCTCCGTGTGTCCGTCCCGTGATCAAAACGGTGCGAGGGCCCTCGACAGTCACCGTGCCGGTGCCGTTGAGGTTGATCTGGTTGGCTGTCGTGCCATTCCAGGGTGCGGCGTCCAGATCGATCCGCATGGCCCAATCGCGGGGGGTGTCGTCGATGCCGGTGACACTGGCGACGGTGCACGCCCGCTTTGGTCGGTCGATGCTCCAATCGATGCCGCTGATCATGGTGTCGGAGTTGGCGGCGCTGATGCCTCCCGACGACATGCTCGGCGGCGGTGGAGTAGTGGTCGTCGTGGTCGATGGCTCTGTCGTGGTGGTGGTGGTCGTGGTGGTGGTCGTGGTCGTGGTCGTCGTCGTCGTGGTGGTTGCTGGTGGGCAGACGCCCGTGGGGGTAGAGGCGGTACCCGTGTACGTGTTGGTCCACGTGCCGACCGGCACGGCCGCAACCTCCTTGGCGCCGTTGGGGATGTCGTAGAACTGTGATGTCCCGGCGTCGATCGTGTGCGGACCTGAGATCATCCCCTTGCGGTCATCGAGGGTGAATTTGAGCGTGGTCTCGCCCTCATTGTCCACCCGCAAGGAGTAGGTGTTTCCGTTCTTGCAAATGGCCGTGACCCGCACCAAGGCCGAGATCACGGGCGTGGTGGTCGTGGTGGTCGTGGTGGTGGTCGTGGTGGTCGTGGTGGTGGTCGTGGCCGTGCTCACCTCGATGGAGAAGTCGACGGAGTCGGTCCATGACGCCGCCGTAGCCTGAACGCCGGCCGCCGTGGCGATGAGTCCCAGCATGGTCGCAAGGGTCGTCGCCGTCCGGATCCTTCGCCCTCCGAAACTCTGCGTGTTCGGTGTGTGCGGCCCTCCCGTTGGGTGGGTCAGCCGGAGCCATGTCATCCGCAGACCGAGCAGGCGCAGCCTCAGCATCTGTCGTCTCACGACGTCGCTCCCCGCGCGTCGCGAGCGTTCAGCTTGCTGGTGACAACGACGATGAGCACGCCGGCGATGCCGATGGCGGCGACGGCAATCAGCGTGTCCGGCTTCACAATGCCGCCGGACTTCGTCTCGGCGAGTTGCAGTTGTCCGGCGATCGTTGTGACGGTGCCGGGGGCGAGGTCGGCGGCGAGCGTGGCCGACACGCGCAATGTGTAGAGGCCCGCCTCGACACGTTCGCCTGCCCTGAGGGGACGGCATGCATCGCGTTGGCACAGTTCGAACGTGACGGCGATGTCGTCGGCGCCCGACAGGCTGCCCGCCTCCGCCCGGCGGACGGTCGACGGCACCGGCACGTCGAGCGACGACGTGCGGGTCTGCGCAACGCCCGGCACGAGCGTGCCGAAGTCGAGATCGAGGTTGACCGGCTCGGCCACGGCGGTGCTCGTGGGCACGCCGACGAACGCGAACACGAGCGCGCCGAAGGCCACCACGCACAACAGTGCGGCGGTGGCCTTGGTGGCGGAGGTGCTCATGTCGTTCGTCGCTCCCGTTCGCTTAGCCGGTCAGCGCCGGCTCCTTCTCGGGTTTGGAATCGAGCGGGTGTGCTTCCAGCGGATCCCAGTCGAGCGGATCGGCGTCGAGCTGATCCAGCGCATCGACGTCGACGCCAAGTGCGAACAGCGCGAGGTCGAGGTCGTTCATCGTCTCGAACTTCGACACGTCGACGCCGACTGCTGCGAGCTCGCGGTCGAGCTCCGCGAGCTCCGGACCGCGCCGGCTCACCCGGTCGATCGTCCGCTTGATCGCTCGCCGAGGCTCCTCGTCGAGCAGCGACACCCCGAGCAGCGCGAGGAGCGCCACCAACACGGGCACCGCCACGGCCGGCTCCATCAGCTTCGACACGACCTTGCCACCGCCGGGAATCTGGACGACGGGAGTCAACACCTCATCACCGACGGTGTACGGCTCGAGGTCAGCCTCGCTGTTGGCGTCCCCCTTCATGCGAATCTCCCAGGATCCGTCCACCCGTTCGACGGACATCACTCGGTGCGTGACCAGCTTGCCGGTGAGCTCGCTGTGGATGGAGAGCACGTCCCCGACAGCGACGTCCGCAGTAGGAATCGGTCGATCGATCAGCAGATCGCCGATTCCGATTCCCGGCTCCATCGACCCGGATATGACGATCAGCGGCTGGACGAGTCCCAGTTGACCAGCTCCCCACACGCCTCCGGCGATGACGCCGAGCAGCGCCCCGAGCCACAGGGCGATATTGCCGAGAATTCGGATGACGCGCATGCTGGTCTCGCAGTCGAGGAGGATCGTCAGGGACGGGTACGGAAAGGCCGGGCTGCTCTGCACAGCATGCAGCTCAGCCCGGCCCTCTCAGAGTTTCGAAATGTGATCGAACGCTCGATCAGGGCGTAACGGGGATGTCCGAGGTGCCCTGGACGTTGATCGTCAGAGTTCCCAAGCGTCCCTGGTACTCGTTTCCTTCCCAATCGCCACCGGTGACGGTGACCACCATGCTGGCTTCTTCGTCTTTCAGGAGAACCCCGTCGCCCCCGAGCTCAGTCCAAGTCCCCAGGCCAACCGTTGCGGGCTTGGGGCCGGCGAGGTTGAACAGCGGGCCGACAGCCGTGTACGTGGTGCTCTCGAGAAACACCGGAAGCGAGCCGGTGTTCTTGACGTAGATGGTGGTCGTATCGCTGATGTTCGGTCCCACCTTGTCGAGCTCTGTGCTGTCGATGGTGATGGCAGAGCCCTGAGGGTTGCCTTCCTCCCAAGCGATGCCGTCGGTGCTTCCCCTCAAGTCGAGCGTGCCCGTGCTGGCCTCGCCGGCGAACCAGACGTTGTCGGTCCAGGCGGCGCTGGTGAGGGCGGCGCCTACGCCGAGGACGGCGACGCCGGCCAGGGCGAACTTGGTGATCTTGCGACGGCGACCCGAGGTCTCGAATTCGGTGTCATCGTGGGGGGTGATGGTCATTGCCATGTGGGACGATCCTTTCTCTAACCGGATCGGCCCATCGCCTCCCCGTCATGCCCGCTGTCGTCTTCAGCAACGCACCCTTGTTTCGGCCCAGGTAGATGGCCACTTGAGTGGAAGTTGACGCTGAGGAGTAATGGCATCACCCCTGCCGATTCGCCGCGGACGTCGACCAGCCACCGATCGCCGCCCGTAGTTCTCGGGGGCGTCGGTCCCGCAAAGCCGGGACTCAGGACACCGAGATCGCCGAGCGCCGTCGGAGGTAACGTCGGCTCGGTGAGGATCTCGGAGCGGGTCGACAACGCAGTGCGTGCCATGGCCGAACTCGCCGCCACCGACGGCTCGAACGCCAAGGCCGAGTCGATCGCCACGAGCCAGGGCATCTCGCTGAAGTTCCTCCTCGACATCTTCCGCGACCTCAAACGAGCGGAGCTCGTGCGCTCGAAGCGCGGCCCCGACGGCGGCTTCACGCTCTCACGCCGGCCCGACGAGATCTCGCTCGCCGACATCTTCCGCGCCGTCGACGGCCCTCTGGCCGACGTCCACGACGAAAGTCTCCGCGACCTGCGTTACCCCGCCCCCGCCCAAGCCCTGCCCGAGGTGTGGATGGCGATCCGCGGCAGCCTGCGTCGAGTTCTCGAGACCGTCACGCTCGCCGACCTGGTCGCCGGAGAACTTCCGCCCGAAGTCGCCGATCTCGCCACGGAGTACCGACGCAGCACCGCAGAGCGACACGGAACCGCGTCAACGATCAACTGATCGCACGGCGTCCAGCCGACAGAGCGACCGAGCGCCGCAATGCCACGCCAGCGTCGAGCGCGACGGCCAGACTGACCCCATGCACGACACCGGCACCGCCGAACGCGGAACGATTCTGGTCACCGGCGGCGCGGGCTACATCGGCTCGCACACCGTCCGCGCGCTTCGGGCGGCGGGCCGCGACGTCGTCGTGCTCGACTCGCTCGAACTGGGCGACGCCGACGCGGTGATCGATGCGCCGCTCGTCGAGGGCGACATCGCCGACGGCGAACTCGTCGGCTCGGTGCTGCGCGACCACGGCGTCACCGACGTCGTCCACTTCGCCGCCTACAAGTCGGTCGGCGAGTCGATGGAGTCGCCGGCCAAGTACTGGCGCAACAACGTCGCCGGCACGATCGAGCTGGTCGAGGCGTGCTGCGCGGCGGGCGTCGAGCGGTTCGTGTTCTCGTCGTCGTGCTCGGTGTACGGCACGCCGGCGGTGGTGCCGGTGACCGAGGACGCGGCCGTCGCCCCCGAGAGCGTGTACGCCGAGACCAAGGCGACCGTCGAGCGGATCCTGCGCTGGTACGGGGTCACGTCGGGGTTGCGCTCGGTGAGCCTGCGCTACTTCAACGCTGCCGGTGCGAGCACCGATGGTCGCATCGGCGAGGACTGGAACTTCAGCATCAACCTGATCCCGCTGGCGATGAAGGCGGTGCTGCTCGACGACCGCCGGCTGCAGGTGTTCGGCGCCGACTACGACACGCCCGACGGCACCTGCATCCGCGACTACATCCACGTGGAGGACCTCGCCGACGCCCACCTGAAGGCGCTGGAGTACCTCGGCGCCGGCGGCGCGACCGCGGAGGTCAACCTGGGCACGGGCGTCGGCTCGTCGGTGTTCGACGTCATGCGCGCCACCGAGCAGGTGGCCGGGCGTCCGGTGCCCCACGACGTCGTCGGTCGTCGCCCCGGCGATCCGGTCACGACCTTCGCCGATCCGGCACGCGCCCGTGAGCTGCTCGGCTGGACCGCCGTGCACGGGCTCGACGAGATCGTCCGGACCGCCTACGCCTGGCACCGCAGCCAACTCTGACGCTCGGCCTCCCGGGTTTGTGTGAGCGACAACGCACGATCCGTCGGTTGTCGCTCACACAAATCGGGAGGGATGGCCGGGAGGAGTGGCCGGGAGAGGGTGGCCGGGTCGTGCAATTGCGGGTATTCTCCACCGACTTGGTAGACAATCGATGCCCGGGGCCGCCTGGGATGGGGGTGCCCGGATGACTGCAGCGACGACCGCAACACCGCACCTGACTGCTGGGCGCCTCACGCATCTGCAGCGGTTGGAGGCCGAGGCGATCCAGATCATGCGCGAGGCGGTGTCGGAGAGCGAGCGGCCGGCGATGTTGTATTCGATCGGCAAGGACAGCTCGGTGATGTTGCACCTGGCGATGAAGGCCTTCTATCCCTCGAAGCCACCGTTCCCGTTGGTGCACGTCGACACGACGTTCAAGTTCTCCGACATGTACGCGTTCCGCGACAACACGGCGAAGGAGCTGGGCCTGGATCTGATCGTGCACCAGAACCCGGAGTGCGTGGAGAAGGGGATCAATCCGTTCGATCACGGCTCGGCGGTGCACACCGACATGTGGAAGACCGAGGGGTTGAAGCAGGTGATCGACGCCAACAAGTTCGATCTGTGCTTCGGTGGCGCCCGCCGCGACGAGGAGAAGTCGCGGGCGAAGGAGCGGATCTTCTCGATCCGCTCGGCGCAGCATCAGTGGGATCCGAAGCGGCAGCGGCCGGAGTTGTGGCAGGTGTACAACGCGCGGCGCAGCAACGGCGAGACGGTGCGGGTGTTCCCGATCTCGAACTGGACCGAGCTCGACGTGTGGCAGTACGTGCACCTCGAGCAGATCCCGATCGTGCCGCTCTACTACGCGGCGCGGCGTCCGGTGGTCGATCGTGACGGCACGTTGATCATGGTCGACGACGACCGTCTGCCGTTGCGTGACGGTGAGGTGCCGGACATCAAGTCGGTGCGGTTTCCGCACGCTCGGCTGCTACCCGCTGTCGGGGGCGATCGAGAGCGAAGCCGACACGCTGACGGGCATCATCCAGGAGATGCTGCTCGCCACGACATCGGAACGTCAGGGCCGGATCATCGACTTCGACTCCTCCGCATCGATGGAGAAGAAGAAGCAGGAGGGGTACTTCTGATGGACGATCGAACCGCACCGTCGAGCAGCCTGTCCAGCACTGCACGGGTCGTGTTACAGCTGGGGTCTGACCCCGGATGTAACGGTCAGGGGTACCTCTGATGGCGCACGCCTCCGATCTGATCGCGGACGACATCGACGCCTATCTGACGTCGCATCAGTACAAGTCGCTGTTGCGGTTCATCACCTGCGGCAGCGTCGACGACGGCAAGTCGACCCTGATCGGGCGGCTGCTGTACGAGACCCATCTGGTGTTCGAGGACCACCTCGCCGCCCTCGAGGCCGACTCGGCCAAGGTCGGCACGCAGGGCGGCGACCTCGACTTCGCGTTGCTGCTGGACGGGCTGTCGGCCGAGCGCGAGCAGGGCATCACGATCGACGTCGCCTACCGGTTCTTCTCCACCGAGCACCGCAAGTTCATCGTCGCCGACACGCCGGGCCACGAGCAGTACACCCGCAACATGGTCACCGGTGCGTCCACCGCCGACGTGGCGGTGATCCTCGTCGACGCCCGCAAAGGCGTGCTCACCCAGACCCGCCGGCACAGCTTCCTCGTATCGCTGCTCGGCATCAAGCGCGTCGTCGTGGCGATCAACAAGATGGACCTGATGGACTACTCCCACGAGGTGTTCACGGCGATCGAGGACGAGTACCGCGAGTTCGCGCGGCGCATCGGCTTGGAGGACATCACGTTCATCCCGCTGTCGGCGCTGAAGGGCGACAACATCGTCGTGCCGAGCGCGAACACGCCGTGGTATCACGGCCCGACCCTGCTCGGCTTCCTCGAAACCGTCCCGGTCGACGACGACCTCGCCGAGCAGTCGTTCCGCATGCCGGTGCAGTGGGTCAACCGCCCGAACCTCGACTTCCGCGGCTTCTCCGGACGCATCGTCGGCGGCACCATCCGGCCCGGCGACCCGATCCGGGTGCTCCCGGCGGGCACCACCAGCACCGTCGAGCGGATCGTCACGATGGACGGCGACCTCGACGAGGCGATCGCCGGCCAGTCGGTCACGATCACGCTCGCCGACGAGATCGACGCCAGCCGCGGCGATGTGATCTGCGCCGCCGACGACCCCGCCGAAGTCGCCGACCAGTTCGAGGCGCACGTGATCTGGATGCACGAGGACGCGATGCTCCCCGGCCGGCCGTACCTGGTCAAGATCGGGGCGCGCACGGTCGGCGCCACGATCTCGCAGCCGAAGTTCCGTGTCGACGTCAACAACCTCGACCACCTCGCCGCCACCACGCTCGAGCTCAACGAGATCGGCGTGTGCAACATCAGCCTCGACCGGCCGATCCCGTTCGACCCCTACGACGCCAACCGCGACACCGGCGGCTTCATCGTGATCGACAAGCTGACCAACGTCACCGTCGGCGCCGGCCTGCTGCACTTCGCCCTGCGCCGCTCGCACAACATCCACTGGCAGGACGTCAAGGTCGACAAGGCCGCCCGCACCGAACTCAACAGCCACGCACCGGCGGTGCTGTGGTTCACCGGGCTGTCCGGGTCGGGCAAGTCGACGATCGCCAACATCGTCGAGTCGAAACTCCACGCGGAGGGCGTGCGCACCTATCTCCTCGATGGCGACAACGTTCGCCACGGCCTCAACCGCGACCTCGGCTTCACCGACGCCGACCGCGTCGAGAACATCCGCCGCATCGCCGAGGTCGCCGCACTGATGGTCGACGCCGGCCTCGTCGTGCTCGTGTCGTTCATCTCCCCGTTCCGCGCCGAACGCCGCCTCGCCCGCGAGGCCGTCGAGGACGGCGAGTTCATCGAGGTGTTCGTCGACACCCCCCTCGAGGTCGCCGAACAGCGCGACCCCAAGGGCCTCTACGCGAAGGCCCGCCGCGGCGAGCTGACCAACTTCACCGGCATCGACTCCGCCTACGAACCGCCGGAGCACCCCGAAGTGCGCGTCGACACCAGCGCGATGACCGCCGAGGAAGCCGCCGACGCCGTGATCGCCGCCTTCGAGCGCAGCGGCCCCCGCTGATCGAGCCAACCACCGGCTGACGCCGGCGTCGACCCCGCTGGCGGCGAATCGGCGGCCGAGTGCCACCTCGACGGTGACGGCACCGCCGAGCGTTGCGTCACGGAGCAGTGGCCGGCGCATTGGTCGTGCGAGTGCGGTGGCGACGACGAGTCAACCCGGGGAGTGACGGAACGGGTTGGTCACCACGAGTTGGTGGAACTGTTGGCCGTCCTGCAGGTCCTCGGTGAGCAGGCGGTCGCAACCCAGTTCGATGGCGCTGGCGACGACGAGGCTGTCCCACCACGACAGCGAGTAGCGGTCCTCGAGATCCCAGGCGATCACCATCGTGGACTGCTCCACGACGCTCGGCCGCCAGGCCCCGAGGTCTCGGACGTCGTTGCGGGCAATCGTCCGATCGAGCCCTGGCGACAGTTTGCGGGTGACGGTGACGTAGTACTCGTTCAAGACCTGCACGCTCGTTCGGCCGGACCGGGTGCTCCACAGGTGCTCCATCCATCCAGCGGCACCGAGGTGCTTGTCCGGCTCCGAGATGTCGCGGGCGTACACCAGCACGTTGGTGTCGACGAAGGTGATCACGTCTCGTCGTCAGCGCTCGTGCAGTTCGTCGCGGCTGGGAAGCGTGGTTCCAGCCGCCTTGAGGGACGTGCTGCGCCGTTGGAGGTAGGAGTGCTGGGCGCGCTCGTAGTCGAGCGTGCTGCGCCGACGCTCCTCCAGGAGTTGGCCGACCCAGCGCGACACGCTGGTGTCATGGCGGGCGGCTTCGACGCGCGCCCATTGCGCAGTCTCCTCATCGAGCGTGATGGTCACATTCCGCACGAAGCCAGTGTAGCACGAAGTTCGTGGAGAATCCCGTCGGCCGGCGGTACGCCCGGCCCCCGGGCTCGAGCGTCAGGGGATCAGGACGAACTTGCCGACGTGGTCCTTGCGGAGGAACGCCTGTTGCGCCGCCACGATCTCGTGGAGCGGGAAGGTTCTGGCCACGGCGGGGCGGATCTCGCCGCGTTCGACGTAGCCGATCAGGTTGGAGAAGACCGGCTCGTCCCACGCCGTGCAGCCGATGAGGCGAAGATCGCGCAGGTAGACGGTGCGCAGGTCGAGTTCGACGACCGGTCCGGCGATCGCACCCGACGACACGTAGCGGCCACCTCGGCGCAGCGCGGCGAGCACTGCGCCGAAGCCGGAACCGGCGACGTTGTCGACGGCGACGTCGAACGTGTCGGACGGCGGCGTCGTGCCACGCAGGAGCACGTCGTCGGCTCCGAGCTCGCGGACCGCCTCAGCCTTGGCGGGTGTGGTGATCGCCGTGACGCGGGCACCGCGCCGGCGGGCGAGCTGCACGGTCGCAGATCCCACCCCGCCCGATGCACCGGTGACGAGCACGTGGTCGCCGGTGCGCACGTCGGCGCGGTGCAGCATGTTCTCGGCCGTCCCGTAGGCGCACGGAATCGCGCCGAGTTCGGCGTCGGTCCACTGGCAGTCGACCGGGAACACCTCGGCGGCCGGCACCGTGACGTACTCGGCGAAGGCGCCGTCGAAGTCCGATCCCATCCAGATCGTGTCCATCGACGAGAACCCCTCACGGCGCATGCACGGACGCACCACGACGCGCCGTCCCACCAGCGCCGGATCGACGCCGCGCCCGACGTCGTCGACGGCACCGCAGCAGTCGGTGCCCTGGATCAGTGGGAACGGTGTCGGCGCACTCCACCCGCCGTCCGCGGGCGCTGCCGGCCGGTCGCCCTCACCGGTCGCGGCGGTCGTGGCGGTCGCAGCATCGTCGGTCGAGCCGGTCGTCGACGACGAGTACCACCCGAGCCGCGTGTTGATCTCGGTGTTGTTGATCCCTGCAGCCAGCACCCGGATCCTGACCTCGCCATCGCCGGGATCGGGGACGGGAACCTGGCGTACCTCCAGCGTCTCGTAGCCGCCGTTGCCGGTCGTGACGACCGCGGTCATCAGCCGGGTCATCGGACTCCTCGCAACGTCGCGGTGGGGGTCGGTCGGCGGTGGTGTACGCGCATCATTCGAACAGCGAGGGCGGGAAGCCGCCGGTGCTGATCGGGCCCCATCGGGTCGGTTCGATCAGGATCACCGACTTGCCCTGGTCGTCCATCGCCTGGCGATACTCGTCCCAATCGGGATGTTCGCCGGAGATCGAGCGGTAGTAGTCGACC
>CAVSIX010000013.1:0-308996 GCA_963728195.1 Ilumatobacteraceae bacterium | reverse complement strand
CCCGTCCGGTGGTCGCGGTCGTGTGGGAGACTGATCGTCGACGGGAGGGGTTGAATGGGTGGCAATCCGACGGGCACGGTGACGTTTCTGTTCACCGATATCGAGGGTTCGACTGAGCGGTGGCAGCGTGATAGTGGGTTGATGGCCGAGGCGTTGGCGAAGCACGATCAATTGATTCGTTCGGTGGTCCAGCGGCATGGCGGGGTGGTGTTCAAGCACACCGGTGATGGGATGTGCGCGGCGTTCGTGTCATCACCGTCGGCTGTTGCGGCGGCTGTCGAAGCGCAGGGTGGTCTTGAATTGCCGGTGCGGATGGGGGTCCATACCGGTGAGGCCGAGTCGAGGGATGGTGATTATTTCGGTCCGACGGTGAACCTGGCGGCGAGGGTGATGGACGCGGGCCATGGTGGGCAGGTGTTGGTGTCGTCAGCGACAGCGGCTTTGGTGCGTGATCGTGTGCTTGTCGATCTGGGCGAGCACCGCTTGAAGGGTCTCGATGGGTTGGAGCGGATCTTTCAGGTCGGCGACGGGGAGTTCCCGAAGTTGCGGACGGCGCGCACGGCGGCGGTCTGCTGCAAGGTACTCGGCTCGATTCGTGTCTTCGATGCCGAAGGAGAGGAGTTGGCGCTCGCCAGCAGGTCGCAACGGCGGCTCCTCGCGATGTTGTGTCTCCGTTCGCACACTGTGGTGCGTTCGGTGGTGCTCGAGGAGCACCTCGGGTTGTCCGCAGGCGCCCTTCGGACGTCGATCAGCCGATTGCGGCGGGTGGTCGGCGCAGAGTGCCTCGTGACCGGTCCGGCCGGTTACGAGCTTCGGGCGGACGTCGACGTCGGCGAGTACGAGAAACTGGTCGCTGCGGCCGACGTCTCCAGTGCCGAGCAGGCTCGATGCGACCTCGAGTGCGCTCGTGCGATGTGGGGTGGCATGCCCTACGACGAGTTCGCCGACGAGCCGTGGGCCGAAGTGGAGGTACGACGGCTCTGCGAGCTGCACACCGCGGCGATGGAGGAACTGGTCGTCATTCTGCTCGACGCCGGCGAGGACGCTGCAGCGATGGTCGAACTCGTCGCGTTGATCGACGAACACCCCTATCGGGATCGACCCCGGGCGCTCCTGATGCGGGCGTTGCACCATGCCGGGCGAACGACCGAGGCGCTTCGCCAGTACCAGGCGTATCGGTTGGTGTTGGGCAACGACATCGGTACCGAGCCGTCGACGCCGCTCATCGAACTCGACCGTGCGATCGCAACGGGGTCAGATCTCGACGTTCTCCGACAGCGGGGCCACCCCGCGTGGACACGCCGCCGCAGCCCGCCACCGGTCGCCGAGCGCGACTCGCATCTGCGCCTGCCGACACCAGTCAGCTCGTTCATCGGGCGCGGTCGCGAAACCGCGGAGGTCACGGCGTTGCTCGGCGAGCACCGGATCGTGACGCTCACCGGTGCGGGCGGCACCGGCAAGTCGCGTCTCGCACTTCGTGTTGCGTCGACCGCACCTGATCGGGCGAGCACTGACGCGTGGTGGATCGATCTCGGGGTCGTCGCGGTCGGCGGCGACGTCGCCGAACAGATCGCCACCGAGATCGGCGTGGTCCCACGGCGCGACGTCGTCGCCGAGCTCGAGCGACGTCTGGGGGACAGGCCGACGTTGCTCGTGCTGGACAATGCCGAGCACGTGATCGACGTCGTCGCAGAGGTCGTGGTCGCCCTGTTGACGAGATGTCCCGACCTGCGAACGCTCGTCACCAGCCGAGAGCCGCTGGGCGTACCCGGCGAGGTGGTGTGGCGGGTGCCGGCACTCGGACTCCCCGACGAAACCGCCCACATCACGCTCGACAATGTCGAACAGCACGATGCGCTTCGGCTCTTCCTCGCGCGAGCACGCGAGGCGCGACCCGGCATGGCGGTCGATCGTCAGGCCGTCGACCACGTCACCTCGATCTGCCGCAAGCTCGACGGATTGCCTCTCGCGCTCGAGCTGACCGCGGCGCGACTCAGGACGCTCCCGTTGGACTCCGTTGCCCGGAGCGTCGACGAGATCACGCGCTGGAACGGCAGCCGTCCGCGCACGCCGCTCTCCCGCCACGCCACGCTGAGGGCCTCGATCGAATGGAGCTTCGATCTCATCAGTCCGATCGAGCAGCGGATGTTGGTGGCCCTCGCCGTCTTCCGGTCGCCGTTCGACACCGACGCTGCACGTGCGTTGGCCGTTGCGGTCGATGCCGCCGATGAGGCAGTCGAGCTTGTCCATCGTTTGACCGATGTCGGACTTCTGCAGCTCGACGACGACAGCGGGCGCTATCGCATGTTGCTCACCGTTCGCCAGTTCTGCCTCGGGCACGACCTTCTCGATGTCGCGCTCCGGGAGCGCCTCGATGCCACGCACGGTCGGTTCTTCGCCGGTTGGTGCGCCGAGGTCGCAGCGGGCGAGCACGGGATCGAACACCGGCCCGTCCTGCGGAGAATGCCTGACCTGGTCGCCGCCCTGGCATGGGCCAGGGCCCACGATCACCTCACCGCGTTCGAGATCTGCAGCGACCTGGCCCCTCTGCGCAGCGCCCTCGGCCACAGCGCCGACTTCGACGAGACGTGGCGTTGGCTGCTGGCGTTCGACGATGAGCATCGCGGTCCGGCTTGGGCCGAAGCGGTGGCCGGGCTCCTCGCGGCCGCGATCGGTCGGCGCCTCGACACCGCACAGGTCGCGGCGCAGCTGTCCGCCCACCTGCCCGCAGGACCAGGGCGCGCTCGATCGTGGCTGGAACGGAGCGCCGCCATGGGGCCGGCGTTCGGTGGTCGTCCGGCGCAGATTCAGTCGTATGCCGCCGGCCTCCTCGATCGGGGCGACGACGTCGAGGCATCGATCTACGTCGGGTTCGCGGCATACATGCTGGCGCTGATGGGTCGGTTCGACGAATGCGATCCACTCCTCGAGCAGCTTCGTCGCCTGACTCGTCGGCACGACACGCTGTTCAGCGTCGACTCGGTCGGCAATGGGTACGCCGCGGCGATCGTGGCCGAGACGGTTCGCGGCGACCTCCGGTTGGCACGTGAACGCTGCCAACGACCGGTGCCCACCGATCCTGCGTTCTCCATGACCTCCGCCGCTGCGCTTGCCCATGCCGCGCTGCTGTCGTCAGATGCCGAGACGATGGAGCGAGCTCTCGAATGGGCGACGCAGGGGTCCTTTCCGCTCCTGCAATTCCTGACCCCGTTCACCAACTGTTGTCGTGCGCTTCTCGAGGGCGCAGTCGGCGTCGCCGCCGACCATGCCGCGGAGTTCTGGGACGAGAGCGAGCCCGTGCCGGTGTGGCGACTGTTCGCCCTCCCGCTGGTCAACGCCGCACTGATCGGCGCAGGGCGTATCGATGCTGCCAGGGTCGTGACCGATCGAGCAGCTGTGCTGCTCGCGGACATGGCAGCCGCTCCGCTCCTCACGACAGCACTCCACCTCGCGCAGAGCCAGGTCGCGCTGGCTCGCGGCGACCTCGACATCGCCGAGGACGCGGCGAGCAGCGCGCTCGACATCGCACGATCCCACCGGCTGCCGCTCGCCGTCGTCGACGCCCTCGAACTCCGCGCTGCAGTGGCGGGGCGATCCGGCGAGATGGTCGTCTGCAGATCGCTCAGGGTGGGAGCAGGCGCCGAACGAGACCGGCTCGACTATCGCTTCGTGCTGACGGCCCCGCCCGCCGAGCCGACTCCCTCCTGATGCGGATCAGGGCATTTTGACCAGCACCATCGCTTCGACCGATCCATCGACGAACAGCCCGTCGGCACCCGCCTGAGCGATCATGCCCTGGTACTCGGCGTCGCCGCTCATCGCCTGCCTTCCGGCATCGACGTCCTCTGCGGTGTCGGAGCCCCCGAACCAGTACACCTGATACATGGAGCCGGCGGCCGTCATCGCCACCGTCCCAACTTGCCCCGTGACCTTCGTGGCGCGTTCCATCGCCGCGCACGACCACGCGATGGTGGCGGGGAGGTCCCTGCCGGCCATGGTCGCTCGCGTGACCGTGGTGAACTGCTTGGGCTCGCCGGGCTCTCCCGTCATCGCGATCACCTCCGTCAGATACGTCTCAGCCGGTCCTGCGAGAACTCCACTGGCCTCGGAAGACAGACCAGCCCATGCGTCCGAGCCGATCAGCTTCATCTGCGTCGCGACCATGTCGGCAACCCCTTCGGCACGGGTGCTGAGCAACTGGGTGCCGAACGGGCGTCCGGCAAGCACGGCCCAGGACCACCACGGCTTTCCCGTCTCGCTCGACAGGACGTCGCGCATCTTGGTCACCATGGGCCCGAGCTGGCCACTCTTCCCCGGTGCGGCCGTCAGTTCGGCAGATTGAATGAACATGCTGGTTCCTTTCCACACGGGAACGCCCCATGCGCCCCCGCTGTACGAGGGTGACATTCAGCCGTTACAGCCGCGCGTCACCTCCGGATCACCGGTTGTCGCGATGGGTGAAATTCCTTGTCCTGCTCGGGTGGGCCAGAGGCCGAAGGCTGACCCGAGTGGTATGTCACATGACTGAAGTGCCACACCGCGCTCCTGACTGATCAACGCGCTGTCAGACACGGGGATCTCGTGCCGGACTAGCCTTGCTGTATGCAGGCCGAGACGCTGGAGCAGATCGCCGAACGGTTGGGCTGGAGCGACGAGCGTCTGGCTGACGCTCGAGCCCGTGCTGCTGAGACCCGCCCATCCAACGTCAGCGACAGCGACCGTGCCCGCGCCGACGCGCTCTCGGAGTCGGTCAACCGGACACGTCAAGCACTCGACGAAGCTTCCTGACGAGGTGTCCCCTCCGGATTGGCGGGCGCTGAGCGTCGTCCTCAACGACCGGGCCGCTATCTACGCTGAGGAGTTCCCTGCGGTACTCGCTGACGTAGGGCCTGCGATGGTCGAGGCGTTCACCCACGAGGAAGCCCAGGGCCTGCTGTTTCACCTTCGCCGGAGCATGGCCAGCACTCGGACGAGACGCCCCGATAATCGCAGGGTGTCGCGTCAACCAGGTGCAGAGCTTGTCCTGCCCCGTAGCGCTGCGGTCACCCGGGTTGCGGCCGAACGCCATCGGCTCCGCACGGAGCGGGTGAGCTGGGCCAGAATGCTCCGGTGCCGTTCCTGAAGTCGGTTGAGATCCGGGCCGCCGAGGACGATCTCAGCTCAGGACACCCCTTCGATGTTCCTGCGATCGCCTCGATGGTCAGTAGGCGCACGGTGTTGCGCTTCGATCGGGGCATGACCGTGTTCGTCGGCGACAACGGATCCGGCAAGTCGACATTGCTGGAAGCCGTCGCGGTGCACCAGGGACTGAACGCCGAAGGCGGGGCAAGAGGTATGCAATTCGGCACCACCGAGCGCAGCGTCTCGAGCCTGCACCAGCATCTCCGCATCAATCGAACACCGCAGCAACCTCGCGATGCGTTCTTCCTACGCGCTGAGAGCTACTTCAACGTCGCAACAGCGATCGACAGCTACAACAGCAGCCAGCACTACGGCGGGTCACCTCACCAACGATCCCACGGCGAGTCGTTCATCGATCTGGTCGTCCACCGGTTCGGGCCGAACAGTCTGTTCCTGCTCGACGAACCCGAAGCGGCGCTGTCAGTGCATGGTCAGTTGCAGCTGCTGGTGCGGATCCACGACTTGATCGGTCAAGGCTGCCAGTTCATCGTGGCCACGCATTCTCCGCTGCTGATGGCGTACCCCGATGCGACGATCTACGAGTTCGACGCTGATGGACCGACGCCGACGACCTGGTCACAGATCGACACCGTCCACATCACCACCGACTTCCTCAACGACCCGGCGGGCTTCCTCGCAGAGCTGCTCGCCGAGGATGACGCCTGATGACCGGCCCACGCCGAGCGCCGGAAGTGCCACCCGGGAACGCGCACGCATAGCCATTGCGGCAAGCACACGCCGACTGACCGAGTTCTACCCAAACGCGGGTCTCCGCTGACGCGACTCGCGTGAACTACGTCGTTGACGCCAGCCTCTCGCCGCGTCTGGCGGCGCTCCTGCGGGGTGCCGGTCACACGGCGCAGTCCACGTTCGAGACATCGGCCTGCGAACCGCATCGGACGATGAGATCATCGACTACGCAATCAGCACCGACCGGATCGTCCGTGAGACCCCACAACGTTCCTTCGACCACTCGACATCTCCGCTCGATCATGCGTCGGCAACCTCAACAGAACCCGCACGCCGCGGCCCAGGCCGGGACCCGGGGTGCACGTACAACGATTCGAATGTCCACGCGGTCGGCGCGAACGCTTCATGCAGTACATGACCGGCTTCTTCGACGCACCCACCGTCATCCGCCCGAGAGTGCCTGCATCATCACCACCTCATCGTCGGCGGAGACCGGCGTCGACAGGTCGTCCTCGATGGTCCGGTTGACGAAGATCCGCATGTGGCGTCGCAAACGACCCTGCTCGTCCACGACGCGGAAGCGAAGACCTGGGAAGCGACGATCCAGGTCGACGAGCAGGTCGTCGAGCGTGGGTCCATTCGCGTCGACGTACTTCTCTCCGCCGGTGTACGACCGCAGCGGAGTGGGGATCTGGATCTGCATCAATTCGCAGCGCGCGCTGCCACTTCGACCGAGTAGATCTCCGGCAGGTGGGCCGCGATGCACGTCCAGCCGTCCCCCTCGTCGGCGCTCGCCCACACCTCGCCCGACGTCGTGCCGAAGTACACCCCGACCGGATCGCCGGCATCGGTCGCCATCGCCTGGCGCTTCACCGTGAACCACCCTCGTTCCGGCAGGCCTGCGTCCTGACGCTCCCAAGTGCACCCGGCATCTCGGGTGACGTACACCGCCGGCCGGCCTCCGGGGCTGGTGCGGGGCCAGACGTCGCTGCCGTCCATCGGGAACACCCATGCAGTGTCGGGATCGCGTGGATGCAGCTCGATCGGGAACCCGATGTCGCCCACCTCGGAGGGCATGTTGCGTCCGATGCGCACCCAGTGTTCGGCGGGCCGGTCCATCCGGTACAGACCGCAGTGATTCTGCTGGTAGAGGCGATCGGGCATCGCCGGATGGAGCCGCACGCAGTGCGGGTCGTGGCCGTACTCCGCGTCGGGGTCGGGAAGGAATTCCGCCTCGATGCCGCGGTTCAGCGGGCGCCAGTCGGATCCGCCGTCCGAGCTCTCGAACACGCCGCCGCCCGACAACCCGATGTAGAGGTGCCGGCGGTCGCGCGGATCGACGGTGACCGAGTGCAGCATGGCGCCGTCGGGCGTGCCCTGGTAGGGGTATTCCGCCCAGCTCTCCCAATTCGGGTGGTCGTTCCAGCCGTCGACCGGATCCCACGTGTCGCCGCCGTCGGCGCTGCGAAACAGTCCCTGTGGTACCGCACCGGCATACCAGACGGCGGGATCGTCGGTGTGACCGGGCGTCAGCCAGAAGACCTTGTCGACGCTGCGCTGCAGCCGTTCACCAGCACGGAACGCAGGTGGCCGGCTCGCCTCCGACCAGTGTGCCCCGAGGTCGTCGGACCGCAAGACGGTCGGCCCGAGGTGGCCCGTGCTGGTCGCCGCCAGCAGGCGCGTGCCATTGCGAGGGTCGATGATCGCGTGGTGCACGACGTGGCCGAGATGGTGCGGCTCGGACATCGACCACGTTCGACGACCGCCGTCCGAGGAGGCGACGAACAACCCTTTGCGTGTGCCGATCAGGACCTGGGTCGTATCGACTGCTGACATGGTGCCTCCTTCACGCGTCACCCGGGCGGTGCGCTCGTGAGTTGAGACGGTGCAACGCGACGAGATTCATCGCGTCATCTGCGGTTGGCGGTGTCCTTCACGACGAACCGCACCAGCACGACGCCGGCGATCAGCGAGAACAACCACACCAGCACCGTGGCGAGGATCCAGGCCGCTGCGCCCTCGATGCTCAACCCGTCGGAGACGAGCGTGGTGATCACGAGGGCGAGGAACGTCGAGATCAGGGCGCTGGCGCTCTCGAGTGCGGGAGCGTTCTTCTCGGCCACCTTCGACACCAGCGGCTGCAGGACGGCGGTCAGGACGGTGAAGATCACGACGGCGATCAGGAACGCCGTACCGCTGATGCTCATGTCGTCGAGAACGATCGACGCGATCCAGAGACCGATGGCGCTACCGGCGAGCGACAAGCCGATGCGGATGAGTGCACGAATCATGGAATCCTCACTTGGCTGAGTGTGATGTCTGCGAACGGTCGGAATCTGCATTCATCATGACTCATCGCGCGCTGGATGCGATGTATTCCAGGTGTTCGGCCCTCGGCGAACACTAAGGTCGGGTCCGATGCAACGGCTCTGCGGACGCCCCGGCTGTTCCGACGTCGCGTCGGTCGCGTACGGCATGCGCGCGGAGGACCTCGTGTTCTGGCTCGACCGGCTTCCCGAGCAGCCCGAGGACAATGCCGCGGTCTTGTGTCGCCGGCACGCCGACACGATGGTCGTGCCACGCGGTTGGACCCTCGACGACCTGCGTGATCCCGACCTCCATCTGTTCCGTCCGCCGCTGCCGGCACCGCTGCCCGCTCCGACGCGACGAACCCGAACTCCGCGGCGCGATCCCGATCACACGGCTGAGCAACTGCAACTCTCCACGGTGCCCGAGCCGCCTGCGATCACGACACCGTCGGACGAGCCCCACGTGGGCGGCGTCGACGACGACGGTGATGTCGCCGCTGCAGGCTCCGGACCGTGGTCGCCGTCGTTCGACGAAGCCGACGACCTCGACGGGCTGCTGTCGGCCCGAGGCCCATTGCTCTCGCGGGCGTTTCGTACCGCTGACCGCCCCGGCGACTGACGTCGGCGATCTCCCTGCGATGCAGATCCAACGGCACACCGTCGTACCGGGGCCCGCTGAGCGTGCGTTCGCCCTCGTCGACGATCTCGCGGTGTATCCGAGCTGGATGGACCTGGTTTACGAGGTGTCCGAGGCCCCGCCCGTCGACGACCGTCGGGTGTGGGACGTCGAACTCCGCGCCGAGGTCGGCCCGTTCGCTCGATCCAAGCGCCTGCGAATGGCTCGTGTCGTCCACGATCCGCCGCACCGGGTGATCTTCGAACGATCCGAGATCGACGGGCGTCGCCACTCACCGTGGATCCTTGCCGCAACGTTGGAGCCCGCACCGTCCGACGGTGCGGGCATCAGGCTCACGATGACGTTGACCTACGGCGGCAGTCTGTGGACCGGTGCGGTTCTCCAGCGCGTGCTCGACGACCACGTGGAGCGAGGAGCCGATGCACTGCAGGTGCTGCTCGCCCACCCCAGCTGAACGTCTCGGCGGCACGACGTGGTCGTCCGGCGCCGTCGATCGGATGACCGCATGGAGATGCCGCATCGAGACGGTCAAGTCGCGGCGGTTTCGTGACGAAGAACGAGATGGCCGGACAGATCGATGTCCCGCTCGACGCTGTCGGACGGGTCGACCGCTGCCCGTGACCACACGTCGATGCCTACTATCCTCCCGCTCATCACCCCTTCGCTCGATGCTCGTGCGCATGGCCCGAACCCAGGCGCGTCTCGGTTGGCTCGCGCCGTGGTGGCGCTGGCCGTCGCCGTGTCGAGCGCCGTCTCGGTCGCCGCGTTCACGCCGGCCGACGCCACGGCACAGACCAGCGACGAGGCCGCCCGCCAGGCCGCCCGGGAGATCCAGGCTGCCCGGGACCGGGCCAACGCTGCCGCCGATGCGTACTTCCAGGCCCAGTCGGACCTCGAGGTCCTCGAGGACGAGGCGGTCGGGATGGAACGCCGGGCCGACGCACTCGAACAGCGAGTCGAGAAACTTCGTCGCGACGTCCAGGCGCTGGCGGTGGCCCGTTTCGCAACCAGCGGCTCGGAGGGCATTCCGCTGCTGACCGGTATGCAGGCGCCGAAGGACCAGGTGCAAGCCGACGTCCTCGTTGACGTCGTCACCAACGCCGGCAGCAGCTCGATCGACGAGTTCGAAGCAGGACAGAAGGAACTCGAACAGCAGCGCGACGAACTGGCTCGACAGCAGCAGGCGATCGAGGACCAACAGGAGCTGTACACGCAGCTCCAGGAGCAAGCCGAGGCCGAGGTGAAGCGCCTCCGCGAGATCGAGGAGCAGCGCCTCACCGACGAAGCCGTCCGTCAGGCTCTTGCCGAGCAGCAGGCCGCGTACATCGCGAAGCTCGAGGAGGTCGAACTGCGCACGGCCGAGGCCGCTGCACGAGCCCAGCCGAACCCTGGTATCGCCGCCGCACAGGCGGCCGCCGACGCCACAGCGGCCGCCGCCGCCGACCCGGACGCCGCCGCGAATGCCGATCGAGCAGTGGCCGCCGACGCCGGGGCCGGGGCGGCGCCCAGATCGTCGGGAGCATCGGGCGGCACGAGCGGGGGTCGCACGGGAACGGGCGGCGCCGGGAGTGTGCCGATCGGTGTCGTCAACGGCACCGTGTACATCGATGCGATCCTGTGCCCGATGAACGGCTCGGCTTACGGCGACAGCTGGGGAGCGCCGCGCTCGGGCGGGCGCAGCCACGAGGGTGTGGACATGCTGGCCCCGATGGGTACGCCGATCTACGCCGTCGTCAGCGGTGTCGTCAACTTCAAGCAGAACCGTCTCGGTGGCAACGCCGTGTCGCTGGTGGGCGACAACGGCAACCGCTACTACTACGCCCACCTCTCGGCGTACGAGGGTGCCAGTCGGCGGGTGACGCAGGGCGACGTGATCGGCTACAACGGCGACACCGGCAATGCGACCGGCACGCCACACCTGCACTTCGAGATCCACCCCGGCGGCGGCCTCGCAGTGAATCCGACGCCGTCGGTGCGTGTCGCCGGTTGCTGAGCGCCTCGCGGCGACACCTAACGTGACGGCGATGGGGACGTCCGCAGTCGGCACCGAGCTCTCGATGATGTTGTCGCAGCTGCTCGGCGGCGCCGAGATCCACGACCTGCACCGGCTCTCCGGGGGAGCCTCACGTGAGACGTGGCGATTCGACGCCGACGGTCGGGCGCTGATCCTGCAGCGCCAGCGTTCCGGCGACCAGCGCAACATGCTCGTCGAGGCCGGCGTGGTCGGTGCCGCACGCCGAGGCGGTGTACCGGTTCCGGAACTGATCGACGCCCGCCGGCGCGACGACGGCATGGCGTTCATGGTGCTCGAAGCGATCGATGGCGAGACGATCGCCCGCAAGATCCAACGCGACGACGACTTCGCCGATGCTCGCCGACGGCTCGTCGCCGATCTCGGTCGTGCACTGGCGAAGATCCACGCACTCGACCCGACCGGCATCGACGGGTTGGAGGCCACCGACCAGCTGGCGTACTACACCGACGTGCTCGACTCGCTCGGCCAACCTCACCCGGTGCTCGAACTCGTGCGCAACTGGCTGGTCGACGCGCGCCCGGCGTCGCAGCGAACGTGCGTCGTGCACGGCGACTTCCGACTCGGCAACGTCATCGTCGGCGCTGACGGGTTGCGCGCCGTGATCGACTGGGAGCTGGCCCATCTCGGCGACCCGATGGAGGATCTCGGCTGGCTGTGCGTGAAGGCGTGGCGGTTCGGCGGCCGACCGCCGGTTGCGGGTCTCGGTGAGTACGACGAGTTGTTCGCCGCCTACGAAGCGGCGGGGGGAGCGACGATCGATCCCACCGTGGTGCACTGGTGGGAGGTGCTCGGTACGTGGAAGTGGGCGATCATGTGCATCCTGCAGGCCAACGTGCACCTGACGGGAATGACCCGGAGTCACGAACTCGCTGCGATCGGGCGACGGGTCTGCGAGAACGAATACGACCTGTTGCGTTCGCTCGAAGGAAGCTGGTGACCATGGCGGCCCCGCATGACGCGCCGAGTGCGACCGAGCTGTTGGAGGCGGTTCGGGAATGGATCGATCGTGAGGTGATCGCGTCGACCGACGGCCGCCTGCGGTTCCACGCGCGTGTGGCGTCGAACGTGCTCGCGATGGTCGAGCGCGAGATCGAACTCGGTCCCGCTCAGGCTGTTGCGCACCAGCAACGCCTCGCTCGACTGGGCGTGGCCGACGACGCCGAACTGGCAGCCGCCATCCGGGCGCGTCGCTTCGACGGCCGCGAGATCGAACTCCGCACGCTGCTCGCCGAGATGGTCGCCGACAAGGTGGCGGTCGCCAACCCCGGCTACGTCGATCACTGACGCGTTCGGCGTGATTGGTCGAGCGTGACGGGTTGGCCGGCAGCGAGCTGACCGCAGGCGGCGTCGATGTCGGTGCCGCGGTTGCGACGTACCGTGGCGTTGGCGCCGAGCGACTCGAGCAGATCGCGAAACTCCTCGACCCGACGCAGCGGGGTACCCGTGGTCGGGTAGCCCGGTGTCGGATTGAGGGGGATCAGGTTCACGTGCGCGTGCGGGCTCAGCCGTCGACACAGCGCCGCGAGCTCACGGGCATCGCTGTCACGGTCGTTGACCCCGTCGATCATCGCCCACTCGAAGCTGACCCGGCGGTGCTTGGCGTCGAGGTAGTCCTCGCAGGCATCGATCAGGTCGGCGATCGGATAGCGGCGGTTGATCGGTACCAACTCGTCGCGCAACCGGTCGTTCGCAGCGTGCAGCGAGACGGCGAGGTTGACGGGAAGTGGCCGTTCGGCGAGCGATCGGATCCCGGGAATGATGCCGACGGTCGAGATCGTGATGTGCCGCGCCGACAGGCCGAGATCGCCGTGGAACCGCTCGGTGGCCGCCCACACCGCATCGAGGTTGGCCATCGGTTCGCCCATCCCCATGAAGACGATGTTGCTCACCCGCCGATCGACCTGTCGGGCTCGCTGCGATGCGCGCACGACCTGTTCGACGATCTCACCCACCGTCAGGTGCCGAGTGAAGCCCGCCTGGCCGGTGGCACAGAATCCACACGCCATCGCGCACCCGGCCTGGCTGCTCACGCACACCGTCGCCCGATCGGCATACAGCATCAGCACGGTCTCGACGCGGCTGGCACCCTCGAGCTCCCACAGGAACTTGACCGTGTCGCCGCTGTCGCTGACCGACTCGGTGACCGCGGCGAGCGCCGTGGGCAACTCGGCGTCGAGTCGCGCCCGCAACGCCCTGGGCAGGTTGGTGATGCCGACCGGATCGGCGAGTTGCGTGTAGAGCCCGTCCCACAGCTGATCGACGCGATAGCGCGGCTCACCGGCGAGGACCTCGGCGAGCTGGTCGCGCGTCAGGTCGTACCGGGTCGCCGTCGTCACGTCGTCGCCAGCGAGACGTAGTCGTCGATACGGCCGCGCACCACGTCGAGGCTGGCGGTCCAGAACTGTTCGCTGGTGACGTCCAGTCCGAATGCGGCGCCGAGTTCCTCCGCGGTGTCCATTCCGGCGCGCGACAGCAGATCGTCGTAGCCCGAGCGGAATCGTTCGGGGTCACGCCGGTACTCCGCGAACAGGCCCAGTCCGAACAGCAGGCCGTACGTGTAGGGCCAGTTGTAGAAGTGTGAGCCGTAGTAGTGCGGTTTGAGCAGCCACATGTACGGATGCGCAGTCGACTGGTCGAGCCCGTCGCCGTAGGCCGTGGCTTGGGCATCGGTCATCATCTCGCAGAGCTCCGAGGCGCTCAGGGTGCGCCGGGACCGACGGTCGAACAGCTCGCTCTCGAACAGGAACCGCGAGTGGATGTCGACGATCACCTGATTGGTGCCGACGAGGTCGACGTCGAGTTGGGCGAGGCGTTCGGCGCCGTCGAGTCGGGCGAGGCCGGCCTCGACGACGAGCGTCTCGCAGAAGATGCTGGCGGTTTCCGCCAGCGCCATCGGAAGCTGACGCTGCAGGGCGGTGCGCCCCGCCAGCGTCGTGTTGTGGTACGCGTGGCCGAGCTCGTGGGCTGTCGTCTGCGTCGAGTCCATCGAGCCCGACCAGTTGAGCAGCACCAGCGATCGGTCGCCGACGAACGGGGCACAGAAGGCTCCGCCGGTCTTGCCGTCGCGTGGTTCGGCGTCGATCCATCGTTCGTCGAGTGCGCGGTCGACGAGGCCGCCGAGGGTGTCGCTGTACTCGCCGAACGCCTGCCGTACGACACCGACGCCCTCGTCCCACGACACGCCGACCGCCGAGGAGGGCAGCGGTGCGACGAGATCCCACCACGGCAGTCCGCGCTCTGGTCGATGCCCGTGGAGCGCCGCCTTGGCGCGCATCCAGCGTCGCAGGTCGGGCAATGACGCGGTGACCGCCGACTGCATCGCATCGAACGTCGCCCTGCTCACGCTGTTCGCGAACAGCGACGCATCGACCGGCGAAGACCAGCTGCGACGACGGTTGAGGGCGATTGCTTCGCCCTTGACCGCATTGATCGCAGCGGCCACCGGAACTTCGACCGTCGGCCAAGCCTGCAGCTCCGCCTCGTAGGCGGCCCGGCGGACCGCTGCGTCGGCGTCGTTCGCCAGACCGCGCACGGCGGTCATCGGCAGCGACTGCGCACCGGCGGGCAGATCGACGACGGTGGTCAGCTGTGAGGTGACGTCGGCCTGCAGGCGGCCCCACGCCGACGAACCGGTGAGCGACAGCTCGGCCGCGAGATGTTCCTCGGCCTCGGTCATCTGGTGGCCCGACCGTGCGGCCAATCGGTGCAAGGGACCGACATGATCGTGCGCCTCGGCGCTGACTGCTGCGAGTTCGTCGACGCCGAGTGAGGCCACCCAGTCGGCCAAGCGCGACGAGAGGGGACGCAGCGTGGCGTCGAGCTGACGGGTCTCGCTGAACAACGCCTGCGCCCGCTGGTCGCGCGAGTCGGTGGCGACCGTGGCGTAGACGTACACCCGCAAGAGGTTGGCGTCGTCGGTGACCCGGTTGAACTCGCTGACGGCCCGGTCCGCGGCCGCTGCGTCGTCGGCGGTGACCGGTCGGGTCGGGATCGAACGGATCCCGAGCTCGTCGAACAGTGCCACGAGCCGCTGGGCATCGGCGCCGACCTGCTCGAGTGCGTCGGTGAACGATCGTGACTCGAGCGACTCGTGGACGTCGGCGACGCTCCACTGCGGCAGCTGCGCCGTCTCGGTTGCGACGTCGGATCGGCGTCGGTCGTCGGTGGTCGTCACGATGGTGGTCCTCCAGCAGGTTCAGCGGGTGCGATGTCGGCGACGAACGCAGTGTTCGTCGAGTGGATCCTGAAGCCGAGCCGCTCGTACAGCGTCACGGCGGGCGTGTTGTCGGCGTCGACGTACAGCATGCCGGTGTGGATGCCCTGGTCGGCCAGGTGGTCGAGTCCCGCCAGTGTGAGCTGGGCCCCGAGGCCCCTCCCGTGGAAATCCGGATCGACGGCGATCACGTAGATCTCACCGAGTTCCTCACCGGCGTCGGTCGCCGGGTGCACCTTGGTCCAGCAGAAGCCGGCCATGCGGGCAACGCCGTGCTCGGCCATGTCGAGTACCCGGAATCCGTCGGGATCGAACCACGGCTCCTGTTGGCGTTGGCAGAACGTCTCGATCGTCCATCCGCCCTGTTCACCGTGGCCGGCGAACGCTCGGTTGTTCACCCGCAGCCAGGCTTCGTCGTCGACGCCGGGAACGAATGCGCGAGTGTCGATCGTGACGGCGATACCGGTCGGCAGCGTGCGCCGCATCTGGTACAGGGTGCGGCCCCGTGTCATGTGCGCCGCATCAGCGAGTGCCGTGTGGGCCTTGGTCGGTTCGAAGACCCACCAGTTGACCCGTCCGCCGCCGTCGGACGCGACGACGTCGATCGCCGCCTCGATCAGTTCTGGCCCGATCGTCGCCATCTCGTAGCGGTGATGTGGGTGGATGACGATCTCGAACGCGTGGGCGTCGTTGCCGCGCGAGATCTGTGCGTAGGCGACGGGGTGATCGTGACCCGGTTCGGAGGCGAGGAACCCGGCGAAACCGTCGAGTCCGCCGTTGACGAGGTCCAGGTACAGGTGGTCCGACAGCGGCCGCCGACCGTCGGCGCGAGCAGCGGCGTCGAGCAGCTCGGAGACGCTGGCGATGTCGTCGCTCTCCATCTGGCGCTTGATCTCGAGGCTCCGCATGGCGCGAGGGTACCGGTCGGAGTAAAGTCGGGGTATATAGTTCTGCTCAACCAGGTTCCCGCCACCTGGTTGCTGCGACGGTTGGGATCCGCCTCCCGACCTCGCACCGTGCAACGGCCCCTCTCGCGAGGGGCCGTTGCCGCTTTTCTGGTGAGATGTGGTGCTCGAGCTGGTGTTTTGCGGGGCGCCCGTCGGTTCAGTCGCAGGCTTTGATCGCCCGAGCCAGGGTTCGTTCGGCGTTGCGCAGCTGGCGTTCGGCCTCGTGGATCGCTGTGACCACGTCGTCACGCTCCGTGCCGATCCACGGTTCGGCGAGCCCGGCGACCCGGTTTCGGAACTGGGCCACGTTGTCGGCGATGGCGGACAACTCCGCGGCGGTCGACTCGGTGGATCCGGCCATGTCGTCAAACCCTACCGGGAGCCCGATGCGGCCTCCCTCTACACTGCGCCAGGTGATTTCCGTCCGTGACGACCTCTGCGCGCTGGAGGGATACCACTCCGCCCAGGTCGACGTGCGGGTGCGGCTGAACACCAACGAATCGCCCGAACCCCCGCCGGCAGCGTTTCGCGACGCCGTTGCGGCGGAGGTGTCGCGCATCGACTGGCACCGCTATCCCGACCGCGCAGCGACCGAATTGCGTGAGGCGATCGCCGCCACGCACGGGGTCGACCCGTCGCAGGTGTTCGCGGCCAACGGCTCCAACGAGGTCCTGCAGACCGTACTGCTCGCCTATGCAGGGCCGGGGCGCACGGTGGCCACCTTCGAGCCGACGTACCAGATGCATGCCCAGATCGCGCGGGTGACGGGTGCGACCGTCGTCGAGGGGGAGCGCGCCGCCGACTTCACGCTCGATCCGGCCGAGGTCGAGCGGGTGCTCGATCAGCATCGCCCTCACGTCGTGTTCCTCACCTCGCCGAACAATCCGACCGGCCTCGTCGAGCCGGTCGAGCGGGTCCGCCAACTGCTCGAGCTGGCGCCCGGCCTGGTGGTCGTCGACGAGGCGTACGCACAGTTCGCCGACTGGACGGCGCTCGACCTCGTCGCCGAGGACCGGCCGCTCGTCGTCACCCGCACCTTCTCCAAGACCTGGTCGATGGCCGGCGCCCGACTCGGCTACCTGGTCGGGCCGTCATGGCTCGTGGCGGAACTCGACAAAGTCGTGCTGCCCTACCACCTCGACGCCGTCAAGCAGATCGCCGGTCGCCTCGCGCTGCGCTACTCCGACGACATGAACGATCGCGTCGGTCACATCGTCGCCGAGCGCAACCGGATCGTCGCAGCGATGCGCGAACTGCCGCTCGACGTGTTCCCGAGTGGCGCCAATTTCGTGTTGTTCCGGGTGCGCACCGACGACCCTGCCTCGGGCTGCCGGTCGGGGCGCGACGTGTGGCAGGGGCTCGTCGATCGCAGCGTCCTGGTTCGCGACTGCTCGAGTTGGCCCCGCCTCGACGATTGCCTTCGAGTCACGATCGGGACACCCGACGAGAACACCGCCTTTCTCACTGCGCTCGCCGACGTGCTGGCGCCCACCCCGACCGGAGTGATGTCATGACACCGTCCGACCGTCGCGCCGTTGCGCGCACCGGCCAACGCCGGCGTGTCACCAAGGAGACCTCCATCGAGGTCGACATCGATCTCGATGGATCCGGCACGACCGACATCTCGACGGGGATTCCCTTCTACGACCACATGCTCGACCAGATCGGCCGTCACGGCGGCTTCGACCTGCGGATCCAGGCGATCGGCGACCTCCACATCGACACCCATCACACCGTCGAGGACGTCGCCATCGCGCTGGGCGAGGCGTTCGCCGAGGCGCTCGGCGACAAGTCCGGTGTACGGCGGTTCGCGAGCGGTCGCTACCCGCTCGACGAAGCGCTGATCGACGTCGCCCTCGACCTGTCGGGTCGGCCCTGGGTGGAATGGCACGTGCCGATGCCCGAGTCGCTCGCGCTGGGTGATCCCGCGTTCGACCCGCAGTTGGCCGAGCACGCAGTGGCGTCGTTCGCGACCGCTGCCAACATCACCTTGCACGTCGAGCTCGTCCGCGGGCGCAACGTGCACCACATCATCGAAGCGACGTTCAAGGGGCTGGCTCGCGCACTGCGCGACGCGGTGCGCATCGACGACGGCGGTGGCGTCCCGTCGACCAAAGGGGTGTTGTGAGGGCCCGGTCGTGAGGGACGCGTCGTGACACGACCGCTGCTCGCCGTGCTCGACTACGGCATCGGCAACCTCCACTCCGCGCAGAAGTCGCTCGAGCACGAGGGCGCCGACGCGCGTCTCACCGCCGATGCCGGCCTGATCGCCGATGCCGACGGTGTGGTGTTGCCCGGTGTGGGCGCGTTCGGCGCCTGCATGGGCGCGCTCCGAGCGGCGGGACTCGAGACGCCGGCACTCGACGCCGTCGCGTCGGGGCGGCCATTCCTGGGCATCTGCGTCGGGATGCAGATGTTGTTCACCACGTCGGAGGAGAACGAGCAGGCGTCCGGGCTCGACGTCATCTCCGGCACGGTGTCGTGGATCCCCCCGGGTCCGAAGATCCCGCAGATGCAGTGGAACCGGCTCGACATCGTCGACGCCGACGAGCCGATGCTGCACGACCTCGGCGACGAGCCCTACTTCTACTTCGTGCACTCGTTGCACGGCGTTCCCGACGACCCGGCCGTGGTCGCGGCGACCGTCGAGTACGGCACCACGCTCAACGCCGCCTTCCGCAGCGCCAACGTGTTCGCCGTGCAGTTCCATCCCGAGAAATCGAGCCGTCCCGGCCTGCGGCTGTTGCGCAACTTCGTCGAGGAGTGCATGCGATGATCGATCTGTACCCGGCGATCGACCTGCTCGGAGGTCGAGTCGTCCGGCTCCGCCAGGGCGACTATGCCGACGAGACCGTCTACGGCGACGACCCCGTGTCGGTGGCGCGTGGGTTCGCGGCCGCCGGCGTGCGTTGGATCCACGTCGTCGACCTCGACGCCGCCCGTTCGGGTGACCCGATCAATCGGCCGGTCGTCGCCGCGATCGTCTCGGCTCTCGGTCATTCGGGAGAACCCGTCCGGGTACAGACGGGGGGAGGGGTGCGTTCGCTCGACGACGCCCGCGAGCTGGCCGACGTCGGCGTCGCCCGCGTGGTGATGGGATCGGCGGCCGTCAGCGAGCCGTCGTTGGTCGAAGCGGCATCGGCCATCGTGCCGGTGGCCGTGGGACTCGACCACCGCAACGGCGAGGTGGCCGTGCACGGTTGGACCCAGGGCAGCGGCGTCGCACTCGACGATGCCCTGTCGTGGTTCCCGACCGCCGACGTGTTCGTGATCACCGACATCGGGCGCGACGGCATGCTGGTCGGCCCGGATCTGGACGGGCTCGCACGGTGCGCCGACGTCGCGGCCGCTCCGGTGATCGCCAGTGGCGGGGTGTCGAGTCTCGACGACGTCGTCGCACTGACCCGCATCGCCAACCTGGGCGGCGTGATCACCGGCAAGGCGGTCTACGAGGGACGGTTCACCGTCGCCGAGGCACTCGCCGCACTTGCCGAGGCTCGATCGTGAGGGCGCGGTCGTGAAGGTCGCCCGGGTCATCCCGTGCCTCGATGTCACCGACGGACGCGTCGTCAAGGGCACGAACTTCATCGATCTGCGCGATGCCGGTGATCCGGTCGAATTGGCGGCTCGCTACGACCTCGAGGGTGCCGACGAGCTCGTGTTCCTCGACATCACGGCGTCGAGCGACAACCGCGACACGACCGTCGAGATGGTGCGCCGCGTCGCCGACGAGGTCTACATCCCGTTCACGGTCGGCGGCGGCATCCGCACGCTCGAGGATGCGCGACGGATGCTGCGCGCCGGCGCCGACAAGGTCAGCGTGAACACCGCAGCGGTCGAGCGACCCGAGCTGATCACCGAGATCGCCACCGAATTCGGTGCCCAGTGTGTCGTGTGCGCCATCGACGCCAAGCGGCGCACCGGTGATCGGCACGAGGTGGCCGACGGCTGGCGCGACGGATGGGAGGTGTACCTCCACGGGGGTCGCACGCCGACCGGGATCGATGCGATCGAGTGGGCGCACGAAGCGGTTCGGCGTGGTGCCGGCGAGATCCTCCTCACGTCGATGGACCGTGACGGCACGCGCGAGGGGTTCGACCTCGATCTGACCCAGGCGATCGTCGATGCGGTGACCGTCCCGGTGATCGCCAGCGGCGGCGTCGGCTCGATCGAACACCTCGTCGAAGGCGTGGCCGTGGGTCGCGCCGATGCCGTGCTCGCAGCGTCGATCTTCCACTTCTGCGAACACACGGTCGCCGACGCCAAGGCCGAGATGTCCGCAGCCGGCATCAACGTCCGACCCGCCGGCTGATCGTCACATCAGGGGTCAGACCCCAGGCGTAACGGTCCGATCGCGTAGGTTCTGGCGGATGAGTTCCGCAGCAGTCACGACCGAACGACGCGACGCGGTGCTGGTGGTGCATCTCGACGACGGCAAGGCGAACGCCCTGTCGTTCGACGTGATCGCTGCGATCGGGGCCGCCGTCGACGAAGCGGAGGATGACGACTCGATTCGAGCAATGGTGCTGCACGGCCGCCCAGGCAGATTCTCCGCCGGCTTCGACCTCGAGGTGATGTTCGGCGACGACAGGTCGGCGATCATCGAACTCGTCTGCGACGGCGGCGCCCTGGTGCAGCGCCTGTACGGATCGTCGATTCCGGTCGTCGCCGCCAGCACCGGCCACGCCCTGGCCGCTGGGGCGCTCGTGCTGCTCGGCTGCGACGTGCGCATCGGCGGTGACGTCGACGCCAAGATCGGTCTCAACGAGGTGGCGATCAAGATGGTGCTGCCCGACTGGGCGCTGACGATCGCCACCGACCGCTTGAGCAAGCGCCACCTCCAGCGAGCGCTCGCCAACGCCCGGATCACGACGCCGCGCGACGCCGTCGACGTCGGCTTCCTCGACGAGGTGGTGCCCGAGGGCGACGAGCTCGACCGGGCGATCGCCGTGGCGAGCGACCTGGCGTCGACGCTCGACCCGCCCGCCTACGCCCGCACCGTGCGAGCCATCCGGGGCTCGGTGCTCGACCTGATGGCCGGGCAGATCTCGAGCGATCGTTCCTCCGGCGTCAGCCCGCTCTGACCGACCGCTCTCGCACGACGCTTTTGTGTGAGCGCAGACCGCCGACGACTGCGTTGTCGCTCACACGAACCGAAGGGGCGTCGTTTGTGTGAGCGGAGATCGCTGGCGTCGGCGTTGTCGCTCACACAAATGCGGGGACCGGGCAACGAGATGATCGACCTGGTTCAACGACGGCTGGATGGGTAGGGTCGCCGACATGGCCACCCCCAACGTGAATCCCAAGATGGAATACCGCCGACTCGGCAACACCGGGCTGAAGGTCAGCGTGCTGTCGTTCGGCAGCTGGGTCACCTTCGACACCCAGCTCGACAACCAGCTGGCCCTCGACTGCATGGCCGCAGCGGGAGATGCCGGCTGCAACTTCTTCGACAATGCCGAGGCCTATGCCGGCGGCAAGAGCGAGACGATCATGGGTCAGGTGTTGCGCGAACTCGACTGGCCGCGCTGGTCCTACGTCGTGACCACCAAGGTGTTCTGGGGCTTGCACAAGGACACCCCGAACATGAACAACACGTTGAACCGCAAGTACCTGATGCATGCGATCGACGGGTCGTTGGAGCGGTTCGGTCTCGACTTCGTCGACGTCCTGTACTGCCACCGCTCGGATCCGAACACGCCGATCGAAGAGACCGTGTGGGCGATGAGCGACATCATCTCGGCTGGCAAGGCGCTCTACTGGGGTACCAGCGAGTGGTCGGCCGACGAGATCCGGGCCGCCATCGACATCGCCGACCGCCACCACCTGCACCGGCCGGTCACCGAGCAGAGCCAGTACAACCTGCTCGAACGCAGGAAGGTCGAAAAGGAGTACGCCCGGATCAACGCCGAGTTCAACTACGGCAACACGATCTGGAGCCCGTTGGCGTCCGGGCTGCTGACCGGGAAGTACCGAGACGGGATCCCCGAGGGCTCTCGTGCGGCGCTCGAGGGCTACAGCTGGCTCGCAGGCCGCATGAGCGATGCCGAAGCGATCGCTCGCGTCGAGAAACTGCGCCCGATCGCAGAGCGTCTCGACTGCACGATGGCCCAACTCGCACTCGCGTGGTGCACCAGGAATCCGCACGTGTCGAGCGTGATCACGGGCGCTTCGAAGGTCAGCCAGGTCGAGCAGAACTTCGGTGCGCTCGACGTGATCCCGCTCCTGACCGACGACGTCAAAGAGGAGATGGAAGCAGCCGTCAGCGGCTGACCGCCTGGACGGTGTCAGCGCATCAGCTGCGCAACGAGCCAGCTCGTGGAGCGCTGGGCCACTCCAGCGGTCCGGCCGCCGAGGAAGTGATCGACCATCTCGATCTCGTCCATGTCCACCTCGGCGGCGCCATGCGAACGCCAGTCGGCCACGATCGGTTCGCTCGCCGATGGTGGACTGAACTGGTCGTGTGCCGGTGTGACCACCAGCGTCGGCACCGTCGGTGGCGGGACCGGCGACATCACCGACAGCGGGGGAGCGACGGCGACGACCGCTCGGATCCTGTCGTCCTCGAGGCTCAGCGCCACCCAGGCACCGAACGAGTAGCCGACGACCGCCATCGGGACGCCGTCGACGGCTGCGGCCAGTGCGTCGAGTGCAGCCAGCGCGTCCAGGCGCTCGCCGGTGCCGCCACCGAACATGGCTCGGAAGTCGAATCGGAGCGCGGCGATCCCTGACGCGGGCAGTGTCTCGTACAGCGCCGTCACCACGCGGTCGAATCGGTTGCCGCCGTACTGCGGGTGCGGGTGGCACACGACGGCGCCGGCGACGACCGAGGCGGGCACGGCGAGGTCGCCGACGAGGCGTTGGCCGTCGATCGACTCGAACTCGACGGTGCGCTGGGTGGTCGCCGCAGAATCGCTCACGGGATCCGACGGTACCCTTCAGCCGATGGCGGTCGCCGACGACAAGCTCCCGATCAAGATGCTCAACGACCGTGTGCTCGTTCGCATCTCCGACAAGGCGGGCGAACGCAAGTCGTCCGGCGGCATCGTGATCCCGGCCACCGCCCAGGTCTCCAAGCGCCTGATCTGGGCGACGGTCGTCGCTCAGGGCCAGAACGTGCGGTCGTGCGAAGTCGGCGACAAGGTGTTGTTCAGCCCCGAGGATCGTTACGAGGTCGAGGTGCAGGGCGAGGACTACGTGATGCTGCGCGAACGCGAGCTCCACGCAGTTGCCGCCGAGCGCATCGAAGCCTCGACGGGCCTGTACCTCTGAGACGACGTCCCCGGGGCCGAGCGGCAACCCGGTCACGCCGAGCTGCCCCGAGCGTCGGATCAGCCGAGTTCGTAGCCGCCGCGGACCGTCACCGTGACCCCGATGCGGTCCTTCGAGTACGTCGCCGACTCGATCGTGTCGAGGCCGAGCCAGGCGACCAGGCGGTCCTGGTCGGCGGGCTTGAGTCGGGCGCATCCTTTGCTCTGCGGGCTCGTCGGCACGTTGTTGGCGCCGTGGATCGCCTGGCCGTTGTCGAAGTACAACGGCTTGTACATGTTGCCGTTGAGCGGGTTGTCCTCCGGCACCGGATAATCGGTCGATTCGTGCCAGCCGCCGTTCTGCCTAGCCGGATCGAACCGGAATGCACGGGTTCGCTCCTGGAGACGCGTCTCGAACCCGGCCTCGCCCGTGGACGTCGGGAACACGTTGACGAGGCGGTCGGGGCCCTCGCCGGTCAGCATGATCTGGCACGTGAGATCGATGAAGATCCAGCGTCCGTCGGTTGCGACGTTCGGTGGGATCGGCAGCGCCGTCGCCGCGAGGAGCTGCTGTTCCTCCGGGCTCCCCGGCGCCATGTCGGAACGATTGACCGGCAGCCCGAACGCGAGGCGGCTGGCGCACAGGGCGCGCCGCGTGACCGGGCCGGACACGCCGTCGACCGGCATCTCGGGAAAGCCGTACGGCACGAGGAGCTCGTTGAGCTTGGTCTGCTGGGCGGTCACCGACACGAGCGTCTCCGCAGCGACCACTGCGGCGTTGCGCTCGAGGCGTTGCTCGCCGGTGATGTCGTCGAGCCCGTTGTCGATGCACACGTCGAGCAACTGGCCGGGCACGATCAGCTCGTCGCTCAGACCGTTCTCGGCTTGGAGCGAGGCACTCGTGACGATCTCGTCGGCCTCGGCGTCGGCGAGCCCTCCCAGCGAATCGCCCGGTTCGACCTGCACCACGCACGCCGGGTCGTACACGTCGAGAGCGGCGACGGTGGTCGTCGTGGTGGACGTGGACGTCGACGACGTCGACGAGGTGGTGGTGGGGTCCGGAGCGGCGACGGTCACCGGACTCGTCGTGGCGGACGGATCGGCGGCACCGATGGGGGGCTCGATCGCGGCCGCTTGCGTACAGCTCGTGGCCAGCAGGCAGCCGCCGATCAGCCAGGCAGTCCGGGTCGCACGCACGGGCGACACGATACAAATCGGGCCGGATGGCGGGCACCCGTTTCGAAGCTGTTCACACATCGGGCCGCATCTGCGCAAACGCTGTGATCGCCGAGTGGTCGCGACCCTAGGCTGACCCGATGCCCGAAGGGATCACGATCGACGCCACCGACGAACAACTGGCCGGGATCACCTACGACGATCACGGTCTCGTGGCGGCGATCGCCCAGGACATCGACAACGGTGACGTCCTCATGCTGGCGTGGATGAACGCCGAGTCGTTGCGGATGACGCTGGCCGAGGGGCGCATGGTCTACTGGTCGCGCAGCCGCCAGGAGCTGTGGCGCAAGGGTGACACCAGCGGTGATCGCCAGTTCGTCCGCGAGGCGTACTACGACTGTGACGCCGATGCGTTGCTGTTCAAGGTCGAACAGGAGGGTGCTGGCGCGTGCCACACCGGAGCTCGCAGTTGCTTCTTCCGGTCATTCGGATCCGAAACGTGATCCGGCGATGAAGTTCCAGCCATCACGCGAGGAGTTCCGTCGCTACGCCACCGAGCACACCGTCGTGCCGGTGTGGACCGAACTGCTCGCCGACCTCGAGACGCCGGTCGCCGCGTACGTCAAGCTCGTCGGCGACGGGCCAGGATTCCTCCTCGAGTCGGTCGAGGGTGCCGAACGGTGGGCACGGTTCTCGTTCGTCGGACGCAACCCGTCGGCGATGCTCGTACTGCGCGACGGGGTCGTCGAACTCGACGGCGCCCTGCCCGACGGCATCCCGACCGGCCGGGGCATGCTGGCGGCGCTCGAGGCGCTGCTCGACGCGTACACCAGTCCGCAGTTCGACGATCTGCCCCCGCTTCACGGCGGCATCATGGGATTCCTCGGCTACGACGTGATCCGCGAGGTCGAGCACCTTCCGGGCACGCCGCCCGACGACCGGGGCTATCCCGATGCGGTGATGTCGGTGATCGGGTCGCTGGCAGCCTTCGACCACTGGCGACAGCGGGTCTACCTGATCGAGAGCGTGCCGACGCTCGGACTCGACGACGCCCAACTCGACGGCGCCTACGACGCCGCAGTTGCCCGCGTCGAGCAGGCGGTGGCCGATCTCGCTCAGCCGTTGCCGTACACACCCGTCGAGCCGCCGTCGGCGTCGGACGAACTGCCCGAGCTCCACTCGTCGATGCCCAACGGGCTCTACCAGCGAGCGGTCGAGGTCGCGAAGGAGCACGTCGTTGCCGGCGACATCTTCCAGGTGGTGCTGGCGCAGCGTTACGACCTCGACCTCGGGGCGGATCCGTTCGACGTCTACCGCGTGTTGCGCCAGGTGAACCCGTCGCCGTACATGTACTTCGTCCGTCACCGCGAGTTGACGATCGTCGGCTCGTCACCGGAACCGATGGTGCAGTTGCTCGGCCGCACGGTGGTGTCACGGCCGATCGCCGGGACCCGCCGTCGCGGTCGCACCGACGAGCACGACCGGATGATGGCTGCCGAGCTGATCGAACATCCGAAGGAACGTGCCGAGCACGTGATGCTGGTCGATCTGGCCCGCAACGACGTCGGGCGCGTGGCCGAGTTCGGCAGCGTCAACGTCGACGAGTTGATGACGCTCGAGCGCTACAGCCACGTGATGCACCTGACGTCACAGGTGTCGGGTCGGTTGCGTGAGGGCCTCGGCCCGATCGACGTGCTGCGCGCCACGCTCCCGGCGGGCACGGTGTCGGGGGCGCCGAAGGTCCGGGCGATGGAGATCATCGATTCCCTCGAGCCGGTCAAGCGCGGGCCGTACGCCGGTGTGGTCGGCTACATCGACTGGTCGGGCAACCTCGACACCGCCATTGCGATCCGCACGATGTTCGTCACCGGCGACGGTGCGACGGCGAGCCTGCAGGCCGGTGCCGGCATCGTGGCCGATTCGGTGCCCGACGACGAGGATCTCGAATGTCGCAACAAGGCCGCGGCGCTGCTGGCAGCGATCCCGGCGGCCCGTCGGATGACCGCGGCCCGCCGCGACAACGGCACGTCGGCCTGAACCGGGGCCGCAGGACGGACGAAGCCGGGCGCGCTTCAGAGCGCCAGGCCGAGGAGGAACAGCAAGCTCAGGCCGGCGAACCCGATGGTGATCACGGTCGCGAGCAGCATCAACAGCGGGAACGTCGTCACCGATCGGAGTGCCACTGCGAGCGCCGTGAACTGACCGGTCCGTCCGACGGCGGCGCTCATCGGGAAGAACTGACGTGACATCACCATCGCACTCTGGTCCTGAACGCCGTCGCTGGCCTCGACCGTGTCGATCACGACGCGCTCGGAGCGCGGGTCGCCGGCGATCAGCCGTTCGACGTCGTTGATCAGCGCCGCCCCGAGCCTGGTGATCATCCACAGCCGGAACATCGCGAGCACGACCGAACCGATCGCGACGAGCGCAGCGAGCCCGCCGAAGATCATCCAGACCGTCTCCATCCCGCCCGACAGGGCAGCGATGCCGAGCGCCAGTCCTCCGAGGCACACGATCACGACGATCATCAGCGTGCCGAATGCCAGGCGCGTGCCGCGATATACCAGCGTGAGGAGGCTGTCGACCGCCCGTGTCGCGAGTTGGCGGAGCCGGCCGTCGCTGGAGTCGTCGTCGTAGGTCATGACGTTCGCAGTGTGCCACGGCAGACTGGCAGTGTGACTCCGGATCCCTCTGCAATCGACGAAACCGCCCGCGACCACGTCGTCGTCGAAGGCCCCGACGCCTCGACGTACCTCCAGTCGCAGGTCGCCCAGGACCTCCGTGAGCTGGCGGTCGGCGATCGGGTGTGGACGCTGGTGCTCGAACCGTCGGGCAAGGTGGAGTCGCTGGCGAGGGTCACCCGCACCGGCGACGAGCGCTTCGACCTCGACACCGATGCCGGATTCGGCGACGCCCTCGCTGCGCGCCTCGGCCGGTTCAAGATCCGCGTCACGGCCGACATCTCGGTCGTCGCAGCCGAGTCCGCGGACCCGTCCGATGACCACGAAACCGCGCGCATCGCCGCCGGATGGCCACGGATGGGTTGCGAGATCGTGCCGGGCGAGACGATCCCCGCCGTCACCGGTGTCGTGCCGGTGGCGGTCGACTTCACGAAGGGCTGCTACCCCGGCCAGGAGCTCGTCGAGCGCATGGACAGCCGCGGTGCCGACGCCCCCCGAACCTTGCGTATCGTCGATGTGCCTGCGGATGCGGTCGCCGGTGATCCGTTGGTCGTCGACGGCGTCGAAGTCGGCACGATCACCAGCGTGTCACCCGCCGGTGGATCCGCCTTGGCGACGGTTCGACGAGGCCATGACGTCGGGCGAGTCCCCGCACACCTGACGACGCCGTGACGTGTCACGTTCGGCCCGCCACGGTGTGACGGTCAGACGGCGTGCGTGGCGGCAATGTTGCGTCGGATGGCGATCACGTCGGGATGTTGACGGATGCCGATCAGTTCGGGAGACGAGTCGATGATCGACGCCAGCCCCGACGGTGACGTCCCGGCATCGGCGGCGGTTCGCAGCCATCCGATCGCAGTCGACTGGTCGCCGAGGGCGCCGGCGGCTCGGGCGACCGTGGCAGCAGCGAGCGTGTGGGGGTGGCGGGCATATCCGTCGGCCGCGTAGTGGGCGGCATCCTCGAAGCGGCCGAGCCGCAGGAGCTGGTTGGCCAGGATGTATTCGTTCCACGGGTCGCCGGACGGCCACGGTTCGGGCAGCAGGTCGATCAGGGCTCGTGCCTGCTCGGTCGACAGCGTCACCGGCGGTGGCGGCTGATCGGGACGATGGTGGCTGAGCGCCGACACCAGTGTCCGGCGGGCCTTGGCCGGCTTGCCGGCAGCCAGCGCGTCGGCGGCGCCCTGCCACGGTGAGATCGCCGGCTTCGACGAGCCGAGCATCTGCAACTGCGACACCAGGAGGAACCCGATCACGAGGACGAAGCCGCGGTAGCGCTCGTCGGTGAAGGTGTACAGCGTGAAGGCGCCGGTGGCGGCGAGCGAGAACCAGATCATCAACCGCTCGGCCCGATCGGGCACGATCCGGTCGAGCGCGGTGGTGACGATGTTGCCGCCGTCGAGCGGCAGCACCGGCACCAGGTTGAACATCCCGATCACCGGGCCCGCCCACCAGATGGCGAGCAGTGCCGGGTCGGTCGCATACGACGGTCGCTCCAAGGGGCTGGCGCCGAGCGCCACCAGGATGGCGGCACTGACCGCGATCTGGATGCCCGGTCCGGCGAAGGAGATGCCGATCCGTTCGGCTCGCGACAGCGGTCGCGTGGGGACGTAGGAGGCGTAGCCGGCCAGGAAGTTCAACGAGATCTCTGCTCGGGCGCCGGTGCGCCGGGCCGCGACGGCATGGCCGAGCTCGTGCAACAGGGTGAACCCGGCGAGCGCAACGGCGAGCCACAGGCCGAATGCATCGCCGTAGAGCACGACGATCAGGACCATGAACATGACGAAGCCGGGTCGCACGTGGACGGGGAACCCGAGCAGCCGGAACATTCGACTTCGCAGGATACGGCTCTGCGGGCGCCGCTGTCCCGCAGTGCGCGGCGTTCCGTGATCGTTCACGGTGACCGCTCGCGGTGACCGTCGCCGAACATCGTTCGTGACGCGTTCACGGAGGAGGCCTCCGTGGGTCCTACACTCCCTTCACGTGCCATACGTCTACGCCTTCGATCACAAGCACCGCCGCCCTCCGATGGAGTACAAGGACTTGTTGGGAGGCAAAGGCGCCAACCTCGCCGAGATGACCAGCGTCTTGAAGCTGCCGGTGCCGCCCGGCTTCACGATCTCCACCGATGCCTGCCGCGACTACATGCACGGCGGGTGGCCGGACGGGCTCGACGAGGAGATCGCCAAGCACGTCTTCAAGCTCGAGAAGGCGATGGGCCGCAAGCTCGGCGATCCGTTCGATCCGCTGCTCGTCAGCGTGCGTTCCGGCGCCAAGTTCTCGATGCCGGGGATGATGGACACCGTCCTCAACCTCGGTCTCAACGACCAGAGCGTCGAGGGGCTCGCCCATTCGACCAGCGACGAGCGGTTCGCATACGACTCGTACCGCCGCTTCATCGCGATGTACGGCCGGATCGTGCTGGGCGTCGACGGCGAGCCGTTCGAACATGCGCTCGACGCAGCCAAGGAGAAGGCGGGTACCAAACTCGACAACCTGATCCCCGCCGATGCGCTCAAGGCGCTGTGCGAGGACTACAAGGAGATCGTCCAGAAGGAAACCGGCTCGCCGTTCCCGCAGAAGCCACGCGAACAGCTCGACGGAGCGGTCGAGGCGGTCTTCAAGAGCTGGAACGGCGCCCGTGCCATCGCCTACCGGGTGCGCGAGAAGATCGATCACGAACTCGGTACCGCGGTCAACGTGCAGACGATGGTGTTCGGCAACCGTGACGACAATTCCGGCACCGGCGTGGGGTTCACCCGCAACGCAGCGACCGGCGAGAACAAGCCGTACGGCGACTTCCTGGTGAACGCGCAGGGCGAGGACGTGGTGGCGGGCATCCGCAACACCGAGGATCTCGACCACATGAAGAAGCACTTCCCGGTGATCCACGGCGATCTGCTCGAGATCTTCAAGCGCCTCGAGCGGCACTACACCGACATGTGCGACACCGAGTTCACGATCGAGCAGGGCAAGCTCTGGATGCTGCAGACGCGTGTCGGCAAGCGCACCGGTGCCGCTGCACTGAAGATGGCCGTCGACATGACCAAGGGAACCGGTAGCGGTTCCAACCGCTGGAAGATCTCGCGTGAGGAGGCGCTCACACGGGTGTCTGCCGACCACCTCGACGCCGTGCTGCACCCGCAGTTCGCCGCCGAGGGCAAGCGGCTCGCGAAGGGCCTCGGCGCATCGCCGGGTGCCGCCGTGGGAGCGGTCTACTTCACCGCCGACGAGGCGGCCGCAGCGAAGGAACGTGGCGAGGACGTCATCCTCGTGCGCAACGAGACCAGCCCCGACGACATCCACGGGATGATGGCCTCGAAGGGCATCTTGACCGCTCGCGGCGGTCTGGTCAGCCATGCGGCGGTGGTCGCTCGCGGGTGGGGAACCCCGGCGATCGTCGGTGCCGAAGAGGTGCGGATCAAGGGCAAGCAGTTCACCATCGCGGCACCCGACGGCGACATCGTCGTCGCCGAGGGCGACGTCATCTCGATCGACGGGACGACCGGCGAGGTCGTGCTCGGTGCGATGGAGATGCGTGCCGCTGACCCGCCGCCCGAGTTCGACACCATCCTCAAGTGGGCCGACGCGGTTCGCAAGGGCAAGCTCGGCGTTCGCGCCAACGCCGACACCGGTGAGGACGCCGCGAACGCCCGAGCGCTCGGTGCCGAAGGCATCGGACTGTGTCGCACCGAGCACATGTTCCTGGCACCCGACCGCCTGCCGGTCGTGCGCGAGATGATCCTGGCGTCGACGCCGGCGCAGGAGGAGAAGGCGCTCGAGAAGCTCCGCGCCGTCCAGGAAGCCGACTTCATGGAGATCCTCGAGGCGATGGACGGCCTGCCGGTCACGGTGCGCCTGCTCGATCCACCGTTGCACGAGTTCCTGCCGTCGGTCGAGGAGCTGCGCATCAAGGAGGCGACCAAGGGCCTGACCAAGAAGGATCAGGAGCTGTTGGCGGCCGCCGAGCACTGGGCCGAGCACAACCCGATGATCGGCACACGCGGTGTTCGTCTCGGCGTGTTGAAGCCGGGGCTCTACGCGATGCAGGCCCGCGCGTTGCTGTCGGCGGCGGCCAAGCTGCGCGATCTGGGCAAGAAGCCGATCGTCGAGATCATGATCCCGTTGACCGTCACCCGCGAGGAGATGGCGCTCGCACGGAGTTGGGTGCAGGCCGAGGTCGACGACGCCCTGGAGGGGATGAAGAAGAAGCCGAGCATCACGATCGGCACGATGGTCGAGACGCCGCGGGCCGCCCTGCGGGCCGACGAGATCGCCGAAGTGTCCGACTTCTTCAGCTTCGGGACCAACGACCTCACGCAGCTCACGTTCGGTTTCAGCCGTGACGACGTCGAGAGCCGGATGATGCCGGCCTACCTCGAGCAGGGCCTGCTGAAGCGCAACCCGTTCGACACGATCGACCAGACCGGTGTCGGTGACCTCGTACGGATCGGCGCCGAGCGCGGTCGTTCGACGAAGCCCGATCTCAAGCTCGGTGTCTGCGGCGAGCACGGAGGCGACCCCGAATCGATCGACCTGTTCTACCGGGCCGGTCTCGACTACGTGTCATGCTCGCCGTTCCGGGTGCCGATCGCCCGCTTGTCCGCCGCCCAGGCCGTCATCGCCGCGGGCTGACCGTTACGTCAGGGGTCAGACCCCAGGCGTAACGGCACTACATTGACGGCACCATGGGGATCGTCGACGACGACATCGAACGGCTGCGGTCGACGGTGTCGATCGTCGACACGGTCCAGCACTACGTCGCGCTGAAGCGGGTCGGTCGCAACTGGGTCGGGCTCTGCCCGTTCCACGCCGAGAAGAGCGGGTCGTTCAACGTCCGTGAAGAGACCGGCCGGTACAAGTGCTTCGGCTGCGACAAGGGCGGTGACGTCTTCACGTTCATCCAGGAGATCGAACACCTCGACTTCCCGGGCGCCGTCGAACACCTCGCCGCGAAGGCCGGCGTGCAGCTGAACTACACGACGACGGGACAGTCGAAGGAGCGAGCGCGACGCAAGCACCTCGTCGAAGCGATGAACGATGCCGTCGAGTGGTACCACCAACGCCTTCTCACCGACCCCGACGCTCGTGCGGCTCGTGACTACCTGCGCCGCCGCGGCCTCGCAGGCGACATCGCCCGCCAGTTCAAGCTGGGCTGGGCCCCCGACGACTGGGACGCACTCTCGAGAGGGCTCGGCGCCCCGCCCGACGTGCTGCAGTCGGTGGGCTTGGCGTTCCGCAACAAGCGCAACAAGATGCAGGACTCGTTCCGTGCGAGGGTGATGTTCCCCATCTTCTCCGAGGCGGGCGAAGCGCTGGCGTTCGGCGGACGGATTTTGCCGGGTTCCGACGATCCGGCCAAGTACAAGAACTCCTCGGAGACGCCGATCTACACCAAGTCGAAAGTCCTCTACGGGCTGAACTGGGCGAAGTCCGACATCGCCCGTCACGACCAGGTGGTCGTGTGCGAGGGCTACACCGACGTGATCGGCTTCCACCGCGCCGGCGTCGCCCGGGCGGTCGCCACCTGTGGCACCGCGCTGACCGAGGAACACGTGCGACTCCTCAAGCGGTACGCGAGCAAGGTCGTGCTCGCCTTCGACGCCGACGCCGCCGGCCAGGGCGCTGCGGCGCGCTTCTACGAATGGGAGGAAGCCCACAAGGTGGAAGTGCAGGTGGCCCGTCTGCCGCAGGGCCGCGATCCGGGCGATCTGGCCCAAGAGGATCCGGAGGCGTTGGTCCAGTCGGTGGCCGACCCCGTGCCGTTCCTCAAGTTCCGCGTCGACCGGGCGCTCGTCGGCCGCCCGAAGCAGTCGCCCGAACAGCGCGTTCGACTCGCCGAGGCGGCAATGGGTGTGGTCAACGAACACCCGAACGTCGAATTGCGCAAGTTGTACGCCGGTGAGGTCGCCGCATCCCTCGGCATCCCCGTCGGCGACCTCGTCCAGATCGCCGAACGCGGATCACGTCGACCGGCGATCCAGGTGGCGCCGAAACGCTCACGTGGTCCGATGGAGAACGCCGAGTTCGCCGCGCTCGTCCTGCTGGTCCAGGACTGGGACGAGATCGCCCCCTGGTTGATCGAGCAGCTGTTCGACGACGACGCCAATCGGATGGCGTTCGCCGCGATGGCCGAAGCGGCCGGCGACCTCGAAGGTGCGTTGCGGGTGGCAGCGCCGGACGCTCGGGAGGTACTCGAGCGAGCTGCTGTCGCCGATCTCAACCTCCAGCCCGATGTCGAGGCCCGCACCCTCATCGCTGCCGCTGCACGTCGGGAACTGACCACGCACGCACGGTTGAGTGATCCGGCGGCGATCGAGGAGGACCGTGGGGCTCGGCTCGACATCGATGCGCTCAACGACACCGACCGATCTCTTGCGATGGCGGCCGCCGAGTCATTGCTAGGTTGGCTGGATCGACGCTCAGGGGAACGCAACGATGGGGCCTGAATCGGGCACCGGCGACGCTGCGGACAGCGACGCCCCGCCGCAGGTCGTCGACAACTCCGTCGCACCGCAACCGGGCGAGGGTGTCCCGTTCGCCGGTGTCGACGTCGCCGAATGGGACGAGCTGGTCGGGCGGGGTCGCGAGTCCGGCGCCGTCCATGCCGAGGACATCACTCACGTGTTGCGCCATGTCGAGCTGTCCGGTGAGGTACTGGTCGAAGTCCAGTCGACGATGGCCGGACAGGGCATCGAGATCGACGATGCCGTCGACCACATCGTCGACGACACGCCGTCGAGCGGCTCGCGCCGGGTCACGGTCGAGCACGACCGAAGCGCTGCTGCGGCGGACCACGACGAGCAACTGCTCAGCCGAGGCCGGGGTCGGCGCACCCGCAAGGCGGGACCCAAGGGCGACAACAGCACGTCGGACACCGTTCGGCTGTACCTGCGCGAGATCGGCCAGGTCGATCTGCTCACCGTCGAGGACGAACGTCGCCTCGCCCAGCTGATCGAGGAAGGCAAGGTCGCTGCGGCACGGATCGACAAGATCGCGAACTCGACCGGGTTCGAGCCCGGCGAGGAGCGAATGCTGCTGCGCAAGGTCAGCAGGGGAGAGCGCGCCAAGAGCGAACTGACGCAGGCCAACTTGCGCCTGGTCGTCAGCATCGCCAAGCGCTATTCCGGTCGTGGCATGCAGTTGCTCGATCTGATCCAGGAGGGCAACCTCGGGCTGATGCGCGCCGTCGACAAGTTCGACCACAGCAAGGGGTTCAAGTTCTCCACGTATGCGACGTGGTGGATTCGCCAGGCGATCACCCGGTCGATCGCGGATCAGGCGCGCACGATTCGCATCCCGGTCCACATGGTCGAGCACATGAACCGCGTGACCCGCGCCAAGCGGCAGATGCACCAGGAACTCGAACGTGAGCCGACGGTCGACGAGATCGCCGAGAAGGTGCAGCTGCCGCCGGATCGGGTGCGCGAGCTGTTGCGGATCTCACAGGACCCGTTGTCGCTCGATTCGCCGGTGGGCGACGAGGACGAGGCGAATCTCGGCGACTTCATCGAGGACGAATCGGTCGACAGCCCCGCCGACGCCGCGACCCGCATGATGCTGCACGACGCAGTCGGCGAGGTGCTCGGAGAGCTCTCCGAGCGCGAGCAGGAGATCGTGCGATTGCGGTTCGGGCTCGACGGTGGCCGGGCGAAGACCCTCGAAGAGGTCGGCCAGGAGTTCGGCGTCACGCGCGAACGCATCCGTCAGATCGAGGCGAAGACCCTCGCCAAGCTGCGCCACCCGCAGCGTTCAGAACGACTCCGCGAGTTCCTCGAAGTCGAGTGAGCACTGCGCCGAGGGGCAGCCCCCCGGCGCAATCGTGATCCAAGACCGCTCGACGCCCGAACCTCGGGCATGTCTGTCTCCACCCTGTCGAAGCGATCGGCGACGGCGCTCGGTGCCGTGGCCGGGATCGTCGCCGCAGTGCTCGCCCTCGGTGTTGCCGAACTGATCGCCGGCGTTCGCCAGCAGTGGCGATCCCCGGTGATCGACGTCGGCGACCGCGTGATCGACCACGTGCCTCCGTTCGTGAAGGACTTCGCCATCGAAACCTTCGGCACGAACGACAAACCGGCACTCCTCGTCGGCATCGGTGCAACTCTGGTCGTCTACGCCGCACTGATCGGTGTGCTGTCGTTCCGTCGACGTATCGAGATCGGCCTGGTCGGCGTCGGCGTGTTCGGTCTGATCGGCGCCTGGGCAGCGGCGTCGAATCGCGCGGGAGGCTCACTGGACGACGCATTTCCGAGCGTCGTGGGGTCGGCGGCCGGCGCCGCCGCACTGTGGGGCGCCCACCGGATCAGCCGCCCACTGCTCGCTGGAACGTCGACGGCGGATGCGGCGTCTCCGAGCGAACCGACGAACGCCGACCGGCCGGCGCCCACCGATGCGCCTCGAGCCACACGTCGTGAGCTCCTGGTTCGCAGCGGCGGTGCGTTCGCCGCGTTGGCGTTCGTCGGTGCGGGCGCCGGTGCGCTCGGCCGCACGATCCGCAGCCGCTTCAGCGCCGCCGAGTCTCGGATGAACGTGGCGTTGCCGCCAGCGAGCCGTGCACTGGACGCCATTCCGAGCGACGTGTCCGTGGGCGTGGACGGCGTGGCGCCCTTCGTGACGCCGAACGCCGACTTCTACCGGATCGACACCGCACTGACGGTGCCGCAGGTGCCCACGGAAGGCTACGAGTTGCGGGTGGTCGGCATGGTCGAGCGCGAACTCGGCTTCAGCTTCGACGATCTGCTCCGGCGACGAGTCGTCGAGCACGACATCACGCTCACGTGCGTGTCGAACACGATCGGCGGTGAGCTGGTCGGCAACGCCCGGTGGACCGGCGTGCGTCTCGACGAACTGCTCGCGGAAGCAGGCGTCGATCCGGCCGCCACCCAGGTGGTGGGGCGCTCGATCGACGGGTACACGTGCGGCTTCCCGGTCGAAGCAGCGACCGATGGGCGCAACGCACTGGTGGCATTCGGAATGAACGGCGAGCCGCTGCCGCTGGAGCACGGCTTTCCCGTTCGTCTGATCGTGCCCGGGCTCTACGGCTACGTCTCGGCGACGAAGTGGCTCACCGAGATCGAGCTGACCACGTTCGAGGACTTCGAGCAGTACTGGGTCCCACGTGGGTATGCCGACCGGGCGCCGATCAAGTTGATGAGCCGGATCGATTCGATCGACGGCCTCGGCACGCTCGCCAGGAACGCCGACGGGGTCGCAGCGATCGGCGGGGTCGCCTGGGCGCAGACCCGTGGCATCAGTGCGGTAGAGGTGCAAGTCGACGACGGCCCCTGGCAGCAGTGTGAACTCGGCGCTGCGCTCAACGACGACACCTGGCGTCAGTGGGCGTTCCGCTGGGCGCCGACGGCGACGGGGCGGACCTCGATCCGCTGCCGTGCGATCGACGGCGCAGGAGTGATCCAAACGGACGAACGATCCGAACCCCTTCCCGACGGTGCCTCCGGGCACCACCAGATCGTCGTCTTCGTCGAGTGAGCCGCCCCCCGGCCCATCCGGCGCAGGCGACGCAGAACGCTGCGACGCAGCGTGAACGCCATCGACAACCCCCAACAAGGAGAACCCCATGACCACCCGGACCCGAACGACCAAGTTGCTTCTCGCAGCCGCCTCGTTCTCACTGATCGCCGCAGCCTGCGGCAGCGACTCCAATGACGAAGCCGTCGACTCCACCGACGCACCGACCACTGCAGCGATGCCGGCGACGACCGAGGCCGAGATGGAGGAGATGACCGATGGGCCGTTCGGGCCCGCATGTTCCGCCGTGCCCGCCGAGGGCGAAGGGTCGTTCGCCGGGATGACCAACGATCCCGCGGCGACGGCAGCGTCGAACAACCCGCTGCTGTCGACGCTGGTCAGCGCCGTCACGGAGGCCGACCTCGTCGACACGCTCAACAGCGATGGTCCGTTCACGATCTTCGCCCCCGTGAACGACGCCTTCGCCGCGATTCCCGCCGCTGACCTCGACGCCGTTCTGGCCGACCAGGATCTACTGACGTCGATCCTCACCTACCACGTGGTTGCGGGCCAGAGCCTCGACGCCGCCGCCCTCGGCGAAGCCGGATCGGCAACGACCGTCAACGGTGCCGACCTCGAGTTCGGCGCCGACGGAACGACCGTCAACGGCGTCGACGTGCTGTGCTCGAACGTGATGACCGCCAACGCCACCGTCCACATCATCGGCGAGGTGCTGATGCCTCCGGCCGCCGACGCGGGCGCGATGGAAGAAGGCGACATGGACGACAGCTCGATGGAGGAGAGCGCCATGACGCCGAGCGGTCCGCTGTGCGCGGCGGTGCCCGCCGACGGCGACGGCTCGTTCGCCGGGATGACCGACGACCCCGCAGCGACGGCAGCGTCGAACAACCCGGTGCTGTCGACGCTGGTCAGCGCCGTACAGGCCGCCGGGCTCGTCGACACGCTCAACAGCGATGGTCCGTTCACGATCTTCGCCCCTGCCAACCCGGCCTTCGACGCCCTGCCGGAGGGAACGCTCGACGCGGTGCTCGCCGACACGGACCTGCTCACGTCGATCCTGACGCTGCACGTCGTCGCCGGCGAGCAGTTGTCGAGTGCGGAGCTCGCCGAGATGGATTCGGTGACCACCGTCAACGGCGCCGACATCAGCCTCGAGGTCGCCGAGGACGGCACGTTGATGGTCAACGGCCAGGCGTCCGTCGGGTGCGCGGACATCCAGACCGCAAACGCCACGGTCCACGTGATCGATGCGGTCCTGATGCCGTGAACGCAGGCGGTGCCCGGCACCGCGAGACGCCTCTCGGACGTGGCGGGGAAGCTTCGGCTTCCTCGCCACGTTTGCGTCTCGACGCAGTGATCCAGCCGCCCCTGCGGTGCGAACCAGAACCATGTCGTCGCTCCTGTTCACGGTTGAAGGGCTGTTCCACGGCGATGTCGTGGTCTCGCTCGAGCGGTTGCTCGACGGTGCCGGCATCGACGAGGCCGGACGGATTCTCGTGCCCATCGTCGACGTGCTGGCGATGCTGCGCATCGACGTTGCCGCCGACCTTCTGGTGGTCCGCCATCGCTGTGGTGCGGCGTGTGCACACCGGTTGGGATCCCTCTTGGCCGAACACGACATGCATCTCCAGTTGCGGCCCGGCCAGCGGTGCGGTGCGGGTCGTGAATCGTGGAGCGCAAGCCTGTGGTCACCGAAGCTGGCGGCGTCGGTGCCGTCTTCGCCGGTCACCACGGTGCGAGCGACCTCCTTCGCGGCGTTCGTGGGAGTGGCATGAACGCTGCCAATGCCATCTCGGTGCCGCGCTCCGATCGACATCCCTGGCAACATGACCCGATCGTTTCCCCTGGCCCAGACCTCGTGTCCTTGATGCTGCGCGTGCAGAGCGGCGACGAGACTGCGTTCGCCGCGCTGTACGACGAGCTGGCCGGTGCCGTGTTCGGCACGGTCAAGCGGGTGCTGCGCGACCCCGCCATGTCCGAGGAGGTCACCCAGGAGGTGTTCATCGAGTTGTGGCGCACCGCCGTCCGCTTCGATCCGCAACGTGCGAGCGTGTCGACGTGGGCGATCACGATCGCTCGGCGCCGAGCCGTCGACCGGGTCCGTCGCGAGCAGTCCCAGCGTGACCGGATCGAGCGATCCAGGAACCTGCGGCCACCACAGGTCGATTCCCCCGATGACGCCGTCGTCGCGTCGATGGAGGCCGAACGCGTGAACCGTGCCCTGGCGGAGCTGCCCGACGACCAGCGAGTGGTGATCGAGATGGCATTCCTGCACGGCGACAGCCACGGCGACATCGCCGACCGTCTCGGTTTGCCGCTCGGCACGGTGAAGGGAAGGGTCCGCCTGGGGCTGAAGAAGCTCGGTGGCAGACTGGGAGCTGCGCCATGACCTCCGACCGCATCGACGAATTGATCGCCCTCGCTGCCCTCGGTGAACTGTCGTCCGACGACCGACGCGAGCTCGACGAAGCGGCGCGGCACGATCCGTCGGTCGCCGCCGAAGTCGACCAGGCGCTGGCGACGGCCGCGGCGCTCCAGCGGTCCCGAGCGGAGGAACCTCCCGTGTCGCTTCGGCACTCGGTGCTGGCCTCGATCGCATCCGCTCCGCAAGAGGACGCTGCTGCTCACCACGGCGTCGTGTCGCTCGAGGCCCAACGGGCCCATCGACGGCGTCTGCGGCCGACGCTGCTCGCAGCGGCCGCGGTCGCCCTGTTCGTCGTCGGCGGGGTGGTGTTGGTGGTGACGAACGACGACACCACCGATCAGATCGCCGCGGTGGTCGATGCAGACGATGCGACCAGTCGACCGCTGTCGGGTGAGATCGACGGGTTGACGGTGGTGTACTCGCCGTCCCAGGACGCCCTCGTCGTCGAGGGCGACGACGTGCCCGTGCTCGACGACACAGCGACCTACCAACTCTGGTTGGTCGGCGACGAGGGACCGGTCCCGGTCGGAATCTTCCGGCCCGACGCCGACGGCCGCGTCTCCGAACGGTTTTCCGACGCCGATCCGACCGACTTCGTCCTCGGCGTGACCAGGGAACCCGCGGGAGGCAGCGAATCACCGACCCTGCCCATCCTCGCATCGGCCTGACCCGGCCAGTTCTGGCTGCCTGACCGTCGTGGACCACTGCTCGATGACCCATCGACGTGTGATGGTCCGGGTCGCGGCGATAACCTCTCGGTTCGACCTTCCGGGATAGCTCAGCTGGCAGAGCAATTGACTGTTAATCAATGGGTCGCAGGTTCGAGCCCTGCTCCCGGAGCACTGCGAACGGACCTCCGAGCGATCGGAGGTCCGTTCGTCGTTTTCGGCGGCCGTGACCTTCGCCCGTAGCAGGCGAGGAGCCCGTTCTGTGATCGTGGATCTCGCGGAAACGTCCGCAGTGAGCGAGGAGAACGGGATCATGTCGATGTCATTGGACGCAGCGGTAGCGATCGTCACCGGAGCCGCCCGGGGCATGGGCGCCGAGCACGTGCGCGGGCTGGTGGCAGCCGGGGCCAAGGTGCTGGCCACCGACGTCCTCGATGACCAGGGCCGCGCCCTCGCCGACGAGCTCGGCGATGCCGTGATGTATCGGCATCTCGACGTTGCCGACCCCGAGGGCTGGGAGACGATCGTGGCCCAGGCCGAGGAGGCGTGGGGGCCGGTGAAGGTGCTCGTCAACAATGCCGGCATCGTGATGTTCGGGCCGATCGACACGCTGTCACCGAGCGATTGGCAGCGCACGATCGACATCAATCTCACCGGCGTGTTCCTCGGGATGCACGCGGTCGTGCCATCGATGAAGCGGGCCAATGGTGGAGCGATCGTCAACATCTCGTCGACCGCAGGCCTGCAGGGGTATGCGAATCTCGGTGCCTATGTGGCGAGCAAGTGGGGAGTGCGCGGGCTCACCAAGACCGCTGCGATCGAGCTCGGCCCGTCGAACATCCGGGTGAACTCGATCCATCCCGGGCCCATCCGCACGCCGATGACCGACGGCTTGTCGCTGGACATGGTCGCCTCCCAGCCGATCGCCAGGATCGGCGAATGCGAGGAGGTGACGGCGATGCTGATGTTCATCCTCCAGGAGGCGACGTACTCGACCGGCCACGAGTTCGTCATCGATGGCGGCACGATCATCGGCCAAGTCGTCCAGATGCCCGACGGTTGACGGTCGCGTCCGCCGCCGGTGGTGGTCAATTCGAGTGTCGAGGTGGGTGTGGCGCATCAACGCACTGGGGAATGCTCCCGCCGTGACCAGATTGCGCACCACGTCGATGTCCCCGCTCGCCGAGACGCCGTCCCGGCTGGTCGAGTGTCGGAGCGCGACATGATCTCGCAGGCTGCTCGGCACCGGGCGATGCAGGCCGCCGACCAGGTCGACACGCACAGCATTCGCGAAGCGGCGGTCCTCGGCGGGGTCGTACGGTCGATCATCGGCACCGGTCGGTGCGACGTCGAGTACGTCGCTCGCTATGCCCGCGACATCATCGGTGCATTCAATCTCGTCGGTGTGGATCGATCCGTCCCGTGTTCCACGGAAGTGAACATGGTGATCGAGCGTTTCGAAGAAGTCCACGGTCGCCCCCAGGCCGACTGACGACCAGAAGTTGCGGCCTGCCCGCTCCCGTCGAAGCGCGGCCAATGAGGTCCGGCGCCATACGATGTCGACTCCAGCCGCCCGTCGCTCGAGATCGGGAGACACGGCTGGCCGGGACGGGACCCCAGGGTGCCGACGTCCCGGGCGGGGCGGTAGCTCAGTCGGTCAGAGCAGCGGACTCATAATCCGTCGGTCGTGGGTTCGATGCCCACCCGCCCCACCACCATCTAGCAGGGAAGATGCGGATTCTCGGGACGCTCCCGAGGGTCCGCATCCAAGAAATCCAAGACAAATCCAAGAAATCGGCGTACGTTTGTCCCCGTGGTGAACCTGCGAACGGCGCCGGGGATGCGCGAACGAACACCAGGCGTCTGGGAGATCGTGGTCCAGGCCGGGCGTGATCCGATCACCGGCAAACACCGACAGATCAGTCGCACGTTCCGAGGTTCGCTGCGCGAGGCGAAGAAGGCGCGAGCCGAGCTGATCGTCGAGGTCGGCAAGGGCCGGCACACCGGATCGCGGGCGACGCTCGACGATCTGTTCGGCGAATGGATCATCGAGCTGCGCCGCAAGGGCCGGTCGCCGAACACGATCGACGGCTACGAGCAGGTGTACCGACGCAACATCCAGCCGACCCTCGGCGGCAAGCAGGTGACGAAGCTCACGGTCAAGATGCTCACCGACCTCTACGGCGCCCATCAGGACCGAGGGCTGGCACCGCGCACCGTGTACCAGATCCACGCCTGCCTCTCGTCGATGTTGACCCAGGCGTGTCGGTGGGGCTGGCGCGAGTCGAACCCGGCGCAGTGGGCCGAGCCGCCCTCGATCCCGAACAAGGAACCCACCGTGCCGACGCCGGAGGAGGTGCGGGCGCTGATCGCCGAAGCCGAGCGGGGCAAGCGCCCGGAGATGGCGAGGGCGATTCTCGTCGCTGCGACCACCGGTGTCCGGCGAGCCGAGTTGTGCGGTCTGCGATGGGACCGTGATGTCGATCTCGAGCATCGGGTGATGAGGGTGTCGGCGTCGGTCACCAAGCTGCGCGGTCGACCGATCGAGGAGATCCCGACGAAGAACCGGCGCGAGCGCACGCTCGCCATCGACGACTTCACCGCCGCGATCCTGCGGGCACAGATCGAGGAGGTCGAGCGACGTGCCGAGTTCGCCCAGGTCGAGCTCGTCGAGAACCCGTACGTCTTCACCGATGCGGCCGACGGGTCGGTGCCCTGGAAGCCCGACGCCGTGTCGCAGTACTTCAGCAGGCTGCGCGATCGGATCGGTCTCGATCACCTCGACTTCCACGACCTGCGCAAGTTCATGGCGACCTACGGCCAGGAGATGGGCTACAGCGTCACCCAGGTCGCCATGCGGGCCGGTCACGACCCGAGCATCGCCGCCAAGCACTACAGCGGTCGCGTGACCGAGACGGACCGTGCGTTGGCGGCTGCGGTCGCGTCGCTCATTGCGCCGCCGGTGGAAATCAGCGCAACCGAACGGGGGCCCAAGCGGGCCGACGGCGAGAAGTAGCGTCTCGTCGATGAGGCGATCGGTTGCCGGCATCGATCAGGTCCTCGCCCTCGCTCAGGACGCGCTTCGTTCCGATGGACTGTCGGCGGAGCACCATCCGGTGGGCTTCGGCAACGAGAACTGGAGACTGTGCGACACCGACGGGTCGTGCTTCGTCCTGAAGATCGGCGACAGCGGTAACGCTGCCAAGTGGAGTTCCTCGCACGTGGCCCTCGAGCTCGCGCAAGCAGCCGGGCTTCACGTGCCCCGGCTCGTCCACCTCGGTCAGCTGGACGGCCATTTGGTGCGGATCTTCACCTGGATCGAGGGCGAGACGGCGACCAACGTCGAGCCCGGGACGGACAAGAGCGAGCGGCTACTCCGAACGACCGGCGCCGCCGTTCGCGCACTGCACACCGTCGCACGAGATTCGTTCAGCTCTCGGCTCGACGGATCCGCACCGACGTTTCCGACCTGGCGGGCATACGTCGATCATCGCCTCACCCAGATCAGATCCCGCTGCGAGGAGACTGGAGCGGTCGAACCTGCGTTGCTCGATCGGGCTTGCGGTCTCGCTGCTGATCTGGCAGCGGATGTCGACGGCAGCGCCGAGGCGGTCCTCTGCCATCGAGATCTCCACCCCGACAACCTCATCGTGGACTCCGAAGGAGCGCTGATCGGCATCATCGACTGGGACGCAGCCGAAGCGTGGGACCGCGCCGGCGACTGGTTCAAGCTCGAGTTCGACCTTCTCGCCGCTCACCCCGACGGTTCAGAGATCTTGCGGGACGCCTACTTCGGCGCTGACCCACTACCCGACAGGTGGGCCGAGCGGCGCCGGCTCGTCCACCTCATCGAGTCGCTGAACATCCTTCCCAACGCTGTCACTCAGGATTGGACCGATGAGTTCTCCGATCGAGCGCGGGCCCACCTACTAGCCACTGTTGCCCGGTAAGGCGAGGGCATTGCTTCGTCGTCAAGATCGGGGCGGTCGGTTGGACAACCTGACCCTGCGAATACGGCTATGTGTATCCCGGCTGGTCTGGCCAGTAGTAGACAGACGGATCGAGCGGGAAGAGTGTTGGTCGGAACACCGCCTGCCAGTCCCCTTGGATTGTGATGTCGTCGAAGGCGACCGCCTTGTAGCGCAACACCATGTTGATCTCGTTCACGATGGCGGCCACATGGTCGATCGCTGCATGGATCTCGGCATAGGTCGGAAGACTCGCTGAACCCCTCGGATCTCGATGCGCGACGTGACGGTCGGCGAACTCGATCACCTTCACCAGTTCGTCGAGCAGACGCGCCTGAAGTTCGGCAAGCGGTTCGTCTGACGGGAGGTTCCCCTCGCCGAACCGTTGGGAGTAGACACGATCTGCATCCGTGACGAAGAACTGGTCGTCGGGGTGCTTCTGTCGGATCGGCTCGAGCAGCGCGGACCGGCTTCCGAGCGCTGGATTCTTGCGGATGCGCTCAATTACCCACCAGAGCGATCTCGGTTTGTCGTCGCCTCGATCGGCCAACCTCCGGATCATCATCACCTGACCGCGCGCGTAGAGATGCGAGTACGAGTTGAGAAAGGTCGCGTCTGAGTCGGCACGGCGCTCTGTTATCTCGTCCCGCATCTCCGTGTAGATGCGCTTGTGAACGTAGGCGTACATGATCTCGTGCTCGATCTCGTCAAGGATCGCGAGTAGCTCAAGTCGCAGTCGAGCGAGGTCGCCAGGCGGAGCCGTCAAGCGACCGACGGTAGTCGGTTCCGTGTTCGAGCCGGCCGACCAAGAGGACGCCAGCGATCGCAGGACGAGGATCCGACGACGAGGGAGCGATCGCCATCACTTTCGGCTCGAGGCCTCGTCGCCAGCGGGGTCGATGGGCGGGATTACGTGGTACCGCAGTTGGGCTGCGATGCGGCGCCAAGGCTCGGCTGTGGCCGGTGGTTGTGGGCATAGGTTATGCGTCGGTGCGCAGTACAGACTGCGCAGATTGCCGAAGTGGATCGAGGGAGGTCGGGATCTTCATCCACCAGCTTCCAATCCCTGCGCAGGGTGTCACGAAGACTCGATCGGTGTCGGACGGGTGTTGCTGTAACCAGTACTTCCTCGCCCTCGCCGCGTGGACCGGGTCGGAGACGAGAATGACCACGGTGCTGTCTTCGACGAGCCTGGACGAGAACTCGACGTTCGACCACGTGTTCATCGACTCCGGTTCCAGGACGGTGATGGTTGGATCGATGCCAGCTGCGATGGCGAGCTTCGCCATTGCCGACGCCTCGGTTTGCCCGCCGCGGGTCGAGCCACCCGACAACACAACTCGATGTGCCCCGTGGCGGTCGATCGTCTTCTTGGCAAGTTTCACTCGCCACTTCTGAACCGGGTGCGGCCGACCACTTCGCAGCGATGGGAAGCCCAGGACGACCACCGATGTCCTTGCGCTCTCGGGTACCCGGAGCGACGCCGCGCGACTGTGCATCACTTCGGCCATGACGCCGAGCGAGACGAAACCCACCGCGACTGACAGCAGGACCGAGTCGCGTCGTGGCGCATGCATCGACTCGGAGTATGTCATCGGCAACAGACGGTTACCGGAGATGCGTTGCCGAGAACAGCGGGATCGCGTGACGCCACGCTTGGGCGATACCCGCAAGCGACGGTCGGCGTACGGAGCGGGCTCACGTGCGGCCGCATCGGGTGCGCTGCGGCGCTTTCGGGACGGGACAAACTCGACCCGAGGCCGCCAGCTGCGACTACTACGGTCGGAACGATGAGCTTCTACGAGCGAATCTCGCATCAGTACGACGCGGGGTGGGGCTCCGCGACCGACGACGTTGAGTTCTACGTAGGTCTTGCGCGCCAGGTCGACGGGCCGCTCGTCGAGCTCGCGGTCGGCACCGGGCGAGTGGCGATACCGGTTGCACAGGCCACCGGTCGAGGAGTGATCGGAATCGACTCCTCTCCAGCGATGCTCGAACAAGCGCTTGCGAAAGCAGCCGATGCGGGCGTCGACCTCGACCTGCGACTGGGCGACATGCGTGACTTTGAACTCGACGAGCTGTGTGCGCTGATCTACTGCCCGGCCCGATCGCTCCTGCACGTGCCCACCTGGGCAGAACGGCGGCAGGTGTTTGAACGGGTGACGAGATCACTCCGACCGGGCGGCAGGTTCGCCTGGAACGTGTTCGCCTTCGACCATGAGCTGGCGACCCAGCTCGACGGCGACCGCCAAACCGATCCGTTCCCTCACGTCAACCGGTACGACGCCGCAGAGAATCGAATCGACATGATCCTTGACGATGGTGCCACCAGCTCGCTGTGGTGGGCAACGAAGAACGAGTGGCTCGGACTGATCGATGTCGCTGGTCTCCAACTCGAGACACTGCACGGCAACTTCAGCGGATCAGAACTCAACGCCGACAGCCGCGAGTACGTCTTTGTCGCACGACGCCCCTGAGCCCCACGAGCGTGGCATCTATGCCCCCAACACTGAGTCGGCCACGGGATTACGTGGCGCGGGACTTGGGCCGTACTGAAGCGCGACTCAGACGGCTCCTGCCGGATTATGGAGCGAACGTTATGTGTGTGCCACCGTCGGTGGCACAGGCCAACCTCGAGTAGGACCGGACATCGAACTGACTCAGGAGCAGGCTTTCAGCAGGACACACGACCAAGGTGGACGCCGCTTCACTTATCTCATGAGAGATCACCGCTTCCAGATTCGCTTGGCGCCGAGCCTGCACGGACCATCTCGTACACCTCCCCAGCGCTCCGGCCTCCTAGGCGCCGGGCACGGTCCAGGTCGCAGTGTTGTTCGATGGGACCGGGTCGTTGTCCAACCCGTTGCCTGAGCTGGTGACCACAGCAGAAACTACGGCGCCGTCGGACCGCGACGACCCAATGAACGACATCGGGAACACTGACTGCTCACCCTCCAGCAAGCTGTCGCCGTGCCGGCACGCCAAACGCGACACATCCACCACAATGCATCCTTCCGCCTGAACGCCATCCGCCACGACACCAGGAGGCAACGTCACCTCCGCAACAACCCCGCCTGCCGGTGCAGGGCCATTGTTCGACAGGATCATCGTGAAGGCCACGTCGTTCCCGCTTCGGGTCATTTCACCAGTGATCGCCAGATCAGTCGACGAAAGAAGCCGCTCGTTTGCGGCGGCCTCTTCTGCGGTGGGCATACCTCTCTCGTCAGACACCTCTCTGTCATCGTCGGCGGCGCAACCAGCCAGAGCGAGACCAATCGAGAGAGCAGCGACTCCCGACATCAACCCGCTGTGCACCAACGTCGCGATGGGTCTCACGCGGGGTCGACGCTCCCGCCGCAGATCTGCAGCGCGCGAAGCACAAGATGGTTCGTCGTCAGCATCGGCATCCCCACGTCCGAAGCGTAGGTCAGATGCCACCTATGGCCGGCTCGTGGCGTCTGAATCGGTGACGCGATTACGTGGCGCGAGAGTGGGGCCGAACTCAGTCACCGTCGTAGACGACCTCCCAGTGATTGTGCGTGCCGATACCGAGCTTGGTGCAGGGCGCCGGTTCTACTTCTCGGTTGCCCACGCGTGGGAGCGGCACCACTCGACGACAACCGTTAGATCAACAGGCCCGGACGTATCGAGGCGCAGTACGGGCCCGAGTCCCAACGGTTCGGCGTGCTCGACCATCTGGGCCCATTCGTCGTCGTCGGGCGCAGCGCCGTGAATGGGGTGCGACGATGTCCACCGCTGAGCGAACCGCTCGCGTAGGAGCGGCAGCGGTGCCTCGCACCACACCTCGGCGGCTCCCGCGAAGCCGGCGTGACGCAGGCCGGCATCGACCAGTTCCGGTACGTCGGCGCGCCACGAGCTCTCAAGGACTGCACCGGGAGCCGACTGGCTGAGCAACGCCCACATCGTGTCGCTGGCCGCGGTGCCGAGTCTGCGATTCCAATCGCGCTGGGTCAGGCCGGGCGGTGGATCTGCGCCCAGGACATCGGCATGAGTCTCCTTGATGAGGTCCTTGCTCAACAGCGGAAGCCCGAGCGCCACCGACAACTCGGGGGCGAGCGTGGACTTCCCTGTGGCGGGGAGTCCATTCACCAGGACGACCATGCGAGGCACCGCAGCGACAGTACTGCGTCGCCCTCTCCGCCTCGTCGGGCCGCCGGCACGGCGACGTGAATATCGAGTGCGCTGCTTGGGCCGGAGTCGGTCACCGTCGGAGGCGGAGTCGCGGAGACTACGCGTGCCGATACCGAGCGGTCTCGCCGCTGAGATCGACGCTTGCGCCGGGCGCACATACCGGGCACTCGGCGCTACTAGCTTGCCTTGCGATTCGTATCACGTTTTGTCATACTCTGCTCATGGCGAAAGCGATTTCGGTCCGACTCGATGATGATGCCGAACGAGCGCTTCGCATCTTGGAGTCGACCGGTCTGAGCCGGTCCGCGGCTATCCGTTCTGCCTTGCTCGCCTCGGCCGAGCGGGTACGGAAGCGAAGCGAGCTCGCGTCCGAGGCCGCCGCATTGGAAGCCGATGAAGCCGACCGAGCCGAGATGCTGGCGATCGCGTCGATGATGGAGACGATGCGTGCAGCGGGGTGAGGTCTTTCGCTTCAAGGTCCCCAAGGGTGTCGGACATGAACAGCAAGGTGAGCGCTTCGGAGTCATCGTGCAGTCCGATTCGATGCTTCCTCGTTCGGTGATTCTCGTGGCGCCCACGTCACGAAGCGCTCGTCCAGCCTCCTTCCGGCCCGAAGTTTCAATCGCTGGAGACACGACTCGGGTGCTCGTCGAACAGGTCGGTGCGGTGGACGCCCAGCGGCTCGGGCGGCGCGTGGGACGGCTGGCGGCAGTCGAGATGTGGGCCGTCGATGAGGCGCTCATCACCGTGCTCGGCCTCGACTGACCCGTCCCGATCTGCCGCTCGGCTCGGCTGACGTCAGGGTTGGACGACGGCCCGCATCGCTTCGAAGTAGCGATTTGTCGCAGTGATCTGAAGCCTTCGGGCCACAGGTGGAAACACTCACGCCAGTATCTGGCGTGGTCGAGAGACGGCGACGATTTCGAAGGTGAGCACGCCGTTCGCCGAGCGCGACGCGATGAACGACTCCTCGCCCTGCTCCGGATGATTCGGGAGGGTTCCGTACACGAATCCGCATCGGTCGGGCTGATCGACGACATCGACAACGCGGCAAACGACCTCGATGAACCCGACAGGCAAGGGCGCAGCCATCGCGACGATCCCACCAACTGTTGGTGGGCCGTCCGCTTCGACGATCAGGCCAGAGCCTTCGTGGACTTTCCAGTTCTGCAGCGCAGCTCGCGCTCGCTCAAGAGCATCATTCTCGTCGCCGACCTCCCGGGACCAACGATCAAGGCGGTACCCCTTCGGTGGGTACGACATTGCAGAGATCCCGACGGGTTCGTACGTCAACGACTCGGAAGCCCCATCGAGAGCCAGTGATCTGAGGTGTTGCGCGGAAGGGCGACCAAGTCGCAGAGACATCGGTCGAGTCTTCCCCAGCGGTCAGTCGCGACGCGAGCCGAACTGCCGATCTGCTCGGCCGTCCGTCTCGACGCGCCGCTGGAATGTCAACGTGGTTATCACGCACTGCACTGGGGCCGCAGTGCGGCGCTCCCGTTGAGCCGCATCTGTGGATACGTGGCGTTGATCTCGAGCGGTGCGGAACCATCGATCGGGTGGGCCTTTGAGCGTGGATCTTGATCGTCGCAGGTGTCACCCGGACAGTTCTGGGCGGTTCGTTCGACACCGGTGGCCTTGTCGATCGGATCGGCGAACATCGGCTCTGTGACCCAGTAGCTGCCCGGCAGCGCAAACCAAGCGTCGTCGATGCAACTCATCCTGACTCAACCAACGGTGCACGACAGCAATGCTTGGCCCGGCGGTGAAGTCGGGGACCAGGTCCTGCCTGTTCATCCGTCGTCCTCTTGACACTCGGACTCTGGCGAAGTAGTTCAACTTGATGCAATCGGACGACCCGGAGGCAGATGTCAGAGAGTTCTTGGCGGCGGCGCCGGAGGCCGACCGAGGGGACGCGGCTGAAGTGGACCGGACCGACGAGTTCCACATCTCGGTGACGAGCGGCGTATCGCATCACGACGAGACGCAACGCCTGCTCGATCGCCAGGACGGTTCCACCGTCTTGAACACCGAGTCCAAACTGCGTGCTGTCTTTGCAGCCGTGGATCAGGGCTTCTGTCTGTGTCAGCTGGTGACCGACGACGCCGGCCTCGCCGTGGACTACCGGTTCTTGGAGGTCAATGCCTCGTTCGAGGAAATGACCGGGCTGTCGGACGCAACCGGACGGACGGCGCTCGAGCTGGTTCCAGACCTCGAGCCGTTCTGGGTGGCCACCTTTGGGCAGATTGCGACAGGTAACGATCCTGTGCGGTTCCGGCAGGCGTCGGCGGCGATGGGCCGGGTGTTCGATGTGAGTTGCATACCCGTGGAGCCGAGCGGCCAGTTCGCTCTGGTGTTCAGCGATGTGACCGAACAGGAGCGGGCCAGGGCGGAACTGGAAGCGGGCGCCGGGCGAGATCGTTTCCGGGCGCAGCTGGCGGACGCTTTTCGGCGCATCGTGGATCCGGTGGAGGTCCAGCGTGCAGCCTGTGGCCTGTTGGCTGAGCATCTTGGTGTCACGCAGGTGCGTTACGTCGACGTCCGCGGCGGCGACGTCAGCAGCGCGGGCGGTACTGGACTTGCGCCGGTGGCGGCAGTTTTGCGTGCCGAGTGGGGTGACGGGTTCGGTGACGCCGTCGGTGCCGAGATGACCTCCGGTCGCATCGTCGTCGTCGACGACGTCAGTGCTGGGGTGTCGTTCGGTAATGCGGAGCGCATTGCGCCAACTGGCGTCGATTTCGGGGCGCTGGTGATGGCGCCGCTCGTCGTGGACGGCAGTGTCGCCGCGATGCTCGTCGTTCAGGACGAGCAACGTCGGGCGTGGAGTCTCCGCGAGGTTGGCATCATCGAAGAGACAGCGGAGCGCATGCGCTCAGCGGTCGAATGGGCGCGCGCCGAGCTGGAACTGCGCGCGAGCGAGCACCGGTTCAGACTCCTCGCGGACGCGCTGCCGTTGCCGGTGTGGGTCCACAGGTCGGACGGCGCCCAGGAGTGGGTCAACCTCACGTTCGCGGAGTACTTCGGCGTCGACCGCGACGAGATGCTCGACCAGAACTGGACGCTGCTCACCCATCCCGATGACACCCACTACGCCGAGACGTTCGCCGCCTGTGTCAAGGAGCGATGTGACTTCGAAGCCGAAGTCCGCGTCAAACGCGCCGACGGCGAATGGCGGCACATGCAGTCGTGGGGCAAGCCGCGCTTCGATGGGGCCGGCAACTACGTCGGACACGTCGGGGTCTCCGCGGACATCAGCGAACGCAAAGCCCTCGAACAAGCCGAGCACCAGGCTCGGCGGCACGCCGAACTGGTCGCGGAGCTTGTCGCAGCATTGGAGAAACCCGACAAACGACCGCAGCTGCAACGAGTCGTCGATGTACTCGTGCCCGATTTCGCCGACTACGCCACGATCGAAGACCCCAACGCTCCGGAACCGTTACTGGCACTGCGCCACCGCGAGCCGGCGATGACCGACACTCTGCCGCGTACTTCGTCAACACCATCGTCTGGCCAACGAGGATTCGCACTCTGTCGCCAGCGCCCTCACATCGGACTCGCAGCTCATCGTGTCGATCGATGGCTCGGTGATCGACGAACACGCACCCGACGACACCGCTGCCGCGCTGTTGCGACAACTCGGCCCGACATCGCACATTGCCGTGCCGATCGAACTCGGACACAACAAACTCGGCGTCCTCACGGCCGGGACCGCCAGCCCGACCCGTCAGCGCTATACACAACGACACGTCACGGAGCTGTCCGATATCGCCAACAAGGCGAGTCTCGTGATCGCGCAAACCGAGCTACGCGCCCAAGACCAACGGATCTCGCTGCGACTCCAACACGCACTCCTGCCACAACACCTCGCCGAGACCGACCAGGTCACCGTCGCTGCGTTGTACGAGCCCGCAAGTGACGTCCTCGAAGTCGGCGGCGACTGGTACGACAGCATCGCACTCCCAGACCAACGACTACTTCTCGTCGCCGGCGACGTCGTTGGACACGGCCTCGAAGCCGCCGCAATGATGGGCCGGCTACGCGCGGGCCTCGCCGCTCTCTCGACACTCGACACATCGCCAGGCAGGATCCTGTGCCTGCTCGACGACTACGCACACGGACACGGCGCTGCCGCCTACACCACCGTGTTCTGCGCCGTGTTCGATCCCACAACCGGGCAACTCGACTACGCCTCCGCCGGTCACCCGCCCGCCCTCATCGTGGGCCCCGACAACGTCACCTGGCTCGACGCCGCCACGTCATCTCCATTGTGCACCAGCGCACCACCAACACGGCCCCAAGCAACACGGACCCTGCAACAAGGTGCACGCCTCATCCTCTACACAGACGGACTGATCGAACGACGCGGAGAAACCATCGATTCCGGACTCCAACGGCTGCAAGAGGGCGCAACAGCACACAGCGCTCAGCGTCCCGACGAAATCTGCCGAGCACTCATGGCCATGGCATCGGAATCACCAACAGACGACGACATCGTGGTCCTGTGCCTCGCCTACGAACACCGTTGAGAACGCCCAGATCCGTGTCCGTGCGGCGAGGCGCACTCAACGGCCTCTCCGACGGTCTCGGTCTGTCGACGCTTGAGCGGGGCCAGCTGCGGGAACGAGAGCTGTGGTGATTGAACCACTCCGCGTCGAACTCGAGAACTCGGACCTGGCGCCCGGAATGGCTCGACGCGCCCTGGAGTCGTGGCTTCGCACTGTCAAGTGCGACGCATCTGTTCGCCGCGATGCGCTCCTCGTCGTCAGCGAACTCGTGACGAACGTGGTGAGGCACACGGCGTCTGCCCCCGTGGTCATCGCAGCGTTCGACGACGAGCACCTCCGCATCGAGGTCCACGACGGCGATGCTCATGGACCCGTCGTCGTCACCGATCCGTCAGCAGGCGGGTATGGACTCAGGATCGTGGCATCGCTCGTCGACGCCTGGGGATGGGACCCGACCCCGTTCGGCAAGCGAGTGTGGTCGGAAACGTTGTGCTGAATTGCCCCCATCGCTGCGGACGCACTGACCCATTCGACGGGTGTTCGCTGGGGCGCTCGTAGAGCACGCTCGGGGACATCTCGTCGGATCGCTCGAGCGACGAGCGGTCGGCGCCCGTCCTCCGCTGGCCCGATCCAGCAACGAAAGCCGCCGTTGACTGTCGAACTACTGCGGAAGTAGTGTTGCAGTCGTGGGTCGTTGTGGTCCTGGTGATGCCTCATCCTTGTGGAACTCTGTGGACGTCATCGCGCAAGACGGAATGACGGTGATCAGCCTCAGTGGTGAGCTCGACCTCTACATGGTGACGGCTGTACGTCCGCGATTCCACGATCTGGACGGCGACGTCGAGGTGGACTGCGCCGGACTGACATTCATGGACGCAGCCGGTATCAACTTGTTGTTGGAGTTGGAACGGCTTTGCGACGCGAACGGTGCGAAACTGACGGTCGTGAACCCGCCGCATTGCGTGACCCGACTGTTCTCGTTGGCTCGACTCGATGGCGTCTTCGACATCCGATCCGAAACAACAGACAGGTGACCACGAACGACAGTTCCTCGTGGCGTCAGCCGATCTACTCGATCGGTGCTGTTGCATCGATGTTGGGAGTCGACACGTCGACGCTGCGGGCCTGGGAGGAACGATACGGGGTCGTCGTTCCTGCGCGTAGCAGCGGCGGGCAACGTGTGTATTCGCGCAACGAGTTGGAGCAGTTGCGCTTCGTCGTCGATCAATTGGACGGCGGCGTGACGCCGGCGGCGGCACATCGTCTGCTCGCCGATCGATCGCGCGACGTGGACGCTCCCGTCAACGGCGATGCCGATCGAATGAGAGTGGTGGTGTTACTCGCGGAACGTGACCGGTACGCGGTCGACCTGCTGGAGTACTTCCTGCGAACGGAAGGCTACGAGGTCGTCGTGGCGTTGGAGGGATCGGAGGCCGAGCAGTTGTACATCGATGTCCGGCCGCACTTGTCCATCCTCGAACTCATGGTGTCGGGCGGCGGGCTCGAACTGTGTCGCCGTCTGGCCGGCGGCGGTGCACCGGTATTGGCCATGTCTGCACTCGATCGCGGCGATCAGGCCATGGCGGCGGGAGCCAGCGCCTTTCTCCTCAAGCCGGTGGTGCCGTTGTTGTTCGTTTCTACGGTCCGCGACCTGTTGGGCTCGAGCACGTTGACCCGACCCTCGAAGGCGACCGTTCGCTGATGCAACGACTCTCGACCGGCAATCCTCGCCTCGATCAAATCCTGTGCGGCGGGCTGGTAGCCGACGCCATCACGCTCATCGTGGGTCCCCCCGGGTCCGGCAAGACGATCCTGGCCGAGCAGTGTCTGTTCGCCAACGCCACCGTCGAGCGTCCAGGGCTCTATCTGTCCACGGTGTCGGAACCGTTCGACAAGCTGTTGCGGTTCGGGCAGGAACTGTCATTCTTCGACAACGACCTCGTCGGAAGCTCGGTGTTCTACGACGACATCGGCGACGCCGTACACCATGGCGGACTCGCCGCAGTGAGCGAACGGATCGATTCGCTGATCAAGCAGTATCGGCCGGGCATCATCATCATCGACAGCTTCAAGGCGCTGCGGACGTTCGCCGCGAGTGACGCCGATTTCCGTCGCTTCCTCCACGACCTCGCCGGGATGCTCAGCGCAATCGCGGTGTCGTCACTGTGGGTCGGAGAGTACGAACACGACGAGGCAACGAACTCACCGGAGTTCGCCGTCGCCGACGCCGTCGTCGGAGTCGAGTCCAAACGGATGTCGGAACGCTCCACTCGCTACCTCAGCGTCCGCAAGCTCCGCGGCAGCGACTTCCTGTCCGGTGATCACGTGTACCGCATCACCGACGACGGCCTCATCATCTTTCCTCGTCTCGCGGATCCTCGCGACACCGGATCGCCCATGGAGGTCGGAGAACGCCGGTCGACAGGCATCCCGGCACTCGACGACTGCCTCGAGGACGGCTACTGGTCCGGATCCACCACCCTCATCGCCGGACCATCAGGATCCGGCAAGACACTGATGGGCCTGCACTTCGTCTACGCCGGTGCAGCGCTCGGCGAGAAGTCGGTCTTCGTCACGCTCCAAGAAAACCGCAGCCAGCTCGCCCGCATCGTTTCCCGGTTCGGGTGGAGCATCGACGACCCCGGCGTGACGATCATGGATCGCTCGCCCGTCGACATCTACCTCGACGAACTCATCTACGAAGTCCTCGACCAGATCAACGCCGTCGGCGCTCGACGCCTCGTCATCGACAGCCTGAACGATCTGATGGCAGCAACCCCCGACCCGATGCGCCTACGAGAGTTCCTGTACTCGCTCGTCCAACGCTGCGCACAGCACGGCATCAACGCCATGTTGACCTACGAGACCATGGAACTCTTCCGCATCACCCGTGTCAGCGAACTCGGCATGTCTCACATCGCCGACAACGTGATCCTGCTCCAACACGTACAACAAGGCTCGCAAATGAAACGCGCCCTCACCGTCCTCAAAGCCAGAGGATCCAACAACTCCTCCACCATCAACGAATTCAAGATCTCCTCCGACGGCATCACACTCGAAAAGCCGCTCGACGTGAGCGGGCTCCCAGCCTGACGAAGCGCCCACGATCCGAACCGTCGGCGATGGACTCGGCAGCATCATCCACTCGGTCAGCACCCAAGGATCCGCCAAACCGTTCGTCGTTCCAGAAGCCACTCGGTAATGCCGGCCTCGTTCACCGTCCGTCGCGCAGCACCGCCGGCGAACTGTGCGGCCTCCGAGCCTGATTGACCCACCGCATAATCCCTGGTAGATCGCTGGGTGCCAGAAAGATTGCCCGCGGTCGGCCTCTCGATGCCCGTTGAAGGGCATGGAGTGTGTCCCAGAGGCCTCCGTCGTGGCGGCACCCGACTTCTTGTCGGTGCGCGAGGCGGCGTGCGTGCTGCGCATCGGCAAGACCTGCGCGTACGAGTTGGCGCAGCAATTCCTCCACACCGAGGGCGCTGCCGGACTGAAGGTCATCCGTGTCGGTCGTCAGCTTCGAGTGCCGCGCACGGCGCTCGAGGAGATGCTCGGTGGGCCGATCACCTGGCCACCGTCCGCGACTCCTGATCCCGTCGATCCGCCCGACGCTCCCGAGGCCGAGGTCGCTGCACCGAGCCACCCGCGGACGCGTCGGAACACTCCCGAACAGCCGCAGCGGCTGTTCGCGCTGTAGGTCGCCATGCCGAATACATCGATCATCGCGGTGGCCAACGCAGCAAGGACAGACGAGTGCACATACGCGCGAGGGAGTGGTCGAGGGAGCCATCCGGGCGGGGGTGTGCGGCCGTGACCGTGCGAGTGACCACGCTCAAGGGCGCCGACGCCGGCGCCTACTACGTCGAGGCGCTCCCGAACTACTACCTCGACTCCGGGGAGCCACGCGGCGTCTGGATGGGTGACGGCGCGAGCCTGCTCGGCCTCGCCGATGAGGTCGCCGACGATCAGTTCCTTGCGCTCATGGCGGGCATGGATCCACAGCGACCCGATCGTGCGCTCGGCCGCGCGTACGACGACACGTCAGTGCGTGGGTTCGACGTGACATGTTCGGCGCCGAAGTCCGTGTCCGTGATGTTCGCACTCGGCGACCATCACGTTCGCCGGGAGGTGCTCGCCGCCCACGATGCTGCAGTCGCGGCGCTCGCCGGTTGGATCGAAGGGCACGCGCACACCCGGTACCGGATCGGTGGGGAAGTGGCGGTGGTCGACGCCGAGGGGATCGTGGCGGCCGCGTTTCGCCAGCACACCAGCCGGGCGCTCGACCCGCAGATCCACACCCATCTCGTGATCGCCAACCGGGTCAAGTCGCCGGACGGTCGCTGGCTGGCACTCGACGCCCGGCTGATCAAGCACGACCAACAGACACTCTCCGCCCTCTATCACGCCAGCCTTCGCGCCGAGATGACGGCGCGCCTCGGTGTCCGGTGGCATGCGCCCGAACGTGGCATCGCCGAGATGCGTGACGTCAGCGCCGACCTGCTCGTCGAGTTCTCGGCTCGTACCTCCGACGTCCGGCCGCGCGTGGACGACAAGCTCGATCGCTTCATCGACTCGATGGGCCGTGAGCCGACGCCCCGCGAGCGATGGCGGCTGGAACGGGAGGCTGTCGTCGACAGCCGTCCCCACAAGTCGCACTCAATCGACGCCGAGGTGCTGCACGCCGGCTGGGCGGAGCAGACCCGGCGGTTCGGGCTCGACTCGGATCGTGTGGTCGACGATGCAATCGATCGCGTCGACGCCCGACGCGGCCTCTCCGGAGAGGAGGCGTCGGACGTGTTGCACCATGCGATGGACTCGATCGTCGAGCGGCAGTCGTCGTGGCGGCCGACGGAGCTCCACCGCGAAGTCGCAGCAGCCGTTCCGACCGATCTCGCCGTCGGAGCGGAACCGCTCGTCGAGTGGATCGAGCAGTCCGCCGGGCACCTCGGCGCATCGCACTGCGTCGACCTGTCGCGCCCGATTCCCGACGGAGCGATGCTGCGCCGAGACGGCCGGCCAGTCACCGAGTCCGCGATCGATCGGGCACTCACCACCAACGGAGTGCTCGACCAGGAGGCCGGACTGATCGAGTGGGCAGACCGCCGTCTAGGCTCACTCGAGGAGGATCGCGACGGCCTCGCCGTGGCGACGACGCACCTCACCGATCCACAGCGCGTGGCGGCCAGCGCAGTGGCCGGGGGAGCGGAGCTGGTGCTCGTCGTCGGCCCCGCCGGAACCGGCAAGACGACTGCGCTCGCGCCCGCCGTCGAGCAGCTCCGACTCGACGGACGAGCGGTGTTCGGGGTGGCCCCGTCGGCCGCGGCCGCCGAGGTGCTCGCTATCGAGACCGGCGTCGAGGCCGACACCGTCGACAAGTTGTTGATCGAGCACAACCTGCCGAGAAGGCCCGACCATCGATTCGACCTGCCCACAGGAGCGACGGTGATCGTCGACGAGGCCGGCATGATCCCCACCGCCAAGCTCGCGGAACTCGCCGCGCTCGCCGACCAGCGGTCCTGGCGTGTCGTGCTCGTCGGTGATCCACTGCAGTTCTCGGCCGTCGGCCGAGGCGGCATGTTCGGCCTCGCCGTCGACACGTTCGGCGCGATCGAACTCGAGAGCGTCCACCGCTTCACCAGTGCGTGGGAACGCGACGCCAGTCTCCGACTCCGCCGCGGCGACGTCGACGTCCTCGACCTCTACGACTCGCACGAGCGCCTCCGCGGCGGCCCGTCCACGCAGATGGAACGCAACGCGATCCACACGTGGTGGCGACACCGGCAGGCCGGCGACGAGGTGCTGCTGATGGCACCGACGAACGAGACCGTCGCCGTGCTCAACGACCGAGCCCAGCTCATTCGCATCCATGTCGGCGAGATCAACCCGGACGGCCGACACGCCACGATCGCAGGTGGACGAGTCTTCGTCGGCGACGAGATCGCGACGCGGCGCAACGACCGCCGGCTGCGCACCGACCGCGGCGACATGGTCCGCAACCGAGCGACGTGGACCGTCGATCGAATCGGCAGCGACGGCTCGCTCGTCGCCACCGGCCGCAACGGCAGCGTCCGCCTCCCGGCCACCTACGTGACCCAGCACGTCGAGCTGGCATACGCCGCCACCGGCATGGGCGCGCAAGGTCGCACTGTGGACGTCGGCATCCTGTACCTCGACCACCCGACCGATGTCCGCAACATCTATGTACCGCTCACTCGTGGCCGGTCGAGCAATCTCGCCTTCGTCGCCACGACGGGCGAGGACACCGCCGCAGACGTCCTGAGCCGGTGCCTCACCACCGACTGGATCGACCAGCCCGCCCACACCCGCCGAGCCGAACTCACCGGCAAGCTCATCCGCCCTCCTTCAGCTTTGAACGGCGAGCAACTCCGCGACCTGTTCGCCGAGCGGTACGACCTCCGGACAGGCAAGGCCGACGATGCGAGGTTCAAGGAGGTCGACAAGGCGATCTGGCGCGACATCCATCTGCGAGCCCATCGTCTGCGCCTCCAAGAGCCGGACTGGGCGATCGAGCAGCTCGGCCCGATGGAGGAGACCGCTGGCATGCGCCGACTCTGGGGGATCTTCGCCGCCCACCTCGAGCAACACCACGTCGCCTACAGCGACGTGATCGACCACGAGGACGCCTACGCATCGCACTGCCGCCTGGTCGACGAGATCGTCGACCAGATGCAGGAACGTGAGTCGGCTTCCGTCGACATGTCAATCGACCTCTGATCTCCAGCGCGGGATCGTCCGATCCCGCAGATCGGTGACGGGTATCGTGGGTTCGTGGCTGAGAAGACGGTTCGAGTGTGGACGGTGGAGGAGTTCTTCGCTGATTCTCGTTCGCCCACCGACGACGACGTTCCGATCGCCGCCGATGGTCGCGTGCTCGACACACCCGCAAAGGTCACCGCCTACATCGACGAGATCAACGCCCGACGAGTGGCGGCAGAGCCGAGTGGCTGAGAGCCGTTTGACCCAGGGAGAATCCTCAGGCTGATGGCACGCACCACGATCGACGACGTGAAGCATCGCCGGCTCGCAAGCATGACCACCGACGAACGGGCCGAGTTCGATGCGGCCTACGCCGCGGCCCGACTCGGGATGGAAGTCGGCGAGCAGCGCGACGCGCGTGAGGACGAAGGGCCGAGCGAAAGCCGCTGAGGACCGAATCCATCCAAGATTTCATCCAAGAAACTCGCCGGAACATCTTGGATATCGGCGGTACCCGACGGACACGGAAGTCGCGAAAGACCTGCTCAGCGGCATCATCCGGTACTCGACGGACACCCGAGCGGCTACTCATAATCCGTCGGTCGTGGGTTCGATGCCCACCCGCCCCACCATCGTCTAGCAGGCAAGATACGGATTCTCGGGAGGCTTTCGAGGGCCCGCATCCAAGGAAATCGGCGTACGTTGCCCCGTGAGGAAACCTCCGAACGGCGCCGGGGATGCGCGAACGAGCGCCAGGCGTGTGGGAGATCGTGGTCCAGGCGACCCCGTCGTTGTATGCACCTGCACTCCGACCGCCGCCGGCGGCGAGACTCGTCGGTGGTCGACAATCATGATGCGATGCCTTCCTCCGACGATGTAGCCAGCGACGTGTGGTGCGTGGAGACAAGGGTCTCGGCCTTGCTCAGTTGCGAGACAGTGTTCCCTGCGGGCTACCTGACGATCTCCGAGTACACCTCGACGTACCGATCGATCATGCGGGACACGTCGAATCGCTCGACTGCGGTCGCACGGATCGCGAGTCGGTCGAGTCGGTCGGCGGCTCCGACGGCGTCGACGGCTTGCTCGATCGTGCCGACGACGAACCCGGTCGTGCCGTCGTCGATCAGTTCTGGCATCGACCCACGCCCGTTGGCGATGACCGGGGTACCACAGGCCATGGCCTCGACCACGCTGTAGCCGAATGGTTCGTCGAAGTCGATCAGGTGGAGGAGTGCGTGAGCGCCGCCGAGGACGGCGGATCGTTCGGTTGCGGTGACCGGGCCGAGGTAGCGAACGTCGTCGCCCAGATGAGGTGCGACCTCGGTACGGAAGTAGTCCTCGTCCTGGATGATGCCCGCAATGTCGAGTCGGCGTCCGGTGCGTCGGGCGACGGCGATCGCGTGTGCGGTTCCCTTGTCGGGGTGGATGCGCCCGAAGTACAGCAGGTGCTCTCCCGGAGCCGGTGAGACGTGGAAGTCGGCGGTCGTGATGCCGTGGTGGATCGTCGCGGCGTAGTTCAGTCGCGGATGTCGGTCGGCATCGCTGATCGCCACATAGTGGGTCGTGGCGTCGTAGCGCTCGTAGACCGGGACGATCCGTTGCGAGGAGAACCCGTGGATGGTCGTGATGACGGGCGTGTCGACCAGTGCGCTGTAGGTGAGCGGCAGGAAGTCGAACCCGTTGTGGATGATGTCGAAGTCGGCGGCTCGTTCGAACGCCGAGGCGATGTGGATGCACTCGGCCACCTTCGGTTCGATGGCGGGGTCGTCGGACCAACCAGCGCTTGCGGTGGCGCACAGGTTGGCGGTGGTGAGTGAGTCGCCCGTCGCGAACAGGGTGACGTCGTGCCCGGCGGCAACGAGCCCGTTGGCAAGCAGCGAGGCGAACTGTTCCCACGGTCCGTAGTGCCGTGGTGGCGTGCGCCACGAAATCGGTGCGAGTACCGCCACTCGAAATAGCGAATCGGCGGCGGTCTCGTGATGGCGAGCGGGAATGAGTGCAGGGTACCGATGCCGGTTCGCGATCGTGGGCAGTACGGTGCAACCACGCCCCTTGGGCGAGTGCGCCCCGCTTGGGCCGGCCGGCCATCGCAGTGCTGTCGCCCTCCGCAGGCTCGACGCCTCGGCTGAGCCGAACAAGGAGTTCTGCCGTGCACACCCCTGCCCGAGTCACCACCGGTCCGCCGGACCCCACCGCTGCCCCGTCCTTCGGCATCTTGTCGACCTTCCCACCGACATCGTGTGGGATCGCCACGTTCTCCGCCGCCCTTGCGGCGGGGTTGATCGGCGAGGGGGCCTCGGTCGACGTGGTGCGCTGCGGATCGACTCCCGAGGTCGAAGACGTCCTGGTCGTGGGCTCGCTCACCGACCCCGACGACGCCGACCATCGGCGCGCAATCGACGCGTTGAATCGCAAGATCTCGTGATCGTCCAACATGAATACGGCCTGTACGACGGAGTCGACGGCGAGTCGATCATCGATCTGGTCGCCTCGATCGACGCACCGGTCGTCGTGGTCGCCCACACCGTCCTGACGGAGCCGTCCGAGAATCAGCGGCGGGTCCTCGAGCAGGTGTGCCGCAGCGCCGACGCCGCCGTCGTCATGACCAGGACGGCGCACGCTCGATTGCTGGCCGGCTACGACGTCGATGGTTCGAAGGTGCACGTGATCCCCCATGGTGCGGCCACACCGCTCGCCGCTCCGTCCGCATCGCAGCGCCGCCCCGGAACTCCGCCGCGCCTGCTGACCTGGGGGCTTCTCGGGCCCGGCAAGGGCATCGAGTGGGCCATCGACGCCATGGGCGAGCTCGCCGATGTCGACCCGCTTCCCGAGTACGTCGTGGCCGGGGCGACGCACCCGAAGGTCCGCGAACGACACGGCGAGGCCTATCGCCAGATGCTGGTGGACCGCGCCGCTTCGTCGATCGTCGACATCATGTTCGACGACACCTACCGCGATCTGATGTCGTTGACCGAACTCATCCAGTCGGCCGATCTCGTCGTGCTGCCCTATGACTCACGTGACCAAGTGACCTCCGGGGTGTTGGTCGACGCAGTCGCCGCCGGTCGCCCGGTGGTGTCGACCGCCTTTCCCCACGCTGTGGAACTTCTCGGAACCGGCGCCGGCATCGTCGTGCCCCAGCGCGACCCGGTGGCACTGGGCCGCGCGATCCGCTCGGTGCTCACCGATCGGGCGCTTGCCGCGTCGATGGAGGCCGAAGCACGCCGACTCGCGCCCGGTCTGGCGTGGTCGGCGGTCGCGCATCGGTACGGGGAGCTCGCCGAGCTCATCGTGGCATCTCGCCGACCGGTGCCGTCATGACACTGCCTTCGTTCGCACACGTGCTGTCGATGAGCGACCGGATCGGGATGTTCGAACACGCTGATCACGCCGAACCGCGTCGCGAAGAGGGGTACTGCGCCGACGATGTCGCCCGGTTGCTGATCGTCGCCGTTCGTGAACCGGCACACAGCCAAGCGGTACGGGATCTGGGTCGAACGGCGTTTCGATTCCTGGCAGAGGCGCAGAACGTGCACGGCCGGGTCCGCAATCGCCGCGACGCCAGGGGGCGCTGGCACGGACGTCATGGTGTCGAGGACTGTTGGGGTCGGAGCCTGTGGGCGTTCGGCACGGCAGTGCGCCGCGCTCCCGAGGAGTGGATGCGCACCAGCGCGTTGTCGTACTTCGATCACGGGTCGTCGCAGCGTTCCCCTCACCGTCGGGCGATGGCGTTCGCTGCGCTCGGGGCGGCTGAGGTGGCCCGGTACGACCAACGCCACCGTCGCTCGCGCGAGCTGCTTTCCGACGCCGTCGCGGCCATCGGGTCACCGTCGACGAGTGTGGACTGGCCCTGGCCAGAACCGCGTCTGTCGTATGCGAACGCCGCGCTTGCCGAGGCACTCATCGCCGCCGGCGACGTGCTGAATCGACCCGAGGTCGTCGACGACGGGCTCGTCATGCTGCGTTGGCTCCTCGATCGCGAGTCACTCGACGGCCATCTCTCGCCGACGCCGGTCGGTGGCGCTGGCCCCGGCGACACCGCCGGCCGATTCGATCAACAGCCGATCGAGATCGCGGCGCTCGCCGATGCTTGTCACCGGGCGCATGTCGTGACCGGCGACGACCACTGGCAACAAGGGGTCGATCTGGCCGTCGCATGGTTCGCCGGCGACAACGACCTCGGTGTGGTGATGTGGGACCCCGACACCCACGGCGGCTACGACGGCCTCACCGCCACCGGTCCGAACCTCAATCAGGGCGCCGAGTCGACCTTGGCGCTGATCGCGACGTTGCAGCACGTGACGCGTGAGCGGGACCATGAGGGCGGGGCCGGCCACCTCATGTCGGCGGGTCGGTCAACCGGCTGAGCAGTTCATCGACCCGCATCGTCGCGACCCGAGCGCCGACGTCGGCGTAGCCATAGGGCAGCACGAGATGGTCACCGTGAATCAGGCTGCCGCACGAGTAGACGACATTGGGCACGTACCCTTCGCGTTCGTCGACACTCGGCGACAGCAGCGGCTCGCGCAGATGCCCGATCACGCGACTCGGGTCGTCGATGTCGAGGAGCAACGCGCCCAGGGAGTACCTGCGCATCGGGCCGACGCCATGCGTGATCACGACCCAACCGGCATCGGTCTCGAGCGGTGAGCCGCAGTTGCCGAGCTGCATGAGCTCCCACGGCCGCTCGGGTTCCTGAATCCGTGTCGCCTCACGCCACACACGGATGTCGGTCGACGTCATGACGAAGTTGTTGACGTTGTCCTGTCGGCTCAACGCAACGTAGCGGCCGCCGATCCGGCGAGGGAAGATGGCCATCCCCTTGTTCTGGGCCGCGTGCCCGGTGAGCGTGGCGATCCGGAACCCGCTGAAGTCGGCGGTCTCGATCAGTTGGGGAAGGATCTGATGGCCGTCGTATGCGGTGTAGCTGGCGTAGTAGGTGACCGTCCCGTCGTCGTCGACGAAGCGGACGAAGCGGGCGTCCTCCATCCCATGGCTCTCGGTCGGGCCGCTCGGGAACAACACGCGCTCGGAGATCTCGGTGGACGGTGGGAACGACACTCGATAGTTCGACGACGCAAGCCAGTGCAGGAACCGGGTCGTCTCGCCCGACATCGACCGGTCGATCCCGTCGTCGTCGAGCTCCGCGATGGCCGACTCGAGTTCGGACATCGTGAACCTCTCCGACAACCGTGCCAACACTCGTTCCTCGACTTCGTTCAGCATCGCAAGGTCAGCGAGCTTCGTCGAGAAGAAGCCCTTGTCGTAGTCGTGAGGAGAACGCACCCCCGTCTCTGCGTACGGGCTCACCGGGTCGAGCTCGACGGTCCCGTCGGCATCGACGACACCCGTTCGGAACTCGATCGACGACACATGCCCCTCGCCGATGGCCCGCAGACTCATGACGAACCTGACCGCACCTGCGGCGATACCGGACTGGTCGGGCGCGACCACGATCGACGGGTTGCCCAGCGCCGCCGCCTCGATCGAGTATTCGTGCGTGAAGTAGGCGCCGATGAGACGACGACGCTCCATGGTCATCGGCACAGCCAGCAAGGAACCCGAGAACCGCGTCGCTACGACGTCGTGGTGCCGGTCGAGCACTGCGTCGAAATCGCGGTGGCGACCGGAAAACAGAGTGCAAGCAGCGGCCAACGTGTCGGCGACCTCATCCTCCGTCAGCGCCAGGATCCGTTCGAGGACGGCCTCGAGGCGCGATGAACCATCTCGATAGACCTCGTCGCCTGGCATGAAGAGCTTGGTGATCACCCGGCGAGGATCGGGAACGAAGCGCACCGACTGCGTTCGGTTGATCCGGAGTGCATCCATGAAAACCCCCGGCCACTGGCGATCGTACTCCCGTCGAGATGACGAGGATCACCGCCACCGTACCCAGGAGGCCCTGCGATCGTTCACGATGACCGATGCGGCGTTTGTCCACCGCTGGAGTGGAGACCAATTGCGCGGCCCGTCGCTGCTGAGACTGTTCAATGTCTGGCCGTGCCGGGATGCCGGTCGGACAACATCACGACCAGGCGGAACGCTCGGCGATGGCCGACCGGTGTTTGCCGATCTGGTGGTCCCGGCCGAACCCGGCACGCTCGAACGTCGACAACGCACCGTGGTGGAGAAGCCGGCGAGCACATCGCCGGCGGGTTCCCCTTTCGGCCCGGACGCGGTCGAGCTTCTGTTCGCGATGCGGTTGATCGGCGTCGAGGTGGGTGGTGTCCTCACAACGCCGACCGGGAATCTGCAGTTCGCGATGGAGATGCCGGTGGAAGTGTGACGTCACGCCTCAGCAGCCGATGGTGGACTTGCTGGAGTCGCTGTCCGACGCGGTGTGGATCGGCATGACCGCCGGCAGCATGGTGACGACGCCACGCATCGGCCGCGAGTTCGTCGGGTGGAAGTCGCCGGGGAACTCCGACTCCACGCTCGGCCTGGTCGACTTCTCGATCTTCCCGCACCTCGATCATCCCGACATCCCGACGAACACGATGGACGCCGCCGAACGGTGGGCGGCCCGGTTGGACGGCCCGGCCTTCGCGATCGATGACGAGACAGCGATCACCGTCGTGGACGTACTCTGCGACGTTTGACCGGCCCGTGCAGTGGACAGCCTGCCTGAATGCTGGCTGGGCGCGGCCTTTTCGAACCGATCGCTGCGGGCCCCTGGTTCGAATCGACGGCACCCTAGTGTCGCTTCGACCACAACGGCATCGAGCTGAGGGCACCCGACGACGATCCGGTCCTCGTCGGGCCCGTCGAGAGCAGCTGGCGATGGAGACAGAGGTCGATGCAACACCGATCTCGCAGCTCGTGCTGAATCCGCGGACCGTGCTGGCGACCACACTGACCATCACTGCGCTGCTGTTCGTGCTGCACATTCCCCAGATCGTGCTGACGGCGCAGAGTGACGAACCGGTCCGCGGCCTGAGCACACGTTTCGATCTCGGCAACGACACCGCCGTGCCGACGTGGTTCGCTGCGGCCTTCCTTGCGCTGGCGGCTGTCGGTTTGGTCTGGATCGCTGCGTTGTCCCGGTCCAGCGATCGCGTGAACACGTATCACTGGTCAGCGCTCGCGGCGATCTTCTTCGGACTCTCGATCGACGAGGTTGCCGCGTTCCACGAGGCATTCGGGCGACTCGACATGGTCTCGGGGCATTCCGGCGTCTTGTCCTACGGCTGGGTGATCGGTGGTATCGCATTCGTGGTGGTGGTGGGGGTGGCGTATCTGCCCTTCCTGGCGAGAATCGACGCCAGGACGAGAACGCTCTTCGTTCTCAGCGGGGTCATCTACGTGAGCGGCGTCCTCGGGATGGAGATGTTGAATGCCTCGCTGGCGTCGGCGGAGGGCGAGCAGACCTGGCGGTACGCCCTACAGACCGCAGTGGAAGAAACGGCTGAATTCGCCGGGGTCTCGGTCTTTCTGTACTCCATCGCCGATCACTTGAGGCGACGCGGTGCCGACATCGTCATCCGCCTCAGCGAATGAGCGCTCACCCATTGGGGTGATCCTCCGGGCGTCGGGCATGGGGTCTGCGCCCGAGGGGTAACCGACCCTTCTGCGATCTGGCCGGTTCCCGGGCCAGCGGGCCCGTGTCGCGGGCAGAAGAGGAGTGGTGATGGCGCACAGTCGTGCGATGTTCCAACGGATGAAGACCGGCGATCGCTGGTGGCAGGTGCTCGTCGCCGCTGCGGCGATCGGTTTTCTCGTGTTCGCCCTCCGGAACACGAGCGCCTTCGGATCCGCCGAGCCCGTCGACGAGGTGACGCCGGTGTCAGAGGCACCCGAGAGCGATCGCACCGATGGCACCAACGATTCGACGACATCCACTCCGGCGTCGACTGTCGTGGGAGGCTTGTCGATTCTCTCCGGCGTACCGGATGGCCAAGTCGGTGTCCCCGGACCCAGCACCGAACCGACGACCACGGCAACGCTGCCAGCCGCCGCCACCACGACCTCAGCACCGACCTCTGCGGCTGTGCCGGCCCCCGCAACCCGAGTGGCGTCATCGCCTGCACCACGGACGAGTTCTGCCTCGGATCCCATCAGCACGTCACCGGCCACTCCGTGGTGGCTGGCGCCGTGGACTCCTCAGACGACGTCACCGACCACGTCGTCCGCTCCGACCACGTCGACCGATCGCTCCACCACACCGACGGCGCCGGCGACCACGGCGACCACGGTGCCGGCAACCAGCGCACCCGCTCCGACGACGGCGACCCGATCCACCACGACAGTGGCGCCTACTTCTCCGACTTCTCCGAGCACAACCGCTTCAACGCCGACGACGGCGAGCACGGCGCCGACCACGACCGCCGCACCGACGACCGCCGCCTCGTCGACCGCCGCTCCGACGACCGCAGCCCCGTCGACCGCACCGACCACGATGGTGGTACCCGTGCCCGAGACCACGACGGCGCCGGTCCCGACGACCGTTGCGGTCACGTCGCCGACGGACCCGGCCACGACGACCACCCCTGATGTGCCGGAGGGCCCGAAACCCGACGACTGGGTGCCGCCCGGACAGGCACGCAAGAACAGCCGGCGGTGATCACACGTCGCCACCAGTCCTGCGGGAGTGGCATCGAGTTTCGTGAATTGAGAATCGGGGAATGAAGTGCGGCGGGCAACAGGCCATCACGATGAGGAGACTCCATTGAAATCACCGCTCACACATCTCGCAGCTGCTGCAGGTCTGGTCGCCATCGGCCTTGCCGTAGCTCCGGGAGGCGTCCGAGCCGACGATTCGCCGTCACCGGTGCCTGCCGTCGAGGCCGAGCCGCCCGCCGAGGCCGCGCCATGCGCGTTGCAGAGTGCATCGGTCGACCGCGGCACGGCGACCTTCACCGTCGGACCGGAGGCATGCGAAGGCGAGGTCGGGCCGTTCTCGTTCTCGGCGTTCGAATTGCCGGGCGGATGGCGAGTGCCGTTCGCCGACCAGGAGCTGATCGCGCACCATGGCGCCAACGGTTCCACCTACGGCGCCGGCTCGTACACCGTCACCCTGGAGCTCGGCGATGTCTGCAACTGGCAGACCGATCTGTACCGCGGTGACAGTGCGGTCCCCGTGTTCGGCGACAAGTTGATCGATGCCGACTACCTCGAGGGTCGAGTCTGTGACACCGAGACGACCACGACGGTCGCCGCCGAAACCGGCGGTCCCACGACGTCCGTCGCCGGGGAAGGTGGCAGCGCCACCACCACGACGACGGTCGCCGACGACCGAGGTGGTGACACCACGACGACCACCACCACCACGGCCAGCACCACCACGACCGTCTCCGATCAAGGTGGCGCAACCACCACCACGTCGGTGGCCGGAGAGAGCGGCGGCCCCACCACGACGACCGACGCCGACAGTGGTGGTCCCACCACGACTCAGGCAGTGGGTGATACCGGCGGTACTCGAACGCTGCCCCAGACGGGACCCGACGAGACGCTGATGATCGGTGTGCTCGGTGGAGCGCTCCTGGGTCTGGGTGCACTCGCCCGAAGGCTGGCACGGACCTGAGCGGACGAGGTCAGCTGCCGGCGGCGAGAACCATCGTCCAGTAGACGACGCCGTTGGAGCCCGTGGCCGCTGCCACACCGATCTGGCCCACTGCACCGCTGAGGATGTTGGCGAGGTGGCCGGGGCTGTTGACCCAGGCGGACATCACGTCGGCGGGAGTCGTCTGGCCGGCAGCGACGTTCTCTGCCCAAGTCGTCCATCCGAAGCCGGCAGCGCTGATCCTCTGGCCGCCGTTCGTTCCGCCACTGCCCGTGTGGGTCATGGTCTGTCGTCCGGCCATGTCATCGGAATGCTTCTGCGCGGCGTCCGTCAGACGGGCGTCGACAACCAGGGCACCACGCCCCGCCTGTGCGCGCTGTTGGTTGACCGACGCGACCACCGAGGCCTGGACGTCGGACACCTGAACAACGGCGGGAGGTGGTGGCGGCTCGCACTGTGGGAGCACGCCTCCCATGGTGAACACGCCGAGTGCGGCGGTGACGCCGTAGGTGCGGAGTCGAAGGTCGAGGCGCTGCGACGCGCGTCGTGGGAGGGGGAGTTTCATGTGAGGTTCCGATCGCGCCCGCAATCTGATTGATGGGTGTTCGACACGAGAATGTAACACGAGAAGCGTTGGAAGCGCGGACCGAACGGATTCCACATCGATGATTCGCGGCTCCGGTCACGGCCACGGCCACGGCCACGGACATCGGCCACGGCAATCGTGGAGTCGAAACAGCGAAGGCGTGTCGCTGCCCGAGCTGCGTTCGCGTGACCAACGTCACGCCCATGTCGTCGCCGCGCTGTCCGATGTGTTTGACTTCGCCTCTGGGGAAACATCGCCGGTCAAGTCGGCCGGCGATCAACGGTTGGAGATGGGGGTCTTCATGCGACAGCGACGATTGGTCAGTGCACTGGCCGTTCCACTGGTGTTCGCCTTCGCGGCAGCATCGTGCGGGAGCGACGACAGTTCGTCTTCTGACGACACCACGCCCACGGACGTGACCGAGACCACGGCCGAGAGCGATGACACCGGTGACACCGGTGACACGACGCCGGTCACCGCTGAAGGTGACGTCGACACGTCGGTGGTCGAGGACACCGACACGCCGGTCTACGGCGGTTCATTGACCATGGGCCTCGAAGCAGAGGCGACCGGGTTGCGCCCGTGGGAGGATGCGTGCGGCGAACCGTGCGTCAACCTTGCTCGCACGGTCTTCGACGTGCTGATCTCGCAGAACGCTGATGGCGAATACGAGGGGAACCTCGCCGAGTCGATCGAACCGAACGAGGACTTCACGGAATGGACCATGGTGCTTCGGCCTGACGTCGAGTTCCACAATGGGGTGCCGTTGACGGCACAGACCATCGTCGACATGTTCGCCATCCAGCAGACCGGCGCCACGTCGTCGGGCCAGATCGCCACCTACGGGATCGCAGGTGTGGAAGCGGTCGACGACCTCACCGTCAAGTACAGCTTGAACGCTCCGAACTCGGCGTTTCCGGCGGCGGTGAACACCGTGCCGATCGGGTACGTGTTCGAACCGGCCGCGGCGCTGGCGGATCCGATCGGATTCAGCACCAATCCGGTCGGTACCGGCCCCTTCATGATGGACAGCCGTGACATCGACAACGAGACGATCGTGGTTCGGAACCCGAACTACTGGCGCAGCGACGACGAGGGCAACCAACTGCCGTATCTGGACCAGGTGGCGTTCCGCCCGATCCCCGATGAGGGGACCCGGCTCGATGCGTTGATCTCCGGCACCGTCGACTTGATGGAGACGCGTCGCCAGGGCACCATCCGCGACGCCCGCGCCGAGAGCGGCATCAGCTTGTACGAGTTCCAGGGCAACAACACCGGTGGTGGCATGTACAACACCGCAGTACCGCCGTTCGACGACGTTCGGGTCCGGCTCGGTCTCAACAAGCTGAACGATCAGGAACGCGTGATCGATGCACTCGGTGGTACCGGCATTTCGCTGCCGGTGACCCAGTGGTTCTCGGCCGACAGCCCGTGGTGGACCCAGGAGGCAGCCGATACCTACCCGACGTTCGACTTCGAGGGCGGCACAGCGCTGCTCCAGGAGTACATCGACGATCCGGCCCGTTCCGACGGCAAGTCGCCCGGGGACCCGATCGACGTCGAGCTGTCATGTCCGCCGGACCCCACCTTGATCGCCGCCATGCAGGTGATCGAGCAGGTCTGGTCGGGTTCCGGGTTGGTCAACGTCAACCTCACCCAGTTCGACCAGGCGACCCACATCAACAACGCCGTTGCCGATCAGCACCGGGCGCACTGTTGGCGATGGGGCACCGAGGCCGACCCGAGCGCTGCGATCAACCCGTTCCTGACGGATCCGGCCGAGTCGGTGAGCAACTTCCCGAACTGGTTCGATCCCGAGGCCTACGGCTGGGCGGTCGAAGCGATCCAGACCGCCGACGTCGAGGAGCGCAAGGCGCTCTACTCGAAGATCATGGTGCGGATCAACGAGCAGGCGCCCGTGTGGTACTCGGGCGGCACCGCCACACTCGTCGCCACCGACGAGAACATCCACGGTGTCAACAACTGGACGTTGCCCAACGGCGACCTCGGCAACGGCACGCCCGGTGCCCTGATCTTCTTCACGGAGATGTACGTCGGCGACAGCTGACGCTGCGCTGATCCCGGCCGGTTCGACCGGCCGGGATCATGCGTCGGGCTGTTCGATGGCGTCGAGGAAGGCGTTGACGTCGGCCTCCTCGCCGCCGACGAGCCAGATCGTGAGTTCGCCGTCGCTGTCCTCGTCGTCCTCGTCGTCTTCCCAGGGAAGCACGCCGTCGACGAAGTAGCGGTCGACGGTGATGTCGTCGGAGCCGTCCTCGACGGGCGCGATCACGGCCAGTTCCACCTCGGCGTCGGCGGGTTGGTCGCTGAGGATGTCGATCAGTTCGTGGACTCGCATGACGCTCCCTGTGGTCTTCGAGGCGATGGGCGGATCAGTACTCGTCGAGCCATGTGGGGGCACGCTCGAGTAGGTACAGACTGACATGTTTGCAGCGGTCGAGTGCGGCTTCGATCGCATCGTCGACGTTCATGTACACGTCGGCGAGGTCGATGGTCATCTTCGCCACGATCGACAAGCTGCGCTCCGGGGCGTCGGTGACACTCGGGAACGAGTCGATGGCCGACACCTCGACCGGCAGGTCGATGCCCCCGATGCCGGCGAGATCGGTCGCCAGGACGAGCAGATCCGGTGGTTCCGGAAGCGGTGGCAGCGTCCAGGTGAAGATCAGCGGGAACGTGAAGCCCGTCGGTGGCGGGTCGTCGATCTCGTCGAGCTTCATCACCTCGTCCTCGAATCCGAGCATCGCCCGCGGGTCGACGTCGAGTGACAGGTGCAGGTCGATCGGACCGGCGCACGCCTCCTCGGGATGCAGATCGACTTCCCACAACTGGCGCAACGAGTACGTCTCCACGAAGTGCCGCTCGTCGTGGACGTGGAAGCCATGGTCGATCGCCTGGGACTTCACATCGGCGACGAATCCTGCAACGTCGATCACTGCCATGCAGTCGGGACACTACCGTCCCTGGAGATGCCCTTGCCCAATGCCGATGACACCGTTCTCGATCTGTTCGCATCGATCTGCGATGAGACCACCGCCGTGTTGCGCTCGACGACCGACTGGGGAGAATCGGGTCGGCGTCCGGGGCAGTATCTCGTCGACCTCGACGTCGACGACGTCTGTGTTGCACCGCTCCTCGCCGCCGGCTACTCGGTCTTGTCCGAAGAGAGCGGTCTCCAACATCCCCCCGGTGGGCCATCGGCACGCGGCACGGTCGTCGTCGATCCCCTCGACGGCTCCACCAACGCCAGCTTGGGCCTTCCGTGGTGTGCGACGTCGCTCTGTCTCGTCGTCGACCGCATCGCCGCCGTTGCGATGGTGGCCAACCTGGCCACCGGGGCCCGGTACAGCGCGGTGCGCGATCGTGGCGCCGCACTCGACGGTCGAGCGGTCCGTGTCGACGCACCGGTGCCGATCCGCGACGCCGTCATTGCGGTGAGCGGGCTGCCAGAGCACAACTACGGCTGGCGCCAGTTCCGGGCGATGGGTGCCTCGGCGCTCGACATCTGCGCCGTGGCGGGCGGATCATTCGACGGGTTCGTCGACATGAGTTCCGATGCCCACGGGGTCTGGGACTACCTCGGTGCCACCTTGGTGGTGCACGAGGCCGGGGGAGTGGTGGTCGATGCGCTCGGCCGCGACCTCATCGTCCTCGACCATGCCGAGCGCCGCACACCCGTCGCTGCGAGCAGTGCCTCACTGCTCGACGAACTGCTCGCTCATCGCGCGCGTCGGTAGCGTGCCTCGCATGAAGCGGGCAGACAAGGCCGAGCGGATCGGCGCGATCCTCGACGAGCTGTACCCCGAGGTGCCATTCCCCCTCGATCACACCGACGCCTACACGCTCCTGGTGGCGGTGGCGTTGTCAGCGCAGACCACCGACAAGAAGGTCAACCAGATCACCCCGGCGCTGTTCGAGGTCGCCGGCACGCCCGAGAAGATGGCCGCGATGGATCCCGACGAGATCCTCGGCTACATCCGCGAGGTCGGTCTGGCACCCACCAAGGCCAAGAATCTCTGGCTGGCCGCCAACAAGATCGTCGACGCCGGCGGCGAGGTGATCGCCGACTGGGAGTTCCTCGAGTCGCTGCCCGGTGTCGGCCACAAGACGGCGAGCGTGGTCATGTCGCAGGCGTTCGGCGTGCCGGCGTTCGCCGTCGACACCCACGTGCACCGGCTCGCCGAGCGGTGGGGCTTGTCGAACGGAACGACGGTCGAACGCACCGAGGCCGACCTCAAAGCGGCGTTTCCGATCGAGACCTGGAACGACCGGCACATTCAGATCATCATGTTCGGCCGTGAGTACTGCCCGGCTCGGCGCCACGATCTGGCGACATGCCCGATCTGTAGTTGGGCGGCGAGCAAGAAGCGCATCCGCGAGGAGTCGATGCGCTGAGCCTCATCTCCTGCGGCCGTTCGGTCGTCAACCCGGACTCCTCAGCCGTCGGGGATCGACGTAGACCTCGTTCGCTTGCTCCGGGTCGTCCGGGTGGTCTCGGAGGAGTTTCCATCGCAGACGACACCGGATCTCGTCGAGTCGGTCGATCGGGCGGGAGGGCCGTGGTGTGCCACCGTGGTCGTGGCGATCGCTGTCACGGTTGTGTGGTCGGCATTCGAGCTTGCCGTTGAACTGACTGGTCGGTCCGTTCGCAGCGTGCGGCACGATGTGGTCGACGTCGCATTGGTCGGCAGGCACGTCGCAGCCGCTGTCGTGTCGGCAGTGGCGGTCGCGGACCTCGACCGCCCGGCGCAACGTGCCGGTGAAGCCGCGTCGATGCGACACCGAGATCACCGTGGACGGGCCGTCGAACAGGACCGTCTCGAGGTCGGCGTCGCCTGCCCACCCGAGGAGTTGTCCCGGTGTGATCACCGTGCCGTTCGCGAGCTCGCACAGCTGTGACATGGTCTCGTCGCCGACCAGCGCGGTGAACAGTGGCCTGGGTCGACGACCGTCGGCGGGTGCCGTCGCCGATCGCGAGGCCATCTCGACGAGGGCGGCCGCTCGACGTTGGGATGCAGTCCGGGTCACACCGTTGCGCTCGTCGGCCAGGTAGAGCTCCCGCTCGATTCGGTTGAGTTCGTCCTGCACGATCGACCCACCGATCGGGTCGAGCACGCCGTTGATCACCACGGTTCCGTCGAGCGTGGACGAGACGCTGAGATGTGCCCCGTTGCGCTTGCGCTCGGCGCTGTCCTCCGCAGCGGCCGCGTCGGCCTGTGCGCACCAGTAGTCGACGAGCTTGCGTGCGTCGGCGAAGCGCAGGACCTTGCACTGTTCGACCAATGTCTCTTCGTGGTCGGCGAAGCTCGCATTGCGCCATGGTCGATTGGCCTTCGCCAGGAGGTCGACGTGGTCGGGTGACAGCTCGCCGGCCGCCAATGCGGCGGCCGTGCCGGGCATCGATCGGAGCTGTCGTGCTCGCCGGATCTCGCTACCAGTGGTCGACGGAGACGACGACGTCTCGTTGGCGAGTCGGACGGCCGCCGACCGTGCGCCGTTGTCGGCCCAGACCATCCGTTGGTCCCAAGCCGAGATCGCGGCGGCGGCGGCGGCAGACAAACGGTGACGCTGGCGCTGCACCGTCGTCACGTACTCGTGCAACTCGGCGTCGGTGAGCTCGCTCGGGTCGGCATCGAGGAGCGAATCGATCGCCCGATCCAGCTCCTCGACCCCTGTCGACATGACGCCACCTTAGTACGTATGTTCGACATGTGCAATACGAACAAACAACAGTTCGATGGAATCCATCGACCGGGTCGAGCAGTGTCAGCGGTCGCGGAACCCCTTTCCGGCCAGGATCTTGTCCGCGTACTTGTCGATGCGTGACGTGCGGGTACTCGCCTGCTTCGCATCCGCGAAGTACAGGTTGTACTCGCGTCTGCGTCCGGGGGTCAGCGCCTCGAACGCCGTGCGTAGCTCGGCGTCGCGCTCCAGGCGGTCTCGGAGCTCGTCGACGAGGATCAGCTCGGGCGTTGGTGCCAGCGCGATGCCGGCCTTGTCGACGTCGATCGCCTCGGCGACGTACGCCCTCACGGTGGCGGCGAGTCGCCGCACGTCGTCGACCGAGGTGAAGCACATGCGGCGGGCGGAGCGAGAGTTCGGCCCCTGTGATTCGAGCACGCCGTCGGGGTCGTCGAGCAGTGCGCCCTTGAAGAACATCAGTGCCACGAAGTTCTTCATCTCCTGCACGATCGCGATGTTCGCGCCGTCGTGGGTGTAACACGGCTTGCGCCACTTGATCTCCTCGGTCAGGCCACTGTCGCGCAGGATCGGTCGGAGCGCATCGATCTCCTGTGGCCACAACTCGGAGCGTTCGACGTAGTGGTCGACGTCGGGGTTCGCTGTCATCTCGTCGACACTACGCACCGGCCGACGGCGGTCGGTCAGCGTGGTCGGCCCCTCCAGCGCCGACGCCGCCAACTACCGTGACGTCGTGACCGATCCCGACGCGCTGCTGACGGTGGACGAGGATCGGTGCCGACGGCGCATCGGCATCAAGTGGTCGCGGTACGGCGCCGATGTGCTCCCCGCGTGGGTGGCGGACATGGATTTCGACCCGCCACCAGCGGTCCTCGACGCGATCCGTGGCCACACGGAACGTGGCGATCTCGGGTACGGCCCCTTCGCCGGCGATCTCGTCGAGCACGCCGCAGACTGGCAGGAGCGTCGGCACGGCTGGCGGCCGGAGACCGACCGGATCCGGGTGTTCACGAGTGCGCTGCACGCGCTCGAGGTGGCGCTGTGGAACACGACCCAGCGCGGCGACGGCGTCGTGGTGTTCACGCCGATCTACTACCCGTTCCTCGATGCGATCGCGGGGAGCGGACGCCGCAGGGTCGACGTGCCGCTCGATCCGGTCGGCTGGCGGATCTCACCCGACCGGCTCGCCGACGCGATCGACGAGACGACCCGCGTCATCCTGTTCTGCACCCCCCACAACCCGACGGGAAGGGTGTTCGACGACGACGAGGTTGCGGCCGTGGCCGACGTCGCCGAACGACACGATCTCCTGGTGATCACCGATGAGATCTGGGGTGATCTCGTCCACCCCGGTGCCGTACACCGGCCGTTGGCGATCGCCGACGACCGGTTCGCCGGCCGGTTGGTGACACTCGGCTCGGCCAGCAAGACCTTCAATCTCGCCGGATTACGGACCGCCGTGGCCCACATCGACCACGCCCCGCTCGAAACGGCACTCGCCGCGATGTCGGCCCACGTGCACGGATCGCCGAGCACCCTCGGCGTCGTGGGCACGATCTGCGCATGGACCCAATGCGACGGCTGGTTGACCGCGGTCCAGCGCACATTGACCGCTCGACGCGATCAGCTCATCGACCGACTCGCGGCCGACGTTCCGACGGTGCAGTTCGACGCTCCCGAAGCCACCTACCTCGGGTGGCTCGACTTCCGCGGTTCCGGATTGGGTGACGACCCGGCGGCGGCACTGCTCGACCGGGCCGGCGTCGCGCTGTCCAGTGGCCCGATGTTCGGGCCGAACAGTGCAGGATTCGCCCGGATCAACTTCGCCACTTCGGAGCAGATCCTCGACGAGATCGTCGACCGGATCGCCGACGCGGTCGCTCAGTCGTCGATCGCTTGATACACGAGCGAGCGGAAGTCGCGTTCGGGCAACTGCATGCCGGTCATGTACTGCGACATGAACACGCCGACCAGCTCCTCGGCCGGATCGACCCAGTAGTAGGTCTTGGCCGCACCGGCCCAGCCGTACTCGCCGAGCGACCCGGTGCCGTTGAACTGCGCGACGTCGGTCATCACACGCGATCCCAGTCCGAACCCCATGCCCGGCTGCGCAAGACCGAGGATCTCGTAGGGAAGGAGGTCGGCGGGGATGTGGTTGGTGTGCATCAGCTCGAGCGTCTTGCGCCCGATCACCCGCTCACCACCGGACGCACGCCCGCCGCTCACCAACATCTGGGCGAACTTCATGTAGTCGCCGGCCGTCGAGAACAGGCCGAGGCCACCACGTTGGAAGACGTCGGGCGTGCTGGTCGGGTACGTGGTCGACACGTCGATGCGTTCGTTGAAGCCGGCGAGCGCAGCCTCCATCAACTCGATCGCCGAGTAGTTCTCGCCGACCAGGTCCGGCAGTCCGTACATCGCCGACAACCGTCCCAGCTGGTCGTCGGCCACGCCGAAGCCTGTGTCGACCATGTCCAGCGGTTCGAGGAGGCGCTGGCGCAGGAAGTCGCCGACACTCTGGCCCGACAGCACCTCGATCAGCCGTGCTGCGACGTCGATGCCGACGCTGTAGTGCCAGTGGGTTCCCGGCTGGAATGCCAACGGCAGGGTCGCGAGCTCGTCGATCAACGAATCGAGTGGACGTGTGGCATCGTTCATGATCCGGGCGTCGCGATACATCTGGGCAACCGGATTGTCGGCCATGAAGTCGTAGGTGAGCCCGCTGGTGTGACTCAGGAGGTCGCCGATCTGCATCGGGCGCGCCTGGTCGACGAGCAGGCCGTCGTCGGCGAGCACCTTCGTCGTGGCGAACGCCGGCAGGAACTGCGCTACTGGCTGCTCGAGCTGGAAGCGACCCTCTTCGTGCAGCAGCATCAGCGCCGTCGACACGACCGGTTTGGTCATCGAGTAGATCCGGAAGATCGTGTCGGGCGACATCCGGATGCCGGCCTCCTTGTCCTGGAAGCCGAACTGCTCGGCGTGCACGACCTCGCCCCGACGGCTGATCATCGTGCTGATGCCGGCGACGCCGCGTTCGCTGACGTACGACTCCATCACCTCGCCGATTCGCTGCAGCCGGGCGCTGCTCACGCCGACTGCTTCTGGTGATGCGGTGGTGCTGCTCATTCGGTCCCTCCTCGGATCGTGCCTGCGATCCTGGCACGCGGTCGCCGATCGACGGGCCTCGGAGCGGCACGACCGAGCGGTCAGGAGCGCATCGGCTTCACCGGCGTCTGCCGCGGTGGGGTGAGCTTGGTCGGTGTCGGCTTGGTCGGCGTCGGCTTCATCGGCATCCGGTCATTCGCCGCCGCGGAGGTGGCGGTGCTAGCGGTCGTCGTGGTCGGGGCGGAGGTGTGGAACGTCATGTCGGCGACCGTACGGACATCGTGTTCCGGCCTGGTTTCGTGCGGATGAACACGCAGTGATCGGGCACCGATTGCGCGCGTCGAGCGACGAGGTAAGGATCGGTCCATGACGAAGATCGCCATGTTCTCGGCCAAGCCCTACGACCGGCGTTCGTTCGACGCTGCGGTCGCTGCCGGCTGGCGCCGGACGCCCGTGGAGATCGACTACCACGAGGTGCGGCTCGACCGTCGGACGGCGGGATACGCAGCGGACGCCGAGGTCGTCTGCGCATTCGTCAACGACGATCTCTGCGCCGATGTCCTCGATCTGCTCGCTGCCTCGGGTACGACCTGCGTCGCGTTGCGTTGTGCCGGGTTCAACAACGTCGATCTGGAAGCAGCGAAGCGGCTGAACCTCACCGTGGTGCGCGTGCCGTCGTACTCGCCGAACGCCGTTGCGGAACACACGCTCGCCCTGATGCTCACACTGAACCGCAAGATCCATCGGGCCCACAACCGGGTGCGTGACCGCAACTTCTCGCTCGACGGGCTGGTCGGTTTCGACATGGCCGGCAAGACGGCAGCGGTGATCGGCACCGGGCAGATCGGTGCGATCGTCGCCCGATTGCTGTGGCACCTGCGCTGCGAGGTCGTAGCGTTCGATCCGGTCGTCAACCAGGGCCTGGTGGACCTCGGGGTGCACTATGTCGACTTCGACCACGCGCTGTCCGTGGGTGACATCGTCACGCTGAACTGCCCGCTGAACGAGCACACCCACCACCTCATCGACCAGGCGTCGATCGCGAAGATGAAGCGCGGCGCGATGTTGGTGAACACCGGCAGGGGAGCGCTCATCGACACCGCCGCCGTCCTCGACGCGCTGAAGTCCGAACATCTCGGTTCGCTCGCTCTCGACGTGTACGAGGAGGAGGGCAACCTGTTCTTCGAGGACCGCAGCGAGGAGATCCTCGACGACGACAACTTCGCTCGTCTACTCACCTATCCGAACGTGCTGATCACTGCGCACCAGGCGTTCCTCACGCACGAAGCGCTTGCCGCGATCGCGGACACGACGCTCGCCAACGTCGACGCCGTCGTTGCCGGCGAGGCGTGCGCGAACGCTGTGACCGAATCGTGACGCCTTGTTAGGTTGCTCGCCATGTGTGGCTGTCTGGTCGTGCTCGTCGGGGCGGTGTTCCCCCGGTTCACGCTGCTGCTCATCGAGATGTTCACCAACTGGAACGACCGAGCGTTCGACAGCTTCTGGATCGGATTCGCCGGCTGGCTGTTCCTCCCGTTCACGTCGTTGGCGTACGTCGCCATGAACGCATGGGGCGACCCGATCAACGGGTTCGGATGGGTCATCGTCGCCTTCGGCTTCGTCGCGGATCTCAGCGGCTGGTTCGGCGCCGGCGCCCGCCGCCGCCGCTAACCTCGCGTCGTTCGGGCGCATAGCTCAGTTGGCTAGAGCGCTTCCCTTACAAGGAAGATGTCGGGGGTTCGAGTCCCTCTGCGCCCACCTAACTACCGACAACCTTCGTGCGATGAGCGAACAGCCGGTATCTGGTCGGTTGGCTCATCGCTGGGGCGCCTCGAGGTGGTCGCGAGCGTGTCACCAGGTGAGGTGGAGTGCGGTCAGGCCGTGGAAGTGGAAGATGTCGCGATACTGCGGCTCGTCGGCGAGGCGCAGCGACGCGAGACGTTCGAAGAGGCGCCGCAGCGAGGTCGCGAGCTCCAGCCGAGCGAGCGGGGCGCCGATGCAGAAGTGGATGCCGGCGCCGAAGCTGACGTTGCCGCCATCGGTGCGCCACGGAACGAACTCGTCGGGGCGCTGGAACCGGCGTGGGTCGCGGTTGGCCGCGCCCAGCATGATGCCGATCTGCTCGCCTCGGTGAAGCTGCAGCCCGCTCGAGAGTTCCACGTCGTCGAGCGCATACCGCGTGAACAGGTGCAGAGGAGCGTCGAAGCGCAGGCACTCCTCCACGGTGGCCTCGGCCTGTTCGTCGCTCGCGAAGAGCTCGGCCGGATCGATGCCGCTGCGCAGGATCGTTGCCACGGCATTGCCGGTGGTGTGGACCGTCGCCTCGTGGCCGGCGTTGAGCAGCAGGATCGTGGTCGCGATCACCTCGGCATCGCTCAGGCGGGCACCGTCGATCTCGGCGTCGAGCATGTGGGTGAGCAGATCGGGTCGTGGCTCGCGGCGGCGTTCGGCGAGCACGTCGGTGAGGTGGGCGACGAACTCCTCCGCAGCGCGATCGGCCTCCGACTCGACGGCCTCGTCGACGCCGTACATGTACATCTTCACCATGCTGTTCGACCAGGCGAGCAGCTGCGGCGCCATGTCGGCGGGCAGCCCGATCATCTCGGCGATCACGACTGCCGGGAGGGGCGCCGCGTAGCTGGGTAGCAGATCCACCGTTCCGTCGGACTGGAAACCGTCGATCAAGCCGTCGGCGAGCTCACGTATCCGCGGCCGCAGTTGCTCGATGTGGCGAGAGAGGAACGCGCGGTTCACGAGGCCGCGGAGTTGGGTGTGTTCGGGCGGATCGATGGCGAGCAACGACCACCGTTCCGTCTCCCACCAGTGTGCGATCCGCTCGGTTCGTTCCGCAAGCCCAGGTGCACGCCCGAAACGTCGGTCACGCAACAGCGCATTGGCATCGTCGAAACCGGCCACGCACCAGAAGCCGTACTCCTCCCAGAAGAACGTGGTCGATCCGGCGGCGTGGATGTCGGTGTACCAGCGATACGGGTCGCCGTAGAAACCGGCATCACGGGGGTCGGCCGACCGGTGAGGGAGGTTCATCGCCGCCACGGCGTCGACCCTAGCGACCCGAACGGGCGAGGTCAGCTCCGCGCGGCGCCGGTCGCCGCCGTCCAGGCCATCGGAGCCGGCGCCATCACAGGAACATGTCGGCCTCGGTCCCGGAGGGCTCCGGGTCGGGCAGGCGCATCATCCGGAACGAGTTGAACAACCCGATCAGCGCAGCGATGATCGGCACGAGCAGTGCGACCTGCAGCGCGAGCGGTCGGGCCTCGGTGTTGATGCGGATGATCTCCGCCTGGACGTCCTTCGGTTGACCGACGAGTACCTCTTCGAGCTGAGTGTTCGACATCAGCTCGGCGTCGTTCTCGAGGGCGTCGGCGACCTGTTCCTGTTCGGCCGGCGCCAGCACGGCGCTGTTGTCCGACATGTTGGTGAAGGCGACCGACAACGTGGCGAGCATGATCGCACCGGCGAATGCCAATCCGAACGACAGCCCGAACGAACCGGCGGCCGAGTTCACGCCGGCCGCCTCGCTGATCTGATCGTCACCCATCGGCGACAGCGTGTAGTTGTTCAGCTGCGAGACGAGCAGGCCGAGGCCAGAGCCGGCGACGATCAGGGGAATGACGAGCGCCCAACCCGATTCCGTGCGCGGCACGATCGGGATCAATGCGGTCATGCCGATCGCGAGGAGGGCGTATCCCATCCGGATCACACTCGCCGGCCGGTGGCCGGCGGCCTTCTTGCCGGCCAGCATGGCCACGGCGAACATGCTCAGCGACAGCGGTGCCAACGAGAGACCGGTCTGCATCGCGTTGTACTCGAGCACCATCTGCAGGAAGATCGGCAGCGCGATCATGGCGCCACCGAGGGCGATCTGTTGCATCATCTGCTGCGAGATCCCGATACGGAACGCCGTGGACCGGAACAGGTCGGGATCGAGCAGCGTGAGCCGGCCCCGACGATGTCGCCGAACGAGCCAGTAGGCGAACAGTGCGAATCCGACCGTGCCGATGGCGAGGAGCACACCCACCGCTTCGCCGCCCTCCTGCCACACGAGGATGCCGAGCACGATGCCGCCCATGCCGAGTACCGAGAGGACGGCCCCGACGGTGTCGATACCACGCGGGCCGGTGTAGGGGACGTCGGCGACCAACTTCATGTTGGACAGCACGATCGCGATCACGATTGCTTCGAGCAGGAAGCCCACGCGCCATGACAGGTACGTGGTGATGAATCCGCCGAGCAGCGGGCCGACCGCTGCGGCGATCGCGGCGGCCGCGCCCACGAGGGCGTACACACGCTTCTGCGCGGCACCCGCGAAGTTGCCGTGGATCAACGACTGCATCGCGGGCAGCAGCAACGAGGCGCCGAGCCCGCCGAGGATCGCCCAGAAGATGATGATCGTCGACAGGTTCTGAGCCACGGTCATCGCGATCGCTCCGATGGCGTAGCCGAGCAGCCCGAGTACGTAGGCGCGTTTGCGCCCGATCATGTCACCGACCTTGCTGCTGATCAGGATGAAGGCTGCCGACACGAGCGCCTCGAGTGCGATCGCCGACTGCACGCCGCTGACGGTGGTGTCGAGGTCGTGCACCACCGAGGAGATCGACACGTTCATCAGCGACGTGTCGACGACCAGCACGAACATCGCCATTGCCAGCATGACCGCAAGTCGTCGGTTGAACGGTCCCTCTTCGCCGACCGGTGCGGCGTCGGCAACCTGATCGCTGGTCATGTCAGCTCCTCGGCTCGTGCGCTCTGCTCGGCTTCGACGGCTCGGTGCACGCTGCCGTGTACGTGGTCGGCGCCGATCCGCTCGATGACCCCTTCGGCGAGAAGGACGTCCCTCACTCGAACCCCCACCGCAGCGAGGCGGATGGTGGTGCCGGTAGTGGAGGCGAGGTCGATGACACCCGACAGGACGGCAGCACCCTGGGAGTCGACGAAGGTGACGCTCTCGAGGTCGAGTACGACGGCGGCGCCGGCGTTGTGCGGCGGCATCGCATCTCGGAGCCGGTCGTCGAACGCTTCGGCGGTGGCGAAGAAGAGGGCCCCGTCGAGTCGGAGCACCGTCACCCCCGCAACGATTTCGTCGTCAGGGAAGTGCTCGAGGTCCCGGTACACCTGCGTGCCCGCTTCGCGCCCGAGTTGGGCGATCGGCAGCTGCGTGGTGACGTACACCAGCCAGCCGAGCGACAGCACGATGCCGATCACGACACCGGTCAGTACGCCGGCCGACAGCACGCCGACGATCGCGGCGACCGCGATCCAGAAGTCGAATCTGGCAACGCGGTGGAGGCGACGAAGTTCGGCCACGTCGATCATGCCGAAGACGACGGCGTCGATGATGATCGCGGCGAGCACGGCGATCGGCAGCTCGGAGAACAGGGGAGCGAAGATCAGCAGCGTGGCGATCACCAGCACGCCGGTGGTCAGCGACGCGACCGGCGTCGTCGCGCCGCTCGACTCGTTGAGCGAACTCGCCGACAGGCTCGTCGACACCGGCATCCCCTGGAACACCCCGGCGCCGGCATTGGCCATGCCTTGGGCGATCGACTCCTGGTTCACGTCGACTCGGTAGCCGTGGCGCGACGCGAACAGTCGGGAGTCGCCGGCGGTCTGGGAGAAGCCGATGAGCAACAGCGCCAGCGCTGCGGTACCGATCTCCGCGTAGTAGGTCCTGAACAGTTCGAGGTCGGGCATCTGCGGCGCCGGCAGGCCACGAGGCACCTCGCCGACGAGCGCGACGCCGTGCGTGCCGAGATCGATTACGTACGAGGTGATCAACCCGCCGATCACCAGCACGAGCGCCCCCGGCACCTTGGGGGCGAGGAACCGGAGTGCCAGGATGAGGGACAGCGAGACGACCCCGACGGCGACGGTCGTCCAGTCGACGTCGCCGAGGCCGCCGATCCACGTCGCGAATTCACGCCACGACGTCTCACCCTCCGACGACGTTCCGGTGATCTTCGGCAGTTCGCCGATGACGACCTGTACCGCGGCGCCGGCCAGGAAGCCCGTGACCACCGGTTTCGACAAGAACCTCGCGATCCATCCCAGGTGCAGTACTCCGAAGACGACGAACAACACTCCGGTGACGATCGCGATGGCGGCGACGAGTTCCGCTGCCGGTGCGCCACTCTGGCCCGTTGCGAGGACCGCACTGCCGGCGACTGCGGCGAGTGCCGAACTCGGCCCGGTCGAGATCTGACGCGAGTTGCCGAACAGTGCGTAGATCAGGGCGCCGGCCGCCGCTGCGTACAACCCGTTCTGAACCGGAACGCCGGCGATGCCTGCGTAGCCGAGATCCTTCGGCACGATCATCGCCGTCACGGCGATGCCTGCCGCGATGTCGCCGCGCAGGCAACTGCGTTCGTACTTCGGCAGCCAGCCGGCAATCGGCAGCACGCGCACCAGATTCATCGATCGTCCCGTACGACGCGGCCTGTCGCTCTGGCTGTCGTCGCCCCGAACGGATCGTGCCGCACCGATGCGAACGGTACACCGGCGCCGATCGGCGCGACATCACCTCAATCGGATGAGCCGTCGTGTGGCGCGCCGGGGACGTTCACTGCGCCAGGTGGCGGGCGGTGAGGGTGATCCACTGCTCCATCGCAGCGTCGACCGCATCGCGATCCTCGGTGGCGAGCAGATCGAGGAGCAACCCGCGGGTGACCGCCACGCCGAGGCGGGCGAATCGCACCGCCTCGTCCGGCGCCACTCCCCAGGCCTCCGCCAGCGCTGCCACCGGCGTCACCCACGAGTCGACGATCCCGTCCAGGAGCCCGCTGGCCCCGTGCCGACCCTGCAGCGCCTGGCCGTACACCTCGAAGAAGAGCCTTTCGTGAGGCCACAGCGATGGATCGGAGATGTGGCGCCACCACGTGCGCATCGCCTCCTCGAACGACACTGAGGGATCCAGCGCCAGCTCGCCGACGCCGGCCAACTGGCGCCGCTCGACCTCGCGCACGATCGCTGCCCACAACCCTTCCTTGGAGCCGAAGTGATGGATCAGCATCCGGTGACTCGTGCCCAGTTCGGCAGCGAGGTGACGGAGCGACAGGTCGGTGATCCCGTTGCCCGCCACGTAGACGATCGCATCGTCGAGCAGTTGCTGTCGTGGAGTGGGTGCGGTCACGACGAGAAGTGTACCAGTTGGAACAATTCGGTGTACCATACGGTACATGCCTCGACCCGTCACCGTTTCCATCGATGTGCCACACGACCGCGATGTCGTCTTCGACTTCCTCGACGTCATGGCCAACCACGAACCCTTCAACGACCACCTCATGCGCGAGTGGCAGTTCTCCGGGCCGGAGCGCGGCGTCGGTTCGCGAGCACAGGTGACGACGAGGGCGATGGGGCTACGCGACGTGGTCGACCTCGAGGTCGTCGCTGCCGAGGCACCGGTCCGCATCGTCGAACGCAACATCGCGACGAAGGCACGACGCACCGGAGAGGGCACCTATGAACTGCAGGACCTCCAGGACGGCGGAACCCGCATCACGTTCGAGTACCGCTGGATCGTGGCGCCGTTGATCGATCGCCTGACCGCACCGCTCGCCCGCGCCTACATCGCTCGCAACAACAGCATCGCCATGCGCCGCCTGGCCGCGTTGCTCGCACAGCGCATCTCTGTCCTGGCGATGCGGCCGTTGCATCGAGCGAGGCCACCGATGCAACGACCCGTCGGCGCCTCGCTCATCGGACGGCGCAACACGTGGCCTGCGTGGAAGCCGCCAGCGCCGACGAAGGTCCCCTGGGGACCGTCGAGGGCGATACTGGTCGGGTTCCGTCCTGGCACCTTCGCTCCTGCGACGCCGTTGACCGATTCGGTCGAGGCAGCCAGATGGAACACTGCGTACGCGATCGCGTCGACGTTGACGTCGAGCGCTTCGATGCTCACGTTGTCGATGTCATCGCACGACTGGTGGTAGCACGGATCGAACGCTTCACCGGCAGTGCCACCCCAGATTGCCGCCTGCTCGTCGGTCTTGACCTCCTCGGCGCCGGTGAACAATCCGCTCGCCGGGATACCGACGTCGATAAAGGCCTGGTAGTCGGACCGACCGGAGAACTCCGAGTCCTCGTAAGGGATGTCATTGAGCGAGTAGTACGCCTCGAACAGGTCCTCGAGCGCAGCTGATCCGTCGGGAACCGGTGCAGTTGCCTGGAACGAAGACTGGTCTGCGTCGTAGACCCCGTAGATGAAGTTCGGTGAACCGACCATGTCGAAGTTGAGGTACGCCGCGAGTGCGTCGTACTCCTCGTCGGTCAGTCCGAAGTCGGGATGGAAGACGTAGTTGGTCGACCCGATCAACCCGGACTCCTCGGCACCCCACCAAGCGAAGCGCAACGTGTTCTCCGGCGTGAACTTGTCGTTGCCTCCGAGCGCCAGCGCAACCGTGAGCAACGCAGAGGACCCGCTGCCGTTGTCGTTGATGCCGGCGCCTCCTCATCGAGGAGGTGAGCGCCTGCCATCACGACGTTGTCCGGATTGTTGCCGGCCAGGTCCGCAATGACGTTCTGGGTCGTCCGCGTGTCGATCACGGTCTCGGTGCTCAAGCCGACGGTGGCGCCTGCGTCGATGGCCACGCCTGTGGCGTAGTCGGCTTCCAGGACCGGGATCGTGACGATTCCGACCGCATCCTCGCCGAGCGTGCCGTTGACCGGACCGGTGCGGTCCTCGGTGTTGCCCTGGTTGAAGATGATCACCGCCTCGGCGCCTGCATCCTGAGCGTTGAGCGCCTTGACGGCGAAGCTGCACTCCCCGCGCTGGAGGAGAGCGATGTCGTCACCTCCCGAGAAGTCGAGCCCGTCGAAGTCGGAGGCATCGCAACCGGACGTCGACGTGTTTCCCAGCCCGAGGCTGAGGTCGACCGCGATCACGTTGCCATCGGTGACGGAGCCGGAGGGGGAGTACTGGAAGGACTGCGTCTCAGCGGGTGAACCGTCCACGCTCAACGAGCTGGAGAGCTCCTCGAAGATCGTGAACTGGAAGACCTGTCGTTCGACGCTGAAGCCAGCGTCCTCGAGCAATCCGGCGACGTAGTCGGCTGACTGGTCGTAGCCCGGCGTGCCCGAAGCTCGTGTGCCGTCGTTGGCGTCGGCAATTGCCTGCAGTGCGAGCTCGTGCACGAGACGTCATCGGCGTCGACGCACTTCAGGAGTTGATCGGTGGTCTTCAGGTTGCGGTTGGTGCAGCCGGACTCGGATGGCCCGGCGGCGTTGCGACCGCCGGGATCGATCCGGTAGCGAGCACTGCGGTCAGCAGTGCCGCGAACCGTCGGCTCGTGTAGGTGGTTGTCATCGGTGTGAACCTCGTTGTTCTCTGCGACTCCCCGTTCTCGTCGCTCGGAGTGGTTCCACCCGCGGCACGCACCCTAGGTAATCGGTTCGTCCCTGTCACGGCTGGCGCCCAACAAGTCAAGAGGTATGTCACATGCACGCATTGGGCCGTCCGCCTGCGAAGTTCGGGACTGCGCCGGCCCCGGTCGGTGTGACCGGGGCCGTTCGAGATTCCCGCCGGCTCAGTGGGTTTCGGTCTGCTCGACGTAGTGGGTGCCGTCAGCCGATGCGACCCGTTCGGTCCGCATCTTGCGGTTGTTCATCGACATCCACCCTGCCGCCCGAATGGCGGCGACGAGCAGAGCGATCACTCCGCCGGCCATGAGGATGTAACCGATCGCCTCCAGATCGAATCCGTCGACGACGGCCTCCACACCCCACACGATGATTGCGCCGACCACGATGAGGACGACTCCGAGTGCTGCCATGACGAACTCCTTCTGTTGGAACCCGGCCGTTCGGCCGAGCCCCGTGTCGTTCACGCTCCTGAACCTGTTCAAACCTCTCGAATGAGCTGGCGACATCGACGTTCGTCGTCGTCGGTCTTGATACCTCCGGTCGACCGAGGATCACTCGGCAGGTCGCCAGCGAGACGAGGCCGAGGATCAGTCCGGCGACGACATCGCTGAGGAAGTGCATTCCTTCGTAGAGGCGCGACCAGCCGACCGCAGCAACCAGGACGACGTAGAACGCCAGCGATGTCGTACGCCACCACCTCGACCGCGTGTGCCAGAACACGATCACGACGAACGCGCCGTACACGGCGGCGGCCGCAACGTGGCCGGATGGGTAGCTGGAGTTGACGGGCGAGTCCTCGAGCCGGGGAACGTCGGGCCGTGGGCGACCGACGAGGAGCGTGACCACCAGGAACACGGTGGCCTCGAAGATCAAGCTCAACGCCACGAAGAGCGTCTCGTGCCAACGCCGCCACAGGATGATGGCGACGATCGCCATGAGCGCAGTCGCCACGATCTTCACCTCGGTCGACGCGATGAAGGATCCCCAGTACGCCAGGTCGTCCTGGAACGGGGTACGCCCGGAGGCGAGACGTTCGGCGAGGTCCTGATCGAACCGGGTGATCGGGTTGGGTGCGAACACGTCGGTCACCAGCAACCCGAATGAGGTGAAGACGCCGGTCGCGACTGCGAGAACGATACACAGGCGCAGCCACTGATGTCGGTCGATGCACCACGTCGACCGGAACCACGATTCGCCGGAGTCCGAGTCGTCTGCGGCCGCCCTCCGCTCCGGATGGCCGTCGGGTACGACGTGGACGCTCACGAGTCGACTCCGACCAGTCGTCGCTTCGGTGCACTGAGCGCACAGAACACGCCGTACACGAGCAACGCCGCACCGACGACGATGACGAGCAACGCCCCGGTCGTCGACGACGACGCGTTGCGGAGTGAGCCATCGAGTCCCTGCGCCTCCTCGGGGTCGAACCGCACCGCTGCGCGCGCGAGGAAGAATCCGACCAGGGCCATCATCCCGGCGCGTCCCATCCATCCGATCCGGCCGAGAACGACCAGCATGCGATGCGACACCGGCCCGACGCTTCCCGGAAGGAGTTGACCGGTGAATGAGGCACTGGCCGCCTTCCAAACGAACACGGCGGCGATGACGATCAGCACGGCGCCGACCGCGAACACGGTCGCTCGGCCTGCGCCGCTGTCCATCATGTCGCGCGTGTGGCTCTCGATCCAGTGATCCTCGGTGTCGTCCCGTCGCCCGGGGTCGCTGACGAACGTGATCGCCGTTGCGGCGAGGGCGAGATAGATGATCGCGCTGATCACGTAGGCGAGTCGGGTCAGCCAGCCCTTCACGTCGTTGTCCGCCGGAAGCAGCACGCTCACGAGCCGCCAGAGCGAATACACCGCGAATCCTGCCGCCACCACGAGCAACAGGGCGCCCCCGTAGGAATGTTCAGCGATCCGGGCGATCGCACCGGTCTGGCTCGCCTCGTCGTCACCGGAGGTCGACGATGTCCGAGCGGCGTGGATGCCGATCAGGAGTGCCAACACACCCGTCAGGCCGTACACGAGACCCTTGGCGACCCATCCGACACGGGAGAACTCGACGACTCTCGGATGCCGCCGCGCGAACTCCTCTGCCTGCTCCACGCCGACGTCGCCGGTTTCCTCGTGCGCGTCACCGAGGGCGATCCGATGGGTCGTACTCATCTCGGCGTCCCGGCCGTCTCCGGTGCGTCCACCCTGGGCTGGCAGATGCGCACGCCGCGCGGCACGCAACGGATGTCGAAATCGCTCGCCCGGTCACGGTCTCCGCCGTCGACCTCCCAGGGCAGAGTGCGGTCGAAGCGGATCGAGATGTCCTGTGCACTCGAGACCTTGGTGAGCGGCGACTTGTCGGCGCGTCGAACGGTGGCGCTTGCGAGCACCCGCAGCCAGTCGGTCGCGGACCTGGCGTCGACGACACCGACCTCGAGCCTGCCGTCGGTGGGCGACGCATCCGGGAATGCCTCCAGACCGCCGAGGATCGTGCTGACGTTGCCGACGATGACACAGCTCGCCGTGCCGTGATACCACGGCGCACCGTCGAGTTCGATCCTCACGACCGCCGGGCTCACCTGGCGGTGACGGAACCCGGCGACGACGTATCCGAAGCGTCCGAACCGTTCCTTGAGCGCCGACTCGTCGGCTTCTCGGATCATCATGGCATCGAAGCCGGCACCGGCCATCACGGCGAAGAAGGTGCCGTTCATCTCGCCGACGTCGATCGGCCGTGGGTCACCGTGCAGGGCAACGTCCACGGCGCCTCGGAGGTCGATCGGCACGTCCAGGTTGTTGGCGAGCAGGTTCGCGGTTCCGGCGGGCAGGATGCCGATCGAGGCGTCGAGGTCGTCGCCGATGATCGTGTTGATCGCCCGGCGAACCGTTCCGTCGCCGCCCCACACCAGCACGCGGTCGACGCCGTACTCGTCGATCATCTTTCGGATCTTCTTCGGCGCCTTCTTGCTCTTGGGCACCTCGTACCAGGGCGGATCGGCGTGGCCGTGGTCGGCGAGTGCCGCACGCAGCTCCTCGAGACCGCCGCCGAACTGTTTTGCTGCGTTGGCGATCACACCGATCGTGGGACTCGAGGACGTGTCAGATCCCATGGCGGGCTCCGTTCATCTGGTCGTGCTAGCGTCGACGCTGACGGCGCGACCCGCTCGATCGGTCGGCCGAAACGTTGGAGGCGGCCACCGAAGATCACGGCGATCACCAGGAACCAGGTCCAGCCGACCATGACGCCGGCGATGACGTCGGTGAGCCAGTGGACGCCGAGCAGGGCTCGGCTGGCGGCGACGAGCCCTGCGATCCCGACTGCGACGATCGCAAGCCAGGGCCTGATCCGCTGCGGCAACCATCGCCCGGTGACGAGTGCGATCGCCATCCAGCAGGCAGCAGCCATCGCCGAATGCCCGGAGGGGAACGACGAACCGGAGGCTCCGACGAGGTGCTCGACGGGGGGTCGATCGCGCATGATCGACCACTTGAGGCCGTTGTAGACGACCGAGACTCCGACGCCGACGGTCAGCAAGAACCACAGCGATGTCGCATTGCGCCGGCGAAACCAGTCGATCGCACCGATCACCACCATGATGATGAACACGACGTAGCTCGAGCCGAGCAGCGTGATCACCTTCATGGCGGAAACGGTCTGGCTGCTGGCGTGGTCGGGACCCCAGTCGGCGACGGACTGGTCCCAGCGGGCGAAGCCACGATCGGAATCGATCGACGAGAAGATCCATCCGACGAACAGGGCGGCGAGGAAGATCGCGGTGAAGCAGACCGCTACAGCAACGCCGCCGAGCAGCCGCCGGTCCAACAGCGCCAGCAAGCGGCCGATTCTCGGGAATCGTCGCGCGCGAACGACGAGCCAGTGTTCTGCATCGACCGGGTTGGCCGCGTCGGAAGGATCGGATGCCGGCGGCGTCTGATCGGCAATCGCGGTGAAGACGAGCAGCATTGCGGCGACGGAGAGTCCAGCGCCGACGACTGCGATCAGCGTCCACACCGCTGGGAAGTCCCCGATGTCACACGATGGAAACGTCAGCGCCGGCGCCGGCGCCGTCGTCGTCGCCGTAGTCGTCGAGTGGCGTCGGGAGATCGTCGCCGCTGACATCGAACTCGTCGATCAGTGCGAGCGCGAAGACGCTGATCGCCATCGAGTACAAGGCGCCGCCGACACCGTAGACGGCGTAGCCGAGGATCGCGACGACGAGGGGGATCGCCGGGCCGACGTAGAGCGATCGTCGGTGAACCCTCGGGAGCCACCAGGCGGTTTCGACGACGGTGACCGCGACCATCACCGCAGCGGCGATGCCCACCTTCCATCCCGGCGACACGCCGAGGCCGATCAACAGCAGCGGTAGCGTCCCCACGAGAATCCCGAGATAGGGAACCAACGCAGCGATGGCGCCGAACAGCCCGAACAGTGCTGGTCCGGGTACGTCCAGCCACAGTGCGAGCACCGTCGTGACGGCGCCCACGGCCGCCGACTGGGCCAGCGCCGACCAGATGTATCGCTGCGACCTCGACACGCTCGAGGCCAGCGCCGGCCCGAGCCGAGCGCGGCGCTCGGCTGAGAGTTGTCCGAGGCCACCGGCAACCATCCGACGCCCGAACACCAGGAAGAAGATCGTCAGGATCATCGACACGAAGAAGGCGGGCGCCGACAGCGCAGCGGAGCGGATCGTGTCCGAGCCGGTCCCGACCGCATCATCGAGTCGGGTCATCAATTCGTCGACCCGTTCGGCCACGCGGAACTCCTGGGTGAGGTCGGCCAGGCGATCCTCTCTCGACTCGACGTCGGACACGATGGCCGGTACCGCCTCGACGAGACGGTCTGCTTCGTCGCGCAGACTCGTCGTGTAGAGCGCAGCGATTCCGGCTCCGATGGCGATGATCACGACGAACGTCGAGGCCAGGGCGAGCACCCGCGGCAGCAGTCGATCGAGCCGGTCGATCACCGGGTCGAGCAGGAGTGCAACGATGCCGGCAGCCACCGCCCAGCCGATCACCCGATGAGCCTCGGCGAACACGTTGTTCACCACGATGACGCCCAAGATGGCGCCAGCGACGATCACCATCAGCCGCCAGTCCGCGACGTTCCTCGCTCCGGAGCGCTCCCGGGAGGTGATGACCACCGAGCTATGGTATCCAGCGATGTCGGCGCGATCCGGTCCGCTGCGAACGGAGGCGGCGATCGTCGGCCTGGTCGCCGCCGGGACCCTGCTTGCGATGGCGGTGCTGGCGATCGCCCGGACCGCCTCGGGGGCGTTGACCGCTCTCGTCGTCGGTGTGCTGATCGCGCTGGCGCTCGATCCGGTCGTGCAGGCGATCCAGCGGCGGGCACGTTGCAGCCGGGCGGTTGCCACCCTCGCGATCGGTGTCGGTCTCTCGGCGGCGCTCGCCGCGCTCGTCGTGCTGCTCGGTCCCGCCGCCGTCGACCAGGTCGGCGACTTCGCGAACGAACTTCCTGCGACGATCGAGGAGCTGTACTCGTGGCCGGTGGTGGGGGACCGGCTCGAACAGTGGGATGCGGTCGGCCGCGTCGAGAACTTCGTCGACCGGATGCCGGAGCGATTCGACGCCGACGCGATGGCCTCGTTCGCCGATCGGGCGCTCGGGACGATCGGAGCTGCGCTCGTCGTACTGCTGACCGCCGTCGCCGTCCTGCTCGACGGAGAGGCTGTCGTCCAACGCATCTACCGCATGATCCCTTCGGACCGACAGGAGCGCAGCAGCGAGATCGGGCGCATCGTGTACCGGTCGGTCGCCCGATTCTTCGCCGGCTCGATCGCCGTGGCGCTGCTCAACGGCATGGTCGTGTTCGTGGTGGCGCTGCTGCTCGGCGTGCCGCTCGCTCCACTGGCCGGCATCTGGGCGGCGATCACCAACCTCATCCCGCAGATCGGTGGGTTCCTCGGGGGCGGGTTCCTCGTGGTGCTGGCGACCACACAGGGGGTTCTCGTCGGCGTCATCGCCCTCGTCGTGTTCCTCGGCTACCAGCAACTGGAGAACCATGTCATCCAGCCGACCGTCATCGGCCGGGCGGTCAACCTGACGCCACCGACGACGATGCTCGCTGCACTGATCGGCGGAGCGGCGGCGGGCGTGCCCGGCGCGCTCGTGGCGACACCGCTGGTGGGGGCGGTCAAGTCGGTGTGGCTCGACGTCCGTGGCCCGTCCGACGAGCGGGGAACCGACACGCCGTCAGATCAGATCATGGACGTTCGGCACTGGTGAAGCCATCCCCCGCGGTGCCGCGATAGCGGTGGAGGCATGGGAGCACGTGGAGGGCGAGATGCAGACCGAAGTGACCGGACCGGCCTTCGCCGGTGTGGATTCTGACGCCAACCTGTTGCAGCCGCTGCAGCGATTGGTCGAGCAGGACGGCGAGCGGATCATCGCGATGACGCGCGAGGGCGACCGTTTCGTCGACTGGAGCGTGAAACGGACGGTCGATCGGGTGCGCGCCGTCGCCAAGGGGCTCGTCGCCTGTGGTGTCGAGCCCGGAGACCGCGTGGCGCTGATGTCGCACACACGGTTGGAGTGGGTCGTCGTCGACATGGCGATCATGTCCGCCGGTGCCGTGACGGTGCCGGTGTACGAGACGTCCTCGGCGGAGCAGCTGGCCTGGATCCTCGAGGACAGCGGGGCCGTGCTCGCGATCGTCGAGACCGACGACATGCGCACGCTCGCCGACGACGTCCTCCAGCAGGCACCGGACTGCCGCCGGCTCTTCACGATCGACGCAGTCGGCGACGTTGCCGGGCTCGACCAGCTCGCGGCGCTCGGTGTCGACGTGGATGACGACGTCATCGACCGTCGGAGCGCAGCGCTGCGCGCCGACGACACCGCCACGGTCATCTACACCTCCGGGACGACGGGGCGACCGAAGGGCTGCGTCCTCACCCATGGCAACCTGTGTGCCAACGTCGCACAGACCGTCGATGCGATCGGCGGGGAGATCCGTCCCGACGACGTCGGGCTGCTGTTCTTGCCGCTGGCGCACTCGCTGACCAAGGGCAACTTGTTGTTCGGCTTGGAGATGGGCGTGCGAACGGGCTTCGCCTCGGACATCGCCCACCTCGCCGAGGAGCTGGGGATGGTGCACGCCACCGTGATCGCCGGTGTGCCGCGGATCTTCGAGAAGGTCTTCAATTCCGCCCAGCACACCGCTCACGCCACCCGCAAGGGTTTGATCTTCGACCGATCCGCCTCGGTGGCGGTGCGGTGGTCGAAGGAACGGCACCGCGGCAACGTCCGGCCGTGGACAGCGCTGGAACATGCCGTGTTCGAACGGCTCGTGTACGGCAAGCTGCGCCATGCGCTCGGCGGCGCGATGCGCCTGGCGTTCAGTGGAGGCGGTCCGCTCGGCGAGCGACTGACCCACTTCTTCGACGGGATCGGCGTGCAGATCTTCGAGGGGTACGGGTTGACCGAGACGAGCCCGACCCTGACGCTCAACCGCCCGGGCGCATGGCGGCCCGGCTCGGTCGGCCGGCCGCTCGCCGGTACCACGATCCGTATCGCCGACGACGGCGAGATACTGGCGAAGGGACCGCAGGTGTTCGCCGGGTACTGGCGCAATGCCGAGGCCACCGCCGAGGTGATCGACCACGACGGTTGGTTCCGCACCGGTGACATCGGCGAACTCGACGACGATGGCTTCCTCCGGATCACCGGCCGCAAGAAGGAGTTGATCGTCACCGCGGCGGGCAAGAACGTGGCTCCTGCGCCGCTCGAGGATCGGTTGCGCGCCCATCCACTGGTCAGCCAAGCGGTCGTCGTCGGCGACCAGCGCCCGTTCATCGCCGCACTGGTCACCATCGACGAGGAGGCGTTCATCGACTGGATCGCCGAAACGGGGCTCGTCGCCTCCACCGTCGCCGACGCAGTCGACGCCGTCGAGCTGCGCGCTGCGGTGCGCTCGGCGGTCGACGACGCAAACCTGTCGGTGTCGCGAGCGGAGTCGATCCGCGAGTTCTCGATCCTTCCTCGTGATTTCACGATCGACGCCGAGGAACTCACCCCGACGCTCAAGGTGCGGCGGTCGGTCGTGCACGATCGCTACCGGGGCGTCATCGACTCGATCTACACCAGCTGACGGTGCCACCGGCCGAACTACGATCGCAACTGCCATGACGTCGACCACTGATCCGCTCGCTCGCGACGCGAACGTGGTGTTGCTGTCGGACGGTGGCCGGGTGCTGATCCGCCACCTGCTCGCCTCCGATCGCAGCGAACTGGCCGAGCGCTACCTGGAGCTGTCTCCCGAGGCGCGCCGGCTCCGGTTCTTCAATGCTCCCGACCACCTCTCGGCCCGGTTGCTCGACTATCTCGTCGACGTCGACGGTGTCGATCGCTGTGCCCTGGCGGCGTTCGCGATCGACGTCGAGGGCGCACCGGGTGTGGGCATCGCTCGGTATGCGCGCAGCCACGACGATCCCACGTGCGCCGAGGCTGCGGTCACCGTCCTCGACGCCTTTCAGGGCCGGGGGATCGGCACCCAGTTGATGTACCGGCTGGCCGACCAGGCCCGCAGCAACGGCATCACCACGTTCACCGCAACCGTGATGTGGGAGAACCGCGAGCTGCTCGACGGCCTGCGTGCGCTCGGCGCTGCGATCGAACCGAGCGAGCCCGGCGTGGCTTCGGTGCTGATCGCCCTGCCGGCATCTGCAACCGACGTTCCCGAGACCGAACTGCACCGGGTGCTGCGCGTCTTCGCCGAACGCGTCGGTGACGCCATCGGTCTGCGCTTCGAGCGTTGAGCTCGACGTGTTCACCCACCGGCAGAACCTTCGGCGACCGCGACGGTCTCGCCACGTGCACGCAGCGACGTGCCGATCTGGTGTGCGCCGTCGCTGATGTCGGCAGTGAGCATCGGATCAGCTTGGCGCATGGCACAGTACCCAACGGTGAATGCGCTCACGATCGTCGCCCTGGTCATCGGTGTGGTCTGTCTCGTGGTCGGTGCCGAGCTGCTCGTCAGGGGAGCGGCGACGATCGCATCGAAGCTCGGGATCGCCCCGGTGATCATCGGCCTGACCGTCGTCGCATTCGGCACGAGCGCGCCCGAACTGGCCGTGAGCGTGTCGGCGGCGATCGGCGGCAACGCCGACGTCGCATTCGGTAACGTCGTCGGGAGCAACATCGGCAACATCCTGCTGATCCTCGGCGCTTCCGCCGTCGTCGGCGGGTTGGCGGTCCAGCAACGGATCATCCGGTTCGACATCCCGCTGTTGATCGCCGTCTCGGTGGTCGGCCTGCTGATGTCGCTCGACAACACGATCGGGCGCACCGACGGGATCATCCTCTTCGCCGGCGTCATCACCTACGTCGGCTGGCTCGTGCGCGAGGCCCGAAGCGAACGCAGCGATGTCGTCGACGAATACACCGAATCGATGGAGTCGCTCGAGGGCGGCGCCGTCGAGCGGCCGCTGTGGTTCAACGTGGCGCTCGTCGTCGCCGGGTTGACGGTGCTCGTCGCCGGCTCGCAGTTGCTGGTCGCCGCAGCCACCGACATCGCCGAAGCCGCCGGTGTCAGCGATCTGGTCATCGGACTCACCGTGGTCGCGGTGGGGACGTCGCTGCCGGAGCTGGCGACGTCGATCCTGGCGGCGATCCGGGGGCAGCGCGACATCGCCGTCGGCAACGTGATCGGTTCGAACCTCTTCAACCTGATGTCGGTGCTCGGGCTGACCGCGATCGTCTCCGGCGATGGAATCCCGGTCAGCGACGTGTCGCTGCGGCTGGACCTGCCGGTGATGTTGGCCGCCACCATCGTCCTCGTGCCGATCGTGTGGAACGGCTTCGAGATCAGACGGTGGGAAGGCTGGGTGCTGATTGCGTTCTACGCCGCCTACGTCGCATACCTGGTGCTCGATGCCGGCGATTCGTCGGCGGCCGGCGTGGTCGGGCCGACTGCGCTGATCGTCGCACCGCTGGTGGCGATGACGTTCGCCGTCACCGGATTCCAGGGCTGGCGGCGGCATCGCCGCACGTCATCGGAGCGCGACGTCTGAGCTGGGCTCAGTCGTGGATCCACACCGTCGAACGCAGTGGCAGCAGGTTCTGGCCCCAGATGAGGTCCATGACCGGGTTGACGACGCGGACGCACCCGTGTGAGGCGGGGTAGTTCGGCACCCGCGGCGAGCCGTGGATGGCGACGCCGCCGACGATGAACTTGGGGCGATACAGCGTGCCGAGGTCCCCTTCGTACCGCGCCGTGTCTGATTCGCGGTACGTCTTGAACGTTCCGCTGGGCGTGAGCGCGATCCCGATCACCCGGTTGCCAGCGCTCTTCTGGTCCACCTCGTCGTACGACTTGCCGTTGCCCGTCGAGACGTTGAACGCATACTGCACCCTGCCGCCCCGAACGATGAAGCCGATCTGCTTGCCCTTGTCGACTTCGAGATAGTCGCCGGTGCGCCCGGCACCCGGCCGGCACATCTCGGTGTTGAGGGCGATGGCGGTAGCGGTGTCGACCACGGTGGTCGCGGGCAGGCCTTTCCATTTCTGGAACGCCATCACCGACTGTGTGGTGGTGAGCCCGTAGCCGCCGTCGGCACCCGCGTTCCAGAATCCGAGCGCCAACAGCCGGTTCTGCAGCGCAGCCACCGCCGTCCTCGACGATCCGTAGACGATCGGGCCGACCGCAGTGCCCGGTTCGCCGACGAACCCCGTGGTGCAGGTCGGCGCCGGGGGAGTGGTGCGGGGGCCGAACGGAGCGCTCGACGGCGTGCCGACGAAGTAGCCGGCGAGGTCGGCGAGCAGATGTCCGCCCGGTTCGGTGAACATCGAGAAGCCGCGCGATGACACCGGCACGATCGCATGGTTGGCCAGCATCTGCGACGGCCTGACGACGTTCATGGTCGACGTCGTCGGCGGCGTGGACGGGTCGCTCGCTCCGGCCGTGCCGACGGTGAGGTAGCCGATCGTCAGCGTGTCGACCGTGGTGGCGTTGATCACGACCGCCGACACGTCGGGGCGGCCGACCGCCGGATTGGTTGCCACCGGGACCTCGAAGCTGCTCTTCGTCGGCGGACGCGTGGTGCCGCCGAGCGGGTTCAACGCAGCGATCCGGGTGTCGACGATGCGGGTCGGCGTCGTCATCGGCACGAACAGCCCGATCGGCGACGGCAAAGCGCCGACACCGGTGTAGGTGCCGACGAGGTCGATGATCAGATCGCCGCCGTTCTCCGAGTAGATCGAGATGGCGCCGGCAGCGTCCACGGCGACGATCGCCTGGTTGGCGACCGCCGCCGAGAACCCGGGCGGCGAGTTGAGGTTCGACGTGGCAGGAGCCGGGGTGCCCTGGGCGTAGACCTGCCAGAACCCCGCAGTGTTGGTGACCGCCGTGAGGTTGATGGCCACTGCGCTCGCGCCGGCGGCACCGGGAACGGTGAACGCCCTCGTCTCCTTCGCCGCGAAGGTGGCGACGCGCCGGGTGTCGAGCACGCGGCTCGGCGCAGGCAACGATTCGAACCGGCCGGTCGTCGCGCTGGTCGTCGGGGTGTAGTAGCCGAGGAAGTCGACGATGACGTTGCCGCCGCCGCTCGCATAGATGTCGATCACCCCGTCCGCACCGACCGGCACGGTGACCAGATTCGGCGTCACGTTGCCGAACAGCGACTGCAGTTCGTCGACGTTGAGGTTCGACGCTTCCGGTCGCGGGCTCGTGTGCGGCCAGACCGTCCAGAAGCCGGGGGCTGCCGGTGGGGTGACCGTGAGGTTGAGCACCGCTGCGGTGACGCTGCCGGCTGGGGGCAGTGGGACCGCACCGGTGACGCTGACCGAGATCGTGCCGCCTGCGGGCAGCGGCGACAAGGTCTGACGGGTGTCGACGAGCCGTTGGGACACCGGCAAGGGAACGTAGGCGCTGGTCGTACCCGCCGCCTCGACGGCCGCCACGGGCGCTGCCACGGCACCAACCAAGGTGACCGCGATCACGCTCCCCAGCGCGACGAGACCGGCGACGAGCGAACGACAACGCATCCGACAACCATACGGTCCTCCCCGGTCGCCCGTGTGAACTCTGCGCTACACCAAGTGTCAAGATGTCGTCGATGCCAACTCCCGTCTCCGTCGTCGACATCGATGCCGAGTGGATGGAGGACGTCTTCGGCGCTCGGGTCGATGCCGTCGAGGTGGTTCCCATCGCTGCCGGTGAGGGGTTCATGGGTCAACTCGCCCGTGTCCGGATCACCTCGCCCGACCCATCGGTTCCACTCTCGGTGATCGTCAAGCTCCCGACGACGGATCCGGGCGGCCGGATGATCGGCGAGATGATGCGCGTCTGGGAGCGTGAGCACTGCTTCTACCGCGACGTGGCTGACGGCCTGTCGATTCGTGTTCCTCACGCCTACGTCAACACGCTCGGTCCGCCGTGCCTCGTGCTCGAGGACCTGGCGCCGGCGGTGCCCGGCGACCACCTCGCCGGCGCAACACGCGATCAGGCGGAGCGATCGATCGACCTGATCGCCCGGCACCATGCCGCCTGGTTCGAACATCCGTCGTTGTCGTCGTTCGACTGGCTGCCCGGGCTCGACGACCCGTCGGTACTTGCGCTCGCACCGATGTTCGAACTGGGTTGGGCCGGCTTCCTCGAACGCTACGAGGCGGAGCTGCCGCAGCGGTGCCTGCGATGGTGCGAACAGTTCGTGCCGGGCATTCCGACCTGGATCGAAGGGCACCAGCACGATCCGGTCACGCTCATCCACGGTGACTTCCGTCTCGACAATCTCTTCTTCGCCAGTGACGGCTCGGTTGCGGTGATCGACTGGCAGCTGAGCATGCGGGCGCCGGGACAGACCGACCTCGTCTACTTCTGTGCGAACAACCTCACCGTCGCCTCCAGGCGCGAGTGGGAGGACGCACTGATCGATCGGTACGTGGCCGGTGTCCATGAGGCCGGGGTCCCCGCCGATCGGGTCACCGTCGACGGCGTCCGCCGGGGGTACATCGAGGGGATGCTCTTCTATGCGGTCTCGTTCGGTGCGAGCCTCCTCAGCATCGATCCGGCGAACGAGCGTGGCGCAGCGCTGTTCGACGAGCTGGTCCGGCGGACGTTCGCGGCGGTCGACGATCTCGACGCGGGCACGGCGATGGGGTTCTGAACGCGAGCCGACGATGTCGTCGCTCGACGGGCGACGTGGCGTGCGACGTCAGAGGTTCGGCAGCACGGTGTAGTGCGCACCGCCGGTCGCGAGGAACTCGTCGGTCCACGACGTGCCGTAGGTGTCCTGAACCTCTTGCGCCTTGTCGGAGTCGGCGCCCTCCGGTGTGGATTCGAGCGTCCAGGCCTGGCGCTTGTAGGTCCAGTTCTCCGGGAACAGGGCGTGGGCTTGTTTCCACCAGCCGATCGCCGCACCGTGGTCGCCGCGTCGTTCCGCGTGGACGCCGAGTTCGAAGCACGCCGCCGCTCGACTGTGGTCGGCGGAACGCGGCTGCGACGCCGCGATCACGTCGTCGGGGGAGAGAGCGAACGTGCTGTCGGCGCCCCGGTGCGCCCAGTCGACGATCGCTGCGCGATAGGCGGGGCCGGTCTCGGGCATCTGCTTGAACTCACGCAGCACCGCCTGGAGCCGCTCGGGCATCTGCTCGGTGATCTCGATCGCAGCGAACGGACTCGGTTGGATCGATGCGCCTTCGGCGGGGCGCACCATCGTGCCGGTCTCGTCGATCCACACGGCCATCGGCACGTTGGAGATCCCGAGCAGCTCATCGATGCGATGATCGCTGTCGATCAGCGACGGGTGCGTGGGCGCAGCGGCCTCGATCCACGGTCGGGCCTTGTCGGCGTGGAGGTCGAGAGCGACGGTGACGACGGTGAGGCCGAGCGGTTCGAGTTCTTCGTGGAGTGCCTGCCACACGGGCAGGTCAGCGGAACAGCCTCACCACGACGCCCAGGCGACGAGCAGAACCTTGCGACCGTGTAGCGCCGACAGGTCGAACGGAGTGCCGTCGAGGTCGGGAAGCTGCAGATCGGGAACCGTTGCGGTCGTGAGCGCACGCCCGCCGCTCTCGGGTCCCAACGCCCAGACCCCCGCCGACTCGTCGGCGACCAACGCCATACCCAGGCGGTCGGCGACCGCCGTGACGTCGAGCGTGCCGTCGCCGGCAACGGTGCCAGGTGCCGGGACGCAGGCGTCGCCCTTGCACATGCCCTCGGGCTTGGCTGCCCAACCGGTGGCGGCTTCGAAGGCGTCGGCGGACATGTCCAAGGTGTCGAGCAACATCGAGCCACTGTTCCAGGTACGTGTCGGCGCCGTCGAAGCGTGCTGTCGGTCGGATCGTCTAGGGTGCGGCGAACCACATCGCACTGGGGGTCGAGATGGGCAAGGTGTTGATCGTCGGAAATCGCTCGCTGGGGGGATCGGAACTGGCACAGCTCATCGAGTCGCGGACGAGCGATCAACCGTGTGCGATCCATCTCGTCGTGCCGGTACCGAGTCCCGTGGCGTCGGTCGTCGCAGTCGGAGGCTCGGCGCCCGACATGGCACCGACGCTGAGCCGTGACATCGACGACGACCGGCGAGCGGCGACCGAGCAACTCGAGTTCGGACTCGAATGGCTTCGTGGGCTGGGTGTCACGGCGACGGGGGAGTTGTCGTTGGAGCCCGACACGCCGGCGGCGGCGGCGCGCCTGGTCGACGCCCACGGCTTCGACGAGGTGATCGTGTCGACACTGCCGACCAAGGTGTCGCGGTGGCTGCGCCAAGACCTGCCGTGCCGCATCGGGCGCAAGGTCTCGGTCCCGGTCACCGTCGTCTCGAACGCCGGCTGAACCCGCCCGAGCATCCCTCGTCGGGACGTTCGACGCCCAGGTTTGGGACTTTCGTCCCTGCCAATCCATGAGTCGAGGAGTGTTGGATTAATGGATCGGCGCGGAACACCCCGTCCGTCCGTGCCAGGAGGCCAACATGTCCATCCGATCCATCGTCAGACTCGGCGTCGCAGCGGTCTTCGTCGCCTCGCTCGCTGCCGCGTGCGGGCCCGACGGTCCCGACGCCGCCGGATCCTCGGGAGCAGCGAGTGCGCAGGGCGCCGGTGACGGCGCCGCTGCACCGCCGGCAGGCGCGACCGACGTCGTTCCGGGCGACACCGTGGAGTTCGTCGCAACGGAATTCGCGATCGAGCCGTCGGAGATCGTGGCCGCCGCCGGCAGCTACTCGGGCACGTTCGTCAACAACGGTTCGATCGAGCACGACATCACCTTCGACAACGGCGAGGCGATCGTCGCGGCGCCTGGCGAGAGCGTCGAGTTCGACTTCGAGGTGCCCGCGGAAGGTGTCAGGTACGTCTGCTCGATCCCGGGTCACGCCGAAGCGGGCATGACCGGCGAGATTCGAACCGAGGCCTCCGCCGGCCATGCAGCAGCGGCCGACACGGGCTCGAGCGCCGAGGCGGCGGCGGTCGAAGCCGACCCCGACGCACCGCCGTACACGCTCCGTGACCCGCGCGCACCCAAGCGAGGCGAAGGCGAAGGATTCACCCTCGTCCCCGGCGGTGCCCCCGACGGCGGTGACCTGATCGACGTCGAGATGGTGGTCGAGGAGAAGCTCGCCACCGTCGCCGAGGGATTCGTCCAGCAGATCTGGACGTTCAACGGCACGATGCCGGGCCCGGTGATCCGCACACAGGTCGGCGACACGGTGCGGGTGCACCTGATCAATCCACCCGAGGCAACTGTCTCGCACTCGCTCGACTTCCACGCCTCGCAGGTCGCCTGGAACGACGAGATGCGCTCGATCGCTCCCGGCGAGGAGCTGATCTACGAATTCACCACCGACTACGCCGGTGTGTGGATGTACCACTGCGGTACCGATCCCGTCCTGCACCACATCGCCAACGGCATGTTCGGGATGGTGATCGTCGAGCCCGAGGGTGGCCTGCCGCCGATCGAGAACGAGTTCTTCATCGTCCAACACGAGTGGTATCTCGGTCCCCAGGGCGAGGTGTCGTCGTTCGCCAAGGCCGATCAGGCCGCACCGGCGCCCGATTTCGTCATGTTCAACGGCGCCGCATTCCAGTACAAGGACCATCCGATCGAGATCCCGACCGGCGAGGAGATCCGCCTGTTCGTCCTCGACGTCGGCCCGTCGATCGACTCGTCGTTCCACATCGTCGGCACGATCTTCGACCAGGTCACCAAGGAAGGCGTCCACCTCGAACGGGGCAACGACGGCAACTGGGGTTCGCAGGCGGTCGACCTCGCCCCCGCCCAAGGTGCGGTGATCGAACTGAAGGCCGCTGAGGACGGGCTGTACCCGATGGTCACGCACGCCTTCAACTTCCCGGGTCGAGGAGCCGTGGGTCTGCTCCAGGCAGGCGACGGCGAGCCGTGATCGATCGACGAGCGCACCTGGCCGACCGGCGCACGAACCGCCGGCTGTGGGACGTCGGCCCCTGGGCGCGGATCATCCAGTCGGGCAGTCTGGAACCATGAGACTGGAGATCACCCAGCGGGCCGACCTGGCGGTGCGAGCACTCGTCGCCCTGCAGGCGTCGACGAGGCGGCTGAAGAGCGCCGATCTCGCCGACGCCCTCGGCACCACCGCCGGGTTCGTCCCCCAGGTGATGGGACCGCTGGTACGCGTCGGCTGGGTGCGTTCGGTGCCCGGACCGACCGGCGGCTACGAACGCCGACGCGAACTCGATTCGCTGACGGTGCTCGAGGTGGTCGAGACGATCGACGGGCCCACCGACAACGGCCGTTGCGTCGTCGCCGAGCGGCTGTGTGACGCGAGCGAACCGTGCGCCCTCCACGTCGCCTGGGCGCACGCCCGCAAGGAACTGCGCGATTCGCTCGGCGGGTTGCGGCTGTCGGAAGTGGGTGCGGCGTGAGTGTCCGAACCGCTCCCGCACCGGCGGCCGACACCCGTTCCACGTGGCGGGCGGTCGCGGTTCCGACCGAGCACGGCGGTTGGGGTCTCACGGCGGAGCCGATCGTGCTCGGCCTGCTGCTCTCGGCCTCGTGGGCGGGTGCGGCGATCGGTGTCGCTGCGCTGCTGTCGTTCCTGGCCAGGACGCCGCTGAAACTGGCGGTGGTCGACCGGCGACGTGGCCGCGACCTCGAGCGCACCGTGCTCGCCCGGCGCATCGGAGCCGTCGAAGTCGCAGCGATCGCCGCGTTCGGTGTCGCAGCGCTCGTGGCCGTGGGTTGGCAGTGGCTCCTCCCGATCGCGGTCGCCGCACCGCTGTTCGCCGTGGAGCTCTGGTACGACGTTCGCAGCCGCGGACGCCGGCTGGTGCCCGAGCTGTGCGGTGCGGTCGGCATGGGTGCGGTCGCTGCGGCGATCGTGATGTCGGGCGACGGCAACGTCGCACTCGCGTGGGCGGCCTGGCTGATCCTCGCCGCCCGCTCGATCGGTGCGATCCCGTTCATCCGAACCCAGATCGCACGGCTTCGCCGCCAGATGGCGGGTACCCGATCCAGTGACCTCTTCCAGGTGCTCGCCGTCGCCGTGGCCGCTGTGGCTGTCGTCGTCGAACCTGACGTGATCATCGCAGCGGTGGTCATCGTGACGATCGCCGTGTTGCAGCTCGTCTGGGTCCGGCGATCTCCGGTGCCTCCGGCGAAGGTGCTCGGCCTGCGGCAGATGGCGCTCGGTCTCGTGCTCGTGGCCGCCACTGCGATCGGCGTGGGCCTGGCATGAGCGTCGCGATCGGACCTGCCACGACGTTCGGCGACGACGGGCCGTCGACGTGATCGTCCGACCACTGACCGACGACGAGCTGGCCCAGCGCACCGACATCGAGAGCCGTGACGATGTCGAGCTGCTCGTGCGTTCGTTCTACCGCTACGCGGCGATGGACGAGCTGTTGGGCCCGATCTTCGCCGCTGCCGACGTCGACTGGCCGTCGCACATCGACACGCTCACCGAGTTCTGGACGTGGCAACTGCTCGGCCGCGGTGACTATCAGGGCAACCCGCTGCGTGCCCATGAACCGGTGCACGCCGTCACGCCCTTCGCCGACGAGCACTTCGACCGGTGGCTCGAGCTCTTCACGTCCACGATCGACGAGCACTTCATCGGGCACGCCGCCGACGTCGCCAAGGGCCGCGCGCAGAAGATGGCCAAGGCGATGCGCCGTCTGCTACGTGGCGTCGACGGCCCCGCCGGCGACGCGACCGCCCCGGTCTGGCACCACCCGTGACCTGCGATGAGCGAAAAGCCGCTATCTGGTCGCTTCGCTCATCGCTGGAGGTGTGACGGGTCAGTCGGCGGCGTAGGCGTCGACGACGGGGGCCAGCTCGTCGGGACTGGCGCCGTGCAGGATCACGGCGTCGGCGCCGAGGTCGAACTGGCCGTGCACTGCGCGAGCGCACTGCACGGGTGACCCCGTTGCCGAGGGCGCCAGCCATTCGTCGGGGATGAGCGTGGCGATGTGTTCGAGCTGGTCGGTGGTCGCACTGACGTCGATCGCCCCACGGAAGTTGGCGACCAGCTCGTCGGCACGGAAGGCCGCCAGCGCGCCCGGGTTCCAGCGATTGGTCTCGACCATCAGGTCGCCGTAGGCCTGCAGGTAGGTGGCGAGGCGCCCGACGGTCTTCTTCAGCCGTACCGCCTCGGGCAAGTGGTCGCCGACCGTCGCGAAACACGACCAGACCGTCACCGAGTCGGGGTCCCGTCCCGCTCGCTCGGCGGCGTCCTTCACCGTGTGGACGCAGCGTTGCAGTGTCTCGTCGGTGAAGAAGGTGTGCAGGATCACGTGGTCGAACGCACGACCGCCGAGCGCGAGCGAGTTGGGTCCGAACGCCACCAGGCCCAACGGGATGTCCTCGTCGAACGTCGGATCGAGACGCAACACCGGATAGGACCCGATCGCTCCGTCATGTCCGATGATCGTGTCGCCGTGCCACAGACGACGCATCACGTCGCTGAACTCCTCCATCTGTGCGGTCGTGATCCGTTCGATGCCGTAGGCGTCGAACAGCGGTGCGATACCGCGACCGATGCCGAGCACGAATCGGCCACCGGTCAAACGGTGCATCGTCGTCGCATACGAGGCGGTCACGATCGGATGGCGTGTGTTGTGGTTGGTCGCCCCGGTGATGATCTGCAGGTAGGTCGAGGCGACGGCCGCCGCACCGGACAGGGTGACCGCTTCTTTGACGTTGAAGCGTTCGCTGATGAACACGGCGCCGAGGCCGAGTTCCTCGGCCCGGCGGCACTCGTCGACCAGATCCCGGGGGTTCTGGGCGCCGCCGGCGAGGGTGTAGAAGCCGAGTTCCGGGAAACGCATCGTGGTCATTTCGACATCGCCGCTCGTACCGCCGGCTTGGCAGAGGCCGGTGGCGGGGCGGGCGTCTGCTCTCGGATGAACACCGCAGCGCGAATCAGCGCATCGGTCGCTTCGGGCATGTACCCGGCGAAGGCCTGGTACACGTGCCACAGCCCGTCACGGAGGTCGAGTCGCACCTCGACACCGGCGGCTTCGTAGCGCTCGGCGAGGCGGGTCGAGTCCGAGAGCAGGATCTCGTCCATTCCGGTCTGGATGAGCGTGGGCGGGTAGCCGGTCGGGTCGGCGAACAGCGGCGACACGCCCGGATCATCGAGCGGGGCGTCGCCCGCATACGTCATCGCCGCCTCGAGCAGCCCGCTGCCGTCGAACATCGGGTCGAACGGTGCCCGCGTGATCACCGATTCACCCGAGCCCGTCAGGTCGGTCCACGGCGACAACAGGTACACCGCACCGGGCATCGGGTCGTCCGCGGCCCGGAGTGCGCCCAGCGTGGCGAGTGCGGCGCCGCCACCTGCGGAGTCGCCGGCGATCGTGACGAGCGCGGGATCGACGTCGGCGATGATCGCCCGGTAGGCGGCGACGCAGTCGTCGATCGCTGCGGGGTAGACGTGTTCGGGTGCCAGGCGGTAGTCGATCACGGTGATCGTCGCCGCTGCACGTTTGGCGAGGCGGGCACACATCGCAATGTGGCTCTTCGGCGAACCGGTCACGTAGGCACCGCCGTGGAGGTACAGGATGTGGCGGTCGGGCCGGGTCTCGCGCGGCGTGGCCACGATCGCCGGCACGCCGCCGACGACGGTGTCGACGTAGTCGACCTTGCGGGGGCGAGGGATCGTGTCGATCTTGTCCATGGTCGCCCGTCGCACGTCGATGGGGACGTCGTCGCCGACTTCGAATCCGGCCACTCGCTTGCGGAAGAAACGGGCTCGTCGGCTCAGCGTCATGACCGCAGGGTAGGTCGATCGGCACAGACGCCCCGAGTTCCTGCGCCTTCGCGTCGCGACGGCCTCAGCCGGAGTTGCGCAGGCCGGTGGCGATGGCGTTGATCGACAGCTGGATGCCCCGCACGACCAGCTCGTCGTCGTCGCCGTCACGGAACCGCCGCAGCAGGTCGACCTGCATCACGTGGAGCGGGTCGAGGTAGGGATAGCGGTTGCGCAGGCTGCGCTCCAACAGCGGGTTGTCGGCGAGCGGCGAGGTCTCGCCCGTGATCCGGCGATGCCACGCGAGCGTACGGGTGTGCTCGTCGACGATCGCTCCGAACAGGTCGATGCGCATCGAGTCGTCCTCGACGAGGACGTCGGCGTACCGGCGCGCGATGGCGATGTCGGACTTGGCGAGGACCATGCCCATGTTGTCGACGGCGGCACGGAAGAACGGCCAGTCGGCGTACATCGCTCCGAGCACACCGAGACGATCGTCGGCGCCGCCGCCGATGCCGACGAACCGTTCGACGGCGCTGCCGACCCCGTACCAGGCGGGGATCATGAGGCGGCACTGCGTCCAGCCGAACACCCACGGGATCGCTCGCAGATCCTCGATCGAGTTCGACGTGCTGCGCGACGCGGGGCGGCTGCCGACATTCAGTGTGGCGATCTCGTTGGTCGGCGTGATCGCGCGGAAGAACGGCACGAACCGGTCGTCGCCGTACACGAGCGAACGGTAGGCGTGGTAGGCCTCCGACGACAGCTCGTCCATCGTGTCGACGAACTTCGGGTCGATCCCTGCGACGGCGTCCGGCGACCGGCGATGCAGCAGCGTCGCTTCCAGTGTGGCCGACACGAGCGTCTCGAGGTTGCGGTGCGCCATCGCCGGATTGGAGTACTTGGCGGCGACGATCTCGCCCTGCTCGGTCAGTCGGATCGACCCGTCGACGGTGCCGGGCGGGAGTGCGAGGATCGCCTGGTACGCCGGGCCGCCACCGCGCCCGACGGTGCCACCGCGCCCGTGGAAGAAGCGCAGCTGCACTCCGCAACGCCGGGCGACGGATGCCAAGGTCGTCTGCGCCGACGACAGGCTCCACTGCGAGCAGAGGTACCCGCCGTCCTTGTTGGAATCCGAGTAGCCGACCATCACCTCTTGACGGTTGCCGCGCGAGCGGACGATGTCGGCGTAGACGTCGTCGTGCAGCATGGCGTCGAGCACGCCGGGACTGCGCTGCAGATCGTCGATCGTCTCGAACAGCGGCACGATGTCGAGTGCGGACGTGGCCGTCCGTTCGCCCTGCGCCGCACTGGCCAGACCCACCTCCTTGAGCAGCACGGCGACCTCGAGCACGTCGCTCAGGTCGTGCGCCATCGAGATCACGTAGTGCGGGACGATCCGGCGGCCGACGCGGCCGACGGCCTGTGCCGCTGCTTCGAGGATGGCCAGCTCGGACTGGGTCCGTTCGCCGAGGCGGGCACCGGGATGGCGCAGCAGCCGCGGCGTACGCATCTCGGCTCGGAGCACGTCGACCCGATCGGATTCGTCGAGCACCAGATAGTCGTCGCAGACGCCGGCTGCTGCGAAGAGGTCGGCGAGGACCGCCTCGTGCACGGCGGAGTTCTGGCGCAGGTCGAGCCCGCACAGATGTGCCCCGAAGATCGCGACCGAGCGTCGCACCGGTTCGACGAGCGCATCGGCGATCGGCCCCGCACCGTGGCCGTGCAGCGAGGCGACCACGTCGTCGAGGTCGTCGAGCAGTTCCGAGAGGTGGGCGTAGGGATCGGTCGCGCCGATCGGCGGGGGACCGGGCACGTCTGCGTCCGGACCCAGTGCGCCCCGGGCGAAGGCGTGCAGCCGGGCGTGCATGCCCCGCAACGCTCGCCGGTAGGGCTCGTCCGCGCGGAACGGTGAGTCGTCACCTGATGCGGCAGCGAGCCCGAGTACCGCATCGTTCGGCGTCACGAGGCGATCGGTCATCGACAGCCGCCGCGACAGCGAGTGGAGCGCATTCAAGTGATGGCCGAGTGCGGTCTCGATCTGACGGCGCGCGGCGTAGCGCACGACGTCGGCGGTCACGAAGGGGTTCCCGTCACGATCACCACCGATCCACGAGCCCATCGTGATCGCGTGCGACGTGTCGACGACGCAGTCGGGGTGCAACTCCGCGACGCTCGAGGCCAGTTCGTGCGTGAGCGCCGGGATCACCTGGAAGAGGCTCGTGTCGTAATAGCGGATCGCCTCGTTGATCTCGTCGCGCACCCGCAGCTTGGACAGCCGCAACAGCGCCGTCTGCCACAGCAGCAGTACACAGACCGACAGGTCGTGTTCGATCCGGGCGACCGCACCGGGGTCGTGACGCCGGACGTCGAGAGCGTCGAGCAGCGCACTCAGCTCGTCGAGGATTTCGAGCACGGTCTTGCGGCGCACCTCGGTGGGATGCGCCGTGATGACGGGGCTCACCTGCAGGTCACCGACTGCCGAGGCGAGCTCCTCGGCGCTCACGCCGGCGTCGCGCACGTGTCGCAGCACGGCGGCGAAGCTTCCCGGCCGCGGCGGGTCGCCGCGGTGTCGATGGTGTCGTCGCCGCCGTTCGAGGTGGACGTCTTCTGCCGTGTTGGCGAGCAGCGACAGCCAGTCGAGCGCACGCAGGACGAGGATCTGCTCGTCCAGTGGATGTCGGGCCAACGCCGCTCGGATGTCGTCGACGGCGCTGCGGCCCGATCGCCGGGCATCGACGGCCAGTCGGCGAACGCGTTCGACCAGCTCGAAGACGTCGTGTCCCTCGGTCTGCTCGATCGCGTCGCCGAGCAGTCGCCCGAGGAGGCGGATGTCGGCGCCGACGGCATCGTGCTGATCGTCGTGGATGTCGACCGAGAGGTCGGCCACGCTCGCTGTGTCGGACATCGTCTCAGTCAATCCAATCAGGCTGCACGAGGAAACCCGGTTCGGTGAGCGTGCGGGAGCCAGACTGAGGCGATGCGCGTCGTGTTCGCCACAGCCGAGTTGTCGCCGGTGGCCACCGTTGGTGGTCTCGCCGGGGCGGCAGCGGGACTGGGAGCCGAACTGCGGCGCCTGGGGGTCGATCTCGATCTGTTGGTGCCCGACTACGGCGGCGTTGCGCTCGTCGACGAGACCACCACGAGACTGGACGTCCCCGGTGGGGCGCGGGTGCGGGTGGGCACACATCCAGACGTCGGTCGGCTGCATCTGGTGTCGGTTCCGGGCATGGCGCGACCGCATCCCTACCTGCAGGCAGACGGTGAAGGCTGGCGGGACAATCCCGAACGGTTCTTCCGCTTCTCCCGTGCCGTCGCTGCATTCGTCGAACAGGACCCGCCCGACGTGTTGCACCTGAACGACTGGCACACCGGTGTGGTTCTCGCCGCCCTCGCCGATCCGCCTCCGACTGTCCTGTCGATCCACAACCTCGCCTACCAGGGCATCACCGATGCGTCGTGGCTCGGTCGGATCGGGCCGCGCTCGGCGTACTACGAGTGGTGGGGCGGCCTCAACGCGCTGTCGGGAGCGCTGGCGTTGGCGGACCGCATCGTCGCCGTGTCGCCGCACTATGCGACCGAGATCGTGACGCCCGAGGGCGGTTTCGGCCTCGACGAACCGCTGCGGAACCGCGCCGATGACCTGATCGGCATCTTGAACGGGATCGACACCGACGTGTGGGATCCGGCGCACGACCGCTTGATCGCCGCTCCGTTCGACGCTTCGTCGCTCGAAGCGCGCACCGTCAACCGCACGGCGCTGCTCGAATGCGTCGGGTTCCCCGACGACGGCGTGGTGCTCGCGACCGTCGTCACGCGGCTCACCGATCAGAAGGGGATCGATCTGCTCGCCCCGCTGGTGCCGCTGCTCGATCAGATCCCGATGCGCCTGGCCCTCCTGGGATCGGGCGATGCAGCTCTTGCTGCTCACCTGCACGAGCTGGCGGCCACTCACCCCGGCTCGTTCGCGTTCGTCGACGGCTACGACGAGGCGTTGTCACACCTGATGTTCGCCGGCGCCGATCTCCACCTGATGCCCAGCCGCTTCGAACCGTGCGGGCTGACCCAGATGCAGGCGATGCGCTACGGAGCGGTCCCGGTGGTCACCGCGGTCGGTGGGCTCGTCGACACCGTCATCGACGTCGACCTGCACCGCGGCGGCACGGGCTTCGTCGCCGGGCGCACGGCGAGCGAAGACCTGCTCGCCGCGCTGTTCCGTGCCGAACGACGTGTGCGCGACCGGCGGCGAAGAGCAGCGATCCAGAAGCGCATCATGGCGATCGACTGGTCGTGGCGCCAACCGGCGCGTGCCTACGTCGCGCTCTACGGTGACCTCGCGAGGACCACGACCGGCGCCTGAGGGTGTCACCGCTGGATCTCCACATCGCTCGCAAGGGGCCGATATCGCAGGGCCACCGCCCCCGAGCGGAACTCCCGGCGACCCACCAGTTCGAGGGCGATGCGCTCGCTCAGACCGGCGAGCAACGTCGGCCCGTGTCCGGCAAGCACGGGCTGTACGACGAACTCGTACTCGTCGATCAGTCCCAGATCTGCCAACGCCAGGGGAAGCGTCACCCCACCCACCCACAACCCGTCGCCCGACTCCTGCTTGAGCTGCTGCACCGCGCGGCCGACGTCGCCTCGGAGCAGTTCGGCATTCCAGTCGACCTCGCTCAGGGTGTTCGAGACGACGAACTTCTCGGCAGCGTCGATGGTCTCGGCGAACGGGATCTGCCACTCGTCCATCCAGTCGGGCCACGTGCCCGTGGCGGGCCGCCGCCACGCGGACTCCATCATCTCGTAGGTCACTCGGCCGAACAGCAAGCCATCGGCTCGTCCCATCTCGGCGGTCCAGTGACGCATCGACTCCTCGTCCGGGGGAAGCCCCGCATCGTGATGGCAGCAGCCGTCGAGGGTGACGTTGATCGAGTATCGGAGTGGTCTCATCTGGCTGCGGCGGCGGTCGACACGCGGTGGCGGGAACCGGCCGAGGTCACCGACCCGGTCGGCGCCACGTCGCCATCGTAGCTCGCTAGGTTCGACCCGTGGACAGCTCTCGTTTCCACCCGGGACTCCCCATCGTGACGGCTACCGCCACGAATGAGCGCTGACTACCCGCCCGTGACGTCGGGCCTGTGTACGGTTGAGGGCGATGGCCATCGAACCGAAGGTGCTCGTGATCGTGTTGGCCGGAGGCGAGGGCAAACGTCTCCAACCGCTGACGAATGACCGGGCGAAACCAGCCGTGCCGTTCGCCGGCACGTATCGACTGATCGACTTCGCGCTGTCGAACTTCGCCAACGCCGGCTACCTGAAGATCGTCGTGCTCACCCAGTACAAGAGCCACAGCCTCGACCGTCACATTTCGCAGACCTGGCGGTTCTCGGCAATGCTCGACAACTACGTCACGCCGGTTCCCGCACAGATGCGCCGCGGGCCGTACTGGTTCCAGGGTTCGGCCGACGCGATCTACCAGAACCTCAACCTGATCGCCGACGAGTCACCCGACATCGTCGCGGTCTTCGGCGCCGACCACATCTACCGGATGGATCCTCGTCAAATGGTCGACGAGCACGTCGAGTCCGGCGCCGGCGTCACCGTCGCAGCGATCCCCGTACCGAAACACGAAGCGACCGAGTTCGGCGTCATCGAAGTCGACGACGAGGGCAAAATCCTCGCGTTCCACGAGAAGGTCGCCGAGCCCCCGACCATGCCGGGCAACGACCAGATGTGTCTCGCCAGCATGGGCAACTACGTGTTCGACACCCAGACCCTGATCGACGTCGTCACGCCGCGCGAGAACCAGTACACCGACCTCGGCAGCCACGTGATCCCCGCCCTCACCGACGCCGGCGTCGCGCGGGCCTACGATTTCTCGAAGAACGTCATCCCCGGCCAGGACGACCGCGAGAAGGGCTACTGGCGCGACGTCGGCACGATCGACTCGTTCTTCCACGCCAACATGGACCTGATCGCTCCGGTGCCGATCTTCAACCTCTACAACGAGCGTTGGCCCGTCTACACGTCGCGGCGAGCGCTGCCGCCGGCCAAGGTGTCACGAGGCCGAGGGGGCGAGCCGTCGTTCGTCGACGGCAGCCTGCTGTGCCAGGGTTCGATCATCTCGGGCTCGCACGTCGAGCGTTCGATCGTCGGGCCGGGGGCCTACATCGACCACGATGCGCACGTCACGGATTCGATCATCTTCCCCGACGTCCGCATCGGAGCCGGCGTCCGCCTGCACCGCTGCATCGTCGACAAGAACGTGATCGTCCCGGACTGGGCCCGTGTCGGCCTCGAGCTCGACGCCGACCGGGAGCGGTTCACCGTCAGCGACGACGGTGTGGTCGTCATCGAGAAGGGTCGCGACCTCTCCCTCGGCTGAGCCCCTGGGTGTCAGACACCACGGACGGCGGTGTCGTGGAGTTCGGCCGGCGTCTGATCCCTCGGGCCGGAGAACGGCAGCGGCACCTCGATCGCATCGCGTCCGGCCGACCAGTGAGCGGCGCAGATCACGTCGAGCACCTGGCGGCCCAGACGTGAGGTGGCGGGGACCGGCCGTCCCGTGCGGATGTTCGTCCAGAACCGTTTCAGCTGCGGTGCGTAGCCGTAGTCGTCGACGAGCGACGGACCGGTCGCGCGGACCGCAGCGCCGAGCGTCACGGCCGTGCCGTTGTGCTCGAGCGTGGGCGAGGGATACAGCTCGGCCCTCAGCACCGCACTCGCGCTCGACGCCTGGAGGTCACCGTCCGGTGCCGCCTCGGGCTGCCAGCGGGCGACGATCGTCGCGACCAGCCCCGACTCGAACCGCAGTTTGATGGTGCCGTGCTCGTGGCGCGTGCCGGCGTCGACGATGACCGAGCTGAGCGACACCGGCCGTCCGGCGCCTGACTCGGCGGCGGTGCGCAGCACGAGGCCGACGGGGTGCACGCCCAGGTCGAACAATGCGCCACCACCCCAGTGGGCGTCGATGCCGTCGTCGGGTCGCCACGCCGGCGGCGCCTGGGTGGCGCGTGCCGACAGATGGGTGAGCGCCCCGATGCTCTCGACGCGCACCAGCAGGCCGTCGACCGTCGGCGCCGCTGCCAGGTGCTCGGAGTAGAGCACCGGACGACCGATGCGTTCCTCGGCCTCGATCAGCCGGTCCGCCTCAGCGAGTCTGCAGGCCATGGGGGCTTCGACGACGACGTGGTAGCCGGCGTCGAGCAGGGCGACGGCGGCGTCGACATGCGCTGCGGGGGGAGTGGCGACGATCGCGATGTCGCCCTGCTTGCTCGCGAGCAGGTCGTCGAACGTGGTCGACCTGGCGCCGACGAGTGCGGCGAGAGCGCTGGCGCGCTCGGTCGAGCGGGACGCGACCGCCGCCACCCGCCAGTCGAGCGACCGGCACGCGTCCGCATGGACGCCGGCGACCATCCCGGCCCCCCACAGCACCACATCGGGTCGACGTTGCACGAGCCGATCAGCTCTCCGCGATGGCCACGTGGCTGCACCCCGTACCGGACATGGGCGCGACGGTAGCGCTCGCCGGCGACTGTCGGCTCGTCGGATCGCTGCGCCGGGACTGCCGACACCCTTGCTGCCACGGCCACTATCGTCGAACCCACTGTGCGCCTGCTCGGTTTCGTTCCCAGACTGTTCCTCGTGGTGGCCGCCGGCGCGCTGCTGCTGACGGCGACGGTCGTCGGCATCGCACCTCGGGTCTGGTCGACGGCGAACGCCCACGAAGAGTTGCCGGTGGTGCTGCCCGAGTTCGAAGCGCTCGCCCAGCGGACCTACGTGTACGACGTGAACGGTGAGGAGATCGCGTTCTACGAACTCGAGAACTCCCAGCCACTGGCCTACGAGGAGATCCCACAAGCCGTGATCGACGCGTTCCTCGTGGTCGAGGACAAGGAGTTCTTCAGCCACGACGGCATCAACGTGCGCAGCCTGGTGCGTGCCACGCTGTCGAACTTCGCGTCGGATTCACCACAGCAGGGCGCCTCGACGATCACGATGCAGGTCGTCAAGAACGACTATCTCGCCGGCCTCGAGCGCGATGGACGGTACAAGCTGCTGCAGATGCACTACGCGCGGATGCTCGAGAAGCAGATGTCGAAGCGCGAGATCCTGGCTCGGTACCTCAACACGGTGTTCTTCGGCAACAACGCCTACGGCATCGAGGCCGCCGCAGAGACGTACTTCGGCAAGACCGCGGGCGATCTGACGTTCATCGAGTCGGCGTTTCTCGCCGGGCTGGTCCGTTCCCCGTCCGGCTTCGACCCGATCAACGAGCCCGAACGCAGCAGGGCACGTTGGATCCAGGTGCTCGAGCGTCTCGTCGACGAGGCGAAGATCACCGAGGCGGAGTCCGAACAGCTCGCCGAGGACTTCGTCCTGCCGTCGCGCGTTCAGTCGCTGCCGGGCCGCTCGTTCGCTCCCACGTACTTCACCGCCGCGCTGCGCGACTATCTTCTGAACAAGACCGACATCCTCGGTGAGACCTATCAGGAGCGGTACAACCAGCTGTTCCGCGGTGGTCTGAGGATCCACACCACGCTCGATGCGAATCTCCAGGCGCTGGCCGAACAGGCCCGTACCGAGCTGCCCGACGTGCAACCGTTCGATGCGGCCATCGTGTCGCTCGACTCGACCTCCGCTGCCGTGCGCGTGATGGTCGGCGGTCGCGGGTTCGTGCCGAACGAACGCGAAGTCAACATGGCGCTGAGCCCGCGCCAGACGGGTTCCAGCATCAAGATGTTCATCCTCGCTGCTGCGGTGCAGGCGGGGGCCCAGGCCAACGACGTGCTCGACGGAACGCGGCCGTGCGTCCTGCCGAACCCGGGCAACGAAGCGGAGCCGTTCGAGATCACCGATGCGGTCAACCGCGGCGTGGTCACGCTGCAGGAGCACACGACGGCGTCGATCAACTGCGCGTTCGGGCGGCTCTCGCAGATCGTCGGCCTGCATCGCGTGGTCGACACGATCTACCGCATGGCGCAGTCGCCGTATCTCTACCGTGAGCAGCCGCGGTCCGAGCGCCTCCCGATCGAACCGTTCGCCAGCCTCGCCACCGGCGCGAACGAGATGGCGCCGATCGACATGGCGGCGGGCGTCCAGACGCTGGCCAACGAGGGCCTGCACCACGAGCCGTACTACGTCGACTCCATCGACGGCCCCGATGGGGAGCGCATCTACACCCACCTCGACCCGGGCGTCCAGGTGCTCGAGCGAGATGCCGCCCTGGCGACCGTCGAGATCCTCAAGGGCCCGATCTACGGCGGCGGCACGGGCCGCCGGGCCGCATTCGACGACCGTCGTCCCGCATTCGGCAAGACCGGCACCCAGGAGAACAACACCAACGCCTGGTTCGTCGGTGGTACCAAGCAGTTGTCGACTGCCGTCTGGGTCGGCAACCCCGATGCGTACACACCGATGCGGAACATCCCGGAATTCGTCGCTGCCGGCTACGGGCGCAACGTGCAAGGCGGTCACTTCCCGGCGCTGATCTGGAACGCGTTCATGGAGCCGGCCCACGTGTTCGTCCCGTTCGCCGACTGGGACCGTCCGGCACCGCCCAAGCGTCCCAACGCCCGTCTCTACCTGCCCGGCAACGAATGCAAGCTGCAGGTCGTCGGCAGTGCACCGGCACCGGTGGACCCGAATGCACCACCCACCACCGTGGCTCCGCCGAATCCCGACGGGACACCGGTCGAGACGGTCGAGACCGTGCCCGCCACCGTTCCCGTGTTCGCCCCGGTGCAGGTCGGTACGACGATCCCGCCCGACAACCTCGATCCGTTGGCGCCGTTGCCGTCGCTTCCGATCACGGATCAGTTGGGATCGTGCGCAGGTGCCACACTGGTTGGCAATGACTGAGACGGCGGACTCCGCGGCGAACGCACCAGCGACCATTCCCGAACTGCTCCTGGCACTTCAGGCCGTCGACACCCAGGCCGACCAGCTCGCACACCGCCACGAGCACTCGCCGTTGCGCACCGACCTGGCCAGCGCGACCTCGGCGATGCGCACGTGGGAGCAGCAGCGCACGTCGCTGCGATCGCGCATCGACGAGCTCGGCGAAGCGATCGAGCGCGCCGAGCAGCGTGGCGCCGAACTCGCCGAGCACCGCCAACGTCTCGAACGCCAACTGAAGACGGTGATCGCCCCGCGCGAGGCCGAGGCCCTCATGCACGAGATGGATTCGCTCAACGAGCAGATCGACGAACTCGACGTTCAGGAGCTGGAGTCGCTCGAATCCCAGGCGACGCTCGACGACGAGTTGGCCGCACATCTCGGCGGTGAGCAGCAACTTCGTGAGCGGCAACGTCTCGCCGACGAGGCATTGGCCGCCGAGGTCGGCGACATCGACCGCGAGCTCGCCGATCTGGCGGACCGTCGCAGCGAGCTGCGCAGCCAGCTGTCCGATGGACTCCTCGCGACCTACGACCGCAAACGTGGCGCACTCGGCGTGGCGGTCGCCGCGCTCGTCGGCAAGCAGTGTCAGGGCTGCCACCTCGAGCTGTCCGCGGCCGAGGTCGACACGGTGAAGGACGAGGCAGCGGAAACCGGCGTCACCGACTGCCCGGACTGCGGGCGCCTGCTGATCGTCTGAGCCCGAGCACCCGACGTGTTCTTCTGGTTCATCGGCACGGCGATGGTCACCGTGGGGGTCGTGTTCCGCGACCCGCGATTCGACTACCGGCTCCTGATCGTCGGGTCGGTGCTGCCGGTCGGCGATGGTGTCTTCGGAGGCGCCGGTCCGCTGCACAGCGTGACGGTCAGCATCGGGTTGCTCGCGGTGCTGATGGTGACCACGGCGGGACGCAAGCCGGTGCGCAAGATGCTGCTCGGCCTGCCGATCGGGATGATCCTGCACCTGGTGTTCGACGGTGCCTGGAGCAACACCGAGGTGTTCTGGTGGCCGTTCTTCGGGCTGTCGTTCGACGATGCCCCGCTCCCGATCGTCGACCGCGGCGTGCTCAGCGTCGTCCTGGAGGCGCTCGGCGTGGCGATCTGCGTGTGGCTCTGGCGCCACAACGATCTGGGCGACGCCGAGCGGCGTCGCGCATTCCTGCACGACGGGCTGCTCGACACGGTGCCGGATCGCTTGGGGTGAACCGCCGCCGGCGCATGTGGGACACTGCCACGGTGTTGATCCTCGTACGTCACGGCCGAACGCAGGCAAACCGCGAAGGGCGCTTGCAGGGTCGGCTCGACCAGGACCTCGACGACCACGGCCAGGCGCAGGCGCTCGCCGTGGCCGCCTACGTGCAGGAGCGGTGGCAGGTCGACCAGGTCGTGTCGAGTCCGCTCCGGCGGGCGGTGCAGACCTCGGCGGCGTTCGGGCTTCCCGTCGAGATCGACGACCGCTGGATGGAACTCGCCTACGGGAAGTACGAGGGGACACCCCAAGCGGACGTGCCGTCGGAGGTGTGGTCACTGTGGCGAGACGATCCCCACTTCACACCAGAGGGGGGCGAGTCGCTCGCAGCGCTCGACCAGCGGGTGCGCGAGGCGTGCACCGACCTGGTGGCGCTGGCGGCCGACTCGAACGTCGTGGTGGTCAGCCACGTCTCACCGATGAAGTCGGCGGTGGCGTGGGCGCTCGGCGTCGGGATCGAGATCTCGTTCAACTGCCATCTCGACCACGCATCGGTCTGCCGGATCGTGATCCGGGGAGACCGACCGGTGCTGCAGACCTTCAACGAAACGGTGTCGCTCCCCATCTCGTGAACTCGTGCGCGAACAGTTCCCGCACGAGTTCACGAGAACGATGGGTCAGCCGGCAGGGCTGGGGTAGTCGGGCGGCGTTTCCGACGGTGGCGGTGTCTCGTAGATCGTCACGGCGCCCTCCGGGTCGAAGAGTTTGACGTCGGTCGGCCACTCGCCCGGCAGGTAGCGCTTGCCGCCGTCGACGAACGTCCACATACCGGTGCCCTCCTTGCGGATCTCGTCGGGTCCCGTCGCTGCGGGATCCCACCAGATCAGCGTGGCGTCGTCGACCCCGTTGTAGTCGGTGTCGGGCCAGAACCCCTTGTCGCCGTAGGTGAGCAGGGGCTGGGTCAGCGCCGGCGTCGTCCCCGCTCCGGCGAACAGTGCGTCGCGGAAGTTCTCCGGGGTCAGATCCGGTCCTGTCGCCTGCAGGTTCGCTGCCAGGAACGTGTAGTTCGGCATCAGGAGCCCGATCGTGTCCTTGGCCGGGGGCTCGGCGCCCATGAACCATTCGTACAAACCGTAGAAGCCGGAGATCTCCGGCGTGACCGGTACGGCACCGTGGGTCACGCCGAAGGCATGGGCCCACTGGGCCTGGTCGTAGGTGCGGCCGAAGGCCGTGAGGTCCGAGAGCGCCGGTGCGACGATCACCCATTCGGGGAAGTACTCCTGGGCGGTGGCCTCCGTGGTGAGATCGCGTGGTGCGATGCCGTCGCTGACGAGCACCACGGTGGAGACGCCCGACGACTTCAACTTGGCGATGATCTGAGATGCCTGCGCCTGGATCGAGCCGGGGTCGAGCGTGTAGGGCAAGGACTCGACCATCGTGACCCCACCGCCGGCGAGGTCCGATTCGAACGACTCGGCGATCACGGGCGATTCCGGGCTCGACGAGATCCACACGTGGCCGAACGCCCGCGGTTGGCCCTGGAACGCCGCGTCGCCCGCGAACTCGGCGTTGCCGCCGGCGAGCTGCTTGGAGATGAACTCGACGGCGTGTGCCCGGCTCTGAGCGGCGCTGATCGCCAGCCCGTACACGTACGGATCCCGCTCGGCGTACCACTCCGGCGGTTGACCGGGCGTGCACCCGACGCACATCACGTCACGGGCGGTCAGCTCGTCGGCAAATGCACTGGTCAATGCCGGCCCACCGAGCACGACGAACGGCTCGAAGTCCTCGGCGATGCGAACGGCGTCGGCCCGCGCGGTGACCTCGTCGTTCGCAAGTCCCGTGCTCACGTAGGTCTCGAGTTCGATCGTGCGTCCGTAGAACTCGTAGAACTGCTCGAACATGCCGAGCATGTCGCGGGCGGTCTGCTCGGACTGAGCGTTGGTGTCGGTGACCGACACGGCGTCGGACAGGTAGTTGATGATCGGGTCGTCGTCGGGACCGAAGTACTGCACGACCTTGATCGTGTCCGCGGTGACGCCGCGGGTCGTGTCGCCTCCGTTGTCGCCGTCGAACGGGGCGTAGCACTCCGGTGCGAAGAACCACTCGACGGCCAGGTTGCCGGTCGTGGTGTCGCAGCGGTCGTCCCAGGCCACGTCGAGGCCCTGGTCCTGGGCCTGGCTGAACGACAACGGGAACGTGATCTCGGTGCCGCCGGGCTCGGTCCCGTCGGGTTCGGTGCCGTCGGGCGTCGTCTCCTGCGACGCATCGGTGGTTCCGGGTGCCTCCGTCACCACCGGCGCCTCGGTCGCCGCAGTCGTGGTGTCGACGGCGACGTCGCCGTCGTCGCCGTCGTCGCCTCCGGTGACGAGGACGATGCCCACGATGGCGGCGACGACCAGGACGATCGCACCGATCGGCCCCCACTTCTTGAGGTTGTTCGACGAGGTGCCCCCGCCTTCGGCCTGTGCTGGTTGCATGATCTACTCCGTTCCCCCTGATCGGGCGATCGCGGCACCGGACGTGCCGAGGTATGACTCGATGACGTCTGGATGGGCCAGAACGTCCGCTGGCGATCCGGTCGCGATGACCTGACCCTGTTCGAGTGCGAGCAGCCGGTCGGACACCTCGGACACGAACGGGATGTCGTGTTCGACGATGACCAGGCTCGCACCCATCTCGTCGCGCAGCCGTCGGATGACCGGCGCCAGCGCTTCGACTTCGCGCTGGGCGATTCCCGAGGTGGGTTCGTCCAGCAGGATCACCGTCGGCCGGTGTGCGACGAGGCACGCCAGATCGACGACACGGCGGGTGCCGGTGGACAGCTCCCGCACGAACTTGTTGCGATGGTCACCGAGGCCCATGAGTTCGACCAGCTCGTCGACGCGCATGGCGACGTGCTGTTCGGAGTCGACGACCATCGGCAGGTGGAGCGCAGCGACGAGTGCGCTGCGACTGGCGACGAAGCGTTCCTGCGCGATCGCCAGCGTGTCGACCACCGTCAGCTCGGGGAACAGGCGCGCATCCTGGAACGAGCGCCCGAGCCCCAACGCCGCTCGTCCGGACGCCGTCAGCGAGGTGATGTTGCGGCCGTTCAGCACGATCTGGCCGGCGTCGATCGGCGTGAATCCCGAGATCAGGTCGAAGACGGTGGTCTTGCCGGCACCGTTCGGGCCGATCACGCCGACGATCTCACACGGCCAGACGTCGAACGACGTCGCATCGACGGCACGGATCCCGCCGAAGCTCGCCGACACCTCGGTCACCGACAGCACCGGCGTCGCGGTGCGGTCGATCACCGCGCGATCGAGCGGGGCGATCGGTGCATCGCCGTCGACACCGTCCGCCGCGGGGGCGAGGGCATGCGCCTCCGCATGGCTGTCGTCGGAGTGAGCAGCGGAGAGGAACACCGATCGCAGCAGGTCCGGGCGGTCGAGCAACTCGGCGGTCGGGCCGTCGAAGCGGATCGTGCCACGTTCCATGAAGTAGGCGCGCTCGGCAACGGTGAGTGCGACGTTGACGCTCTGTTCGACGAGGACCACGGTGACGCCGTCGTCGGCCATGCGGCGCACGATCGGCAGGAGCTGGGCGACGACGATCGGGGCGAGACCCAACGACAGCTCGTCGATCAACAGCACCTTGGGGCGCATCACGAAGCTCATCGCCAGGGCCAGCATCTGCTGTTGGCCGCCCGACATGTTCGCAGCCGGCGAATCGAGCCGCTGTGCGAGCACGGGGAACATCTCGAGCACCTCGGCGGTGGCGGCGCGGACCCCTTCGGTGTCGCGACGGTTGGTCCACCCCGCCAGTTCCAGGTTCTCCTTCACCGTCAGCGACCCGAACACGCCGTGCCCGCCGGGCATCTGCACGATGCCGAGGGCGGCGATCTCGTTCGGTGGAGCATGCGTGATGTCGCGCCCGTCGAGCACGATCGCACCGCGGTCGGCTTCGACGATGCCGCTGATCGCCTTGAGCAGGGTCGACTTGCCGGCACCGTTGGTGCCGAGTAGCGCCACGACCTCGCCCTCGTCGAGGCGGAGGTCGATGCCGTGCAGCACGGTGCGGTTCTCGTAGCCGGCCTCGACACCCTTGAGCAGCAGGAGGCTCGTGGCGCCCTGGCGGCGGTCGTAGAGCACCTCCGATCGCGCTGCGGCCGACTGCCACACCTGGGCGATGTCGTCGTCGATCACATCGGCGACGCTGCGCAGGATCAGGCTGCCGATGACGAACATCGGGATCATGACCAACATGCCGATCTCGATCGACCAGTTGTCGGCGATCCATCCGATCACCGGCAGGACGAACAGCCCGGGGATGACCCACAGCGAACCGATCGCGAATCCGGTGGCCCGCGCCCGGGGCGGGATCGCCAGCGAGAGCGCCGCGAGCACGCCCGGTCCGATGATCGCGAGCGACGCCGAGATGACACAGTTCATCGCCACGGCGACGAAGACGTTGGGAGCGAAGGCAAACCCGGCAGATGCGACCGACGTCACCAGCGCGACCGTCGCGACGAACCGGATCAGGCCCTTCACGTTGCCGACGAACCGCCGGGTCGCGATGCGGGCGCCGACGACCAGGCCGACGAGGGCGAACGGCTCGGAGACCGCCGCAGCGACGCCGCGAGCTCGTTCGTCGAGGTCGAATTTCTGCTCGTACAGCAGGGCGGCGAGCGTGACGAAGCCGATCAACGACGTGGCGAGGAACGGCAGGCTCCACCAGATGCGCTCGAGGGACTTCACCTTGTGCGCGGTGCGCCAACTCTCGGCGAACGACGGCGACTCCTCCTCGGTGTCGATGATGTCCTGTGATGCCCCGGTGGCGTGGCGTTCCCAGCGGCCCCGCGTCGGCTCGTGCATCTTCAGCGCGAGCACGGCGAAGATCACCGTCGGGATCACGAACACGAGGAACGGGACCCGCCAGTCGAAGTAGAACGCGAGCATTCCCGCGGTCAGGGGGCCGACGAACGCACCGACGGCGTTGGCGGCGCGGTGGAAGCTGTAGACCCGGGACCGTGACTCGATCGGGTAGTAGTCGGCGATCAGCGAGTTGTGGGTCGGATCGATCACCGCCTTGCCGAGCGACGATCCCGACCGGGCGATCGTCAGCAGGATGAGGCCGGTGGCCAGACCGGTCATGCCCGAGAACGTCGCCCAGGCCAGGGCGCCGATCACGACGAGGGGGATGCGCTTGGACTTGTCGGCGAACTGCGCGATCGGCACCTGGAGTGCGAGTGCGGCGACCGACGAGAGCGCCACGATCGACAGTGCGGTGGAGATGTTGATGTCGAACGACTCGCGGATCTCCGGCAGCAGGATGCCGAAAGCGGTGCGGTCGAGTTCGTCGACCGCGTTGAGGCCGAACAGGATGATCAGCGGATAGGCAGCCTGGCCACCGCACAGGTCGGTGATCCACTGCTTCGGATGGCGCATCCCGTAGGCGAAGCGTCGCAGGACCGGCGCAGACTGGTCCGGCGCCGTCACGAGCCGCCCCCGATCGACACCTCGTCGACCGGTTCGTGATCTCTCGAGCCGAGGTCTGCGCGAACCGCGATCGGCTCGCGGTTCTCCGAGACCCGGGCGGGGGGAACCACGGCACGCTCGGAGCGTTCGACGGCGATGCCCACGTACCAGTCGCGCACCTTGACCACCAGGCTGGCGAGGCCGCCGGGGAGGATCAGCAGCACGATCAGGACGCCCATCGCGGACGACAGCAACCGCCACTCGGGAGCGGTGATGAACCACTCGCTGCCACGCAGGAACACCGCCCCCAGCACGCCGCCGAAGAGCGAGCCGAGCCCGCCGACCACGGCCGCCGTGAACACGTCGAGGCTGGCCGCAGCGCTGTAGCTCGTGAGGTCGAAGCTCTGGCTCAGGTGCACGAACAACCCACCGGCGATCCCGGCGACGGACCCCGAGATGACGAACGCGGTCAACTTCACCCGAACCGGAGACACCGAGAACGCCTGGGCTGCGAGTTCGTTCTCGCGCAGCGCGATGATCGCCCGGCCGGTTCGGCTGTGGCGGACCCCACGCAGCGCGAGGTACACCAGGGCGAACACCACGAGTGTGTAGACGTAGAAGCGCGTGGGCGTCGACACGTCGATCCGGCCGAACAGTGCGAGCCGCTCGATCCGCTCTCGGGGCACCCAGTCGAAGAACTGCCGGTTGAGCAACCAGGCGTTGACCGCCAGCGCGAACACCAGCGTGGTGACGGCGAGGTAGAGCCCACGCAGTCGAAGTGCGGGAAGTCCGACGACGAGTGCAGCGACGGCACCCGCAGCGCCGCCGAGCGCCAACGACAGCGACATGTCGATGTTCCAGTTGATCGTGCACTTCGCGCTGACGGCAGCACCGATGGCGACGAACGCCATCTGGCCCAACGAGATCTGTCCTGCCCAGCCCGACAGCACGACGAGCGACAGGCCGATGACCGCGAACACGACGACGGCGGTCGCCTTGATGATCTGGTCGGTGCGCAGCAGCAGCGGGATCAGCACCAGCCCGACGAGGATGGCGGTGGCGGTGCCCCAGCGCAGCAGGCGCACGAGCGCCAACCGGGAAACCCGCGGCTCGAGTGGCCGGACTTCGTCGGCGAGGCGCCAGGCGGCGGCCTCGTCACGGTCTGCTCGACCGTACTGTCGGCGCTGCAGCAGCAACGCGATCAGCACGGCGGCGCCGACGATCGGGGTGACGAGTAGCGGGCTGGTCGCATTCCAGGCGACGCCGTACTCCAGCACGCCGAGTGCGACGGCGGTGGTGGCGACGGTCGGCAGGTGGCGGAGCCGACCGATGACGAGCGCCGCCAGCGCCAGCACCAGCGTCGACAAGCTGAGTGCAGCGCCGAGCGGCACACCGAGGATGCCGGCGCGCAGGAACAGCGCGAGGAACGACAAGCCTGCGGCGATCGCCCACACGAGAGTCGAGAGCCAGGCCACCGGGATCCCGAGCATCAGTGCCCGTTCGCTGCGCTCGGCGGCACCCCGGATGGCGGTGCCGAGCCGCGTGGTGCCGAGGAACACGGCGACGGCGACCATCGCCAGCGGTGCGACGATCAGGGCGATCAGATCGTTGGCCGACAGGATGAACGTGCCGACCGTGACCTTCCAGTCGACCGGGGGAGCGATGCGCTGCGATGCCACGCTCTCGCCCCACATCCGGGGGATGAGCAGTGCCAGTACGACGAGCAACTGACTGATGCCGATCGTGGCGACGGTGAGCACGAGCCGTGAGGCGCGGGAGAATCGGCGCACGAAGGCCAGCTCGACGACCGCCCCCAGTGCGACGGCGGCCACGAGCCCGACGCCGAAGCCGAACAGATAGGGCAGCCCCGAGAACACGATCAGTCCAACGGCGAGTGTCGTCGGGACGAATCCGAGGTCGGCTTGTGCGAAGTTGATCACCCGGTTCGCCCGGTAGACGAGCGCCATGCCCATTGCGAGCAGGGCGGTCAACAGTCCGAGCACGACGCCTCGTACCCAGGCGCCCGCGGGCATCCCGAAGAAGACCAGCTGGACGGCAACGAGTCCGAAGGCAGGCAGCAACTGCCATGCCACCCGTTGCAGCTGTGCGGCCCCCCGGCCCGTCGATGACACCCCCATGTCGCTGCGCAACCTAGTCGCATCACACCGGTCCGGAACGGACCGGGACCGCGCCGCGGCGGGAAGCCGCAGCGACGTCGTCACCGTTGTCGTCTGGCACCGAATGTGACGATTTTCGTTGGTCGTTCGGACGCGTTTCGAGCGATGTGTCCGCGGGCAGGCTGCTCGCGTCGCTCACCGCAGGTCCCGTTGCGGTGAGCGACAGGGCGGCTGGAAGAGCCGGGACAGGAGGCACGAGATGGACACCATTTGGAACCACCAGTCATCCGATTGGTCCAGTGACCAGGACCTCGTCGGGTACGACGTCGAGGCCACCGACGGCGAGATCGGCAAGATCGACGACAGCAGCACCGAAGCCGGACGTCAGCACGTCGTGGTCGACACCGGCTTCTGGATCTTCGGCAAGAAGCGGATGATTCCCGCCGGCACGATCACGCGGATCGACCACACCGAGGAGAAGGTCTTCGTCAGCATGACCAAGGACCAGATCAAGGGCGCACCCGACCACGACGACACGCGTCACGGCGACGACGAGTACCGCACCGCCCACGAGCAGTACTACACGCCCTACTGGATGCGCGTCTGATCCCTCGCCCACGAATACCGCCACCATCCATTCGACGTCGGCCACTGCGCCCGCTGACACATTCGGCTGAAAGGCCGGCCACGGTGGTCGCAACGGTGAGGTGGCCTGTAAGCGGGATTCTGTGGGTGCGAGCACCCGGTGACCATCCATCTGTGCGGCCTACCCGAGGGTGTCCGGCGAACCGGACGGACGGGCCGTCCATGCCCTCTGCTCGGCCTTGCTCCGGGTGGGGTTTACCGAGCCGACGACGTCGCCGTCGCCGCTGGTGCGCTCTTACCGCACCGTTTCACCCTCACCTGTGAACGATCCACCGGAGTGGACCGATCCATCGGCGGTCTCTCTCTGTTGCACTTGTCCGTCAGGTCGCCCCGACCTGGCTCTCGCCAGCACCCTGCCCTGTGGAGTCCCGACTTTCCTCGACGGTGCAGCACGCACCGCCGCGATCACCCGGCCACCTCACCATTGCGGCACCGAGTGTACGGCACCGCCACCGTGCTCAGCAGGTGGGTTCGAGCTCGTTGTAGATCCAGGAGTTGAGCGACGGCGTCTGCAGGATGAACGTCTGTCGGACCCCGTTCTCGTTCGGCGCACCCGCCACGAGTTCGACCTGGCCGGTCGAGCCGAAACGTGAGGTGATCGAGAACTGGAACGGGATGCCGTCGGCGTCGTTCTGCACTTCGCCGCCGCCGATCGTGGGGCTGACGTAACCCTCCGGGCCACGGGCCGCCGCCACGATGAACGCGGCGTGCCGCGACTCGAGGGTGGCCGCCGCGATCGTCGCGGCCGCCGCATCGGGATCGGACAGTTCCAGTGTGAGCGTCTGATGCGTCGCAGCCGCGATGTCCTCGAACGCGACGGCGCTGTTGAGCATGTCGCGTTGCGGGTCGTCGCTGTTGATCACTGCCTCGATGAGCGGATCGACGGAGCGGTCCATGTACCAGGGATTGGTGCACTCCCACGCCACGCCACCGACCGACTCGGTGAGGCGCCCCATCTCGGCGGCGATCGCCCGGTGGTCTTCGATCAGCCGTTCCACCAGCACGGTGGTGGACTCGTCGAGCGCACCGCTGTCGAGGATCGCCTCGTAGACGGCGACTGCGGTGAGTTCGAGCGACGAAGCGGTCCGCAGCATCACGGCGTCGTCGATGGCATAGTCGGGCGGGTCGGTGATCGGCGGTGCGTAGCCGACGCGGCCGGGTGCGGCATCGCCGGTGCGATCGGTGCCGCACGCTGCGACGAGTGCGGCCACCGAGACGGTGAGGCCGCCCAGTTTGAGGGCGTCGCGCCGGCCGTAGCGAGACGCATCGGTGCCGTGCGTGGTCATGACGCGGCTCCTGCGGTGAGCTCCAGCGCTTGCGCATCCGGCGCGAAGACGTCGTCGAGGTCGGAGACGAGCCCTGCGAAGTCGGTGAGCACGGTCGCCATACGGGCTTCGACCACGAGGATCGAGGCGGTCAGCTTGCGGGCGTTGTACGACTCGTACTCCGGCAGGAGTTCGGTGTGGGTGGCGACGGCCGTGTTCTCGAGGCTTGCCGCTGCTTCGGCGAAGGCATCGGCGTCACTGGTGGCGAACGCCGGCTGCAACTCGTCGAAGACGCGCTGGTCGAGGGTGTCAGCGGAGAAGCCGGCGGCACCGGCGATCTTCGTGGCATAGGTGGCGTGGTTCTCGGCGAACACCGCTGCGAGCTCGCCGGCGACGTCGGACAGCCCGGAGTCGATCGCTTCGCGGTAGAGCGCCTCGGCGGTCAGTTCGAGCCGCATCACCTGGCGCAGCAGCACCTTGTCGCTGTCGGTCGGGCTGGTCGGGGCGGCGGCTGCGGGCCGGGCGATGCTGAGTGCAGCTGCACCGGCAAGTCCGGCCGCACCCAATGCGCCGATGAGGCCGCGCCGGCTGGTGGCCGGTGCGGCGGGGTCGAGATCCACGGGGGAGTGTCCTTTCGGGGTCATGCGTACGACAGCCTTCCCGCTGGGAGGGCATCGGAGCAATTCTAGGGTCCGTCGCATGGTCAACTGGTGATCGCTCAGAACTCGAGTGCAGACAGATCGGCGTACCAGCCACCGGCGCGCTCCAGTGCGTCCGCCCAGCGTTCGCGTCGCTCGGCATGCGTCCGGCGATCGCGCGGCTCGACGACCTGTGCCGGTGTCCAGAGGTCGTCGAGATCGTCGAGGCTCGAGAACAGGCCTACACCGAGCCCCGCCATGAAGGCGGCGCCGATCGTGGTCGACTCGGTCACCGGAGCGACTTCGATCGGGCAGTCGGCGGCGTCAGCGAGCGCCTGCGCGAACGTGGGGTTGGCGCTCATGCCGCCGTCGATGCGCACCGTGTGGATGTCGATGCCGCTGTCGGTGCGGGCGGCGTCGAGCAGATCGGCACCACGGTGGGCGATGCCCTCGAGCACGGCTCGCACGACGTGCGGTCGTGCGGTGCCGCGGGTGATGCCGAGCAGCGTGCCACGTGCGCCGTAGTCCCACTTCGGCGTACCGAGGCCGAGCAGTGCGGGCACGTAGACGACGCCGTCGGTGTCGTCACACATCGATGCAACGTCGTGGCTCTCGGCGCTGGAGGCGATCAGCCCGAGGTCGTCACGGAGCCATTCGACGTTGGTGCCCGCCGAGAGCATGATCGCCTCGACGCCCCAGGTGATCTCGCCGTCTCGCGACCACAAGGGCAGTGGATAGGTACCTGCTTGGTGGCGATGCGCACCCGACGGAGCGCCGGTGTCCGTGCAGAGGTCGAGCATGCCCCCGGTGCCGAACGTGATCTTGGCCCGACCGGGGCGGACGCAGCTCTGCCCGATCAGCGATGCCTGTTGGTCGCCGAGCAGGGCAGCGATCGGCGGTGCGCCGGGCAGTGCCGTGGCGTGACCGATCACGCCGACGGAATCGACCACACTCGGCAGGAACGACTCGGGCACACCGAAGGCCTCGCATCGATCGTGTGCCCACGCCGAGCCATCGACGACGCGCAGACCGTTCGTGGTCGCCGAGGCGTTGGTCTGGTCGCTGACGTGCAGGGCACCCCCGCTCAGCGTCCACGCGATCCAGCTGTCGATCGTGCCGACACAGAGGTCGCGACCCTCGAGGCCCGGCGTGTTCGCGAGCAGCCATCCCGCCTTGGTCGACGACTGGTTCGGTGCGATCGCCCAACCGTGTTCGATCCTGGCCATGATGCACTCGCCGACGGTGCGCAGGTCCTGCCAGCCGAGACCGGGTCCGACCGGCTCGCCCGTCGCTCGGTCCCAGACCAGTGTGCTCGCGCGCTGGTTGGTGATCCCCACCGCCTCGACGGGCTGCTGGGCGGCCGCCAGCACGGTCCGTGCCGCATCGAGCAGCTTCGCTGCCATCTCGGCGCCGTCGAACTCGACGAGCCCGGGCGCCGGTGTGATCGGCGGGCAGGCTCGGAACTCCATCGCCCGGACGGCGAGCGTGTCGTCGACGATCGCGGCGCGCAGCCCCGTCGTGCCGACGTCGATGACCAGCACCGTGCTCATTGGTCCCCCCGCTGATTGGTTCGTTGACCGGACGGCACGAAGCCCCGTGCCTGGAGTTGGCTGCCCAGCATGCCACCCGCCACGCCGGCGAGGATCACGAGCGACAGCGTGAAGAACACGCCGAACCAGTTGACGCTCTGGTCGCGCAGCAGACGGATCGCGATGAACACGGCTTGCGCTCCGAGATAGGCCGTGATCGTGGTGACCACACCGTGCGACAGGGGGGTCCCGCACCGTTGCACCCATGCAGCGCAGCCTGCGCCGAGCACGAAGCCGAACATCGCACCGAAGAAGAAGAAGGCGTTGAGTCCCGACGAGTCCGAGTCGACGACTGCAGCGATCAACGTGAGCGGTATCGCAAGGATCAAACAGACCCCGATGCCCGCACGGATCGCCTGGCGGTCCCAGCGGCTGCGCGGTGATGCGGTGCTCACGGCCACGACACCTCGCCGAACGGCGTCGGCAGTCCCAGCTTGCCGGGGTTCATGATGCCGTTCGGGTCGAGTGCCGCTTTGATCCCGGCCAGCACACCGTGGGCCGAACCGAGGGCCTCAGCCATGAACCGTCCCCGGTTCAACCCCACCCCGTGGTGGTGCGACAGGTTGCCGCCTCCCGCCAACACGGCGCGCTGGCCGGCATCCCACAGTGCGACGTAGGTCGATTCCACCTCGTCGGGAGGCGGGGTCGCGGCGAACGTGAAGTACAGGCAGGCGCCGTCGGGATAACTGTGCGACAGGTGGCACGTCGCCGCACGGGCATGGGGCACGGCCATCATCGCGGCGCGCACGTCGTCGAACAGCGCGCCGAGACGCGACCACGGCGCAGCGATCTCCATCGTGTCGACGACGAATCCCTTGCGGGTGAGCCCCTGGAGCGCAGAGGTGTCGTTTCGGTGACCCATCCAGGCGTCGACGAGCGCCTCGTCCATCGGCTCGGCGCCCGCGAGCATCGAGCAGTGCTCGACGATCGACATCGTTGCATCGACCAGTTCGACGTGACCCTCGTCGAGGACGAGCAGCATGCACTGGGAGCCGTCACCACCTTGACCGCGCTGGGATTCGGCGGCGTCGTAGAGCCGTAGGACCGCCGGTGTGGCGCCGTCCTGGAGGATGTGGCGGCACGCCTCGATGCCGTCGGCGAACGTGGAGAAGGCATATGCCGCGCGTCGTTCGTGCGTCGGTACCGGGTGTGTTCGCAGCCACACTCGCGTGATCACGCCCAGCGTGCCCTCCGAACCGACGAGCAACTGCGTCAGATCCGGACCCGCCGCTGCGGCAGGTGCCCCGCCGGTACGTACGATCGTGCCGTCGGCCAGCACCGCTTCGAGGCCGACGACCATGTCCTCGATCTTGCCGTAGCGCGTCGAGTACTGGCCGGCTCCGCGCGAGGCGACCCAGCCGCCCACCGTTGCGAGATCGAAGCTCTGTGGGAAGTGGCCCACCGACAGCCCGTGTGCCGTCTGCAGCTCGTCTTCGAGATCGGGCCCGAACGTGCCCGGCAGCACCTCGACGATGCCGGAGATCGTGTCGACGCTCACCACGCCGCTCAGTGCGGTGGCGTCGAGAACGACACCGCCGAACACCGGTGCGGCGGCGCCACACACGCCGCTGCGGCCGCCGGCGACCGTGAGAGGAAGTCGGGCGTTGTTGCACACCTGCACCACTCGCACGACCTCGTCGGTCGTCGTCGGCCGCACGACGACGTCGGCGAGCTGTGGCACCTGCCCGGCGAGCGCCCAGTGGAGTGCCAGCGGCCACCAGTCGCGGCTGGCCTCGGCGACCGCGTCGTGGTCGGCGCCATCGGCTTCGATCGTTTCGCAGATCGACGCCAGCGCCTCGATCGCTTCCTCGGGCACCTCGACGGCGGGTGCGGCGATCCGTGACCGGCTGCCGAGGAGCTCAATCGGTGGTGTTGGCGACGTGGGCACGTTCGACTCCTGCGTTCTGCTCGTCGTCGCACAGGCGTCGATATGCGTCGAGTTGACGTTCGGTTTCGGCCGGCGACCAGTCGAGTTCTGCGGCGACGAGGGACGCGACGGCGGGGGCGGCGGCCAAGCTGGCGTCGCGGTCGAACAGGTGGGCTCTCGTGCGCCGGGCGAGGATGTCGTCGAGTGTGGTCGCCATCTCGTGGCGCACGGCGTACACCGCCTCGGCGCGCAGGTAGGGCTGCCCGGCCACGAGCGGTTCGGCGAGATCGGGACGAAGCGCGACCAGGGCGCGGATCTCGTCGGCCATCGTGCCGTAGCGATGCACCAGATGGTGTTCGGTCGTACCTCGCTGTGCGGTGCTGGGCCGGTCGGCGCCGATCAGTTTCAGGCGGCGGGTGGGGGAGCGGCGGGCGCGCCACGGCGCATGGAGCCGGGCGACGACCAGATCGACGGTGTCCTCGGCCATCGCTCGGTAGGTCGTGAGCTTGCCGCCGTTCACCCGCACGACTCCGGCATCGCTCACAGCCACCTGATGCTGGCGCGACAGATCGGCGGTCTTCGAGGTGGTGGCGCCGACGCCGGTCGGGGTCTTCACGAGCGGACGCAGACCGGCCCAGACGCCGGTGATGTCGTCGGGGGTGAGCCGTTCGGTCGTCGACGGATCGAGGGCCTCGTTCAGCGCGGTCAAGATGTAGTCGATGTCGTCTGCGGTGCACTGCGGATCGTCGAGCGGGCCGTCGTAGTCGGTGTCGGTGGTACCCACGTACACGTGGGTGAACGACCCGTCGGGCCGAGGGCCCCACGGCACCAGGAACAGGCTGCGCCGGTCGCTGCGCACCGGGATGATCACGGCGATGTCGACGCGGACGCGGTCCCACGCCACGGTGACGTGCACGCCCTTCGCCGGGCGGATCGAATCCGGACGTACCCGCTCGTCGAAGGACCGGACGTCGTCGGCCCACACCCCGGCAGCGTTCACGACGCACCGTGCCGCGATGTCGAAGCGCTCGCCGTCGGCTTCGACGGTCACCGTGCTGACGGGTGCGTCGGCGACGCTGTCGACGGCGTGGACGGCCAGGTCGACGACGGCGCAGCGATTCACGATCACCGCACCGCGGTCGGCTGCGGTGCGGGCGATCGTGAGCGTCAGGCGGGCGTCGTCAGCGCCGGCGTCGAAGTAGAGATACCCGGCGCTGAGTTTGTCGAGGTAGGTGGTCGGGAAGTGCTCGGCCGCCTCCTGCGCCGACATCCGCCGGTGGAGCTTGCCGATGCGCCAGCCACCCGTGACGTCGTACATCCACATCGCCGAGCCCAGCGCCTTGGCGACCTTCTTCGACACGACGCCGTCCTTGGTCAGGATCGGGATCATGAACGGCAGGATCTCCACGAGGTGCGGAGCGTTCCTCATGAGACGGCGACGCTCGCGCAGTGCCTCGTAGACGAGGCGGACATCGCCGTTCTGGAGATAGCGGAGCCCGCCGTGGACCATCTTCGAGCTCTTCGACGACGTGCCGCTGGCGAAGTCGTCGCGCTCGACCAGCGCCGTGCGAAGCCCGCGTGCGGCAGCGTCGAGTGCCACGCCCACCCCGGTGATCCCGCCGCCGATCACGAGGACGTCGAACGGGTCGTCGGTGGTGCCGGCGCGCAGTGCGTCGAGCATCGCCTCCCGTTCGAACCTGAGCTTCGATCCCGGCATCGCCCCGGATGCTAGGAGAAACCCCGTTTGCGTGACACTTCGGGTGAGGCGGCCCACCAGAATTGCGACACGAAGGGTGTCGGACGAGAGGGGTGCGTCGCGAGCGACGGGGAATTGTTGATCCGTCGGCGATGTACATACGCTCGGGGGTGTGAAGTCGTCGTCCGGACCGGCCGAGGCTTCCGGGTCCGAGGGCTCGAGGTCACGGCGCCACCACACGCTTGCGGTCGACCCGTCCGAGATCTCCGACCTCCAACCATCCCCCAACCATCCCCCCAAACCAAGGAGACCACCATGGGTGACCTGAACGGCACCAAGACCCACGAGAACCTGAAGGAGGCGTTCGCCGGCGAGAGCCAGGCCAACCGCCGCTACCTGTGGTTCGCCCAGAAGGCCGACATCGAGGGCTACCCCGACGCCGCCGCGCTGTTCCGCTCGGTCGCCGAAGGCGAGACCGGCCATGCACACGGTCACCTCGAGTACCTCGCCGAAGTCGGCGACCCTGCGTCGGGCGAGCCGATCGGTGACACCGAGGAGAACTTCAAGGCGTCGATCGCCGGCGAGACCTACGAGTACACCCAGATGTACCCGGGCTTCGCCAAGACGGCACGCGACGAAGGCTTCGACGAGATCGCCGACTGGTTCGAGACGCTGGCGCGCGCCGAGAAGAGCCACGCCGGGCGCTTCACCCAGGGCCTCGAAGCGCTGGCCTGACACCAGCGTCCACTCGTTTCGAGTGGTCCGATCGGAGGGGGTCGCACGACGGCCCCCTCCGTGTCCACCCACCGCTGCGCCTGTCGCCTCGGTGGATTCTCGTCACCACGCCGGAAGAAGTGTTCCATGACCACGACGTACGACCCCAAGGATCCCGTCTACTTCGACGAGGCAGACGTCCGCGAGGAGCTCACACGGGTCTATGACCTGTGCCACGGATGCCGCCTCTGTTTCAAGTTCTGCACGTCGTTTCCGACGCTGTTCGAGATGATCGACGAGCACGAGGACCAGGACGCCGGGCGCCTCACCCCCGCCGAACAGGACCAGGTCGTCGACGAGTGCTTCCAGTGCAAGCTCTGCTACGTCAACTGTCCGTACATCCCCGAGCTGCACGAGTGGAACCTCGACTTCCCACGCCTGATGCTGCGCGCCGACGCGATGCAGCACGCCAACGGCATCACGTCGTCCCGAGCGAAGGCGACCACGCAGATGATGGCGCGCACCGATCTCCTCGGGACGCTGGCCACGAGCACCGGACCGATCGCCAACAAGGTCGTCAACGCCGAACCGGGATCGGGCATTCGCAAGGTCGTCTCGAAGGCCACCGGCGTGTCCTCGGTCCGACTTCTGCCGCCCTACGCGAAGCAGCGCTTCTCCACCTGGTTCAAGAAGCGTCCCAAGATCACCCTCACGAGACGCCAGGGCAGGGTGACCGTCTTTCCGACCTGCCTCGTCGAGTACCAGGAGACCGCGATCGGCAAGGACCTCGTCAAGGTCTACGAGCGCAACGGCATCGAGTGCGACAACACCGACGCCGGCTGTTGTGGGGCCCCGTGGTTGCACTCGGGCAACGTCAAGGAGTTCACGAAGGTCGCCGAGAAGAACGTCGAGACGCTCGCCGCCGAGGTCCGCGCGGGCACCGACATCGTCGTGCCGCAGCCCACGTGCAGCTATGTGATCAAGAAGGACTACGTCGACTACGTCGGCGGTCCGGACGCGGAGCTCGTTGCGGCACACACCTATGACGCCGCCGAGTACCTGATGAAGGTCCACAAGGGCGACGACACCTCGCTCGACACCGACTTCACCGGTGACACCGTCGAGACGATCGCGTATCACACGCCCTGCCATCTCCGTGCTCAGAACATCGGGTTCAAGAGCCGGGATCTGATGAAGCTCACCGGCGCCAAGGTCAAGCTGGTGCAACAGTGCTCGGGCATCGACGGCATGTGGGGTTTCCGTGCCGGCAACGAGGAGATCTCGGTACCGATCGCGAAGAAGCTGGGCGAACACATCGACAAGGCGGGCGGTGACATCGTCGCCGGCGACTGCCACCTCGCGAACACCGCCATCGTCGAACAGACGGGGCGAACGCCCCAACACCCGCTCCAGGTGATCGCCCGCGCGTACGGCATCGCCGAGGAACCCTGATCAGACCAGCGCGCGTTCGAGACGTGCCACGGCATCGTCCGAGCGCAGAAACGCACAGGAGTTGTCATGTCCCAGAACAGCAGTCGCAAGCTCCGCCTCGACGACATCGCCGACGTGCGTGCCTACGAACGTGAGCGAGACGAGTTCCGTGCCGCCGTGATGGAGATCAAGCGCCGCCGGCGTCTCTCGTTCGGCACGCTGATCACGGTGATGTTCGAGAATCGCGACACGATGCGCTTGCAGATCCAGGAGATGGCGCGCGTGGAGAAGCTCGTCACCGACGAGGAGATCCAGGTCGAACTCGACACCTACAACCCGATGATTCCCGAACCAGGCCAGCTCACCGCGACGGTGTTCCTCGAGCTGACCAGCGACGAACAGATGCGCGAGTGGCTGCCGAAACTCGTCGGCATCGAGCGTTCGTTCGTGATCGTGCTGCCGAACGGTGATCGCGTCCGATCGATCACCGAGGAGGCCCATGCCGGCCAACTCACTCGTGAAGAGGCCACCGCGGCAGTGCACTACATCCGCTTCGAGTTCACCCCCGAACAGGTCGAGTCGTTCGCCGGCGGCCCGGTGCGCATCGAGATCGAGCATCCCGACTATCTCGAAGGGGTCGAGCTGCCCGAATCGACCCACGCCGAACTCCTCGACGACCTGCGCGGCTGAGCGTCGGGACCCTCGCAGAAATTTCCCCTGGCGCTCTGCGCTGGTCAGTTCTAGATTCGAGTGACCAGGGGCAAGCTACGGGGGTCAACCGCACGTGTCGTTACAGGAACTGAAATGGTGGGATCTCGGCGCATGTCGGGGGCTCGATGCGTCGGTCTTCTATCCCGACGACGACGACGGGGCCGAGGTCGCGAAGGCGGTGTGTGCGGACTGCGCCGTTCGCGAGTCGTGTCTCGACTATGCGCTGTCGGTGCGTGAGAAGGCGGGTGTCTGGGGCGGAGCCACCGAACGTGACCGCCGGCGGATGATCCGCCAGCGCCGCCGAACACGCTGACACGTCGCAGCCGATCGGGCACCGAACCGGGTTCGTGCCACGGCTCGGTCGCCCCTACCATCGGGACGATGTCGAGCGCAGCGTTGTCCTGGCCGTCGATCCTGTCGCAGTTGATCGCCGGGAAGCACCTCGATGCGGCGACCGCCCGCGAGGTGATGGTGACGATCCTGCACGGCGATGCCACCGCCGCTCAGATCGCCGGCTTCCTCGTCGCACTGCGGGCCAAGGGCGAGCACGTCGACGAGTTGACGGGCCTGCTCGACGGGGCCCTCGACGAAGCGACGCTGGTACCGCTCACCGACGACGAGCGCAGTCGATGCGTGGACATCGTCGGCACCGGCGGCGACGGATCGCACTCGATCAACGTGTCGACGATGGCTGCGCTGGTGATCGCCGGCGCCGGTGTGCCGGTGTGCAAACACGGCAACCGTTCTGCGTCGTCGAAGTGTGGCAGCGCCGACCTGCTCGAGTTGCTGGGCGTCGTGATCGAACTCGGCGCCGACGGCGTCGCCGCGTGTGTGAGAGAGGCCGGCATCGGTTTCTGCTTCGCACCCGTGTTCCATCCGGCCTTCCGGTTCGTCGGACCGCCACGCCGCGAACTGGGCATTCCGACGGCATTCAACCTCCTCGGACCGATGGCGAACCCCGGCCGGGTGCGACGCCAGGTCATCGGTGTGGCCGACCCCCGCTTCGTCGAACCGATGGCGCGGACGCTGCAGCGACAGGGCCTCGACCGCGCCTGGGTCGTTCACGGCGCCGGGCTCGACGAGCTCACGACGACGGGGCCTTCGACCGTGCTCGCCCTCGCCGACGGCGTGATCAGTGGGTTCGTCATCGAGCCAGGTCGCCTCGGGCTGCGGGCGGCGACCGCCGGGGACCTGCGCGGCGGTGACCCCAACGACAACGCCGAGGTCATCCGGCGTGTGCTCGGTGGCGCGTCGGGACCGCATCGCGACATCGTGGTGCTCAATGCGGCCGCGGGCCTCGTGGTCGGCGGTGCGGTCGACGACATCAGTGAGGGCATCGACGTCGCGGGCGCAGCGATCGACGACGGGCGTGCGCAGGGGGCACTCGATGCGCTCGTCCGCGTGTCGCAGGCGCACGCCGCGTGACCGACGCAACCGTCGTTCGGGTCCCGGCGTCGTCGGCCAACCTCGGCGCAGGGTTCGACGTCCTCGGGATGGCGCTCGACCTGCAACTCGACATCGGGTCGGGCGATGTCCCCGACGGGGCCCAGCCGGTCGATTCGCATCATCCGGCGGCGAGAGCGTTCGTCGAGTTCGGTGGAGGCACCGACCTGCCGCGACTGTGGGTGCGATCGGCGATCCCCATGGGCCGTGGCCTCGGGTTCAGTGGGGCGGCGCGCGTCGCCGGGGCCGCGTTGGCGGCGGTCGTCGGGGCGAACGATCCGGTCGGTGCGCTCGCCGGGGCACGCAGTTCGGTGCTCGACGTGGCCGCCCGCCTGGAGTTGCACGGTGACAATGCGGCTGCGTCGGTATTCGGAGGCGTGGTCGCCTGGGTCGACGGGCGTGTGATCCGCTTGCGTGTCGGGCCGGTACTGGCTGGCGCATCGGTCGTCGTGTGGATCCCCGAGACGACGACATCGACCGATCACTCGCGACGCGCGCTGCCCGATCAGCTCAACCGCACGGACGTCGTCCACAACCTCGGCCGACTCGCGCAGTTCGTGCTCGCCGTCGAACACGACGACCCGTCGCTGCTCGCCGGCGCAACCGACGACCGACTCCATCAACCCATCCGATTCGCCGGGCTGGCGTCGGCAGCCGGGGCGCTCGACGCCGGCGAACGCGCCGGCGCCTGGTGCGGCTGGCTCTCGGGCAGCGGACCGACCGTTGCGTTCCTCGCCGAGGCCGGCGTCGTCGACGATGTCATCGCGGCGCTCCCCGAGTCCGGACACGTCAAGCGGCTGAGGATCGCCGACCGCGGCGTCCACGTGCTCGACAACTGAGCACGGTCGGTCCAGTGCGGCGACGACGTGGCCGTCGTGTGCCGTGGCGGATCAGGCGGCGTGCGCTGCGAGCGTGGCGAGGTCGGGGACACGGTCACCGATCGGGAACGTCCAGCTGCCGGAACAGCGCACGACGAGCCGGTCGGCGCGCTTGTCGCAGAAACGGGCGAGACACAGCGCCTCGTCGATCTGCTCGCGCGACAGCACGTCGGCGGTGGTGGCGTCGGGCGGGGGCACCGGCAGCGCTCTGCCTGCGGTGCCAGCGCGCGTGGCGTCGAGGAGACGACCGCGGTCGATGATCCACGTCGACTCGCCGAGTGAGACCTCCGCTCGCTCCGCCGACCGCAGTGCGTCGATCAGCAGGTGTCGGCGCACCGCCCCGAGCAACGCACCGAGGCGGTCACGGGTGGCTGCGGCCTCCTCGAAGCGCTGACCGCCAGCCAGGTCGAGCATCCGGTCACGGAGCCGGTCGACGACCAGGCGGGGATCGCCCGACATCGCACTGGCCGCAGCATCGACGGCGACGGCGTATGCAGCCGGATCCGCAGTGCCCGAGCAGGGGCACAGTGCCACGCCGAGTTGTGCCGCACTGCACACGGGCGCACCCTCGGGTGGTCGATAGCCACGACCCATGCGGACCGTGCAGCGACGCAGCGGTACGGCGGTCTGGATCGCCTCGACCACCAGGTTGGCCATCGTGCGCGACGGAAGCGGCCCGAGGTGGAGTCCCATCGCCGAGGGATTCTTGACGACCGAGAGCCGTGGCCACGCGCTGTCGACGTCGAGCTTGACGTAGCAGTACTTGTCGGCGCGGGTGCCGGTGCGGTTGTAGCGGGGGAGGAGCCGGCTGATCAGGCGGCTCTCGATCACCTCTGCGGTGAGTGCGTCGGGGAGGTCGAGATGCGTCACCGACTGCGTCTCGCGCAGCATCGGGCCGATCTTGCGGCGGTCGTCGCTGCCGAAGTACGACCGCACGCGTTGGCGCAGATTGGTGGCCTTGCCGACGTAGAGCACCTCGTCGCGCTGGCCGCGGAACATGTAGACGCCGGGAGAGCGCGGCAGGTCGGCGGTCATCTTGAGCTTGCCGGCTTGAGGGTGCCCGGCGAGCTTCGACAGCATGACGAGGTCGTCGAGGCCGACGACGCCGAGCCCGGCGGCGCGCTCGATCAACAGGTGCAGCAGGTCGGCGGTGGCGAGCGCGTCGTCGAGGGCACGATGGCTCGGACGGTGATCGAGCCGGAAACGCGACGCCAGGGTTGCGAGCTTGCAGTCGGGGACCTCGTCGCGCACCAGCCGGCGGGCGAGGGCGACCGTGTCGATCACGGTGCCAGCGAGCGGTGCCCGATCGGCCCGCTGGCACGCGGCGCGGAGGAAGCCGACGTCGAAGCCGACGTTGTGGCCGACGATCACCGCGTCGCCGACGAAGTCGATCAGCGTGCCGAGTACGGCCTCGACACGCGGTGCCTGCCCGACGAGCACGTCGGTCAGGCCGGTGAGCACCGTGATCTGCGGCGGAATCGCCCGCCCGGGATTGACGAGTGTCTGGAACGTGCCGAGGCATTCACCGCCGCGCACCTTGACGGCGCCGATCTCGGTGATCATGTCGTCGTTGCGGTTGCCGCCGGTCGTCTCGAGGTCGATCACGCAGAACGTGACGTCGTGCAGGGGCGTCCCGAGTTCATCGAACGATCGCTGACGAGGAACTTCGGCGATCGAACGCGTGGACATCGGACGCATGTCAGCACGAACGTGTGTACCGTGTCAAGAACACTCGTTCTGTCCGAGAGGTCGGTGGAGTAAGGTGAACACATGTCGGATCCGGTCTCGATCGAGCACCGTCATCTGCGCAGCGCCATCGAATACGCGGTCGTGATGGGCGACGAGATCACGAAACGCAAGGCGGCGATCTCGGTGCCGCGAGAGGTGCGGGCGCTGTCCGGCAAGGCGCGGATCCCGACGGGATCGTTGGGGCGGCTGCGGCGAGCGATCGACGCCGACGAGGGGTTCCGAACGGCGATCGCCGCCGGCGCGTTGCCCGAACTCGTCGATCCGATCGGCATCTTGTGGCTGCAGCGACCCGACGGGTGGGAGCAGCGGATCGAGCGTCTCGTCGCCGACATGGCCGACGAGGCCGCCGAGGCCGATCTGCGAACGGCGCTGCGGCGCGAGGAGAAGCGGCGGCGTGCGGCGGAACAGGTCGCCGTCCGGCTGCGTACCGACATCGCCGAACGCGAGGCGAGGATCGATGCGCTCGACGCCGAGCTCGATGCGCTTCGTGCCGACGTGGTCAAGGCCGACGACGAGGTCGCAGCGCTGCGCAGCGAACTCGTCGACCTGCGGATCGAGGCGCGCCACGCCCGTGACCGTGAATCGGCGGCCAAGGCGAGGCTCGACGCCGCACTGAGCACTCCCGCCGGAGCGGGAGATGGGTCACCGGTCGCCGATGAATCCGCCGCGCCCGCAGCGGCCGGTTCCGATGGGGGCGTCGATCCCGAAGCGGTGTCCGACGTCGCCCGAGCGGTGCGTGATCTCGCCGGCCGGCTCGAAGCGCTGTTGCCGACCGAGACTCCCGACGTCAGGCGCAGGACCGACGCCCGTCAGCCGCTGCGGCTTCCCGGTGGCGTGATCGCCTCGTCGGCCGAGGCTGCGGAGTTCCTGTTGCGGTCGGACGCCGCCGTGCTCGTCGACGGTTACAACGTCGCCAAGCTGGCCTGGCCGGCGCGATCGCTCGAAGCGCAGCGCAACCGGTTGCTCGACGGTGTCGAGAACCTGGCTCGCCGGTTCGGCTCCGACCTCACCGTCGTGTTCGACGGTGCCACGGTGGTCGGTGCCCATGCGACGCGACGGCGGCTCGTGCGGGTGGTGTGGTCGCCCGAAGGTGTGATCGCCGACGACGTGATCCGCGACGAGGTCCGCCGGCTGCCGACCGCTCGAGCGGTCGTCGTGGTCACCAACGACGCCGAGATCGTCGCCGACGTCAAGGCTCTCGGCGCCAACGTCGTGCCGAGCAACGCCTTCATCGCCGTCCTCTGACCCCCTGCGATGAGCGAAGAGACGGTATTCGGGCGCTTCGCTCATCGTTCGCCATGTGACCGCGACCGATGAGCCAAGTGACGGCATCTGGTCGGTTCGCTCATCGTTCGCCCATGTGACCGCGCACCGATGAGCCAAGTGACGGCATCTGGTCGGTTCGCTCATCGTTCGGGTGGCGCAGCGCACGGCGGCCGAACACCGTGACACCCCCTCGTCATGCTGGGAGTCATGAAGAACTCCGACATCGACGCCGTCGAGCCGCCCGACACTGCGCACCTCTCGATCGAATGCGGCACCTGCGTGGCCACCGGCACCACGGCCTGCGCCGACTGCATCGTCACTCATCTGCTCGCCAACGACGACGGCCCCATCGATCTGGTCACGGTGCCACTCGCCGCTGCGGTGTCGGCCACGGATCGCGCAGTCGAACTGTTCCGGCGTGCCGGCCTGCTCGACGATCCGGTCCAGTGCGTGTCCCTCGCCGACTTCGAACAAGGAATCCAGCGCCCGGTCACCGTCCGATGATCGACCTGCGATCCGTCGTGTCGAACGCGCCGTGAATCGCGCCTCGGGGAAGCTTCTCAACCACACGATCGGGAACTTGGCTGTTCGAACATCGATGACCAATCGATCTGGATTGCAGGATGTTCGACCACTCGGCATGTCTTCAAATCGGCCGACGCCATTTCACTGACCGACGGTTCGGGCATCCACCGCAGCATTCATTGTCAAGGAACCGTCTGGAAGCTTTTGGGCGAGGCGGGTACCGCATAACGCGCAGAGTGGTGATCCCGACGCGTGCTGCGTCATGCCACGAGCTGGTGTTTTGTTGCTCAACCCCAGGTCACAGCGTTGGGCACTCGGCGCCTCGGCTCAAGAGGTCCTCACAATTGCTGTCACTCGATTGACTCCACCACGGTATGCGGTGATGATTTGGACGTTCGTCGTGAGACGTGACAAGAGAAATTCAATCCAATGATGCACCGTGCGGGCGGATTCCGTGGCGGTCAGAATCCACACAAGGAGTCAATGAAATGGACAAGATCTACACACTGATTGCGGCGCTCTACACCGGCATGTACGACCGTGACGAGAGCGAGGACCGCGGCGCCGGCATGGTCGAGTACGCGCTGCTGGTCGCGCTCGTCGGCGTCGCGCTGATCGTGACGCTGTCGGGCTGCTCACAGACGGCAATCGAAGGCGTGTTCACTCGGGCAACGACCGCTCTCGGCCTCGCCTGATCAAACATGATCGATCGTGTCGGCCATCCCCGTGAGGATGATCGCGGTGCCATCATGGTGGAGTTCGCGCTGATCGTTCCGATCCTGCTGATCCTGTTGTTCGGGATCATCGAGTTCGGACGGGCGTACAACACCCAGATCTCACTGCAGGGCGCAGCCCGAGAGGGCGCGCGAGCGCTCGCACTCGGCAACAGCGCCGCCGCCGCGGTCGATGCGTCCAGCGGAGTCGCCATCACGGTCAGCTCGTCCTCGGGCTGTCCGGATGGCGACTCGGACGCATACGCAACGGTGACGACGGCGGCCGAGTTCACCTTCAGCATCCCGTTCGTGAACCTCGGAACGAAAACCCTCCATGCCACGGCGAGCATGCGATGCGGACTCTGAAGCGTGGAACCATCGACAGGTCGCCCGAGGGCGACGACGGGGTCATCCTCGTCTGGGTGGCGCTGATGCTGGTCGCACTGGTCGGCATGGGAGCGCTGGTGATCGACATCGGTGCGTTGTACGTCGAACGGCGCGAACTCCAGAACGGCGCCGACGCCGCAGCCCTCGCCGTTGCGCAGGACTGTGCCGCCGGCGACTGTGGGAGCGGGGGCGGAACGGTCCAGGCCCAGAAGTACGCCAATCTGAACGCGAACGACGGTGTCTCGGCGGTCGACCCGTCGACACCATGCGGTGTCGGACCCGGTCTCGCCGCCTGCAGCACGGGCGCCCCGAGTGGGGCCGCCGGTGCGACCGGCTGGGTGCGTGTCGGCACCAGCACGAAAGATCCCGACGGGCGCAGTGAGGTGTCGTTCCTCCTGGCGCCCGTCATCAGCTCGCTGACGGGCAAGACCGTCACGGCAGACGCGATCGCCGCGTGGGGCCCGATGGGCGGCGGTGCCGTTGTGCCGCTCGTGTTCTCCCTCTGTGAATGGAAGGCGCTGGGTGGAGATCTCGATGCCGGTACGTTTGCGGCCGGCGTCAAGGCGGTCACCTTCCATGGCACGAATCCTTCGTCCGTCGACTGCCCGATCGGACCCTCGGGACTCGACCTGCCGGGTGGCTTCGGTCGTGTCATCGCTGCGAACTGTGAGACCGACCTGACCGTCGGTGAGTGGGCCGACGTCGACACCGGCGCCAACCTGGCCGCTGATTGCGACGTCAAGTCCTGGCAGAACCAAGTGGTGGTCATCGCCATCTTCGACGAGACGAACGGCAAGACGGGCGCCAACGGTGCCTACCACATCGCTGGATTCGTCGGCTTCAAGGTCGTCGGCTACCGCATCGTCGCCTCCCGCGGTGGCGGCGGCGTCCAGCGGTTCGGCTCATGCACGCCGGACAGCCCGAGCGATCAATACCTCTGCGGCGAGTTCACGCCGGTCAGCCAAGACGGCGGGACCTTCGGAACGGGACCGGACTTCGGCGCCCGCATCATCAAGATGGTCGGCTGACCCATGTCGACCGACGTGTGCTCCATCCAGCAACTCCACATCCAACTGCACATCGAACCCAAGGCGGAAATGACATGAATCGACGAATCGTTGGAATCGCCCTCGCCGTGTTGCTCGGCGCCGCCGGCACCTTCGTGCTGGCCAACTACGTCCAATCGGCGCGTGACGAGGCTGCCGAGCCGGAACCGACGGTCGGCGTACTGGTCGTGACCGGCGAGGTGGCCCAAGGCGCATCGCTCGACCAGGTCGACGGCAACGTCGCCGTGGTCCAAGTGCCCGAGCGGCTGGTCGCCGACGGAGCCCTCGACGATCTCGAGGGAATCGATCCCGAACTCGTGGTCGACGTGGCACTCCAGCCCGGAGAGCAGCTCCTGCGCAGCCGGCTCGTGGAACCGAGCGAGCTCGTCAGCGTCGACGTGCCCGCCGGCTTGCAGCAGCTCACGATCGCCCTCGACCCCGAGCGCGCCATCGGCGGACAGATCGAGGCGGGCACCACGGTCGGGATCGTCATGTCGTACGAACCGTTCGAACTCGCTGCGTCGGGGACGGCCGATGATGGCTCGAGCGACCCTGGCGAGCCGATCGCGCTGGCGGCGGCGGACGTTCCGGTCGTCGCGAAGACCCCGAACACGACACACCTGACGCTCAACCAGATCCTGGTGACATCGGTCCAACTGTCACGGAGTGACGCCGAGCGGTCCACCGAGACCCGCTCCGCGGATGACGGTGGTGACGAGCCGGTCATCGCCGCCGACATCAGCGAGGCTCCGGGCGACCGCCTGCTCGTGACGATGGCCGTCACCGCACCCGAGGCGGAACAGATCGTCTTCGCCGCCGAGTTCGGACGCCTCTGGCTCACCGGCCAGGATGCGAGTACCGACACCGGCAACTCGAGGATCCTCACGCTCCAGCAGGCCTACGTCGGGGTGCCGCGATGATCGTCGACGTTGCGTCGGTGGCGGTCCTCACGAACGACGTCGAGGTCGAGATCCGACTTGCTGCGGTCGGCGAGTCCGTGCGGACCGTTGCCCACGGCTGGTCGCAGGTCGGCCATGTGACGGACGCCGCGGAGATCGCCCAGACGATCGCCGACCGACGGTATGACGCCGTCTGCATCGGGCCGGACGTCCCCCTCGATCATGCGCTGGAAGTGAGTCGCCAACTCGACCGTCACCATCCCGAGATCGGTGTGGTCCTGCTGACGGAGCCGACCGCCGAGCTGTGGCGAGATGCCGTGCGATCGGGAATTCGCGACATCGTCGGGCCCGGCGAGACCGACGAGGACGTCGTTGCCGCCCTGCGAGCGTCCGCCGAGCGCGGTGCTCAGATCAAGGCGGTGCGCGCAGCACCCGACACGCCGAGCGGGCGGGTCATCGTGGTGCTGTCGCCGAAGGGCGGCAGTGGCAAGACGATGCTCACCACGAACCTGAGCATGGCGATTGCCGGCAGCAACAACGGCCAGACCGCCGTCGTCGACCTCGACTGCGTGTTCGGCGACGTCGCAAGTGTGATGGGCATGGTGCCCGAGCACACGATCGGCGAACTCGCCGTCATTCCGTCGTTCGACAGCACGACGCTCAAGGTGTACCTCGCACGTCACGAACGGTCCGGTCTGTACGTCCTGGCCGGTTCGGGGCGGCCCGAAGAGGGAGAGGCGGTCACCGAGGAAGTCGTCGGACGTGTACTCGACCTCCTCGTTCGCGACTTTCCGTATGTGATCGTCGACACCGCCGCAGGGCTCGACGAGCGCGCGCTGGCAGCGATCGAACGGGCGACCGACATCGTGCTGCTGGCCAGCATGGACGTGGCGAGCGTGCGAAACCTCAGCAAGGAGGTCGATGCCCTCAATCGCCTCGGGTTCACCTCGGCACGTCGTCACTTCGTTCTCAATCGCGCGGACACCAGGGTCGGCCTCGAGGTGGCCGACGTCGAGGTGGCTGTCGGGATGAAGGTCGAAGCGGCGATTCCGAGCTCCCGTGACGTTCCCCTGTCGATGAATCAGGGACGCACGCTCGTGCTCGACAATCCTGCCGCACCGGTCGCTCGGGAACTGATGGAGCTGGCCAACCGGTTCCTCGACGTCGACGCCGAACCCATTCCGGTTGCTCGACCAGCCAAGTTCTCACTCAGGAGGCGATGACATGCGACTGTCCGAGCGATTGAAGGAGGCCCCGGGCGGCAACGGCCACTCGGCACCCCCACCACGCAGTACGGCTGCGCCGACCGCGCTCGCCGACTTCAAGGAGAACGTGCAGAAGGCGCTGTACGCCCGGCTCGGCTCGGAACTCTTCGACTCGACGTTGTCGACGGCGCAGTTGACGGCGCAGGTGTCGCGGGAGATCACCGCACTGATGGATTCCTCGACGGTTCCCTTGTCGATCGCCGAACGCCAGGAGTTGGCCTCGGCGATCGTCAACGACGTCGTCGGACTCGGCCCGATCGAACGATTCCTCGCCGATCCCGACGTGTCGGAGGTGATGGTCAATGCTCTCGACTTCATCTACGTCGAACGCCGCGGCGTCATCGAGCGCACGGATGCGCAGTTCATGTCGGTCGACCACCTGCGTCGGGTCGTCGAGCGCATCGTCGGTGACGTGGGACGCCGGATCGACGAGTCGTCGCCGATGGTCGACGCTCGCCTTCCCGACGGCTCGCGCGTCAATGCGATCATCCCGCCGCTCGCCGTCGACGGCCCGTCGCTGACGATCCGCAAGTTCGCCGCCGACCCGTTCCAGGTCGACGACCTCGTGTCGTTCGGCACGCTGACCCCCGAGCTCGCAGAACTTCTCGACGCCGTGGTCCGAGCGGGTCTGAACGTGCTCGTGTCGGGTGGTACCGGCACCGGCAAGACGACACTGCTCAACGTCCTGTCGAGCTTCATTCCCGATTCCGAGCGCATCGTGACGATCGAGGATGCGGTGGAGTTGCAGCTTCGTCAGCGCCACGTCGTCCGGTTGGAGAGCCGACCGCCGAACATCGAGAATCGTGGCGAAGTCACCGTCCGCGATCTCGTCAGGAACTCGCTGCGCATGCGCCCTGACCGCATCATCGTCGGTGAGGTTCGTGGTGCGGAGGCGCTCGACATGCTCCAGGCGATGAACACCGGCCACGATGGCTCGATCTCGACCATTCACTGCAACAGCCCGCGTGATGCGTTCTCGCGGCTCGAGACCATGGTTCTGATGACCGGGCTCGACCTGCCCAACCGTGCCATCCGTGAACAGATCGCCGCAGCGATCGACGTGGTGGTGCACCTGCAACGGATGCCCGACGGCACCCGTCAAGTGGTCCAGGTCACCGAAGTCACCGGCATGGAGGGTGACGTGATCTCCGCGAGCGACATCTACAGCGTCGGCCATCGGCCGGCCGGTGTCGACGTCGACGGCGGGGCGCACCGTCGCATCCGTCCCACTGGAGTGCGCCCGATGTTCACGCAACGGCTCCTCGACCAGGGCATCGAACTGCCCGCCGAGCTCTTCGGCGGAATGTCGGAGCTCCCCCAGCGGAGAGGATCGGGTCGGTCATGAACCGAGGAGTGATCTGGTTGCAGGGTGCGGTGCTCGTGGGCGCCCTCATTGCGGCGGTGGCGCCGAGCGGCATCGCCGCGGCACAGGAGGACGGACTCGAGATCAGCAGGATCGACCTCGACGCCTTCCCCGAGGTCGCGTTCGACGTCGCCGTGCCGGCGAATCTCACGGTCGGAGGCGTCGACTCCCCGGTTGTGACGGTCTACGAGAACGGGCGGCCCGTACCAGCGGAGGTGGCTCCCGTGCCGACCGATGGGCTCGAGGTCGTGCTCTTGATCGACACGTCGGGGAGCATGAACGAGCGGGGCGCGCTCGCATCGGCCAAGTCGGCGGCGGTCGGATTTCTCGATGAACTGCCCGCCGCAGTGCCCGTCGGTGTGGTCGGCTTCGCCGATACTCCATCGCTGGTCAGCCCACTCACCACCGACCGCAACGCACTCCGAGCGTCACTCGATCAGCTGCAGGCGGGCGGCAAGACGGCCATGTACGACGCCATCGTATTCGGTGAGACGTTGTTCTCGGGTGCCACCACGGATCGCCAGTTCGTCCTGCTGAGCGATGGCGGTGACACGGCGAGTGCGGCCTCGCTCGACGATACGTCGGCCGTGACCGCTCGGGTGCGCACGAGCGCCATCGAGATCGTGACGTCCGAGTCGAACTCGGAAGCGATCACCCAACTCTCTCTCGCCGGACAGGGGCGTCTGACCTCCGTGTCCGACCCCGCCGGGCTCGGCGTGCTGTACCAGGAGGTCGCCCGGTCGCTGGTCAATCGATACCGGGTGGCTCTCGTGTCGCAATCGGGAGGGGAGACCGAGTACGCCGTCGAGATCGCAACGTCGCTGGGGCCCGTACGCGGCTCGACCGTGGTCGGTCTCCCGGCGGTCGCGACCACCACAACAGCCGAGCCGGTCACCACGAGTGCACCGGTCGCAGCTGCAGCCGACGCACCACCGGCGTCGTCGCCACCTCGAAACGTCCTTCCCACGCCCATCGAATCGACCGCCGTCGGCGACTCGAACAGCTCGGCGCTCCCGCTCGTTCTGGGCGTCGCAGCGGTGGGCCTCGGTTTCACGGCGCTGATGGTCATCGCAGTGGCCGGCGACAACCGGCGGTCCGGGCGCCGGCTGCTCGGCATCAAGAAGACGAAGACGACGAGCGGGGCCACCAGTACCCCGGTCGGAGAGCGGGTCACCGCACTTGCCGATGACGTGATCGATCGTTCCGGTGCGCGAACCGGCCTCGCGCAGGCTCTCGACGTCGCAGACGTATCGCTGCGGCCCGGCGAGTTCGTCGTGGTCGCTCTCGGGGCTGCGGTGGGCGTGGCGGCATTGCTGCTCGTGCTCGCCGGACCGGTGTTGGCCGTCGTCGGGTTCGCAGCCACGCCGCTCGTCGCCCGGAGTGTGCTGAGGATTCGGGCACAGCGGCGCCGCCAGGCGTTCGAAGCGCAACTTCCCGACGTCCTGCAGTTGATGACGAATGCGTTGCGTTCCGGATATGCACTGCCCCAGGCACTCGACGCCGTGGCCACGCAGGCCTCCGAACCGGCCCGCAGCGAATTCGAGAGGGTCAACTTCGAAGCACGAGTCGGCGTCGACCTCGGCGACTCCTTGCGGGCGATGTCGGACCGGATGGAAAGTGTCTCGTTCGGCTGGGTCGTAGCGGCACTCGACATCAACCGGGAGGTGGGTGGTGAACTCGCCAAGGTGCTCACCACGCTCGGCACGACGATCCGCGAACGCCAGCAACTCGATCGTCAGATCAAGACCCTGACGGCCGAGGGCCGAATCTCGGCCTATGTCCTCACGGCACTGCCGGTCATCGTCGGCCTTGCCATGGCGTTGTTGAATCCGGGCTACTTCGAGCCACTACGGACATCCCCGGGTCCGCAGATCCTGATCGGCGCAGTCGCACTGCTGGGCGCCGGATGGATGTGGATGCGCTCCATGATCAAGGCGGAAATCTGATGAACATCGTCGTTGTTGCCGGTGCCGTCGCGGTTGTCGGATCGATCGTGCTGATCTGGTGGCTGGTGTCGGCTGAGAAGACACCGTCGCTCGATCTGGGACATGCAGGCACGGCCGACGACCTCCGCGTCCGCCAACTCCGACAGGGCGCCTCCGATCGTCTCACCAAGCCGGGACTGGAGCGACTCGGGCAGCTCATCAGAGGCTGGACGCCCGCTGGTCGTGTCACCAACCTCGACAAGCAGCTCGCCAGCGCCGGTTCACCGGCCGGCTGGTCGGTCGAGCGCATGTTGGCGATGAAGGTGCTGACCGCACTCGTTGTGTCCGTTCTGTTGATCCTGGCGGTCGAGCTCACGCCCATCGGCGTTCTGCTCGTCGTGCTGGGCGGTGTCGGTGGCTTCGTGGTGCCCGACGTGCTGCTGCAACGACGAATCGACGACCGCAACAAGGCGGTCCATCGGGAACTCGCCGACGTGGTGGATCAGGTCAGCATGATGGTTCAGGCCGGCCTCGGTATCGATGCCGCGCTCGCCAGGGCCGCTCGGTCGAGCGAGGGTCCGATCGCCGACGAACTCGCTCGAGTCGGCCAGGACATGCGGGTGGGGATCCAGCGCAGCGTGGCCCTGGCGGCCATGGCCGACCGTGTCGACGTCGCGGAACTCCGCACGGTTGTGGCTGCTCTCGCCCAGGCGGAACGCCTCGGCAGTCCGGTGTCGCAGACCCTCGAGATCCAGGCCCAGGAACTTCGTCTGAAGCGGCGTCAGCATGCCGAGGAACAGGCGATGAAGCTTCCGGTGAAGCTGCTGTTCCCGATGGTGTTCTGCATCCTTCCCGTGCTGATGATCGTCGTGCTCGCTCCGGCCGCGATCAGCATCATGGACAACCTCGGCTGACCAGCGGCGAACCCGGTTGTCCCTGCGTCGTCCCGGCCGGCCACGAGGACGGGTCGGGTCGATGGGAACCGCTTCCGCGTCTTCCCCACGACACTGCCTACCCTGGGCCCGTGCGACGTCCCGCCTCGCCCCCGACGATCGAGGAGATCCGTGCCGACCTCGGCGGGCGTGGTATCACCCACGTGGGCGTCACGACGGCCGAGGTGCTCGACCAAGCGCGAGCAGCACTGTTCGAACGTCGAGATCACGGCCTCCACGGCGAGATGGGCTTCACCTACCGGAACCCCGAACGATCGACCGACCCGTTGCGAGCCGTCCCCGGAGCTCGATCGATCATCGTCGCCGCCAAGCCGTATCTGACCGAGCAGGATCCCCCGCAGCCGGGCGGTTCCCAAGGCCCGCACGCTCGGGTCGGCCGCTACGCCTGGGTCGATCACTACGCGCCGCTCCGGGCCGCCTTGCGCGAGGTGTGTCGTCGGATCCGACGATCGGATCACCGCGCCGTGGCGTTCGCCGACGACAACTCGATCGTCGACCGCGCCGTCGCCCATCGCGCCGGGCTCGGCTGGTACGGCAAGAACGCCAACCTCCTGCTGCCAGGTGCGGGCAGCTGGTTCGTCCTCGGCTCGATCATCACGACGGTTGCGTACGAACCGACGTCCGGACCGGTGTCCGATGGGTGTGGCACGTGCACCCGTTGCATCGACGAATGCCCGACCGGGGCGATCGTCGCACCCGGGGTGATCGACGCCAATCGGTGCATCAGCTGGATCCTGCAGAAACCCGGCTCGATTCCGGAGCAGTACCGAGCAGCGATCGGCGACCGTATCTACGGATGCGACGACTGCCAGGACGCCTGCCCGATCTCGGTGCGTCTCGGGCGACGGAACACGGTCGACCTCGACGAGGCCGCCAACGTGTGGGTCGACGCAATCGAACTGCTCGACGCCGACGATGACTGGATCGACGACCGGTACGGGCACTGGTACGTCGCCGGTCGCGACTTCCGATGGGTCCGCCGCAACGCCCTCGTCGTGATCGGCAACGTCGGCGATCCGACCGATACACGCATCCGGCGGGTGCTCGAGCACTACCGTACCCACATCGATCCGATCCTCGCCGAACACGCCGCCTGGGCGATCGACCGCTTGCACGAACGAGCGCGGACGGTCGCTGCGCCGTGAAGCACCTGCTGGTCACCAACGACTTCCCGCCGAAGATCGGCGGGATCCAATCGCTGTTGTGGGAGTGGTGGCGACGCCTACCACCCGACTCGTTTGCGGTGCTGACCAGCCCGTACGCCGGTACCGCAGAATTCGACGCCGGCGAGCCGTACCGCATCGAACGCACGCGTGAGCCGGTGCTGCTGCCGCATCCGTGGATGGTCAAGCAGGTCGACGATCTCGCTCGGGAGGTCGGCGCCGACTTCGTCGTCATCGACCCTGCCGTGCCGCTCGGCCTCATCGGGCCGTCGCTGCAGCTGCCATACCGCCTGGTGTTGCACGGGGCCGAAGTCACCGTTCCGGGCCGGTTGCCGTTCGCGAAGCAGGCGCTCGCATACACCCTTCGCCGCGCCGACGGCATCATCGCTGCGGGCGGCTATCCCGCTGCTGAAGCAGTCCATGCCGCGGGACGAGAGCTTCCGATCACCGTGGTGCCGTGCGGTGTGGACCCCGAGAAGTTCCATCCCCTCAGCGACTCCGAGCGGCTCGCCGCGCGCCGGCACTTCGGCCTCGACGCAGACGCCGAGGTCATCGTCAGCATCTCGCGGCTCGTGCCGCGCAAGGGGTTCGACACGGCGATCCGAGCCGCGGCACGCCTCGGCAGGGTCCGACCGAAGCTGCGGCTGGTCATCGCCGGCGCCGGTCGCGACGACGACCGACTGCGACGCCTCGCCGAGGAACTCGGCGCACCGGTGACGTTTCTCGGCCGGATCCCCAACGCGGATCTGCCACCGCTGTACGGGTGCGCCGACGCGTTCACCATGCTGTGCCGCAACCGTTGGGGCGGCCTGGAACAGGAGGGGTTCGGCATCGTCTTCGTCGAGGCGGCGTCGTGCGGTGTGCCGCAGGTCGCCGGCGACTCGGGCGGAGCGGCCGAAGCCGTCGCCGACGGCGAGACGGGATTCGTCATCGCCGACCCCGAGGACACCCAGGCGGTCGCCGATGCGTTCGCAGCGTTGCTCGACGACGACGATCTCCGAGCACGGATGGGCGAACGGTCGCGTCAACGGGTGCTCGAGGAGTTCTCCTACGACGTGCTCGCCCGGCGCCTGGGCGACACGCTGCACGTCGCGCCGACCGACCGCACCTGAACCCGGCTCCCCACCACGTTCGTGTACGGATTCCGGTGGGGCGGCCCACCGGGATCTGCACGCAAACGAACGGGGGTGCTGGCAGACTCGGGGTGTGAACGGCGTCGCCAGCGACAACAACCGACGAGTCGCCAGCGACGGCAACCGGGCGGGCGACGTGATCGTGCTCGCCGACGTCATCGGCACGGTGGCGTTCACGATCACCGCGGTGTTCGCCGCCGTCGTGTTCTCCACCGCAGCGCAGTGGGTCGGCGCCATCACCGCAATGGGACTGTTCGCCATCGGTGTGTTCGCGTTCATCTGGTCGTTCTGGAACGCCGTGCAGCGCAGCCGGCACGAGCAGATCGGCGTCATGCAGGTCTACCTGCTGCTCGGCGACCCGACGCCGGCCCGGGTCCGACGCATCATGCTGGCGATGCTCGCCGTTCAGGTCACCGTGGGGCTCGTCACTGCGATCGCTCGATCGGAAGCCGATGACGGATCACCGGGCACCTCACTCGCCGTCGGCATCCTCGTGCCGATGTTCGGTCTGGGGCTCAACGGCCTGTGGAGTGCCTTCCACGGCGTGTTCCCGCCGCGGCTCGACGTCGAGGACGGTCCGGACAATTCCGAAGTCGTCACTTCACGCGTCGCGATCGACAAGAATGACGACCATGGCTGAGACCGCGACCGAGATCATCACCATCGACGCTCCGCACGAGCGTGTCTGGCAGATCGCGATCGACCTCGAGAGCTATCCGATGTGGGCGCACGACATCAAGGACGTCAACATCCGCGCCACCGACGACGAGGGCCGACCACTCGAGGTCGAGTTCCGAGCTTCGGCGCTCGGACGGAGCACCCACTACACGCTCAAGTACGACTACTCGAACGCTCCGCACGAGATGGGGTGGTCGATGCTCAGTGGCGACATCCAGCGATCGATCGACGGCGTCTGGCGCTTCGAGCCCGACGGTGAAGGACGCACGCTCGTGCGTTACGACCTCCAGATCGACCTCGCGGTGCCGTTGCCGGGATTCGTCAAGCGTCGCGCCGAGGTGCGCATCCTCAACACCGTGCGCGAACTCAAGGTCCGCGCCGAGGCGTGACCAACGTCGCTGCGTCGGGCGCCGTGCCGTCCCGACGCGTCGGGATCGACGTCGGCGGCACGAAGGCGCAAGCGGTCGTCGTCGACCGTGGTGGCGACGTGGTCGAGTCAGCGCAACGCCCGACACCGAGGGGGGACCGCAGCCTCGATGCACTGATCGACGTGCTGATCGAACTGGCCGACGAGGTCGGCCACGAGGGCAGCGTGGGCGTCGGCGTGCCCGGTCTCGTCACCCGCGAAGGTGTACTGCGAGCCGCGCCCAATCTCGATGGTGTCGCCGACTTCGCGATCGCCGAACTGCTGTCGAACCGGTTCGGTTCCGACGTCCACGTCGACAACGACGCCACCTGTGCGACGGTTGCGGAGTGGCTGCTCGGCGCTGGTCGCGGGGCCGGCGACATGATGCTGGTCACCCTGGGTACCGGAATCGGCGGTGGCATCGTGGCGAACGGTTCCCTGCAACGAGGCGCACACGGGTTCGCCGGCGAGTTCGGTCACATGGTCGTCGACCCGTCGGGACCACTGTGTCCGTGCGGTCGCCGTGGCTGCTGGGAACGCTACGCCTCGGGCTCCGGTCTCGCGATGCTCGCCCGGGAGGCGGCGACCGGGCACCGGCTGAGCGACGTCGTGCGCCACGCCGGCGGCGACGCACAAGCTGTTCGCGGCGAACACGTGCAAGCAGCCGCCCGCGAGGGCGATCCCGAGGCGCTCGCGGTGATCGACGACTTCGCACGGTGGGTGGCGCTCGGCCTCGCCAACCTCACCAACGTCCTCGATCCGCACCTGTTCGTGCTCGGCGGTGGCCTGGCGACGTCGCCGGATCTGTACCTCGACCCGATCCGGCGGTGGTTCGGCGAACTGCTCTACCAGCCGCATCTGCGCCCGATGCCGGAGATCGAGTTCGCCCGCTGGGGCCCTCTCGCCGGTGCGGTCGGCGCTGCGCTGCTCCCCGAACTCGCGTCTTGACCGCAGGCCGGGCGGCACGCCGATCGGACCTCAGTGGGGCGTGAAGTTGGCGCGTGACTCCTCGATCTCGCGCCAGGCGGCCTCCTTGCCGCCCATGCCCGCCGCCGAGGAGTGCTTGTCGGGTTCGAGCGCCTTGTACACGTTGAAGAAGTGCTGGATCTCCTCGATCAGCTGCGGGGTGAGGTCGGCGATGTCGTCGACGGTTGCGAAGCGAGGCTCCTTCGGCGGAACGCAGATCAACTTCGCATCCTCGCCGGCCTCGTCGCGCATGTACAGCACGCCGACCGGCCGGCACTCGACGATCACGCCGGGATACACCGGGTCCTCGAGCAGCACGAGCGCGTCGAGCGGGTCACCGTCGCCGGCGAGCGTGTCGGGAACGAACCCGTAGTCGGCCGGATACGTCGTGGCGGTGAACAGTCGCCGGTCGAGGTACACCTTGCCGTCCTCGTGATCGATCTCGTACTTGTTGCGGCTCCCACGGGGAATCTCGATCACGACGTGGATGCAGCCGGGGGCTGGTGTCTTCGGCATTCCTCCCAGCATCGCAGGCGATGGGCAGATACCCTCACCGCAATGGAGTTCCGGCGCATCGAGAATCTGCCCCCGTACGTCTTTTCGATCATCAACGGCCTGAAGATCGAGGCACGTCGCGCCGGCGCAGACGTCGTCGACCTCGGTTTCGGCAACCCCGACATCCCCTCGCCGCAGATCGCCGTCGACAAGCTCGCCGAGGCCGCGCGGAACCCGAAGAACCACCGCTATTCCCTCAGCCGAGGGCTCCCGAAGCTGCGCGAGGCGATCGCCGGTTACTACAAGACGAAGTGGGACGTCGATCTCGACACCGAGCTGGAGATCACCAACACGATCGGCTCCAAGGAGGGATTCAGCCACCTGATGTGGGTGCTGCTCGACCGCGGCGACGCGGCGATCGTGCCGAGCCCGAGCTATCCCATCCACATCTACGGTCCGTTGTTCGCTGGTGCTGACCTCCGCCAGGTGCCGATGAAGTTCCTCGCCGACCCCGACCAGCGCGAGCACTTCGCCGACGACTTCATGAACAGCCTGCAGACGGCGTGGGACGTCGGCTGGCCCAAGCCGCGGGTCTTGGTGATCTCGTTCCCGCACAACCCCACCGGCGCCGCCGTCGACCTCGCGTTCATGCAGCGTGTCGTCGACTTCTGCCGCGAGCACGAGATGATCGTCGTCCACGACTTCGCGTACGCCGACGTCGGTTTCGACGGCCACCAGCCGCCGAGCATCCTGCAGGCCGAGGGCGCCAAGGAGTGCGCCGTCGAGCTGTACTCGATGACGAAGAGCTTCTCGATGGCGGGGTGGCGCAGCGCCTTCCTGCTCGGCAACGCCGAGGTGGTCCAGGCACTGGTGAAGCTCAAGAGCTACCTCGACTACGGCATGTTCCAGCCCGTGCAGATCGCGGCGACCGTCACGATCAACGAGGCGTCCGACTACCCGAACGAGATCCGGGCGATCTACGAGTCGCGCTGTGACACGCTCATCGAGGGACTCGGCCGGATCGGCTGGGACATCCCCAAGCCCGGCGGATCGATGTTCGTGTGGGCGCCGATCCCCGAGCCGTACGCGGAGATGGACTCCGTCGAGTTCTGCTCGCTGATCGTGCGCGACGCCGACGTCGCGTTGTCGCCGGGTGTCGGCTTCGGCCCCGGTGGCGAAGGATTCGTGCGGTTTGCGCTGATCGAGAACGAGAAGCGCATCCAGCAGGCGATCCGTAACCTCAAGCGCGGCCTGCCCAAGCTCGGCTGAAACCCCAGCTGTCACGTTCGACCCGGGCGGTGTGACAGTTCGGGCGATGTAACACGATGGTCACGGGGCGGTCATCGGCGGTGACACCTCGGCTTGTACGGTCCTGCCCGTGATCACGATCGTCGTACGGGTCTGGATGCCCGACCGTCCGGGAGCGCTCGGCCAGGTGGCCAGCCGGATCGGTGCGGTGCGCGGTGATGTGCTGGCGATCGAGATCCTCGAACAGGGCGGCGGCCGAGCGATCGACGAACTGACGGTGTTGCTCCCCGACGACGACCTGATGCCGCTCTTGACCGCCGAGATCGACGCCGTCGACGGCGTCTCGGTCGAGAGCATCCGTGTGGTGGACCCCGACCGCACCGATCCCAGCCTGTCGGCGTTGGCGCTCGGCGCCGCGATCGCCGAGAGCCCGCCCGACGAGCGTCTCGACGTGATGGTCGGAGGCATCCAACGTTTCTCGGAGACCGACTGGGTGATCGCGCTGCGCAACGGCGAGCCGGTCACACAGCTGGGGGCGCCGCCGGACCTCGGCTGGCTGAGCGCCTTCCTCGCTGGGAGCGAGCACCTCGACGGTCTCGACGACTCGGCGCCCAGTGACCTGCTCTGGGGCCACCTGGCCACGTCGGCGATGACCGTCGCCGCCGGCCGTGTCGGCAACCCGATCCACGAACGCGAGCGGGTGCGCTTCTCGCTGTTGTTGCGCCTCGCCGACGCACTGCTGCTACGAGACCCAGTGTCGTGACCGTTCGACGGCGCGGAGCCACTGTGCGTGCAGTGCGTCGGCCGTGCTGCGATCGTCGACCGGCGTGAACTCTGCGTCGAGACGCCACTGTCGACCGACCTCGTCGACGGTCGCCCACACCCCTTCGGCCAGCCCGGCCAGATAGGCGGCTCCCAGCGCGGTCGTCTCCTGATCGACGGGACGCTGGACGGGCACGCCGAGCTGGTCGGCCTGGATCTGGCACAGCAGATCCATCGCCGAGGCGCCGCCGTCGATGCGGAGCTCGACGAGGGGCGTGCCGCTCGCTTCGGTCATCGCGTCGACCACGTCGCGGGTCTGGTACGCCATCGACTCGACGACGGCTCGTGCGATCTCGGCTCGGCCGGTACCGCGCGTGATGCCCACGATCGTGCCACGCGCGTACGGATCCCACCACGGCGAGCCCAAGCCGGTGAAGGCCGGCACCACGTACACGCCGCCCGTATCGGCCACCGACGCGGCCAGTGGGCCGGTCTCGGCCGCTTCGTCGATGATCTGCAAGCCGTCACGCAGCCACTGCACCGCGGCGCCGGTGACGAAGATCGAACCCTCGAGCGCATAGTGCGTCGTACCGTCGGCGAGCCGCCACGCCACGGTGGTCAGCATGCCCTCGGTCACCGCCGGGCACGTCTCGCCGACGTTGAGCAGCACGAACGATCCGGTGCCGTAGGTGTTCTTCGCCATTCCCGGCCGCACGCACGCCTGGCCGAACAGCGCCGCCTGCTGATCGCCGGCGATGCCGCTGATCGGGATGCCTTCGGGAACGCCGCATTCGGGGGCCGTGGTGGCGATCCGTCCACTCGACGCGACGATCTCGGGCAGCGCCTCGATCGGTACGCCCAACAGTTCGCACAGTTGCGGATCCCATTCGCACGACCCGATGTCGCACAGCATCGTCCGGCTCGCATTGGTGACGTCGGTGACGAAGCGCCGACCACCGGTCAGGTTCCACACCAACCACGAATCGATCGTGCCGATGGCCAGTTCGTCGTCGACGGGAATGTCGCGATGCTCGAGCAGCCATGCCGCCTTGGTGCCAGAGAAGTACGGGTCGAGAACGAGGCCCGTGCGCTCGCGGATCAACGGCAGGTGACCCGCCGCAGCGAGCTCGTCGCATCGCGCTGCGGTGCGACGGTCCTGCCAGACGATCGCCGTGCCGTACGGCTCGCCGCTCGACCGGTTCCACGCCAGGACCGTCTCGCGTTGGTTCGTGATCCCGATCGCGGCGACGTTCGCCACACCGACGTGTTCGATCACCTCGCGCAGCGTCTCGGCGGCGACGTCCCAGATCTCGGTCGCATCGTGCTCGACCCAGCCGGGGGAGGGGTAGTGCTGGGAGAATTCGCGGTAGGCAGCAACCGCCGGCCGGGCGTCGACGAAAACGGCGCGGCTGCGTACCCCGGTCGTGCCGGCGTCGATGGCGATCACGCAGCGCTGGTCGTTCGAGGCGGCCATCAGCGCTTCCGCCGGTTCGACGCCTTCGGCCGGTTCCCGCCACCTGCCGTGCGGCTGGTCGGCGCCGGTCGCACTCTCGGTGCGTCACCATCGGTGGTCCTCGGGGTGTCGCCGGACGTGTCGTCGGAGCTGCCGGCGCCTCGCTTCGATGCGCTGCGAGCGTCCTTGAGGCGGGTGCGCTGGTAGCCGAACTTGGCCATCACCGCTCCGAAGGCGAGATACAGCGGCCCACTGATCAAGACGCCGGCGATCGCGCCCACCACGCTGTCGCCTCGGAAGAAGATCAGGAAGACGGCCGACATGATCGCCGCGTAGATCAACCATTCGCGGATCAGCCGGTTCCAAGGGACCGGACGAGTGCTGTCCCATGCCATGGCACTGTGCTAGCAGCGAATGCAGCGGCCGTCCAACACCGCCGGCCGTCGGATCACTGGACCGGTGACGGGATGGCGGGAAAAGCCGGCTGGGTCGACTCGACCAGGCCGGGATAGTCGTACCGCGTCAGCGGGCGGTCGGTGAGTTCGCCGTTGCCGAGCGGCCATCCCCGCGGCTCGCCGTCGATGCGCAACTGCACGGACTCGACACCGTTGATGTCGGTGGCCGTCGACACGATCTGGGCGACGGCGAGACGGAGCCCATCGGGCGTCAACTCGTCGAACCCGTTGCTGAGGTCGACGGTCAGCACCGGCCCGACGGGTCGGGCGCCGAGCAGTTGGACATCGGCCGGAATTGCCGTGTCGAGCTGCGCGTCGCGCTCGCTCGAGTTGGGACCGGCGAACAACGACGCCAGCACCGAGGCAGGTGCGGTCGGGACATCGCGCTGCACTGCGCGCAGCCGCTGGGGTACCTCGGGGTCGTTCGGACCGAGCAGGTAGATGCGGTTCGTACCGGCGGCCTCGTCGCCGGTCGCCGGTTCGCCGAACACGTCCGCGCGCTCGGCGGGCAGGTCGTTCGGGGAAGCGTCCGGCTGCAGCGAGCACCCCGCCAGCACCGCCAGGGCGACCACGGCCATCGTGAGTGTCGCCCTCATTCGTCGAGCTCCGTCGCCATGAGTTCGATGACGAACCGGGCGCCCGATTCGCCGTCGAGCCGATCTTCGACCCAGACGCGCCCGCCGTGCATGCGAACGTGCTCGTCGACCAGCGACAGACCGAGCCCGGCGCCTTCGCTGCCGGTGCGTCGGCCCGCCCCACCGCCTCGGGCGAACCGTTCGAACACCAGGTCGCGCTCTTCCTCCTGCACGCCCGGGCCATGGTCTTCGACCGCGATGAGGATGTGCGACATCGGTTCGTCGTCGGGGTTCAGCACGGTGATCGAGACCTCCGGTTCGCCGCCGCCGTAGGCGCGTGCGTTGTCGATCAGGTTGGCGATCACTCGGGCCAGGCGCCGCCGGTCGCCGCGGATCAGGGCGAGTTCGGCGCGTGCGGTCACGCGTACCGGCGTGTCGGGCAACGAACTGACCGCCACCGCGTGGCGAACGAATTCGGCGGCGAGGAGTTCCTCCATGTGCAGGCGGATGGCGCCGGCATCGAAGCGGGAGATCTCGAGCAGATCCTCGACGAGACCTTGGAAACGCACGACGTCGCTCGCCAACAGATCGAGTGCAGCGCGCGAGCGCTCGGGCAGTTCATCGCGTCGGGCCTCCATCACCTCGACCGACGCCGACAGGGTCATCAACGGCGAACGCAGCTCGTGGCTGACGTCCGAGGCGAAGCGCGCATCGCGCTCGACGCGCAGCTGGAGGGCTTCGGCCATGTCGTTGAACGATTCGGTCAAGATCCGCAGGTCGGGGTCGTCGGTCGTCTCCAGCCGCGTGTCGAGCCGACCCCCGGCAATCGCCGATGCCGCTTGCGCCGCGGTGCCGACCGGACGGACGGCGAGGCGAGCGGAGAAGATGCCGAGCAGGATGCCGAGACCCGTGGTGATGGCTGCCGCGAGCACGAGCGCCAGCCGGACGCTCGACAGCGTCGAATCGGCCTCGTCGAGACTGAACGCCTCGAAGTAGGCGCCGATGCCGGGGATGTCCCAGCCGACCACCACGTTGAGCTCGTCGCCGAGCCGCACGATCTGGCTGGCCGACGTCCCCTCGTCGATGACCCGCGTGACCAGCGGTGGCGGCACGTCGGCGTCTCGGAACGTGGCGCCGCCGGCGCTCCAGGTGTCGGCATACCAGATCAGGTAGTCGTCCACGCCGATGCGGGTGAGCGATGCCCGTGCCGCTTCGGCGTCGGCGGGCAGCGAACGGAGATCGCGTTCGACACCCTGTGCGTTCCGTTGCGACGTGTTGATCGCGGTGTCGATCCGTTCGCGTGACACGTTCGAGCGCGTCAGGCCGTAGGTGGTCGTGGCGAGGAACACCGACAGCAGCAGCGACCCCAGCGTGAAGATGAGCAGGATGCGCCGCCGCAGACCGACTGCCGCCGGGCGGGAGCGGTTGACCAGGCGACGGAACCAGCCGCCTTCGCTCACGTCTGCAGCCGGTACCCGAGCCCGCGGACGGTGACGACGTGGCGAGGGTTGGCGGGGTCGACTTCGACCTTCGTGCGCAGTCGCCGGACGTGGACGTCGACCAGGCGCCCGTCGCCGAAGTAGTCGTAGCCCCAGACCTTGTCGAGCAGCACTTCGCGACTCAGCACCTTGCCGGGGCTCTCGGCGAGCTCGCAGAGCAGGCGGAACTCGGTCTTGGTCAGATGGACCTCGTCGCCGCCGCGCAGCACCTTGCCCTCGTCGGGGATCAGCTCGAGGTCGCCGAAGCTCAGCCGGGCGTGACCGTGGCTGCTGGGTCGGATCCGCCGCAGCAGTGCACGGATGCGAGCGGACAACTCCTTGGGGGCGAAGGGCTTGGTGAGGTAGTCGTCCGCTCCGGCCTCGAGGCCGGCGACGACGTCGTGGGTGTCGTTGCGGGCGGTGACCATGACGACGGGCACGTCGCTGGTGCGACGCAGCGTCCGACAGAGTTCGAAGCCGTCGATGCCCGGCAGCATGATGTCGATCAGCACGACGTCGGGATTCGATCGGGCGAATTTCTCGATCGCCTCCTCACCGCTCTCGGCTTCGTCGACGATCCATCCCTCGTCCTCGAGGGCGAGTTTGACCGCCGACCGGATGCGTTCGTCGTCCTCGACGGCCAAGATGCGTGTACCCACGTCACCATGATGCCGCATCGCCGGGGTCAACAGCGACCACGATGGACAGAACCTCGCCGTCTCACCCGTCCGAGCGATGCCGCAGCGGGGGAGTGGCGCAGGAGGGTCCGGCGGTGGGTCAGCGCAGGTCGGCGTCGTCGATGGCGGCGATCAGCTCGAGCAGAGCCTCGTGGATGCCGGGTGCGGCGGCGACCGTCGCGTCGGAGCCGGCGACACCACCGCCGAAGTCCGACGTCGTTGCGCCGGCCTCGGAGGCGATCAGGACGCCTGCCGCGAGATCCCACGAGTTCAGGTGCTCCTCGTAGTACGCGTCGAGGCGGCCGCACGCGACCATGCACAGGTCGAGTGCAGCCGATCCGTAGCGGCGTACGTCTCGCACCTGCGCCAGCAGTGCGGCGAGTCGGCGGGCCTGACGCTCCCGTGTGGCCGGCGAATAGCTGAAGCCCGTCCCGATCAGCGAGGTCGCGATGTCGGTTGCCGATGAACAGCGGATCGGCATGCCATTGCGGGTGGCTCCGGCGCCACGTGCTGCCGAGAAGAGTTCGTCGCTGACCGGGACGAACACCGCTCCGGCGAGCGGACCGTCCTCGTCGACGACCGCCACCGAAGTGCACCATGCGGGCAGGTCGTAGACGAAGTTGACCGTGCCGTCGATCGGGTCGATGTGCCACTCCAGCCCCGAGGAACCCGAATGTCCGGCGCCCTCTTCGCCGATGATCGAGTCGTCGGGCCGCCGCAGCCGCAGCGTGTCGACGATCACGGCCTCGGCGGCCCGGTCGAACTCGGTGACGGGATCGGTCGGCGTCGACTTGGTGTCGTGGGCGACCGGTTGGCCGACGCCCAGGCGCCGACGGCCCTCGAGCGCCGACGTGCCGGCCTGCACGGCGAGTGCCGCCGCCAGTTCACGGAGGTCGTCGTTCATCGTGGTGCGTGCCCGGCGCCGGTGCGGTCCTCGATCTCACGCCACTCACCGATCGCTCGCATCACGAGCACTGCGACGATCGCCATGCCGCCCGCAGCGACCAGTGCGCCGATCAGCAGACCGAGACCCGTCGCGAGGCCGCAGTCGCCTTCGCACTGCAACTCGATCAACGAGTAGCCGATCAGGGCGCCGGCGAGGCCTGCGAGCAGGATCGCGGCGAATGCGCCGACTCGCACGCCCACCGAAGGCAGCGCCGACAGCGACCGGCCGGAGTCGGGGACCGGGGTGGTGTCCATGGCGCGGGATCGTAACCGGCCCCAGCGCAGACGTGACCGGTGCCACCACGCGTGTCGGCCCGTCGGCGAACACGTACCGAGTCGACGCACCGTCCAGCGCCAGGAGTCGGCTCTAGTGTCGGAGGCGTGACGGCGTTCGCGCAGCGATACATCCTGCACGTGGACATGGACGCGTTCTTCGTCTCGGTCGAGCTCCGCCGCCGTCCGGAGCTGGCCGGACGCCCGGTCGTCGTCGGGGGAACCGGCAACCGCGGCGTCGTCGCCGCCGCGTCCTACGAGGCGCGGAGGTTCGGTGTGCACTCGGCGATGCCGTCCGCGGTCGCCAAGCGGCGCTGCCCCCAGGCGATCTTCCTGCCGGGCGACCACCAGCTCTACGGCGACGTGAGCGCCCAGGTTCGCGAGATCCTCGATCGGTACACGCCGCTGGTCGAGCCGCTGTCGCTCGACGAAGCATTCCTCGATGTCACGGGGTCGCTGAGGCTGTTCGGGCCGGCACCCGAGATCGCTGCGTCGATCCGCCGCGACGTCTCCGAGGAGCTGTCTCTCGGCTGCTCGGTCGGGGTCGCGCCGAACAAGTTCCTGGCCAAGTTGGCATCGGTCGAGGCCAAGCCCCGGGCGACCCCGTCGGCCGTCGAACCCGGGCCCGGCGTCGTGGTGGTCGTCGCCGGCGAGGAACGATCCTTCCTCGATCCCCTTCCCGTGCAGCGGCTGTGGGGCGTGGGTCCCGTCACCCTCGACAAACTCAACCGCATCGGGATCCGCCGTGTCGGCGACTTCGCGGCGATCGACGAATCGGTGTTGGCTGCTGCGCTCGGCGCCCGCCAGGCTCGTCATCTGCTCGGGCTTGCCGCGGGCATCGACGATCGCCCGGTCGAACCCGAACGCGAGGCGAAATCGATCAGCCACGAGGAGACCTACGCCGCCAACAAGTACGAACACGCAGAACTCCGCCGGGAGCTGGTCCGGCTCGCGGATGCGGTCGCCTCCCGACTGCGCTCGGCGGGTGTGGGTGCTCGGACACTGACGTTGAAACTGCGGTTCGACACCGGATTCCAGACGATCACCCGCTCGGTGACCTGCCCGGAGGCGGTGGAACTGGCCCCCGAGATCATCGCAGCCCTCGCACCGTTGCTCGAGTCGATCGACCCCTCGCCGGGAGTGCGCCTCCTCGGTGTCGGTGGCTCGAATCTCGGCGCCAGCACGCGACAGTTGAGCCTCGACGACCTGCTCGGAGCCGAGCCCGACTGGGTCGCGACCACCGACGCACTCGATCGCATCCGCGATCGTTTCGGGTCGGGGGCGATCGGACCGGCGAGCGCACTGGAGTCCGGTCGTCTGCGCGTGGTGCGCCGTGGTGAGCAACAGTGGGGCCCCGGCGCCACCACCGAGGGCGTCCACCCGCCTCCAGGGCCCCGAACCAGCCCGAAATCAGTGCGCAGAGAAAGCCCGCGACCGCGTTGAGGATCGACCGGAAACGTGCGATGATTGCGTTGTGCCTCTCTCCGAGGATGAGCAACGCATCCTGCGTCAGATCGAGCAAGAGCTCGAACAGGACCCGACGTTCTCCCAACGCGGGTACCGCGTCTCGCGTCGCCGGTCGATCTTCCTCGTTCTCGGTCTGCTCGTCGGGCTCGTGATCACGATCGGTGGACTCGCCGTGAACTTCGTCGTGGCGTTCGGTGGCTTCGTCCTCGTGCTCGTGATGGCCATCCTGCTCGAGTCCGAACTCCGCCTGCTCGGACGCGAACGCCTCGGTCAACTCCCGATCTCGGCATGGTTGAGCGGACGTCGTCCCGGCGTCGACGACGACGCCACCCGCTGACGCTCCTGCGGGCACCTCGCCTGCACGGCGCTGTCGAGTTCAGCGCCAGGCGGTGAAGTAGCGCCGGAGCCGGTCCGCCCAGCCGAGCGACTCGGTCGCTGCCCGGTCGATCTGCTTGGCCCAGTTGCGACACTCGTTGACGGTGCTCTTGCCGTAGGCGCCGACGGCGTCGTAGCCGGCGGTCCCCTCGGCGCGGTAGGTGGCTTCGGTGACGACGTCGGCGAGCGAGCGCATCGGCCGGGTGACGAGCGGGAACTGGCGAGCGGTGCGCGACGCCACCTCCGACGGTGTGTCGGAGTCGCGCAGGGGCACGCCGACGGCTCGGACGGCACCGGTCGCTCGCTGCCATGCGTCCGCGAGCTGCTCGTCGACCGTTGCCGTGGTGCTGCTGCGGCGAACGAGGCGGATCAGCCCGGGCGCCGCCACCACGGCGCCGAACACTGCGAGCACGATCAGCCACGCCCACGACGGATCGTCGGTGCTCTGCCCCGTAGCTGTGGCCGTCGGCGCCCCGCCGGTCGTGTCGGAGAGGTCGGGGATCTCCAGGCCACCGAGCTGGCCGTCGGTCGGGCCCGCCTGAAGCGTGGTCGGGGGTACGACGCCGGCATCGTCGACTGCGTCGGGCGACGCCGAAGTGTCCTGTTGGGCAGCGACGCCGGTATAGCTCTCGGCGTTCGGTGCGCCGCGCCCGGGCGTCGGTTCGAAGGCGATCCAGCCGATGCCGTCGAACCAGACCTCGGGCCAGGCATGTGCGTTACGACCCAGCACCGAGAATTCGCCGTCGCCGAGCGCCACCCCGGACGTGAAGCCGACCGCCACCCTGGTCGGGATGCCGAGCGTGCGCAGCATGGCCGCGTACGTGCCGGCGAACTGCTCGCAGTAGCCGACACGGTCGCGTAGGAAGCCCTCGATCGCCGAGTTGTCGTGTCCCTCCTGCACCTCGAGGCTGTAGCGGAACTCGCTGCGGAACCACGTCTGCAGCGCCAGTGCGGCGTCGTAGGTGTTGGTGGCGCCGGCGGTCACCTGGCGCGCTGTCGAGCGGACGATGTCGGGAAGGTCGGTCGGCACGCTCGTGTGGATCGGATCGGGCGGCTGCGAGGACGTGGCCGCCGCCAGCCGTGCAGCGTCGAGACGTGGCGACGCCGACACGATGTCGATCGTGTCGCCGCTGCGCAGGTCGCCGTCGATCGTCACGAGCGTGGAGGTCTCCGGCACCCACCGCAGGTCGTCGGGACCCGAGGCCTGGAACGGATCGGGTGCGGCGGGGACCAGCGTGCCGCCCAACGCTGCGATCGTGATCCGTTGCCGGTTGTCGATCAACGACTCCGGCGGCGCCGTCAACGCATCGCCGACCGGTTGCAGCTCTCGTTCCGGAAGTCCCCACGTCCTGCCGTCGAACTCGGGCAGTGCCGACGACCGCCAGTACGACTCGACGTCCGCGCGCACCCGGAACAGCTCCGCGGTCGAGCGGTTGGTCAGCCGTGACTTGATGTCGACGAGCGGGCTGACGACCTGAGTGGTCCCGCCCCCGCCACCACCGCTCGTTTCGTAGATCGGCGCAGCGTCGGCGCCCGGGAGGAGGGGACCGACCAGCCCGGCGACCACGGCGACGACGGTCCCGACGGCGATCGCCGCCGGCCAACGTCGCCACGGCGACCGGGCATCGCCACGCACCGGGGCCGCATGGTACGACCGCAGGGTCGCCGTGGCGGCGACGCCGACGCCCACGACCACGACGGTGGAGAGGATCCGGAGACGTTCGTCGCCGAGGGCGCCGACGAACACGAACAGGACGCCGCCGGGAACCAGCGTCTCGGCTCGCGCATCGGCACGGAAGGCGAACACGTCGGCGAGCAACACGGCGGTGGCGAGACCGATCGCCGCGAGCACGTCCCAACCACCGCCGTACTCGACCGGAGCGACGGCGGTGCGGAACTCCTCGCGGACCGCGGTGAGCTGCTCACGCAGGATCGACCACGTCTCGCTCGTCGGAAGGGCCCACGAGAACGTGTCGGGGTAGTAGAGCGCGAGCACGACCCAGCCGAGCACGGTGACCATCGCCGGCACGGCGATCCATGCGGGGACGCGCAGACGCCGCAGGAGCAGTCCGGCGCCGTGTCCGGCGACGACGACGACCGCCATGTCGGTGATGAACGACCAGCCCGAGAACGAGCGGGCGAAACCCAGGGCGACTGCCATCGAGAACGCCGCCACCATCAGCGTGGCCAGCACGTCGCTGCCCAACGCGCGGCGACTCGACGTCGCACCGGTCACGACGTCACCGCCGCGAACGCTTCCTCGGCGGGGGCCGGCTGGCCCACCAGTGACTGCCATGCGGTGACGAACTCAGCGTCGGATCGTGCCGGCACGGCCAGCCGCAACCCACGTGGCACCTCGTTCGTCGTCACCAGGACCCTGGTGATCGTCGGGTCGGACATCGCCTGGCTGAGGCGCCATGCGGCGGCCCGAGGCGATCCGGTCACCACGATCAGCAGGACGAGTCCGTCGACCATGTCGGTGTCGAAGGCGGCGAGTGCCGCGTCGGTCGGCTCGATGCGCGCCAGCACACGCTGGGTCGTGTGCACCACCTCGGGGCCGCGTAGGTCGATGCCGCCCCCGGTGACGAACCTCGTGTTGAGTCCGGCGCGCATCGCGCTCGACACGAGGCTCGCTGCGGCGGTCACCCCCTGCTCGAATCCACCGGTGCTCGCATGGACGCCAGGGGACGGATCGAAGACGACGGTGCACCGGTGGAGGCCTTCCACCGCGAACTCCTTGACCATCAGGGCGTCCGTGCGCGCCGACGCCCTCCAGTGGATGCTGCGCGGTTCGTCTCCCGTCGCGTACTCGCGCAGCCCGTGGAAGTCGCCCGGTCCGAGTCGGCGTGACGACTCGAGCAGGGATCGGCCGAGCGTCCCACGCCCGAGTTCGGGCATGTCGATCGGCAGCGTCCGGGGTGCGACCACGATCTCGTCGGTTCCGACGATCGACGTGGTCGAGCGAGCGATGCCGAGCGCATCGTCGAGGATCAGCCGGAGTGGGCCCACGCGGATCACGCCACGGGTCGTCGTCGGTACGCGGTACCCCGACGTCGAGACCGTACCGGCACGAAGTGCGGCGATCGGCAGTCTGGCGACGTGGTCCTCGGTCATCGTGCGGACCACCGGCTCCTCGAGCACGAACGGCGCCGAGCCGATGCGGCCCCGGTGGCGCAGCCGGATGTCGACGTGGCCGGTGTCGCCCACGACCAGCACCGACGGATGGATCCACCGATCGGCCTCCACCCGGGGGCGGCGCACCCACACGTAGACGAGTGCCGCGACGACGGACGCAACGCATGCCGCGGCGATGACGTAGAGCTCGACGATGGCGAACACGCGCCCGATGGCGATCGCCGCGACACCGGCGACGATGACGGCGACGCCCTGGCGCGTCAGGCCGACGCGACCCATGCGCCCATCAGCTCAGCGTGGGACCGGCACGGCGACGGCATCGAAGACCTCGCTGATCGCATCCTCGGGAGACAACTGCGAACCGTGTTCGGAACGCACGACGACGCGGTGGCTGAGCGTTGCCTGGGCGACCGCCTTGACGTCGTCGGGTGTCGCATAGTTGCGCCCGCGGGCGGCAGCATGAGCGCGGGTGGCGGCGGCGAGCTGCAGCGTCGCCCGCGGCGACAGGCCGAGTTCGATGCCGGGATGGCGTCGGCTCGTGGCGGCGAGGTCGACGAGGTACGACTTCAGCGCTCTGGCGACGTGCACGCCGCGCACCGCTGCGATCATCGCCCGGATCTCCTCGGCGGACACGACGGGTTCGAGCGCCCGTACCGCGGTGGCGGCACCCTGCACGTCGAGCATCTGCATCTCGGCGTCTCGTCCGGGGTAGCCGATCGAGATGCGCAGCAGGAACCGGTCGAGCTGGCTCTCGGGGAGGCGATAGGTGCCCTCCTGGTCGACGGGGTTCTGCGTGGCGATCACCATGAACGGCGCCTCGAGCGGCCGGCTGAGCCCATCGGCGGTGATCTGGCGTTCCTCCATCGCCTCGAGCAGCGCTGATTGGGTCTTCGGAGAGGCGCGGTTGATCTCGTCGGCGAGCACGATGTTGGCGAAGAGCGGACCGGGCTCGAACACGAACGTCTCGGTCGAACGTCGGTAGATGCTGACACCCACCAGATCGGTCGGGAGCAGGTCGGGGGTGAACTGGATGCGTTTCCAGCTGCAGTCGATCGACGCGGCGAGGGCCTTGGCGAGCGACGTCTTGCCGACGCCGGGCACGTCCTCGATCAGGAGGTGGCCCTCGGCCAGCAGACACATCACCGCGAGTTCGATCGCGTCGTGCTTTCCGTGCAGGACCTGCGCGACGTTCGACGTGATCGCATCGAACAGATCGGCGAATCCGCGCATCGCAGCGGACTCCTGGGCCCCGCCGGGCGCGGTTGTCGCCGACGAGGGCGCTGATCGGGCGTCGTCCGCAATATCGGTCGTCACCGACCGAAGGGTAGACCGGGGATTGCCCGAGCGACAGTCGGGGGTAGCTTCGCCGGGAGTGGCTCTGACGGAGACGACGGTGTTGGCGGTGGTGGTCGACCCGGGACGGCTCGCGGCCGGGATCGTCGATCAGCGCGGTGACGTGCTCGTGCGTGACCGGATCGGCACGCCGACCCGGGAGGTGTGGCGGGCGCTCGAACAACTCGTGCGGCGGGTGCTGGCGGCGCGTCCCGACGAGGTGGTGGCACCGACCGCGGTGGCCGTCAGCTGCGCCGGCCCGATCGACGAGCCGGCCGGTGCCGTCTCGCCGGCGGCGCTGCCGGCGTGGTCGGGATTCCCGCTGCGCCGGCACATCGAGGACCTCACCGGGCTGCCCGTGGTACTCGACACGCTCGCCGGTGCCGTCGCCGAGGGCGAGTTGCGCTACGGCGACACCCTGACGACCAACAGCTTCTTCACGCTCGTGCTCGACCGCACGATCGAGTCGGCCTGCATGATCGACGGCGTCCGCCTCCGGGGCGCACACGGCAACGCCGGTTCGCTCGCCCATCTCACCGTCGACCCGGGCGGCCAGACGTGCGCCTGCGGCGCGACGGGCTGCCTCGCCGCGCTGGCGTCGGCCTCGGCACTCGAGGCCGAGATGAACCGGCCCCTGCGTCGGGCGACGCCGTCGATCGTCGAGCGCACCGGGATCATGGTCGGCCGGGCGATCGCGTCGTCGGCGGCGGCGTTCGACGTCTCGACGTTCGTCCTGTCGGGCGTGGTCGTCGACACGTTCGGCGACACGATGCTCGACACGGCCCGGCGAGAGGCGACCGCCCGGCTCCGCCTGCCCCACCTGGCAGGTCTGCAGGTGGTCGAACCGTCAGGGTTCGTGCAGCCCCTGGTCGGCGCTGCCGCACTCGTCGGCGCCAGTGGTCCGCGCTGACCCCGGCGAGTAGCCTCGCGGGCATGGATCCCACCTACTCCCCAGAGGCCGAGGCGTACCGCGAGAAGGTGCAGGCGTTCCTCGCCGAGAAGCTCCCCTCGAACTGGGCCGGACTGGGCGCACTCGAGGGCGACGACATCGCCGAGTTCGTCACCTCGTGGCGCAAGACGTTGTACGAGGCGAACTATCTCGCCCCCGGTTGGCCCGTCGAATACGGCGGCGCAGGGCTCACCGCCACCGAGCAGGTGATCCTCGCCGAGGAGTTCGCCCGTGCCGGCGTGCCGACGGGGGGGCCGAACGACGTGTTCGGCATCCAGATGCTCGGCAACACCCTGCTGATGTGGGGCTCCGAGGAGCAGAAACGGCACTACCTGCCTCGGATCCTCTCCGGCGAGGACACGTGGTGTCAGGGCTATTCCGAGCCGAATGCGGGTTCCGATCTCGGCAACGTCGGTCTGCGCGCCGAACTCGACGGTGACGAATGGGTGCTCAACGGCCAGAAGATCTGGACGTCGGCGGGCCACCTCGCCGATCACATCTTCACGCTCGCTCGCACCGATCCCGACGCACCGAAGCACAAGGGGATCTCGTTCCTGCTCGTCCCGATGGACCAGCCGGGCATCGAGGTACGTCCGATCAAGATGATCTCCGGCGAGAGCGAGTTCAACGAGGTCTTCTACACCGACGCCCGCTGCCCGAAGGGCGACGTCGTCGGCGGCGTCAACAACGGCTGGGCCGTGGCGATGTCGCTGCTCGGGTTCGAACGTGGTGAGGCGGCGGCGACGGGGCCGATCCGCTACCAGGCGGAACTCGACCGGCTGATCGAGCTGGCCCGCGAGCGGGGGCTCACCGACGACCCGATCATCCGTCAACGCCTGGCATGGTGCCACTCGAAGGTCCAGATCATGAAGTTCCTCGGCCAGCGCACGCTCACGCAGTTCCTGGCGGGGCATCACCCCGGGCCCGACGGTGCGATCTCGAAGCTCTACTGGAGCGAGTACCACCGTCTCGCGACCGAGTTGGCCGTCGACATCCTCGGCGCCGACGCGCTGTACATCGAAGGGCGGCCACCGTCGTCGTCGTTCCAGACCGACGATCCCGGCGCCGCGAACACGTCGGGCTCATGGGTCAACACGTTCCTCAACGCCCGCGCCGGCACGATCTACGCCGGGTCGTCGCAGATCCAGCGCAACATCATCGGCGAGATGATCCTGCAGCTCCCCAAGGAGCCCAAGCCGGCGTGATCGTGGTGATGTCGGGGTGCGCGGCGACGTGAGCGCAGTCGTCGGTGTCGTGCTGCGTCACCCGTCGCTGTGGCTCACGGCGATCCGCCAGGGTCGACGGCTCGTGCCAGTGCGCTGGTGGGCCACCTCGCCATTTCTCCCGTTGCCCTCGCGCGCCTACCTCGAGTTCCGGTTGGTGACCCAGTACGGCGACATCTCGCATCGCCCGGAGCCCGAAGATGTGCTGAACTACCTGCGATGGTGCCGCGACTGGCAGCGACTCGACGTCTGACTGGCGAGCGATCGGCGGGTACGCCGTGCTGAGCGCGCTCGTGCTCAACGCCAGTTTCGAACCGTTGAGCGTCGTGTCCACCCAGCGTGCGGCGTGTCTCGTGATCGCCGAGAAGGCCGACGTGCTCGAAGACGACGGCCGGGTGATCCACTCCGAACGGCTGAGCCTGCCGCGTCCTTCGGTGATCCGTCTGCGGTACATGGTCAAGGTGCCCTACGTGCGACGAGCCGCCCTGTCGCGACGGGCGATCTTCGCCCGTGACGACTACCGCTGCCAGTACTGCGGCGAGCGCGCCGATTCGATCGACCACGTCGTCCCGCGCTCCAAGGGTGGGCCCCACAGTTGGGAGAACGTCGCAGCTGCATGCCGTCCCTGCAATCTGGGCAAACGCGATCGCACGCCCGACGAAGCCGGGATGCGCCTGGCACGGCCGTGCCGTGCACCGCGAGCAACGGCGTGGGTCGTCGTGTCGGTCAGCGGGGTACCCGACACCTGGCGCCCGTACCTGCCGCTCGCGTCGTGAACCCGGCGACGCCGTACCGGGTGGTCCGGTCGCGTTCGACGGCGGCCGACTTCCACGCCCGGCCCGTCCCCGAGCCCGCCCGTCGGGAGATCTGGCAACACGACGTCACGGCGCCGGCGCTCGTGCTCGGCTCGACCCAGGACCCCTCGGTCGTCGACGCCGGCGCGTGTCGGCGTGCCGGCGTCGAGGTGGTACGGCGGCGAAGCGGCGGGGGAGCGGTGCTGCTCGTGCCCGGCGACGTCACGTGGATCGACGTGATCGTGCCGGCGGGCAGCGCCGGATGGTCCGACGACGTGCACGGTCCGATGGTGTGGCTCGGTCACCACCTCGCCGACGTCATCGGCACACAGACCGGCGCCGACGCGGTGACGGCGGCGGGCGGGCTGACCGTGCACGACGGTGCGATGCGGAGCACCGCATGGTCGAGGCTGATCTGCTTCGACGGCGTCGGAGCCGGCGAGGTGTTGCTCGGCGGTCGCAAGCTGGTCGGGATCAGCCAGCGCCGCACGCGCCACGCTGCGCGCCTGCAGTGCTGCTGGTATTCGTCGCACCGCTCCGACCCGCTCGTCGAGTTGCTCGACGCGGGCCATCGCCCGATGCCGTCCGAGCTGGCGCCCGTGGCCACCCTGCCCGCAGCGCTGGCGGACCCCATCGTCGCGACGCTCGCTGCCACGCTGCCCTGACCGAGACCCCCAGCGATGAGCGAAGAGCCGCCATGTGGTCGGTTCGCTCATCGCTCGGTGCGCACCGGTTCGAGCGATGAGCGAAAAGCCCGTATCTGGTCGCTTCGCTCATCGCTGGATGTCGGTGGTGAGTGATGTGGCGGGGGTCGGGGGGTGGAGGTGGGGCGTTCTGGGCACTGAATGGGGAGAGATGGTTGACAATGGGGGGAAATGGGGGAAGAATGGGGATCGCTGGGGAGAACTCCCGCGTTCCCGGCACGGCAGGCTCGCCGCGGGGGTGGAAAGCATGAGGAACGCGGCGCGTGTTTGTCGGGGTCTACGAGCGTCAGCTCGACGAACGGGGGCGGGTGGCACTGCCCTCGTCGTACCGGGGAGAACTCGGCGACCACTGCTACCTCTTCTTCGGCAACGACGGATGTGTCAGCGTCCGCAGCGTCGAGACGTTCGAGGAGGAAGCCGCCGATCTGGTCGCCAAGGCCAAGCGCGGTGAAGTCTCACGCAACCGCCTTCGGGCCTTCGCCTCGTCGGCCACCCAGGCGACGATCGACAAGCAGGGCCGGGTCACCTTGGATGCACGCTTGCGCGAACACGCCGGTCTGGCCCCGCAGGCCGCCGTCGTCGTGCTGGGCAACATCGACCAGATCGAGATCTGGGATCCCGACGCCCACCGCCGCAACGAGACGGCCGGTCAGCACGAGATCGCCGGAGGTGCCCGATGAGCGACCACGAGCCGTCCCGCGACGACCACCACGGTCGCGAGTTCGACCACGCCCCCGTGATGGTCGAGGAGATCACCGCCGTGTTCGCGCCGGTGCCGGCCGGCACGATCGTCGATGCGACGCTCGGCGGCGGCGGCCACACCGCGGCGCTGCTCGACTCGCGTGACGACCTCGACGTGCTGGGCATCGATCAGGACGCAGATGCACTGGAAGCCGCCCGCGAGCGGCTGGTTCCCTACGGCCATCGCATCCGTACCAGTCGGCGCCGCTTCGACGAACTCGACGAGGCACTGGCCGATCACGGCGTCGATGCCATCAGCGGTGCGCTGTTCGACCTCGGCGTCTCGTCGCCGCAGCTCGATCGCGGTGATCGCGGGTTCTCGTATCGCCACGATGGTCCGCTCGACATGCGGATGGACGCCGATCAGACGTGGTCGGCCGACGACGTGGTCAACGGGTACTCGGAGTCCGACCTCGCTCGCATCATCAAGCGCTACGGCGACGAGCGCTTCGCCGCACGCATCGCACGCGCGATCTGTGCGGCCCGACCGATCCAGACGACCACCGAGCTCGCCGCCGTCGTCACCACGGCGATCCCGGCAGCGGCCCGCCGTACCGGCGGCCATCCGGCCAAGCGGACGTTCCAGGCGATCCGCATCGAGGTCAACAACGAACTCGGCGTGCTGCCCGAGGCGCTGGACCAAGCGGTGCACGCAACGCGACCCGGTGGTCGCATCGCGGTGCTGTCGTACCATTCCGGCGAGGACCGCATCGTCAAGGAACGATTCGCCGTCGCCGCCGGTGCGTGCGACTGCCCCGACGATCTGCCGTGTGTCTGCGGAGCGATCCAGACGGTGCGCATCGTGCGGGGTGTTGCGAAGCGAGCGAGCGAAGGCGAACGCCAGCGCAACCGGCGTGCTGCGTCGGCGCGGTTGCGCGTCGTCGAACGCATCGAGGCGACACGCAAGAGCGACGGCCGGCCGGTGGAGGGTCGATGATCGCCCTCCCGCTCCTGCGAGACACCCCGACACGTGCGTCGAAGGCGGCGTCGAAACCGTCGTTGACCGTCGTGCCTCGCCGCCGCCGTTGGCCCGCACTGCTCGTTGCCCTGGCGTGGTCGTTGATCTTCCTCGGTCTGCTCGGTGCGGCCGTGTTCCACACGCAGCTGGCCGAGCGCCAGCTGCGCCTCGACCGGCTCGACCGTCAGGTGACCGCCGAGCGTGAACGCTTCGACGAGCTGCGTTACGAGCGCGCCGAGCTGCGTTCGCCCGTGCGGCTCGCGGCAGCGGCATCGGAACTGGGCATGCGGCGGGGACGGGCGACCACGTTCGTCGACGTCACCCCCGAAGCGGTCGCACGACAGCTTGCCGCAGCGGGCCCCATCGGCGACAACGCCGTCCGCATCGTCATCCACACCGACCCGCTCGACCAGTTCCGCGCGGTCAAGAACGTCACCGAGGCGATGCCGTGAAGTCTGCGACGCGAACCCATGGCGCCCCGGCCGGTGGCCGGACGCATCCTGTGGTCGAGGGGCGCCGCCGCCACCCGAACGGGGGACGTGCGGCAGCAGCGTCCGCGGCAACCGGCCGGAAGTCGCCGGCAAGGCGTCGGGCGCCGGCACCCGCCACCGGGCGCGGCCGATCGCACGGCAGTGCACCCGCTGGCGCACCCCGCACGGCGACCACCAGGTCCGGTGCCGGTGCCGGGGCCGGGACCCGAGCCAAGGTCCGGTCCGTCCGGCCACGGCGGGCGGCGTCGAGGTTCCGCACGGGATCACCGCGTCGGCGCCTGATCGTGGCGCTGATCGCAATCGCTGCGGTCCTGCTCGGCTTGATCGGACGCGTCGCCTACCTGCAGACCACCGAGGCGGAAACGCTCCGCTCGGCGGCCGCCAACCAGTGGACCCGCTCGGTCAGCATCCAGGCCCAGCGCGGCACGGTGTTCGATCGTCACGGCTCCGAACTGGCGATGTCGGTTCCGGCGGTCACCGTGTCGATCAACCCGAAGCTCATCGACAACGGACCCGCCACCGTCCAGGTCCTCGACGACCTGCTCGACCTGCCCGACGACAAGGTGTCGGAGCTGCTCGCCGAGATCGAGTCCAAGGACCGCGGGTTCGTGTTCGTGCGCCGCCAGGCGGACGCCGACGTCGGCGACCAGCTCGCAGGGATGAAGCTGGCCGGCGTGAACGTCGACCGCGAAAGCCGGCGGGAGATGCCCGGTGGGGACACCGGGCGCAGCGTGATCGGGCGAACCAACATCGACGGTGTCGGCATCTCCGGTCTCGAGCTGCAGTACGACGACGTGCTGACCGGTACCGGCGGCGAGATGCGACGCGAGGTGGCGCCCGGCGGCCGATCGATCCCCGGCTCGGAGGCCGTCACCGAGCAACCGGTCGCAGGCGACGACCTCGTCCTGACGCTCGACCGGTCGGTGCAGTACTCGACCGAGCAGGTTCTGCTGGAGCAGGTCGCAGCCATCGGAGCGAAGGGAGCCACGGCGATCGCCATGGACACCGACACCGGAGAGATCTACTCGATGGCGTCGGTGCGGCGCAACGACGAGAGCGGTGCCTACGAGGTGACGTCGGGCAACTTCGCTGCAGTCGACGCCTACGAGCCGGGATCGGTCGCCAAGGTGATCACGATCTCGAGCGCACTGAACGAAGGTCTGGTCACACCCGAGACGTCCTACGTCGTGCCGTGGCGCAAGCAGTACTACGACGACCTGCTGAAGGATTCCCACGAACATCCCGACGAGGTGATGTCCGTCGCGCAGATCCTCACCGAGTCGTCGAACATCGGGACGATCTTCGTGCAGCAGGAGATGGGTCGCGAACGCCATCGGGAGTACATGGCTGCGTTCGGCCTCGGCTCGAAGACGGCACTCGACTTCCCCGGCGAGTCACCGGGCATCCTCAAGCAACCCGAGGACCTGTGGGGTTCCGAGCGCGTCACCGTCGCATACGGTCAGGGCGTGTCGAGTACGTCACTGCAGCTGGTCGCAGCGATCAACACGATCGCCAACCGGGGCACGTACGTCGCACCAAAGCTCGTCAAGGCGACCGTCGGGCCCGACGGTACCGTCACCGAGACCGACCCGTCCGAATCGCGGCCGGTGGTCAGCGAGCAGGCAGCGGTGCAGACGACCGAGATGATGCGCAACGTCGTCTGCAGCGGTACCGCCACCCGCGCCCAGGTCGACGGACTGTCGATCGCCGGCAAGACCGGCACCGCCTTCAAGGCTGCGGACAACGGCACGTACTACGACGACGACGGCAAGCGGATCTACTACGCCAGCTTCGTCGGATTCTTCCCGGCGGAGAACCCGCAGGTGACGGTGCTGGTGTCGGTCGACGAGCCGCCGGCGGGGACGAACGACCGCTTCGGCGGAACGGCTGCGGCCCCGGTGTTCGCCGAGCTCGCACCGACGCTCATCCACGAACTGGGCATCGTGCCCACACCCGGCGCCGCTGGTTGTCAGACGCCGTGAGCTCACCGATGTCACCGGCGTCCGACGTCACCGGCCTGGGCGCTCTCGCCGAGATCGTCGAGCGGGGGATCGTCGTGCGCACCGTCACGCACGACTCCAGGCACGTCGCGCCCGGATCGTTGTACGCCTGCCTGCGCGGCGAACAGTTCGACGGCCATCGCTTCGCAGTCGATGCGGTCCGGGCGGGTGCGACGGCAGTGCTCGTCGATCATCGCCTCGACGTGTTCGACGAGCTTCCCGACGGGGGAGCGGTGCCGCAGATCGTCGTCGACGACACCCGCTTGCGAGTGGGCCCGATCGCCGCCGCTGTTGCTGGGCATCCGAGTCGGCAACTGACGACCGTCGGCATCACCGGAACGAACGGCAAGACGACGACCGCCGCACTGATCGCTGCCATCTTCGATGCGGTGGGGTCGCCGTGTGGCATCGTCGGGACACTGCACGGCCCTCGCACCACGCCCGAGGCCCCGGAGTTGCAGACGATGCTGCAGGGATTCGTCGGTGCTGGAAAGACTGCTGCGGTGCTGGAGGTGTCGTCGCATGCGCTGGCGATGCACCGTGTGGACGGCACCCGCTTCGATGCGGTCGTCTTCACCAACCTGGGCCACGACCACCTCGACCTGCACGGCTCGCAGGAGGAGTACTTCCGAGCCAAGGCGCGGTTGTTCTCGCCGCAGTTCTCGGACCTCGGCGTGATCAATGTCGACGATCCGCACGGCCGTCTGATCGCCGACACGTCGCCGTCGGAGGTGGCCGGTGCCGAATTCCGCATCGTGACCTACAGCTCCACCGACGTGTCCGACGTCGAGGTGACCGCCGCGCGACATGGCTACGTCTGGCGCGCCAGGCGCGTCGAGGTGCCGATCGGTGGAGACTTCAACGTGTCGAACTCGCTGGCGGCACTCACGACCGCAGTGGAGCTGGGCATCGACCCCGACGTGGCGATCGAGGCGCTGTCGACGCTGTCGGCCGTGCCTGGACGCTTCGAAGTGGTCGACACCGTGGGGAGCCGACGACGCGGCATCACGGTGGTCGTCGACTACGCGCACACACCCGACGGACTCGAGCGGTTGCTCGAGGCTGCGCGGCGGGTCGCAGGTGCGAGCGGATCGCTCACCGTCGTGTTCGGGTGCGGGGGCCACCGCGACCGTGCCAAGCGTCCGGCGATGGGAGCGGTCGCGAGCCGATACGCCGACCGGGTGGTGATCACCTCGGACAACCCCCGCGACGAATCGCCCGAGACGATCATCGAGGAGATCGTCGCAGGCGTCGACCCCGGTTCGCCCGCGGACGTCGTGACCCTCGCCGATCGCCGTGAGGCCATTGCACAGGCGATCGGTGCGGCGGGTCACGGCGACGTGGTGGTGATCGCCGGGAAGGGCCACGAGACGACGCAGGAGTTCGCCGACCACGTCGTCGAGTTCGACGATCGTGCCGTCGCCCGCGAATGCCTGGAGACCGCGTCGTGATCGCGATCATCCTGGCGGGGGCCAGTTCGATGCTCGTCTCGTTGTTCGGCACCCGGTATCTGATCCTGTTCTTCCGCCAGCGGGGCCAGGGCCAACCGATCCTCGGCAAGGAGGACCACGGACCCGAACACCACATGATCAAGCAGGGAACTCCGACGATGGGCGGAGTCGCCATCGTCGGTGCCGCCCTCGTCGGATGGCTCGTCGCCCATCTCCGTCGAGGTCTCGCATTCTCCGACCAGACGATGATCGTCTGGGTCGGTGTGCTGTTCATGGCGCTGATGGGCTTCCTCGACGACTACATCAAGGTCCGCAAGCGGCACAATCGCGGCATCTTCTGGAAGCAGAAGAACTACATCACGATGCTGGCGAGCATCGCCATGGCCTGGTGGCTGGTCGTCGGCACCGGAATCTCCGAGACGATCAACGTGACCAGGGGCGATGTCGGCCTCGAGGTGCCGACGGCGGTCTGGGTCGTGTGGGCCGGCATGATCATCTGGGCGACGACGAACGCCGTCAACGTGACCGACGGCCTCGACGGACTGGCATCGGGCTCGGCACTGATGGGATTCGGTGCCTTCACGATCATCGCCTACTGGTCGTTCCGTAACCCCGACATCTACGAGACCGTCGTCAACCCGCTCGACATGGGCGTGTTCGCCGCGGCGTTCGCCGGCGGGTGCCTCGGCTTCCTCTGGTGGAATGCGGCGCCCGCTCGGATCTTCATGGGCGACGTCGGCGCCCTCGCAATCGGGTCGGCACTGGCCTTCTGTGCGCTCACGCTCAACACGACGCTCTTGATCGTCCTGATCTGCGGTATCAACGTGATGGAGGCCGGCTCCGTGGCGGTCCAGATGGGCGTGTTCAAAGCGTCGGGCCGCAAGAAGCGCCTGTTCCGGATGTCGCCGATCCACCACCACTTCGAGTTGATCGGCTGGCCCGAGACGACGGTGATCATCCGCTTCTGGCTGATCTCGGCGATCTGCGTCGCCTCGGCGCTGGCGATCTTCATCGCCGACTTCACGGCGCAGGTGCAGCTGTGAGCCGGGCGCTCGTCCACGGACTGGCAGTGGCGGGCGAATCGACCGTGCGGGCGCTGCTGCGACACGGCTACGACGTCGTCGTCGCCGACGACGACGTCGACGACCGCCGTCGGGGGCTCGCCGGCCAGCTGGACGTCGAGCTCCTCGATCGACCGGGTGCCGCCGAGCTGCGCCACGTGATCGCGTCGTGCGATCTGGTGAGCCCCGCACCCGGAGTGCCCGAGACCCACGGCGTGGTCGCTGCGGCTCGTGCTGCGGGCGTCGAGCTGGTCTCGGAGATCGAGTTGGCCCACCGCTGGGAGTGCGAGCGACCTGGTGGTCCGAGGCCGATGCTGGCGATCACGGGCACCGACGGCAAGACGACCACCACGCTGCTCGCGGTCGAGATGCTGCGCGCTGCGGGCGTGCGCACGATCGACGCCGGCAACACGTCCACCCCCCTGGTCGATGCGATCACGATGGACCTCGATGCGTTCGTCGTCGAGTGCACGAGCTTCCGTCTCGCGTGGACACCGACGTTCCGCGCCGAGGGCGCCGCCTGGCTGAACCTGGCGCCCGATCACCTCAACTGGCACCGCTCGATGGACACCTACGAGGCCGCCAAGGCGCAGGTGTGGGCCAACCAGACCGCCGACGACGTGGCGGTCGGATTCGTCGACGATCCGATCGTCATGCGGCGCCTGCGCTCGGCGCCGGCGCGCCAGGTGACGTTCGGCGCATCAGGGGCCGACTATCGCGTCGCCGACGGCCAGCTCGTCGGGCCGAACGGGAGCATCGCGCCGGTGTCGTCGATGCGGCGCAGCCTTCCTCACGATCTGACCAATGCATTGGCTGCCTCGGCTCTGGTGCTCGAGACCGGCCTGGCGAGCACTGATGCGATCGTGTCCGCCCTGGGATCGTTCACCGGTCCGCCGCACCGGCTGGAACACGTGGGCACCTGGAACGACGTGGCCTGGTACAACGACTCCAAGGCGACGACGCCTCATGCCGCCGTCGCCGCCATCCGCTCGTTCGATCACCTCGTGCTGATCGCCGGCGGGTACGACAAGGGTGTCGACCTGAACGCGATGGCCGGCGACGTGGCCGGCGTCGACGCTGTCGTGGCGATGGGAGACACCGCATCCGCCGTCGCCGCTGCGTTCGTCGGCGTCCCACGCATCGACGTCGTGACGGACCTCGCCGCCGCAGTCGACGTCGCTGCGAGCATCGCCGAGCCGGGTGCCACCGTCCTGTTGTCGCCAGGCTGCGCGAGCTTCGACCAGTACACCGGTTTCGAGGCCCGTGGCGATCATTTCCGATCACTGGTGCTCGAGCGTTTCGGCGCTGCGGACACCACGTTGCCGACGACCGGCACCAACCGAGAGGGGTCCAGATGACCAGCACGATCACCGTCGGCGATCGTCGGCGAGCGACGCTCGATCGGCTTCACGGAGGTGCTCCACCGCAACGCCGTGCCGAACCGACCCGCCGTCGTCGCGCTCGCTCGACCGACGATCGCCGGGCCGCGACACCTCGCATCCGTCCGGCAGCCGAAGTGCTCGCTCCTCCGACCGGCACGTTCTATGCGATCGTCGGCGTCGTGTCGGTGCTCGTGATGCTCGGCCTGGTGATGGTGCTGTCGGCGTCGGCGGTCACCGAGGCGAATCTCGGCCATTCTCCGTACCGGGTGTTCGCCAAGCAGGCGATGTGGGCGGGGATCGGGCTCGTGTCGCTCGTCGCGATGGTCAAGATCTCGTACCGTCGGTGGCAGCGCCTCGTCGTCCCGGTCACGGTCCTCGCCGTCGCGGCGATGGCTGCCCCGTTCGCGCCCGGCGTCGGCGCCAGTGTCAACGGCGCTCGCTCGTGGATCCGCCTCGGCCCGCTGAGCGTCCAGCCTTCGGAGTTCCTCAAGATCGCCGTGGTGATCCTCACCGCCGATCTGCTGACGCGCCGACGTGACGATCTCGGCGACCGCACGATGACGCTGTTCCCGCTCGGGCTGATCGCTGCGGTCGGCGCCGGGCTCTGCCTCGTGCAGGGCGACCTGGGGGCGGCGGTGGTCCTCGGCGCCATCGTGTTCAGCGTGGCCTGGATCGCCGGCGTGCCACTGACACCGCTGTCGGCAATGGCGGTCGCCGCCGTCGGTGGCGCACTGTTGTTCGTCGTGTCGAGCCCTCGCCGGCTCGACCGTTTCACGGCATTCATGAACATCGCAGAGGAGAAGGACCACCTCGCCTACCAGACGTACCAGGGGTACCTGAGCATGGCCTCGGGCGGTCTGTCCGGCTCGGGGATCGGCGGCAGCAACGCCAAGCTCGGATACCTGCCGTATGCACACAGCGACTTCATCTTCGCCGTGATCGCCGACGAACTCGGCCTGATCGGCACGGTGGCCGTCATCGGCGGATTCGCACTGCTGGTCGCCCTCGGCGTGCAGACGGCGATCGCCGCTCCGGACCGGTTCGGCATGCTGCTCGCGGGAGGGATCGCCGCATGGTTCGGGGTCCAGGCGATCGTCAACATCGGTGGTGTCGTCGGTTTCATGCCCGTGACCGGGCTGACGCTGCCGTTCTTCTCCGCCGGCGGCAGCTCCCTCCTCGTCAGCATGACCGCCGCCGGGCTGCTGCTCAGCGTCGCTCGGCGGATCAACGCGCGATGAACGAGCGGGCGTACGCCGTGGTCACGGGCGGCGGTACGTCCGGCCACGTGTTGCCGGCGCTCGCCGTCGCCGACGCCCTCGTCGCCGCAGGTCACGATGCTGCGACGATCCGCTACGTCGGCGCGCGCCGCGGCGTCGAGACCCGCCTGCTCCCCGAGACGCCGTACCCCCACGAGTTCCTCGACGTGGTCGGAGCGCAGCGGCGACTCACGTCCGCGAACCTGGGGTTCGTGCCGAAGATGCTGCGCAGCACCCGCGAAGCGACACGGTTGCTGCGGCGGTGGCAGCCCTGCGTCGTCGTGTCGGTCGGCGGGTACGCGAGCATGCCGTCGGTCTTCGCGGCGCGCCGGCTCGGCATCCCCGTCGTCGTCGTGTCCTACGACAGGACTCCGGGCAGGGCCAGCCGCCTGGCGGCGCGATCGGCAGCAGCGAGTGCCGTCGCCTTCGAGAACTCGCCATTGCCACGCGCCGAGTTGACCGGTGCACCGTTGCGCCAGACGATCCTCGACGTCGACCGGTCGTCCGCCACCGCACGTGAGGCTGCGCGGCGGGCGCTCGGTCTCGCACCCGATCGCTTCGTCATCGCCGTGATGGGCGGCTCGCTGGGGTCCGGCGTCCTGAACGACGCGATCGCCCGGTACCTCGCAGAGCACCGCACCGACCGGCAGCTCGCGGTCCGTCAGATCGCCGGCGAACGGTTCGTCGACACCGTCGCCCACGTCGACGGCGCCGTGTCGCATCAGGTCGTGGGCTACGAGGCGGACATGGCAGCGGTCTACACCGCCTGTGACCTGATGATCGGTCGCGGAGGCGCCAGCACCGTGCACGAGGTCGCCGTCACCGCGACACCGGCGATCCTGGTGCCGTGGGCGGCCTCGACCGACGATCACCAGACCGACAACGTCCGGTGGTTGTCGGAGGTCGGTGGTGCCGTGCTGCTGCCCGAGCGGGATCTGGCAGGCCTCGCAGCGACGATCGACGGACTGCGCGCCGACTCGGCGAGACGCAACGAGCTCGCCGAGGCGGCGGGCCGGCGTGGAGCGATTCATCGATCGGGCGCCTTGGCGGGTCTGATCGAACGCGTCGCCCTAACATCGACGCCATCGTGACGTCCCCAGCGCTCGCCACCCCACCTCTCTGCGCCGTTGCGTCGTCGACGCAACAGGCGATCGACACGTTGGCTTCCAGGCCGGTGCCCTCGTCGGCATCCCCGCAGCCGCCACTCGACCTCTCGATCGCCCACCGGCTGCACGTCGTCGGTGTCGGCGGTCCGGGGATGAGCGCCGTCGCGATCGCACTCGCCGAGATGGGCCACGTCGTGTCCGGCTCCGACCTGCGCGAACACCCGGTGCTCGAACGCGTCCGCGCAGCGGGTGTCGACGTCCACATCGGCCACGACCGAGCGTTGGTCCGCGGCGTCGACGCGGTCACCGCATCGACGGCGATCCCCGCCGGCAACATCGAACTCGACGAGGCCCGATCCACCGGCGTCACGGTGCTGAGCCGGGCGGGAATGCTCGCCTCGATCTGTGCGAGGGCCCGGTCGCTGGCCGTGGCGGGCACGCACGGCAAGACGACGACCACGTCGATGCTGATGCTGATGCTCGCCCAGGCCGGGCTGCGACCGAGCTTCGTGGTCGGCGGCGACGTCACCGACGTCGGCACCGGCGCCCAGTGGACCCACGGCGACTGGCTCGTCGTCGAAGCCGACGAGAGCGACGGCACCCATCTCGAACTCCCGCTCTTCGGCACGATCCTCACGAACGTCGAGGCCGATCATCTCGACCATTACGGTTCGTTCCAGGGCATCGTCGACGGATTCGATGGCTATCTCGGCCAGGTCGAGGGACCCAAGGTGATCTGCGGCGACGATCCGGTCGGTGTCCGGTTGGCGGCGCGCCACGGTGGCGTGACCTACGGGCTCGACCCCGCCTGCGACATCCGTGCCGTCGACGTGCGCGCGACGGCGGGATCGTTCCGGTTCGAGCTGCTGCGTCGGACCGACGGCGACGTGGCTGACGAGCGACTGGGCGAGGTCGCGCTGCCGCTGCGCGGGATCCACAACGTGGTCAACGCCACGGGAGCCGCGGCGATGGCGCTCGAGGTCGGGGTGTCGTTCGATGACATCGCGGCGGCGCTGGCGCGGTTCGGCGGTGTCGCTCGCCGATTCGACGTGCGCGGAGCCGACGGTGGAGCAACGTTCGTCGACGACTACGCGCACCTTCCCTCCGAGATCGATGCCGTGATCCGTGCCGCCCGCGAGAGCGGCGACTCGTGGCGGCGAGTCGTCGCGGTCTTCCAGCCGAACCGCTACCACCGCATCGCCGACATGTGGCAGGAGTATGCACTGGCGTTCCGCGCGGCCGATCTGGTCGTGCTGACCGACATCTTCGCATCGGGCACCGTGCCGATTCCCGGCGTGACCGGCAAGTTGATCGTCAATGCGGTCACCGAGGCCGATCCGGGCCGGCGCGTCGTCTGGCTGCCGCGGCGCGAGGATCTCGTGGCGTTCCTCGCGCGCGAACTGCGCGACGGCGATGTCTGCATCTCGATGGGATGTGGCGACATCGCCACGCTTCCGTCAGAGGTTCTCGATGTGCGCCGACGCTGATGCATCCGACGCGGCGGCCGCCGCGACCGATGCGCTCGGTCCGGTCGACGTGGCGTGCGCCCGCCTGGCCGAATCCGGTGTAGCGGCGCAGCGCGACGTCGCACTCGGATCGATGACCACCTATCGGGTCGGTGGCCGTGCAGCGCTGTACGTGCCGATCACCGAGCGTCGTCAACTCCGTGCGGTCGCCGAGGCGGCGGCGTCGTCGGGGCTGGCCGTACTGGTCATCGGTCGCGGCTCGAACATGCTCGTCGCCGACGCCGGTTTCGGGGGGATCGCGATCGGGCTGGGCGATCTCGACGCCACGATCGACATCGATGTCGACGCTGCGACCGTGGTCGCATCGGCGGGGGTGGCGCTCCCCGTGCTCGCTCGCAAGACGGCGTCGGCGGGCCTCGCCGGGTTCGAGTGGGCCGTCGGGATACCGGGTTCGATCGGTGGAGCGGTCCGGATGAACGCCGGCGGACACGGCTCGGACATGGAGGCCACGTTGATCCGGGTCACGATCTTCGATCTGGTCGAGGGTGTCGAGCGCACGGTGAGCGTCGCCGAACTCGGACTCGGCTTCCGGTCGAGCACCATCGCTGCCCACCACGTGGTGCTCGACGCCACGCTGCAGTTGCACCACGGCGACGCCGCGACCTCGGCCCGCCTGATCAGCGACATCGTGGCGTGGCGCCGTGCCCACCAGCCTGGCGGGCAGAACGCGGGGTCGGTGTTCGTCAACCCGGTGCCCGGCGAGGTGAGTGCCGGTGCGCTCGTCGATGCGGCGGGCCTGCGTGGGCATCGCCTGGGAACGGCGATGGTGTCCGACAAGCACGCCAACTTCATCCAGGCCGACGACGGCGGCCGAGCCGACGACGTGTTCGCACTGATGGTGTACGTGCGTGCGTGCGTCGAGGCATCGAGCGGGTACCGGCTGCGAAGCGAGACCCGCCTGGTGGGCTACGACGAAGGCGAGCTGTCCTGATGAGTTGGCGCCGCCGTCGAGACGCCGACGCCGACGAGTCGGTCACGATCCCGGGTGAGGTCGCCACCGGACCGGGTGCCGATCGGTCGGTGCCCGACGAGATGATCGCCGACGACGTGGTGCTCGACGAGCTGTCGCGCGCCTTCGCCGTCGACAGCGGATCCGACGATGCCGACCCGTCGCCGTCCTCGCCGACGGGAGCGACGGAGCCATCGTCACCGGACGATCCGTCGGCGATGCGGGGAACGATCGCGATCGTCGGCGACGACCTTCCCGACGCGGCCTATCTCGACGAGGAGCTCGAGCGGGATGTCTCGGGGTCGGGGCCGGTCTTCATCGACGATGACGGTGGCACGGATGCGATCCTGCCCCAGGAGGCATCGACGCGGGGGATCGAACCTCGCATCCGCCAGCGGCGCATCGGGGTGAAGCGGTCGGCGAACCGACGCCGGCTCTGGTGGTTGGCGCTCGCGGGGCTCGTGCTCGTCGTCGTGGTCGGTGTGCTCGCAGTGCTCGGTTCGTCGCTGTTCGCCGTCGACGAGGTGACCGTCACCGGCAACGTCTACACCGACCAGGCCGCCCTCGATGCCGTGATCGACGAGCTGGTCGGAACGGCGGTCCTCCTCGTCGACACCGACGCCGTCGAGGCGCAGGTGGAGGAGATCCCGTGGGTGAGAGACGCCCGGGTGACCACGTCGTTTCCCGATTCTGCGTCGATCGAGATCCGCGAGCGAACACCGGTGGCCGCGATGATGGGGGCCGACGGCCGCGCCCGGGTGATCGACGTCGACGGCCGGGTGCTCGCACTCGTCGACGGGCAACCGGTCGCACTCGTGTGGATCTCGGGGCCCGGCACGCTCGACGTGGCACCTGGCCAGTTCGCCTCGATCGGGTACTCGGCGGCGGCATCGCTGGTCACCAAGCTGACGCCCGACATCCGCAGCCGCGTCGAGACGATGCTCGTCACCCCCGACGGTGCCGATCTCGTGCTCGTCCTCACCAGCGAGCAGGGACCGGTCGAGGTGCGGTTCGGTTCCGCGCTCGGCGAGAACTCCCAGATCGAGAAGCTGGTGCGACTGCAGCGGACGCTGGAGGACATCGACACCAAGCCGGTCACGGTGATCGACGTCTCGACGGCCGAAGTCACGGTACGGTGAGCGTCCACATTTGTGCGTGCCGGACCTGACAGGATGTATCCGACACCGTCTGCTCCCACTGTCCGCGTGCATTCTCCGCTCGCACGGCTGAAACGATCCGAAACATGAACCAACACACTTGGAGGACCCGCTGATGGTCGGCGCTCCGCAGAATTATCTCGCCGTGATCAAGGTCGTCGGCGTCGGCGGTGGCGGCGTGAACGCCGTCAACCGGATGATCGACGCCGGGCTGAAGGGCGTCGAGTTCATCGCCGTCAACACCGACGCGCAGGCGCTGCTGATGAGCGATGCCGATGTCAAGCTCGACGTCGGTCGTGACCTGACGCGCGGACTCGGTGCCGGGAGCGACCCCGAGGTCGGCCGATCCGCCGCCGAGGCCCACCACGACGAGATCGAGGAAATGGTGCGGGGCGCCGACATGGTGTTCATCACCGCCGGCGAGGGCGGCGGCACCGGTACCGGTGCTGCGCCGGTCATCGCCGAGATCGCCCGCGAGGCCGGAGCGCTCACGATCGGTGTCGTCACCCGTCCGTTCTCGTTCGAGGGGCGTCGCCGGGCCGTGCAGGCCGACAACGGCGTGCAGAAGCTGAAGGAGAAGGTCGACACACTGATCGTCATCCCGAACGATCGCCTGCTCACCGTCGCGAACGACAAGACCAGCGTCCTCAACGCGTTCAAGATGGCCGACGAGGTCCTGCTGCAGGGCGTGTCGGGCATCACCGGGCTGATCACGACGCCGGGACTGATCAACACCGACTTCGCCGACGTCAAGATGGTGCTCTCCAACGCCGGCTCGGCGCTGATGGGCATCGGTCAGGCGAGCGGCGACGACCGTGCGGTCTCCGCTGCCAAGGCGGCGATCTCGAGCCCACTGCTCGAATCGGCGATCGACGGCGCTCGTGGCGTGCTGCTCAACATCACCGGCCCCTCGGGCATGGGCCTGTTCGAGATGAACGCCGCCGCCGAGATCATCCACGGCGTGGCCCACCAGGACGCCAACATCATCTTCGGTACGGTCATCGACGACGAGATGGGCGACGAGGTCCGCATCACGGTGATCGCCGCCGGATTCGACCGTCTCGACGAGCCCGCAGCGTTGCGCAGCACGGCCGACGACGGTCTGCGGACCGCATCGACGCGCATCACCGAACTCTTCGGTTCCGACGACGAGGACGACCCCCTGGCCGACGATGACGGCGACGACGACTTCGACGTGCCGTCGTTCCTGAAGTAGCTCCCGGCGGATCACGGTCCGGTCCACGACATGCACGAACTCCTGCGACGGCGCATCGCAGGACGAGTGGCGGTGGCGGCCGTCACCGAGTGCGCAGACGGTGACGTCCACCCCGAGCGGGTCGATCCGGGCACACTCCTGCGGCGTCAGGTTGCGCTGACCGGGACGCGATGGGTGATGCTCGACGAGGTGCATGGTGTCGACCTCGTCGACGTCGATGCGCTCGACGCTCGCACTGCGCTGGCATGGCCGCTGGCCGGTCGCGGCGACGTGCTCGTCGCCGACCGATCCGCTGAGTTGTTGGCCGTGTGGGTCGCCGACTGTGCTCCGCTGGCCCTGTTCGGTGCGAACGGAACGTCGCGCACCGTCGCCCACGGCGGATGGCGAGGCCTCGCCGATGGCGTCCTCGACGTGGCCGTCGATGCCATCGAGTCGACCACCGACGTGGCCGCCGCGGTGTTGGGGCCGTGCATCCACGCCTGCTGCTACGAGTTCGGCGTCGGCGACCTCGACCGGGTGGCAGCCGGGGTCGGTGCGTCGACGGGTGCGGTGGCCGGGGTGACCCGATGGGGAACTCCCGCACTCGACGTGCCTGGCGCCGTCGCCGCCGGATTGGCTCGCCGCGGCGTCACGCTCGACACGGTCGGGACCTGTACCGGTTGCGATCGGCGATTCCGGTCCCATCGGCGTCGTGCCGAGGTCGAACGCCATGCGCTCGTGGTCTGGTTCGAGGAGGGATGATGGACATCGAGGCCGTGCAGGCTCGAGTGGCCGACGTGCGTGCTCGCATCGACGCAGTCGAACGACCGTGGACCCATCGTGTCGCCGTGGTCGGCGTGACGAAGGGGTTCGGAGCCGACGCGATCGAGGCTGCGGTCGCCGCTGGATGCGACGCCGTCGGCGAGAACTACGCCCAGGAACTGCTCGACAAGCGCGAGCACATCGAGCAGCTGCATCCCGAGGTGCACTTCATCGGGCGACTGCAGCGCAACAAGGTCCGCCAACTCGTCGGGGTGGTCGACGTCTGGTCCAGTCTCGATCGTGCCTCGGTGATCGACGAGGTCGCCAAACGGGCTCCCGGTGCACGAATCCTGGTGCAGGTCGACACGTCCGGTGATCCCGCCAAGGGTGGCTGTGCGGTCGCCGAAGCCCCCAGCCTGGTCGGTCGTGCGATCGAACGTGGCCTGGTGGTGTGCGGTCTGATGACGGTGGGCCCGACCGACGGCGACAGCGAGGCGACACGATCGGGCTTTCGCCAGGTGCGCGAGCTGGTCGATCTGCTCGGGCTCGACGAGTGCTCGATGGGGATGAGCGCTGACCTCGAGGTCGCCGTCGAGGAAGGCAGCACGCAGGTTCGTGTCGGCACCGCCCTGTTCGGTGCGCGCCTGCCGCGCTCGAGGGCGGCGACGTGAGTCCGCACGAAACCGATCCGGCCGTCCACCCCGGATGGCGACTGCTGGGCTAGCCTGCGCCCCGCAGGAGGAATGCATGTCACTCTGGAAACGGACCATGGACTACCTGGGTCTCGGTCCCGACGATGCGTACGACGACTACGACGACTACGACGAGCCCGAGGCGCCGTCGCGTCCCAGTCGAGGGCCACGTGACGTCGAGGCGCGCCCCAGCGGCTCCGGTGGGAACCAACGAGGCTGGGAGCCCGAGCCGGAGCCGACGGTTCGCACCGTGTCCGCGCGGCCGAGCTTTCCGTCACGAGATTTCGATGCGTCACCGTCGCGCCGAGCCGCCAACGGGCGCTCCGACGATTCCGGCGTCCAGGTCAGGCCGAGTCAGACACCGCAGCCCACGCTGCGCAGCGTTCCGGGAGGATCCATGGAACCCCACACCGTGAGGCCCCGGCGGTTCGACCAGGCCCAGGAGGTCGCCGACAAGTTCAAGGACGGCCAGCCCGTCATCATGAACCTCGAGGGCACCGAGCGCGAGATCGCGCGCCGGCTGATCGATTTCGCGAGCGGCATCTGTTACGCACTCGACGGATCGATGGAGAAGGTCGCCACGGGCGTCTACCTCTTGAAGCCGCCGTCGCAGCGTCCGCAGCGCTACGACGAGTACGACGACTGACGACCACAGGAGCATGCCATGGAGATGAGTCCCCAGCGCGTCCGCAGCGCCGAGTTCAAGACGGTTCGCAAGGGCGCCGATCCCGACGAGGTCAAGGTCTTCCTCAACGACGTCGCCGACGAGCTCGAACGCGCGCAGAACCAGTCGACCGCCATGGAGGCGCGCGCACGCGCCGCCGTCGCTCGTCTGCAGGAGGTGACCGAGTCGGGTGCCGGCGCAGCTGCACCTGCGCCCGCGGTCGAGGCGTCACCGGACGAGGCCGACACGATCAGCCGCACGCTGCTGCTCGCACAGCGCACCGCTGACACCGCCGTCGCCGAAGCTCGAGCCGAAGCGGCCCGCATCGTCGGTGCGGCGAACGACGAGGCGGCGACCACGCTCGACTCGACGCGAGAGATGGCGGCGCAGCTCCTCGACGAGGCGCGTGTCGAGGCGCGACGTCTGCGTGAAGCCGAACGGCTGGCGATCGCCGGCGAGGTCGAGGGACTCAAGGCGCGTCGCGACTTCCTCGAATCCGACGTCCAGCAGCTCGAGCTGTTCCTCACCGAGCAACGCAGCCGTCTCCGTGAAGCCGCCACCTCGCTCGTCGACATCTCCGAACGTGTGCCCGGTGGCCTCGGCGAGGTTCGACCGCCGCTCCTGTCGGCCTCCGACGACGGCCAGGAGTCCTCGATCGGTGCGATCCACGACCGCGACGACGGACGCTCGAACAGCTCGTACGGCTCCACCGAGCCCGACACCGCGTCCGGCGACGACGATCTGCTGATCATGACCGACGTCGCCGACGACGAGTCGGATCACGATCGAGCGACCGAGTCTGCGTCATCGGAGACCAGCGACGAGGACACCGGCGACGACGCCACGCAGGCGATGCCGGCAATCGCCGGCGAGCGCGACGACGACAGCGAGCAGAACGAGGACGACTTCCGGTTCTCGTTCGACAACGATCGCTCCTGAAACGGCGGGTGCCCCCGAGCGCAGAGCGGGTCCACAACCTCCGGTCCGGCGTCCGGGCCTCGTCGGTAGCATCGTGGCGTGGCCTACCCCGACGTCGACCCCCGGCCGAACTTTCCCCGTCTCGAAGAGGACATTCTCGCTCGGTGGGCGAAGGAGGACACGTTCCAGGCGTCGATCGACCAACGCAGTGCCGGTGAGAACGGCGCCAACGAGTTCGTCTTCTACGACGGGCCCCCGTTCGCCAACGGCCTGCCGCACTACGGTCACCTGCTGACCGGCTACGTCAAAGACGCCATCCCGCGGTATCAGACGATGCGGGGTCGGCGCGTCGAGCGCCGCTTCGGTTGGGACTGCCACGGCCTGCCGGCCGAGGTGAAGGCCGAGCAGGAACTCGGCATCTCGGGCCATCCCGACATCACGGCGTTCGGCATCGACCGGTTCAACGACGCCTGTCGCACGAGCGTGCTGCAGTTCACCGACGACTGGCGCGACTACGTCACCCGTCAGGCCCGCTGGGTCGACTTCGACAACGACTACAAGACCCTCGACCTCTCGTACATGGAGAGTGTCATGTGGGCGTTCAAGACGCTGTGGGACAAGGGGCTCATCTACGAGGGATTCCGCGTCATCGCCTACTGCTGGCGCTGCGAGACGCCGCTGTCGAACACCGAGACCCGTATGGACGACGTGTACCGCGATCGGCAGGATCCGGCGCTCACCGTCTCGTTCGAACTCGATTCGGGTGAACGCCTGCTCGCGTGGACGACGACGCCGTGGACGCTGCCGTCGAACCTGGCGCTGGCGGTCGGGCCGGACATCGACTACGTCGTCGTCGAACTCGACGGCACCCGATACGTGCTCGCCGAGGCGCTGCTCGGGGCATACGCCGCCGAACTCGGCGAGGCGACCACCGTGACGACGATGAAGGGCTCCGAACTGGTCGGGCGGCGCTACACCCCCTTGTTCGACTACTTCGCCGACACGCCGAACGCGTTCCAGGTGCTGGCTGCCGACTTCGTGTCGACCGAGGACGGCACGGGCATCGTCCACCTGGCACCCGGCTTCGGCGAGGACGACCAGGTCGTCGCCAATGCGGCCGGCATTCCAACGGTGTGCCCGATGGACGAGCACGGCCGCTACACCGCAGAGATCACCGACTGGGCCGGCACCCACGTGTTCGACGCCAACCCGGCGGTCATCCGCGAGCTCAAGGAGCGAGGCGTGGTCGTGCGCCACGCCACCTACGACCACCCGTACCCGCACTGCTGGCGTTGCTCGCAGCCGCTGGTGTACCGCGCGATCTCGTCGTGGTTCGTCAAGGTCACCGAGTTCCGTGACCGCATGGTCGAGCTCAACCAGCAGATCACCTGGCAGCCCGCCCACATCAAGGACGGCAGCTTCGGCAAGTGGCTCGAGAACGCGCGCGACTGGTCGATCAGTCGCAACCGGTTCTGGGGTTCACCGATCCCGGTGTGGCAGTCCGACGATCCGACGTATCCCCGAATCGACGTCTACGGGTCCATCGCCGAGCTCGAGGCCGACTTCGGCGTCACCGTCACCGATCTGCACCGTCCCGAGATCGACCACCTCGTCCGGCCGAATCCCGACGACCCGACCGGGACGTCGATGATGCGGCGCGTCCCCGAGGTGCTCGACTGCTGGTTCGAGTCCGGCTCGATGCCGTTCGCCCAGGTGCACTATCCGTTCGAGAATCACGACTGGTTCGAGCACCACTACCCGGGCGACTTCATCGTCGAGTACATCGGCCAGACCAGGGGCTGGTTCTACACGTTGCACGTCCTGGCCACGGCGCTGTTCGACCGGCCCGCGTTCGCCAGCTGCGTCAGCCACGGCAACGTGCTCGGCGACGACGGGCGCAAGATGTCGAAGAGCCTCAACAACTACCCGGATCCCCGTGAGATGTTCGACACCCACGGCGCCGATGCCATGCGCTGGCACCTGTTGTCGTCGGCGATCCTGCGTGGCGGCGACGGCATGGTCACCGAGGAGGGCATGCGCGACACGGTGCGCCATGTGCTGTTGCCGTTGTGGAACTCCTGGTACTTCCTCACGCTCTACGCCAATGCAGCCGGCTACCAGGGTGTCGTGCGGACCGATTCGACCAACGTCCTCGACCGGTACGTGCTCGCCAAGACCAGGGCACTGGTCGAGAACATGACCGAGGCGCTCGACGCCTACGACCTGTTCGGCGCATGTCAGATCGTGCGCGAGCACCTCGACGTGCTCACCAACTGGTACGTCCGGCGCAGTCGCGACCGGTTCTGGGCCGGCGACCACGATGCGATCGACACGATGCACACCGTGCTGTCGGTGCTCGCACGCGTCGCGGCGCCGTTGCTGCCGCTGGTGTCCGAGGAGATCTACGGCGGCCTGCACGCCGCCGAGCCGGGCGCTGGGGCAACCAGCGTGCACCTCACCGACTGGCCGAGCCTCGACGAACTGCCGGCTGACGACGACCTGGTCGACACGATGGACCTGGTACGTGACGTCTGTTCGGCGACGCTGTCGGTGCGCAAGGCGCATCAGCGGCGCGTGCGGCTGCCGCTCAGCAGCGTCACGGTGGCCTCCGCAGATGCGGACCGCCTGAGCGACTTCGTCGACGTGATCGCCGACGAGGTCAACGTGCGCACGGTGGAGCTGACCACCGATGTCGCCTCGGTCGCCACCGAACGGCTGCTGCTCGTGCCGGCCAAGCTCGGTCCCCGCCTCGGCAAGGACGTCCAGCAGGTGATCAAGGCCCACAAGGCCGGCGACTGGACGGTCGACGGCGACGTCGTCATCGTCGGCGGGGTCACGCTGGAGCCGGGCGAGTACTCGCTCGAGCTGGTCGCATCGGGTGATCAGGCCAGCGCCGGTCTCGGGGCGCATGCCGGCGTGATCGCCCTCGACATCGAGGTCACCGAAGAGCTCGAGGTCGAAGGACGCGCCCGCGACCTCGTGCGCCTGGTGCAACAGGCACGTCGCGACGCAGGCCTCGACGTCTCGGACCGCATCGAACTGTTCGTGTCCGCCGCCGGCGACTGGATCGATGCGATCGACGCCCATCGCGAGCTGATCGCCGGCGAGACCCTTGCCACCTCGGTGCACACCGAGCGGGTGACGGGCGACGATGGCGCCGAGCCGGCGATCGCCGTCAGCGTCGTCCGGTGATCCGCGCGCGGATCACCGCGTGACCGTCGGGCGATCCCGGTCCGATTCCCGGTAGAGTCCGGCGCTCACCCTGCCCAGAGGAGCGCACATGGCCGCATCGAAGAAGACGACTTCCGCCACCAAGGCAGCAGCGAAGAAGGCCCCTGCCAAGAAGGCCTCGGCCCAGAAGCAACCAGCGAAGAAGGCCCCGGCAAAGAAGGTGGCCGCGAAGAAGGCCCCCGCCGACGAGCAGCCGGCCAAGAAGGCCCCGGCCAAGAAGGCTGCGACGAAGAAGGCCCCGGCCGAGAAGGCTGCGACGAAGAAGGCCCCGGCCGAGAAGTCGCCCGCCGCAGGTGCATCGACGGCCGGCAACAGGACCGCGCGAACGAGCCCGGCTGCGCCGGCGGCACGCCCACCCAAGCAGCCGGGAGCCAGCAGCCTGACTCCGTCGCTGCTGTCGAACGCAAAGTTCGAACGGGTCGAGATCCCGGCGCCTCGGGGGCACACCAAGGACGGCATCGCCTACACGAAGGATTTCGACGTCAAGTTCCTCAAGGAGCAGCGTGACGAGCTGCTCGCTCGCCGCGCCGCCGAGCTGGCGCGTGCCATGCGGCTCGAGGACGAGGCGACCAGCATCATCGAAGACGGCGAGATGGGAGACGTGCAGTTCGACGACGAGGGCGGCGAGGGCGACACGATGGTCGTGCAACGCGACCTCGATCGGGTGCTGTCGACGCAGGCCCGCCAGACGATCCTCGAGATCGACGCCGCGCTGGCGCGGATCGAGGCGGGGACGTACGGCTACTCCGAGGTGTCGGGCATGCCGATCCCGCGCGAGCGTCTCGAGGCGATTCCCGAGACCACCGTGCTCGCTGCCGAGAAGGTCAGCGGCATCGGCCCGCGCTGAACGATGCCCGCTGTCCGCGCATGGCGGGCGCCCGTGGCGATCGCGCTGTCGGTGATCGCCGTCGACCAACTGACCAAGCACTGGGCGGTCACCTCGCTCGGTACCGATCGCGAGATCGACCTCTTCTGGACGCTCAGACTCAACCTCGCGTTCAACAACGGCATGGCCTTCGGTCAGGGTCAGGGATTCGGGCCGTTCATTGCGGTCATCGCCACGGTGGTGATCGTGTACCTGCTGGTGTCGCTGCGCACCGAGGCCAGCACGATGAGCACGATCGGCATGGGGCTGCTGATCGGTGGGGCGGCCGGCAATCTGATCGATCGACTGTTGCGCGGTGACGACGGGTTCCTCCAGGGCGCAGTGGTCGACTTCATCGACTTGCAGTGGTTTCCGATCTTCAACGTGGCCGACATGGCCGTCAACGTCGGTGCGGCACTGCTGATCCTCAACAGCATCCTCGTCGCTCGAGCGCAAGGTCGCCATGAGGCGGAGGAACGCGAGCGCGAGCGGCTCGACGGCACTGCCGATGGAGGCATCGGATGATCACCGAGTCCGTCCCGTCGGCGCTGGCGGGTGAACGCCTCGATCGCATCGTCGCACTGATCGGCGATCTCAGTCGCGCCGAGGCGGCGGCCACGATCGCCGCGGGTGGCGTCCGCGTGGACGGCGAGCCGGCGCCATCGGGCAAGATCCGGCTGCACGAGGGCCAGACCGTCGAGGTCGACCCGCGCGCCGTTCCCGAACCACCGATGCCGTCGGCGGATGCCTCGATCGAGTTCGGCGTCGTCTACGAGGACGATGACGTCATCGTCGTCGACAAGCCCGCCGGACTCGTCGTGCATCCGGGCGCCGGCAACATGGACGGCACGCTGGTCAGCGGGCTGTTGGCGCGCTATCCCGAACTGGAGGGTGTCGGCGGCGATCCGATCCGGCCCGGGATCGTCCATCGGCTCGATGCCGGAAGCTCCGGTCTGCTCGTGGTCGCGCGCACCGATGCGGTGGCCGAGGCGCTGATCGGACAGTTCGCCGACCACAGTGCGACGCGACGGTACGACGCGGTGGTCTGGGGTGTGCCCGACGCACCGCACGGCATCATCGACGCTCCGATCGGCCGCGACCGCGGGGACCCGCTCAAGATGGCGGTGGTCGCCGGCGGGCGTCCGGCGCGAACCGACTATCGGGTGGTGGGCACCTACAGCAGCCCGGCGCTGGTGTCGCGGTTGGAGTGCCGGCTCGAGACCGGACGGACCCATCAGATCCGGGTGCATCTGTCGTCGATCGATCACCCGCTCGTCGGCGACCCGACCTACGGGCAGCGGCGACCGACGCTCGGTTTGACCCGGCCGTTCCTGCACGCCGCCGAGCTGGCCTTCGACCATCCCGGTCGCGGCGAACGCGTCACGTTCACCAGCCCGCTCGCCCCCGATCTTCGAGCCTGGCTCGACGCCGCCCACCCCTGAGCGATGAGCGAACCGCCCGAATCCCGTCGTTTCGCTCATCGCTGATCGACGAGCCGGACGAGGCCGACCTCGGCCGTCGCGCTACGGACTGCCGTCAGCCCGAGAAGGTGTCACGGCCAGGGGGCGTCGCCGCGGGCGATCGCGGCGATGCCGGCCAGGGTGAATCCTTCGAGATAGGTGCGCATGTGGTTGCCCGCCTCGTTCCAGATGCCGAGCAGGACGCACTGGCCTTCGTGATCGCAGGCGCCGTCCTGGTGCGGCTGGCCGAAGTCGCCGAGGGTGATCGGGCCATCGACGGCCGAGACGATCTCGGACAGTCGGATGTCGTGGGGGTCGCGGGCAAGGATGTATCCACCGCCCACGCCGCGCTTGGACTTGACCAGGCCCGCGCCCTTCAGGGCGAGCAAGATCTGTTCGAGGTACGGCTGGGGGAGCGCGGTGCGGTCGGCGATGTCGCGCACGGACGTCGGGCCCTGTTGGTCGGCGTGCAACGCCAACGAGAGCAGGGCTCGACAGGCGTAGTCACCGCGGGTCGAGATGCGCACATGATGAACTTACTCAGTCGGCGCCCATCGCTCGGCTTTCCCGCTGTGCTTGTCCGGGGGTCGACGAACGTGGTGGACTGCTCGGGTGACGACGAGCGGGGGAGTGGACGGGCCGATCATTCCGGACTACGGCGGGGCCAATGTCCGCGGCATCATCCCGGCATTGCTCGGCCCGACGACGTGGTCCACCGGTCTGCCGACGTGGATGCCCGAACCGGTGTCGGGGGCGGATGCGGTCGTCGTGCTGGTGCTCGACGGGCTCGGGTGGGACCAGTTGCAGTCGAATCGTCACTTGATGCCGGCGGTGGCCTCGATGGTCGGCGGCCCGATCCACACGGTCGCACCGACGACCACGGCGACGGCGTTGACGTCGATCACGACGGGGTTGACACCAGCCGAACACGGCCTCGTCGGCTATCGCATCGTGGTGGGCGGCGAGGTGATGAACGTGCTGCGATGGTGCGTCGGCGATCAGGCGGTGCGGCGATCGCACCCGCCGCGAGAGGTGCAACCGTTCGAGCCGTTCCTCGGCCAGACGGTGCCGGTCGTCAGCGTTGCCGAGTTGCAGGGCTCGGCCTTCTCCGAGGCGCATCTGCGCGGGTGCGAAGCGGTCGGGTGGCGCGCTGCGTCGTCGATCGCCGTCCAGGCGAGAGCCGAGGTCGAGGCCGGCGAACGGTTCGTGTACTGCTACTACGGCGGGATCGACAAGATCGCCCACGAGCGAGGTTTCGGCCCCTACTACGAGGCCGAGTTGCGCACCGCCGATCGGCTGGTCGGCGATGTCTTGGAGTCGCTCCCCGCGGGTACTGCACTGCTCGTGACGGCAGATCATGGACAGGTGCACGTGGGCGACCAGGTGGTCGCGCCGTCCGAGCAGCTGCTGGCGGCGGTGACGTTTCAATCGGGTGAGGGACGTTTCCGGTGGTTGCACACCGTGAAGGGCGCGGTCGACGACGTCGCGGCGATCGCCCGAGACGAACTCGGCCACCTCGCCTGGGTGGTCACCAAGGAACAGACGCTCGACGAGCAGTGGTTCGGATCGGCGATGGCCCCGTCGATCCGGTCGCGTCTGGGCGACGTGGCGTTGGTCGCCCATCAACCGGTGAGCTTCGACGATCCCGACGATTCGGGCCCGTTCCAGCTGGTGTGCCGTCACGGATCGTTGACCTCGGCCGAGGTGAACGTACCGCTCGTCGGCGCGCTGGCGTGACGAGTTCAGAACAGGATCGCTAGAAAGGGAACCATGTCCGAGACCCATGAATCGTTGCAGCCAGACGAGGTCACCGACCGCCCGATGTCCCCGAGCGTTGCCGGCGATGGTGACAGCCGCCGTGACGGAGACAGCGACGGTGACGGTGAGCCCGAGGAGGAGTCGATCACGTCGCCCGCCAAGGTGATGCGCATCGGCTCGATGGTGAAGCAGCTGCTCGAGGAAGTGCGCACGGCGCCGTTGGACGAGGCCTCCCGGGAGCGACTGGCCGAGATCTACGACCGGTCGGTGACCGAGCTGGCAGCGTCGCTGTCGCCGGACCTGCGCGACGAATTGACGTCCCTCGCCCTGCCGTTCGAAGAGGGCGAGATCCCGAGTGAGTCGGAACTGCGGGTCGCCAAGGCGCAGCTCGTCGGATGGCTCGAAGGTCTGTTCCACGGCATCCAGGCGACGCTGATGGCCCAGCAGTTCGCCGCCCAGCGCCAATTGCAGGAGATGCGTCAGCTCCCCGGCGGTGGCCCCCAGATGCCCCAGCAGCGCACCCAGGAACCGGGCTCCGACCGCCCCGGCACCTACCTCTAGCCCACCCGCACCCCACCAGAATCGGCCACGGAGCGACCGCCGCCCCGTCATGAGATGGCCGGCGAAAACCGGTGCACGTGGGGAGACAGGGAGCGGGTGGCGCCGGTGTCGGGAGGGACCGGCCGCAGGCCGCACGCCCGGACGACGACGGTGACAGGACCCGTGAGCGGTACGTGGACCGCGCGACTATGGTGACCCGAACAACATCCGAGTAATTCGAAAACGAGATCCGTGTCCGATTCCTTCACCCACCTCCACGTCCACACCGAATTCTCGATGCTCGACGGGGCGGCGCGGCTGGACGAGATGGTGGCCAAGGCCGTCGCCGACGGGATGCCCGCGATCGGGATGACCGATCACGGCAACATGTACGGCACGTTGGACTTCTACAAGGAATGCAACGCGCAGGGAATCAAGCCGATCATCGGCACCGAGGCCTACATGGCCCACGACCATCGCACCGAGCGTCCGACCCGTCGTGGTCGCGTCGACGACTCGGGGGGCGACACCGAGGGCGGCAAGAAGCTCTACTACCACCTCACGCTGCTCGCCGAGAACCAGTCCGGCTACCGGAACCTGATCCAGCTGTCGAGCCTGGCGTTCATGGAGGGCTACTACTACAAGCCCCGGATGGACTGGGAGCTGCTCGAGAAGTACTCCGACGGCCTGATCGCCACCACGGGTTGTCTCGGCGGGCACGTGTTGCAGTCGCTGCTCAACGGTGACGAGAAGGGGGCCGTCGAGAAGGCCGCGCGGCTGCAGGACATCTTCGGGCGCGACAACCTCTTCGTCGAGTTGCAGGACCACGGGCTGGCCGCCCAGCGTGAGACGAACCCGAAGTTGATCGAGATCGCGAAGAAGATCGGTGCCCCGCTGCTCGCCACCAACGACAGTCACTACACGCACCAGGAAGACCACGAGGCCCACGACGCACTGCTGTGTGTGCAGACCGGCGCGCTGCTCTCCGATGCGAAGCGCTTCAAGTTCGAGGGCAGCGAGCACTACCTGAAGACCGCAGCGGAGATGCGCTACCTGTTCCGCGAGGTGCCCTCGGCATGTGACAACACCCTCTGGATCGCCGAGCGTGCCGACCTGCAGATCGAGTTCGGCAAGCCGCTGCTGCCGAACTTCCCGGTTCCCGAGGGATTCGACGATGCGTCGTACCTCGAACACCTCACCTGGCAGGGCGCCCACAAACGCTGGGGCGATCAGCTCCCCAACGATGCCGTCGAGCGCTTGAGCTACGAGCTCAAGGTGATCAACGACATGGGGTTCGCTTCGTACTTCCTGATCACGTGGGACCTGATCAAGCATGCACGCGACTCGGGGATCCGGGTGGGGCCGGGGCGTGGCTCGGCGGCGGGCTGTGCGGTGGCCTACTGCCTGTGGATCACCGACCTCGACCCGATCAAGTACGACCTGCTGTTCGAACGCTTCCTGAATCCGAGCCGCGTGTCGATGCCCGACATCGACATGGACTTCGACTCGCGTTACCGCGACGAGATGATCCGCTATGCCGCCGAGCGCTACGGCCGCGATCACGTCGCGCAGATCATCACGTTCGGCACGATCAAGGCTCGCAACGCGGTTCGCGACGCTGCGCGCGTGCTCGGTTATCCCTACGGCGTCGGCGACAAGCTCGCCAAGGCGATGCCACCGATGGTCATGGGGCGCGACACGCCGCTCAAGTACTGCTTCGAGCAGAACCCCAAGTACGCCGACGGGTACAAGGCGGCCGCCGACCTGCGGGCGATGTACGACACCGATGCCGACCTGAAGAAGGTGATCGACGTCGCTCGTGGTCTCGAGGGCTTGAAGCGCTCCGACGGCATCCACGCCGCTGCCGTGGTGATCACCAAGGATCCGGTCACCGACTACGTCCCGATCCAGCGCAAACCGGAGTCGGGACAGGACCCCGCCGACGCCCCGGTCGTCACGCAGTACGAAATGCACGGCGTCGAGGACCTCGGCCTGCTCAAGATGGACTTCCTCGGGCTGCGCAACCTCGACGTGATCACCGACGCCGAGGCGATGATCCGAGCCCAGCGCGAACCGGACTTCGTCGTCGAGGAGATCTCGCTCGAGGACCAGGCGACGTTCGACCTGTTGTCACGGGGCGACACGATCGGCGTGTTCCAGCTCGAGTCACCGCCGATGCGCCAGCTGCTCAAGGCGATGGCGCCGAACAGCTTCGAGGACGTGTCCGCTGTGCTCGCGCTCTACCGGCCCGGGCCGATGAGCGTCAACATGCACTACGACTACGCCGACCGCAAGAACGAACGCAAACCGGTCGAGTACTTCCACGAGGACGCGAAGGAGGTGCTGGGCGACACGTACGGCCTGATGATCTATCAGGAGAGCGTGATGCGCGTCGCCCAGAAGTTCGCCGGCTACTCCCTCGCCGAAGCAGACAACCTCCGCAAGGCATGCGGGAAGAAGATCCGGGAGCTGATGGCCAAGGAGCGCGATGCGTTCGAGGCCGGCGTCGAGCGCACCGGGTACGGCAAGGACCTCGGTCCGATGCTGTTCGACATCATCGAGAAGTTCGCCGACTACGCGTTCAACAAGAGCCACACGTTCGGCTACGGCCTCGTCACCTATCAGACGGCGTACCTCAAGGCGCACTATCCGGTCGAGTACATCGCCTGTCTGCTCACGAGCGTCAAGAACAACCTCGACAAGGCCGCCACCTACCTCAGCGACTGCCGTTCGATGGGCATCAAGGTGCTGCCGCCCGACGTGAACCGCTCGATGTCGAACTTCGGCGCACTCGCCCCCGACGAACTTCCGCCCGGAATCACACTCGCCGTCGGCAGCCCCGGAGCGATCACGTTCGGGCTCTCGGCGGTCCGCAACGTCGGCGAGGCGCTCGTCGAACTGCTGATCGCCGAGCGCGAGGAGAACGGACAGTTCAGCAGCTTCCACGACTTCGTCGAGCGGGTGCCCGAACCGGTCCTCAACAAGCGCACGATCGAGTCGCTGATCAAGGGCGGTGCCTTCGACAATCTCGGTCACACCCGTCGTGGGTTGCTCACGGTCTTCGAGCACATCATCGACACGACGGTCAAGCGCCGTCGCGAGCGCGAGAAGGGTGTGATGAGCCTCTTCGGCGACTGGGGTGACGGCGCCGACGACGATGCCGGTGGCTCGAGCGACGGGTTCGACGAGCGCACGGCGATCCCCGAGCTCGCCTTCGACAAGACCGAGCAGCTCCGGTACGAAAAGGAGATGCTCGGGCTGTACGTGTCCGACCACCCGCTCTTCGGCGTCGAGGCGGCACTGCGTCGCAAGGTCGAGCATTCGGTGCTCGACCTGCAGACGATGGAGGACGGCGCCAACGTCGTCGTCGGCGGCGTGATCACCAACCTGGCCCGCAAGTTCACCAAGAAGGGTGATCAGATGGCGGTGTTCCTGCTCGAAGACCTCGACGCATCGATCGAGGTGACGATCTTCCCGCGGACGCTCGCGGAACAGGGCCACAAGCTCGAAGACGACCTCATCGTGTCGGTCAAGGGCCGGCTCGACCGGCGCGACGAGTCGCGGTTCGGGTTGATCGGCCAGACGGTGACCGTGCTGTCGGGCCTGAGCGACGGGCCCGCCGCACCGCTGCGGCTCCGTCTGCCGTCGGCGGCGCTCGACGAGCTCAAGATCCAGCGATTGAAGCGGATCCTGCGGGAGCATCCGGGCGATTCGGTGGTGATGGTCGACATCGGCCAGGGCAAGGTGCTCAAGCTCGCCGACGAGTTCCGGGTCGATCTCGACCGCTCGGTGGGTGAACTTCGCATGGCCTTCGGGCATGAGGCGGTGCTGCTGTAGAATAGGGCGGATGGCACTGGACGTTTCGACCAACGACGCCGCGGCTCTGACCGATTCCGACCTCGACGAACTGGCGTCGATGGAAGATGCGTTCAGCGCTGGGCAGCTCTCCAAGGCGAAAGAGGACTGGGTCCTGATCACCACCGCCCGATTCGGCGGCGCGTTGCACGGATTCACCTTCTCCACCCTCGAGCGCATCGGCGGCACGCCGTGCGTGCTGATCGGTCTGATGTCGGTCAAGCGGTCCTCGAAGCGCGATCAGGTGCTCCGCGGATTGATCGGTGAGGCGTACCACCGGGCGCTGATGGCGTTCCCCGACGAGGACGTCGTCGTCGGTTGCCGCTTCGTCAACGCCGACGGACTCGAGGCGTTCAAGGACCTCCGCGAGGTCACGCCGTCGCCCGGTTCGAACGCCGTCGGCGAAGAACGCGCGTGGGGCCGTCGCCTCGCGAAACGTTTCGGTGTCGACGCCAAGTACGACGCCAATTCGTTCATCGCTGCCTCCGGCAGTGCCGACGGCTACCTCGACCACGAGTCGTCGAAGCCCGAGAAGCTCGACGCCGACGTCGTCGAGATGTTCGCCGCCGTGCCGGTGGCCAAGGGCGGGGCCATGGTGGTCTACGGCTGGACGATGGCCGAGGACCTCCTCAAGCTCGGGAAGCGCTGACGCCGGCCCACGGCGACGACATGACCGAGTTCGCCGAGGTCGTCCGTTCCCGCCGGATGACCAGAGCGTTCGACGCTCGCCCGATCGAACCGGGCGTGCTCGAAGGTCTCGTCGAACTGGCCTCGCGGGCGCCGAGCGCCGGCAAGACCCAGGGATGGCACCTCGTCGTGCTCGAGGGCGACGAGACCGAGCAGTTCTGGGATGCCACCCTGCCTGCGGTCAACCGTGAGTCGTTTCGCTGGCAGCACCTGCTGACCGCACCCGTGATCGCCTTGCCACTCGCCGACGCGAAGGCGTACGTCGACCGCTACGCCGAGCCGGACAAGGCCCGCACCGGTCTCGGCGCCGGTGCCGCGGCGTGGCCGGTGCCGTACTGGACGATCGACACGTCGATGGCGGTGATGACGTTGCTGCTCGCCGCCGAGGACGTCGGCCTCGGGGCGTTGTTCTTCGGCGTGTTCCGCGGCGAGCGAGAGCTCCGCCACCGCTTGGCGATCCCCGCCGGGCTGGAACTCCTGGGGGCGATCGCACTGGGCTACAAGGCCCCGGCCTCGCCGGATGCAGCGTCAGGACCGGGACGCAGCGCCGGGCGAGGCCGGCGTCACGCCCGCCAGATCATCCACCGGAACCGCTGGTAGCTCCATCGGCCGGTTCGTCGCCCGGTTGATCGTCCGGTTGAGTGCGCGGTTCGGTCACGATCGTGTTGCCGGTGATGGTGACCTTCCGCCCGGTCAGCACCTCGGCGAATCCCTGCAACGTGTCCTGGGGCAATTCGCAGGTGTAGTTCCGGCAGACGTAGCCGAAGCCTTCCGCCCGGTCCTCCCACAGCGGTGACTCGTAGGGCTCACCCCACGCCAACACGGTGTCGGGCCGCCAGACCGACTGCGCGAGACGTACGAGGTCCGGTCGGTCGCCGACGACGACGACCTCGGTGAGCCCCCGGCGGCGGAGATCGGTGGCCACCAGGGCATTGGAGTGCTGCGTCGGCGCCTTGTCGATGGCGGCGGCCAGGAGCTGCAGGATGCGTTCGGCCTGGTTCGCATAGCGCAGCTCACCGGTGAGCGCGGCGAGGCGGAACAGGGCGATCGTGGCCGTCGAATTGGCCGACGGCGTCGCACCGTCGGTCAGGTCCTTCTGGCGCACGACCAGCGCTTCGGCGTCTTCCGCCGTGGTGAAGAGCCCTCCCTGTTCGGCATCGAAGAACCAGTCGAGCATCGTGTCAGCGGTTCTCACGGCTTCGTCGATCCAGCGCGCCTCGCCGGTCGCCTCGGCGAGGCGCGTGAACGCATCGACGAGTGCGGCGTGGTCCGCTGCGAGCGCCATGTGTCGCGCACGGGGCCGGCCGTCCGCCTGCCAGCTGCGGAACCAGCGGCCGTTGTCCGCGCGCAGTTCGCGCAGCAGGAACTCGGCGTTGGCGACGGCGGCGTCGAGCCAGTCCCGCCGCCCGAACACCGCTGCCGCCTGGGCGAGCGCCGAGAGGAACAGCGCATTCCATTCGGTGAGCACCTTGTCGTCGAGGCCGGGACGTGGGCGCTGCGATCGGGCCGAGCGCAGTGCGGCCACGGCGCCGTCGAGTTCGGGCGCACGCAACAGTTGCCCCCGAGCGGCGAGGCGGTTGGGGATCGAGCGGCCCTCGAAGTTTCCCTCGTCGGTGATGCCGTACCAGTCGATCAACGTCTCGACGACCGCCGGAGCGACGTGGTGGTCGGGGTGGGTGAGCGCAGTTCGGATCTCGGCCGGCGTCCACGTGGTGAACCAGCCCTCGACCGAGTTGCCGTCGGGATCGAGCGAGTCGGCGTCCTCGGCGGAGTAGAAGCCGCCGTCGGGATGGCGCAACTCGGTGAGCACGTAGCCGATCGTCTCCTCGATCACGAGGCGCCAGTCGGCCCGGCCGAGCACGATCAAGCCCTCGAGGTACGTCCCCAGCAGCAGCGCCTGGTCGTAGAGCATCTTCTCGAAGTGCGGCACGAGCCATTCGCGGTCGGTGGAGTAGCGGGCGAACCCGCCGCCGATGTGGTCGTACATGCCGCCGGAGCACATCGCGTCGAGCGTGGTCTCGAGGATGCGCTTGGGGCCGTCTCCGGCGGTGGTCATGTACGCCCGCAGCATCAGTTCGAGGTGCGAGGTGGTCGGGAACTTCGGCGCCTGGCCGAACCCGCCCCACTCGCTGTCGAACGCCTTGGCGAGCTGCTGCAGTCCGGCGTTGAGCGCGTCGACGCCCGGTACGTCGTTCTTCGGCCGCAGCTGCTCGCTGGTCGCCAGCGCCTCGACCAGCGCGTTCACGTTCTGGCGGACGTCGTCGGGCTTGTTGCGGAACACGTCGTCGATCGCGTCCATCAACTGCAGGAATGCGTCCTTCGGGAAGTAGGTGCCCCCGTAGAACGGCTCTCGGTCCGGTGTCATGAAGACCGTCATCGGCCAGCCGCCTCGACCGGTCAGCGCCTGGACTGCGTCCATGTAGAGCGCGTCGACGTCCGGACGCTCCTCGCGGTCGACCTTGATGTTGACGAACAGTTCGTTCATCTTGGCGGCGACCTCGAGGTCCTCGAAGCACTCGTGGGCCATCACGTGACACCAGTGGCACGCCGAGTACCCGACCGACAGCAGGATCGGCACGTTGCGCTCGTTCGCAGCAGCGAATGCCTCAGGCCCCCACGGATACCAGTCGACCGGGTTGTCGCGGTGTTGGCGGAGGTACGGGGAGGTCTCGTCGGCAAGCCGGTTCACCCGTTCGACCGTACCCCCATTCATTCTCGTGAACTCGTGTGGGAACTGTTCCGACACGAGTTCACGAGAATGGATCGGTCAGGCGCCGATCGCGTGGTAGCCGCCGTCGACGTGGATGATCTCGCCGGTCGTGGCGGGGAACCAGTCGGACAACAGCGCGATCACGGCGCGGGCGACCGGTTCGGAGTTGGTCACGTCCCAGCCGAGCGGTGCGCGGTCGTCCCAGACGTCCTCGAACTTGGAGAAGCCGGGGATCGACTTCGCCGCCATCGTCTTGACCGGCCCGGCGGCGACGAGGTTCGAGCGGATGCCCCGAGGTCCCACCTCCTTGGCCAGGTAGCGCGACACGCTCTGGAGTGCCGATTTGGCGACGCCCATCCAGTTGTAGGCGGGCCATGCCTGCCGGTTGTCGAAGTCGAGGCCGACGAACGAGCCGCCCTCGCCCATCAGCGGCAGGAATGCATCGGCGAGCGCCTTGAGCGAATACGCCGAGATGTGCATCGCGACGGCGACGTCGTCCCACTGCGCAGCGAGGAAGTCGTCGCCGAGACACGCCTCGGGGGCGAACCCGATCGCATGGAGGACGCCGTCGACGTGCCCCCACTTCTCGGCGAGCGCCTCGCGTACCGCGACGCCGTGCTCGGGAACGGTGACATCGAGTTCGAACACGTCGATGTCGTCGCCGAGTTTGCGCGCCGTCCGTTGCGTCAGCTTGAGCGCCCGACCCGCACCGGTGAGCACGATGTCGGCGCCCTCGCGTCGCGCCAGGTCGGCCACGCCGTAGGCCAACGAGGCGTCGGTGAGGACGCCGGTGATCACGATCTTCTTGCCGTCGAGCAGACCCATGCCCGGGACCGTAGATGATCGCCCGCACCCGTACGCGCCCCTTGGTGATTCCGGTCGTCGGTGTGCCACGCTGTCGCCATGCACATCGGCATCTTCGGCGGAACGGGCCCAGCGGGAAGTGGGCTCGCTGCGCGACTTGCGAGCCTCGGCCATACGGTCGTCATCGGGTCTCGTTCGAAGGAACGAGCGGGCGAGAAGGTCGACCAGCTGGTCACCGCCTGGCCCGACCTCGCAGGGATGCTCGAAGCCGGCGACAACGCCACCGCCGCCGACTGCGATCTCGTCGTCATAGCGACGCCGTGGGACTCTGCGGCGGGCACGGCACTGGAGAACGCCGACGCGCTTTCGGGCAAGATCGTGATCTCGATGGCGAATGCGCTCGTCCGGGTGAACAAGGAGTTCCAGCCGCTGGTCCCGCCGCGCGGCAGTGTGGCGGCGCACGTCCAAGCTGCCATCCCGCGCTCGCGCATCGTCGCTGCGTTCCACCACCTGCCGGCCGCGGAACTGGGCAACATCGCCGAGCCGATCGACTCCGACGTGCTGATCTGCGGCGACGACGCAGCGGCGGTCGACGAGGTCAGCGAGATCATCGCGCAGTTCCCCGGCTGCCGGCCGCTCGACGTCGGTGAGTTGTCCAACGCCACGGCGATCGAGGCGTTCACCGCCGTGTTGCTGCAACTCAACGTGCGCTACAAGACCCGCGTCGCGCCGAAGCTGACGGGAATCAAACGCGACCCCCGCGCTGTTGTGCCCGGGTGATGCAGCTCTACGACACCGCGCGGCGCGCCATCGTGGCGTTCGAACCGAACGACCACGTGCTGATGTACACCTGCGGGATCACCCCCTACGACGCCACGCATCTCGGCCACGCGGCGACGTTCATCGCCTACGACGTGCTGCAGCGCCGCCTGCTCGACAAGGGCCACACGGTGCGCTGCATCCGCAACGTCACCGACGTCGACGACCCGCTGTTCGCCAAGGCCCGTGAGCTCGGCATCCACTATCTCGACCTCGCAGCCGGCGAGGAAGCGCGGTTCGAACGCGACATGGAGGCGCTCAATGCGCTGCCGGTCGCTGCGGCGCCTCGGGCGTCGTCGGCGATCCCCGACATCCGGGGCTTCATCGGCATGGTGCTCGATCGGGGCTTCGCCTACGAGTCCGGTGGCTCGGTGTACTTCGACGTGTCGAAGTTCGGGTCGTTCGGTTCGCTGAGCCACTACTCCGACGAGGAGATGCTGATGCTCGCCAAGGAGCGCGGCGGCAACATCGACGATCCGAACAAGCGCTCGCCGCTCGACTTCGTGCTCTGGCATCCTTCGGCCGACGACGAGCCGTCATGGGAGACGATGTGGGGAGCCGGTCGCCCGGGATGGCACATCGAGTGTTCCGCCCTGGCGCTGCGCGAGCTCGGCACGACGATCGACCTGCACGGCGGGGGAGCCGATCTGATCTTCCCCCACCACGAATGCGAGCGGGCCCAGTCCGAAGCGGCGACCGGCGAGCCGTTCGTGAAGCACTGGATGCACACCGCGCTGATCCACAAGGACGGCGAGAAGATGTCGAAGAGCCTCGGGAACCTCGTGTTCGTCGATCAGCTCCGAGAGACGTGGGACCCGCGGTCGATCCGCCTCGGCATCATCGAGCACCACTACCGCACCGAGTGGGAATGGGACGACGACCTGATGCCGCGCAATGCCGCGCGCCTCGATGCGTGGAACGAACGCTCGGGGTCGAATCCCGATCTCCTCGACGAGGTGCGCGCCCGCCTCGACGACGACCTCGACACGCCGGGAGCGGTTGCGGCGATCGATGCCGCTGCGAGATCCGGTGCCGGCGTCGGTGAAGCCGCCGCCCTGCTCGGCATCGACCTCGACTGACGAGCGGTCAGGCGCTGGGTCAGGCGGGGTCAGACCTCGGTCTGACCCCTGGCGTGCAGCGATCGCGTCGGAGCACTTGGGCCATCGGTGTGCGAAGGGCGACGTGCGTTGACACGAAGTTCATGGTTCGCGCTTCAATTGCGCGATCGTGCGGTCTACTCTTCACCCCATGACGTCACGGCCCGGAGCAGGAGCGATGCAGCAGCGCGTGCGCCGCATCGGCCGACCGGTGGCGTCGCGCCTGTGGAAGATCGAACTGAGCGGCTACGAGCGGCTCCCGGTGTCCGGCCCGGCGATCCTGTGTCCCAACCACATCAGCTTCCTCGACTCCGCTTTCTTGATGCTGACCGTGCCGCGCAACATCTCCTTCGTCGGCAAGGCCGAGTACATGGACTCGTGGAAGACCAAGTACCTGTTCCCTGCGATGGGCATGATCCCCATCGATCGCTCGGGCGGCGACAAGAGCACTGCGGCGTTGGATGCGGCAGAAGCGGTCTTGCGACGCGGCGAGCTGTTCGGCATCTTCCCCGAGGGCACCCGGAGTCGTAACGGCAACCTGCACAAGGGACGTACCGGCGCAGCCCGGCTGGCGATGAAGCTCGACTGCCCGATCTTCCCGGTCGGTGTGATCGGCACCGACGGGATCCAGCCACCCGACGCCAAGGTGCCCAAGCTGTTCAGCAGCTGTCAGATCAAGATCGGTCGCCCGATCCGTCCCGAGCGGTACCGCGGCCGTGGCGCGGAACACATCGCCTGGCGTTCGATGATCGACGAGGTGATGTTCGAGATCCGTGAGCTGACCGGACAGGACTACGTCAACACCTACGCCGGAGCGACGGCGGAGACCGAACCGACGGTGGCGGCGCGCGTGGCGTCGGTGTCCGAGCCGAACCCGATCGTGGTCGTCTCGCCGCAGGACGCCGTGGCGCGCGAACTCACGCTCGTCGCGGGCAACTGACCGACGCCTCGGACACGCAGGGCCGAACTCACCCGTCGGACGGTGACGCCTGCTCGTATCCTGACGTTCGCATGTCGAACATCACGGTCTCCCTCCCCGACGGATCCCAGCGCGAACTGGCCGACGACGCCACCGCGCTCGATCTGGCCGCTGCCATCGGCTCCGGTCTCAAGAAGGCAGCGGTCGCTGCCGTCGTCGACGGCCAGGAGACCGACCTCACCGCCTCGTTGCACGACGGTGCCACCGTCGCGATCGTCACCGCCGGCACGCCGGAGGGCCGCCACGTCCTGCGGCACTCGACGGCGCACGTGATGGCCCAAGCGGTGACCCGACTCTTCCCCGGCGCGAAGTTCTCGATCGGCCCTGCGATCGAGAACGGCTTCTACTACGACTTCGAACTGCCCGGTGGCGCCACGTTCAGCGACGACGACCTCCAACGCATCGAAGCCGAGATGCGCGAGATCGTCAAGGCCAACCAGCCGTTCGTCCGATCCGAGATGTCGATGGCCGAGGCCAAGCAGCTCTTCGCCGACCAGCCCTACAAGGTCGAGATCATCGAGCGGGTGGAATCCGCCGAAGCGGACAACGAGGACGCCGCCGAGGTCGGTGCGAGCGGTGTGATCAGCGCCTACCGGAACACCGACGAGTTCGTCGACATGTGCGTCGGTCCGCACGTGCCCTCGACCGGCAAGCTCGGCTTCTTCAAGCTGCAGCGGGTGTCGGGTGCGTACTGGCGCGGCAACGAGAAGGGCCCGATGCTGCAGCGCATCTACGGCACGGCGTGGGAGTCCAAGCAGGCACTCGCGGATCATCTCCACCAGTTGGAGGAGGCCGCGAAGCGCGACCACCGCAAGCTCGCCACCGAACTCGACCTGCTCAGCTTCCCGCACGAACTCGGCGGCGGTCTGGCCGTGTGGCATCCCAAGGGTGCCATCGTGCGCAAGCTGATGGAGGACTACAGCAGGACGCGCCACGAGCACGGCGGCTACGAGTTCGTCTACACGCCGCACCTGGCGAACGGCAAGCTCTTCGAGACGTCGGGGCATCTCCAGTGGTACGCCGACGGCATGTACCCGCCGATGGAGATGGACAACGGCACGTACTACATGAAGCCGATGAACTGCCCGATGCACTGCCTGATCTTCCGCAGCCGCCAGCGCAGTTACCGCGAGCTGCCCTTGCGGCTGTTCGAGCTGGGCAACGTCTACCGCTACGAGCGGGCCGGCACGCTGCACGGTCTGCTGCGCATCCGCGGGTTCACACAGGACGACAGCCACATCTACTGCACCAAGGAGCAGTTGGCCGAGGAGGTCGCGAGCCTGCTCGACTTCGTGCTCTCGGTGTTGCGAGCCTTCGGCTTCGACGAGTTCACGTTCAACCTCTCGACGAAGGACCCCGACAAGTACGTCGGCAGCGACGAGATCTGGGACGAGGCGACCGTGGCGCTGCGAGAGGCGCTCGATGCGCACGGCCTCGACTACGCCGTCAAGGAGGGCGACGCTGCGTTCTACGGCCCGAAGATCGACATCGACGTCCGTGACGCCATCGGCCGCTCGTGGCAGCTCTCGACGATCCAGGCCGACTTCCAGCTCCCCGAGCGCTTCGACCTCGAGTACGTCGGTGCCGACAACAACCGGCACCGTCCGGTGATGTTGCACCGGGCGCTGTTCGGCTCGATCGAGCGCTTCTTCGGTGTCCTGCTCGAACATTACGCCGGCGCCTTCCCCACGTGGCTGGCGCCGACGCAGGTGCGGGTGCTCGCGGTGGCGGAAGCGCACGAGCCGTATGCGGCGACCGTGGTCGAAGCCCTCCGAGCCGCTGGCGCGCGTGTCGACACGTCGCCTGCCGACGACGGGCTCGGCAAGCGGATCCGCAACGCCAAGCTCGAGAAGATCCCGTACGTCCTGGTCGTGGGCGACGACGATGTCGCGGCGGGGACCGTCGGTGTCAACCCGCGCGGCGGCGAGGTCGAACGAGGCGTGCCGGTGCAACGCTTCGTCGAGCAGTTCCTCGCCGAGATCGCCGACGCCGAGTCGGCAGCGCTCGGCGCCTGAACGGGACGACTCGACGTGGTCGAACGCATCTGGTCGGGCTGGCGGTCGAGCTACGTGAGCTCCGCGCCGGTGCGCACGGGCAACGACGCCCACGATGCCGGCAGCGTGTTCACGCGGCTGTTGAGTTCGGGTGCCCCCGACACCGACACCCACATCGTGCACCGCAGTGACACCTGTTTCGTGGTCGTCAACCTCTTTCCGTACACGACCGGTCATCTGCTGGTCGTGCCCTACCGGGAGGTGGCCGATCTCGATGGCTTGACGGCACAGGAGACGTCGGATCTGTGGGCCACGGTCACCGAGGCCGTGCGCGTCGTACGGTCCGTGTACTCGCCCGACGGACTCAACGTCGGTCTGAACCTCGGGCGTCCGGCCGGCGGATCGGTGCCCGACCACCTGCACGTGCACGTCGTGCCGCGCTGGACCGGTGACTCGAACTTCATGATGGCGATCTCGGACACCCAGACGCTGCCCGAAGCGCTCGCCGACACGGCGGCGAAACTGCGCGCCGGCTGGTCGGCGGCCGGGGTCGAGCGTCAGTAGCCTGGGCGTGATGACCGACGACCTGCGCGACGAACTGCCCGCCGACCTCGACCCGTCGGCGTTCGTCGGGCCGTACCAGTTCCCGGACAACAGCCGCCGCCGCTGGCCGGGCGTGCTGTATCTCGTGATCGCTGCGATCTGCGTCGTCGTCTACGTCGCCTTCGACGATGCGGCCATCGTCAACGGCGGCTGGCTCGCCGCAGCGGTCGTGCTGGCCGCGGTGGGTGTGTTCTCGATCACCAGTGGGTGGCGCATGCACGTCGACGAGACCGAGGCGCTCGCTGCAGCGCAACAGGCGCTCGGTTTCCCGGTCGGACACGCATCGGCGCAGCAGGTCTGGCGTGGATTGCGCAGCCGTCCGACGTGGCGCGTGCTCTGCTATTCGGCCGAGGATCCTCCGGCCGAACGTGGCCTCGTCCTGGTCGATGCCGTCGACGGTCGCGTCGTCGAGCACCTGCGCGAGGACAACCCCGAACTGGTCGCCGAGTCGCGATAGCGTCGTCTCGATGTTCGACGGCAAGTTCCGCACTCCGGTCGACAAGGCCGTCAAGCCCATCGGCGCCGCGCTGCGCAAGACGGGCCTGACGCCCGATCATCTGACGATCCTCGGTCTGCTCGTCGGGGTCGGGGCGGCCTTCGCCATCGGTGCGGGACATCTCCGGCTCGGCCTCGTGCTCGTGATCCTCGCCGCCCTTCCCGACCTGCTCGACGGAGCGCTCGCCAAGGCATCCGACACCGCCAGCCAGCGTGGGGCGTTCTTCGACTCCACCGTCGATCGCATCACCGACGCGCTGCTGCTCGGTGGCATCGCGTGGTACTTCGCCAGCGAGGAATCGGCGCACATGGCGTTGTTGCCGTACGCGGTGATGGCGGTCTCGAGCCTGATCAGCTACCAGCGTGCGAAGGCCGAATCGCTCGGCATCGACGCCAAGGGCGGCCTGATGGAGCGCGCCGAGCGCATCATCGCCATCTGTCTCGGCCTGCTGATCCCGGTGCTGCTGATCCCGATCCTGTGGATCATGTTGGTGCTCACGTCGATCACGGCGCTTCAGCGTTTCGTCAAGGTCTGGAAGCAGGCGGCGGTCGCACCGGTGACCGCAGCGCGGATCGAGATGCGCCGGTCGCGGCGTCAGAGCCGCCGGGTGGCACGCACCGAACGACGCCGCACACGGGTGCCGCGCCGGCCGAGTTGACCGACCGCATCGACATGGCAGAACGCATCCGCCGGCCGGAGATGTTCGTCGGTCCGCGGAGACTGGCCGATGCAGCGACGACGTCGTCGTATCGGCTGGGTGCGCTGGCCGCACGCAGACTCCCCGCAGCGTTCGCAGCCGGCATGGTCGCCCCGGCGGGCTTCGGGGCCAATCTGGCGAGCCGTGAGCGGCGCGCGATGATCGAACGGCACCTGCGCCGGGCCGACCCCACGTTGCGCGGTCTGCGGATGCGCCGTGCGGTCCAGGAGGCCTTCGACTCCTATGCGCGTTACTGGCTCGAGAGCTTTCGGCTGCCGAATCTGTCGGTCGCCACCGTCGAGCGCGGCTTCGACGTGGACGGCTATCAGCACATCGTCGATGCGTTGGCCGAGGGAAACGGCGTCATCCTCGTGTTGCCGCATCTCGGCGGGTGGGAATGGGCGGGTCGCTGGATCGCCGACCAGGGCCACCAGATCACCGTCGTCGTCGAGAAGATCGACCCGCCCGAGCTCTTCGACTGGTTCGTCGATCTGCGCTCGGCGCTCGGCATGCAGGTCGTTGCGCTGGGCCCCGACGCTGGTCAGACCGTGATGCGAGCACTGCGTGACAACCACGTCGTCTGCCTGCTCGCCGATCGGGACCTGCAGGGTGGCGGCCCCGAGGTCGAGTTCTTCGGCGAGCGCACGACGCTGCCGGGCGGACCCGCGACGCTGTCACTGCGCACCGGTGCGCCGATCCTGGCCACCGGCGTCTACTTCACCGGGCGCATCGACGGACATTTCGCCTGGGTCCGCCCCCCGTTGCCGGTCGAACGCGTCGAGAAGCGCCTGCGCGACGACGTCGCGCGGATCACGCAACTGCTCGCCCACGAACTCGAGATCCTGATCCGGCGCGCACCGTCGCAATGGCACATGTTCCAGCCGAACTGGCCGAGCGACCCCGGCTACGGCCAAGCCGCCTGAAGCGGGCGTGGCGACTGCAACCGATCGCGTCGAGCCCACCGACCCACCAGCCGCTCCGAACGAGACCGACGCACCGGACGGCGCCGGCGACATCGCCGGCGACATCGCCGCGAGACGATCACCTGGGAGGAGCCCGTCGGAGAGGGTCCGCTCATGGCGGGCGCCAACACTGCGAATTGCCGCTCCATTGCGACGCTGTCGTGATGCAGTAGTACACGTCTCCGGCCGAACTGGCCGAGCGATCCGCGAGACGGGAACGATCGTCAAGTCGCCTGAGTGACATGCCGATGACAGAACATCGAAACGGTGGACACATATCCGACGACGCTGCGCGTGCGGCTCCTGGTCGCAGCGGCGGCTGCGCTGACGGTCGCGTATCTCGTGCTGCCTGGCGGTGCACTGGCGGAGTCGATCCGGGTGTCGGCTCCGGCGATCGGCGTGTGCGCCGTGCTGTTCGGGATCTCGACGCACCAGCCCCGGCGCCTGGTCGGGTGGTCGCTGGTGGCCGTGTCGCTCGCCTTGGTCGCGGTCGCCCAACTGATCTGGGTGCGCCTGCAGTTCGAAGGATCGGAGACGTTCCCGTCGGTCGGTGACGCGCTGCACCTGTCGTCGGCGGGGGTCCTGTTGCTCGCACTGGTGATGTTGGGGAGGGACACCGCTCCGCCGGAGGATTCGTTGGGTCCGATCGAGACGGCGATCGTCGGTATCGCCGTCGGGCTCGGTGTGTGGCTGGCGGTCGTCGAGCCGTATCTCGCCGACCGGGGCCTGGCATTCGGCGACCGGGTGTGGGCGGTCCTCGTCCCGATGGTCGATGCCCTTGCGTTGGCCATCGCGTTCCGCATGGCGGCACATCACCGGTTCCGTCTCCCGGCGACTGCATTGTTGGCCGTCGGCGTCGCCTTGTTGCTGGTCTCCGACGTGGCGCGCAGCATCGCCGAACTTCGAGGGACGGTGCAATCCGGCGGTGCGGTGCCTGCGTTGTCGATCGCTCCGCTGCTGGTGGTCGGCGCGGCAGCGCTCGACCCGACGATGTCGGCTCGCAACCGGATGATCGAGGCGACGCCGCTCGTCGGGTTCGGTCGCGTCGTCTGGCTCAGCGTCGCCGCCCTGACACCGCTGACCGTGCTGTTGACGTTGAACCTCACGGGACTGGGCAGCGAGGCGTCGTTCACGATCGCCACGGTCTGCGCCGTCGTCGTCGTCGTGCTGGCCCTCGCGCGCATGTGGCGCCTCGTCGCCACCGTCCGTGAGCTGACCGAACGCAAGGGCCAGGACCGGTTGGCGGCCATGGTGGAGCACTCGAGCGACGTGGTGCTGCTCGTCGACGCCGATGGCGTGATCAACTACGCCAGCCCGGGGCTCGCCGGGACGCTCGGTCATCGACCGGGCGACTGGACCGGCAGGTTGCTCGTCGATCTCATCGCCGGCGACGATCGTGACGCCGCCGGTATGGAGTTCCGCAAGGCCGCCGAGCTTCCTCGCGGCGAGATGATCAAGTTCGAGGCGAGCCTGATCCGTGTCGACGGCCAGCGTCGACGGATGGAAGCGACCATTGCGAACCTGCTCGGGGGCGACTCGGTCGACGGGCTGGTGGCAACGTTCCGTGACGTCACCGAGCAACGCAACCTCGAGCGCCAGCTCAGCCACCGGGCGTTCCACGACGAGCTGACCGGTCTCGCCAACCGGGCGTTGTTCCTCGATCGGATGGACCATGCGCTGCGGGTCACGCGCCCGCACGACGATCCCGTCGTCGTGCTGTTCGTCGACCTCGACGACTTCAAATCGGTGAACGATGCACTCGGTCACGACGTGGGCGACCAGATGCTGCGCTCGATCGCCGACCGCATCCGGCAGGTGTCCGGAGCCGGTGACACCCCGGCGCGCCTCGGCGGCGACGAGTTCGCACTGCTCCTGGAGGACCGCGGTGGTGTCGACCGGGCGTTGGACGTGGCGGAGAGTCTGCTCGACTCGTTGCGCCGGCCCGTTGGGATCGCCGGTTACGAGCTGGCCGTGCTCGCCAGTGTCGGCGTCGCGGTGTCGACGCCGGGGATGACGACCGCAGGGCTGCTGCGCGACGCCGACATCGCCATGTACGAGGCCAAGCGGGCGGGCAAGAGCCAGATCAAGATCTTCGACCCGTCGATGCGCCTCGCTGCGACCCGTCACCTGGAGTTCCGCAGCGATCTCGGAGCTGCGATCGACCACGACCAGCTGCGCCTCGTGTTCCAGCCGATGGTCGACCTGCAGACCCATCAGGTCGTCGGCGCCGAATCGTTGCTGCGCTGGAACCATCCGACGCGTGGCCCGATCGCCCCGTCGGAGTTCATCCCGATCGCGGAGCGTGCCGGACTGATCGTGCCCATCGGCAACTGGGTGATCGATCAGAGCATCCGGGCGGCGGCGCGCTGGCAGCTGAGAGGCGAGCAGCGCATCAGCGTGAACGTGTCGGGACTGCAGTTGCGTTCAGCGGAGTTCGTCGAGCAGTTGCGACGCTCTCTCGAGATCCACCAGCTGGACCCCTCGCTGGTCGCGCTCGAGATCACCGAGAAGGTGCTGGTCGAGGAGATCGAGTCCGGTGCCGACAATCTCGCCCCATTGCGTGAGCTCGGCGTGCTCATCGCCATCGACGACTTCGGAACCGGGTACTGCTCGCTGTCGTACCTGCAGCGGTTCCCGGTCGACATCGTCAAGATCGACGGTCAGTTCATCGACGAGGTCGACGACGGCCGCCGGACGATGTCGTTGGCCCAGATGATCCTGCGTCTGACCGCAGGTCTCGACGTGATGTCGGTCGCCGAAGGCATCGAACGTCCGACCCAGTTGCGAGCGCTCCAGGCGCTCGGCTGTGACGTCGGTCAGGGCTACCTGCTGTCGGGGCCGCTCGAAGCAGAGGAACTCGAACATCGCTTCGGGGTTGCCTACGACGTGTCGACCGCGTGAGACGATGGGTCCCATGAGGATCGGCATCGTCTGTCCGTACAGCCTGACGGTGCCCGGTGGGGTCCAGGCCCAGGTGCTCGGACTGGCACGCGAGCTGCGGCGCCGCGGCCACGAAGCCCGCGTGCTCGGTCCCTGCGACGGGCCACCGCCCGAGCCGTTCGTGATGCCGCTCGGCGATTCGCTGCCGTTGTCCGCGAACGGGTCGATCGCCCCGCTGGCACCCGACCCGTCGGCCGCGTTGCGCACGCTGCGGGTGCTGGCCGATGAACGGTTCGACGTGTTGCACCTGCACGAACCGTTGGCGCCGGGTCCGACGTCGACGGCACTGATGGTGCACTCCGCTCCCACGGTCGGCACGTTCCATGCCGCAGGTACGTCGGCGAGCTACCGGATCCTCGCTCCTGCGCTCAGCCGGCTGATCCGCCGCATCGATCACAAGGTCGTCGTGTCGAAGGACGCCCTCGAGCTGGTGCGAAGCCACCTCGGCGGCGAGTACGAAGTGTTGTTCAACGGCGTCGAACTCGAGGCCATCCGATCGACCGCTCCGTGGCCCGACGAGCCGACCGGCTCACGGGAACGGCCCACCGTGTTCTTCTGCGGTCGCCACGAGGAGCGCAAGGGCCTGCGTGTGCTGATCGAGGCCGTCGTGGGCTGCGAGCTCGACGTCGACGTCTGGATCGGCAGCGACGGGCCCGACACGGCGGAGCTGACCGCGGCGACGGCGGGAGACGACCGGTTCCACTGGCTGGGACGGGTCACCGATGCCGAGAAGTTCGCTCGCCTGCGCACGGCGGAGGTCTTCTGCGCTCCCTCACTGCACGGCGAATCCTTCGGCGTGGTGCTGATCGAGGCGATGGCCGCCGCGACCACCGTGGTCGCGAGTTCTCTCGACGGCTACCGCAATGTGGCCACCGACGACGTCGACGCGCTCCTGGTCGAGCCCGGCGATGCCGGTGCACTCGGCGCTGCGCTGAAACGCGCCGTCACCGACGACGGGCTCGCCCGCCGCCTCCGGCAGTGCGGAGCGCAGCGGGCGCAGGGGTTCGCCATGACCGCACTGACCGACCGGTACCTGGAGATCTACCGGTCGATCTGCCCATCCTCCAACTGACCGATCCCACCCCCGTAGACTCCGTCCAATGATTCCACTCATCATCGTGATCGTCGTCGTGGTGATCCTGGTGGGGTATCTGATCGTCTCGTACAACGGACTCGTCCGATCTCGGAACCAGGTGGAGAACGCCTGGTCGCAGATCGACGTCCAGCTGAAGCGCCGGATCGACCTCATCCCGAACCTCGTCGAAACCGTCAAGGGCTACGCCGCCCACGAGCGCGAGACCCTCGAAGCCGTCATCGCTGCTCGGAACACCGCCATGGCGGCACCGGACACGCCGCAGGCCCAGGCCGAGGCCAACAACATGCTGACCGGTGCGCTGCGCCAGCTGTTCGCTCTCAGCGAGGCCTACCCCGACCTGAAGGCCAATCAGAACTTCCTCGCCCTGCAGGAGGAGCTGACCGCCACCGAAGGTCGCGTCGCCTACGCCCGCCAGTTCTACAACGACAGCGTGCTGACCTACGACAACAAGCTCGAATCGTTCCCGACGGTGATCATCGCGAAGATGTTCAACTTCGAGCCGAAGGAATACTTCGAAGCCGAGGACCAGGCTCGCGTGGTCCCCACGGTCGAGTTCTGACTCCGACGCGATGTTCGAACTGATCAGATCGAACAAGCGGCGCAGCGTGCTGCTCGTCGCCGGATTCGTCGTGTTCGTGGCACTCGTCGGTGCAGCGATCGGCGCCCTCGTGGGCAACGGCATCGCATTCACCCTCGTCGCGCTCGTCGTGAGCGGGGTGATCGCGTTCGTCTCGTACTGGCGCGCCGACAAGATCGCCCTGGCGGTCAGCCGTGCACGGCCCGCCCCGGTCGAGGAGTACCAACGCCTGCACAATCTCGTCGAGGGGCTGTGCATCGCCGGCGGACTTCCCAAGCCGGGCGTGTACATCATCGACGACCCCGCTCCGAACGCGTTCGCCACGGGCCGCAACCCGAACCACGCAGCGATCGCCGTGACGACCGGACTGCTGGAGAAGATGAACCGGGTCGAACTCGAAGGGGTCGTCGCCCACGAGCTGAGCCACATCCGCAACTATGACATCTTGGTCTCCACGCTCGCCGTGGTGATGGTCGGTGCGGTGGCGCTGATGGCCGACCTGGCGATCCGCACGATGTGGTGGAACGGCGGGCGTGTCGCACGGCGCGGCGATCACAACAACGGGACCAACCCGCTCGCGTACGTCGGCATCATCCTGCTGATCGTGGCTCCTGTGATCGCCAAGATCATGCAAGCGACGATCTCACGACGTCGTGAGACGCTGGCCGACGTCAGCGCCTGCCAGCTCACCCGATATCCGCCCGGGTTGATCTCCGCCTTGGAGAAACTGAAGGACGACACGACGGTGACGCATTCTGCGTCGACGGCTACGGCACACTTGTGGATCGAGCAACCGATGAGCGGCGTCGGCGACGACGGCAAGCTCGGCGGGATCCACCGCATGTTCGACACCCACCCCCCGCTCGATGAGCGAATCGCACTCCTGAGAGAACTCTGATGAAACTGATCCGCCCCGTGGCTGCGCTGGCCACCCTCGCCCTCGTCGCTGCTGCCTGCGGCGGCGGCGGTGACGAATCCGCCGACTCGACCGCCCCGTCGACGACCTCGACGACCTCGACGACGCTGAAGCCGACCACGACGACGTCGTCGACCTCCACGACGACGACGACCGTGCCGGCGACCATTCGCCAACCGTTGACCGGTGAGCCCCTCGAGTCCGCCGACGACATCCTGCCGCGCCCCGCGCTGGTGGCGAAGATCGACAACAATGCCGCTGCCGTACCGAATCACAGCGGTCTCGCCGTCGCCGACATCGTCTTCGAGGAGGTCGTCGAGGGCCGTACGACGCGGTTCGCCGCCGTCTTCCACTCGCAGAGCTCCGATCCGATCGGACCGATCCGTTCCGGGCGCACGCAGGACATCAACATGTTCACGTCGTTCAACGAGCCGTTGTTCGTGTGGAGCGGTGGCAATCCCAACGTCACCCGGGCGATCAACGACTCGTACCTCGTCAACATGGGCCCGAACAACGCATCGGGCTACTACCGGGGCCCGGGGAGCGCACCGCACAACCTCTACACGAGCACGGACAACATCTGGCTCCAGACCCCCGAGGGTCATCCCGGGCCGCCGCCACAGCAGTTCGGGTACCTGGAATCGGGCGAGGTGTTCGGTGGTGCGCCGACCGCAGGCCTGCGTGCCCGGATCGGGTCGGAGAACATCGAGTGGACGTGGAATCCAGAGTTCGCGAAGTTCGATCGCTCGCAGCGCGGACGACCGCACGACGATGCGCTGTTCGGTCGGATCCGCGCGACGAACGTCATCGTCATCGGCGTCGCGTACGCCCCGAGTCCCGCCGACCAGCGCAGCCCCGAGGCGCAGACGCTCGGCGAGGGTCCCGCCTACGTCTTCTCGGGCGGCGAGGTCGTCGAAGGCACGTGGAAGCGAGAGATCCCGTTCTTCCCGATCGAGTACTTCGGCCCCGACGGTGAACCGATCGCGCTGGCACCGGGGAACACGTGGGTCGAACTGGCCGACGTCACCGATGTCGATGCCGGCGCCGTCGAGGTGTTGCCCGCAGCACCCCCTGCGCCGTGATCCGGCCGCAGTGGAACGCCGGAGACGAAAGTACGATGGTGAAATGACAGGCAGCACCGGAACCTTCCCCGTCAAGCGCGGACTCGCCGAGATGATGAAGGGCGGCGTCATCATGGACGTCGTCACCCCGGCGCAGGCCAAGATCGCCGAGGATGCCGGCGCCGTCGCCGTGATGGCGCTCGAGCGGGTGCCCGCCGACATCCGGCGCGACGGTGGTGTCGCCCGGATGAGCGATCCCGACATGATCGAGGGCATCCAGGCCGCTGTGTCGATCCCGGTGATGGCGAAGGCCCGTATCGGCCACTTCGTCGAGGCCCAGATCCTCCAGGCACTCGGCGTCGACTTCGTCGACGAATCCGAAGTGCTCACACCGGCCGACGAGACCCACCACATCGACAAGTTCGCCTTCGACGTGCCCTTCGTGTGCGGCGCCACCAACCTCGGCGAAGCACTCCGGCGCATCTCCGAAGGCGCGGCGATGATCCGATCGAAGGGTGAAGCCGGCACCGGCAACGTCGTCGAGGCGGTCCGCCACCTGCGCAACATCATCGGCGACATGCGCAAGATCACCCAGGCCGACGAGGCCGAGCTGTTCGAGTGGGCCAAGCGGCTCCAGGCGCCGCTGCCGCTCGTGCAGGAGATCGCCGAGACCGGAAAGCTGCAGGTGCCGCTGTTCTGTGCGGGCGGTCTCGCCACGCCGGCCGATGCCGCACTCGCGATGCAACTCGGCGCCGAAGCGGTGTTCGTCGGATCGGGAATCTTCAAGTCCGAGGATCCGTCGCCGCGTGCGAAGGCGATCGTCGAGGCGACGACGCACTTCGCTGATGCCGACATCCTCGCCAAGGTCAGCCGTGGGCTCGGCGCTCCGATGACCGGCATCGAGATGGACGAGATCAACCAGCGATATGCCGATCGGGGCTGGTGACACCCACACTCCGGGGACCGGGCTCACCGTCGGCGTGCTCGCGCTGCAAGGGGCCTTCGACGTCCATCGCCGGCGTCTGGAAGGCCTCGGTGCCACAGCGCCGCTCGTGCGCACCCCGCACGACCTCGACGGACTCGATGCGATCGTGCTGCCGGGCGGCGAGAGCACGACGATGTCGAGGCTGCTCACCACGAGCGGGCTCTTCGACGAGCTGAAGGGACGTCTGATCGACGGACTCGCCGTCTTCGGCACCTGTGCCGGCATGATCCTGTGCGCGACGGACGTGCTCGACGCCCGCCCGGACCAGCGCGGGTTCGACCTGATCGACATCACGGTTCGGCGCAACGGCTACGGGCGCCAGCTCGACAGTTTCGAGGCCGACCTCGCCGTCGAGGGTCTCGTCGATGCCTTCCACGCGGTCTTCATCCGTGCCCCACTCGTCGAACGGGTCGGCTCGGACATCGAGGTGCTCGCTCGGCACGACGGCATCGCTGTTCTCGTACGCGCCGCACGCTGTACCGTGGCAGCGTTCCACCCCGAACTCACCGACGACGCACGTCTCCACGCACTCTTCCTCGCCTCACTCACCGACTGACGCACCACCTTCGAACCGACGGAGTTCTCATGTCCGGCCATTCCAAATGGGCAACGATCAAACACAAGAAGGGCGCTGCCGACAAGGCGCGCGGCAAGCTCTTCGCCAAACTCGCACGCCAGATCGAGGTGTCGGCGAAGACGGGCGGTGATGTCGATTCCAACCCGACGCTGCGCACCGCCGTGCAGAAGGCCAAGGCGGCCCGGATGACCAACGACGCCATCGACCGCGCAATCAAGCGCGGCACCGGCGCCGACGACGGCGGCAACTACGAGAGCATCATGTACGAGGGCTATGCCCCCGGTGGCGTGGCGCTGATGATCGACGTGCTGACCGACAACCGCAACCGCACCGGCGCCGAGATCCGCAACATCTTCTCCAAGCTCGGCGGTTCGATGGCCGAACCCGGCGCAGTCGGTTGGCAGTTCCAGCGTCGTGGCGTGATCATCACCGGTGACGGCGTCGACGAGGACACGATCATGATGGCCGCCATCGAGGCCGGCGCCGACGACGTCGTCGCGGAGGGCGATGGCTTCCGGGTGATGACCGAACCGTCGGTGGTGTACGACGTCAAGGCGGCGATCGACGACGTCGGCATCGAGGTGCTCTCGGCCGACTCGCCGATGGTGGCCGACAACCTCGTGCCGGTCACCGACACCTCCGATGCGAAGGCCATCTTGCGGATCCTCGAAGCCCTCGAGGACAACGACGACGTGCAGGACGTGTTCTCCAACTTCGACATGAGCGACGAATTGATGGAAATGGCCGCATCGTGAGCCTCGGCGTGGGCGATCGAGCGCCCGACTTCACGCTGCCCGGCACGGGCGGGCGTGACTACTCGCTCGCCGAGTTCCGTGGCCGCCCGGTCGTGCTGGTCTTCTATCCGGGCGACGACACGCCGGTGTGCACCAAACAGCTCAACAGCTACAACGACGACCTCGAGCAGTTCAGCGAGATGAACGCGCAGGTGCTGGGGATCTCGGCACAGGACGTCGGCAGCCACGACGCCTTCGCCGGCAAGCACGGCTTCGACTTCCCGCTGTTGGCCGACACCGACAAGGCGGTCGCCGGCCAGTTCGGCACGCTCGGCCCGATCGGGTTCCCCCGCCGCAGCGTCTTCATCCTCGACGGCGACGGTGTGGTCCGCTATGCCCACCGCGCGATCGCCGGGCTGACGTTCCGCCCGGTCAAGGAACTGATCGGCGAACTGGAGAAGATCACACGTTGATGCGGTCCGGGCACTAAGGTTCGAACCTGTGTTCGCCAACAGTGCCGCCGCCCGGTCGTCGTCTCCGGTCTGCCGCGTCCTCGGCATCGACCCCGGGCTGACCCGTTGCGGCTACGCCATCGTCGACGGGCATGGCGCCCGCAGCGCAGTCGCGATCTCCCTCGGCGTGATCACCACCCCCCGAACGGACCCGCTGCCCACGCGACTGGCGGCGCTGCGCACCGAGTTCGGCGACCTGATCGCCGAGTTCCGCCCCGACGTGGTCGCCGTCGAGCAGGTGTTCTTCCAGGTGAACGTGCGCACCGCGATGAGCGTCGGCCAGGCCAGCGGGCTGGCGTTGGCCGAGGCGGCACTCGCCGGTTGCGAGGTGGTGCAGTACACCCCCAACCAGGTCAAAGATGCCGTCGCCGGCTGGGGCGGCGCCGACAAGCTCCAGGTCCAGAAGATGGTGCAGGCCCGCCTGCACCTGTCGGCGTTGCCGAAACCGGCCGACGCCGCCGACGCCGCTGCGTTGGCACTGTGTCACCTCGCGATGTCGCCGGTCACTCGTACGGCCCGCGTCGGTGTGTCGCCCGTCTCGCTCACGAACGGTCGCAGCGCATGATCGGGTCGTTGCGTGGATCGGTGCTCGAACGCAACACCGACGCCACGGTCCTGCTCGAGGTCGCGGGCGTCGGCTATGTGGTGGCAGTGTCGTCGAGGGTGCTCGCTGAACTGGAACCGGGCACGTCGGTGTTCCTGTACGTGCACCATCACATCCGCGAAGACGCCCAGACCCTGTTCGGATTCACGTCACGCGACGATCGCCAGACGTTCCAGGTGCTGATCAAGACGAACGGCGTCGGCCCGGCGCTGGCCATGGCGATCCTGGCGACGCACCCGCCGTCGGCGCTCTTCGACGTCGTGTCGAACAACGACGTCGCGGCGCTGACGCTCGTGCCCGGTGTGGGCAAGAAGACGGCGGAACGCCTGATCGTCGAGCTGCGCGACCGGTTGTCGGTCCCGATGCTCGACGGTGCGGGCACCAGCGGCTCGGTGTCGGCGGTGGCCGACGTGCGAGATGCGTTGGCCGGCCTCGGCTACGGCACCGACGAGATCCGTGACGTCCTGCGCGAACTGCCGAGCGGCGGCGATTCGGCAACGCTGCTGCGCGACGCGCTCAAGATGCTGGGGGCGCGCCGTGCGTGACGAGTTCCTCGATCCCGGCATCGGCGGCACCGATGACGTCGTCAGCGCAGAGGTCGAGCTCGAAGCAGGGCTCCGGCCCCGCGCGCTCGACGAGTTCGTCGGCCAGCGAGAACTCAAGGAGCACCTGCGCATCGTCCTCCAGGCTGCCCGCATGCGCGAACAGCCCGTCGACCACCTGTTGTTCGCCGGTCCGCCGGGACTCGGCAAGACCACGCTCGCCGGCATCGTCGCCACCGAGATGGGGGTCCACCTCCACGTCACGTCGGGGCCCGCGCTCGAACGTGCCGGCGACCTCGCCGCGATCCTGACCAAACTCGACGACGGCGACGTGTTGTTCATCGACGAGATCCATCGTCTGTCGCGGGCGGTCGAGGAGATCCTGTACCCGGCGATGGAGGACTTCCAGCTCGACATCGTGGTCGGCAAGGGCCCGGCCGCATCGAGCATCCGCCTGACGATGCCACCGTTCACCCTGGTCGGCGCCACGACGCGCACCGGCATGATCACCGGTCCGCTGCGCGACCGGTTCGGGCTCGTCGCCCGGCTCGACTACTACGACGACGACGAGCTGCGCGCGATCGTCGAGCGTGCCGCCGGCATCCTCGACGTGCACATCGACCGCGACGGCGCCTGGGAGATCGCCCGACGTTCCCGAGGGACCCCCCGCATCGCCAACCGATTGCTGCGGCGCGTGCGCGACTTCGCCGAGGTCCGCGCCGATGGCACGATCGATGCGGCGGTCGCCAGGGAGGGCCTCGCACTGTTCGGCGTCGACGACCGTGGCCTCGACAAGGTCGACCGGGCGATCCTCAACGCACTGTGCACCCAGTTCAACGGTGGTCCCGTCGGCTTGTCGACCGTGGCGATCAGCGTCGGTGAACAACCCGAGACCGTCGAGGACGTCTACGAGCCGTTCCTGATCACCCAGGGGATGATCGCCAGGACACCTCGTGGCCGCGTCGTGCTCGACGCCGCCTACGAACATCTCGGGCTCGCCGTCCCTCGTCGAGCTCCCGGCACCGGCACGCTGTTCGACTGACCGGTTACGACGTGCCTGGCACCTCGTAACCTGCCGGCGTGCTGATCGCCGAATTCGACTACGACCTGCCCGAGGACCGGATCGCGCAGACGCCGATCGAGCCGCGCGATGCCGCGAAGCTGCTGGTCGACCGCGGCAGCGACGCCCCGGAACACCGCCACGTGCGCGACCTGCCCGACCTGCTCCGCGAGGGCGATCTGCTGGTGCTGAACGAGACCCGCGTGATCCCTGCCCGGCTGCGTCTGCGTCGCCCCACCGGGGGAGCCGCCGAGGTGCTCCTCCTCGAACCGTGGGACGCCGATCGGCGGACCTGGGAAGCGCTGGTGCGTCCCGGGGGCAAGTTGGCGGTCGGCGAGATCCTGTCTGCCGACGACGTCGCACTGGTGCGGATGGGGGAGCGGACGCCCGCGGGTGACACGTTCTGGGTCGAACTGGTCGGCGACGACGACCCGGTGGTGCTGCTCGACCGCCACGGTGAGATGCCGCTACCGCCGTACATCTCCCAGCGCCTCGACGATCCCGAGCGTTATCAGACGATCTTCTCGCGCGAGCCGGGCTCGGCCGCGGCACCGACGGCCGGTCTGCACTTCACCGGCGATCTCGTCGAGCGGCTGGCGCAGCGTGGCATCGCCACCGCCACGGTCGAACTGGTCGTCGGACTCGACACGTTCCAGCCGATCAGCACCGATGACCCGCTCGAGCACCCGATGCACACCGAGCGCTACCGGGTGCCGCCCGCGACCGCCGACGCCTGTCGTGGCGCCCAGCGGGTGGTGGCCGTCGGCACGACCGCAGTCCGCGCACTGGAATCCGCCGCCCGCTCCGGCGAGCCCTCGGGGCGTACGGACCTGTTCATCCATCGGGGCTTCGACTGGCAGGTGGTCGACGCGATGATGACGAATTTCCACCTGCCCCGAACGACGCTGTTGATGATGATCGATGCGTTCGTCGGGCAGCGGTGGCGCTCGCTCTACGAAACCGCACTCGCGCACGAGTACCGCTTCTTGTCGTTCGGCGACGCCATGTTGCTCGACCGCCACGCCCGCTGACCGACTGCAGTCCTTCGGGGTCGGGTCCGAACGGACGGGCGGTCCGTCCGGCTGGGTGTCGCCGGTACCGTCGAGGCGATGTTTCCGGTCGAGTTCCAGGTCGAGGCCACCGACGGTGCAGCGCGGGCAGGGACCGCCACCACCGCACGAGGCAGCTACACGACGCCGCTGTTCATGCCGGTGGGCACGCGAGGCGCGATCAAGTACCTGAGCGCCGAGGACTACGCACGAATCGGCGCCCAGATCGTGTTGGGCAACACCTATCACCTGATGCTGCGTCCCGGCGCCGACCTGGTCGAGCGCTTCGGGGGGCTCGGCCGGTTCACCGGGTGGGACGGCCTCACACTCACCGATTCCGGCGGGTTCCAGGTGTTCTCGCTCGATCCGAAGGTCGACGACGACGGCGTCACGTTCAAGAGCACCTACGACGGCTCGACGCACCGGTTCACGCCGGAGATCGCCGTCGACGTCCAGGAACGAATCGGCGCTGACATCGCCATGGTGCTCGACGTCTGCGCGCCGTTGCCCAGCGCACCCGACGTGATCCGCACGGCGCTCGAACGCACCACCGCATGGGCCGAGCGCGCCAAGGAGTGCCACCGCCGCCGAGACCAGTCGCTGTTCGGCATCGTCCAGGGCGGCATCAGCGAGCAGATGCGGCGCGAGAGCGCAGAATCGATCGTGGCGATCGGCTTCGACGGCTACGGCATCGGGGGGCTGTCGGTCGGCGAAACACGCGCCGAGATGCTTCCCGCACTCGCCGCTGCCCTCGAGCGGCTCCCGACGGATCGCCCGCGCTACCTGATGGGCGTCGGTGATCCGGCATCGCTCGTCGAGGCGGTCGGGCTCGGCGTCGACCAGTTCGATTGCGTGATGCAGACGCGCCTCGGGCGCCACGGGACTGCGTTGACCTCGACCGGGCGCTTCCAGGTCAAGGCGGCACGCAATGCGGAACTCGACGAGCCGCTCGATCCGACGTGCGCGTGCGAGGTCTGCGCCCGTCACAGCCGCGGTTACCTGCGCCACCTGCTCCAGGTCGGCGAGCCGACCGCGTCGCGCCTGCTGTCGATCCACAACGTCGCCTGGACGATCGAACTGATGCGGTCGATGCGCTCGGCCATCCACGCCGGCACCTTCGACGCCCTGCGCCGATCGGTGCTCGACGTCTGGGGATGACCGGCGTGGCGACCGGATGGCAGATAGGCTCGCACGCCGTCATGTCCTCGCATCTCATCACCGCACAGTTCGCCCAGGAGTCGTCCTCGGGTGGCGGCGGAGCGATCATCCAGCTGGGCATCCTGCTGCTGATCCCGTTCGCCATGTACTTCTTCATGATCCGGCCGCAGCGCCGCCGGATGCGTGAGCAGCAGGAGCTGCAGCGCTCGATCGAGGTCGGCGACGAGGTGATCACGACGTCGGGCGTCTACGGCGTCATCACTGGCGAGGACGGCGACAACCGGTTCTGGCTCGAGATCGACGACGACGTCCAGATTCGCATCGCCCGAGCTGCGATCTCCGGCAAGGCGTCGCTCGACGACGACGACGGCGCCGACGCCGACGACTCCGTGTCGGCGAGCGCCGACGACGACGACTGAGCTGACGGCATGAGACGTCGCCTCTGGACCTCGCTGATCGGCGTCGTGCTGATCGTGGTGATCACGCTCGCCTACAACATCGCCACCGAGAACACCCCGATCCTCGGCCTCGACCTGCAAGGCGGCGTGTCGGTGATCCTGTCGCCGACCGAACCGGCGACCGCCGAGGAACTCACGGTGATCCGAGACCAGATCCGCTCAGAACTCGAACGTCAGGGCATCGCCGAACCAGATGTGCGCGTGCAGGGAACCACGATCGTGGTCGATCTCCCGGGCGTGCGCGACCAGCAGGAGGCGCTCGACGCCGTCGATGTGTCCGGCGTGGTCGAGCTCCGCCCGGTCCTCGATCCGAGCAGTTGCCAGCCGGCCAGCGCTGCGCCGGTCGGTCCCGTCGTCGGCAGCCCGACCGACGGGTCGGGAACCGTCCCCGCCGACTCCGTCCCGAGCGGCTCCCAACCGCAGGGCATTCGCCGACCCCTGGCGCCCCCGACCAGTACGCCGACCGACACCGTGCCGACCGACACCGTGCCGACCGACACCGTGCTACCCGCAGTCGTTCCGACCCAGACGGCGGATCCCACTGCCGAGATCTTCCCGACGCGTGACGGCGGTGCCGAATGTCTGGGACCGGTCCAGGGCACCGGCGAAGTGTTCGTGCGCGGAAGTGCTCAGCCGACGCTCGATGCGTCGCAGGGCTGGGGCGTCGCCGTCGATCTGCGCGGCGGTGACGGCACCGACACCTGGAACAACCTTGCGAGCCAGTGTTACAACCGGGTTCCGACGTGTCCCACGCAGCGACTCGCGATCGTGCTCGACAGCGTCGTGCAGTCCGCACCGTCGGTCAACGAGCCCAACTTCTCCGACTCGGTGTCGATCACGGGCAGCTTCACGCAGTCCGAGGCGGAGGAGCTCGCCGCCGTGCTCAACCGAGGTGCATTCCCCGTCGAGGTCGAAGCGCAGGAAGCACGCACCGTGTCGCCGTCGGCAGGCTCCGATTCGCTCCGAGCTGCGATCATCGCGGGACTCGTCGGCATGGTCCTCGTACTGGGCTTCCTGCTCATCTACTACCGATGGCTGGCGCTCGTGATCGTCGGCGGCATCACCGTGTGGGCAGCGATGGTCTTCTCGATGGCGTCGTTCGTCTCCGGCTGGACCAACTACGCCCTCAGCCTTGCCGGTGTCACCGGCATCATCGTCGCCATCGGCGTCACCGTCGACACGTACATCGTGTTCTTCGAACGCATCAAGGACGAACTCCGCAACGGACGCACGATCAAGAACGCCGCACCGCGCAGCTTCAAGATGACGTGGCGCACGATCTGGTCGGCCGACGTCGTGTCGTTGATCGCCGCCGGGATCCTGTTCTCGCTCAGCGTCGGCTCGGTGCGCGGGTTCGCGCTGTACCTCGGACTGACGACGATCTGTGACCTGCTCGTCTGCTACTTCTTCACGCGCCCGGCCGTGCTGCTGCTCTCGCGCAGCAAGTTGATGGCGAAACGTGAATCCGTGCTCGGCATGAAGGTGGCAACGGCATGACCCTCGACACGAGCGTCTCGCGCACCGGTCTCGGCCGGTTGTTCCGGGGCCAGACGGCGATCGACTTCTACGGCAAACGCAAGGTCGGCCTGATCGTGGCGGTCGTCGCCGTGATCGTGACGTTCGGGTCGCTGCTGACCCAAGGGCTCGATCTGGGTCTCGACTTCGAGGGCGGTGACGCCTGGGACGTCCCGGCGAGCGAGACCTTCGGCGTCGACGAGGCCGCCGCGGTGCTGTCGGCCAACGGCATCTCGACCACCGGCGCGCGGATCCAGCTACGCAGCTCGGAGACCTCCGACGTCGTCACCGTGCAGGTCGAGGAACTCCCACGGGAACAGGCCGCTGCGGTCACCGCCGATTTCGCGGAGGCGGCCGGCGTCACGGTCGAGGACATCAGCTTCTCGTTCACGAGCTCCACCTGGGGCGCCGAGATCACCGACAAGGCGATCCGCGCCCTCGTGATCTTCCTGTTCGTCGTCGCCGTGTTCATCTCGCTGCGATTCGAGTGGCGTATGGCCCTGGCCGCGATCGCCGCCATGGTCAACGACGTGATCGTCGCCGTCGGCGTGTACTCGGTGTTCCAGTTCGAGGTGACCCCGGCCACCGTGATCGCCTTCCTGACGATTCTCGGGTACTCGCTGTACGACACGATCGTCGTGTTCGACCGTGTCAAGGAGAACGAAGGTCGCTACGCGGGCACGAAGATGCCGTACGAGGACATCGTCAACATCTCGATGAACCAGGTGTTGGTCCGGTCATTGCTGACCAGCTTCTCGTCCATCCTGCCGGTCGTCTCGCTCCTCCTGCTCGGCGCCGGCGTGCTGGGAGCGGTGTCGTTGCGCGAGTTCGCCCTCGCACTGCTGGTCGGAATGCTGTCGGGTGTGTACTCGTCGATCTTCATCGCCACGCCGCTGCTCGCCTACCTGAAGTCGAAGCGGGGACGCACGTCACGGCGCCAGCGCCTGCTCGGCGACGAGTTGCGGGCCGCGGTGATGGGTGCGGGCGTCACCGGGCGGATCCCCGAGGACTCACCGCATCCCGAGGGCCATCGCGATGCCGATCACGGCGGGCGTGAACCGGTCACCGCCGGCGCACCAGCACCGACGGGGCCGACCGCACCGGCGCAGGCCGACCGGCTGTTGTCGCATCCACCCCGGCCGCGCAAGAAGAAGCGGCGCTGAGGTACCGCGAACGCGCCGACGCCGACCGCACCCGGCGGCGGTAACCTCCGACCATGGCAGGCACACCACCAGCCGAACATCACGGCGATCCACGGGGGCTTCGCAGCTTCGTGCGCGACATCCAGGACTATCCGACGGCGGGCGTCACGTTTCGCGACATCACGCCGCTGTTGGGCGACGCGACGACCTTCGCCGCTGCGGTCGACGGCCTGGTCGAGGAGTTCTCCGGTGCGTCGGTCGACCGGGTCGTCGGTGTCGAGGCCCGTGGGTTCATCTTCGCCTCGGCGGTCGCGTACCGCATCGGCGCCGGTCTCGTCCCGGTGCGCAAGCCCGGCAGGTTGCCGTGGGCCGTCGTGCGCGAGGAGTACGACCTCGAATACGGCTCCGACAAGCTCGAGATCCATCGCGATGCGATCCATCCCGGCGAACGAATCCTGATCATCGACGACGTGCTCGCCACCGGCGGCACCGCCGCCGCCACCGCCCGACTCGTCGAGACCCTCGGCGGCGTGATCGCCGGGCTCGGCTTCGTGCTCGAGCTCGACGACCTGGGCGGACGGACACATCTGGGGGAGCGCCCCGTGAAGGCGCTCCTGCACTACTGAGGGCCACGAACGTGGGGACCGTCGATCGTGTGCTCCCGTGGCGGCGCCAACACGTCGAGGTCGCCAACTCCGAGCTGACCCCGTTGCTGGCGTCGTACCGTCGCCGGCATCCGAAGTCACCGGTGTCCACGATCAGCCGCGCGTACCGGGTCGCCGCCGAGGCGCACCAGTCGCAGATGCGCTCGAGCGGCGAGAGCTACATCAACCATCCCCTCGCCGTGGCCCAGATCGTCGCCGACATCGGCCTCGACGAAGTGTCGGTCACCGCAGCGCTGCTGCACGACGCCGTCGAGGACACCGAGATCACCGTGGCCGACGTCGAGCGCGACTTCGGTTCCGAGGTCGCCGCCATCGTCGACGGGGTCACCAAGCTCGAACGCATCCGTTTCGACTCCCGCGAGGAACAGCAGGCGGCGAGCATGCGCAAGATGCTCGTCGCGATGGCCAAGGACCTCCGCGTCCTCGTCATCAAGCTCGCCGACCGGTTGCACAACATGCGCACGATCGCGGCCATGCCGCTCGAGAAGCAGCAGCGCATCGCTCAGGAGACGCTCGACATCTATGCGCCGCTGGCGCACCGCCTGGGGATGCAGGAGATGAAGCAGCAGCTCGAAGATCTGGCCTTCGCGGCGCTGCACCCCAAACGATTCGCCGAACTCGACCATCTCGTCTCGAGCCGCACACCCGAGCGCGATCTCTATCTGGCCAAGACGCTCGCCGAGGTCCGTGCCCGCCTCGACGACCTCGGCATCAACGCCGAGGTCACCGGGCGTGGCAAGCACCTGTGGAGCATCTACGAGAAGATGGTGGTCAAGGGACGCGAGTTCGACGAGATCTTCGACCTGATCGCCATTCGCGTCGTCGTCGACTCGATGAAGGACTGCTACGCCGCACTGGGGTCGATCCACGGCCGATGGCGCCCGGTCGTCGGTCGGTTCAAGGACTACATCGCGATGCCGAAGTTCAACCTCTACCAGAGCTTGCACACCACGGTGATCGGTCCGGCGGGCAAACCGATCGAGGTGCAGATCCGTACCGTCGAGATGCACCAGCGCGCCGAATGGGGCGTGGCTGCGCACTGGGCGTACAAGGAGGGCAGCGAACACCCCGCCGAGATCGACTGGCTGAGCCGGATCATCGACTGGCAGGAGGAGGTCTCCGATCCCGCCCAGTTCATGCAGAGTCTGAAGACCGACCTCGAACAGGACGAGGTCTTCGTCTTCACTCCCAAGGGGAGAGTGATCACGCTGCCGGTCGGCTCGACCACCGTCGACTTCGCCTATGCCGTGCACACCGAGGTCGGTCACGCGTGCATCGGTGCCAAGGTCAACGGGCGGTTGGTGTCGCTCGATCACGTGCTGGCGAGCGGTGACAACGTCGAGATCTTCACGTCGAAGGTCGAGACCGCGGGGCCGTCGCAGGACTGGCTGTCGTTCGTCGTGTCGCCGCGGGCGCGCAACAAGATCAGGCAGTGGTTCAGCCGCGAACGTCGCGTCGACATGGTCGAAGCGGGCCGAGACGACCTCACGTCCGAACTTCGTCGTGAGCGCCTCGCCGTGCAGCAGGTGTGGAAGTCGCCCGAGCTGGAGGCGGTCGTCGCCGAGCTGAGCTACGTCGACCTCGATGCCCTGCTGGCGGCGATCGGCGAGCACCACGTGTCCGCCAAGTCGGTCGCCCAGCGTCTCGCGCGCGCGTTCCACGGCGACGCCGGCGAGCAGCTCCCCGCCACCGTCTCGACACCGCGACGCGAGCGGCGCGACGGTCACGACACGCCGGTCGGCGTCCACGTCGAAGGGCTCGACGACGTGCTCGTCCGCCTGGCCAACTGCTGCACGCCGGTTCCGGGCGACTCGATCATCGGGTTCGTCACCCGCGGTCGTGGCGTGAGCGTGCACCGCTCCGACTGCGCGAACGCAGCGTCGCTGTCGGCCGAACAGGCCACCAGGATGATCGAGGTCGAGTGGGACGCAGAGGAGCGTCCCGGACGCACGTTCGTCGCCGGCGTCGAGGTGATCGCACTCGATCGTTCACGGCTGCTGCGCGACGTCACCAACGCCCTCGCCGATCACCACGTCAACATCCTGTCGTGTCAGACGGTCACCGGCAGCGACCGCGTCGCCAAGATGCGCTTCGAGTTCGAGTTCGCCAATCCCGGCTATCTCGACGCCGTGTTGCGCACGATCCGCTCCGTCGATTCGGTCTACGACGCCTACCGCCTCGTCCCCGGCGCCGCCACCCCCGTCGCCTGAGCCCTGGCGGAGACGTCGGGAATCGAGGGGCACGGGTGGGTCGGTCCCAGATACCCTGGTCGGCCGTGCCAGCGTTCCAGACCAGTCCCGGCATGCGGGACATCCTGCCGCCCGAGAGCGGTCGCTGGCGCCGGTTCACCGACGTGTTCGCCGACGTCGTCGAACGCGCCGGCTACGGGCAGCTGATCACGCCGCTGCTCGAGGATCTGGGCGTGTTCACGCGCATCGGCGACGCCACCGACGTGGTCACCAAGGAGATGTACGACTTCGTCGACAAGGGCGACCGGCACGTCGCACTGCGCCCCGAGATGACCGCCAGCGTGTGCCGAGCGTTCGCCGAGCACCGACCGACGACGCCCTGGAAGGTCTTCTACTCGGGCTCGAACTTCCGCTACGAGAAGCCCCAGCGCGGGCGATACCGCCAGTTCGACCAGGTCGGCGTCGAAGTGCTCGGCGCCGACGATGCGAACCTCGACGTCGAGGTGATCGCACTCGCCTGGGAGTTCTTCGCCCGGCTCGGCCTGCGTCAGCTCGCGCTGATCGTCAACAGCCTGGGCGAACCCGACGATCGAGCTCGATACGTCGATGCGCTACGTGATCACTTCGTCGCTGCGGGCGACGAGCTCAGCGAGCAGAGCCGAGCCACCCTCGAGCGCAATCCGTTGCGGGTGCTCGATTCCAAACGCGACATCGATCAACCGCACATCGATGCGGCACCACAGATCGGCCAGTTCCACAGCGACGACGCCGCCGAGCACTTCGAGGCCGTGCTCGCCGGCCTGCGCGCCCTCGACATCCCCTTCGCGGTCGAGCCCAAGCTCGTTCGCGGTCTCGACTACTACCGGCGCACGATCTTCGAGTTCCAAGGCGGCACGCTCGACTCCGCCCAGAACGCATTGGGGGGCGGTGGGCGCTACGACGGGCTGGTCGAGGCGCTCGGCGGGCCGGCGACGCCAGGTGTCGGCTTCGCACTCGGCGTCGACCGCACGCTGTTGGCGTGCGACGACGAGGGCGTGTTCGGCGCAGATCCCGTGGCGCTCGATGCGTTCGTCGTCGACGTCACCGGTGGCCTCGAGGCGGTCACACTCACCGCAGCACTGCGCGCCGGAGGCTTCGCCGTCGACCGGGGCTACGACAACCGGTCGATGAAGGCCCAGATGAAACTCGCCAACCGCAGCGGCGCCCGGTTCGCCCTCATCGTCGGCGACGATGAACTCGCCGCCGGCACGGTCGTCGTCAAGCCGATGCACGGCGAGGGCGAACAGGTGGCGATCGCCCGCTCCGACCTCTCCCGGCACCTCGGCGCCCATACTGCATCGCATCCCGCACCCAGATCAGGACAGAATTGACTCCCACATGAGCGACTCCACCACCTCCACTGCCTCCTCGCAGGCCACGTCGATGCGCACCCATCTGTGCGGCGAGCTCCGTCGTGACGACGTCGGCCGGACGGTCAGCGTGTGCGGTTGGGTCGGGCGCCGTCGTGAGCACGGTGAGCATCTGGCGTTCGTCGACCTGCGCGACCACTCGGGGATCGTTCAGTGCGTCATCAACGACGACGTCGACGTCCGCAGCGAGTACGTCCTGCGTGTCACCGGTGTCGTGCGCGAACGGCCGGAGGGCACGGTCAACGAGAACCTTCCGACCGGCCACGTCGAGCTGGGGGAGTGCCGGGTCGAGGTGTTGCGCAAGGCCGACCCACCGCCGTTCCCGATCGACGCTCGCGCCGACGACGTCGACGAGAACATTCGCCTCCAGCACCGCTACCTCGACCTGCGTCGTGAGCGGATGCAGAAGAACTTGCGGATCCGTTCACGGGTCAACGCGGCCATACGCAAGGCCATGGACCGCCAGGGTTTCGTCGAGGTCGAGACGCCGATGCTCGTGCCGTCGACCCCAGAGGGCGCACGCGAGTTCCTGGTGCCGTCGCGCAAGGAGCCCGGTTCGTTCTATGCGCTGCCGCAGTCGCCGCAGCTGTTCAAGCAGCTGCTGATGGTCGGCGGTGTGGACCGCTACTACCAGATGGCTCGATGCCTGCGTGACGAGGACCTGCGAGCCGATCGCCAGTACGAGTTCATGCAGCTCGACATGGAGATGAGCTTCGTCACCCAGGACGACGTCCTCGATGCGGTCAGCGAGGCGGTGCTCGACGCCGACGAGGCGATCACCGGACAGCGCCAGGGGCCCATCGAACGGATGACCTGGCACGACGCCATGAACCGATTCGGCATCGACAAGCCCGACCTGCGTTTCGGGATGGAACTCGTCGAACTCACGCCCATCTTCGCCGGTACCGAGTTCAAGGCGTTCGCCGGTGCCGAGGCGATCAAGGGCATCCGGGTACCGGGCGCATCAGGCGACTACGGCCGCAACCAGCTCGACAAGCTGACCGATCGAGCGAAGAGCCTCGGGGCCAAGGGACTGGTGTGGTTGAAGACGACCGAGGCGGGTTTCGACTCGCCGGTCGCCAAGTTCCTGTCCGACGACGAGGCTGCAGCGGTCCGCTCGACGATGGCGGCAGACGATGGCGACCTGATCCTGATCGTCGCCGACGAGTGGATGACCACCTGCGAGGTGCTCGGCACGTTGCGCAACGATCTCGGTCGTCCGCCCGTGCACCAGGGACCGTATCGCTATGTGTGGATCGTCGAGTTCCCGCTCTTCGTCGGCGTCGACAAGGAGACGGGACGACCCAAGCCCGGTCACCATCCGTTCACTCGGCCGCATCCGGACGACATCGACAAGATCGAGAGCGAACCGCTGTCGGTGCGTTCGATTGCGTACGACCTGGTGCTCAATGGCTGGGAACTCGGCTCGGGTTCGATCCGGATCCACGAGGCTGATCTGCAGCGACGCGTGTTCCTGGCGCTGGGCATCTCCGATGAGGAGGCCGAGCGCAAGTTCGGCTTCTTCCTCAACCCGTTCGACTACGGCGCACCGCCGCACGGTGGGTTCGGGATGGGTCTCGACCGGCTGGTCGGCGTACTCGCCGGCGAGGAGAACATCCGCGAGGTGATCGCATTCCCGAAGACCCAGTCGGGCCAGGACCCGATGACGAACTCGCCGATCCCCGGCGATCCCAAGGCGCTCGCCGAACTCGGTCTCAAAGTCCTGCCGCCCGCCACGTGACGCGACGATGCGCCCCTCAGCGATGAGCGAACCGTCCGAATGCCGGCGCTTCGCTCATCGCCGTGGGTGATCTGGCAGGATCGGTCGATGAGCTTCGACACCGAGATCGTCCGTGACGGCGAGTTGCTGACCGGCCCACTTCGAGCGCCGGCGCAGATGCTGGCCGAGCAGGAGTACGCCGGGCACACGAGCGTCCACGACGACGAGACGGCCGCCAGGCTCGGTCTTGCCGGCGCACCGATCGAAGGCCCCACACACTTCAGCCAGATCGACCCGCTCGCAGTCGAACGCTGGGGCCGAGCCTGGTTCGAGCATGGATGCGTGAGCTCGCACTTCTTGAACATGGTGGTCGAAGGCGACGAGGTCCGCGCCTCGCTCGAACCGGTGACGGCGACGCTCGCCCGCATCGCCGCCGAGAAGGCCGATGCGACCCCCGTGCTCAGCGGGACGGCGTCGATCGGTCGCGACGACACCACCGAACTCGACGAGCGCCGCCGGCGAGGTCTCGAGGATCCCGGGCAGTTGCACATCGTCGACCAGCTCGAGATCGGCATGCACGTCGGCGTTGCCGAACCGGTGACGATGGGCTTCGACGACCGTAACGGCAACCTGTACCCGTTCACCCTCGCCCAGAAGCTCGACCGGATCACCGAACGATCGTCGTGGTACGACGCCGACGGCGACAGCCCGTGGGGCCGTCCGATCGTGCCGACGGAGATGATCAGCGTGATCGCACATCGCTCGAACGCGCACTTTCCCGTACGGGGACCGGCGATCGGGCTGTTCATCGACCTCGAGGTCCGCTTCGTCGACGGCCCGGTGTTCGTCGACCGGCCCTATCTGGTCGAACACACCCTGGTGGGGATCGGCCAGACCAAACGTGTCGAGTCGTACTGGACCGAGTCGACGATCACCGACGCCGACACCGGTGTCCATGCAGCCACCGTGCTGCTGCACCAGGGCGTCTTCAAGGCGTCGTACGCCGAGTACCCGAGCTGAGACCGCTCAGCGTTCCTCGGGGTAGACGACGCCGAGCTGCGCACGGATGTCGTCGAGCAACTCCATCGTCGACACGCTGGTGGCGAGGGAGATGACGTCGCTCTCGCGATGGCCGCCACGGATGCGTTCGATCACATGGGCTGCCTCGTGAGCGAGGCCGTGGTTCGCCATGTCGACGTGCACCGGTTCCTGGCCGGTCAGCCGCACCGTGAAGCCGCTCGGGTACCAGAACGGGGCGTCGACGTCGATGCGGCCCAGCGTGCCGTAGATCGAGGCGTCGAGGCTGGTCATCATGTCGAGCGACGTGTGGAACACGCACAGCGCCCCGCTCGCATACCTGACGACTCCGCCGACGGTCGCGTCGACGCCCGTCTCTCCCAGGATGCCGCTCACCTTCGCGTCGACGGGATCGCCGGCGATGAACCGGGCGAACGTGACCGGGTAGATGCCGACGTCGAGCATCGCACCACCCGCGAGGTCGATGCGGCGGTGGCGGCCGTCGGGATCGTCGACGGGAATGCCGAAGTCCGCCTCGATCATCTTCACGTCGCCGATCTCGCCGTCGAGCACACGCTGGCGGATGTCGACGACGGCCGGGATGAACCACGTCCACATCGCTTCCATCAAGAAGCGGTCGTTGCGCCGTGCAGCGTCGACCATCTCGCGAGCCTGCGCAGCGTTGACCGCCAGCGGCTTCTCGCACAGCACGTGCTTGCCGGCTTCGAGTGCGGCGATCGTCATGTCCCGGTGATGGCTGTGCGGTGATGCGATGTACACGACGTCGACGTCGGGGTCGGCGAACAGTTCCTCGTACGAACCGTGGGCATGGGGGACGGCGAACCGGGCGGCGAACGCCGCCGCGGACTCCCGTGATCTCGAGCCGACGGCGGTGATCGTTGCGTCGGGCACGCCGGCCAACGCCTCACACATGCTGGCGGCGATCTTTCCGGTGGCAGCGATGCCCCACCGCAGCGGTTCGTCGGTCATGCGGGTGAACGTAGCAACCCGACCGTCCATCTCTGTGACACGCCATCGGTATCGTGCTCGATGACCGACTCCTCCCGTCGAACCACATCTGTGAAGGGGAGAGTGACATGTCCACTCGATCGAACGAACACCCGACCCGGCCGACGAACGTCGTCGTGGTCTGCGGCTCCGTACGCGGAACTCCGACCGCACGGACGCTGCCCTCCGGGTCGACCGTGCTCCAATTCGACGTGACCACCGTCGTGGACGATCCTGGCGAGCCGACCGGCCGAAGGACCACGGTGTCGGTACCGGTCGCCTGGAACGACCCGAGCGACGCCGGTCGCGTGGTGGAGGGAGCAGAACTGGTGGTCACCGGAACCGTGCGGCGACGGTTCTTCCGCGTCGGAGGTGCCACGCAGAGTCGCACGGAGGTCGTGGCCGACGCCGTGATCCCGGTCCGTCGTCGCAAGCAGGTGGCCGACGCCCTCGGTGCGCTGGCCGGCCGGCTGGTCGGCTGAGACGAGGACTCCGGGCGGGGGCGCCTACTCGGCCCAGAGATCGAATCGATCACCGATTGTGCCGATGGACTGAACGACTCCCATCGTTCCGGGAGGGGCGCCTGGGCGCATCGAAGGGATGTGCACTCATGGTGACACAAAGTCAAGCCACGTCGCTCTGCGTCGTGCGGCGCGGCGTGAAGGGTTCACACGAGGCTGCGCACCACCAGTCCGGTACGAAGCTTCGGGGTGAAGAACGTCGACTTGGGAGGCATCAGGACGCCTTCGTGGGCGGTGCGCTCGATCTCGGCGACGCTCACCGGCCGGATGAGCACGGCGGCGACCGCGGTCGCCGACGTCACGGCTTCGACGACGTGATCGACGCCGTGCTGGTAGCTCACGCTGTGGGGCACGTCGGCGAGCGCATCTTCGAGCCAGGCGCCGTCGAGTGCGCGGATCCCGTCGAAGGCGTCCGGTCGCGGGCGAAGCCACTGCGCAGAGCCGTCGGGTCCGACGAGACACAGCACCCCGTCGGCGTCCATCGTTGCCAGCGTGTGATCGTCGGGCGTTGCGGCGTCGCTGCGCTCGAACCGGGCGTCGAGCGCCGTGACGAGGTCGTCGAACGACACGTCGTGATAGAGCCGGTGGATGGCTTCGACCGACAGTTGGTCGGCAACCAGTTCATTGACGAATGCCAGCGTCTCGTCGGCCGGACCGGGTTGGCCGGCGTTGGCTGCTCGGACCTCGTCGCGGTACGTGCGGCTGATGCCGTAGCGGTGGTGACCGTCGGCGATCAGGACATCGTCGGAGCCGACCTTCTCGGCGATCGCGCGGACCCGGTCGGGGTCGCTGACGCGCTCGACGACGTGCTCGACACCGTCGACGGTGACCGATGCCACCGGTTCGCCGGGTTCGGCGAGGAGTGCGGTGAGCCCGGTCGCGAGCGACAGACCCCAGACGGGCGACAGGTTGGCCTGTGTCGCTCTCGTGAGATCGAGGCGGTCGGTCGACGCCTTCGGCGTGACCCGCTCGTGAGGAAGCACGCCACCGGCGCCCTCGTCGACCACCTCGAGCCCGCCCATCACACCGGCGATGTCCCGGGCGGTACCGGTGGCATCGGTGAACCGCATCCGATAGATGGTGAACGTCGGCCCGTCGTCGTAGGTCATCACGCCGGCTTCGATCCAGTCCCGCAACGTGGCCGCCGCGGCCTCGTAACGATCCGGGCCCGCCGATTCGCGGGGGACGTCGACGTGGGTGATGTTCCACCGGCTACGGGCCCCCAGCTCGTCGAGATCCGCCTGCGACAGCACGTCGTAGGGCGGTGCGATCAGATCGTCGATCTCGGGGTCGCAGTAGCGCAAGGCGGGAAACGGCGTGAAACGTGGCACGACGACAGGATGTCACGACCGGACGGCGAGACTGCAACGATCGGTGTCGTGGCCGACTGGATCGAGAACATCGACACCGTGTTGTGCGACCTCGACGGCGTGATCTGGCTGGCCCACCAGCCCATCGCCGGATCGGCCGACGCGGTGGCCGATCTGCGCCGCACGGGACGTCGCATCCTGTTCGTCACCAACAACTCCGCGGCCACGCTCGGCGAGCACGAGGAGGCGCTGGCCGAGGTGGGCATCAGTGCGGCCGGTGACGTGGTGAGTTCGGCAATGGCGGTGACACCGCTGGTCCACCCCGGAGAACGGGTGCTGGTCGCCGGCGGCCCGGGCGTGATCGAAGCCCTGCAGCGCGCCGATGTCGATGTCGTGGTCAATACCGGTCAGCGGTTCGAGGGCGGCGTCGATGCCGTCGTCGTGGGACTGCACCGTGACTTCGACTACGACCGTCTCGCCGTCGCCGCTGACGCTGCGCGCGGCTGTGGCCGATTGATCGGGACCAACAGCGACACGACGTATCCGACACCGCAGGGACTGCTTCCCGGCGGGGGCTCGATCCTTGCCGCCGTCGCATCGGCGTCCGGCGTCGAGCCGACGATTGCGGGCAAACCGCATCAACCGCTCGCCACGCTGGTGGCATCGATGGTGACACCGCCGCCCGGGCGGTTCGAGCCCGACCGCGTGATGATGGTCGGGGATCGTCCCGAGACCGACGGGCTCTTCGCCGCCCGTCTCGGTTGCCGTTTCGCACTGGTGCGTTCAGGTGTCAGTCGGCCCGGTGAGCCGATCGAGGAGGTGACCTCGGTCGACCTCGACGTCGCCGATCTCGCAGCGGTCGCGCAACGCTTCGCCGGGTCCATCGCTGGCCAGGAGTAGCCTGAGACCATGGCAAAAACGACAGTCCAACGCCTCGTCGATGCGGGGGTCGAATTCACCGACATCTCGCGCAAACAGGCCGAATCGATCGTCAAGTCGCTCGTCAAGGCCGGTGAGGTCCGCCGGTCGGACGCCGAGAAGGCCGTGCAGACCCTGCTCGACCGCAGCCGTGAGACGTCCGATCGTGTGAGCGACAGCGTCCAGCGCGAGGTGTCCAAGCAGATGACGTGGCTGTCCGAACGCTTCGACGAGCTCGAAGACCGCTTCGAGGAGTTCGCCGAGAAGCTGGCCGAACGGGTCACCTCCGACGTCCAGCAGGTCACGAAGAAGGCGCCGGCCAAGAAGGCGCCGGCCAAGAAGAAGGCTGCGACGAAGAAGGCGCCGGCCAAGAAGAAGGCGGCGACGAAGAAGGCGCCGGCCAAGAAGAAGGCGCCGGCCAAGAAGAAGGCTGCGACGAAGAAGGCGCCGGCCAAGAAGCGCACAGCGGCCAAGAAGGCGCCGGCCGAGCAGACCGCCGCCGAGACCAGCACCGACTGAGCCTCGGTGGGTATGCGCCGGCGGCTCGACGCCGAGCTCGTGCGCCGCGAGCTGACGACGAGTCGGACCGAAGCGCAGTCGTTGATCGCTGCCGATCGGGTGCTCGTCAACGGATCGGTGGCCGACAAGCCCGCGCGGCAGGTGGCGCCTGGCGACGCGATCGTGATCGACGGGCCGCCTGCGCAGTTCGTCGGTCGCGGCGCCAAGAAGCTCGATCACGCACTCGACGTGTTCGACATCGACGTGCGCGGCATGCGAGCGCTCGATGCCGGCGCGTCCACGGGTGGGTTCACCGACTGCCTGCTGCAACGGGGCGCGGCGCACGTCGTTGCGCTCGACGTCGGCCACGGGCAGCTGCACGAGCGGCTCCGCGCCGATCCGCGTGTGACCAACCTCGAACGCCACAACGTTCGTCACGTCGGAGTCGACCAGATCGGTGGCCCGGTCGACCTGGTCGTCGGTGACCTGTCGTTCATCTCGTTGCAGCTGGTGATCGCGCCACTGACCGCCCTGTGCCAACCTGGTGCACCGATGGTGCTCCTCGTCAAGCCGCAGTTCGAAGCGGGCCGCCAAGAGGTCGACCGGGGACGTGGCATCATCACCGACCCTGCGATCCACGAACGTGTCCGGACCGAGATCGCCGCAGCGCTCGCCGCAGCGCGATGTTCGGTGCTGGGCTGGACCGACTCGCCGATCACCGGCGCCGATGGCAACCGCGAGTTCCTGGTGTATGCCACCACGTCGACTCGGAGCGCATGATGACCAGCATCGCGGTGGTCGCCCACCATCAACGCTCGACGGCACGTGGCCTCGCCGAGGACGCAGCAGCGTGGTGTACCGACCACGACGTCACGTTCTGGATGCCGGTCGACGACGCCGAGGCGCTGGACCTCGGCGACTGCGCGAGCGTTCGGCCGATCGCGGAGGCCGACCTGGTGCTCAGCCTGGGCGGCGACGGCACGATGCTGCGCAGCGTGCGACTGCTCGAGGGAGCGCCGGTACCGGTGCTCGGCGTCAACCTGGGTTCCCTCGGCTACCTCACCCAGGTCGAGCCCGATCGGCTCCGCGAGGCACTCGACCGGTTCGTTGCCGGTTCCGAGTCGGGCGCATGGACACTCGACCGGCGCATGATGCTCGACGTTGCGGTGAACGGCCAGGTCGTCGGTCGGGCGCTGAACGAGGCCGTGGTGGAGAAGGCTGCGTCGGGCCACACCGTCCGGTTGCTGGCACGGATCGACGGCGAGCCGTTCACGTACTACGCGGCCGACGGCCTGATCGTCGCAACGCCGACCGGATCGACCGCCTACTCGCTGTCGGCGCGTGGTCCCGTCGTGTCACCGCGCCATCGGGCGATGCTGCTGACGCCGGTGTCGCCGCACATGCTCTTCGACCGCACGCTGGTGCTCGACCCGTCCGAGACGATCGAGATCGAGGTGTCCGGCCACCGGGTCGCCGAACTGGTGCTCGACGGTCAACCGGTCGCACCGCTCGACGACGGCGACGTCGTGGCGTGCACGCCTTCGGAATCGACAGCGAACTTCGTCCGCTTCGGCAGCGAGCACTACCACCAGATCCTCAAGGCCAAGTTCGGCCTCGCAGACCGCTGAGGCCGGACCTCCACGATGCTCACCGAACTCCACATCGAGAATCTCGGCGTCATCGATCGCATCGAGCTGACACTGGGGTCGGGATTGACCGCCGTCACCGGCGAGACCGGGGCAGGCAAGACGATGCTCGTCGAGGCCATCGAACTGCTGGTGGGTGGTCGCGCCGACACGACGATGGTGCGCCACGGGGCAACCGAGGCACGGATCGACGGCCGGTTCGTGACCGCCGACGGCTTCGAGCGGGTCCTCACCCGGGTGGTGCCGGCCGAGGGGCGTTCGCGCGCATACGTCGACGGCCGCCTCGCCACCGTGGCATCGCTCGCCGAGATCGCCGCCGACATCGTCGACCTCCACGGGCAGCACGCCCACCAGTCGCTGCTGTCGACGACCACGCAACGAGCAGCGCTCGACCAGTTCGGCGGCATCGATCTGGGCCCGTTGCGCTCGGCTCGCGCTCGATTGACCGAGATCGATGCCGAATTGGCGGCACTCGGCGGCGACGAGCGCGCCCGCGCCCGCGAGATCGATCTGTTGCGGTTCCAAGTCGACGAACTCGACGCAGCCGCCGTGGTCGATCCCGACGAGGATCGTGTGCTCGACGCCGAGGAGAGCCTCCTTGCCGACGCGACGGCGCACCGCGAGGCGGCGACAGCGGCCGGTGCGGCGCTCGGCAGCGACGGGGGAGCGCGCGACGCCCTGTCGGACGCACTCGGCGCACTCGATGGTCGCTCGCCGTTCTCCGAGCCGGTCTCGCGTCTGCGTGATCTGCTGGCCGAACTCGATGATCTCGTCGCCGAGGTCCGAGCGGCGGGCGAGTCGATCGACGAGGCACCCGAGCGGCTCGCCGAGATCCGTGAACGGCGCCAGCAGCTGAAGAACCTCCGACGCAAGTACGGCGACGACCTGGCGTCGGTGATGGCCTTCCACGTCGAGGCGGCCGATCGGCTGAGCGAACTCGAGCAGTTCGACCAGCGTGCCGCCGCCCTCGACGAGCAGCGAGGGGAGGCGCTGGCCGCCGAGCGGGTCGCTGCGGAAGCGGTCGGTCGCCGGCGTCGCGTCGCGGGGCCGCAACTCGCGGCGGCCGTCGAGGTCGAGCTCCGCCGGCTCGCCATGGAGCACGCCGCACTCGGCGTGGAGATCGGCGACCACGGCGACGACCATCCGGGCGACCGGGTCCAGTTCCTTCTGGCGGCGAATCCGGGCTCGCCCCTGCTCCCGCTGACCAGGGTGGCATCGGGCGGCGAGCTCGCCCGGACGATGCTGGCCCTGCGACTCGTGTTGTCCTCGGCGACGATCGACGACGACCCGGCATCACCCGACGGCGGACGCACGTTGGTCTTCGACGAGGTCGATGCCGGCATCGGTGGCACAGCCGCACAGGCGATCGGCGATGCGCTGCGAGCGTTGGGGCGCACGCACCAGGTGCTCGTCGTCACCCACCTGGCCCAGGTGGCAGCGGCGGCGGACGCACAGATCTCGGTGTCGAAGGCCGTGCGCGACGGCCAGACCCGTACCTCGGCCGTCCCGATCGCCGGCGACGAGCGCGTGGTCGAGATCGCCCGCATGCTGTCGGGTTCGACGAGCGCCTCGGCTCTCGACCACGCCCGCGAACTGCTGGGCACGTGAAGGTCGAAGAGGAAGACGCGTCGACGGCGACACGCGAGATAAGGTGATCTCCCGTCATGGTGTCGCGTGACACCTACACGACATCTGGGTACGACAGCAGCGTCGAGACGGAGGAATGGTCGAATGCCGAAGCACATTTTCGTGACCGGAGGCGTTGCCAGCTCGCTCGGCAAGGGTCTGACGGCGTCGTCGCTGGGACGACTGCTCAAGCTGCGGGGGCTGCGGGTCACGCTGCAGAAGCTCGATCCGTACATCAACATCGACCCGGGGACGATGAACCCGTTCGAGCACGGTGAGGTCTTCGTCACCGACGACGGCGGCGAGACCGACCTCGACCTCGGTCACTACGAACGGTTCATCGACGAGAACCTGTCGCGCAACTCCAATGCCACGACAGGCTCGATCTACCAGGCGGTGCTCGCCGCCGAACGGCGAGGCGACTACCTCGGCAAGACCGTCCAAGTGATCCCGCACATCACCGACGAGATCAAGCGGCGGGTGCAGCGTGTCGCACACGACGACGTCGACGTCGTGATCACCGAGGTCGGCGGCACGGTCGGCGACATCGAGATCCTGCCGTTCCTCGAGGCAATCCGCCAGTTCCGCAACATGGTGGGACGCGACAACGTCTGCTACATCCACGTCACGCTGGTGCCGTTCATCGGCCCGTCGGGCGAGCAGAAGACCAAGCCCACGCAGCACTCGGTCACCGAGCTGCGCAGCCGTGGCATCCAGCCCGACGTCATCGTGTGTCGCAGCGAGGCGCCGCTGTCCGACGATCTGAAGCGCAAGATCTCCAGTCTGTGCGACGTCGAGGAGCGCGCCGTCGTCAACGCCGCCGACGCGAAGAACATCTACGAACTCCCGCTGATCCTGCACGACGAGGGTCTCGACGACTTCGTGTGTGATCTGCTGCGCATCGAGGGCGAACCGGACCTCAGCTACTGGGAGCAGTTCGTCGCCAAGGTCGAAGCGGCGACGACGCCGGTCCGCATCGGCCTGATCGGCAAGTACATCGAGCTCCCCGATGCGTACCTCTCCGTTGTCGAGAGCCTCAAGCACGCCGGCTTCCACCACGGCGCCGACGTCGAGATCGTGTGGATCCAGTCCGAGAGCGTCGAGGGGCTGCTCGCCGCGGGTCAGCTCAACCACCTCGACGGCATCGTCATCCCGGGCGGGTTCGGCTACCGCGGCGTCGAGGGCAAGATCGCTGCCGCCCGCTACGCCCGCGAAGAAGGCGTGCCGTGTCTCGGCCTCTGCTTGGGGCTCCAGGCGATGACGATCGAGTTCGCCCGCGACGTCGTCGCACTGACCGATGCGAACTCCACCGAGTTCGACCCGACGACGCATCACCCCGTGATCGACCTGATGCTCGAGCAACGTGGCATCGAGGACAAGGGCGGCACGATGCGCCTGGGCGCCTACTACGCCGTGCTCGCCCCCGGCTCGCAGGTGGCCCAGGCCTACGGCGAACCGGTCGTGAGTGAACGCCACCGTCACCGCTACGAGTTCAACGAGCGCTACCGCAAGCAGCTGGAGGACGCCGGGTTGTGGTGCTCGGGGACGTCACCGGACAACCGTCTCGTCGAGTTCATCGAACTGCCGGGCCACCCGTTCTGGGTCGGCACCCAGGCCCACCCCGAGTTCAAGAGCCGTCCCGACCGACCGCATCCGCTCTTCCGCGAACTGATCGCGGCCGCCCTGCAACGCCGGGCGCAGCTGGAGCCGCCGCCGCCCGACGTCGTCGCAGTCGTCGCCCGCCCCAGCGACGCGTCGGCCTCACTCACCTCGTGACCGAATTCCGCCGGCTCTCCGAGCGCACGATCCATCAGGGCCACGTGTGGAATCTTGCGGTCGCTGAGTTCGTCGCACCGGACGGATCGTCGTTCACCCGCGACATCGTGCGGTCGCCGGGAGCGGTCGGCGTGCTGCCACTGGTCTTCGACGCCGAGGGCAACCCGTCGGTCGTGCTCGTGTCGCAGTACCGCCCGCCGTACGAACGAACGATCGTGGAGATGCCCGCCGGGATGCGCGACGTCGAGGGCGAGGACACCTCCGAGGTGGCCCGGCGCGAGCTGATCGAAGAAGCGGGTCTTCGGGCCGGACGGCTGGAACTGCTCACCGAGATCTTCCCGTCTCCCGGCATGACCGATTCGGTCACGTCGCTGTACCTCGCGACCGACTGTACGTCGGTGCCACACGATCGTCAGGGCCCCGAGGAGGAGCACATGGAGTTGCTCCACGTGCCGTTGGCCGATGCGGTCGCCATGGTCGAACGCGGCGAGATCGCCGACGCCAAGACCGTCGTCGCAGTGCTGCTGACCGATCGGCGCCTCCGCGCCTCGGACCACCCGTACGGGTGAGGTATCTCGATGGCGCGGCGCGAGCTGCCGATCGAGGTCGAGGAGTTCCTGTCGTGGATGGTCGCCGAGAAGGGTCGCTCGGCCAACACGATCGCCGCCTATCGACGTGACCTGAGCACGTACTGCGAGTGGCTGACGGCACAGGGCGCGACCGTGCTCGACGTCAGCCACCAGCAGCTGGTCGCCTTCGTGGGGCTCCGGCGTGCGAGCGGGGCGGCCACGTCGTCGATCGCACGCCAGTTGGCAGCGGTGAGGATGCTGCACCGCTATCTGTCGATCGAAGGCGAACGGCGCGACGATCCGGCGGCCGAACTCGAAGGGGTGCGCGTGCCGTCGGGCATTCCGAAGCCGCTGACCGAAGCGCAGGTGACCAGTCTGCTCGACGCCGTCATCGTCACCGAGCCGATCCATCGTCGTGACCTCGCACTGATCGAACTGCTCTACGCGACCGGCGCCAGGATCTCCGAAGCGGTCGGGTTGTCGATCGGCGACATCGACTTCGACGCCCGGCTCGTGCGTCTGTACGGAAAGGGCGCCAAGGAGCGCATCGTGCCGTTCGGATCCACCGCCGCAGCGGCGCTCGAGGACTGGTTCTCGTCGAGCGGGCGTGTCCGCATCGTGCCGGATCAGTGGCGCAGTCGCGATGACGCCGAAGCGGTGTTCCTCAACACCCGCGGCGGCCGCCTGACCCGCCAGGCGGCGTGGCAGGTGGTCAAGAAGTACGGGAACCGCGCCGGGCTCGGTGCTGAGCTGTCGCCGCACGTGCTACGGCATTCGTGTGCAACGCACCTGCTGGACCACGGCGCCGACCTGCGTGTGGTGCAGGAGATGCTCGGCCACGCCTCGATCTCGACGACGCAGATCTACACCAAGGTGAGCCAGGAGCGTCTGTGGGACGTGTACCGCTCGGCGCATCCCCGCGCCACACTGACCCGATGAGCGATCGCAGCGCCGGCGGAGCGAACCCGGCCGTCAAGCTGTGGCATCTCGCGGCGCGATTCGTGACGTCGCTTCCCCCGGCGCCGCCGTCGGTCGACGACGAGGTGTGGGTCGACGAGCACCTGCTCGCCGGCGAGCGTTCGCTGTGGATCCAGTTGTCGAACCAGGACCGCCGTCACAGCGCAGCGGTGGCGAGACGGTTCGTCGAAGAGCGTCCGGCGGCGACACGCGCCGAGATCGCCGGTGCGATCCTCCACGACGTCGGCAAGATCGAGTGCGGCCTCGGCACGTTCGGCCGGGTGATCGCCACGCTCGTGGGGCCTCGAACGACCGCATTTGCCGCCTATCACGACCACGAGGCGATCGGTGCCGAGATGGCGCGTGCGGTCGGATCCGAGCGCTCCACGGTCGACCTGATCGCACAGCGAGGCCCCGCATTCGACGCCCTCGAGGCGTCCGACCACGCCTGAACGTTGCCTGCGCCGACCTTCTCGTGAACTGGTTGCGGAACTATTCCCGCACGAGTTCACGAGAACCTGACAGCACGGAGCGGACGCGGAGCGTGTTGACCACGGCTCGCAGGATCATCCAGGCCACGAGGCCGGCCCAGATCCCCGCGATACCGAGCGATGGCGTGGCGAGCACGGCCGCGGCGATCGGGACGACGGCGACGAGAGAGCCGAAGGCGGCGACGCCCAGGAACCGATAGTCGCCGACGCCGATCAACACGCCGTCGTCGGCGAACGCCACAGCGCCGGGGAGCAGCAGCACAGCGAGCAAGAGCAGCGCCGTCGTCGCCCGGCTCACGACAGCCGGGTCGTCGCTGAAGGCGTGGGGGAGCAGCGGCGCCGACATCGCGACGAGCACAGCGATGCCGGCGGCCGCGACGAGGGAGAGCCGGACGACCCGTCCTGCGATCTCGATGGCATCGTGGCCATCGTGGCCGAGCTCCTCGGCGACGAGCGTCTGCGCCGGTACCGCCAGCGCATCGAGCACGAGGGCCAGGAACAGGAACATCGTCATCGCGATCTGGTGCGCGGCGAGGGTGGCGTCGTCGACCCGCACCGCGATCGCGGTGGCGCCGGTGAACACGGCGAGCATCGAGCCGACCCGCAACAGCAGATGGCGACCCGCAGTGAGCAGTGGCGCCATCTCCGAGCGGTTCGGTCGCCGTTGCGTGGCGGGTGCCAGTCGATGCCGGACCACGACGAGGAAGGCCACCCCGGCGCCCGCCTGTGCGATCACCGTCGACCAGGCGGCGCCGGCGATGCCGAGGTCGAAACCGAACACGAGCACCACCTCGATGAGGAGATTGGCCACGTTCGAGCACACCAGGATCACCAGCGGGGTGCGGTAGTCGGATGCCCCCCGCTGTACGCCCTGCGCCGAGAGGGCGATCAGGACGAACGGCACACCGAGCGCGGCGATGCGCAGGTACTCGACGGCGAACTCGAGCACATCACCGTCGGCACCGATCGCCTCCGCGAACGGCCGAGCGCCGAACACCAGAACGGGAACGGTCACCATCGACACGAGGCCGGCGAGCCACATCGCCTGCACGCCCACGTCGGCCGCCTCGTCCGGCCGTCGCGCACCCAGCCGGTTGGCGACGCGCTGCGTCGTGCCGTAGGCGAGGAAGTTCGAGCCCGCCACCACCAGTGCGAGCATCGTCACGGCCACCGCCAGGCCGGCGAGCTCGTCGGTCCCGAGCCGACCGACGATCGCCGTGTCGACCAGCCGGTACAGCGGCTCCGCGGCCAGGGTGCCCAGCGCCGGCACCGCCAGCGCCAGGATCCGCCGGTCGATCCCACGTTCTCGTGAACTCGTCCGCGAATTGTTCCCGGACGAGTTCACGAGAACGGGTCGGGCGGGGTCAGGCGGGCAGCAGGCCGATGTTGGCGTGGGCGCGGGCGAGCGTCGCCGATGCGATCTCGCGGGCCTTGTCGGCGCCGACACGCAGCAGCCGCGCCAGTTCGCCGGGATCGTCGAGCAGTTCGAGATATCGGGCTCGGATGGGGTCGAGGATCGCCAGCACCGCCTCGCCGGTGTCGACCTTGAGCCTGCCGTACTGCTCGTAGTCGTCGGCGACCGCCTGCGGGGTGCGACCGGTGACCGCTGCGTGGATCTCCAGCAGGTTCGCCACGCCCGGCTTCGCCGCTCGGTCGTAGCGCACGGCGTCGGGGCCGGTGTCGGAGTCGGTGACCGCCCGCTTGAACTTCTTCATCACGGCGCCCGGTTCGTCGATCAGATACACGCAGCCGGCATCGGAGTCGTCTGACTTCGACATCTTCGACGTCGGGTCCTGCAGGCTCATCACCCGGGCGCCGGCGGCGGGCGTGACCGCCTCGGGAATCACGAACGTGTCGCCGAAGCGGCGATTGAAACGGATGGCGATGTCGCGGGTGATCTCGACGTGCTGGCGTTGGTCGTCGCCGATCGGCACCTCGTTCGCGTCGTAGAGCAGGATGTCGGCTGCCTGCAGGGCCGGATACGTGAACAGCCCGGCCGACACGAACTCGTGTTCACGCTTGGCGCTCTTGTCCTTGAACTGGGTCATTCGAGACAGCTCGCCGTAGCTCACCGTGCACTCCATGATCCAGCCGAGCTGGTTGTGCTCCGGAACGTGGCTCTGCACGAACACCGTCGCCACGTCGGGGTCGAGCCCGATCGCGAAGAACATCGCCGCCAACGACATCGTCTGGCGCCCGAGGACCCCCGGCTCTTCGGTGATCGTGAGGGCGTGGAGATCGACGATGCCGTGGAAGGCGTCGCAGTCGTGCTGTCCGGCGACCCAGTTGCGCAGTGCCCCCAGGTAGTTGCCGAGATGCACGTCACCGGTGGGCTGCATGCACGACAGCACGCGCGTCGTCCCGGCCTCGGTGGTGCCCTGGATGGACGGTTCGGCCGCAGTGCTCACGGGCGCCGACGATACCCCGTTGCACCGGTGTCGCTCCGGTAGGTTGGGCCGTCGATGAACATGGACGTCTCCACCCCCGTGTACGAGGGGCCGTTCGACATGCTGCTGCAGCTGATCCTGCGCGAACAGGTCGACATCTACGAGGTCAACCTGGCGAGCATCGTCGATGCCTACCTGTCCGAGATCGAACGGATGCAGTTGCTCGACCTCGACGTCGCGACCGGATTCCTGCTGATCGCAGCGACGCTCGTCGAACTCAAGGCCCGGCGGCTGTTGCCCGATCCGACCGACATCGATCTCGACGACGAGTTCGCCCTGTGGGAAGAACGCGACATGCTGCTCGCCCGCCTGCTCGAGGCCAAGACCTTCAAGGACGTCGCACAGATCTTCTCGAAGCTCGCCGACGAGGCCGACCTGTCGTTCCCGAGGGTGGTCGGTCCCGACGAACGCTTCGCCGACGTCGTCCCCGACATGCTCGAGGGCACGAGCGTCACCAGCCTGCGGAATGCGGCGATCCGTGCACTCACACCCAAGCCGGTCCCGGTCGTCGACCTCTTCCACGTCAATCCGATCACGACCACCGTCGCCGATGCGGTCGGCGAGCTGCTCGACGAGCTGCCGCGCGTGGGGCGGATCACGTTCCGCCGCCTGACCGCCGACCTCGCCGACCGGATCGAAGTGATCATCCGCTTCCTCGCCGTGCTCGAGCTGTACAAGCAGGGCGCGGTCGAGATCGACCAGCCCGAACGGTTCGGCGACATCGAGGTCACCTGGAGCGCCGGCGAGCACTTCGACACCTCGGCGATCCTGATCGACGCCTACGAGGGCTGAGGACCGACCATGGACGAACGAGTTGCCGAGTACAAGCGGGCGATCGAGTCGATCGTGCTCGTCGCCCACGACCCCGTCCCGGCCGAACTGCTCGCACAGTTGCTCGAAGAGCCCACCGTGATGGTCGAGCAGTGGTGCGAAGAGCTCGCCGAGGGCTACATCGCCACCGGTCACGGCTTCGGGCTGGTCAACGTCGCCGGTGGGTGGCGGTTCCAGACCGCCGACGATCTCACCCCGTACGTCGAGCGGTTCCTGCTGCACGACCAGCGTGCCCGACTGTCCGGTGCGGCGCTCGAGACCCTGGCGATCGTGGCGTACAAGCAGCCGATCTCCCGCGGCCAGATCGCGTCGATCCGCGGCGTCGATCCCGATGGCGTGCTGCGCACCCTGCAGGCGCGCGGGTACATCGACGAGGTCGGACGTGACCACGGTCCCGGCCAGGCGATCCTGTTCGGCACGACCGCCACGTTCCTCGAGAAGCTCGGCCTCGCCTCGCTCGACGACCTGCCACCGATCGCGGAGTTCATCCCCAGCGCCGAGGTCGTCGAGGCGCTCGAGACCGGGCTGCGCGTGACTCCATTGATCGAGGTGTCGACCGGCGCGAGCACCGGCGACGGGCGGACGCCGGCCCCCGACCCGGCGTCCGGTGCCCCGGCGCCCGACGACATCGCACCGTGAGCGACACGGGCGACCGCACGCCCGAGCCGCCGCTGTGGGAGCAGATGGCCGAACGCAGCGCCGAGCTGCCCCAGGGTGAACGGTTGCAGAAGGTGCTCGCCGCCACCGGCTACGGCAGTCGCCGAATCTGTGAAGACCTGATCGCCGCCGGCCGGGTGACCGTCAACGGCGAGGTGGCCGTGCTCGGCCGCCGCGTCGACGCAGCCACCGATCTGGTCGCCGTCGACGGGGCACCGATCGGTGTCCGTCCCGATCTCGTGTACTACCTGCTCAACAAGCCCGTCGGTGTCGTGACCACCGCACGCGACACCCACCAGCGCCCCACGGTGGTCGAGCTGGTGCCGCGCGAGCCGAGGGTCTTCTCCGTGGGGCGTCTCGACGTCGACAGCGAGGGGCTGCTGTTGTTGACGAACGACGGTGATCTCGCGAACCGGATCGCCCATCCGTCGCGGGGCATCGAGAAGGAGTATCTGGTCGAGGTCAGTGGCGGACCGGTGTCGGCGGGTGCGATCCGCACCTTGCGCGACGGCGTGGAGCTCGACGACGGAATGACGGCGCCGGCACGGGTGTCGCAGCCGGACCCCGGTGTGCTGCGCATCACGATCCACGAGGGTCGCAACCGCCAGATCCGCCGCATGTGCGATGCGGTCGGCCATCGCGTCACCCGACTCGTGCGCACCCGGATCGGCCCGATCGCCGACCGCTCGCTGCAGCCGGGCACGTGGCGCGAGCTGACTTCCGACGAGTGGAGGGCGCTGACCGAGTCGGTGGCCACCGATACGATCGATCCCCGTGACTGACCCCGCAGCGAACGTGCGCCGAGCCAACGTCATCGGGCTCGGACTGATCGGCGGGTCGGTCGCGCTCGCGCTCCGGGCCCGGGGTTGGTGGGTGAGCGGCGACGACACCGCGGCCGTCACCGCGACCGCCGCCCTCGATCGGGGTGTCGTCGATGCGATCGGCCTGGATGCCGATGCCGAGATCACGTTCGTGGCGGTTCCGGTGCTCGCCACGGTCGACCAGGTGAAGCGGGCGCTGGCGGAGACCGCCGGTGCGGTCACCGACGTCGGCAGCGTCAAGGCCGCTACCTGTGCGGCAGCGGGCGACGTCAGGTTCGTCGGTGGCCATCCGATGGCGGGTTCCGAACTCGATGGTCTGGACGGTGCGCAGAGCGACCTCTTCGAGGGTGCGGTGTGGGTGCTGACGCCGGGGCCCGACAGCGACGACGCCGTGTTCGCCACGGTCGCCTCGGTGGTGGCCTCGCTCGGCGCCGAGGTCGTGGCCCTCACGCCGGAGCGCCACGACCAACTCGTCGCCGTCGTCAGCCACGTGCCGCATCTCACCGCGGCCACCCTGATGGGCCTCGCCAGCGATCGCGCCGAGGAGCACGCCGCCCTGTTGCGCCTCGCCGCCGGTGGGTTCCGTGACATGACCCGGGTGGCGAGCGGACGCCCGGAGATCTGGCTCGACATCTGTGCGGAGAACCGCACCGCCATCGTCGAGGTGCTCGACCACCTGATCGACGGGCTCCGTGACGTGCGCGACATCGTCGGCGTCGACGACCGTGACGCCCTGTACGCCCGGCTGACCGCCGCTCGCCAGGCCCGTGCCAACCTGCCGACCCGGGTGGTGCATCCCGACGAGCTGGCCGAGGTCCGTATCCCGATTCCCGACCGCGCCGGCGCTGCCGCGGAGGTCTTCACACTCGCCGCCGAACTCAGCGTCAACATCGCCAGCTTCGAAGTGGTCCACGTCGCCGAGAGCACCAGGGGCGTCGCGGTGGTGTTGGTCGACCGGGCGATGGTCGAACTGTTCCGCGGTGGCCTGCTCGCACGCGGGTTCCGCCCGGCCGTGCAGCCTCTGTCGTGAGCGCCGACCGCAGCGCCGAGACGGCGGGAGTCGCCGAGACCCCCGCCGGCTATCGGGTGCAGCGAGCCGACGGGCCGGTGATCGCCGAGGTGGCGGTGCCGCCGTCCAAGAGCATCGTCAATCGCGCGCTCGTGTGTGCGGCGTTGGCCGACGGCACCAGCGAGATCGTCGGCATCGCACCGGGCGACGACACCGCGGCGATGATCGACTGCCTGGAACGCCTCGGATGTGGCATCGGGCTGCGACTCGACGCGGCGCACCAGGTCGCCGACGTGACCGGCACCGCAGGGGCGTTGACCCCCGGTCCGATGCGACTCGACGCGGGATTGGCCGGCACCACGTCGCGGTTCGTCACCGCGCTGTGTGCGCTCGGCGTCGGCGAGTACACCATCGACGGTGCGCCGCCGCTGCGGGCCCGACCGATGGGGCCGCTGCACACCGCGCTCGGCGCACTGGGCGCCACGATCAGCGCAGCGGAGACGGCCGGACATCTGCCGGTCACCGTTGCAGGCCCGCTCCGGCGGGCCGACGCCGTCGTGATGCCGGGCGACGTGTCGAGCCAGTACGTCACCGCGCTGATGCTGATCGCGCCGTACATCCCCGGCGGGCTCAAGCTGTGGCTGTCGTCGGGTCTGGTTTCGCGGCCCTACCTCGACATCACCCGTTCGGTGATGGCGGCGTTCGGTGTGGCCGACGTCGACATCAAGGATCGCCACGTCACGGTCGGCCCGGGCGCCTACGTGGCGTCCCGGTACGTCGTCGAACCCGACGCCAGTTCGGCCAGTTATCCGCTCGCTGCCGCGGCGATGGTGGGCGGGGCGGTCAGCGTGCCGGGACTCGGGACGACGTCGGTGCAGGGCGACGCCAGATTCGTCGATCTGCTGGCCGCGATGGGCTGCATCGTCACCGCGGGACCCACCAGCACGGTGGTGATGCGCCGGCGCGACACCCCGCTGCGCGGCATCGACGTCGACATGGCCGACATCTCCGATCTCGTACCGACACTGGCCGTGGTCGCCACCCAGGCGGTCACCCCCACGCGAATCAGCGGCGTGGGGTTCATCCGTGGGAAGGAGAGCGACCGCCTCGGCGATCTCGCGGGCGAACTGGCCAAGACCGGCGCCCGGGTCAGCGTCGAGCCCGATGGTCTGCTGATCGAGCCGACCGATCTGCTGCACGGCGCCCGTCTCGACACCCACCACGACCATCGGCTGGCGATGGCGTTCGGGCTGCTCGGACTCGTGGTCGACGGGATCGAGGTCGCCGACCCGGCGGTCGTGTCGAAGAGCTGGCCGAGTTACTGGGATGCCCTCGCGGCGATCCCTGCCCACCTGTCGTGAACCCGACACCCGAGGGCGCCGAGCGGCCGCACGTCGCCGCATTCGACGTCGACGGGACCCTGACGACCGCCGACTGCGTCGTGCCGTTCCTGCGCCGCACGGCCGGCACGCCCACGCTCGTGCGCCGGATGCTGCGCACGCCACTCGGACTGACACGAGCGGGTGTGCTGCGCGATCGCGATGCCTTGAAGGCGGCGAGCGCCGCTGCGACGTTCCGGGGAGTGCCGTTCGAGGTCGTCGAAGCGGACGCCCGGCTGTTCGCTCACGAGGTCCATGAACGGCGGCTTCGTCACGACGTCGTCGAGGCACTGCATCGGCATGCTGACGCAGGCCACACCGTGGTGCTGGTGTCCGCATCGTTCGAGGTCTACGTTCGGCCCTTGGCCGAACTGCTCGGCGCACACGATGTCCTGGCGGTCCGCCTGGAGGTCGACGAGCACGGGATCCTCACCGGGCGCTTGGACGGGCCCAACTGCCGTGGCCCCGAGAAGGTCGTCAGGCTGCACGACTGGCTCGATCGCAACGCCGGTGGACGAGCAGCGGTGCACCTCAGCGCCTACGGCGACTCACGGGGAGATCGTGAGCTGCTGGCCGACGCCGACGAAGCCCACTGGCTGGGCCGCGGTGCCATGCCACGATGAGATGCCCGAGTGCGGCGCCGGTGGCCACTACGGTCACCGACGCCATGACCTGCGACACGACCGACGGCACGAGGACGATGTGCTGAGGGCCCTGTTGCGCGAGTCGCGCCCCAAGCAGTGGATCAAGAACGTGCTCGTGTTCGCAGCCCCCGGCGCCGCCGGGGTGCTCGACGAAGGCGACAACCTCGTGCTGGCGATCGTCGCCTTCGTGTCGTTCTGCTTCGCTGCGAGCGGGATCTACATCTGGAACGACCTCCTCGACGTCGAAGCCGACCGTCGTCATCCGACCAAACGGAACCGGCCGATCGCCTCGGGTGCCTTACCGATCCCGGTCGCCCGCATCGCCGGTGTGGCCTTCCCGATCATCGCCCTGGGGCTCGCCGCTGCCACGGGGCGCTGGCAGACGGTCGCCGTCGTCGCCACCTACATCGTCATCACGATCGCCTACACGCTGCACCTCAAGCACGTGCCGGTCGTCGACGTGGTCACCGTGGCTGCCGGGTTCGTCCTGCGAGCCGCCGCGGGCGCCGTGGCGGTGGACGTGCCGATGTCGCGCTGGTTCGTGCTGTGCATCACGTTCGGTTCGCTGTTCATCGTGGTCGGCAAGCGCTACGCCGAGTTGAACGAGGTCGGCGACGACGCCGGAACCCGGGCCACGCTCGAGGTGTACTCGGTCGGCTATCTGCGCATCATGCTGTCGGTGAGCCTGGCCGGGGTCCTGATCAGCTACTGCGTGTGGGCATTCGAGACGAGCGCCGCCTCGGGCAGCGGCTGGCCGCTGTACGAGCTGTCGATCGTGCCGATGCTGATGGCGTTGATGCGGTACCTGCTCGTGCTCGAACAGGGCGGAGGGGCGGCGCCCGAGGAGGTCTTCGCCAGCGACCGGCTGTTGCAGTTGCTGGGGTTCGGCTGGGTGGTCGTGTACGGTCTTGCCGTCTATGTCTCCTGACCCGCTCGCCGCGGACCCACCCGATCTCGACACCGTCACCGCCCGCGTCGCCGGCGTTCAGGGATGGATGTCGCCCGGGCAGGCCGCCACGCTCTACGACGCTGCACGCCATTGCCCATCCGACGGCACGATCGTGGAGATCGGCAGCTTCCAGGGCCGATCCACAATCGTGCTCGCGAGTGCCGCACCGCAGGGTGCGTCGGTCATCGCCATCGACCCTCACGCCGGCAACGACCGCGGTCCGCAGGAGATCGACGGCTACGCCGACGCCGCAGCCGATGACCATGCCGTCTTCCTCGCCAATCTGGATGCCGCCGGAGTCGCCGAGCGCGTCCGCCACGTGCGGATGTTCTCCGACGCCGCGCTGCGCGAGGTCGACGGCGACATCGACGTGCTGTACATCGACGGCGCCCACCGCTACGGACCAGCCCGCGCCGACATACGCGACTGGGGCGCTCGTGTGACCGACGGCGGCACCATGTTGATCCACGATTCGTTCTCGTCGATCGGGGTGACGCTGGCAATCCTGCGCGAGCTGCTCGCCGGCTCACGATTCCGCTACGTCGGTCGGTCGAGGTCGATGACGATCTTCCGCGCCGATCTCGGCTCCGGTGCTGGGGGTCGCCTGGCCAATGCCGGGCGCCAACTCGCGCAGCTGCCGTGGTTCGTGAAGAACGTGGCGCTCAAGATCGCACTCTCGCTGGGGCTCGGCAAGCTCCTCGGCCGGCTCGGGCGACCCGTTCCGGAATGGCCGTACTGAACGCCGACGTGAGAAGCCGTCACGAACAACTGTGCGGCTGGGGCCGCACGTCACCGTCGGCCGCGACCGTCGTCGACGTACGCGCCGACGAACTCGGCGCGGGACTGCTCGACGAACTCGCTGCGCCTCGCGGTGCGATCGCCCGCGGGCTCGGGCGTTCCTACGGTGATCCGGCCCAGAACGGCGGTGGCACGGTGATCCGCCTCTCACCGGGGCCGATCCTGCTCGACCCATCCGCCGGTTCCGTCACGGTGGGTGCGGGCGTCAGCCTCGACGAGTTGCTGCGCCACGTCGTGCCGCGGGGGTTCTTCGTCCCGGTGTCGCCGGGCACGAGGTTCGTCACCGTCGGCGGTGCGATCGCCAGCGACATCCACGGCAAGAACCATCACGCCGACCGCACGTTCGGGACCCACGTCGACGCGATGACGATCCTGCTCGCCGATGGTTCATGTCACTCGATCACCGCGGCCTCGCACCCGGAGCTGTGGTGGGCGACGATCGGCGGAATGGGCTTGACCGGCATCGTGCTCGACGCGACCGTGCGCCTCCTGCCGATCGAGACCAGCAGGTGTCTCGTACTGACCGAACGGATCCCCGACCTCGACACGCTGCTCGACACCATGGAGTCAGGCGATCATGCCTACCGCTATTCGGTCGCGTGGGTCGACATGGTCGCCACCGGGGCGCATCTCGGTCGAGCGGTGCTCACCCGCGGCGAGCATGCGTCCTACGACGAACTCGTCGCCGAACGGCCGGCCGAGGCCGACGACCCGTTGGCATTCTCGCCTCCTCGCCTCGCGTCGGTGCCCTCGGGCGGCCCGAACGTGCTCAACCGGCTGGCGGTCCGGGCCTTCAACGAGCTGTGGTATCGCAAAGCGCCGCGTTCGCATCTGGGCCTCGAGACGATCACCGGCTTCTTCCATCCCCTCGACATGGTGGGCGACTGGAACCGGCTCTACGGGCGTTCCGGGTTCCTGCAGTACCAGTTCGTGGTTCCGTTCGAGGCCGTCGAGACACTGCGTCGCATCGTCACCACCGTCGCCGCGTCGGGACACGCGAGCTTCCTCGCGGTGCTGAAGCGATTCGGACCCGAGAGCGGTGGCCTGCTGAGCTTTCCGACACCCGGCTGGACGCTGACGCTCGACCTGCCGGCCGGCGTCGACGGACTCGGCGACCTGGTCGGCCGACTCGACGAGATGGTGCTCGCGGCCGGAGGGCGCCACTATCTCGCCAAGGATGCGACGGCGACGCCGGAGATCATCCGAGCGGGCTACCCGCGACTCGAGGAGTTCATCGAGCTCCGCCGACGATTCGATCCGACCGGGCGCTGGGCCAGCGATCAGGCCCGTCGTCTCGAACTGCTCTGACCACCGCCGCCCATCAGAACTGGACTCCTCGTGAAGAATGCCGTGAACCAACCACAGAACATCCTCGTCCTGGGTGGAACCAGCGACATCGCGACGGCGATCGTCGCCAAGCTGGCCTCGCCGGCGCTCCGACACGTCGTGCTCGCCGTCAGGCATCCCGACGCCGTCGACGTCGCCGCGATCGACCTGGCCGGAGCCGGCGCGGTCGAGGTCACGACGATCGCCTTCGACGCCACCGACTTCGCCGGTCACCGATCGGTCGTCGAGCAGGCCGTCGAGCGATGTGGCGACCTCGATGTCGTCATCCAGGCGTTCGGCCAACTGGGCCCCGAGCGGCTCGACGATCCCACGGCGAGTGCAGATCTCGCCATGGTCAACTACGTCGGCGTCGTCAGCAGCGGTCTCGCGGTGGCGGAGCGTCTGCGTGAACAGGGCCACGGCACCCTCGTGGTGCTGTCGAGCGTGGCGGGCATCCGCACTCGTGCGTCGAACTTCGTCTACGGCTCGACGAAGGCGGGCCAGGATGCGTTCTCGACGGGCCTGAGCGATGCCCTGCACGGCACCGGGGCGAAGGTGATGACGGTGCGTCCCGGATACGTGCGGACGTCGATGAGTGCGGCGGTGCAGGAGGCGCCGTTCGCCGTGAGCGCCGACGACGTCGCCGACGCGGTGGTCGCTGGGCTGCGGCGGGGGAGTACGGTCGTCTGGGTCCCCGGGATCCTGCGCATCGTCTTCGGGCTGCTGCGGTTCGCACCGGGCTTCGTCTGGCGCAAGCTCGACCGGTGACCGGGCGTCGGCGATGAGCACTGCCCAGCAGCGGCTGGACGCCGCTGCGAACCGGTTGCAGCAACTGGGGATCGATCGCGTCGAGAGCTACGCATGGCGCGACCTCGACGATGCCGACGCCGGTGGGTCCGAACTGCACGCCGACGAGATCTTCAGGCGTTGGGCCGACGCCGGAGTGACGATCCACCATCGCACGTCGACCGCCGACCACGCGCGGGTCTTCGAACGCCATGGATACACCGTGACCCAACGCGGTGGCCGCTACGACGTGTTCGCCCGGGTGATCGCCCGCCAGCTGCTCCGCCGGCGGCCACGGGATGTCGCCACGATCGAGATCTGGAACGGCGTGCCGTGGTTCGGGCCGGTCTGGGCGCCGCGGCGCCGGGTCGTCTGGATGCACCACGTCCACCGTGAGATGTGGGACGACGTGCTGCCGAGGCCGATCAACCATCTGGGACGGATCATGGAGACCCGGTTCGCCCCGCTGTTCTACCGACGGAGCCAGTTCGCCACGCTGTCGGAGTCCTCAGCCGAGGAGATCAGGGCGCTCGGCATCGACGACCGTCGGCTGGCCGTGATCCCGCCAGGGGTCCATGAACGGTTCGCACCCGACGAGTCGCGACGTTCGCCGGTTCCGATGGCGGTCGTCGTCGGGCGACTGGCACCGGTGAAGCGCCAGACGATGGCGCTCGAGGCCCTCGCGATCGCCCGTGCGATGCAGCCGGCACTCGTCGTCGAAGTGCTGGGCGACGGTCCCGACCGCGCGGCGCTCGACGCATGGGTCGAGGCCCACGACGCCGGCGGATGGGTCACGCTGCGTGGCCGGGTGAGCGATGCCGACCTGCTCGACGCGTACCGGCGAGCCTGGCTGGTCGTCAGTGCGTCGTACGCCGAGGGGTGGGGGATGTCGCTCACGGAGGGTGGCGCCTGTGCGACACCGTGCGTTGCGACGGACATCGCAGGACACCGCAGCGCCTGTGTCGATGGCCGGACCGGCGTGCTCGCCGTCGGCACCGAGGCCCTGGGTGCCGAGATCGCCGCGCTGCTCGGCGACGACCGCCGCCGCCATGCGATGGGTCTCGCAGCCGTGGGCCACGCCGAGGGGCTGTCGTGGACCGCCATCGCTGCGACCCACCTCGAACTCCTCGCCGCCGTCTGTACCCCGAGCGGAACAGGCCAACGTGTAGAGTTCGGCACCGATGACGGCGACTGATCGATCCGTACCGGCGATCGACACGCTGGTGGTCATTCCGGCATTCAACGAGGCAGCGGCGTTGCCCGGAGTGCTGTCCGAACTCACCTCGACGCAGCTACGTGCGGGTCGTCGTGCCGCCGTGTTGGTGGTCGACGACGGATCCTCCGACGACACGACGATGGTCGCTCGTGCTGCGGGTGTGCGAGTCGTCTCACTGCCGTTCAATCTCGGCGTCGGTGGCGCCGTGCGGACCGGCTTGAAGTACGCCGTGGCCCATGACGCGCAACGTGTCGTCATCGTCGACGCTGACGGCCAGCACGCCCCGGGCGACATCGATCTGCTGCTCGATGCACTCGATCGGGGCGCGGACATGGCGATCGGCAGTCGCTTCGCCCCCGAGTCGGCCACCTACGATCTCGGCGCCATGCGCCGCCGGGCCCAACGGTTCCTCAACGGGATCGTCCGCCGGAGCACCGGCTTCCCGGCGACCGATGCGACCTCCGGATTCCGTGCCTTCGACCGCCCGGTGATCGAGCTGTTGGCCGAGCGCTACCCGGTCGAGTACCTGGCCGACACCGTCGAGGTGATCGTGCTCGTGCGCAACGCAGGTCTCACCGTCGTCGAGGTGCCCGTGGGGATGCGTCAGCGCCAGGCCGGGCGCCCGACGACGCGGTCGTTCGGGTTGCTCTTCAACTACGGCCGCCTGCTCGTCGGTGTGGCCGGCACCGCACTCGTCGGCCGGCGCGAGCGGAGGTCGCTATGAGCCTCGCCGCCCGGCTCTTGTTGATCGGCGTCGGTGCCGTCATCCTGGCGTTCATCGTCCGCCTCGTCGGGCGACGACAGCTGCGATCGAAGTACGCACTGCTGTGGCTCGCGGTCGGCGTGGTGTGCGTACCGATCATCGTGGCGCCCGGCATCGCCGACGCCGTGGCGGATCGGCTGGGGATCGAGAGCACCGCAGCGATGTTGTCGATGCTGGCCTGCGCCGGGTTGCTGCTGATCGTCATCCACTACTCGTGGGAGCTGTCGCGGCTCGAGGCACGATCCCGCCGGCTCGCGGAGGAGGTCGCCCTCCTGTCGGCGCGCCTCGACGAGCAACTCGTCGAGGCGCCGGATCTCCCCGGCGGGGTCGATGACATCAGCGATCCCTGAAACCGTGTGCCGACGCCGCTCGATGCAGCGAATGCGGCCGGAGGGTCACTTGGGGGTGCGGTAGGCGCGGCTGCGGCGGCGCAGCGTCACGAGGTCGGCGAGGCCCCAGTAGGTCACGAGGCGGAACGCCTCCGAGACGATGCCGCCGTTCATCTTCGAGGTGCCGGCGACACGGTCGCGGAACTCGATGGGAATCTCCACCACGCCGAGACCTGAACGGACGATGCGGTACGTCATCTCGACCTGGAAGCCGTAGCCGCCGGCCTGGACCCCGTCGAGTCCGATGCGTCGCAGTGCCTCGGCGCGGTACACCCGATAGCCGGCCGTCGCGTCGTTCACTGCGAGCCCGAGCATGATCGCCGCGTACCGGTTGCCCCACCGCGACAGCCAGGTCCGGCGCCGCGGCCATCCGACGACGGTGCCTCCGGGCACGTAGCGCGATCCGATCACCAGCGCGACGCCGTGTTCGGCGACCGCCAGCATGGTGGGCAGTGCAGCGGGATCGTGGGAGAGATCGGCATCGATCTCGACGAGTGCGTCGTAGCCCTCGTCGAGTCCGATCCCGAACGCGAACAGATAGGCGTCGCCGAGGCCGTTCTTCACCTCACGCTCGACGAGTCGCAGCTGTCGGTCCTGAGCGGCCAACGACCCCACGATGCTGCGGGTCTCATCGGTGGAGGCGTCGTCGACGACGAGCACGTCGGCGGCGGGGACCTCGTGGCGGACACGCTCGAGCAACGACGCGATGTTCGCCGCTTCGTTGTGTGTGGGGACGATGATCAACGTACGCACGAGTGCGAGACGCTACTTGCCGGACCGCCTCCGCCCGGGATCCATGATCGCGACGACCGCAGCGGTGCAGACGGCGAGCCAGACGAGCGGAGCCGTCCAGCCGAACCGGCTCGGCCAGCTGAAGCCGGGATAGTCGTGATGCCACTCCAGCACGACGACGCCTCCGGCGGCGATCGCGCCCACCGTCACGATGACGGCCGCCGGGATCCAGGGCCACCGACGAATCAGTCCCACGGGGGCGACCGTCAACAGTGCGACGACCGGTCCTGCGATCACGGCGACGGTTGCGAGCAGGAGGGCGGCGAGCGGCCAGCCCTGGCGGCGGATCAGGGAGCGCCCGCCGGATCCCGTGTCCGACGTCGGATCGTGCCCGTCGAAGGCGACCGCCGCTCGTCTGGAGAACAGGGCGAGGACGATGACCCCCAGTCCGGCGGCGAGCGAGAACCACAGCGCGATGCGCACCGTGCGCTGCGGTGTCCACTCGAGGCTGACCGATCGTTGCTCGGCGGCGGCGGGGAGCAACCATCCGTTGGCATGGCCGTCGATGAGTACGGGCGGCCCGAGGTCCTCACCGTCGACCGTTGCTTGCCAGCCGGGGTTCCAACTCTGCTGCAGGACCAACCACGTCGGCGACTCCGACGCATCGACGGTGACGTCGAATGCGGTCGTCGAGCTGGCGTCGATGTGCACGTCGGGCAGCGCCGCATCGACAGCCGCTTCACTGGGCGACGACGTCGGTGCGCCGTCGAGCAACAGGCGGTCGATGTCGAACCCGGTGTCCGCTCCCACCGCTGCGTCGAGGCGGTGCGTCCCGGCGGCCAGGTCGACGGGCCCGCATGCGGTGAGCGACATCTCCGCACGTGCGATCGCCTCGTTCCGTGTCGCCGAGAGGCGCACGGGGAGCGGTTCACCGTCGAGCGTCAAGAGGTCGTCCCGACAGGCGGGATCGAGGTCGCCGACCACTGCGACGAGCGGGGCGGCGTGCCCCGAGAATTCGATCTCGGCGATGCCGACGGGAAGCGTCTGGGGAAGCCCGGAGAAGTACTCCGCCGACGTGCGCTGGTCGACGCCGGTGACGGTCACCGAGACGTCACCGACGAACGGATCGATCGGAACGGTCGCCGAGGCGACGCCGCCGACCGCCGGCGTCGCAGGGAGCGCGACCGTCTGCATCGAGCCGCCGCCGCTGATCAGCTCCAGCGAGGTCGGCACCGAGTGTTGTCCGTCGTCGAGCCACGAGATCGTGACGTCGGCGCCCGATCCTGCGTCGACGCCGGCGACCGAGACGGTGGCGCCGGTCGGATCGCCGAACGGTGTCTGCCAGGCGGTCGTGAGATCACCGTCGAACGCGCTCGCGCCGCGCGATGCGGGGCTGCCGGGCAATCGCCGATCGGCCGTGACCTGCACCGGGTCGTCCAACAGCGTCGCCAGCAGGGCGTCGGACGCCTCGGCGGAGAGCCGGGCTTCGCCGGTGAGCACGAACGGTCGAGCGTCGACGACGTCGAACTCGCGCACCATGTGCGGCTCGGGCGCCGATCGGTTCGAGGTCGCCGGATCGATGCGCTCGCGTGTGAAGACGTACGTCACCCGCTGGACGCCGTGGTCGACGGCGTCCATGTCGACCGAGGTGATGTCGACGACGTCGGTGAGACTCGGCACCCGGACCACACGATCGTCGCTGACCCCCGGGATCACGACCTCGGCCAAGCCGACACCGGGCTGGGCTCCGTACTCGCTGAGCGGCCCCACGTTGTCGGCCAACACCTCGATCCCGAGCGACGTGAATCCACTGCGCGGCAGGTCCACCGTCTGGCCGGGAGGTGTACGCGACCGCTCGTCGAGGTCGACGTCGACCGAGACGTCGTCGTCGACGGTCACGCGCACGCGGGTCAGGTAGCGATCGACCACCCCGGTCGTCGGTTGCAGCAGCGTGATCTGTCCGGCGGCGGCCGGCTCGACCAGGTCGACCTCCCACCGCAGCCCCTGCGTCGCGTCGAACACGCCGGCGCGCCATGCGGTTCGGGGATCGCCGTCGATCGCGAACCAGGGCGCGTCCTCGGGCGTGTAGGCGACGCGGTTTCCGTAATAGCTGGCGCGGACGTCGGCGACGTCGCCTCGGTGCACGGCGATCGTCTGGCGTTCGATCGGCTCGGTCTCGAAGAGTTCGAGCCGGTTGTCGCCGGGGTCTGCGTCGAGTAGTGGCGTGCCGGTCGACTCGAGCGCACCCAGGTTGGAGGACACGGTGGACCAGTGACGGCCCTGCTTGCGGTTGGTGTCGGTGATCACCCACCATGGCGACGATCCGAGCATCGCGGGGTCGAACGCTCCTGCCGCGTCCAGGTCGGCGAGCGTCGCCGCGTAGAGCACCGGTCGATCGCCGCCGTCGAAGACTGCCTGGGCGGCGCTGCTCGCGGCGATGTCGACGAGTCCGTCACCGCTGCCGACGACGATCACCGGGGACGCCGACGAGCGCGTGGTGACCGCCGGGGTGCCGCCCAGCTCGAATGCGGCGACCGCCGGGAACTGGTCGGCAGCGTCGGGATGGGCGAGCGTGCGCTCGTCGAGCACCGGGATCACCGGTTCGTCGCGGATGGTCGGTCCCGCCTCGTCCGGTTTGCCGAGCACCGAAGTGACGTCGCTCCACAGCAGGTCGGGTCGCGCGAGCCGGTACCGCTCGTGTTCGAGATCGTTGCGGGTGACGACCGTCTCGACGCCGAACAGTCGGGCGACGGTCGGCAGCGCTTCGGGCTCGAACCATCCTTCCGGAATGCGCCGCTCGAACGCATTGAGGAGGTCGGCCGTTCCCGGACCGCCCTGGGGCACGAGTTCGCGGGCGAGGTACGGCCGGTCGATCAGGCCGGGCAGCACCGGGTCGATGGTCCCACCCCACCGATAGTTCGCGAAGTCCGATGCCGGAAGCTCCCAGACCCTGCCCGCACTGGCGTCGTCGGTGGTCGAGTCGAGCCATGCTGCGAGGTCGGTCACGTAGTCGGGCACGTCCTCGTCGCGAAGGATCGACGGGGTGAGCACGCCGGTCGTGAACCACGGGAAGAGCTGGGCGGCCAGAAGGCCGATGGCGACGGCGGGAACCAGCAGATCCCATCGTCGCGTCGCAGCGACCCGGCGCGCCAGCCGCTCGCGGATGCGCTCGCTCGCCCACTGGGTACTCGATGCGAGCCCCATCGCCATCGCGAGGACGACCAGCGGTGCCGCCCGGGGTGTCGATCGCAGCGCGAGTCCGGCGGTCGTCTCCGATGCGAACCAGTCGAAGAGACGTCCGTACGGCGTCTGGACATCGAGCGGCGCCGCTCCGACGCTCACCGCCATGCCGACCAGCAGCAGGAGCCCGGCGAACGCCCGCCCGACGAACGGGCGCAACAGCCCCAGCAGCGCACACCCCGCGAGCGTGAAGCCCAGCGTGAGGAGTGCGATGTTGTCGACATAGGGCAGCGACGGCCCGACCCAGGCGTCGAGCCGGTCGCCGCCGTAGAAGAACCAGTAGCCGAGCCCTCGGCTGATCTCGAGCGGCGTGCTGGCACCGGCGACCGCGTCGTAGGTCTCGGTGTACCGCAGGATCGGGATGCCGTAGTTCGCCTGGATGCGCAGTGCCACGATCCACCAGAGTGAGACGGCGATACAGAGCGCCCCGATCTGGGCGCCGGCGCGGACGGCCGCCTTCGTCGCAACACGCCCCGACACGACGTCGGCCACCAACCACAGGATCGGGCCGATGCCGGCGAGCACCAGGGCCGTGGCGTTGACGCTGCCGACCAGTGCGACGACCACTGCGAACTGTGCAGCTGGGCGCCACGAACGTGTGCGCGCCGCCTTGGCCGCCAGCAGGATCATCCAGGGCAGTGCCGCCCACGGGCCGAGTATCACCGAGAGGCGTGCGAGATAGCTGAGGAGGTAGGGGCTGAATCCGTAGGCGAACGCGGCGACGATCGCCGCCACCGGCCGCCACCCGAGCCAGCGAACGAGCCGGTACGTGCCCCACGCCGCTGCGAACACGATCGTGCCCCACAGCACCCGTTGCGTCAGCCAGTCGGGAACGGCGAGACGTTCCATCATCCAGTAGTACGGACCGAGCGGGAACAGGTAGCCGATGTTCTGGTGCGGGACGGTGCCGGCGCCCACCGACGGGTCCCACATCGACACGGCTCCCGACAGCAGGCGGGCCGGGTCGAGCGTGAGGTAGGTCTTGGTGTCGGCGCTGACCCGTCCCGGTGCGGTCAGGAGGATGGGAAGGTACGACGCGAGTGCGAGCAGCGCGAGTGCGAACCGATCCTGCTTGGGCGTCGTCGGCGGGGTCACGGGGTCGGCTCCCGGCCGATCCGGGCGTCGGATCCGAACGCGGCTCCGACGGCGACGAGCAGTACCCCAGCAAGCGCGAGCCCGTGCAGTTGGTCGAACGACTCGGTCCAGCCGGCGTTGGGCCACGGGCGGTTGCGGCGTTCGATGACGATCGTCGACAGTGCCACCGCCACCGTGGCGAGCAAGCCACAGAGTTCGAGCGGCCGGCGGCGCCACCACGGTGCGTGCGATGGTCGAGGAGCCAACGACCACGCCGCCGGCACGACCATCAGCAGGCCCCACAGCGGTGAGATCACCAGCGCTGCGGTAGCGACGAGGGTCAGCGCTGCCGCGAGGCTCCTGCGTGGTGTCGTGGGCTGGCGGAGGCGAAGTGACGGGTGGAATGCGACCGGCCGCCGTGGCGATCGGGACAGTGCGATGGCGGCGATGCAGAACAGCACAGCGAGCGCAGCGATGATCAGCCCCGCGGTGACCGGGCCCTGAGCGCTCCAGGCGAGATGGACCGTACGCGGCCCGACGGACGGCTCGAGCCACCAGCCGTTGAAGCCGCCGTCGACCAAGGCGGGCGCACCCAGGTCGGCGCCGTCGTCGATCGATGCGGTCCAGGCCTCGTTGAACCCCTCACCGAGGACGATCCAGCATCCGTCCGGGCATGCGCCGACCTCGACGGTTCGTCGCCGTGCGTCGGACTGCTCGATCGTGACGGGCACCGCTGAGGGCGCGGACGCCGTGCCGACCGGCGCGTCCACGTCGCGCAGCACCACCCGATCGACCTGCAACGCGTTCGTGGCCGGCGACGAGTTCAGCCGGTGGTCGCCGGCGGCCAGGTCGAGCACCGGTGCACAGGCGGTGGCGACGACCGGCTGCCCGTCGATCAGGGCACCGGCCGTGGTCGAGAAGCGCATCGTCACCGGCGTGCCGTCCACGGTGAGGAACTCCAGGCATTCGCCGGTGATCTCGCCGGTCGGATCGACCACGGTCGTGCCGAGTCCCTCTGTGGTCAGCTCCGAGATCGATGCCGGCAGCGTCATCCGGTCGCCGTACCGACGGTCGATCGTGGTGCGGGCGTCGATCGCATCGATCGACAGCGTCAACGTTCCGGGTTGCAGTGCGCGGGGGAGGGGGACCGTGCTGTTTCCGTCCTCGTCGGCCGGTGGCACGTCGACCACGAAGCGATCATCGTTGTTCGCGATCTCGAGCCGGGTGATCGCCGAGTAGTCGCCCTGCCGTTGGCGCAGTGCGAGTTCGTTGCCGGTGACGTCGGCGTCGACGAACGACAGCGTCGCACCGACCGCACCGTCGAACGGCGTGATCCACGCCGTCGTCGGATCACCGTCGACCGCTGCGGCACCTCGAGCCTCGGGCGTGCCGGTCAACCGCCGATCGGCGAGGGGCGGGGGCGGCCCGGTGGTGGCCGGTGCCAGGAGATCGGCGAGCGCCTGATCGCTCGCACGGGCATCCAGCCGGAGGGACGCGGAGACGTCGAGCGAGCGGGCATCGGGCAGGACCACCAGTCGTCGCATCGCCGGTTCGGGATCCGAGCGCCAGGGGTTCTCGGGATCGGTGCGCAGACGGGTCAGGACCATCGTCAGCGCTTCGCCGACCGCGGCATCGAGCGCGTCGACGGGTGGGCGGATGTACTCGACGGTGGGTGCGACGCCGAAGTCGATCTCGGTGAACCCCACGCCGTCGCGCGATGCCGCCACGCCGGCGTCTCCCGGCGACACGGCGGCGATCTCGATCTCGACGCGCGACGCTCCGACGAGCGACGGGTCGCGAATCTCCTCACCGGCGGGTGCGACCGATGCCGCCGACAGCTCCGCCCTGAACGGTGCTTCGTCATCGACTCGCACGTCGATCGCAGCGATCGTGCGGCCGCCGGGCCGGGGCAGGATCTGATGCAGGGTGAAGACGTCCGAAGCCAGCGGTGCGCTGAGGTCGAAACGGATCACCTCCCCGACGGGATCGCCATGGTCGGCCACGCTCCACGCCGTCGTCGGATCGCCGTCGATCGCCATCACGGCGCGTGCCTCCGGGCGGTACGCGTACGGCTCGCCGTAGCTGGACGCGATCGCCGTGACCGGACCATCTTGGACGGCGACCGTCTGGGTCCGCTCGTCGTCGCTGGCGAAGACGTCGAGGCGCTGATCGGCGCCGGTCGCCACGAGGACGTCGTCGGCGGGCCCGCCCGGCTCGGTGTGCCCGTGCACGTCCTGCGAGCCCCGCCAGTGGTGTGCACGATCGCGATTGGAGTCGGTGACGATCAGCCCGCCGGCCTCGGCGACGGCGTCGGCGAGCTCGGTGGGCCCCAGCGATGCGCTGTACCGCACGAGTTCGTGACCGTCGATCGAGCCGGCGGCAGCGGCGTCGACGAGACCGTCGCCAGAGCCGGAGACCACGACCGATGCGTCCTTGGCGCGCACGACCGGCACGGCATCGTCGACGCCGATCAGTGCAACGGGGGAGATCGGTCGACCGACGCGGTCGTCGCTCAACGATGTCGGGTCGATGGTTGCCACGGCGGAGCGGTTGACGACCGGATCGCCGAATCGCACGACCCCGTCCAGTCCCTCCACGTCACCGGTCAGCAACGCATCGACGAGTTCGGGCCGGGCGGTCCGGAACCGTTCGAAGGCCATGTCGTTCGTGAGCCAGATCGTGTCGGAGCCGAGCAGTCGGGCCAGTGGTGCCACCGACGCGGCCTCGGCGGTTCCTTCCTGGAACCGGTCGTCGAGGGCGTACAGGAGGTCCATCGCCGGACCCGATCCGAGAGGGAGGAGGTCACGGGTCACGAGCGGTTTGTCGGTCAAGCCGACGACTGGTTGATCGGTGGTGTAGCCCCACCGGAACGCTCCGAATTCGGCGCCGGGGAGTTGCAGGATCCGAGCACCACCACCACCACCACCACTACGGTCGCCGTCGCCGGTGTCGAGGTGGTCGACCGCATCCGTCCAGGCTTGCGGCGGGTCCTGGTCGCGGTCGATGGCGGGGTCGACCAGGTCGAACCGGACGAGCGAGGGCAGATTGGCCAGGACCAGGAGTGCGGCACCGGCGACGACGAGGACCCCTCGCGCCCGATCGTTTCGGGCGCCCGCAGACCACTGGCGCACGGCGATGGCGCTGATCAGGGCTCCGGCACCCAGTGCGATGCCGAACAACAGGACGGGCGTCGCCCGGGTGCTGCTGCGCAAGGCGAGCGTCAGGCCGGAGTTCGGGTCGCCGGCGATCCAACGGACCAGCGGCGACGGTGATCCGATCGGGTGCACCCCGACGGCGAGCACCGCGCCCACCGCCACGCACAGCGCGGCATATCGCCGTTCGGGCCACGAGCACCGCGTGAGGCCGATGACACCCAGGATCGTGACCAGATAGGACACTGCGATCGTGCGCAGGCTCACGAGGTAGTCGATCGACGCGGTCGTCGTGGGCGCCACCGGGTCGCGCTGGTAGAAGAGCCAGTACCCCAGCGAACGCAGGATCTCCGATCCGGTCGAGTTGCGGCTGACGTCCTCGACGGTCTCGGAGAACGAGAGCACCGGCGAGCCGTGCCTGGCCTGCACGATCAGCATGGCGATCCACCAGCCGGACACCGCGAGTGCGAGCACGCCGACACGCAGCGCGACCAGCGCGGCGTCCAGCCACGTGATCCGACGTTGGAGCGCTGCGTGCACGAGCCACAGCGCCGGCGCCGGCACGATCAGGATCAGGGCGGTCGCATTGACCGAACCGACCGTGAGCACGACGAGCGCGATCAGCGCCGGATCGCGCCACGGCGTCGAACGAGCACGCAGCGTCGACAGACCGTGGCCGTCGGGAGGGGCGTCAGGGCGACGCCGGGAGAATGCGGCGCGCACCGTCAACCCGACGATCCAACCCAGACCGGCCCACGGCAACAACAGCACCGACGTGCGCGAGACGTAGGCGAGGAGGTACGGGGAGAGCTGGTAGAGCATCGCGCCGACGAACGCACCCGGTCCGGACAGGCCCAGGAGTCGTCCGGCCCAACGCACACCCGCCCCGGCAGCGAACATGACCGTGGCGATCCACAGACGGTGAGCGATCCAGTCGGGGACACCGACGGCGTCGAACAACCAGAACCACGGTCCGCTGGGCCAGAGGTAGGTGATCTGTTGGTGCGGCACCCAACCAGCGAACTGGTTGCTCTCGAACGTCGATGCCGCCCGGCCGAGCAGGCCCGCCGGATCGAGGTACAGATAGAGCTTCGTGTCCGCGGGCATCCGGCCCGGTGAGCTCGCCAGTGCGGGAACGTAGGCGAGCAGGGCAAGCACGACGAGACCGGGCCGGTCGGTGACAGCTCTGGTGGTCCGTCTGATCCAGGTGTCGCCCTCCGCGGTCATGGAATGACGCCGAATGCGGCGTACAAGCCGGTGAGGGCCACGATGCCGGCGCCGCTGGCGACGAGCGTGAGGTCCCAACCGGCGAATTCCCAGCTCGCGCGCCGATGCTCCTCGTTCGGGTCCGGTTCCGGCCACCAGGCCGCCACCGCGATGAAGAGGGGGAACGCGGTGAACAAGAAGCGCGGGCGCGCAGTCACCGTCTCGGGGATGAGCATCAGTGCGACGACGACGGCGGAGTAGGCCACGAGCGGCCAGGCCAGACGAACCTTCCAGGCGCAGTAGACCATCCCGAGCAGCGTGAACAGCGTCAGTGCGGTGAGCGCATCGGTGGGCGACGAGAACGGATGGGTCAGGAACTCGAAGGTGTTCTTGACGGTGCTGGCGCCGAAGCTGGTCCCTTCCGACCAGGCTTCGCGCTGGACCCGGAACCACGCCCCACGCTCGCCGGCCGTGCGGTCGACGTACCACTGGAAGAACACGAAACCGACCGGGGCGAGTGCCACCGAGACGAGCGACCACCACTGACGCGAACGCCGGATCGCGAGGACGCTCGCGACGAGGCACGCCGCCACGACGGCGATGCCGTTGGGTCGTGTCGCCGTCGCCAGCGCCGCCGTCAGGCCGGCGAGCAGCCAGCGTTCGTCGATCAGGAAGATGAGGCACGCCGCTGCGAGAACGATGAGCATCGCCTCGGAATAGGCGAAGGACAAGATGACGCTCGCCGGGAACACGGCATAGAGCGTCATCGCCCGGGCCGCGACGTCGACCGAGTACAGCCGCCTCGCCAACACCCCGATCAAGAGGACCGACACGGCGCCGAGCACGAAATTCAACAGCAGTGCGGCGAAGGTGTCGCCACCCGGCAGGATCCAGTCGAGTGCCCGCGCCGTCCACGGGAACACGGGAAAGAACGCAGCCCGCGCTTCGAGCTGTTCGTAGGTGATGTTGGCCGGGATGCTGTCGGGATAGCCGCGCCGGACGAGTTCGAGGTACCACCTGCCGTCCCAGGACGTCAGCACGGTGGAGATCGCCGATCCGACGGAGCGTTCGGGGACGCCATCGGCACGGTCGTCGACGATCAGCTGGACCGCTCGAACGGCGCTGGCCGCCACGACACAGAGCCGCGAGACGAGATAGGCGGCGATCCCCACCATGACCGCTCGCCGCCAGCTCGCATCGTCGCTGGTCGCGAGGATGTCGGCGGAACGAATGTCAGCAGGAATGCCGCCGCCGCCCACTGAACTCCCTTCAAGCATCGCAGCGAAGCTAGCAGCGCGCCATGCCCGGACGGCGGCGTCGGGCCTGGACGCCTCGGCGTGCTTCGGGCGAGGAAATCGCCGAGGGAAGCACGTGCGGATCCCGTGACGGTTTGTACAGTCGCGGAGCATGCCGGTCCACCTTCCCGCCACCGTCGACGAAGCGGTCGCGCACCTGGCCGCCGACCCTCACGCAACGGTGCTCGCAGGCGGTACCGATCTCATGGTCGAGGTGAACGACGGCCACCGCCGCCCCGGCGCGACGGTGGTCGTCGTCAACCGGATCCCCGAGCTGCGATCCTGGCGACACGACCCCCTCGCGTCGACGCTGACCGTCGGTGCGGCGGTGACCTACCGCGAGCTGATGGCCGAACCGGTGGCGTCGATGAGCGCCGCGCTCGCCCAGGCATCACGTACGGTGGGCTCGCCGCAGATCCGCAACGCCGGCACGCTCGGGGGCAACCTTGCCACCTGCTCGCCGGCAGGCGACGGCCTTCCCGTACTCGGCGCCCTCGAGGCGATGATCGAGCTGGCATCGGTCCGCGGCCGGCGACGAGTCCCGGTCGCCGATTTCATGATCGGCGTCAAGCGGACCGCACTGGGACCCGACGAAATGGTCGTGTCGGTCACCATCCCGGTGGTCGAGGGGTTCCAGGGGTACGCCAAGGTGGGCGTCCGCAACGCCATGGTGATCGCCGTTGCCAGCGCGTGCCTGGTCGTCGACCGGCCCGCCCGACGCGTCGCGATCGCACTCGGTTCGGTCGGACCGACGATCCTGCGGTGTCCCGACGCCGAAGAACACCTCGCCGCATCGATCGATTGGGGGTCGATGACCGTCGACCCGGCATCCCTCGAGCGATTCGGGTCGCTCGTGTCGGCAGCGAGCCGACCGATCAGCGATCACCGATCCACCGCCGACTACCGCCGGCTCGCGGTCGGCGTTCTGGCCAGGAGACTGGCGCGGCGGGCGACGAGTACGGAGATGGCAGCATGACCCACGACAGCGACCACTACCGACTGCACGTCAACGGCGAGGACCGCGACGTCCAGGACTCGTGGCTGGGTGAGAGCCTGCTCGATGTGCTCCGCGACCGCCTCGGATTGCTCGGCGCGAAGGGTGCATGTGAACAGGGCGAATGCGGGTCGTGCAGCGTGATGGTCGACGACGTGCTCGTGTGCTCGTGTCTGGTGATGGCAGCCTCCGCAGTAGGCCAGCCGATCGTCACGATCGAAGGTGTCGCTCCGACCGGCTCCCCGAGCGACGTGCAGGCAGCCTTCGTGCAGGCCGGAGCGGTGCAGTGCGGTTTCTGCACGCCGGGGCTGATCATGGCCGCACACGACCTGCTCGAACGGGTGCCGTCGCCGACCGAGACCCAGATCCGCGAAGAGCTCGCCGGCAACGTCTGTCGCTGCACGGGCTACGGCCGGATCATCGATGCCGTGCAGCAGGTGGCGGTGCAGCGCGGCGGTGAGCCGTCGTGAGCGTCGTCGAGCAGGTGACGACGCCGGCCCGATCCTCGCGGCCGGGCACGATCGGCACGTCGCCCACACGTCCCGACGGCATCGCCAAGGTGCAGGGCACGTTCGAGTTCTCCTCCGACCTGTCCGCCGACGGCTGCCTGTGGGGTGCCACGCTGCGCTCACCGCACCCACATGCACGCATCGTGTCGATCGACGTGGGTGACGCGTGGAAGATCGACGGCGTCGAGACGGTGATCACCGCCGCGGACGTGCCCGGCACGATGGAATACGGCCTGATCGCCCACGATCAGCCGGTGTTCGCCTCCGACGTGGTCCGCTACGTCGGCGAACCGATCGCTGCCGTCGCCGCCGACCACCCCGAGACATGTCGTCGTGCGCTCGCAGCGATCGTCGTGCACTACGAGGTGCTCGAGCCGTTGCTCGACCCGGAGCGGGCGATCGACGGCAGCCATCCGCCGATCCATCCCGACGGCAACCTGATCCGTCACCAGCGCATCGTGTGCGGCGACCCGTCGGTGACCGGGGACGTCGTCGTCGAGGGCACCTACGAGATCGGCATGCAGGACCAGGCGTTCCTCGGTCTCGAAGCAGCACTGGCGGTGCCCGATCCCGGTGGCAAGGGCGTGGAGCTGCACGTCGCCACGCAGTGGCTGCACGAGGATCGCGCACAGATCGCGGCCTGCCTGGATCTGCCCGTCCACTCGGTCCGCCTCGTGCTCGGCGGTGTCGGCGGGGCGTTCGGGGCACGTGAGGACATCAGCCTGCAGGTGCACACGTGCCTGCTCGCGCTGCGCCTCGGCCGCCCGGTCCGCATCGCCTACAGCCGTGCGGAGAGCTTCCTCGGTCACGTCCATCGCCACCCGGCAACGATCTGGATGCGCCATCACGCCACCGCCGACGGTGAGATCGTCAAGATCGAGTCGCGGATGGTGTTCGACGGTGGTGCCTATGCGTCGACGTCGTCGGCGGTGCTGATCAACGCCGTCACCCACACGCAGGGCCCCTACCGATGCGCGAACGCCGTCGTCGACGGATACGCAGTGCGCACGAACCACCTGCCGTGTGGAGCGATGCGAGGGTTCGGCGTGGTGCAGGCGTGCTTCGCCCACGAGTCGCAGATGGACAAGCTGGCGGCCGCATGCGGCCTCGATCCCGTCGACATCCGACTGCGCAACGCGATGCGTACCGGCGACCGGCTGATCACCGGCCAGCGCGTGATGAACGTCGCCCCGGTCGAGCGCTGCATCCGCGACACCGCCGCGCTGGCGTTGCCGGACACTCCCGTCGGGGGCCTGCCGATGGACGACGGATCGCTCGACGTCATGCGCTTGCCAGGCGGTGCCGGGCGCACTGCCGACCGTCGCGACATCGTGCGCGGCATCGGCTGGGGCGTCGCCATCAAGAACCTGATGTACTCCGAGGGGTTCGACGACTACTCGACGGCGCGCTGCCGCCTCGCTGACGGGGTCGCCACCCTCAAGTTCGCGACGTCCGAGGTCGGCCAGGGCTTCGTGACGATCGCCCCGCAGATCGCCCGCACGATCCTCGGCGTCGACGAGGTGCGGCTCGATCGCATCGACACCCAGGTGGGCTCGGCCGGCTCGACGTCGGCGTCGCGCCAGACGTGGATGAGTGGCGGCGCCGTCGACGCAGCGTGCCGCACGGTCCGCGAGCGGCTGTTCGAGCATCTCGGTCGGATGCACGGTGTCGACGCGCTCCGCCTCGCCGTCGACGGCACCGACGTCGTCGACACGGTGTCGGGTTGGCGCATGTCGATCGCCGAGGCGACGACCGGTGTCGTGATCGACGAGACGGTCGAGTACCGGCATCCCGCGACCGAGGAACTCGACGAGAACGGCCAGGGCAACTGCCACACCGCCTTCGCGTTCGTCGCCCATCGGGCGGTCGTCGACGTCGATCCGGAGCTGGGGTTGGTCAAGGTCGTCCAGATCGCGACGGCCCAGGACGTCGGTCGGGCGCTGAATCCGTTGTCGGTGCTCGGCCAGATCGAAGGAGGGATCGCCCAGGGGCTCGGGCTCGCCGTGATGGAGGAGATCGTGCAGATCGACGGCGTGATCCGCAACGGCAACTTCACCGATTACCTGCTTCCGACGTTCCTCGACATGCCCGAGGTCGTGGCCACGCTGATCGAGGAGCCCGATCCGCACGCCCCGCTGGGGGCAAAGGGTGTCGGCGAGCCGCCGTGCATCTCGTCGACTCCGGCCGTCGTGGCGGCGATCCGCGATGCCCTGCGCCAGGTGGACGGCGTCGGCAAGCCCCTCGACCGCGTCCCCGTCCGCCCCGCCGACATCTGCCTGTGACGTGGTCGCACCGCGGCTGCGATTGCAACCGGTGTCGACACGTTCTGCGGCTAGGTTCCGAGAGCATGTCTGACGAGCGCGAGATCATGACCTGGGACGTTTTCGGCACGGCGTCGAGGGCGTTGGCCCAGATGGTCGCCGACGACGGTTACGAGCCCGACATGGTGCTCGCAATCGCCCGTGGTGGCCTGCTGATCGGCGGCGCGATCGGCTACGCACTGTCGGTCAAGAACGTCTACACGATGAACGTCGAGTTCTACACCGGCGTCGACGAGCGTCTGGAGGTGCCGCGCATCCTGCCGCCGGCGCCCGACTTCGTCGACGTGTCCCACGCCCGCATCCTGATCGTCGACGACGTCGCCGACACCGGGCACACGTTGCGTTCGGTGCAGGAATTCGTCGAGGGCAAGGTGGCCGACGTGCGCACCGGCGTGCTCTACGAGAAGTCGCACTCGGTCGTCAAGTGCGATTACATCTGGAAGCGGACCGACCTGTGGATCAACTTCCCGTGGAGCGACCAGGACCCCGTCGCCAAGCGCGACTGGTCGGTCAAGGACGCCTGACCACGACGGGACCGACGATCCGCCCCCGGATCAGACGGTCCGGGCGTTCGGGAACGCGCGGGTTCGAGCCTGTTCGAGGCGCTCCTGCAACCGCTTGGGATGCACGATGCCCAGCAGTTTGCCGTCGTTCCACACGGTGACGATCGGCCGCAGCGGGTCGAGGCGGGGGAGCACGGTGGCGAGGTCCTCGTCGAGCGAGGCCTTGGCAAGGTTGTGGAACGGCACCATCAGCTGGGTGAGCATCACCATCGGGCGACGGTCGGAGGGCACGGCCCACAGCTGGTCCTCGAGCACGAGCCCGTCGAGTTCCCCGTCGTCGCCGACGACCGCCACTGCGCCGGCCGCGCCGAGACGTTGGCGCTGGTCGATCATCGAGTCGGCGTCCATGTCGGTGCCCGCCTGTGCGATCCCGAAGAACGTGACGTCACGGACCTTGACGCCGTCGAGCTGCTCGGCGACGTAGGACGTCATGATCTCGGCTCGCGCATTGAGGGCGACGAACAGCCCGGTGACCATGATGAACACGCCGAACTGGCCGTTGAGCATCAGCGCGAACCCGACGCCGACCATGCCCCAGCCGAGCACGCGACCGGCGTTGCCGGCGTCACGCATCGCCCGGTACTTGTTGCCCGTGCGCCACCAGCGGACGGCGCGCAGCACCCGGCCGCCGTCGAGCGGGGATCCGGGAAGCATGTTGAACACCGCCAGGGCACCGTTGACGAAGCCGACCCAGATCAGCACCGTCGACTGGAGTGCCATGCCGGCGCCGAATGCGGCGAGACCGATCAGCAGGCTGACCGCCGGTCCGGCGACGGCGATCAGACCGTCGGCGCGTGGGCTGGGTGACTCGCGATCGAGGCGGGCGACGCCGCCCAGAGCCCACAGGTCGATCGACTCGGTGCGCACGCCGTAGTGGCGCGCCACCATGGCGTGACCGAACTCGTGAGCGAGGATCGAGGCGAAGAATGCGACCGTGGCGACGATGCCGCCGACCAGGCCGAGGTCGGCCGTCAACAGCACGCCGAACCACACGGCGACGATCGCCATGCTCCAGTGCGCTCGCACGGGGATGCCGGCGTAGGTGCCGAGGCGGATCGAACCGGGGGTCATGGCGGGGGAGTGCTCCTTTCGAGCGAACACCTGTTGGGGAGAGTCTAGGGATGTCAACCCTGCGCCTGACCGCAGCATTCCACCCCAACTCGTGAGCAACGTCACCTCTCAGAGGCGGGAATGTTCACGAGAACCGGGCGACCGGGTGATCAGGAGCGTTGTTCGAGGATCACGGTGGCGCAGTTGCGCCCGCTCGCACCCCACACCCCGGCGCCCGGGAACGTGGCTGCACCGGTGAGGTAGAGGCCGTCGACGGCCGTCTCGTAGCGCGTGAGCTCGGGGTTCGCATTGCGAAAGGCGGCGAGCGGCCCGCCGGCGAAGCTGGTCGCGTGTCCCGCCGGGAGATGGAAGTCGCGCTCGTAGACGTCCGGCGTCATCGCCCGCCAGTCGACGATCGAGTCGAGGAAGCCGGGCTCACACAGTTCGGCGAACGCTTCGAGCCACCGCCATGGCTCGGTCGGCTCGGCCCATCCTCCGGTGAAACCGAACGGCGTGTACAGCGCCTCGAGCGACAGCACGTGACGGCCGGCGGGGGCGATCGTCGGGTCGATCAGGCTGGGCACGTTGACCAACAGGCCCGGCCGGTCGAGAATTCGTCCCTCCGACATCATCGTCGCACCGCGGTCGATCTCGGCGAGGCCCGGCCCGATCGCCGAGGTCGGCCCGAGCGGCCGGTCGAACCCCCGCAGCACCGGAGGCGCCGAGAGTACGGCATCGATCTTGGACTCGTAGCCCTCGTCGTGGCGGACGTCACGCCACCGCCGCACCAGGTTGCTCGCCGCCGCGGGCGGATGCTTCAACCAACGCAGGAACGTGTCGTGGGGATTGCAGGCCGACACGACGATCGGTGCGGTGATCTCCGTGCCGTCCGCGAGCGCGATGCCGCTGACGCACTCGCCCGAGCACATGATCGTGTCGACCGGGCTCTTGGTGCGCAACGTGCCACCGGCGGCCTCGAACGCAGCGAGCAGCGTGGCGGGAACCTGACCGCTGCCCCCGACGGGACGGCCCACCTTGCCGACGTGGCGCATGGCGTGCGTCAAGGCGCCGAGACCGCTGCCCGGTGTTTCCGGTGAGATCCCCCACACCATCGGCCCGGTCACCGCAGCCGGGCCGAGGACCGCGTCGTCGTCGAAGAACGAGCGCAGGACGTCGCCGGCGCTGCGCCTCGACCAGCGCATCAGCGTCGCAGCACCACGGAACCGGCGCCGAAGGGCGAGTCGGGTGAGGCCGGCGACCGTCGGCGGCTCGGCGGCCGCTTCGAAGATCATGCGCACCGACGGGGCGGCAGCGGCGACGTAGCGCCGGTATCCGTCGACCTGGGTGGGGAAGTGGCGTCCGATGTCGTCGAGCGTGGCCTCGAGATCGTGGTGGTGCGACCAGCCCTTCCCCTCGGCGGCGCTGGTCCACGAGAAGTTGTGCTGGGCCGGTTCGAGGTCGATGTACTCCAGGCCCAGTGCGCGCAAGCCGAGTTCCTCGATCACCGGGGTGGTGCGGAACGTCAGGTGGTCGCAGTTGCAGATGTTCACCGTGACCCCGGCGAATCGTTCGCTCGCCGCGGTGCCGCCGACCTCGGCGCGCGCTTCGACGAGCAGGGTCGACATGCCGGCCCGAGCGAGATAGGCGGCGGTGACCAGGCCGTTGTGCCCGGCACCGATCACGATGGCGTCGAAATCCGTAGGAGACCCGCCAGGAGCGGAACCGGCAGCGGGCGCAGACGTCACGGCGTCAGTATCTCGCAGTTCGATGTCGGAGGCGTAACGTGCCGGTGTGGCTTCCGTTACCCGCAACCTGGCCGATCTCCGGGCGCCCGACGTCGCCCGGCTGGTCACCGAGCGCAGCATCTTCGTCCAACCGCTGGGCGCCGTCGAGCAGCATGGGCCGCACCTGCCGTTCAACACCGACCTCCTGATCGCCGATCGTGTGTCACAGACGGCCGTCGATCGCGTCGGTGACGACCTCGACGTGTGGTTGCTGCCGCCGCTCGCCTACACGAAGTCGAACGAGCACGCCTGGTCGTCGGGGACGATCTGGCTGTCGGCCACGACGCTGCTCGCTGTGCTCGACGACATCGGCCGTTGTGTGGCCACCACGGCGGCGCGCAAACTGGTGTTCTTCAACGGCCATGGCGGCAACTCGGCGCTCGTCGGGGTGGCGAACCGGGAGATCCGCCTCGCCCACGGGCTGATGACGTTCCTCGCCCACCCCGGTGTGCCCCCGGATCAGGGCGGCGTGTCGGCGCCCGACGAACTGGGGATGGGCATCCACGGTGGCACCGACGAGACCTCGATCATGCTGCACCTCGCACCGCATCTCGTCGACATGTCGACTGCGACCCGCAACGTGCCCGAGCAGCTGGCGGCGAACCGCTACGTGCGCTTCGGCGGCCCTGTCGGCTTCGGCTGGTTGTCCGACGATTTCGGCCCCGACGGCCACATCGGCGACCCGACACCGGCAACACCGGAGCGCGGTGAACAGCTCGTCTCGCAGGCGGTCGACGCCTTCTGTGAAGCGCTCGGCGAAGTGGCCCGATTCGAACTGCCGGGGCGCTGAGGTGGGCCGATCCACCGGCACCGCCCACATCGAGATCGACATCGAGCGCCTGCTCGCCCGTCTCGACGAGCTCGGCGGCATCGGCCGGATCGACGGCCCGAACGGCGAATGGGGAAACGCCCGGCTGGCACTGACCGACGAGGATCGCGCCGGTCGTGACCTCGTCGTGGCGTGGATGCACGACCTCGGCCTCGACGTGGTCATCGACGCCATCGGCAACGTCGTGGCGACACGTGCCGGCAGTGACCCCTCGCTCGCCCCGGTGATGGTCGGTTCGCACATCGACACCGTCGGTACCGGCGGGCGCTTCGACGGCAATCTGGGCGTGCTGGCCGGCCTCGAGATCGTCGAAACGCTGGAGCAGGCGGCCCTGGTGACCGACCGTGCGTTCCAGGTGGCGTTCTTCACCGACGAGGAGGGTGCCCGGTTCGCTCCCGACATGCTCGGCAGCCTGGTGTTCGTCGGCGGCCTGCCACTCGAGCAGGCGCTCGACATCGTCGCCGCCGACGACGGCGCGCGCCTCGGCGACGAGCTCGAACGGATCGGCTATGCCGGGTCGACCCCGTGCCCGACAGCGGCAGCGCCCCACGCCTACGTCGAGCTCCACATCGAACAGGGCCCCGTGCTCGAGGCCGAGGGCGTGACGATCGGGGTCGTCGAGGGAGTGCAGGGCATCTCGTGGACCGAGATCGTCATCGTCGGCCAGTCGGCCCACGCCGGCACCACACCGATGCGTCTGCGACACGATCCGGCCTACTGCGCGGCAGCGATCGCAACCTACGTCCGTGACCTCACGCGGCACCTCGGAGCCGACCAGGTCGGCACCGTCGGTCGGATCGACGTGTACCCGAACCTGGTCAACGTGGTGCCTGCCCGGGTGGTGATGACCGTCGACCTGCGCAACACCGACGACCTCGTCCTGCGAGAGGCCGAGGCACGGCTGACGAGGTTCCTCGGCGAACTCGCCGAGGCCGAGGGGGTCACGATCACGACGACGTCGCTCGCCCGGTTCGAGCCGGTCGAGTTCGACACGGCGATGGTCGATCTCGTCGAGGCGACTGCTCGACGTCTGGGTCACTCGACCAGGCGCATGCCGAGCGGGGCCGGCCACGATGCCCAGATGCTCGCACGGATCTGTCCGACCGCGATGGTGTTCACGCCGAGCGTCAACGGACTGAGCCACAACATCGCGGAGTTCACCGAGGGCACGGACATCGAAGCCGGTGCCAACGTGCTGCTGCACGTGGTGCTCGAACTCCTCGGTGAACTCGACGCACACGGGTGAGCCGACGGCGGGGCACTCCTCTCGGAGCACCCCGCCGTCGGACGCTCAGAGTCCGATCGAGGGATCGATGAACTGGTTCGTCACGATGTCCTCGGGTGTCACACCGTCCTTGGGCGTTGCGCCCTGGGCGGTGTAGATCGGCACGGCCAATTCGATCAGCCCGGCGACGCGGTCGAGGTCGAACTGCCCGACGACACCTTCAGGACTGTTGGCGATCAGGCCGTCGTCCTTGATCTTCTGCACGCCGAAGTCAGCGGCGCCCTGGGTGTAGTCCCACCCGAAGTCGGCGCCGAACTGATCGACGGCGTCGAGGATGATGGCGTTGGTGCGAGCCGGGTCGGCGAGGTAGTCGACGCTGGCCTGCTGGATGATCGGGACCAGCTTGGTGAAGCACGCCGAGTACTTCTCGATGTTCTCCGGCTTGGTCGCGATCGACTGGGCATAGTTCTCCCAGCCCATGTCGTTGATGTACTGGTACTCGACCGGCTTGCCCCAGTCGGGCAGCTCGACCTCGTACAGGTACGGCTCGGCCGATGCGAATCCCTGCTGCGCCGAAGCTCCTTCGTCGGCGATGAACAAGCTCGGATCACCCGTGTAGGAGCCGTCGACCTGATCGGATGACAGCAGCCCCGAGCCGGTGAGGAAGTCCATGTAGGCCGCGCCACCGAAGTAGCGGACGAGGACGCCCGCCTCGCCGAGGTCGGCGATGCCGGTCACGTCGGGGTAGGTCTCGGGATCCCACATGATCATCTGCGGGTTCTTCTCGTAACCGGACTCGATCGCGACGGTCGGGAAGTCACCCGAGAACTGGATCGCCTCGTCGGTGTAGACGAACCCGAGCAGCACGTCGTCGTTCGAGTACATGATCTGCGTCACGGGTGAGAAGTTCTGGGCCGCACCGCCGGAGCGGATCTGGACGTCGACGCCGGTGTCGTTGCCGGCGGAATCGATGAGCGGTCCGGTGACGTACGCATTGCCGGCGTCGACCTCGTAGCCCTCACCGATCATCTGATAGAGGAAACCGTGCTCGGCCTCGGGCATCCAGTCGAGCTGGATGGCGACGGTCTCGGGACAGTCGCCGGCGAGCGACACGCCCTCGCCGTCGGTGGTTGCGTCGGTCGAGCCGGTGGTCGATTCGGTCGCCGCCGTCGTCTCGGTCGCACCCTCGGTCGATTCGGTGGCGGTCGTGCCGTCACCGGTGTCCGAGGAACCGCTGTCGTCGTCGCTGCCGCACGCGGCGACGACGAGCCCTGCGGCGAGGGTGATGCCGAGCAGCTTGGCGCTGCGGGTGGTCTTCATGGTTTGCTCCTTGGTGGGGTTCACGCTGGCTGGGATCGAGGAACCGCGAGGGTTCCGGTGGGTGTGGAGAGCGGGGTCGGGTGGCGACTACGAGGACTCGTCGTACCAACGACCGATGGCGATCTTGCGCAGAGCGCCGAACGCGAAGAACACGGCGATGCCGAGCAGTGCTGCGACCATCAGCCCGCCGTACACCTGGGGAAAGCGGGCCTTCTGGCGGAACTGCTCGATGACCACGCCGATTCCCGGCTTCTGGCCGGCGCGGAAGAACTGCTCGCCGACGATCGCGCCGATCACGCTGAGCCCGGCCGAGATGCGGAAGCCGATGAAGATCGACGGCATCGCCGCGGGGAACTGGAGCTTGCGCAACCGCGTCGAGCGCGACACACCGCGCAAGGAGAACAGCTCGTGCAGCGACGTGTCGACCGACGTGAGCCCGAACAAGGTGTTCGTGACGATCGGGAAGATCGAGATCATCACGCAGACGAAGATCCGAGAACCGATGCCGCCGCCGAACACCGAGCCGATCAATGGCACGATGGCGAGGACGGGAAGCGCCTGCGCTGCGACGAGGTACGGATACATGGAGCGCTCGAGCCATCGCGCCTGGGCCATCAGCACGGCCAGGCTGATGCCGAGCACCACGCTGATGGCCAGCCCGGTGAGCGCGGTGAAGGTCGTCCATGCGAGCCCCGTGATCATCTGCTGGCGCACGACAGAGTCGAGGAACGAGTTGTCGATCACCGTCACCGGCGACGGCAGCAGGAATCCGGGCTTGTCGAAGAACCGACGCATCCCGTCGAGGTGCATGTACTCCCAGAACGCGAGGAACAGTGCGAGGAACACGAGCGGCCCGACGATGGAACCGACGACATTCTTGCGTGTCGGACGTCCGGACGGTGACGTCTCACCGACGAGTCGCTCGTCGGCGCCGAGAGCGACGAGCGACACCTCGGTATCCGATTCGAGGCTGGCGGTCATGAGTGTGCTCCGCGCAGTGCGTGGGAGATGTCGCCGCACAGTTCGGCGAAGTGTGAGTCGAAGCGCAGCTCGGGGTCGCGTGGGTAGCTGAACGGCACGTCGAATTCCCCGACGATCGATCCCGGGCGCCCGCTCATCACGAGGATCCGCGTCGACAGGAACACCGCCTCGCTGATCGAGTGGGTGATGAACAGCCCGGCGAACTTCTTGCGCATGAACAACGAGATCACCTCGTCGTTGAGGCGTTCGCGTGTGATCTCGTCGACCGCACCGAACGGCTCGTCGAACAGGAACACCGTGGGATCGAGCACCAGGCTGCGCGCCAGCGATGCCCGCATTCTCATGCCGCCCGACATCTGCTTCGGGAACTTGTCCTCGTGGCCCTTCAACCCGACGAGCTCGATGCTCTCGAGGGCCCGGCGTCGCGTGTCGTCCTTGGGCAGGCCGTCGAGTTCGGCGAGCAGCTCGACGTTCTGCAACACGGTGCGCCACGGCAGCAGCGTGGCGTCCTGGAACACGTAGCCGAGGCTCGACTGGTCGACGGTGACGGATCCCGTGGTCGGTGCGGTGAGTCCCGATGCGATGCGCAGCAGCGTCGACTTGCCGCAACCGGACGGCCCGACGACGGTGACGAACTCGCCGGGGGCGAGCCGGAACGACGTCGACGACAACGCGTGGGTGCCGTCGGGGAAGGTCATCGAGATGTCGTCGAAGGCGACGGCGACCTCGGTCGTGGCGGATGGGTTCGAGATGGTGTCGGTCATCGGTCCTCAGTGCATGATCATTCCACCGGTGACGTTGAACGCCTGGCCGGTGCAGTAGTCGGCGTCGGACGACGCGAGGAACAGCGCCATCGCCGCGACGTCGGATGTGTCGGCGAGTCGGCCGAGCGGTGACTGCGCAGACCACTGCGCAACCTGGTCGGCGGTTCGGGTCGACGCCCCCATCTCGGTCAGCACGTAGCCCGGACACACCGAGTTGACGTTGACGTTGTGGGGTCCGAGCTCGGCGGCCGACACCTGCGTGAGCGAGATGACGGCCGCTTTGGACGCGGCGTAGTGGGCCTGGCCGGCGGCACCGACCTTGGCACCCATGCTCGCCATGTTGACGATCTTGCCGCCCCCGCGGCCGATCATCGAGCGGGCCGCCACCTGGGTGGTCAGCAGCATCGCTCGCACGTTGATGCTGAAGACCCAGTCCCATTCATCGGCGGAGATGTCGAGGAGCGGGGTGATCCGGAAGACGCCGGCATTGTTGACGAGGATGTCGACGCCGCCGAGTTGCTCGATCGCACGATCCATCGCCGTCGTCGTGGACGTCGGGTCGGCCAGATCACATTCGACGTCGAAGCCACCGATCTCGCTCGCCAGGGCCGCGGCCTCGCCGGCGAGCTGGTCGAGGATGGCGACGGAGGCGCCGTTCGAAGCGAACGACCGTGCGATGTCGGCCCCGATTCCGCGGGCGCCGCCGGTGACGATGACCGTGCGATCCTCGAATCGCTGCTGCCTCGGGGCAGGACGTTCTGCACGGTCGGCCATGATGCGCGTCATCTTAGGTCGTCGGTCCCGGCGGGCTCGCGGCCGCGTCTGTTAACTCTCGGTTTCGCTGTGGAGCCGCCCGCGTCGCCACACCAGACGGCGCGAAGGGCCGAACGCGATCGCCTCGCGGAGTGAGGAGGCGGCCACGGCGAGCAGGTCGGCGGGGTGGCCGACGGCAATCCGGGGGGCCGCTCGACCGGTCGCCGCCGACGCTGCGTCGGTGACCGTTCGCCAGGCATCGTCGGCCAGCAGATGGCTCGTCATGATCATCAGGCCGGCGGTCTCGAACGGGCAGGCCCGCCCGACCGGATTGAACGGATCCTGGAGGTTGTCGGCGCCGGCGGCGACGCAGACCCCGGCCGCGCGGAGGGCAGCGACAGCGGTCAGCCCACGCGGCATCGGTGCCTGGCCGCGGCCCTGCAGGAACAGGTTGGTGTGCGGCAGCGCGATGACGCTGATCCCCGCCGATGCGACCAGTTCGGCGATCTCGCGCTGGCGGTCGGCCGGCTGCATCCCCAGGCTGACGCAGTGACTGGCGGTCACCGGATGGTCGAACCCGTCGAGCACCATCGTGGCGAGTTCCACCAATCCCAGCACGTTGGGATCGATGGTCTCGTCGGTGTGCAGATCGACGCCGACACCGTGATCGGTGGCGGTCTGCAGGAAGAACTCGGTGGCTGCCGCGATGTCGCCCGGTTGTTCCAGGTGCGGGCAGCCGCCGACGAGGTCGGCGCCCGCCGCCATCGCATCGACCAGCAGCGCACGCTGATCGGCGGCTGCGGCGCCGACGATCGGCCACCCGCACAGCGCAACGATCTCGACGTCGATGACGTCGGCGAGGCGGCACTTCACCTCGGCGAGCGCTTCGACGCTGCGAAGACCCTGTTCGGTCGTGGTGTCGGCGTGGGTGCGGACCGCCCGGTAGCCGTTCGCAGCCATCAGACGTGCGGCGCGCTCGGCCCGCCGCACGGTGTCGGCGCCGTCGAAGCGGTGGCGGTTGGCCTCCATCGCTTCGATCGCCCCCATCAGGTCACCGGTGGAATTCTCGACCGCCTCGGCGAGGAAGGCCTTGTCGAGGTGGGCGTGGGGCTCGACGGCGGCGGCCGACAGGATCCACCCGTCCAGATCCACGGTCTCGTCGGCGGGCGTGGTGATCGACGGGGCGATCTCGGTGATCACGCCATCGGTGATCAGCACGTCGCGTGGACCCTCTGTCACGTCCGCGTGAACAATCGTCGCTCGCCGTAGGAGGGTGCTGGGCATCTGCGCGAAACTAACGCGATGACCGAACGACCGGACCTGAAGCTCGGCGCCTTCTTCTTCGGAGGCGTCGAGATGGACGATGCAGGGGCCGGCAAGCCCGACCCGATGGATCGGCGCTACACCAACGAGCAGTGTTGGAAGGCGACGCTCGACTACGTCAACTCGGCCAAGGAGGCCGAGCGGCTGGGGTTCGATTCGTTCTGGACCACCGAGCACCACTTCCAGTACGAGGGCTACGAGGTGATCCCGAACGGGCTGATGATCTCGACGTGGATCGCCGCCCAGACGACCACACTGCGCTTCGGGGCGATGTTCAACGTCGTGCCGCAGTGGAACCCGCTGCGTCTCGCCGAGGACTTCGCCACGCTGCACAACCTGTCGGGCGGGCGCGGCATGCTCGGGGTGGGCCGCGGCACGGTGCCGCGCGAGGTGCTCCACCTCAACGACAAGGGCGTGTCGATCGGGTCGCTCGACAACCCGGACATGGTCGACGCCGACCTGCACAACCGTGAGGTCTTCGAGGAGTCGATGGAGATCATTCGCCGGGCGTTGACCCAGGAGAGCTTCTCGTTCCAGGGCAAACACTTCCAGATCCCGATTCCCGGCATCCCCGATCGGGGCGAGACCGTCCAGGAACTGACGCTGGTGCCCAGGCCGATCCACCCGTTCGAGATCTGGCAGGCGGTCACCTCGCCCCCGACGCTCGACTACGTGCCGGTCGTCGATCACGGCGCGGTGTTCTGGAACCAGCACTACAGCTTCATCAAGCGGTTCTGGGACAAGTACGGCGAGACGTACGCCAGCTCGCACGGCGTCGAGCTGGCGCCGCACGAGAAGCGCATGCTCGTGCTGTCGTTCCGCATCGAGGACACGATGGAGGAGGCCCGGGCATCGGCGCTCGCCGGCCACGACGAGTTCTGGAAGTTCCTCGGCCCGTACGGCTGGAGCCGTGGCTACATGGGCCCCGACGGCAAGCCGTCCGCTCCTGGGCTGATCCCGACGCTCGACGAGTCGATCGAGAACAAGACGATCCTCGTCGGCCCGCCCGACAAGGTCGCCGAGGAGGTCGCCTTCTACCGCGACCTGCTCGGCCTCGAGTACCTGACCCTGTTCCCGCACCTGATCGGCGACCCCTACAAGAAGGCCGACGAGCAGATGGCCCGTTTCGCCGAAGAGGTCCTCCCGCTCCTCTGACGCCCACCTCGCGCGCCCGCATTTGTGTGAGCGACGATCGCCTCCGTCGACGTACGCGGTCACACAAACCACGTCATCTCGTTTCGTGTGAGCCACAACCTCCAACGTCGACGTAGGCGCTCACACGAAACGGTGCGCGGTAGAGGCGCCCGAGGCGCGACTCAGGCGCCCGAGGCGACTCAGGCACCGGCGGCGGAGCCGATGACCGCGCGGGGGTCGGCGGCGCCTGCGAACATGCCGGTGTCCTCGACCACGATGGCGTGGGCGTGGCCGAAGCCGGAGTCCCAGGCCGGTCGTGGCTCGCTGCGATGGCCCCGAGCGGCGAGGGCGTCGACCCAGTCGGCGGGGGCGTGACCTTCGACATGGACGAGTGGACCGCCGGCGCCGGTCCACGTGTCGAAGCCGGTGTCGGGGCCGTGCAGGATCCACCGGGCGGCGTCGATCGCCGCTGTCGGCGACTGGCCGTGATGGAACAATCGGGCGGCGATCTGCAGCAGGATCTGCGGTTGGGCGTCGCCGCCCATCGTGCCGAACACCGACGCGAGGCGTCCGGCGCGCGTCGCGAGCGCCGGCGACAGCGTGTGCGGCGGGCGTCGACCCGGGCCGTACTCGGCGCGGTGACCCTCGATCAGGTTGAACCCGATACCCCGGTTGTGCAGGTTGATCCCGGTGTTCGGCTCGACGAGGTGGCTGCCGAAGCCCGAGGCGTTCGACTGGATCAGCGACACGCCCAGGCGTCGTCCGTCGCTGTCGATGCCGGCGGTGCACAGAGAGGTGGTGTCGCCGTCGGACCCCGGGGTGGGCCGCCGGCTGGCGCGCTCGAGGCCGATCAGGTCGAGCCGGCCGTCGGTCTCTGCGATCAGCGCGGCACCGTCGGCGTGGTCGTGGAGCGCATCGGGTCGGTCGAATCCGGCGGCTGTTGCCGCCTCGATCAGCAGGTGCGCCCAACGCTCGTCGTCGGGGTCGTCGGGCAGATCGAGCTGCTCGGCGAGGCGCGCCGCCGCCAAGGTCAGATAGCCCTGCGAGTTCGGTGGGATCGTGTGCAGCTCGACGCCGAATGCCGACGCACTGAGCGGTTCCACCCAATTCGCCTGCACGGTGCCGAGATCATCGGCGTCGAACAGTCCGTCGCCGAGTTCGACGAGGCCGTCGCCGAACGAGCCGAGGTAGAAGCCGTCGCGCCCGCTGGCGGGCAGGGCGGCGAGCACGAGCGCAGCGCCGGGTCGGCGCACACGAGCGCCCGTCGACGTCGCCTGGGACGCCAGCTCGTCGAGGTTCGAGCGGCTGGCAGCGTCGAGACGGCGCAGCGATCCGACGAGCAGCGGGCTCGCCGGGAAGCCTTCCGCTGCCAGCCGACGCGCCGGCGCCAGGATCACGTCGAGGGGGAGCGAGCCGAACCGTTCGTGCAACGCCATCCACCCGTCGATGCAGCCGGGGACGGTCACCGATCGCACGTCGAGCTTGAACGGCATGTCGGTGAATCCGCCGGAACGCAGCGCCGCCGGATCGGCGCCGGAACCGGCCCGTCCCGACGCGTTCAGCGCAAAGGTCTCGCCCGGCTGATCCGGTCGGGACGGGTCGTCGACGTGGATCAGTGCGAACAGATCTCCGCCGATGCCACACAGGTGTGGCGCCGTGATCGCGATCGCTGCGTTGGTGGCGATCGCAGCGTCGACGGCGTTGCCACCCTGCGCGAAGATCGCCAGACCGGCGGACGTGGCGAGCTGATCGGCGCTCGCCACCATGTGGTGCGGTGCGCGGGCGGTGGACCGAGGGGTGGCGATCGACATTGCGCCGACGTTAGGTCACGCGCCCGCGGCAGCGTCGTGCCAGTCGCCCCGTTCGACCAGGACCTGGCGGAGGACTTCGGGACGGTCGGTCATGATGCCGTCGACTCCGAGGTCGAGCAGGCGGTGCATCTCGGCCGGGTCGTCGATCGTCCACACGTGCACGGGGACGCCGCGGCGGTGAGCGTTGTCGACGAAGCGTTCGGTGACCACGGTGACGCCCTTGGGACCGCTCGGAGCCCCGTAGCGCACCGGCACCTGAGCCACTCGGTGGGCCGAACCCGTCACCCGACCGGCGACGCGCAGCATGGCGACCTCCTTCGGGCTCATGCACGACAACAGGTCCCTGCCGAGCAGCGTGCGCAGCTTGGCGAGCCGGGCATGGCTGAACGCACCGAGGCACACGCGCTCGAGCGCCTCGTGTCGGCGTAGCAGTGCGGCCAACGGCCCGACCGCTGCGTCGGACTTGCAGTCGATGTTGAACCGCGCGTCGGGGAAGCGCTCGAGCAGGTCGCTCATCAACGGGATCGAGGCTCGCCCGTCGACACGGATCTCGGCCAGTTCGTCGACGCTCAACTCGGCGATCGTCCCGTCGACGCCACACGTGCGGGTCAGGTCGGGGTCGTGGAACGCCATCAGGACACCGTCGGCACTGAGATGGACGTCGGTTTCCAGGTACCGGTAGCCGAGCGACACCGCATGCTCGAAGGCCGGCATCGTGTTCTCCGGCGCCTCGCTCGTGCCGCCGCGATGGGCGAACGGGATCGGCCCCGGCCAGTCGAGGTAGGGATGGACCGTCGTCACACCGGCGACTGTAGGTCGAAGGCGCCTTCGGAGAGTCGCTGTGCGAGCCAGGCGAGCGGAATCGACAGCAGCATCGTCACGGTCGCGACGACGTTGACGAGCGGCACGTTGTTCGGTCGGGTGAGGTTGTTGAGGATCCACTGCGGCAAGGTCTCGATGCCCGGCCCGGACGTGAACGTGGTGACGACGATCTCGTCGAAGCTCAGGGCGAACGCCAGGATCCCACCGGCGAGCAGAGCCGACCGTACGAGCGGGAACGTCACGTGCAGGAAGGTCTGCAATCCGTCGGCACCGAGGTCGGCCGACGCTTCGAGCAGATTGGGCGACATACGACGCAGACGTGCGACGACGTTGTTGTACGCGAGCACGACGCAGAACGTCGCGTGAGCGATCACCAACGAGTGCAAGCCGAAGCCGACCTGGAAATCGATCGGGCCGAGGTCGATCCGTCTACTGAACGTGTTCTGCAGTGCGACTGCGGTCACGATGCCGGGCAGTGCGATCGGCAGCACGATCAGGAAGGAGATCGACGAACGGCCGAAGAACCGGTAGCGCTGCAACGCGAAGGCCGCGAGCGTGCCGAGCACGAGCGCGACGGCGGTGGCCGCCGACGCCACTTTGACCGACGTGACGAACGCCTCCCGAGGGCCCTCCGCCTGCCATGCCTTCGACCACCACTCGGTGGTGAACCCGCTGGGTGGCCACGACAGCGACGTCGACGCGTTGAACGACAGCACTGCGACGACGGCCAGCGGTGCGTACAGGAACGCGAGGGCGAGCCACGTCCAGATGCGAAGTGACCAGCGAGTCGGCGTGCTGAGATTCATCGTTCGCCGCCGCAGGGCCGCAGGGAGGGGAGTGTCATCGTGCGCATCACAGGTTCTCGAACGCCTTGAGCTTCGACATCGTCATCAGGTACGCCACGATGATCAGGATCGGCCACAGCGTGAACGCAGCCGCCAGCGGTTGATTCGGGGCGAGCAGCGTGCGGGCGATCAGGTTGCCGATCAGTTGGGTCGTCCCGCCGACGATGTTGGGCATGATGTAGTCGCCGAGCGACAACGAGAACGTGAAGATCGATCCGGCAGCGATGGACGGAACGATCATCGGAGCGATGATCGAGCGGAACGTGCGAAGGGGTCGTCCGCCGAGGTCGGCCGATGCGTCGAGCAGCGACGCCGGCAGCCGATCGAGACCGGCGTAGATCGGCAGCACCATGTAGGGCAGCCACTGGTAGGCCAGGGTGATGACGAGCGCCGTCCGCCCGAACCCCGGCGTCCACCCGATCGTCGACGACAGGACGCCGCCTCCACCAGACGCCGAGAACTTGCTGGAGGGGCTGAACATCGCCCGCCACGCGTAGCCCTTGACGAGGTAGCCCGCCCACAAGGGCAGCAGCACGGCGACGATGAGCCCGCGGCGCGCCCACGGCTTGGCGACCTTGGCGATGTAGAACGCCATCGGCAACGCGACGATCAGACACAGCAGCGTCACGGCGAGCGCCACACCCACACTGCGGATCACCGTGGAGGTGAACTCCGGCGTCGTGAACGCCGTGTCGATGTTGTCGAGCGTCCACTCGTTGGTCGGCTTCTGTGTCGTCGGGTCGAGCGCGAAGAACGCCGTCGCGACCAGCAGCACGAGCGAGCCGATGTAGACGACGAGCAACCAGACCACCGGTGCGCCCAGCGTCGCGGTCAGCCCGAGGCGCCGGTGGTGGGTGAAGACGCGTGCAAACCGCCGCGTCGGCCCCCCGGATGGGGGGCCGACGACCGGATCGCGGGTCAGCTGCGGAGCTTGCTCCACGCATTCACCCATTCGGTGTAGGGCACGCAGGCCACGTCGGTGCGACCGTCGACGCACTCCTCCGTGGCGGTCTCCCAGTACCAGACGTCGGTCCAGTAGTCGGTTTCCGCCGCGTGGTAGGTGGCGCAGTGGTCGGGATCGGCGGTGAGATCACAGCTCAGTGCGTTGCTCGGCGCCTCACCGAACCACTCGGCGACTGCGGCGTTCGCCTCGGGGGAGATGATGTGATCCATCCACATGTACATGCAGTTCGGATGCTTCGCCTTCGAGGAGATCATCCAGGTGTCGGACCAACCCGTGGCGCCCTCGACCGGCTTGACCGCATCGATCTTCGCACCGTTGGCCTGGGCGAGGTTCACGATGACCTGCCAGGTCGTTCCGGCGAGCACGCTGCCGTCCTCGAGCGCAGCCTGCTGATCGGTGTACAGCGCCCAGTACTGGCTGACGAGGTCCTGCTGCTGGGTCAGCAGCTCGATCGCGGCGTCGAACTGTTCCTGGTCGAGCGCATACGGGTTGGTGATACCGAGGTCGGGCTGTGTCGCCATCAGGTACAGCGCGGCGTCGGCGATGTAGATCGGCGAGTCGTAGACGGATATCGCACCGGGTGCGGCCGTCGAGGCCTCGAACATCTCCGACCACGAGTCGGGCGCCGTGGTGTACAGCTCGGTGTTGTACACCAGGAGGTTGGCGCCACGGCCGTGGGGAACGCCGTAGGCGACGCCGTCGACGCTGTTCCATGGCTGCAGCTTCAGGTCGTCGAACACGTCGGCATAGTTCGAGATGAGGTCGGTGTTGACCGCAGCGACCTCGCCGCCGGCGATCAGTCGCTGTGTGGCATCGCCCGACGCCGAGACGCCGTCGTATTCACCGGTCTGCATCAGCTGGACCATCTCGTCGGAGCTGTTGCCCGTCTTGACGTTCACCTGGCAGCCGGTCGCTTCCTCGAACGGCGTCACCCAGTCGACGGCCGGGTCGGTCGAACCATCCTCGGCATAGCCCGCCCAGGCGACGATGTTCACTTCGCCCTCACCGTCGCCGAGTGCCGTCGGCATGTCGCCGGTCGCCGCCTCGGTGCCCGTCGGCGCTTCCGTGCCGGCTGGCGCTTGCGTGCCGGCTGGCGCTTCGGTGTCGGCGGAGGACGACGAATCGTCGCTGCCGCACGCAGCGAGCAGCAGGACGAACGACAGTCCGATCGCCCCGAATCTCGCCCCGGATCTCTTGGTGGTGTTCATGTGGTCTCCTCCTCTGGTCTCCGACCGGTGGTCGGGTTGTTCGTGATCGATGGCGCTTCGTACGCCGAGAACGGATCGTCGTAGACGACCGGTTGCGCTGCCGCATGCGTCCAGGACAACGTGAGCGTCGCCCCGACGTCGATGTCCCTCGCTCGCTCGCTGGAAACGGTGACGGCGAGCCCCACGCCGCCGTCGAGTTGCACGTGGACGCGCGAGTCGGCGCCCAGGTACTGGATGTCGCTGACGGTCCCGGAGGCGACGACATCGCGTGCCCCGGCATCGCCTGCGCCGGTGATGATCTGGATCCGCTCCGGACGGATGCTGTGTGCGCCGCCGGTACCGAGCAGCCGCCGGGAGGATGCGTCGTCGAGAAGATTCGACGTTCCGACGAAACCGGCGACGAACGACGTCGCGGGGCGTTCGTAGATCTCGTGGGGGGCGCCGACCTGCTCGAGCTGGCCCTGGCAGAACACCGCGCACGCGCGAACTCATCGAGAGTGCTTCGCCCTGGTCGTGGGTCACGAACACGAACGTGATGCCGACCTCGTGTTGGATCGTGCGCAGCTCGACCTGCATGGCTTCGCGCAGCTTCAGGTCGAGCGCCCCGAGCGGCTCGTCGAGCAGCAGCACGCGCGGTCGGTTCACGAGGGCCCGAGCGAGCGCCACCCGCTGACGCTGACCACCCGAGAGCTGGTTGGGCCGTCGGGAGCCGTAGCCGGACAGGCGCATGATCTCGAGCATCTCGCCGGCTCGGGCGCGCCGGGTGGTCCGGCCGACCTTCTTCACCTTGAGGCCGTACTCGACGTTCTCCTGCACCGTCATGTGCGGGAACAGGGCATAGTCCTGGAACACGGTGTTGACGTCTCGGTCGTAGGGAGCCAGCGACGTGACGTCCTGGCCGCCGAGGAGGATCGCACCCGCCGTCGGTGTCTCGAAGCCCGCGATCATCCGCAAGACCGTCGTCTTGCCGGATCCCGACGGGCCGAGCAACGAGAAGAACTCGCCGTCCGCGATCTCGAGATCGAGCCGATCGACCGCCACGACGTCGTCGAACGTCTTGCGAACCCCCACCAGCCGAATCGAGCCGGGCTCTTGGTCTTCGCGACGACCCACCCTGTGCCTACCCTGTGTTGCCGTTCCCCCAGCGGAAACGAGTCGACGCACGCTAGCGCTTCGCCGGCCCCGCAACGAACCTGCAGTCATCCACTGCGACAGCACCTGCGACAGACGTAGTAACGTCCACTCCGGGGGGCGAACCATTGGGGGGAGCACCCACATCGACAAGGGGGGCCTGCCATGGCCGATTTCCCACCCATCGGCCACGTTGCCGTCACGGTCAGCGATCTCGATCGCAGCGTGCCCTGGTACCGCTCGTTGATCGGGACCGATCCCGTCCTCGACGAGGACACCGGTCCGTTCCGCCACGTGGTCTGGCTCGTCGGCGGCACGCTGCTCGGGCTGCACCAGTTCGCCGGATCGAACCCCGACCGGGACTTCGACGAGCATCGCCTCGGGCTCGATCACGTCGCATTCGGCTGCGCCAGTCGCACCGAACTCGAGTCGTGGCAAGCGCATCTCGACGAACTCGGGATCGCCCACGGCGGCATCGTCGACGCGTCGTACGGCTCGGGGTTGTCGTTCCGCGACCCGGACAACCTGCCGCTGGAGTTCTTCGCCCCGCCGGGCTGAGATCTGCCGGTCGTCCGTCCGGCCGCATCGGGCCGCGACTCAGATGCTGCGGCCGGCTTCCTTCCAGTACTCGTCCTTCAGCAGGCGCTTGTAGAGCTTGCCGGTCGGATGGCGGGGGAGTTCGTCGCGGAAGTCGATCGAGCGCGGGCACTTGACGTCGGCCAGCTCGGTGCGGCAGAACTGGATCAGCTCCGACGCCAGCGCCGCCGCCGCCTCGTCGTCGGCGGGCATCTCGACGGGTTGGACGACCGCCTTCACCTCTTCGCCGAAGTCGTCGTTGGGCACGCCGAACACGGCGACGTCGATCACCTTGGGGTGCGTGACCAGGACGTTCTCGGCCTCCTGCGGATAGATGTTCACCCCGCCGGAGATGATCATGTAGGCCTTGCGGTCGGTGAGGTACAGGAACCCGTCCTCGTCGAGGTAGCCGACGTCGCCGAGCGTGCTCCATCCCTTGGGATGGCGTGAGCTCTTCGTCTTCTCCGGGTCGTTGTGGTACTCGAACTCGGCCCCACCCTCGAAGTAGACCGTGCCGGACTCGCCCTGGGCGACCTCCTCGCCGTCCTCGCCGACGATGTGGACTACGCAGCCGATCGGCGACCCCACCGTGCCGGGATGGGCGAGCCACGCCTCGCTGTCGCAGTAGACGAAGCCGTTGCCCTCGCTGCCCGCGTAGTACTCGCGGATCACCGGGCCGAACCATTCGATCATCTGCTGCTTCACCGGCACCGGACACGGCGCAGCGGCGTGGATCACGCACTCGAGCGACGACACGTCGTACTTCGTGCGGGTCTCCTCCGGCAGCTTGAGCATCCGGACGAACATCGTCGGCACGACCTGGCTGTGGGTGATGTCGTACTGCTCGACGAGGCGGAGGTACGCCTCGGCGTCGAAGTGCTCCATCGCCACGATCGTGGCGCCGATCCCGTGGGTGGCGAGGCAGAAGCGCAGCGGAGCCGCGTGGTAGAAGGGCGCCGGCGACAGGTACCGCTTGGTTTCGTCCATGCCGAAGAGCAACTGCAGCAGCGGCGCGACGCCACCGGGCGTACCCTCGAGCGGCGTGTTCGGGAACGGGCGGGCGATGCCCTTGGGCATGCCGGTCGTCCCCGACGAGTACAGCATGTCGAGTCCGGCGACGCGCTCCTCGTCGAGTGGTTCGGTCGACTGTTCGTGCGACGGCGGCCTCGTAGCTCTCGTAGCCGTCGATCGTGCCGTCGAGCATCAAGCGCAGCTCGACGTTCGGGTGTCCTGGCAACGATCTCGGCGGCCTGATCGGCCTTGTACTTCGACGTGATGAACGCACGAGCGCCGCAGTCGTTGATGATGTACTCCAGCTCGTGGCTCGTCAGCCGCGACGACGCACAGGTGTAGACGAGGCCGGCGTAATGGCACCCCCACACGATCTCGAGGTACCGATCGTGGTTCTCCATGCACATCGCGATGTGGTCGCCGGGCTGCAGGCCGGCTGCTCGCAGCAGCCTGCTGAGCCGGTTGGCGGCGGCATCGAGTTCGGCGAAGGTCTGCGTGAAGCCGGACCCGGCCATGATGAGTGCGGGCTTGTCGCCGTGGGTTTCGAGGTGTGCGCCGGGGAACATGCCGGGCAACGTAGTCGACTCGGCCGCCGCGACGCATGGCGGCGATACGGTCTGGTCGGTGGTTCGAACCCGCTTCGCCGAGATCATGCGGCCCGATCGGTCGGCGGTGCCGCTCGACGAGGCGGCGCTGCTGATGTCCACGGCGATCCAGCCCGGTCTCGACCTCGACCACTGGTTGAGTGCGCTCGACGACCTGGCGGCACGCTGTCCGATCTCGACGCCCGACGGCGTCGCTCACCACCTGTTCGACGGCGAGGGATTCGCCGGAAACCGCCGCGCCTACTACGACTGGCGCAACTCGTGTCTCGACCGGGTGATCGCGTCTCGGACCGGGATCCCGATCAGCTTGTCGGTGCTGATGATCGAGGTGGCGAGACGGCGCGGCATCGGACTCCAGGGAGTCGGCATGCCAGCGCACTTCCTGGTGCGGTCCGCCGATGATCACGACGCCTTCTTCGACCCGTTCGACGGCGGACGCCGGCTCGACCGCCAGGGTGCCCGCCGGCTGTTCGAGGAGGTCACCGGCGCACAAGTGCCGTGGAACGAGCGGTATCTCGACCCGACGCCGAACCGCGACATCGTGATCCGGATGCTCAACAACCTCAAGAGCGTGTTCGCCGGCCGAGCCGACGCCGTTCGCCTGGCGATCGTGATGGACCTGCGCAGCGCCGTTCCCGAACTCGCCGAGCAGGAAGCGGCCGAGATCGCCGCCACCTCTGGCGTCTTCAACTGACCGGAGCGATTGTCCGAGCGATGAGCGAAAGGACGGCATCTGGTCGCTTCGCTCATCGGTGCGGCGCCACACTGGCGGGGTGATCGATCGCGACGTCAAGCAGTGCCTGGGCCAGATGATCAAGGGCGTGCAGGTCATCGGCGCCTCCGACGGCGAGATTCGCCGGGCCTACACGAGCCACTGGTTCGAGCAGGTGAGCTTCGACGAACCGATCGTGATGGCGAGCGTGTCGCCGAAGCACGACACGTATCCGCTGATGACGCGGGCCGGTCGCTTCGCCGTGAGCATCCTCGCCGCCGACCAGATCGTCGAGGGCCAGTACTTCTCGTATCCCGGTCGAAAGTTCCGCTACGTCGCCGAGGAGTACCTGACGGACTGGCCCGGACGTGACCACGTGCTGCCCGTGGTGCCGAACTCGATCGCGTGGTTGCACTGCGAGACGTTCGACCGGTTGACGATGGTGGATCACGATCTGCTGTTCGCACGGGTCGTCGAGGTGCACCCCGGCCGGTTGAAGGAGCCGCCGCTGCTGTATTCGAGCCGGCTCGGATGGCGGGTCACCGGCGAGAAGGCACGTGAGCCCGGCGTCAGCATCCGCGATCAGCTGCTCGACAGGATTCCGGCCGACGGCTGAAACTACGGTGCCCGTCATGACGATGACCGATCACCGCGGCGACCTGACCGCCGAAGAACAGCGCGTCGACGAGCTCGTCGATGATCTCCTCGAGTCCTTCCCACCGCCGAGCACCGAGCCCAAGGTGTTCCTGGGCGAGCAGTTCGACAGAGGACTCGCCTGGGTGCACTTTCCCGAGGGTCACGGCGGCCTCGGTCTGAACCCGAAGCTGCAGAAGCTGATCAACGAGCGCATCTACGCCGCCGGCGCACCGAATCCGATGTACCGCAATCCGATCGGCCATGGCATGACCGGGCCGACGGTGGTGGCCTGGGGGAGCGAGGAGCAGAAGCAGCGCTACCTGCGCCCGCTGTTCACCGGCGAGGAAATCTGGTGCCAGCTCTTCTCGGAACCGGGCTCGGGATCGGACTTCGCCGGGCTCTCCTCGACGGGCGTGAAGGACGGCGACGAGTGGATCGTCAACGGCCAGAAGGTGTGGACCACGCTCGCCCACCTGTCGAAGTGGGGGCTGCTGGTCGTGCGCACCGACCCCAACGCAGTGAAGCATGCGGGACTGACCGCATTCGTCGTCGACATGGAGGATCCGACCGTCGAGATCCGGCCCTTGCGCCAGATGACCGGCGAGGCCGAGTTCAACGAAGTGTTCTTCTCCGACACCCGGATCCCCGACGCCGAGATGCTGGGCGGCCCCGGCGACGGCTGGCGCGTGTCGTTGACCACGCTGATGAACGAGCGGGTGTCGATCGGTGGCTCGATCCCGGCCAAGGGCTCGGGGACGATTTCGGCACTCGTGCAGACGTGGCAGCAGTTGCCCGAGTCGGCCAAGGATCCCGTCGCCCGTGACGATGTGATGAAACTGTGGGCGCGAGCCGAGGTGCTGCGCCTCACCAACATCCGTGCCAACCAGAACCGCAAGATGGGCGATCCCGGGCCCGAAGGATCGATCGGCAAGATGGCGTCGGCCGATCTCAACAAGGACATCTACGACGAGGTCGTCAACCTGCTCGGCGCCGACGGCTTGCTGTACGGCAGCTACGAGATGGTGCGGCCCGAGACCGCGATGGGCGCCGACACGCTGCAGAAGGCGTTCCTTCGCAGCCGGGCGAACTCGATCGAGGGTGGCACGACCGAGGTGATGAAGAACATCCTCGGCGAGCGCGTCCTCGGCCTGCCCGGCGACATCCGCGTCGACCGCGACCGGCCGTGGTCGGAGGTGCCGCGTAGCTGATGTGCCGGTGATGTGCCGCTGAGGCCGTCAACTGGCGAACCGCGGATCTCATCCGATCTGGCCGATGCCGACATCGACCGGGCGGCGTACCGTGCGCGAGCGTGATCAGCCAGTTGATCCTCGATACGTCCGAACGACCGTCGCAGCGTGAGCTGCGCGGCCCCGGCCTGCTCACCTCTGACCATCGGAACGAGATCGTCGGGTGAGCGCCACGGCCACCGCACCGCCGGCGGCCTCGGGCACGTCACCCGGCAACGCGAAGGTGGTGCTCGGCACCCTCATCCTGGTCGCCGCGGTCGCCAACCTGCCGATGGCGGTGGCCAACGTCGCCCTTCCGAGTATCGGGGCTGCGTTCGACGCGTCGCAGACACAGCTCAACCTGGTCGCCGTCGGGTACTCGCTCGGACTTGCCGCCTCGGTGTTGTGGCTCGGCGCCGTCGGTGACCGCTACGGCCGCAAGATGATGCTCATGGTCGGGGTGGTGCTCTCGCTGCCGGCCTGTCTGGTCGCCGCATGGGCGCCGACGATCGAGATGCTCATCGTCGCGCGCATCGTGGGAGGACTCGCCGCCGGCATGGCGTATCCGACCACCTTGTCGTTGATCACCGCCCTGTGGTCCGGCCCCGGTCGGACGAAGTCGATCGCGTTGTGGTCCGCGGCGGGTGGTGCGATCTCGTCGCTGGGCCCGCTGATCGCCGGCGTGCTCCTCGAGCGCGTCTGGTGGGGTTCGGTGTTCCTGGTGACGTTGCCGCTGATCGTGGTCGCCCTTCCGCTCGTCCTGAAGGAGATCCCTGCGCACGTCGGTGAAGCCAGCGACCCCGTCGACAACCTGGGCGGCGTCCTGTCCGCAGTGCTGGTCGGCTCGATCATCCTCGGCATCAACTTCATCCCGGTGCCCGGTGCGGGCACGCTCGTGCTCGGGCTGTTCCTGGTCGCCACGGCGTCACTCGTCGGCTTCGTCATCCGTCAACGCCGGGTGGAGAATCCGCTCTACGACCTGAACGTCGCTCGGAGGCGGACCTTCTGGGTCGCTGCATGCGCCGGCATCGTCGTGTTCGGATCGCTCATGGGTGCGATGTTCGTCGGCCAGCAGTTTCTCCAGAACGTTCTCGGCTACTCGACCGTCGAAGCGGGCCTGGCGATCCTCCCGGCTGCGGTGATGATGATCATCTGCGCGCCGCGCTCCGCCAAGCTCGTCGAGGTCAATGGCGCCCGCTTCGCACTGCTGGTGGGGTACTCGTTCGTGATGGCCGGCTTCGTCACGATGCTCGTGCTGTGGCGGGAGGGAACGTCGTACTGGTCGATCGGTCTCGGCTATGCCTTCGTCGGCGCCGGCGTCGGCTTCGCCGGAACGCCGTCGTCGCACTCGCTGACCAGCGCCGTCCCCGTCCGGCGCGCCGGCATGGCGTCGGGCACCGCCGACCTCCAGCGCGACCTCGGCGGCGCCATCTTGCAGTCGCTCTTCGGTGCGTTGCTCGCCGCCGGGTATGCGTCAGCGGTCAACTCGGCGATCGCCGGAGCGCCGACCGCCGAGCAGGCACGCGTCACCGACAGCGTCCAGGCCGAGCTGACGAAGTCGTTCGCCAGCGCCGCGCAGACCGCCCAGCGCTACCCCCGGTACGCCGATCAGATCGTCGCCGGCGCCAAGCAGGCATTCGTCGACGGACAAGACTGGGCGTACCTGGCCGGCATCGTGACCGTCGCCGGTGGCGCACTGCTGATCTTCTGGTTGTTCCCGAAGAAGGATGCCGAACTCGAACTGCTGCGTACGTACCGTGCGCAGGACGACGCCGTCGCCGCTGCGCCCGGGACGCCCGCCGTCGAGGACGCATGACCTCCTCGGCGCCGTGACGGTCTGATCACGCCGATGGCAGACCGGCGAGGACGTCACTGGCACCGAGGCTTCGATCGTCCATACCGGGCCGGTCGAGCAGGCTGCCGCCGAGCAGTGCGGTGGCCGCTGTCTCGATGGCGACCTGCAGGTCGCGGATGTTGCGCGGCGGCGGGAAGTATTCGTCTTCGAGGGTGACGTCGACCAACTCGACACCGCGCACCGGCGCCAGGAAGCCGACCACCTGCTCGACGAGTTCCTCGGGGGCCGACGCACCCGCGGTCACGCCGACGATGCCGCTCAGATCCGACGGCAGCTCGGCAACCGAGTTGATGCGGTACACCCGCTCGCACCCCTCTTCTCGGGCCAACTGCTCGAGCGCCCGGGTATTCGATGAGTTCGCCGAACCGATCACGACGACGGCGTCACACCGGTGTGCCAGCTCCATCAAGGCGGCCTGGCGGTTCGTGGTGGCGAAGCACAGGTCGCTGCGCCCCGGTGTCCACACCTCCGGGAAGCGCTCCTTGACCCGCACGGCGACGCCCTCCCAGTCGCGGTGCGACAACGTGGTCTGGGCCAACAGTGCGACCGGCTGCTCCGACGGCTCGAGCCGATCGACCTCCTCGACCGATTCCACCCGGTCGATCGCGTCAGGGGCCACCGCCATCGTGCCGATCGCCTCCTCGTGACCCTGGTGGCCCACGTAGACGATCCGGTATCCCTTGCCGGCGCGCACCTTCACCTCGTGGTGCACCTTGGTGACGAGCGGACAGACGGAGTCGACGACGTAGGAACCGCGGCTGCGGGCCGCCTCGACGACCTCGGGGGCCGATCCGTGCGCGGACAGCATGATCGGGCTGCCGACCGGCACGTCGGCGATGTCGTCGACGAACACGACGCCCTGGTCGACGAATCGATCGACGACGAGCTTGTTGTGGACGATCTCGTGATAGCAGTAGACGGGAGCGGGGAACGTGCGCACCATCCAGGCGAGCGCCTTGATCGCCATCTCGACGCCGGCGCAGAATCCCCGAGGCTGCGCCAGCAGCACCAGCTCGACGCGGGAGTCGGTTGCGGTGGTGGACATCCCCTCCCAGGCTACCCGACACCGCCCGCCGGTAGCCTGACGAACCCATGTCCGACACCGTCCACGTCGATGCCGACGTCCGACGCGCCAGCGAGCGCGACATCGAGCGCGCCACGCCGTCGCGATCGCTCGCGCCCGTCGTCGTGGCGGTCAGCGCCGGATCGCCCGCAGCGTTGGCGGGGGTGCAGGCAGGCGACGAGATCGTGCGGATCAACGGCGAGATACCCCGCGACATCATCGAGTGGCAGATGGCCGCCGACGAAGCCGACGTCGAACTCGACGTGCAGCGCGGCGGCCTCGACCTGGCGTTCTCGATCGAGAAGCGCGCCGGCGAATCGCTCGGCGTCGACGTGTCGAGCGCCGTCTTCGACCGGGTGCGCACGTGCGACAACCACTGCGAGTTCTGCTTCATCTACCAGTTGCCCAAGGGCATGCGCCGCAGCCTGTACCTGAAGGACGACGACTACCGTCTGTCGTTCCTGTACGGCAACTTCACCACGCTCACCCGGTTCACCGAGGCCGATCTCGAGCGCGTGGTCACCGAGCGGCTCTCGCCGCTGCACGTCAGCATCCACGCCACCGATCCCGACGTGCGCAGCCACATGCTCAAGAATCCTCGCGGAGCGATGAGCCTGCGCTGGCTGCGAGCCCTGCTCGATCACGACATCACCGTGCGGGGTCAGATCGTCGTGTGTCCGGGCGTCAACGACGGCGCCGTGCTCACCGACACGATGGCCGGCATCCTGGATCGCTTTCCCGAACTCGACTCGGTCGCCGTCGTGCCGCTGGGCATCTCGAAGTTCAACGCCGAAGCGACGATGCGCCTGCACACCGTCGCCGAGGCGCAGGCGGTCGTCGACATCGTCGACGACTGGCAGGACGTGTTCCAGGCCACGCTCGGCAAACGGATGGTGTACGCGGCCGACGAGTACTACCTGATGGCGCAGCGACCGTTCCCGCCCGCCGAACGCTACGACGGCTTCGCGATGCACGAGGACGGCATCGGCATGGCGCGCACGTTCGAGGCCGAGTTCACGGGAAGCACCGACGAGGCCACCGGTGTCCGGCGCGGGTTCTTCGCGGCGGTCGACGCCCCTCCGAACCCAGCGGCCTACACCGGGCTGCGCACCGGTACACCGTGCAGCACCGGCACCTCTGCTCCGGCGCCGACGGCGACCGTCTCGCTGCGGCCACGGCCGACGGCACCGGTCGGCATCCTCACCGGCGAGCTCGGTGCACCGGTGATCTCACCGCTCGTCGACTCGCTCGGACGCGACGACGTCAGGGTGATCGCCGTTCGCAACGACTTCTTCGGCGGCAACACCGGCGTGACCGGGCTGTTGACCGGCGAGGACGTCAGCCGCACACTCGCCGCCGAACCGCAGGGGCATCGCTACCTGCTGCCGGACGTGTGCCTGTCCGACGAGGGACGATTCCTCGACGGACTGACAGTCGGCGACCTTCCCCGGGTCGTGGAGATCATCGAGACCGACGGCATCGCACTCCGTGCCGCACTGGAGCCGGCGTGACCGACATCGACCACCACCCATCACCCGACGAGAACGGGGGAGAGGCGGTCCGCGACGGCGCCGATGCCGCCACCGACGAAGCCGGTGAGGTCGCGACCGTCGTCATCATCGGACGCCCCAACGTCGGCAAGAGCACGCTGTTCAACCGCATCGTCGGCAGCCAGCAGGCCATCGTCGAAGACCGTCCGGGCATCACCCGCGACCGCAAGGAACTCGACGCCGAGTGGCTCGACGTGCCGTTCCGGGTCGTCGACACCGGTGGCTGGATGCCCGGTGGCGACGATCTCGACGTCAAAGTGAGCCGGCAGGTCGAAGCGGCGGTGAAGGATGCCGACGTGGTGCTGTTCGTGGTCGACGCCTCGGTCGGGCTCACCGACGACGATCAGCAGATCGCGAACTGGATCCGGCGGTCGGGCACCGAGGTGGTCGTCGTCGCCAACAAGGCCGACAACGAACGGCGCGAGAACGAGATGTGGGAGTTCATGAGCCTCGGCATCGGCGAACCGGTGCCGGTGAGCGCACTGCACGGCCGCCGGGCCGGCGACCTGCTCGACATCGTGCTCGAACGGTTCCCCGATCATCTGCGCCAGCCGGCGAACAAGCCGATCGATCCCTGGCGGCCGGTCGACGACGACGAGGCGGCAGCAGCTGCCCAACAGGAAGCGGCGGTGCCGCGCGTCGCCATCGTCGGACGCCCGAACGTCGGCAAGAGCACCTTGTTCAACCGTCTGGTCGGCGAAGACCGCTCGGTCGTGCACGACCTCGCAGGGACCACGAGGGACTCGATCGACACGTTGGTCGACACCGACGACGGCCCGATCGTGTTCATCGACACCGCCGGCATGCGGCGCAAGGGTCGTATCGACGACTCGGCGGAGTACTACTCGTTCGTCCGGGCGCTGCGGTCGATCGACGACGCCGACGTCGCACTGCTGGTCATCGATGCCACGGTCGGCGTGACCGCCCAGGACCAGCGTCTCGCCGAACGTGTCGATGCTGCCGGCTGCCCGATCGTGCTGATCCTCAACAAATGGGATCTCGTGGGCACCGAGGAGCGCCTCGAGATCCAGGGCGAGGTCACCCGCATGCTCGGCTTCGTCGCCGACAGCTCGGTGTTGAAGATCTCCGCACTCACCGGCAAGAACGTCGACAAGCTGCGCCCCCGGTTGCAGGAAGCGATCGGGCAGTACCACACGCGGGTGCCGACGCGCGACGTCAACAAGGTGATCGCCGCCGCCCAGCAGCGTCAGCCGATCGGTGGCGGGGCCAAGATCCTCTACGCCGTGCAGGGCGCCATCGACCCGCCGACGTTCACGCTGTTCGTCAACCGCGACGTCCCGCAGCACTACCTGCGCTACATCGAGCGCACGATCAGGGAAGAATTCGGCCTGGGATCGACTGCGATCAAGCTGCGCGTCCGCAAGCGTCAGTGACGCAGCAAACGGACGGAAAGGGATACTGATGCCCTGGTGTGAAGAGTGCGCGAAGTACTGGACGCCGAACTCGATGAACGACGACGGCACCTGTCCGAGCTGCGGCCGAGTCGTCGAGGAGCCGTCCGAGGTCGACGCGGACGACGAGAAGACGCCATGGCACTTCAAGCTGATGGTGGCGACGCTCGTCGTCTACCTGAGCTGGCGTTTCATCCAGATCCTCACCTGATCCCGATGCGGGCACCAGTTCCGCCGCGCAGTCGATAGAGTCTGCGCTCCACATGCATACGGGCTGTGGCGCAGCTTGGTTAGCGCGCTTGTCTGGGGGACAAGAGGTCGGGAGTTCGAATCTCCCCAGCCCGACACTGTGACCAGGGGTTTCGCTGATGAGCGGAGCCT